>NZ_CALSAN010000012.1:0-140270 GCF_943372915.1 Ferrovibrio terrae | reverse complement strand
GTCGCCGCCGCCACGGGAACTGCAGGACCCGATCTTCCGGCAACTGCCCTTCGATCTGGCGCTGCTGAAAAACGATCTGCCCAAGGCCTGCGAGATTGCCGCTGCCGGCCTGCGCGAGGATGCCTCGGCCTTCTGGCAGAAGGCGGCCGTGCTCTGCCGCTACAGCAACAAGGATATTGCCGGCGGCGATCTGGCGCTCAGCCTGTGGCGCGACGGACCGAAAGAACCCGGCGCCGGCGACGATGCCCCGTTCAATGCTCTGGCCGCTGCGCTGCGCGGCGACACCCGTGCGAAGGTCGATACGCTGGGCCCCGGCGCCAGTCCGCTGCAGTTCGCCATGCTGCGCGCCGCCAACCGCCAGCTGCCCAAGGACACGCTGGATGTTGCGTCGCCGGCCCTGCTGGTGGCGCTGGTCGGCTACGACAAGGCCGATGCTGAAATCCGGCTGACGGCAGCCGAGCGTGCCGTGCGTTATGGCGCGCTGCCGCCGGAGCTGCTGGCCGAAGCCTATACGGCCGCCGAAATCCCCGAGGCGCAGCGCGCCGGCCTGATGGCCAATATCGTGGCGGGCAAGGACAAGAGCGTGCGTGCCGCCGCGCTGGTTTACCAGGCGGCACGGGCGACCACGGAGCCGAAGACCCGCGCCGAGCTGATCAAGCGCGCCTACGATCTGGCGATGACGCGCGACCAGCTGCTGGTCACCGCTGCTGTCTACAAGCCGCTGCTGAACAACCTGGTGCCCAACGAGGGCAGCATCAGCGCCGCACCGGCCGTGATCCGCCTGGCGCTGGCCGCTGGCGAGACCGGCGCGGCGCGGCTGTGGCGCAACATCCTGCTGGCCCTGCCGCCGGAACGCGACAATGCCGGCGAGATCGCCGCCGAGGCCTGGCCTTTGCTGCTGATCGCCGGCGAAGACGGCGAGTGGCGCGACAGCCGCTATGAAGCCTGGCTGGCGGCACAGAACGACCTGTCGCCGGCCGAACGTACCAATCGCGCGGCGCAGCTGCTGACCCTGGTTGAAGCCGCCGGCATCGCCGTGCCGCCTGAGCGCTGGGACAGCCTGCTGACGGCGGCGGCCAGCAACGACCGGCGCGGCGCGGCGCCTTCGATGGCCGTCTGGCGCAACCTGCAGCGCGCCAGCACCGCCAAGGCCAAGGCCGAAACCGTGGCGCTGTCGCTGGCCATGCTCGGCGGCAATGGCAGCCTGGATGTCGATGGCCAGAGCCTGGCCACTGCACTGGCCGCCCTGCGCGATCTCGGCCTGGGCGCCGAGGCCCGGCAGATCGCCCTGGAAGCAGCCCTGCTGCGCGGCCTGTAAGGCGCCGCCACATGGCGCGCGCCTCCAGGCATATCGACAGTTTCCTTGAGATGCTGACCGCCGAACGCGGCCTGGCGCAGAATTCGCTGCTCGCCTATCGCACCGACCTGGCCGATTTCAGCGGCCATCTGAGCGCCCGCAATGAAACGCCAGATACTGTCGGCACCGACAGCCTGCGGCTGTACATGCAGGGTCTGAGCGACGCGGGCATGATGACGGCGACCGCGGCGCGGCGGCTCTCGGCCCTGCGGCAGTTCTTCAAATTCCTGGTGCAGGAAAATATCCGCAAGGATGATCCGGCCGCTTTGCTGGATGCGCCGAAGCGGGCACGGCCCCTGCCCAAGCTGCTCAGCGAAGGCGAGGTCGACAAACTGCTCCAGGCAGCGCGCTCCCTGCGCGACGATCCGGCCGAATCCGCCAGACTCACTGCGCTGCTGGAAGTGCTCTATGCCACCGGCCTGCGCGTCAGCGAACTGGTGTCCCTGCGCTGGCCGCCCTTTGGCGACGATGCCCGCTTCCTGGTGGTGCGCGGCAAGGGCAACAAGGAACGGCTGGTGCCGCTGTCGGAACCTGCCCGGCTCGCTATCGAGGACTATGCCGGCTGGCGCAGCGATTTCATCACCGCCAAGACCTCGCCCTGGCTGTTCCCCTCGCGCGGCGAGACCGGCCACCTGACGCGCCAGCGCTTCGGCCAGTTGCTGAAAGACCTCGCGGTAGCGGCCGGGATCAGCCCGTCGAAGGTGTCGCCGCATGTGCTGCGCCATGCCTTCGCCAGCCATCTGCTGGCCCATGGCGCCGACCTGCGCGCGGTGCAGAAGATGCTGGGCCATGCCGATATCAGCACCACGCAGATCTACACCCATGTGCTGGAAGCCCGGAAACAGGCGCTGGTGCGCCAGCATCACCCTCTGGCCAAGCCTTAGGTTTTCCAGAGGAATTCCCTGACCTAACGTCAGGCTTGCCAAGCCTCTCCCGGCCCGTTAGCAGTTGCAGCATAACAAGGGAGAGCCAGCGTCATGAGCTTCAAGACGATCACCCCCGCCCCGCCCCGGCTGAACCGCTGCGAGCTGGCGGTGCCCGGCAGCAGCGTGAAGCTGTTCGAGAAGGCGGCGAAATCCGCCGCCGATGTGATCTTCCTCGATCTCGAAGACGCCGTGGCACCCGACGACAAGCCGCAGGCGCGTAAGAACATCGTTCAGGCCCTGCATGACATCGACTGGGGCCGCAAGGTGATGTCGGTGCGCATCAACGGCCTCGACACCCATTACATGTATCGCGACGTCGTCGAAGTGGTGGAAGCCGCCGGCGACAAGCTCGACCTGATCATGGTGCCCAAGGTGGGCACGGCCGCCGATATCTATGCCGTCGACATGCTGCTGACCCAGATCGAAACCGCCAAGGGCTTCAAGAAACGTATCGGTATCGAGGCAATCATCGAGACCGCGCTCGGTATGCAGAATATCCACGAGATCGCTGCCGCAAGCCCACGCATGGAAAGCCTGCATTTCGGCGTCGCCGATTATGCCGCTTCGACGCGGGCGCGCACCACATCGATCGGCGGCCCGAATGCGCTCTATGGCGTGCTGACCGACAAGGATGGCGACAAGCCGCGCGACTATTTCTGGGGCGACATGTGGCATTACGCCATCTCACGCATGGTGGTGGCCGCGCGCGCCAACGGGCTGCGCCCGATCGACGGTCCCTTCGGCGACTTCTCGGATGCCGATGGCTACCGGGCGCAGGCCAATCGCGCTGCCATCCTCGGCTGCGAAGGAAAGTGGGCGATCCATCCGGCGCAGATTGCCGTTGCCAACGAGGTCTACACGCCGCCGGAGGCGGAAGTGGCCAAGGCCAGGCGGATTCTGGAAGCGATGAAGGAGGCCCAGGCCAAGGGCCAGGGCGCCGTGGCGCTGGATGGCAAGCTGATCGACATCGCCTCAATCCGTCAGGCCGAGGGCATCGTCAATCAGGCCGAGCTGATCGCGAAGGGCTGATCCGAGGGCCGGTCAGGCCGCCGAGGCCGGCGTCGCACTCTGGCCATTGGGCGCGTGCTGGAATTCCGGCACCAGGGTAGTGATGCCGCTGATCAGCGCCGCGGTATCGCGCTGCTGCGCAGATGTGATCAGGCTGGCGATGGTGCGGTCCAGCTCGGCGCGGTCGACGATGCGCGGCGCGGCCAGCATGATGCCATCCTGCGGTGTCGCCACCGTGGTCTCGGCGCTGTGCAGCACTTCCTCATACAGCTTCTCGCCCGGCCGCAGGCCGGTGAAGGCGATCTTGATATCCTTGTCGGGCTGCAGGCCGGCGAGGCGGATCATCTGGCGCGCCAGATCCTGGATGCGCACCGGCTCGCCCATGTCGAGCACGAAGATCTTGCCTTCTGCATGCACCTGGTCGCTCGGCATGGCGGCGGCCTGCAGGATCAGTTCGACCGCCTCGCGCGTGGTCATGAAAAAGCGCGTCACATCCGGATGCGTCACGGTCAGCGGGCCGCCATTGCTGAGCTGGCGCTGGAACAGCGGCACCACCGATCCGGAAGAGCCGAGCACATTGCCGAAGCGCACCGTCACATACTGCGTGCCGTTGGTACGGCCGGTAATCCGCTCCAGATCCAGGCTCTGGCAGATCATCTCAGCGATCCGCTTGGTCGCGCCCATCACATTGGTGGGATTCACCGCCTTGTCGGTCGAGATCATCACCATGACGGCGACGTTATGGCGCTGACAGGCCTGCGCCACGATCTGGGTGCCACGCACATTGGTGAGCAAACCCTCGCCGACATTGGCCTCCACCAGCGGTACATGCTTATAGGCCGCCGCATGCAAGACAATATCCGGACGCTGTGCGGCGAACGCCGATTCCACCGAGTCCGGATCGCGCACATCGCCCAGCACGGCGACGCGCGGCAGCCCCGGATAGCGTTCCGAAAGTTCCATGTCGATCTGGTAGAGCGCATGCTCGCTCTGTTCGAACAGCACGATGGCGGCGGGATCAAGCGCCGCGACCTGGCGCACCAGTTCCGACCCGATGGTACCGCCGGCGCCGGTGACCAGCACGCGCCGGCCGGCGACCAGCCGCATCACGGCACTGCGGTCGAGCACGCGCTGCGGCCGGCCGAGCAGATCCTCGACATCGACCGACTGCACCTGCGGCGCTTCGCCTTCCTTGCGGAATTCAGTCATGCGCGGCAGACGGGCAACGCTGATGCCAAGCGGCGCAGCAATCTCCACCAGATCACGGATGGTGCGGCCGTCGATCCGCTCATCCGCCACGATGATGCGCCGCGGCCGATCGAGTTCGCGCATGCCGGCCACGATGGCGGCAAGGTCAGCCATGCGGCCAAGCACGCGGATACCACGCAGGTCACGACCATGGCGGCCCGTCGAATCATCGACAATGCCGACCACGCGATAGGCGGCATTGCCCCGTTCCATCTCGCGGATGAAGGTATCGGCGGCCAGGCTGGAGCCGATCAGCACCACCGGCACGCGCCTGTCTTCGCCGCGCCACAGCACGCCGGCCAGGCTGCCTTCCTTCCAGCTGCGATACAGGATGCGCGGACCGGCCAGCAGCAGCATGAGGATGAAAACCTGCATCACCAGCGCACTGCGCGGGTAATCCGCGAGGCGGGTGAAAATGAACAGCAGTGGCAAGAAAATCAGCAGCGATAGCAGGCTGCCGCGCAGGATCGCCAGCATGTCGCGCAGCGAGGCGAAATGCCAGATGCCGCGATAAAGCCCGGTATACTGGAACACCACACCGGCCACGCCGGCGAAAACCAGCGTCGGCAGCCAGGCTTCCTCGGGCGACCAGTCGATATCGACAATCCAGAATCGCAGCCAGATCGCCAGCGGCAGTGAGATCGCGGCCATGACAATGTCATGTGCCGCCACCAGCAGGACGCGGTGGTTCAGGCGCAGGGGACTATCGAGCTTGGGCTTATCGGTCATGGTCGGTCGCGGCCATCCTAGCCGTTACGCCGATTCGGCGAAATGCCTGCAGACGATCGCCGTGGCGGCAATCGCCAGTCCCGTTGCCACCAGCGCCGCCTGCCACGAATACGTGCTTGCGACCGCCAGGCCGACCAGCAGCAGATTGAGCGCCGCGATCCGCAGGGCGACCGCCGCATGGCTGCCGAGTTTACGGGCGCCCTGCTGGTAGAAGTGGCTGCGATGGGCCTGCCAGACCTTCTCACCGCGCAAGCCGCGGCGCAGCAATGTGTAGGTTGCATCAACCCAGTAGTACATTGGCAGAATGAGGGCCGCGGCCCAGGCGCCCGACAGCGCCAGCAGCAGCAGCAGCAGCCCGAGCAGATAGCCGACCGGCACGCTGCCGACATCACCGAGAAAGACTTTCGCCCGGCCCCAGTTCCACGGCAGGAAGCCCAGCGCGGCTGCCGCCACGACCAAACCCGGGGCATTGGCGAGATCGGGATGCTGCCAGGCTGCAACCAGCACACTACCGGCGCCCAGCGTCACCATCTCGACGCCGGTGATGCCGTTGATGCCATCCATGAAGTTGAACAGGTTGGTGAACCACAGCCAGGCCAGGAACAGCACCACGCGTTCGAGCCAGAGCGGCACTGCGCCCTGGGTGACCGTGGCGAAATCGGGCAGCAGCGCCAGCACTGCGCCGACCGCCAGCATCTGCACGCCGAAGCGCAGGCCCACCGGCAGGCCGCCGCGGCGGTCGTCGAGCCAGGACACCAGCGCCAGCGCCGCCATGCCGAGCAGGACCAGCACGAAAAAATCACTGAAATCGAGAACCGACCAGACGATGCAGCCAAACAGGATGCCGGCCGTGACGGCGACGCCGCCGCCGCGCGGGGTGGCGTCGGTATGGCTGGAGCGGTCGTTGGGGATATCCAGCACGGCGCGGCGCTGCAGCCAGCCGATCAGCGGACGCATCAGTGCAAAGACCAGCAACCCGCTGGCAACCGCGATGGCCAGGGCGATCAGCCAGTCCTGCAGCAGCGCGTTCACAGCGTGTCGCCCCGCATCCGCAAGACGCGATCATAGGTCGCCAGGCTGGCCGCGACGAACTGTTCAACCGAGAATTCCGTCACCGCGATGGCGCGGCTGCGGGCGGCCAGGCGATGGCGCAGCGGCACATCCGCCAGCAGGCGGCGGATCGCAGCGGCCGTCGCCTTACCATCGCCAACCGGCACCAGCAGGCCATTTTCTTCATGCCGCACCACTTCGCGACAGCCCGGTGCATCGGTGGTGACAATGGCGCGGCCAACGGCGGCGGCCTCGATCAGGCCGCGCGGCAGGCCTTCGCGGTACGACGGCAGCACGATGATATGGGCGCGCGGCAGCATCGCCGGCATGTCATCGGCAAAGCCCCAGTACTCAACCGTTCCACTATCGATCCATGCCTGGAGTTGCTCGGCGCCGATATCGGTCTTGTTGTCCGGGTCGCGCCGGCCGACCAGCACGAAGCGGGCAGTTGCCTTCTCGGCCCGCAGGATTTCAGCCGCCGCCACGAATTCGCGCACGCCCTTGTCGCCGAGCAGGCGCGCGGGAAACATCACGACGGGGGGATTTTCGGCATCGACCGGCGGCTCGGCCCGGTCGGCAAACACCTGCATGTCGACACCGCAGCCCTTGATCATCACCCAGCGATCCGGGCGCACCAGCCGGCGCGCTTCGAACACTGCCAGATCGTCCGGGTTCTGGAAGATGGCGATGCTGCGGCCATAGCCCAGCGCGAGGCGATAGAGCCGCTCGATCAGGCGACGCAGCAATCCGGTCTTGGCGTCGGCGCGGTCTTCGCTCTGGATGAAAACATAGCCCAGCCCGGTGATGGCATGCACCACGGCCGGCAGGACCGCCAGCCGCGCGGCGAGCCCACCCCAGATCACCGGCTTGATCGAGACCAGATGGACCAGCTGTGGCCGCAGGCGCAGGAACAGCCCCAGCAGCACCAGCAGCAGTTTGAGTTCGGCCAGCGGATTCTGCCGGCTGCGGGTCAGCGGGATCGGATGGAAGACAAACCCGTCCGCCTCCAGCCGGGCGGCAATGGCCGGATCGGCCGGGGCGGCGACATGCACGGTCCAGCCACGGCGCTGCATCGCCCGCCCGACGGGCAGCCGGTGGGTGGTGAAGAACAGGGCTTCCTGGACGACGATGAGCAACCGGCGGGCCATGAGGCGGCTCTACCGGCTGGCGGAAGGCCGGTCAAGCCGCTGAATTCCTTAATGCCGCGCCCGGTCGCCCCAATAGCTTTCCGGCCCGGCTTTATTGACAGGAACCGGCCGGGCGGGTACCCCCCTTTAGCGCTTTTTCGTGAAAGTCCTGCCGTGTCCAAGCCCGCCTCGCCCCCTTCCATTGCCGTCATCGGCCTCGGTTATGTCGGCCTGCCGCTGGCCGTGGCGCTGGCCCGGCATTTTCCCGTCCTGGGCTTCGATATCGACAAGAGCCGCGTCGAGGAACTGGGCCGTGGCGAGGATCGTACCCGGGAAATCGAACCCGAGATCCTGCGCAGCTCCAGCCTGAAGCTCAGCGCCGATCCGGCGGACCTGCCGGCTCATGCCATTTATATCGTCACCGTGCCGACGCCGGTGGACGACAGGAACGTGCCGGACCTGGGCCCCGTGCGGTCGGCCTCGCGCACCGTCGGCCAGGCGCTCAAGCTCAATCCGGCGCCGGGCGCCATCGTTGTGTATGAGAGCACCGTCTATCCCGGCGTGACCGAGGAGATCTGCGGTCCGCTGCTGGAGCAGATGTCGGGCCTCGTCTGCGGCAAGGATTTCTTCCTCGGCTATTCGCCCGAGCGCATCAATCCCGGCGACAAGGTGCACACCGTCGACAAGATCACCAAGGTTGTGGCTGGCCAGACCGCCGATGTGGCGGCCACACTGGCGGGCATCTATGGCAAGATCACGTCGGGCGGCATCCATCTGGCGCCGACGATCAAGACAGCCGAAGCCGCCAAGGTGATCGAAAACGCCCAGCGCGACATCAACATCGCCTTCATCAACGAGATCGCGATGATCTTCGGCAAGATGAACATCTCGACTTACGATGTGTTGGAGGCCGCCGGCACCAAGTGGAACTTCCTCAAGTTCCAGCCCGGCTTGGTAGGCGGCCACTGCATCGGCGTCGACCCGTATTACCTGGCCCATCGCGCCGAGGAACTGGGCCACCATGCCCGCATCATCCTGTCGGGCCGCGCCATCAACGACGGCATGAGCGCTCATGTGGCCGAGGCGGTTTCGGCGCGCATCGCGCCCAAGGGCACCGTGCTGCTGCTCGGTCTCACCTTCAAGGAAGACGTGCCCGATCTGCGCAATTCCAAGGTGGCCGACCTGGTTGGCCATCTGAAGCGGCTCGGCCACAGCGTGACGATCCACGATCCGCTGGCCGATCCCCATGAGGCGCAGCACGAATATGGCCTGATGCTGGCGCCACGGCTGGACCAGCTGTCCGGCTTCGATGCCGTGCTGGGTGCCGTGCCGCACGAGGTTTACCGCAATTTCGCCGATGCCGAACTGGCCCGGCTGGTCAAGGCCGGCGGCCTGGTCGCCGACCTGAAGGGCATGTGGCGCGACCGCAAACTGCCGGCCGGCCTGAAATACTGGACGCTTTAGGGCGATCCCGGGGATATCGCACTGGACTTCGCACCGGTGCTGACCGAAATATCCTGTTCATCAGGAGCGTAAGATGTCTGAACAGATCGACAAACGCATTCCGGTATCCGTGATTACCGGCTTTCTCGGGGCGGGCAAAAGTACCCTGCTCAACCGCCTGCTACGCCATGCCGACATGGGCGACACGGCTGTCATCGTCAACGAATTCGGCGAAATCGGCCTCGATCACGCCCTGATCGCTTCCAGCAAGGAAGACACCATCCTGCTCAGCTCGGGCTGCCTGTGCTGCACCGTGCGCGGCGATCTGGTGAACACCTTCCGTGAGCTGACCGCCAAGCGTGATTCCGGCGAGGTAAAGCCCTTCAAGCGCGTGGTGATCGAGACGACAGGCCTGGCCGACCCGGCGCCGGTGCTGCACACCCTGATGAGCGATCCGGTGGTGGCCGAGCGCTGCCGCCTGGAAAGCGTGGTCACGCTGGTGGATGCAGTGAATGGCAGCGGCACGCTGGATCAGCATACCGAAGCGGTGAAGCAGGCCGCCGTGGCCGACCGGCTGGTGCTGACCAAGACCGATCTGGCCGAACCCAAGGCCGTACAGCAGCTACGCCACCGCCTGCAGCATCTCAATCCCGGCGCACCGGTCTTCACGGCGATCGGCGGCGATATCGCGCCGAAGCAGCTGTTCAACGCCGGCCTTTATGACCCCGCCACCAAGAGCTTTGACGTGCAGAACTGGCTGCGCGCTGAAGCCTATGGCGCCGACCACCACCATCATCACGATCACGATCACGATCATGGCCAAGGGCATGACCACGATCATCATGACCATGGCGACCACCATCACCATGACGATCACGGCCATCAGCATTTCGAAACCAGCGATGGCAAGCTGGACGTCAATCGCCACGATGCCTCGATCCAGTCCTTCTGCCTCACCTTCGATGAGCCCTTCGAGTGGAACACGCTGGCCACCTGGCTCGACCTGCTGGCGGCCTATCGCGGCGACAACCTGCTGCGCGTGAAGGGCCTGGTGAATGTCGCCGGTGTCGACCGACCGGTGGTGATCCATGGCGTGCAGCACCTGTTCCATCCGCCGGCCACGATTCCGGCCTGGCCCGATGACAGCCGCCAGAGCCGTATCGTCTTCATTACCCGCGACCTCGGCCGCGAAGTGATCGAACAGACGCTCAACGCGCTGCAAAAAGCCGAACCGCCCGCGGCACAAGGCGGCTGAGCGCTGCGATGAGCGCCGGTGACGTCCCGCCCGCCAGCGTAGCGACCAGTCTGGCCGCGCTGATCACCCTGGGAACCACCTTTGCCCAGATCGTGCGGGCCGAAACTGCGGCATTGCGCAAGGGCGAGCGTGACAGCTTCGAGGCGTTGACCGCGCGCAAAAGCGAATATCTCGAAATCCTGAAGCAGAGCCTGGCTGCACTGGAGCCGCAGCGTAGCACTGCCACTGCGGTGGAGCGCGAACGCTGGATGGCGGTGGCCACCGATTGCGAAGCCGCCCTGCAGGAGAATGCCAAGCTGATCGCCGGCGAGCAGCTGCATGCCGCCGCCATGATGGACATGCTGCGCCAGATGCTGCGGCAGCGTCAGACCAGCGCCGCCGGTTATGGCCGCGACGGCCGGCTGAAACCACGCATATGAACCAGATGCCTGCCCTGCCGGCGCTGGAGGCCGGCCTTGCCGAGTTGATCCGCAGCCTGCAGCGCACGGCGCCGAACCGGGTGTTTTTGGCCAGCTATGGCGGGCAGCGGCTGTGGATCAAGACCGTGGCCCGGCCGCGCCTGCGCTCCTCCGTGCTGATGCAGCAGATCATCGCCGTTTGCTCCGGCCTGCCGATGCTGCAGCCGGCACATAATCCCGGCGGTGCCGCCGGTCTGGCCGCCGAAGCCGCGGCGATGAGCGAGCTGCGGGCTGCCGGTTTTCCGGTGCCACCGGTGGTCGGCTGCACAGATGACTGGCTGGTGCTGGGTGATGCCGGCGATGCGCTGGAAACGCAGCTGAATGCCCTACGCCACAGCGACCCCGACGCCTGCTGGCGCCAGATCACGGCGGCCGGTGCGCTGCTCAGCCGCCTGCATGCCGCCGGGTTGTGGCATGGCGGTGCACAGATCCGCAATTTCAGCTGGCAGGACGGCGCGCCCGGCCTGCTGGATTTCGAGGACCATGATCTGCCCGGCATGACGCTGGCCGAACGCCAGGCGCGCGACCTGCTGCTCTTCCTGTATTCCCTGGCGCGTTACGACACTGCTGCCGGTCCGCCACGGCTGCCGGTGCTGGCGGCCTCCATGTTGGGCAGCGCCAGCACCGAGGTGCATGACGCCCTGCGCAAGTTGCGCCGCCGTATGGCCTGGCTGCTGGCACTCGCCCGCCTGATCGCCCCGAAAGCCGGGCGCGATGTGCGGCAAGCGGTGGCCGCCGATGCAGCACTGGGTGCAGCCCTGAGATAAAGACAGCGCGGCGTCAGCCTTCAGAAGGTTGGAAGGCCGATACTGCCGACGTTGATCCCGCGCCAGTTGTTGAGCGGCTGCTCCACCAGGGGCCGGATCTGCTCGCGCCCGCTGTCATCCAGCAGCTGCAGGTGTTCGAGCAGGCCACCCAGCGCGGTCTGCGCCGCGCGCGCCGTCCCGTCCAGAACCTTCAGCGCGATGCCGATGCCAAGCCCGGCCGAGGCCGCGGTATAGACGCCTTCGGCGCCGGTCTTGGCAATGAAGCGCCCCTTGCCGGCCTGCATGACAACCGTGCAGAAGCGGCCGGTGCCGGCGACGAAGAATGGTTCCGCGGCCACGGCGGCGGCCAGGCGCTGCGCTGCCTTGGCGCGTTCGGGCGCCAGGCCTGTGCCGGTGACGAAGCGGGCAAAGCCCCAGGCCAGATTGTGCAGCGGGATTGCCATGGTGGGCATCGAGCAGCCATCGGTGGCGAAATGCGCCGGATCGATCTTCACGCCGCAGACATCCTCGATCGCGGCGGTGACACGGCGCTGCACCGCATGATCGGGCTTCACATAGCCGCGGATATCCTCGCCCAGATGGGTGGCAACCGAGACCATGCCGGAATGCTTGCCCGAGCAGTTGTTGTGCAGCGGCGTCGGCGCCTTGCCGTCGCGGGCAAGCTGCCGCGCGGTCTCGTCGTGATAGGGCCAGTGGGCGCCGCATTCCAGGTCGTCAGGCTTCAGGCCGATGCGGGCGAGCCAGGCACCGGCGGTTTCGGTATGGCGCAGCTCGCCGCCATGGCTGGCGCAGGCCATCGCCAGCTCGCTCTGGCTCAGGGAAAACGCGTCGGCGGCACCGCTTTCGATCAGCGGCAGGGCCTGGATCGCCTTGTTCGACGAGCGCGGAAAGATCGAGTCCTGCGGATCGCCCCAGGCCGCCAGTGTCTTGCCGTCGCCATCGACGATGGTGGCGATCACCGGATGACGGCTTTCCACTTGCGTGCCGCGCTTCACTTCAACGATAAAGGGCCGCGCACCGGGCGCCGGCAGGGGAGCGAAAGGCTTGCCCATGGCGGTATACTCCTGTCCAGAATCCGGTGGTCTTATACACGTAAGGAATGGAACTGGCGATGCGCGGCTTTTTCGGAATCGGTGTCGAGGGCCTGAGCAAGCCGATGAATGCCGGCAACCTGTTCCGCACGGCACATGCCTTCGGCGGCAGCTTCGTCTTCACCATTGCCGCCACCTATTCGGTGAATGCCGCCCGCTCCGACACCAGCAAGACCCCGCACAATCTGCCCTGGTACACCTATGATTCACCGGCCGAGCTGAGCCTGCCGACCGGCTGTCAGCTGGTGGGGATCGAGCTGCTGGACGAGGCCATTGAGCTGCCGAGCTTCCGCCATCCGCTGCGCGCGGCCTATGTGTTGGGTCCGGAGATGGGCTCGCTGAGCCCGGCGCTGGTGGCGCGCTGCGACCATGTGATCAAGATCCCGACCAGTTTTTGCGTCAATGTCGGGGTCGCCGGCGCCATCGTCATGTACGACCGCCTCATCACCCTGGGGAAATTCGGCGAGCGGCCGCTGTCGCCGCTGGCCAAAGCCCGGGATACGGCCGCCGCGCCGGCCAATCCCGGCGGCCGCATGCCTAAGCGCAAGGCATAACGCTACGGCAGGTAGCCTGCGGGCAATCTGGGGTTTTACTGCTGCGCCGATTCGGGCCGATCTCTAATAGAATCAAGGACATGCGCATTCACTTTTCCACAGGCTGCTGTCATAGTGGTTGCGAATGGGGGTCGGCAGCAGCCTTAAATGAACGTCAGTGCACCATCGGGAATAACGGAAGTCGGTAGCGGCGTTGTCCTGTGTCAGGACGCCCATGCCTTGTCGGAACGCCGCGCTCTGGCGATGGTCGGCCGTGTCTGCCGCGACTATCTCGACGAAAACATCCTGACGCCGCTCGAGCTGCTGCATCACAGCGGTCACGCCAAGCTGCTGAACGGCGCCGAAAATCTCTGTGCCGCACTGGTGCAGAAGGCGGCGGTCGCCCAGGCCCAGGCGACCAACACCGCCGTGCGCGACAAGATGAAAAAGATCTACGCCATCACCACGGCGGCGATCACCCAGGTCGAGGCTTTCGAGAAGAAACTGCCGCATACGCCGCTGACCCATCGGCTGCTGACCCAGCTGACGGCATCAGATCCGCTCTACGGCACGCGTATCGCCTATTGCGCACTGGCCCATCACCTGAACATGACCAAGACCTGGACCGAAAAGGCCGGTCGTGCGGTTGCGCTGATCGACAATAGCATCGAACCCCCGGCGGTGGCGGTGCTGGACGAAGTGCTGGCCGAGATCCTGCAGGCCAAGACCGCGGTGCCGGAACTGCTCGGCAAGTTCCGCGACGCACGGCTCCGCGTCATCCAGCTGATGTCGCTGCTGGACAGCCGCTATGCCATCGATGACGACGCCTATGCCACCGATTTTGCCCGCACCCTGAATACGATCGCCGCCAAGCAGACGATGCCGTCGCTGCGCGAGGCCGTGATCCAGCTGGTGCGCCGCCTGCTGATATCCTCGGTACCGCTGCTGTCGGAAGAGCCCGCCGAGGAATTCCCCGCCACCCGCGAAGTCTATGCGCTGCTCACCAAGGACCGCGATTTCGCCATCGAGCTGGGCGCCGCCGATCTGTTTGAGAAACGCATGGTGCGTCTGGTGACGGCGGAAAAGCTGGCGCGGCTGATTCCCGGCCATTTCTCGGCGCCGAAGCTGATGCAGGGTCTCAAGCTGTTTGAGGAAAGCATCGGCGAGGGTCCGAAGGAAATCCTGCTCAAATACATCGCCTATCTGTTCGAGCATCGCGACCTGGAAAAGGAATTCGTCGATCCGGCCTATTCCACCGAGGAAAAGAGCGAGATCGCCCAGGAACTGCGCAAGAAGCTGATCAGCGCCGGACTTTCGGATCACCGCCGCGAACAGTTCCTCGGCATTCTCGATCCGCTGATCCAGCGCATCGGCCAGGACCAGCGCAAATCCACCCGCAACCAATGCGGTCCGGAAGACCATGTCGTGCTGGAAGGCAATCGCATTCCGCTGAAGAACTGGAGCGCCATCGGCCTGCTGTTCGGCCCGATCACCG
Source organism: Ferrovibrio terrae (assembly GCF_943372915.1). Classification (GTDB taxonomy): domain Bacteria; phylum Pseudomonadota; class Alphaproteobacteria; order Ferrovibrionales; family Ferrovibrionaceae; genus Ferrovibrio; species Ferrovibrio terrae_A. The sequence continues at coordinate 125,783 of NZ_CALSAN010000012.1, read as the reverse complement.
GCACCTTCCTGCAGGGCGAGTTGCTGAAGCTGACCGTCAAGATCAAGAATCCGAAGCTGCAGATCACCTTTGATGCCGAAGGCGATGTGGTGCGCTATACCGAAGACGGTTTCGTGGCGATGAAATACCGCTGCCTCGATGCGCAGATGGCCAAGAAGGTCGCGCTGTATTTCGATCCCCTGGCGGGCGCAAAAGTTTAAAAATACACCCTCCGCATGCAGTCGATAAAAGCGCGACCCGTCACTCGCGTTGACGGCTTTTGCGGCAGGACTATGCTACCGTCATGGCTGAGGGTGGGAGATGGCCATGCAGAAAATCTTTTCGGCGCTCGTGCTGGGTCTGGTCTGGACGATGGCATCCGGCGTCCCGCTGGCCGCCCAGCCCGCAGCGCAGACCGCCGCGCCGGCTCTGGCCGCGCCGCCGCGCAGCATTGCTGACATCGTCGCCATCCTGGATCAGGAAAAACCCGATCCCGCCAGGCGCGCCCGCCTGATCGCCCAGGCCGAGATCCAGGAGCCGCCGAGCCTGGACGCCCGCCAGCGCAGCCGCTTCCTCTATGACCGCGCGCAGGCCGCCGCGCAGCTTGGCCGCCCGGAAAGCGCCCTGCGTGACGCGACCCTGGCGGCAAAGCTGGCCGAAGAGGTAGGTGACGACAACTATCGCATCATGCAGCTGGTCGGTGCGATGTCGCGCAATCTGGGCAATATCCAGGAAACGCTGGATATCTATATCCGGCAGATCGACCTGCTGGAAAAGTCGCGCGCCCGCGGCCGCGTCATCAACGCCTATCGTTCTGCCGTGCAGGCGGCCATTGATCTCGGCCGAATTGAACAGGCAGAAAAATACGTCGGTTATGCGGAAGGCGTGCATCGCGAGCTGAGCAGCGGGCGCGGCAACGCCTTTATGTTCCTGACCAGCTGGCAGGCTGACATCGACCTGTCTAAGGCAGCGATCGCTCTGGCACGCGGCCGCTATACTGAGGCGGAGACGCATTTCGCCAGTAGCATCGCCAATACGCGCGATGCACTCGAAAAGGCAAAGAACTGGCCAGAAAAGCCGCCAGCCGGCGGCATGGAAAACGGCAACGACATCAGCCTGCTGCGGCTGGGTGAAACCAAGCTGGCGCAAGGCCGCATCGTGGAGGCCGAGGTGGATATCCGCCAGGCCCTACTCAGTCTGCTGCGCCGTAGTGGAAAGTATTTCGCCCAGACAGGCCAGGCAGTGAACAGCCTGTCGACCGTTCTGGTGGAGCAGGGTCGCTATGCTGAAGCGGAAAGGCTGACACGCACCGCGCTGGAGATTTTCCGCGAAATCGGCATCGATGAGACGGCCGGCCAGATCATCAACTCCAAGCGCTCGCTGGCCAATATCCTGATCCTGCAGCGGCGCTGGCAGGATGCTGCCACGCTGTATGAAGAGGTCTTCGCCGCCGTCCAGAACAACCAGGATGCCGCCCGCGCCGGCAGCCGTATTTCCAACGGCCGCATCCTGGCACTGGCACGGACCGGCCAGGGCGCGCGTGCCGCCGAAGTGGCCGGCCGCATCCTGGAGGCCGCCACGGCGCGGCTGGGCGATCGCCATTTCGACACGGCGATGGCGCGCGGCCTGCATGGCGTCGCACTTGCCGCCGCCAGTCAGGAGGCCGAAGCCGTCGCCGCCTTCCGCGCCGCGCTGCCGGTGATCCTGTCCAGCTCGCGTCAGGCCGATACCGAGGAAAGCACCTCAGCCTCGCGCGATTTCTATATTCAGACCATCGTTGAAAATTACATCGTGCTGCTGGCGAAGGTGCAGGGCACGCCGGCCGCGGCCGGACTGGATCCCGGCATCGAAAGCTTCCGCCTCGCCGATGTTGCCCGTGGCCGCAGCGTGCAGCGCGCCCTGTCGGCCTCGGCCGCACGCGCCGCCGTGCGCGACCCGGCGCTTGCCGCCCTGATCCGCGACGAGCAGGATGTTCTGAAGCAGATCGCCGCGCAGTTCGGCCTGCTGAGCAATCTGCTCGCCCTGCCACCCACGCAGCGCGACGACAAGGCCATTCTGGCCCTGCGCACCCAGGTCGACAAGCTGCGCGATGCCCGCGCCAAGACGCGGCAGCAGATCGAGAAGCAGTTCCCCGAATATGCCAGCCTGATCGATCCGCGGCCGCCATCGCCTGACGATGTGCGCAGCACGTTGCGACCGGGCGAGGCACTGCTGTCCTTCTACCTGGCTCAGGACAACAGCTTCGTCTGGGTCGTACCCAAAGAGGGGCCGGTGGTGTTTGCCGCCAGCCCGGTCGGGGCCGCCGCCATCGAGCAGAAGGTCAATCGCCTGCGTCGCGCACTGGAACCACAGGCTGAAACGCTCGGCGACATTCCAGCCTTCGACCTGGCGCTCGCGCATGAAATGTACCAGACACTGCTGCAGCCGGTGGAAGCCGGCTGGAAGCCGGCGAAGAGCCTGTTCGTGGTCACCAATGGTGCGCTCGGCCTGCTGCCGCTGTCGCTGCTGCCCACGGCGCCGGCGACTGTCGACATGAAGGCGGCTCCGCTGTTCGATGGCTACAAGACCGTGCCCTGGCTCGCCCGCACCCACGCAGTGACACAGCTGCCCTCCACCGCCGCGCTGAAAACCCTGCGCGGCCTGCCGGCGGGCAGCGCCAGCCGTGCACCGTTCATCGGCTTCGGCGATCCCCTCTTCAACGCCGAACAGGCGGCTGAGGCAGCCAGCGAGGCACCGCAGCGGATTGCCTCGGCCGACCCGGTGGCTGTGCGCGGTGCCAAACTGAAGCGTCGCAATGCGCCCCAGATCGAGGGCGTCGACAGCGCCGAACTGGGCCTGTTGCCGCGCCTGCCCGATACCGCCGACGAGCTGCGCTCGGTGGCCGGTGCCATGCGGGCCGATCTCAGCAAATCTCTCTTCCTCGGCAAGAATGCCAACGAGAAGCTGGTCAAGCAGAGTAAACTCGATGGCTACAAGGTGGTGGCCTTCGCCACTCATGGTCTGGTTCCCGGCGAGTTGAATGGCCTGACCCAGCCGGCGCTGGCGCTGACCGCGCCGCTGATCGCCGATGTCGATGGCGATGGGCTGCTGACCATGGATGAAATCCTCGGCCTCAAGCTGGATGCCGACTGGGTCGTGCTCTCGGCCTGCAACACCGGCACCGGTGCTGGCGCCGGCGCCGAGGCCGCTTCAGGCCTGGGCCGCGCCTTCTTCTACGCCGGCACCCGTGCCCTGCTGCTGACCAACTGGTCGGTGCATTCGGCCTCGGCCAAGGATCTGGTCACCGACCTGTTCCACCGCCAGTCCGGCGATGCCAGGCTCAGCCGCGCCGAAGCCCTGCGCCAGGCGATGGTGGCGCTGCTGGATGGTCCGGGCTATCAGGAGGACGGCAAGTCGCTGTTCAGCTACAGCCATCCGATCTTCTGGGCGCCCTACACGCTGATGGGCGACGGCGGCTGAGCCGTTACTTCTCGGTCAGGCTGCGTACTGCCGACCACTGGGCCGGATCGTCGGGCAGCGCCGCGATGCGCTTGAGAAACAGGGCGGCCGCCTTGTCGTCGTCCAGTCCCTGCAGCGCAGCCACTGCCCCGCTCCGATCCCCATAGGCCAGCGCCGCATGGGCGCGCGCGAAGGCATCCACCGCAGCCTGCTGTTTGGCCGTGGCGCGGCCGTGGCGGGCCAGCGGTTCGAACAGTCGCACCGGCTGGGCCCGGCCGACCACGCGGACCATGTCGATCATGCGGGCCACGATGGCCGCATCGCCTGCGGCCGCGATGGTCGCGTCGCTGATCAGGATCGAGGTTCCATAAGCCTTGTTGGCGCCCTCCAGCCGCGAGGCCAGATTCACCGCATCGCCCATGGCGGTGTAGTTGAAACGCCGCGGCGATCCGATATTGCCGATCAGGACCCGTCCGGTATTGAGGCCGATACGGGTATGCATCACATGGCCGGCGACGGAAAAACGCTGCGGGTCATTGCGCAGGGCATCGCGCATTTTCAGCGCGGCACGGATGGCATGATCGGCATGCCGGCCGTCATCGACCGGCGCACCGAATACGGCGACAATGGCATCGCCGATATACTTGTCGACGAAACCGCCATGGTCCTCGATGATCGCGGTCATGGTGCTGAAATACGTGTTCAGCCCCTGCACCAGCGTGGCCGGATCGCAGGCCTCCGAAATCGCCGTGAAGCCGGCGATGTCGCTGAACAGCACGGTCACCTCGCGCTCCTCGCCGCCCAGCGCCGGCATGTGTCCACCGGCCACCATGCGCGCGATCACCACCGGAGGCAGGTAAAGCGAGAACAGTTTACCGATCAGCCGCCGGTCGCGGTCGGCCACGGCAAAGCGGTAGGCAACGGTCGCCGCCATGGCAGCGGCCATAGCTGCAATGATTCCGAGCCAGGGCGCCACACTGCCCGTCTGCAGCAGCAGAGCAGCACCCGGCACCAGAGCCAGTGCCGCAGCGCCGGATGCGGCCAGCCCGAGGACGAGCGGCAGATAAAAAACGGCCAGCGCGCTCAAGACTGTAAAAGCCAGTGCGGCGGCAAGGCTGCCCGCCGGCGGCCAGTCGCGCAGCGCCGCGCCATCCAGAATGTTGTCGATGGCCGTGGCATGGATATAGACGCCGGGTATGCTGTCGCGCGCCACTGCTGCCAGCGGCATCACCGGATGCACGCAGCGCGATGGGGCCGCCGCACCATCGGCCTGCTGCACCAGACGGCGCGTTGTCAGGCGACGATCCTCCACATCCAGCACGGTGGCGAAGATCACGACGCGGCCGGCAAAATGCCGCTGGAAATACTCTGTCCTGCCCGCCTGGGCACAGGCATGAAGATCGGCCAGCGAATAGGTCGGGATCGCACCCGCGGCGGTATTGAAATTCAGCAGCAGGTTGCCAGCCGCATCCGCCTGTGATGCGGCAGCGGTAACGCCAGCGGCGCGCTGCGCCAGTTCGGCGGCGAAGCCAGCCTCGCTTGTGCCATCTGCATTCGCAAATGCCAGCGGCACGCGGCGGATCACGCCATCATCGTCTTCGAACACGTTGAGCGGGCGGATATTGGCGGCACCGCCGACGGCGACCTGCTGGGCCGCATGCGGCAGGATCGGAAAGGCCGAATGCTGCACCTTGCCAAGCACCAGCTTGCCGGCGCGCGCGGCATTGCGCAGGGCGATCAGAAAGTCGCGTTCGAAGCCGCGCTGGATGGTATCGAGCGAGGTGGAATAGACCACGTCGAAACCGACCACCGCCGCCTCGCCCGCCACGGCATTGACCACCGGGGCCAGCAGCGGCAGCCAGGTCGCCTGCGGCGTTTCATTGAAAGGAGGCCGGCGATAGGTTTCTTCGTCGATGGCGACAACCGCGACATGACTGGGCTGCGCCGGCGCCGGCAGCAGCCAGTGCCGCAGCGGCATCAGCAGATCGAGCGAGGGTCCGCGCAGCCAGTTTGCTGCCGGGCCAGTCGCGAAGCCGACAGCGGCGACAGCAGCAATAACGGCGACAACAGCAAGGTCGCGGAGCTTCGCCGGAGTCATGGCCGCCTAGAAGCGGACCAGACGCAGCAGCAGCGGGCCGGCACCTTCGCCGGCATCCAGCGAAATCTGGAATACGGTGGATTTGCCGTTCAGTTCGACGCGGTAATACCCGCCGGCATCCAGCTTCTTGCCGGTCTTGCCATAGTCGAACAGCTTGCCACTGACCTGGAACACCTGCACGGTTTCGGCCACATCGAGGCGTTCGATGGTGAGCTGGCCCGGCTGTGCCACGGCAAAGGCCGGCGCGGTATACATCAGCACGGCAGAGGGTTCGGGCACGTCGGCCTTCTTGCGGCCGCTGCCCGGCTGGCCGCGGAATACCATGGCGGCGCTCTTGCCGGCCTGGCCGAGCGCGAGCTGGTTGGCGCCAGCGCATTTCAGCTGTTCCTGCTGCAACTTGGCGCCGGTCACTTTCGAGCCGGTGTCGCCGATGGTGACCGTACCGGCGCCGGTGATCGTTTCGCGCATGCAGGACTGCATATAGCCAAGCACCAGCTTGGCCCCGGCTGGCAGGGTGATGGTCTGGCCCGCATTGAGGAAGTCGAACACATCGACGCCGCTGACCTTGCCGGTCAGATCCTCGACCACGGCCGCCTGCTTGCCCTGCGCCCAGGCGGCACTGCTCGCCAGCATCACGGCAACCAGCAGCATCCATTTCAAATGCCGAATCATCCCACCCCTCCGGCTGTGCCTGACATACAGTCTAGCATGGCGGGACGGCGACGGTAGCGCTTCCGTCTACTGGATCGCCGGGCCGGCGGCATCCTCGACCTGCCGCTCCAGTTCGTTGGCGACGGCAGCGGCGGCGGCGGCGAATTCCACGCCCAGATAATGATGCAGCGCGGTCGAGACCAGGGGCGGCCCGGCATGAGCCGGCCGCGCCGGCAGCCGGCCATCCTTCACCGCCGCCGCCACCGCCGGATCTTCGGCCAGAAAATGATCAATCAGGCCGGTGGCATAGGCACGCATCAATTCAGTCTGGCCGTGATAGCCGGTGCCGCCATGGGCATGGCCATAGCGCTCCTGCCAGATCACGCCGAGCACGAAACCGAAGGCATCGTTGCCGTTCGGTGGCGCGTCGCGGCCCCACAGGCGGCCGACGACATGCACAATCGGGCTGCGGACCCGCACAAAGGCGCGGGTATATTCCGGTTCGACGGCAGGTACGCGCATCAACTCGCCCTGCACCTCGCCCGTGTTGAAGGCGACCACGCCGCGCCGGCCCGGCAGGCCGACGAAAGCGACATCCGGACAGCCGATGCGGGCATAAATCAGCTTCATCTCTTCGGCTTGCCGCCGGGTGGCAGGGTCGCTGTCGACGAAGGCGATGCGCTGCGGGCAGCGCAAGGGCTCGGCCATCGCAGCAAACGCGGCGGCCTGCAGCGCGGCCACCAGCATAACAAACCCAAACACCCGAATCAGCACCATGGCAATATTCGGGCACAGGTGACGGAAAACGGCAATAAAAAAACCCCGGCGGATCGCTCCGCCGGGGCCGGTCGTCTTTTAGAAAGACAGGACGGCTTACTGGCCGGCCTCGTCGTCCTTCTTCTTGCGCATGGCGGCACCCAGGATGTCGCCGAGCGACGCGCCCGAGTCGGTGGAACCGAACTGTTCCATCGCCTTGCGGTCTTCTTCCATTTCCAGCGCCTTGACCGACAGGGTCAGCTTCCGCGCCTTGCCGTCGATGGTGACGATCTTGGCGTCCAGCTTGTCGCCGACCGAGAAGCGGTCGGGGCGCTGTTCGTCGCGATCGCGGCTCAGCTCGGTGCGGCGGATGTAGCCCTGCACACCGTCGCCAACGGCGATGGTGATGCCCTTCGGATCGACCGCGGTCACCGTGCAGGTGACGACGCTGCCCTTCTTCAGGTCACCGAGCGACTGGAACGGATCGTTCGCCAGCTGCTTAATGCCGAGGCTGATGCGCTCCTTCTCGACGTCGATGTCGAGAACCTGCGCCTGCACCACCTGGCCCTTGGTGTATTCGGTGATGGCCTGCTCGCCCGGCTTGTTCCAGTCGAGATCCGACAGATGGACCATGCCGTCGACGCCGCCATCGAGACCGATGAACAGACCGAATTCGGTGATGTTCTTGATCTCACCTTCGATGTTCGAACCGACCGGATGCTTCTCGGCGAAGGCATCCCACGGATTCGACATGCACTGCTTCAGGCCGAGGCTGATGCGGCGCTTGGCCGGATCGACTTCCAGCACCATCACTTCGACTTCCTGCGAGGTCGAAACGATCTTGCCCGGATGGACGTTCTTCTTGGTCCAGCTCATTTCGGAGACGTGGACGAGGCCTTCCACACCCGGCTCCAGCTCCACGAAGGCGCCGTAGTCGGTGATGTTGGTGACGCGACCCATGAAGCGGGCGGTGACCGGATACTTGGACTTCACGCCCTCCCACGGATCGGCTTCCAGCTGCTTCATGCCGAGGCTGATGCGCTGGGTTTCCGGGTTCACGCGAATGACCTGCACCTTGACGGTCTGGCCGATCGAGAGAACTTCCGACGGGTGGTTCACGCGACGCCAGGCGATGTCGGTGACATGCAGCAGGCCGTCGACGCCGCCCAGATCAACGAACGCACCGTAATCGGTGATGTTCTTGACCACGCCGTCGAGGATCTGGCCTTCCTTGAGGTTGGACACCAGTTCGCTGCGGGCTTCGGCGCGGCTCTCTTCGAGCACGGCGCGACGCGAGACAACGATGTTGCCGCGGCGACGGTCCATCTTCAGGATCTGGAAGGCGGTCGGCTGGCCCATGAGCGGACCGATGTCGCGCACCGGACGCACGTCCACCTGGCTGCCCGGCAGGAAGGCGACGGCACCCGACAGGTCGACGGTGAAACCACCCTTGACCTTGCCGAAGATCACGCCTTCGACGCGCTGGTTGGCGGTGAAGCTCTGCTCCAGCTTTTCCCAGGCTTCTTCGCGGCGGGCCTTGTCGCGGCTGATGACCGCTTCGCCCATCGCGTTTTCGATGCGGTCGAGGAAGACCTCGACAACGTCACCGACCTTGATCTCGGCGGCACGGCCGGGACCAGCGAATTCCTTGACCGGCACGCGGCCTTCGCACTTCAGACCCACATCGATGAGGGCGAAGTCATTCTCGATCGCCACGACGATGCCCTTAACAACCGAGCCTTCCATGGCGGAAGACGAGGTGAAGGACTCTTCGAGCAGGGCGGCAAAATTCTCGTTGTCCGCGGCATACTGTTCCGCAGCAGCCTTAACGGCAGGACGCTTGGCCATATTGTCTCCTAGGGGCCCCGGGGGTTGGTGGCCTGCCGGCGCTATTCATCAGCGGCCGAGGGGCATGCAGGCATCCGGCGCGACGCGAACGACCGGAGGGTTGGTTGAGAAGCCTGAAACCGGCGTCAGGGTTTCAGGGTGGCCGTGACGATATCCACAGCCGCAGTAACGGCGGCTTCTATAGCCAAATCCGAGGTATCCAGCAAGTGGGCATCGTCGGCCGGCTTCAGTGGCGCGGCGCTGCGTGCCCGGTCCTGCTCGTCGCGCCGGCGCAGATCGGCCAGCACGCGCTCGAAAGTGACGGTTTCGCCCTTGTCGATCAATTCCTTATACCGCCGCTCGGCCCGCACCTCGTCGCGCGCGGTGACAAACAGCTTCACCGGGGCATCGGGGCAGACCACCGTGCCGATATCGCGGCCGTCCAGCACCGCACCGGGCCGCCCGCCCGGCGGGCTGGCGGCAAAGCGGCGCTGGTAGTCGAGCAGCGCCGCGCGCACGCCGGGAATGGCCGCCACTTTAGAGGCGGCGAGGCCGACCGCCTCCGAGCGCAGGTCGGGCACGGACAGATCGGATTCGTCCAGCGATTCCGCGATCTTGGTGGCAAACTGCGGATCGGCCGGATCGCCGCCGGCACGCCGCACCTTGGCGCCGACGGCGCGGTAGAGCGAGCCGGTATCGAGATAGGCATAGCCATACCGGTCGGCCAGCCGCCGGGCCAGGGTGCCCTTGCCGGCGGCCACCGGGCCGTCCACCGCGATCACTACAGAAGCGACTGTCATGGCGCCTTGGGTAACCGTCCGAACCGCCGGGAACAAGAGCCAGACCTTCGCAGCGGTTCGTTTGGGTTCGCTGGGGTTCCCCGGGGTTCGTGGCGCTTCGCAGGCGTTCGCTGGAGTTCGCTGGAGTTCGTGGCGCTTCGCCCGTGTTCGCCGGCATTCGCGGAGGTTTGCCGGAAATCCGGCATACCCGGTCAAACAGAACAATATAGGAACAATATCCGGGGTTTCAAGCTCTCTCGCACGATACCCCCTACATCACCCGCTTCATGCCGGCGTAGTCGCCCGTGGCGCGGAGGGTGACGTTGACATCCTTGCTGGTGCGGTTGCGCCAGAACCAGCCGTGCTGGCCATCGAAGGCAGCGGAGAAGCTGCCTTCATCCTTGGCCGTGCCGCGGCCTTTCTTGTAGCTGGTTTCCTTGCCGCCGCTGTCGCCATGCAGGTCGTAATTCACATCGCCGGTCGCGGTCCAGCTGTAACTGACCCTGGCGCCCTGTTTCATCGCCAGCTTGATCTCAGCGCCCTGCCCCGGCTTCAGCGTAATCGTCATCTCGTCACTGCGGGGCGCAGCCGCCGCCGTCTGCGCGACGGCCGAGGAGATCAATAGACGCCCGAGCAGCGTGCCGATACCGGACTTGCGATCCAGCAGGATTTCCTGGTCCCGTCGCCGGTCCTCTTCGGCCTCCTTCGCCAGCTGCTGCTTGATCTCGCCCATTTCCGCCAGGCCGAGCACGCGGCCGATGCCGGTTGGATCGATGCCGTATTCGGCGGGCAGAACAAGCGTGACCAGAATGGCCGCAGCCGTAACGATCGCGATGACGGTGGAGCGGATCAGCTGCTTCGTGGTCGGCAGCTCGGCGCGGGTCGGCATGTCGGTGTTGTACATGGCGGGAGTCTTTCTCGGCGCTCAGGAGAAGAAATAGCCGGTCAACTGATAGCCGACCAGCACGAAACCGGCCGTCATCAGCACGACATTAGCCGTATAGGCATGACGGAGGAAACTTGGCGTCCGTCGCCAGTAGCCCATGACGACCAGAATGGCGGCCAGCGCGAGGATCTGGCCGATCTCGACGCCGATGTTGAAAGCAATCAGGTTCGGCAGCAGGCCATCGGGTGCAATCTCGTAATCGATGATCTTGCTCGCCAGGCCGAAGCCGTGGAAAAAGCCGAAGATCAGCGTGGCCAGCCTGGTATCCGGCTGAAAGTCGAACCAGCGCTGGAACGCGCCCAGATTGTCCAGCGCCTTGTAGACCACCGACAGGCCGATGATCGCGTCGATCAGGTAGCTGTCAATGCCGATAGAGAAATACACGCCCAGCAGCATGGTGGTGGAATGACCCAGCGCAAAAAGGCTGACATAGAGGGCGATATGCTTCATCCGGTACAGGAAGTAGATGACGCCGAGCAGGAACAGGATGTGGTCGTAGCCGGTGACCATATGTTTTGCGCCGAGATACGCGAAAGGCAGCAGGTGGATGCCGGTGATCTCCTGAATATAGCCCTTGTCACCCTCGGCCACCGCATGCGCGAAAACGGGGGATGCCCAGCATAGCGCCGCAAGCAGTGAGCAGATCAGACCGAGCAGTCGCCAAGACTTCATAACGATCACAGTTGGTGTTCTCTCGCTTGCCGTATCCTCCCCGGGGGGATACCATACCGGACATGAGCGAGCAACATCTGCACAGCAGTCACCCCGCCATCGCGAAGCGACTGAAGCGCGCAGAGGGACATCTGCGCAGCATCACGGCGATGATCGAGGGTGGTCGTTCCTGCCTTGATATCGCGCAGCAGCTTCATGCCGTGGAAAAAGCCATCGCCCAGGCCAAAAAAACATTGATTCAGGATCATATCGATCACTGCCTGGAACAGGCGACGGACGCCAAGCCGCGCCAGCGGCAAAGCGCCGTGCGCGCGTTCAAGGAGATCACCAAGTATCTCTGACGGCTCCACTGATCCCGAGCCCGAACCACCGATGACCACCCGCACACAGCGCCGCGGTATGCTCCAGCCGGGGCTGGCTATCGGCCGCGCTGCCGCGCTGCCGCCGGCACGGTGAATTTCATTTCCGAGGCCACCTGCTGCAGGGTCTTCAGAAATGCCTGCGCCAGGCGTGACAGCGGCCGGTCGCGCGCCTGCAGGATGCGCGCCACGCTTTCGGCCTCGGGCTTCAGCGGACGGATCACCAGATCCTGGCCCTGCCCGCCGCCAAAGGCGAAGCCATCCAGCAGGGCCACCCCGGCGCCGGCGCGCACCAGCGCCAGCGCGGTGGCCGATTGCGTCACCTCGACGGCGACGCGCAGCGGCACATTGGCGTCGGCAAACAGCCGGCTGGTCTGGTTGCCGAGCGGCAGATGGCGGCTCAGGCAGATCAGCGGCACATCGGCGAGATCGGCGGGCTGCAGCACGGTCTTTTTCGCCAGCGCGTGGCGGCGCGGCAGCACGCAGCCGAGTTTCGTCGCACAGAGATCGCTGACGATCACGCCGGCACTGGCAATGGGTCCGATGATGATGCCGAGATCGGCGCGATAGTCGGCCACGCGGTTGGCGATTTCATGCGCGGTCAACGCCTGGATCACCACGGAAACATCGGGCCGCGCAGCGCGAAAGCGCTGCACCGCCTTGGGCAGCAGGGCATTGGCCAGGGCCGGAATCGCCGCCAGCGTCAGCGTGCCCGACTGCCCGGTGCGCAACCCGCCGGCCAATCGCTGGGCGGCATCGATGGCGGCAAAGGCGGCGATGGTTTCGGGAAACAGCGCATGGGCCTCGGCCGTGGGCATCAGGCGTTTTTTCTGCCGCACGAACAGCGCAAAGCCGAGCCGCTGCTCGGCATGCTGCAACAGGCGGCTGACGGCGGGCTGGGTGATGTTGAGCGCGGCGGCAGCGGCGGTGACGCTGCCCAGTTCCATCACACGGCGAAACACATCCATCTCGCGCAGGCTCAGCAGCATGGTTCATAAGTCCAGAACATGATCTCAGGTCAAATCGGCATTTGAATATATGACCCCGGCCGCGACAATACGAGCCAGATAAAAAGCAGGTCCGGGAGGACGCAGTGAAGGTTGTCGAGATTCGCGGCTATCAGCTTGGCTTTTCGCCCACGCCGCCGATCGGCAATGCCCGCACCTTTATCCGCCGTCGCGATTTCCTGCTGCTGCAGGTGATCACCGATTCCGGCCTCAGCGGCTGGGGCGAGGTGTTTGCATCGCCGCATGCGGCCGGCGCGCTGATCCAGGCCCGGCTGGCCCCGCTGGTGCTGGGGGAATCGCCGCTGCACTACGGCCGGCTGTGGGACCGCATGATGGCCGGCATCGGCTATGACCGGCGCGGCGTTGCCATGATGGCGATCTCGGCAATCGATATGGCCCTGCATGACATCGCCGCCAGGGCGCAGCAGACCAGCGTGGCCGCCATGCTGGGCGGGCGGTTGCGCGATCAGGTCTTTGCCTATGCCAGCGGGCCGTTCATTGCCGAGGGCGGCGATCCCTATGGGCATTATCTGCGCGAGACCGATGCCTATCTGAAGCGCGGCTTCCGCGCCATCAAGCCGCGCGCCGGCTTCGATCCGCGCGCCGATGGCGTGATGGCCAACGGCCTGCGCCGGCATGTGGGGCCCGAGATCGGCCTGATGGTCGACATCAACCAGGGCTACACGGCGCGCGCCGCCATCGAGTCTGCGCGCCGCATGCAGGATGCCGAACTGCTGTGGATCGAGGAACCGGTGCTGCCCGAGGATATCGCCGGCACCGCTGCCGTGGCCGCCGCCGTGCCCACGGCAATTTCCGGCGGCGAGGCTTTGGGCAGCCTGGCCGCCTTCCGCGACTTCCTGGCTGCCGGCACCTTTTCTATCCTGCAGCCGGACCTGACGGTGTGCGGCGGCTATAGCGGGTTCCAGCGGGTCGCCGCGCTGGCCGCGGCCTGGGATCTGCCGGTGATGCCGCATGTGTTCGGCACCATCGTCAACCAGCGCGCCGCCCTGCAGATGGCGGCCCTGCTGCCGGCGCGACGCGGCGGCGGACCGGCGCCCTATCCCTATATGGAAATCGATGCCACGCCCAATCCGCTGCTGACCGTGGCCGGCGAAATGCCGGTGGGCAACGACGGCATGATGGCGGTGCCGGATGCACCGGGCACCGGCCTGGATCTCGACCCCGAACGCCTGTCGCCCTGGCTGACGGCAACATGGCGCTGCGCGCCATAACCGCATACCCATAAAAACCGGAGGACCCCGTCATGACCAAGATCACCCGCCGCACCGTTGTCACGGCACTGGCCGCACTCGGCGGCGCCGCGCTGGCACCGCGCCTGACCTTTGCCGCAGGCTGGCCGGAGCGGCCGGTGACCATCGTGGTGCCGTTCCCCGCCGGCGGCAGCAACGATGTGCTGGCGCGGCTGTTTGCGCAGAGCTTCAGCCAGCGCTTCGGCAAGCCCTTCGTGGTGGAGAACCGCGCCGGCGCCAATGGCAATATCGGCGCCAATGCGGTGGCGCGCGCCGCACCCGATGGCTACACGCTGCTGCTGTCGGGCAACGGGCAGAATGCGATGAACCATGCGCTGTACAGCCAGATGACCTATGACTCGCGCAAGGACTTCGCACATATCGGCCAGATGGGCTCGGTGCCGAACGCGCTGCTGGTCTCGGCCGATTTCCCGGCGCAGAGCTTCAAGGATTTTCTCGCGCTGGTGAAATCCAAGCCCGACCAGATCGCCTGCGCCAGCCCCGGCAGCGGCTCGTCGGGCCACCTGGCGATGGCGATGCTGCAACATGCCGCCGGCATCAAGCTGCAGCATGTACCCTATCGCGGTGCAGCCCCTGCGATTACCGATGTGGTTGGCGGCCAGGTGAATGCCGTGATGATCAATGTGGACGTGGCGCTGCCGCATGTGCGCAGCGGCAAGCTGAAGGTGCTGGCGGTGACCAGCCCGGCGCGCAATCCGCTGTATCCCGATGCGCCGACGGTGGCGGAATCGGGCTTCCCCGGTTTCTCGGCGATCGGCTGGATGGGCCTGTCGGCCCCGGCCAAGACGCCGGGCGAAATCATCACGCAGATCAACACGGCGATGAATGCCACGCTGGGCGAAGCGCCGATCAAGGAACGTTATGCCGCCGGCGGCTATATCCCGGGCGGCGGCACGCCGGAGGCCTATGCCACGTTCATCGCAGCCGAGATCGACAAATGGGCCGCGGTGGTGAAGGCAACCGGCGCCTCAATCGAGTAAACTTGGCGGGTAAGTCCGGCGAGTAAGCCCGGTCAGGCCTCCGCCGGCTTCGCGCCCGGGCGTTCGCCGGCCAGGATATCGGCGAAGCGGTGATTGACGTCGCGGTGCTTGCTCTCATCCGCGCGGGTGGCGAGCACCACATCGCGCAGGGTAGCCGTGGCCGGCAGCTTCCAGTAGTCGATGGCAATCTGCGGCGCCGCGATATTGGGATGCCGGCCGGCATCGATCTCGGCCAGATAATGGGTGTAGCTGACCACCGCCTCCTCCTCCAGATAGCCGACGACGCGATGCGCGGTTTTCGGCGCCAGCAGGTAGAGCAGGAAGAAGCTGTTGAAGAAGGCGCCCTGCACCAGCAGCACCAGCAGACGCTCCAGCGCATTGGGCCGGGCGATGGTGACAAAGACCATCAGATGCATGCGCTCGTTCTCGGCCTCGTCTAGCAGGGTGTGGATCCAGCCGCGGTCGTCGCTCATGCGACGCAGGCTTTTCAGATGCACCAGCATGCCGCCGACCATGCCCGGCACGGCGGCGACGGTTTCCAGCACCACGGCGCGATGGCCATAGCGTCTGGCGAAAAAGGCATCGGCAAAAAAGCGCATCGTCTTCACCACGATGAGGGCGATGCGGTCGGAGAGATCGGCGGGCAGGTGATGCGGCGGGGTTTCGCTCCGGTCGGCGGACATGGGGGGCTCCTGTTGCCTGAGGGCTGGCTCCAGATTAGGTGGCGCGCGCGGCCAGGCAAAGGGCCTTTGTGCTGAGATGCCGGCGATTGGCCGCGCCGGACGCACCATCCCGGAGGGAATCCCCGCTGCGGGGAATTCCGCTCAAGGGCAAGCGGAAGTCTTTTCATTTGCCCGGCCGGCGCGCAGCGGCTACGCCATGCTGCATGGAATGGGCATGGATACCGATCACCATCTGGGCTGCCGCCTGCCAGACCGTGCGCACCGGCCTGCAGAAGCAGCTGAAAGGCCGGCTCAGCACCAATGGCGCCAGCTTCGTGCGCTTTGCCTATGGCCTGCCGCTGGCCGTGGTCTATCTCGTTGCCTGTCTCTGGTTCACCGGCAAGCCGCTGCCGGGAACGCATCTGGAGTTCTATGCCTGGACCGCGATGGGCGGCGTGGCGCAGATCCTGGCGACCAATCTGCTGATCCTGGCGCTCTCCATGCGCAATTTCGTGGTGGCGACCGCCTATTCGAAGACCGAGGCTTTGCAGGCCGCGGCCTTCGGCATGCTGATCCTGGCCGAGCCGGTGAGCGCCTATGGCGTGGCGGCCATCGTGATCGGCACCATCGGCGTGCTGCTGATCTCGCTGAAGGGCAGCGACAATCTGATGACGGCCTTCCTGTTCGGCTGGATGGAGAAATCCGCGCTGATCGGCATCGGCTCGGGCGCGCTGTTCGCCGTCTCCGCCATCGGCTTCCGCGCCGCATCGCTGTCGCTCGATGAAGACATCCTGCCGCTGGCTGCGGCCACCACGCTGGTGCATGCCATCGTGCTGCAGATCGGGCTGATGCTGGCCTATCTCCTGTGGCGCGAACCGGGCGAGCTGCGCCGGGTGATCGCCGCCTGGCGGCCCGGGCTGGTGGTGGGCCTGACCTCGGCGGCCGGTTCGGCCGGCTGGTTCACCGCCATGGCGCTGATGACGGCGGCCTATGTGCGCATGCTGGGCATGACCGAAATGGTGTTCACCTTCCTGATGTCGTATCTCGTCTTCCGCGAAAAACCCTCGCGGGCCGAGATCATCGGCGTGGTGGTGCTGGTGGGCGGCATCCTGCTCGGCCTCGCTGTCCGGAAATAAGGGCTTGCCCGGCGCGCCCGTCTTTCCCAGATTAAGGGCATGAGCGAGATCGTCACCGATAACACCGAGCGTCAGCAGTATGAGATGGCCATAGACGGCCAGATCGTGTTTGCGCGCTATCGCCGCCACGACGGCGTGGTCAGCATCCTGCATGTGGAAGCGCCGGTGAATTTGCGCGGCAGCGGCGCCGCCGGCCGGCTGATGCAGGGCATCGTGGAGCTGGCACGCAGGCAGAATGAAAAGCTGGTGCCGCTGTGCAGCTATGCTGCCGCCTGGATGCGGCGCCATCCCGAGAGCGCCGACCTGCTGGCATAATCAAACGCGCTTAAACAAAACGGGCGGCAGGTTGCCCCGCCGCCCGGCTGTTTCAGACTCGCCGTCCGCTCAGGTGAAGGCGAATTTCAGCACGAAGGCCAGTGCAATCGCCGCGGTGATCGGATGGATATCCTTCACCCGGCCGGTGCCGGCCTTGATGATCACATAGGAAATCAGGCCGAGGCCGATGCCGTTGGTGATCGAGAAGGTGAAGGGCATCATCACCGCGGTGATCATCGCCGGGGCGAATTCGGTGACATCCTCCCAGTCGATCTTGGCCAGACCGCTGGCCATCACGCAGGCGACAAAAACCAGCGCCGGCGCAGTGGCGAAGGGCGGGATCGAACCAGCCAGCGGCGAGAAGAACAGGGCCAGCAGGAACAGCAGCGCCACCACCACGGCGGTGAGGCCGGTGCGGCCGCCGACACGGATGCCGGCCGCGGACTCGATATAGCTGGTGGTGGTGGAGGTGCCGAGCGCGGCGCCGGCAATGGTGGCAGTGGAATCAGCCACCAGCGCCTTGCCCAGCCGTTTCAGTTTGCCATCCGCATCCATCAGGCCCGCGCGTGGCGCCACTGCCACCAGCGTGCCGGCGGTGTCGAACAGATCGACCATCAGGAAGGCGAAGACAATCGCCAGCAGGCCGAGTGACAGCGCACCCTTGACGTCCATCTGCATGAAGGTGGGCGCCAGGCTGGGCGGCGTCGAGACGATGCCGCCAAACTTCGACAGGCCGAGCGCGATGCCGAGCACGGTGACCACCAGGATGCCGATCATGATGGCGCCGGGCAGCTTGCGGAAATCCAGGATGGCGATCAGCAGGAAGCCGAGAATGGCCATCAGCACGGTGGGCGCCGCCACCTTGCCCAGGGCGACCAGCGTGGCCGGATGATCGACCACGAGGCCGGCTTCCTTCAGCCCGATCAGGCCGAGGAACAGGCCGATGCCGGCACCGATGGCCAGTTTCTGCGAATGCGGAATCGAATTGATGATCGCTTCGCGGATCGGCAGCACCGAAATGATCAGGAAGATCACGCCCGACAGGAATACGGCACCCAGCGCCACCTGCCAGGTATGCCCCATGCCGAGCACCACACCGAAGGCGAAATAGGCGTTGAGCCCCATGCCCGGCGCCAGCGCCACCGGATAGTTGGCATAGAGCCCCATGATCGCGGTACCGATGGCGGCGGCCAGGCAGGTGGCGACAAAGGCCGCGCCCGGATCAATGCCGGCCTTCGACAGGATCGCCGGATTGACGAAGACGATATAGGCCATGGTGAGGAAGGTGGTGAACCCGGCCAGCACCTCGGTCTTCACCGTGGTGCCGTGTTCGGCCAGTTTGAAATAGCGCTCAAGCATGAGTGTGGCTCCCCGTCTGCCCCTTGGGCACTGCACGGCGAAGCGCACCCCCCGGTACGTCCCCCCGCCGAATCAGGGCTTCGACTTTAGTATGAAACCGCGGCGGGAAACACAGATTCCTTGCGACTCGCCATGGTCTTACGGGCCCGCAGCCAGACTCTGTTCGACCCAGCGCTGCAACTGCGCCAGCGGCATGGCGCCGGCAATGCGGGCCACCTCGCGCCCGTCGCGGAACAGCGCGAGCGTCGGGATCGAGCGGATATTGAAGCGCGCCGCCAGCCCCTGCTCGGCTTCGGTGTCGAGCTTGCCCACGCGCAGATGCGGCTCGAAAGCCGCGGCGGCCTGGTCGATCACCGGCGCCATCATGCGGCAGGGTCCGCACCAGGCGGCCCAGAAATCCACCAGCAGCGGCAGGCCCGCCGCCGCCGCATGGCGGTCGAAATTCGCCGCCGTCAGCGTCACCGGCCGGCCGGTGAACAGCGGCTGGCCGCATTTTCCGCATTTGCCGCCATCGGCGCGACGCGCGGACGCCACCCGGTTCACGGTGCTGCACTGCGGGCATGGGATAAGAAGCTGATCGCTCATGATAACTCCTGTGCAACGGGCCATGGGGCCGGCCTGTCGCCGTTTTCACACATATATTAGCGATTCCTAAAATAACAAGACCCCGGCCAAGGCCCGCCGCGAATCCGCTATCGCCGGGCCAGGTTCTGTGGAATCCTTCCGGCAGGGTTAAACGCTGTTCCGTCCGTCTGAGACCGGCAGCAGAACCGGTCCCATCCGCCGCCAGGCTTGCTGCATTCCCGTGCCGCAACAGAGGAGACCGACCATGCCCAACACCTCTAAAACTTCGCCCAGGGTCGCTGCCATCGTCGGCCCATATACGGCCGGCAAGACCACCCTGCTGGAAGCCCTGCTGTTTGTCGCCGGTGCGATTCCGCGCAAGGGTTCGGTGCCCGCCGGCACCTCGGTCGGCGATGCGGCGCCGGAAGCGCGCAGCCGGCAGATGACCATCGAGCCCAATCTGGCGCATTGCACATTCCTCGACGATCCCTGGATCTTCCTCGACTGCCCCGGCTCGGTGGAGCTGGCGCAGGAAAGTCTGAGCGCGCTGATGGTGGCCGATATCGCCATCGTGGTGGCCGAACCCGATCCGGCGCGCGCAGTGACGCTGGCGCCGCTGCTGCGCTTCCTGGATGAGCGCCGCATTCCGCATGTGCTGTTCGTCAACAAGCTGGACAAGACCAGCATCCGCATGCGCGACCTGCTGGCCGCCCTGCAGCAGGTGTCGAGCAAACCGCTGGTGCTGCGCGAGGTGCCGATCCGCGATGGCGATGCGGCGATCACCGGCTATGTCGACCTGGTATCGGAACGCGCCTATCGCTGGCGCGACAACACTGCATCCGACCTGATCGAGATGCCCGACAGCGTGCGCCCGCGCGAAACCGAAGCCCGGCAACAATTATTGGAGACCATCGCCGATTTCGACGATGCGCTGCTGGAACAGCTGCTGGAAGATCGCGTGCCGGCACCGAAGGACATCTACAGCCGCCTGAGCAAGGACCTGGCCGAAGATCTGATCGTGCCGGTGTTTTTCGGGTCGGCCGACCATGGCAATGGCGTGCTGCGGCTGTGGAAGGCGCTGCGCCACGAAGCGCCACATCATGACGAGACCGCGTTGCGGCTGGATGTCGACGCGGATGGCGGCGATCTCGGCGCCACGGTGTTCAAGACCTTGCACCAGGCCCATACCGGCAAGCTGAGCCTGGCGCGATTGTGGCGCGGCAGTGTGGCGGAGAATGCGCAGCTGGGCGGCAAGCGCCTGGGCGGACTCTATCGCCTGATGGGTGGGCAGTCGGAAAAGGCCGCGCAGGCCGGGCCCGGCGATATCGTCGGCCTGAGCCGGCTGGACGAGATCAACACCGGCCAGTATCTGAACGGCAGCGGCCATGGCCGGCCGATTGCCGACTGGCCGGTGGCGGCGGCACCGGTGCATGCCGTGGCGCTGCACCCGACCGACCGCAAGGACGAGGTGAAGCTGACCACCGCGCTGCACAAGCTGCAGGAGGAAGACCCGAGCCTGGTGGTGGAACAGGGCGGCGGCGAGCTGCGGCTGAAAGGCCAGGGCGAGATTCACCTCAAGCTCAGCATCGACAAGCTGCAGAACCGCTTCAATGTCGGCGTGCATAGCAGCGCGCCGCAGACGGCCTACAAGGAAACCATCCGCCACGGCACCCACCAGCATGCCCGTTTCAAGCGGCAGTCTGGCGGCCATGGCCAGTTCGCCGATATCAAGGTGGAGATCGCACCGCAGCCGCGCGGCGGCGGCTATCACTTCGTCAACCGCGTGGTCGGCGGCGCGATTCCGAAAAACTTCATCCCCGCGGTGGATGAGGGCGTGCAGGATTCGCTGGTGCGCGGGCCGCTGGGTTTCCCGGTGGTGGATGTGAGCGTGACGCTGACCGACGGGCAGTATCACTCGGTGGATTCATCGGACCAGGCCTTCCGCACCTGCGGCGGGCTGGCGATGAGCGAGGGCCTGAGCAAATGCGGGCCGGTGCTGCTGGAGCCGATCCAGGCCGTCACCTTCACGGTGCCGACCGAATATACCGCAAAGGTGCATGCCATCGTGTCGTCACGACGCGGCCAGATCCTGGGCATCAGCGCGCGCGCCGACTGGCCGGGCTGGGACGAGATCGAGTGCTATCTGCCCGAAGCCGAGATGCACGACCTGGCCATCGAGCTGCGCTCGATGACCCTGGGCGTCGGCGGCTTCAGCGCGAAATTCGACCATCTGCAGGAACTGGCCGGCAAGCTGGCCGACCGCGTGGTGGAGGATCGCAAGCGCCTGCTGGCAGCCGCCTAGTCGGAATCCGCCACTGCCTTGGCGATGCCGGGCATGAAGCTGGCGGCATGGGTATAGGTGGGCGCATCGCCGCTGCTCTGGTCGGTTTCGAACACCTGGGCGGCGACGAAGCGGTCGATGGTGACACCGTCATCGGCGAGCGGGCAAAGCAGCCGCCGGGTCAGGCCAATGCGGCCGCTGGCGGCGCGATAACGCGTTTCGGAATAGACCGGCAGGCGGCTGTCGCAGGCCAACCGGTACAGATGGTTGATGTATTCGACGTAATCGCGGTTGGGATTGAGCTCGTCGATATAGCTGCCGCTGAGATCGAGTCCGGCATGCTCGATCAGCCCGCTGCCGACCAGGCGGAAACGGAAGCGCGTGCCGCCATGGGTGACATCGACCAGCGCAATATAGGGCAGCAGATCGGCGCCCAGATCGAGCGGATCAATGCTGGCACGCGATGGCAGGCGGTCGGCGGCGGGCCGCCGCAGCCGCCAGGTCCGCAGCAGATGCGCGATGCGGCGGTCGACCAGCCAGGGCTGCTGCGTCACCGCATCGCTCATGCTCTGACTCCCGTGCCTCAGGCCGGCACTGTGGCCTGGAAGGACGGCCGGGCGAACATGCGGTCGGCAAAGGCCGCCGCCTTCGGATACTGCTTGCGCCACTCGATGCCGGCATAGCGGAAGTCCATGTAGCCGAGCGCACAGGCCAGCGTGACGGTGCCGATATCGACGCGGTCGCCCAACGAAGGCGCGAGCAGCTCGATCTCGGCGAGCGCACCATGCACCTTCTTCATCTGGCCTTCCGACCAAGCTGGCCAGCGTTTGTCCTCCGGCCGCAGAAACCCTTCGTAGCGCGCGAGCAGGGCGGCATCGAGCAGGCCGTCACCCAGCGCCTGTTCGCGCAGGGCGGTCCAGCGCGCCTTGCCGGCGGCGGGGAAGAACTTCGCCTTGTCGTGCAGACCGTCGAGATATTCGCAGATCACCCGGCTGTCGAAGAGATGCAGGCCATCGTCGGTGACCAGCGTGGGCACCTTGGCGACCGGATTGGCCTTGGCGACGTCGGCATTCTGGTCAATCGGCGTGGTGGGCGACGGCAGGCGTTCGATCTTGGCATCGAGGCCGGTTTCAAGCGCCAGCACGGTGACCTTGCGGACATAGGGCGAGGTCGGCGAGAAATAGAGCTTCATCGGATGGTTTCCCCAGCAACGGTACGTGATCTGTTTGTACGGTTATGAACCGTATGCAGCCTAGCCGTGCCCCGGCCCCGGCGCCATGCCGACAATAGCGACAATCCCGTGAACGGGCCTGGGAACTGGCCCCGTTCAGGCGGGGCAAAAAAACGCCGGCATGCGGGGTTTCCGCAGGCCGGCGCAAGTGTCCGTCTCGCCACCCGGGGCCGAACCGAAGCCCAGCAGCCGGGGTAATCGCAGCCCGATGCGCCTCGGCACCGGATGCTGATCCTGACAAAGCAGATTTCATGCCAGCGATTTCAGGCCGGTTTGGGGCGTTTTAGCGCAGTTCAGGCCTGTGGAATGCCCAAGAGGCGGGCGATGGTCACGATGCCTGCCCAGCAGCAAGGCAGCCCTCGACTGCGCCATATTCGGAGGGCTGCGCGCTCAGGCCGCCACGGCGCGGCGATAGGCCCGCCAGTCGCCATAGGCGGAAATGTCTTCCGCATCGCCAATCGCGATGGCTTCGCAGAGGAAGCCCTTCACGCTGCTGCCGTCTTCCAGCGTCACGCTGCCGATGCCGAGCGGACCCGGAATCGCCGCCGTCATCACACCGAAACCGGCCGGCGGCAGGGCCCAGAGTTCAGCCCCGATGCTGACCCCGGCATGGCTGCCGACGCGGACCAGGCCGGGCCGCAGCAGCGTCTTTTCCTTCAGCCGGTAGAGCCGGTAGTGCGGCGCGGTGCGGCAGGGTCCGATCAGGCGGCCGCCAAGTGCCAGCAGCTGGGGATTGAGCGGCTCGCCCGACATATGGGCGCCGAACACCGCCACCGTGATCCATGGGTACGACGGCGCATCGGCCAGCTTTGCCGCCGGCTGGGCCGCGCCGGTGGCGCCGAGCGAAAGACCCGTCTGCTGGTGGAAGGCATGCCCGATGGCGGCCAGCACCGGTTCATGAAACCGCGGCGCGATCAGCGTGATGCCGGCCGGCAGACCATTGGGCTGGAAGCCGTTAGGCACAGCGAACGCTGCGAGATCGAAATAGTTCACGAAGTTGGTATAGACGCCGAGATTGCTGTTCAGCGCGATCGGATCGGCGGCAAGCTCGTCGATGCGATAGATCGTGCCGCTGGTGGGCACCACCAGGCAGTCGAGATCGTCCCAGACTTTCGCGGTCTGCTGGCGCAAGGCCTGCAGGCGGTAATGCAGGCGATGCACATCGGCACCGCTGGCCTCATGGCCCTTTTCCACGATGGCGCGCGTTACCGGATGCATCGCATCGGCGTGATGCTCCATGAACACCGCCGTCGCCGCCGTGCGTTCTGCAGTGCCGGCCGGCTGGTAGAGAAAACCGGCGGCCTCGGCAAAGGGCGCATAGTCGATCTCGACCGCCGTGCCGCCCATCGCCTGCAGTTTGGCGATGGCGACATCGAACAGCTTTTCGGCCTCCGCATTGC
Source organism: Ferrovibrio terrae (assembly GCF_943372915.1). Lineage (GTDB taxonomy): Bacteria > Pseudomonadota > Alphaproteobacteria > Ferrovibrionales > Ferrovibrionaceae > Ferrovibrio > Ferrovibrio terrae_A. The sequence goes on along the minus strand of NZ_CALSAN010000012.1, from coordinate 102,072 downwards.
CGAAGAATTTGCGCTGCGCCTTCTGCGGCAGGCCGAAGCGGAAGGCCGCCGGCTTCGCCGGCACCACGCTGCGCCAGCCCGCCGGCGCGGCGCGGCTGTAGCCATCGCTGGTGTCGAGCGCTGCGGCCGCATCCAGCACCGCCATGCTGTCGGGCACGGTGAGCGCGAAAACCGAGATGCAATCGATGCTGCGGCAGGCCGGTACCATGCCGGTGCCACTGATCAGCCCGATGCTGGGTTTCAGGCCGACGATATTGTTGAAGCCTGCCGGCACGCGGCCCGAGCCCGCCGTATCGGTGCCGAGCGCGAAGCTGACCAGGCCGCTGGAGACGGCGACGGCCGAACCGGAACTGGAGCCGCCGGGGATATAGTCGGCGTTGAAGGGATTGCGCGCCACGCCATAGGGACTGCGCACACCGACCAGGCCGGTGGCGAACTGATCCAGGTTGGTCTTGCCAATCAGGATGGCGCCGGCGGCCAGCAGCCTGTCGACCACAGTGGCAGACACCGATGGCATGTTGGAAAAGGCCGGACAGGCCGCCGTGGTGGGCAGGCCGGCCACGTCGATATTGTCCTTCACCGCAAAGGGCACACCCCAGAGCGGCAGCGTTGCATTGTAGCCGCCGGCTTCCAGTTCGGCGGCGCGCTTGAGCGCCGCGTCGCGCGGAGTGAGCGCGATCCACACACCATCCTCACCATTGGCCGCGATGGCATCGTAGATCGCGGTGATCACCGCCGACGGCGTGCGCTGGCCCTGGCCATAGGCCTCGCGCAGGGCGCTGAGATGGAGCGGGCCGATGCGGACGGCGGCGGCAGTGGGGACAGCAGCGGGTGTCATGCTCAGGTTTCCTTGGCCCGGTTTTCCCTGGCCCGCCTCTGTTCAGACGGGCTTTCCGGATGGGCTTTCCTCAACGTGTATGCAATCACCATACCGCTGGTTTATTCGACTAAGATACTAGAAAACATACCTAATTATAGAATAGCCGTGTCGTAAAATTAATCGCTGCATGGTGCATATGCATATTATTTAATCATATTTGCCGTCGACTCGCGTCGGTGCATACGCGCTGAAAATTTCCTCAGTCAGCGGATTCGCTCAGGCCGATCAGGCGATTACCGCAAAGCACCGCCCCGTGGCGCGGCCATGGCACGCGCGTTGCACCGTGTATGCAAAGCACAACGCAGATCGGGGGCCCTAAAACCATGTCGCAGCTATCCATGCATCGTCGCGTTTTCCTGTTCGCTTCATCGGCGATGATCGCCGTGGCGGCCTTTGCCACCACACCCGCCCTCGCGCAGTCGCGGCAGGAAACCCTGCTGGTGCTGGTGGAGAATGGCCCCAACAGCCTCGACATCCATGGCGTCGGCACCAGCTTCCGCTCCTATGTGGCGGCCTGGAACATGTACGACCGCCTGGTGACCTTTGGGCGCAAGGCGCTGCCCGATGGCACCATGACCTATGACTACAGCAAGATCGAACCCGAGCTGGCCGAGAGCTACAGCGTCGCGCCCGATGGCGCCTCGATCACCTTCAAGCTGCGCAAGGATGCGAAATTCCATGACGGCACGCCGGTGACGGCGAAGGATGTGAAATGGTCTTACGACCGCGCGGTGTCGGTCGGCGGCTTCCCCACCTTCCAGATGGCGGCCGGCAGCCTGACCAAGCCGGAACAGTTCGTGGCAGTGGACGATTACACCTTCCGCGTCGACCTACCGAAGAAAGACAAGCTGTCGCTGCCTGACATGGCCGTGGTGGTGCCGGCGATCTTCAATTCGACGCTGGCGAAGAAGAATGCCACCGAGAAAGATCCCTGGGCGATGGAGTGGATGAAGACCAACTCCGCCGCCGGCGGCGCCTACAAGCTGGACAAGTGGACGCCGGGCCAGGAAATCACCTTCAACCGCAATGACGACTGGAAGGGCGGCCCGCTGCCCAAGATCAAGCGCGTGATCATCCGCGAGGTGCCGTCATCGGGTAACCGCCGCGCCCTGATGGAACGCGGCGATGCCGATATCTCGGTCGACATGCCGCAGAAGGATGCCGCCGAAATCCTCGCCGAGAAGGGCTCGGGCAAATACCTGGTGGTCGGCGTGCCGATCGAGAATTCGCTGAAATACATCGGCATGGTGACGACGCAGAAGCCCTTCGACAATGTGAAGGTGCGCCAGGCCGTCGCCCATGTGGTGCCCTATGAGCAGATCTACAAGTCGGCGATCTATGGCCGCGGCATTCCGATGGCGATGGGCCCGGCCGATGCGCCGAAGGATGCCAGCTGGCCGCAGCCCTTCCCCTACAAGACCGATCTCGCCAAGGCCAAGCAGCTGCTGACCGAGGCGGGCTATCCCGACGGCTTCGAGACCACCATCTCGATCGACCTGGGCGATGCCACCGCGTCCGAGCCGGAAGCCGTGCTGCTGCAGGAGGCGCTGGGCAAGATCGGCATCAAGGCCACCATCGAGAAGATTCCGGGCGCCAACTTCCGCAACGCCATGCTGCAGAAGAACCGGCCGATCCATATCGCCAGCTTCGGCGGCTGGCTGAACTTCCCCGACTATTACTTCTTCTGGGGCTATCACGGCCAGAATGCGGTGTTCAACACCATGGCCTACAAGGATGCCAAGATGGATGCCCTGATCGATGCCTCGCGCTATGAGACCGATCCGGCCAAGTACCAGCAGCAGGTGATGGGCTTCATCAAGATGGCGATGGACGAGGCGCCGCGCATCCCGCTGTACCAGCAGATCCTCGATGTCGGCATGCAGAAGAACATCAAGGGCTACACCTACTGGTTCCATCGCCAGCTCGATTTCCGCCAGATCGAGAAGCTGTAAGGCCGGGGGGAAGACGGCAGGAGGGCGGCGATGCTGCGGCTGATCGGAAAACGCCTGGTGGGTGCACTGCCCAGCGTGATCGGCGTGCTTATCGTCACCTTCCTGCTGACCCGCGCCCTGCCCGGCGATCCGGCCGCCTTCTTCGCCGGACCCGCCGCGACGCCGCAGGCCATCGAGGAGGTGCGCCGCGCGCTCGGGCTGGACAAGACCCTGCCCGAACAGTTCGTCGTCTATCTGAAAGATCTCAGCCAGGGCAATCTCGGCAATTCGATTGCCACCGGCCAGCCGGTGCTGACCGAGATCCGCACGCGCCTCCCCGCCTCGCTCGAACTCACGCTCTACGGCCTGCTGGTCTCGGTGCTGATCGCCGTGCCGCTGGGCGTGCTGGCCGCCACGCGGCCGGGATCGTGGATCGACCATCTGTGCCGCGTGATGACCACCGCCGGCGTCTCGCTGCCGGCCTTCTTCACCGGGCTGTTGCTGGTCTATGTGCTGTATTACCGGCTCGGCTGGGCGCCCGCCCCGCTCGGCCGCCTCGACATCTTCTATTCCGCACCGACATCGGTGACCGGGCTTTACACCATCGACGCGCTGCTGGAAGGCAATGGCGAGGTGTTCCGCGCCGCCTGCGCCCAGCTGCTGCTGCCGGTGACGGCGCTGGCGATCTTCACCCTGGCACCGCTGGCGCGCATGACCCGCGCCGCCATGCTGGAGGTGCTGGGCAGCGATTTCATCCGCACCGCGCGGGCGTCCGGCCTGCCGAAGGGCAAGATCGTCTACGCCTATGCCTTCCGCAATGCCATGCTGCCGGTGGTGACCACGCTGGGCATGGTGTTCTCCTTCCTGCTCGGCGCCAATGTGCTGGTCGAGAAGGTGTTCTCCTGGCCCGGCATCGGCACCTTCGCCATCGAGGCGCTGATCTCGTCGGACTATGCGCCGATCCAGGGCTTCGTGCTGACCATGGCGCTGCTCTATGTGGCGCTCAACCTCGCCATCGACATCCTCTATATCGTGATCGATCCGCGCGTCGGGTTTGAATCATGAGCGAGACGCTGAAGCATATCCGATATGTGCTGACCGAGAATCCGGTCACGCTGTTTGCCTTCTCGCTGTTCGGCTTCATCCTGTTCTGCGCGCTGTTCGGGCCGTATCTGGCACCCTATGACCCGCTGGCCACCAATGGCGCGGCGACGCTGAAGCCGCCATCGGCGCAGCACTGGTTCGGCACCGACGCGCTGGGCCGCGACATTTTCAGCCGCGTGCTGGTGGCCACCCGGCTCGATCTCGGCATCGCCTTCTTCTCGGTGGTGCTGACCTTTGCCATCGGCGCGCTGGCCGGCATTGCGGCCGGCTTTTTCGGCGGCTGGGTCGATCGCGTGGTGGGCCGGCTGGCCGATACCATCATGGCCTTCCCGCTGTTCGTGCTGGCCATGGGCATCGTGGCAGCATTAGGCAACACGGTGGGCAACATCGTGCTGGCCACCGCCATCATCAACACGCCGCTCTATGCCCGCGTCGCCCGCGCCGAGGCCAATATCCGCCGCAATGCCGGCTTCGTGGAGGCCGCGCGGCTGTCGGGCAATGGCGAGGGCCGGATTCTTCTCTTGCAGATCCTGCCCAATATTATGCCGATCCTGATGGTGCAGTGCTCGCTCACCATGGGCTATGCCATCCTCAATGCCGCCGGCCTGTCCTTCATCGGCCTGGGCATCGCGCCACCGACGCCGGAATGGGGCATCCTGGTGGCCGAGGGTGCCGCCTACATGATCTCGGGCGAATGGTGGGTAGCGCTGTTTCCCGGCCTGGCGCTGATGACGGCGGTATTCTGCTTCAACCTGCTGGGCGACGGGTTGCGCGATATCGTCGACCCCCGGAGGCGCACATGAGTGCCGTCCCCGTCCTCGCCGTCGACAATCTCAGCGTCGAATTCCGCACCCGCGGCGGCATCGTCAAGGCGCTGGAGCAGGTCAGCTTCAGCGTCAACAAGGGCGAGATGGTCGCCATCGTGGGTGAGTCCGGCTCGGGCAAGTCGGTGACGGCCTTTACGGTGATGGGCATCCTCGATGCCGCCGGACGGGTCAGCCAGGGCACCGCCAGCTTCGGCGGGCTGGATGTGCTGCAGGCACCGGAGGCCGTGATGCGCGATATCCGCGGCCGCGAGATGTCGATGATCTTCCAGAATCCGCGCGTAGCATTGAATCCGATCCGCCGCGTCGGCGACCAGATCGCCGATGTGCTGCTGCAGCATGGCAATGTCACCCGCCGCGAGGCGCCGAAGCGCGCCATCGAGATGCTGACCCGCGTGCGCATCCCCGATCCCGAGCGCCGTGCGAAAGCCTATCCCTTCGAGCTGTCGGGCGGCATGTGCCAGCGCATCATGATCGCCATTGCGCTCAGCTGCGCGCCGAAGCTGCTGATCGCCGACGAACCGACCACTGGCCTGGACGTCACCACCCAGGCGGCGATCATGGACCTGATCGCCGAACTGGGCGCCGAGCAGGGCATGTCGACGCTGCTGATCACCCACGATCTCGGCATGGCGGCGGAATACTGCGACCAGATCGTGGTGATGCATGCCGGCCATATCGTCGAGATGGCGCCGACGGCCGAGCTGTTCGCGCATCCGCGCCATCCCTACACCGCCAAGCTGATCGCGGCGACGCCGAAGCCGACCGCCAGCCTGATGGACCTGGCCGCGATCCCGGGCAACCTGCCCGACCTGCGCGCCGCCGAAATCCCGCCCTGCCGCTACAGCGCGCGCTGTGAACGCCGCCAGAGTCGCTGCGACCAGGCGCTGCCCTATGTGCTGGGCGAACAGAAAGGCAGCATGGTGGCCTGCTGGAATCCGCTATGAGCGAGTTTTTCGAAAAACCCCTGCTGGATGCGCAATCGCTGCACAAGCAGTTCACCGTGGGCAAGACACCCGGCCTGTTCGCCAAGGCCCGCGGTGCCGACCGGCCGGTGGCCAAGCTGCATGCGGTGGATGACGTCACCTTCACCATCGGCAAGGGCGAAGTGCTGGGCCTGGTGGGCGAGAGCGGCTGCGGCAAGTCGACCCTGGTGCGCCTGCTGACCCGCCTGCTCGACCTCACCGATGGCAGCATCCGGCTGGATGGCGAGGAGATCGGTCATCTGCCGGCGAAGGGTTTCGGCAGGAGTCCCTACCGGCCGCGCATCCAGATGGTGTTCCAGGATGCTGGCGACAGCCTCAACCCGCGCTTCACCGCCTTTGCCGCCATCGCCGATCCGATCCAGCGCCTGAAGCCTTTGCCGCGCGCCGACCTCAAGCTGCGCGTGGAAGAACTGGCGACCATGTGCGGCCTGCCGCTGGAACTGCTGGGCCGTTTCCCGCACCAGCTGTCGGGCGGCCAGAAAGCCCGTGTCGGCATCGCACGCGCCATCGCCGTGGAACCCGACCTGCTGATCCTGGACGAGCCGACCGCAGCGCTGGACGTTTCCGTGCAGGTGGTGATCCTGCAGCTGCTGGAAGACCTGAAAAAGCGGCTCGGCATGAGCTATCTGTTCGTCAGCCACGACCTGAATGTGGTGCGCCTGCTCTGCGACCGCGTGATGGTGATGTATCTGGGCCGCATCGTCGAGACCGGCCCGGCCGAGGAGGTGTTCCGCAACCCGGCGCATCCCTATACCAAGGCGCTGCTGTCGGCGATTCCGCATTTCGACCAGGTCAAGGGCAGCGGCGCGCCGCCGGTGCCGCGCCTGCGCATCAGCGGCGAACCGCGCAGCCCGATCGACCCCTCGCCCAAGGTCTGCCGGTTTTACGGCCGCTGCCCCAAGGGCCAGGAGGCCTGCACCGAGTCGATGCCGCTGCTGCATGGTGTCGGCCTGGAGCATTCCGCCGGCCACTCGGTTGCCTGTCATTTCCCGGTGTCGGATACTGACGGCAAGACCGCTGCCGTATCGCTGATCGAGGATGTTGCATGAGCAAGGAATTCGACGCCGAGGCCTTTCTGGATGCCACCGCGGCGGCCATGAATCTGAGCATCGATCCAGCATGGCGCCCCGCCGTGCTGGACAACCTGGTCCGCTCGCGCCAGATCGCCCAGGCCGTGCTGAATTTCCCGCTGCCCGACGAGGTCGAACCGGCCTCGGTTTTCAAGCCATAAGCCCGACCCGATGATCGATTTCCAGAGCAAGGCGTTCGAGATCGCCGCGGCCGTGCGTGACGGCAAGATATCCGCCACCGAGGCGCTGCGGGTTTCGCTGGCGCGGATCGAATCCACCAACCCGACGCTGAATGCCTTCACGGCCGTGACCTCTGAACGCGCGCGGGCGCGCGCGGCCGCCATCGATCAGGCGCGCGACGAGGGCAAGCCGCTCGGGCCGCTGGCTGGTGTGCCTTTCGCGGTCAAGAACCTGTTCGATGTGGCCGGCCTCGCCACCCTGGCCGGATCGAAGATCAACCGCGACCATGCGCCGGCGAAAGCCGATGCAGCGCTGGTGCAGCGGCTGGAGGCCGCCGGCGCCGTGCTGGTCGGCGCGCTGAACATGGGCGAATACGCTTATGACTTCACCGGCGAGAATGTGCATTACGGTCCGTCGCGCAATCCGCATGACCCGACCTGCATGTCGGGCGGCTCGTCGGGTGGTTCGGGCACCGCGGTGGCGGCCGGCATGGTGCCGCTGGCGCTGGGATCGGATACCAACGGCTCGATCCGCGTGCCCTCCTCGCTCTGCGGCCTGTTCGGCCTGAAGCCGACCTTCGGGCGCCTGAGCCGCCATGGCAGCTTCCCCTTCGTGGCCGATCTCGACCATCTGGGGCCGATGGCGCGTTCGGTGGCGGATCTGGCGCTGAGCTACGATGCCATGCAGGGGCCGGACGAGAATGACGCCTGGTGCGCGCAGAAACTGAGCGAGCCGGTGACCGCAAAGATCGACGCCGGTATCGACGGCCTGCGCATTGCCGTGGCCGATGGCTATTTCGCCGACCAGGGCGATGCGGAGGTGCATGAGGCAGTGGCCGCCTTTGCCAGAGCGCTGAACACCGACCGGCGCGTCACCATTCCCGAAGCCGGGCGCGGGCGCGCGGCGGCCTATGTGATCACCACTGTGGAAGGCGCGAATCTGCACCGCGAACGCCTGAAGACGCGGGCCAATGATTTCGATCCCGCCGTGCGCGACCGCTTCCTCGCCGGCCTGATGCTGCCGAGCGACTGGCTGGTGCAGGCGCATCGCTTCCGCCGCTGGTATCAGGCGCGCGTGGCCGAACTGTTCAGAGAGGTCGATATCATCCTGGCGCCGGCGACGCCGCGGGTGGCGCCCAAGTTGGGCCAGGTGATGATGACGCTGAATGGCGTGGAAATGCCGGTGCGCGCCAATCTCGGGCTGTTCACCCAGCCGATCTCGGCGATTGGCCTGCCGGTGGTGGCGGCGCCCTATGCGGACCGCGCCGGCAAGCTGCCGATCGGCGTGCAGATCATTGCCGCGCCGTGGAAGGAAGAGCTGGCGCTGCGCGTGGCACGCCGGCTTGAGTCTGTTGGCATTGCTGCATCGAAAGCTGTGTAGAGGATTTCATGGATATCAACATTCCCGAAGTGGTGGCCGAAGTGACCGCCGTGTTCATGCGTTATGAAAAGGCGCTGACCAGCAATGATGTCGCCGTGCTGGATGAACTGTTCCATAACAGCCCGCTGACCATGCGCTATGGCGTGACCGAAAACCTGCACAGCTACGACGAGATCATGGCCTTTCGCGCCGGCCGGCCCTCAGTGGGCCTGGAGCGCGAGATCTACAACACCCGCATCACCACCTATGGCCGCGACTTCGCCACCGCGAATACCGAATTCAAACGCGCCAACTCCACCAAGACCGGGCGCCAGAGCCAGACCTGGATCCGCACACCCGAGGGCTGGCGCGTGGTCAGCGCCCATGTCAGCCTGCTGCAGGAACCGGCCTAGCGCAGCAGCGCCGCCAACCCGAGGCTGCCGATAGCGGCCAGGCTGAGCGGCAGGCGCAGGCGCAGATACCATGCGGTCGTCCAGTCCTGCCGCTGAATCCAGGCATCGAAACCGAGCAGCAGCACGAAGCCGGCGGAGAGATAGAGCCAGCCGCCGGCCGTGCCAAGCAGCAGCGCCGGCCAGGCATAGAGCGCAGCCAGCACGCTGACGCCGTATTGCGCCGCGCGCCCGTCGCGCATCGCCAGGCCCCAATGCACGCCGCCCATGAAGCTGAGGATGGCGATTCCATACCCGGTGAGCAGGAGTTCAGCGGTGAAGCTGTAGGGCGGCGGCGCCAGCACGGTGGCCGCGGCCAGCAGCAGGAAAGGCAATGCGCCGGCAGCTCCCAATAGGAGAGCAATGCGGGGAATCTGGTGCGATCGGCGCATCATGGCATCACCCCTTGGTGCGCAGGCGTGACCGCCCGCCATCGACACCGATCACCTGGCCGGTGACCCAGCCAGCATCCGGTGACAGCAGAAAAGCGGTAACGGCAGCAATATCATCTGCTTCACCCAGACGCGGGATCGCGTGCAGCGCGGCAATCGCCTTCGCCATCGCATCATTGCCGGTAAGCTTGGCTGCCAGTGGGGTGCGAGTCAGGCTGGGTGCCACGACATTGACGCGGATATCGGGAGCGAGTTCGGCGGCCAACGCCACGGCGAGCGCCTCGACGCCGCCTTTCGCGGCCGAGATCACCGCATGATTGGCAAAGCCCTGGGCGACAGCCACTGAAGAAAACAGGACGACGCTGCCGCCGGCCTGCTTGAGCGCCGCCTGCGCTGCCTGAACGGACAGCGCGGCCCCCAGTGTATTGAGCCGGAACGCCTGCAGCATGGTCGCCGAAGTGACCGCGCGCAGCGGTGCCAGATCGATCGAACCGACACAATAGGCGAGCCCGGCAATGGCGGGCCCGGCCGCCGTGATCGCGGCGGCGAGGCCGGCTTCATCGAGCACATCGGCGACAGCCTGCCCGGCGGCGAGTTCGCCGGCGAGGGCCGAGAGCCGGTCGGTATCGCGGGCGATCAGATGCAGCGGATATCCGCCGGCATGCAGCCGGCGCGCCAAGGCCGAACCCACTCCACCGGTTGCACCAATGATGACGATCGGTGCGCGATCAGGCATGACCGGCCTGCGGACTGTGGCGTTCCGCCCGCTCCATGGCGGACTGGGCGGTGGCGAGCAGATCGGCGGCGAGCCGCGCGGTGACCGGCCCCGGGGCATGGATCATGGCCGTGCGGATCGCGGTGGCCATGGCGAGGGCCTGCAGCACATCGCCATTGCTGGTTTCGCCCAGCAAGCCGATCTCACGGTCCAGGGTTTCGAGCAGCGCCGTCAGCAACTGCGACACCCGCACCGGTGAGCCCGTTTCGCGATGCAGCGGGAAGCTGATCTCGAAGACATCGCCGGTCTTGGTGCGCGCCGTGTAGGGTAAATGGCTCGGCATCCGTCCTCCAGAAAACGTATCTCGCCCGCAGAGGATATGGTGCGCCGTCGGCGCCCGACCAGCTTGACTACAGCAGCGGCAGCAGTTCGACCGCGACGCCGATGCGATGCGGCCCGCCGCCCAGCACCACGCCGCGCACCGGGCTGATATCGCCGTAATCGCGGCCGATGGCGGCGGTGACATGCTCGTCCGAGCAGATCAGGTTGTTGGTGGGATCGAGATCGATCCAACCGTGATCGGGTCCGCACCAGACGCTGATCCAGGCATGGCTGGCATCGGCGCCACGCAGGCCGCTACCCGGTGCATCCGTGGCACGCAGCGTGCGGATATAGCCAGAGACATAGCGCGCAGCGAGCCCCAGGCCGCGCAGCATGGCGATTTCCAGATGGGCGAAATCCTGGCAGACGCCGGCGCGCTTCTGCATCACCACGGCCACCGGGGTGAAGATTTCGGTTGCAGCCGGATCGTAGCGGAAATCCTTGAAGATGCGCGCCGTCAAGTCACGCGCCGCCGCCAGCACCGGGCGGCCGGGCGTGAAACTGGCAAGCCCGTATTGCAGCACCTCGTCGCTTGGCATTGCCATCGGCGAGTCATGTACGAATTCGCTCTCGGCCACCGGCACGGGGAAGCCGTCGCCCGCCAGCATGTCGCGCACGCTTTCCCAGGACGGCGTGCTGTCTGCATCCGGCGCCTGCACCGGATCGACCTCGACCTCGGCGCGCAGCTCGACATCGAAACGGGTATGCGATTCGCCCAGCGTGAGATAGGCGACACGATTGCCGAAATGATCCTGCTGTTCCGACATGCGACCGGCCGATGGGCTGGTGCTGACCGTGCAGGTCTTGACGCGCTGGCGCGGCAGGTTGGGCAACGCCAGATGCAGCATATGGTGCGAGATATCGACCGCCCAGGAATAGCTGTAAGACGTGGTGTGACGCAGGCGGTAGCGCATCTTTAAGACCCGAAACCGAAGGAGCGCGCGACCTGCACATGGCTGAAATAGGTGCGCGACAGCTGGTCTGACACATCCATCAGCGCATCGCCAGCGGCATCCAGGCTGCCGCGCAGGCGGGCGGCGAGCTGCACCATTTCTTCGCGGCTGATCTCGTCGCGGTCAAACAGCGCCACCAGGTCGGTGAAGGGCCGGGCGAGCGCGAGGCAGTCGCTGCCGCGCGGCGGCGCTTCGGAATTGGGCATCGCATCGAGATGCTGGGCCATCGCATGCAGCTGGAAGGCCAGCGCATGGGGATTGCTGGCATCGAGCAGCAGCAGGTCGAAAACCGCCGAGGCCTGCAGCGAGGCGCGGTAGCGCCGGCGGTAGGTGAGCGTGGAATCGCTGACCTCCAGCGCAATGCGGAAGGCACTGTCGCTGCTGGCGCCCAGCACCGTGGTGGCGGCCGAGACGCTGCGGGTGATGAAAATGGCTCGTTCGAGCCGGCGGCCGAAATCGATGAAGCGCCAGCCCGAGCCGCGCGTCATATGCTCCGACAGCATGCCGGCAATCGCTGCCGTGGCACGGATCATCTGGTCGCAGAATTCCAGCATCGCATCGGCATCGCCATTGGCCGTCGGCCGGCTCTGGCGCAGCTCACCCAGCAGATGGTTGAACATGCGCCACATATCGGCCGAGAAACGATGGCGCGACACCGCCGCCAGCCGTTCGATGCCATCCAGTGTCTGCCCCAGCAGCTGGCCGGAGCCGCAGACGCGCGTGATCGAGCCGGCGAACAATGCCGAATCCGGCGGCGCCGCGGCGGCGCGCTGATCGAGGATGCCGCAACGGGCGAGCGCGCGCGCCAGCACGGCCATCTCGACCATGTCGCGAGCCGAGGCGAATTCGCCAACCAGGCGAGAAAGAACTGCACGCAAAAGCCGCGCGCCGTCATCCAGCCGCTCGACGCTGCGGCCGAGCCAGAACAGATCGTCGGCGACGCGGCTCTGCAGCGTGCCGGAAGACCGCCGCAGCGCCAGGCGCTGGCGCGTGCTGCTGCCGCGGATCACGGTGGGCGACTGGTCCTTGGCAACGACCCAGACATCCTTGTTGACGCCGCCGCGCTGCAGCGTGGCCCCGAAGGGATCGTTATGCGCCGGCACCCGCGCCAGACCGCCCGGCATCACCACATAGTCGTCGCCATCGGCGACCACCTGCACGCGCAGCAGGATCGGTTGCGGTTCCAGGCCGTTCTCGCCCAGACCCGGCGAGACCGAGGGGATGATGCGTTCCTGCGCCACGTAATCGGCCGGATGTGCCTTGATCTGGGCCAGCAGGCTGACCTTCTCGGCATCCGGCAGGCTGGCGACCACGATGGGCTGGTCGTTCAGGCCATAGGCACCGCGCACCACCATCTTGTCGAAATTGTTTTCCACTTCCTTCAGCGCATAAGACTGACCGCACCACCAGGTGGCGATGGAAGGCATGGAGAGGTCCTGGCCCAGCAGGCGCTGCGACAGTTTCGGCAGGAAGGCATGCAGGGCCGGCGCGCCGGCCAGGCCGCTGCCGATGGCATTGGAGACCGACACCTGGCCATCGCGCACCGCCTGCATCAGGCCGACGACGCCAAGCGTGGAGTCGGCACGCAGCTCCAGCGGATCGCACCATTCGCCATCCAGCCGCCGCATGATGACATCGACCGGTTCCAGCCCGGCCAGCGTCTTCAGGAAGATGCGGCCCTCGCGCATGGTGAGGTCGGCGCCTTCCACCAATGTGGCGCCCAGTTCGCGCGCCAGATAGATATGCTCGAAATAGGCTTCGTTATACGGGCCCGGGGTCAGCAGCACGACGCGCGGATTGTCGGGCTGCACACCGCTTTGCAGCTTCGGCGCGCGATTGCCCAGATCGGCCTGCCAGTATTCGAAATAGGCATTCAGCGGCCGCACCCGGCACTGCCGCAGGGCCTGGCCGAGCAGGCGCGACATCACGCGGCGGTTCTGCAGCGCATAGCCGGCCCCGGCCGGCGCCTGACTACGGTCGGCGATCACGCGCCAGATGCCATCGGGGCCGCGCACCAGCTCCGCGGCATAATGCTGCAGCATGCGGCCCTGGGGTTGGCCATCGGTACGGCGTGCGGCGCGCAGAAAATCGCGATGGCCATAGACCAGCGCTGGCGGCACGCGCTGTTCCTGCAGCAGCGTCATCGGCCCGTAGAGATCACGAAGCAGCGCATCGAGCAGATGCGCGCGCTGGATCAGGCCGGCCTCGATACCAGACCATTCCTCGGCCGAGAGCAGCACCGGCACCGGATCGAGTCGCCAGGGCCGCTGTTCGGGCAGCGGCGGCGCGATCGCGCCCCCGGTGCCATCGGGCAGTTCATAGAGATTGTAGGTGACGCCTTCGTCTTCGAGATACTGGCGGCCGCGCTCGGCGCGTTCGGCCAGGCCGGCGGGCCCGAGTTCGCTCAAGGTGGCGAGCAGCGGCTGCCAGTGGCCGCGGATCAGGCCCTGGCCGGTGACCATCTCGTCATAGGCGTCGGCCGGGATGCCATTGGGCAGACGGCTGGCGGCCGGCGCAGGGGCAGGTTGCGCAGCCGAAGAAGACATCGCGGCAGAAACCGTGGCCTGCAGGGGCGAATTCACAGGGTTTGCCCTTCGTGTCCGAATCGGACCGGAAGTTTAACCGGTTCGCAGGTCGAGGGTAAGCGGCTGTTCGCCAGCAACCGGCGCGGCCGGAACCGGCATGCTGCCCGGTGTATGCCCCATGGCGAAAAAGCGGGCACGGCGGCGTGCCTCGGCCTCGTTGGCATTGACCGGGAAAGTGTCGTAGTTGCGTCCGCCAGGATGCGCCACATGGTATGTGCTCCCGCCGAGCGAGCGGCCGGTCCAGCGGTCGAACAGATCCAGCACCAGCGGGGTATGCACACCGATGCTGGGATGCATGGCACTCGGCGGCCCCCAGGCCTTGTAGCGGATGCCGGCGACATATTCGCCCGGCACGCCGGTGGCGCGCATCGGCACGGCGCGGCCGTTGCAGGCCACCACATGCCGGCCATCGACCAGGCCCTTCACCTTCACCTGCATGCGCTCGACCGAGCTGTCGACATAGCGCACGGTGCCGCCGGCGGTGGCTTCTTCGCCCAGCACATGCCAAGGCTCTAGCGCATGACGCAGCTCCACCTCGATGCCGCGCGCCGCCATCTCGCCGATCTTGGGGAAGCGGAACTCGGCATGGGCGGCGAACCAGTTCGGATCGAAGCCAAGGCCCTGCTGCTTGAGATCGTCCAGCACGTCGTTGAAATCCTGCAGGCAGAAATGCGGCAGCAGGAATTCGTCATGCAGGCGGGTGCCCCAGCGCACCGGCTTGCGCGTATAGGGATTATCCCAGAAGGACGACAACAGGCCGCGCAGCAACAACTGCTGCGCCAGACTCATGCGCACATCGGGCGGCATCTCGAAAGCACGCAGCTCGACAAGTCCAAGCCGGCCAGTCGGGCCATCGGGCGAATAGAGCTTGTCGATGCAGAATTCGGTGCGATGGGTATTGCCGGTGATATCGACCAGCACGTTGCGGAAGATGCGGTCGACCAGCCACAGCGCCGGATTGGGATTCTGTTCGACCTGGTCAAACGCGATCTGCAGGTTGACCAGTGCATCGTCGCGGCCTTCATCAACGCGCGGATGCTGCGAGGTCGGGCCGATAAAGAGGCCGGAGAACAGATAGGACAGCGAAGGATGGTTCTGCCAGTAGCCGACCAGGCTGCGCAACAGATCCGGCCGGCGCAGGAAGGGACTGTCGGGCGGCGTCGCCGCACCCATGACAACGTGATTGCCGCCGCCGGTGCCGACATGGCGGCCATCGAGCATGAATTTCTCGGTGCCGAGCCGGGTCTGGCGCGCTTCCTCGTAGAGGATGGTTGTCTTCTCGGCCAGCTCGCGCCAGCCGGAGGACGGATGGATATTCACCTCGATCACGCCGGGATCTGGCGTGACGCTGAAATGCAGCAGGCGGGAATCGCGCGGCGGCAGATAGCCCTCGATCACCACCTTCTTGTTCAGCACTGCGGCGGTGTCTTCAATCGCGGTGACCAGATCAAGATAGTCTTCCGCCTGTTCCAGCGGCGGCATGAAGACATGCAGCAGGCCGCCGCGCGGCTCGATGCACATGGCGGTGCGCACCACGGACGGATCGGACTGCTGGTTCTTCGGCACCGGCGTCTGGTCGCGCGGCGCGGTGGCGGCCGCATAGTTGCGCGCCTGCGCCCAGGCCTGCATGCGGTCGGCGACAACCTTGTTGGCCTGGCGGAACACTTCATGCGGCGGCAGCGGCGGCCGGTCCTGCATGGTGTCGGGCACATGCTGGTAGGGATAGTCCTTCGCCGTCACCCAGGGCAGCGCGTCCAGCGGCAGGCGCAGGCCCATCGGTGAATCGCCGGGCAGCAGATACATGGTCTGCGGCCGGAAGAACCAGGCGCCGGACCGCCAGCGCTTGGCGCCATTGGTGGTGGGTTCACGCGTCAGCGGCAGGGCGTAGCCGACCACCTTGTCGAGCCCCTGCTCGAAGATGCGGGCCAGGCGGGCGCGTTCCTCGGGCTCCTTCAGATGCGACTGGAAGGGGTCGACATTCACCGGCAGGCGGCGTTCGCGCCACATGTAGTACCAAAGATCCTCGAAGCCCGGGATGCGATAGCCGGGATCGAGCTGGAGCCGTTCGGCCAGCGCAGCCGTGAAGATATCGGCATCCGACACATTGGCACCGTCACCGGCATCTTCATCGGCCGCCAGCAGCGCGCGCTCGCGCCACACCGGCTCGCCATCCTTGCGCCAGTGGCAGCTGAGCGCCCAGCGCGGCAGCTGTTCGCCCGGATACCATTTGCCCTGGCCGTAATGCAGCAGATGACCGGGCGCGAAACGGTCGGCCAGGCGGCGGATCAGCTTGCCGGCCAGCGTGCGCTTGTTCGGCCCCAGCGCCGCGGTGTTCCATTCGGCGCCTTCCATGTCGTCGATGGAAACGAAGGTGGGTTCGCCACCCATGGTCAGCCGCACATCGCCCTTGGCGAGACGCGTATCGACCACATCGCCAAGCTTGAGCATCTTTTCCCAGTCAGCATCGGCAATCGGCTTGGTGACGCGCGGCGTTTCGTGGAAGCGCGTCACCTTCATGTCGTAGGAAAAATCGACCTCGGCCTTCTCGATCGCGCCGCTGATCGCGGCGGCCGATTGCGGCTCGGGCGTGGCCGCGAGCGGAATATGCCCCTCACCCGCCATCAGGCCCGATGTCGGGTCCAGGCCGATCCAGCCGGCGCCGGGCAAGTAGACCTCGACCCAGGCATGCAGATCGGTGAAATCGGCCGTCGGCCCCGAGGGACCATCGAGCGCCTTCACATCGGCGACCAGCTGAATGAGATAGCCCGAAACAAAGCGCGTGGCGAAACCGAGATGGCGCAAAGCCTGCACCAGCAGCCAGGAGGTATCGCGGCAGGAGCCGCTTTTCAGCTGCAGGGTCTGCTCGGCGGTCTGCACGCCGGGCTCCAGCCGGATCAGATATTTGATCTCGCTGGAAAGCCGCTGGTTGAGACCGACCAGGAAATCGACCGTGCGATCGGCCTTGCGCGGCACCGTGGCGAGCCAAGCGCTGAGCAGCTTGCCCGGCGGATCGGCGCGCTGGAACGGCGCCAGGTCTTCCTTCAGGTCGGGATCATACTCGAAGGGATATGTCTCGGCCGCCGGCTCGAGGAAGAAGTCGAAGGGATTGATCACCGCCATATCGGCGACCAGATCCACCACCACCTCGAAATGATCGGTGCGCTCGGGGAAGACCAGGCGGGCGAGATAGTTGCCCTGCGGGTCCTGCTGCCAGTTGATGAAATGGTCCTTGGGCGAGATTTTCAGCGAATAGCTGATGATCGGCGTGCGGCAATGCGGCGCCGGACGCAGCCGGACCACCTGCGGACCCAGGCTGATCAGCTTGTCGTAGCGATAGGTGGTACGGTGATGCAGGGCGACCTGGATGCTCATGCGCTCTCTCGGCGGAACTTATTGCCTTGCGATGCAATCGACATGCCGCGCCGCTGTCCAGTGAAAACGACCAGAGCGGCCAAGAGTTGCCTCCAAGCCGGCCGGTTGGTCCGAATTTTAGGCAGAAGCTGGAAACCCGCTCAGAATCCGGCGGCGGCGCCGTCGCTGCGCGGATCGGTGGCGCCTTCCAGCACGCCATCCGCATGCCGAACAATGGCGCCGGCATGACCCATGGTGCCGGTATAGGCGCCCAGCATTTCCACATCGTGACCGGCGGCCTTCAGGGCGGTGACCAGCGCCGGATCGAAGCGGCTTTCCAGCTTGAGCGTCACGCTGTTCTCGCCCCAGGTCTTGCCCAGCAGCCAGCGTGGCGCGGTGACAGCTGCCTGCAGCCCCTGGCCGAACATGGCATAGCGGCTGAACAGGGCGGATTGCGTCTGCGGCTGGCCCTCGCCGCCCATGGTGCCATAGACCATGACCCGGCCATCATCGAAGCGCGCCATCGCCGGATTGAGGGTGTGGAACGGCATACGGCCCGGGGCCAACAGCCTCGGCCCCTTCCCCTCCAGCAGGAAGCTGGAGCCGCGGTTCTGCCAGTTGATGCCGGTTTCATCGAGCACGCAGCCCGACCCGAATTCGAAATAGATCGACTGGATGAAGCTGACCGCGACGCCATTGCCGTCGATCGCGCCCATCCAGGTGGTGTCACCGCCCGAGGCCGGCTGCGGCCAGGGCAGCGCGGTTTTGCGGTCGATCTTGGTGGCCAGCAGATCAAGCAGACCGGCTTCAAGATATTTCTGCGGCGGTTCGGGCATCGCCTCGGGATCGCCGACGATGCGGTCGCGGATGATGAAGGCCTGCTTGGTGGCCTCGACCAGGCCATGGATATGGGCGAAGCCCTCGGCCTCGCTGACGCCCAGCCGCTCGAACAGCGCCAGGATCATCAGCGACGACAGGCCCTGCGTCGGCGGCGGGAAATTGAACAGCCTTGCCGCCTTGAGCGCGACACTGAGCGGGGCGACACGGCGGGCCTGGTGGCGCGCCAGATCGTCGGCCGTCACCGGACTGCCGGCCTTGGCCAGATCGGCCGCGATCTGTTTCGCCAGCGCGCCGCGATAGAAATCTTCGGTGCCGGCCGCGCCGATGCGTTTCAGCGTCGCAGCCATGGCCGGCAGTGTCATCAAGCTGCGTTCGGCCGGCGGGGCGCCACCGGGCAGGAAACGCGCGGCAAAGCCCGGCGCATCCTTCAGCTCGGGCATCTTCTCTGTCGTCAGGTCATGCTGGCTCTGGGTGACGGCAAAGCCATGCTCGGCATGCCAGACCGCATCGGCCACCAGACGCGACAGCGGCAGTGTGCCGCCGAGTTCGCCGCTGACCCTGAGCGCTTCGCCCCAGCCGCTCACGGTGGCGGCCACGGTGTTGGCGGCCAGCGGGCCGCGCCAGGGAATGCTGGAAAGGCCGCGGGATTTATACAGCTCCGGCGTCGCCGCCATGGCGGCGCGGCCACAGGCCTCGACCGCAATGGGCGCCTGCCCCGGGGCCGCGATCAGCCAGAAGCCGTCACCGCCGATGCCGGTCATATGCGGATAGACCACCGTGAGGCAGGCGGCCATCGCCACCGTCGCCTCGATGGCATTGCCACCCTCGCGCAGCACGGCAAGGCCGGCTTCGGCAGCCAGATGATGCGGGGCGGTGACCATGCCCCGACGGGCGCGCGGTGTGTTCAGCATGGTTCGTCTTTACGACAAGGTCGAAAGGGATGCCAGTGTTAGCTTACCAGCCCCAACTCACCAGCCAATGGCGCGTGGCAGCCAGGTAGCGATGCCGGGCATGTAGAACAGGATAACGACAGCAAACACCTGCAGCGCGATGAACGGCACCACGCCCTTGTAGATATCCATGGTCGTCACCTGCGGCGGCGCCACGCCGCGCAGGTAGAACAGCGCCCAGCCAAAGGGCGGTGTCAGGAAGGAGGTTTGCATGTTGAGCGCGATCAGGGTGGCAACCCAGACCAGATCGACACCGGCCGCCTGCAGCACCGGCAGGAACAGCGGCACGACGATATAGCTGATCTCGATCCATTCGATGAAGAAGCCGAGGATGAAGATCAGGATCATCATGAACCACAGCACGCCCTCGATCCCGCCCGGCACCAGCTTGAAGAAATCATGCACCAGCTGTTCGCCCTGCAGGCCACGGAAGGCGAGCGCAAACACCTGGGCGCAGATCAGGATGAACATCATCGAGGCCGTGATCCGCCCGGTGGCGTAGACGGTTTCCTTCAGCATGGTCCAGTTGAAGCGGCCGGCGATGGCGGCAACCAGGATGCTGCCGAGCGCCCCCATCGAAGCGGCCTCGGTGGGGGCAGCAACGCCGCCGATGATCGAGCCCAGCACGGCGAGCACCAGCGCGATCGGCGGCAGGCCAACCTTGAAGGTCTTGCGCAGCAGTTCCTGCCGCGTCATGGCGAAGCGTTCTTCCGCCGGGATCGGCGGCACCAGCTCCGGCTTGAAGATGCCCAGCAGCAGCAGGAAGATGCAGAAGATGCCGGCCAGCATCATGCCTGGTATGAGCGCAGCGGCGAACAGGGTGCCGACCGACTGGCCGAGAATATCGGCCAGCAGGATGATCAGCGTACTGGGCGGGATGATCTGGCCCAATGTGCCCGAGGCGCAGATGGTGCCGCAGGCGATGCTCTTGTTATAGCCACGGCGCAGCAGGGTGGGCAGGGTGAGCAGCCCCAGGGTTACGATGGTGGCGCCGACGATGCCGGTGGTGGCGCCCATCAGCACGCCGACCAGCACGATGCCGATGCCCATGCCACCGCGCAGGCCGCCGGCCAGATGCCCGATCACCTCCATCAACTCGTCGGCGATGCGGGATTTCTCCAGCATCATGCCCATGAAGACGAACAGCGGAATCGCAATCAGCGTGTAATTCGCTGTCACGCCATAGATGCGTGCCGGCAGCAGGTTGAACAGCAGCGAGCCAAAGCCGAGCCAGCCGAAGAAAAAGCCACTGATCGCCAGGGTCAGGGCGACCGGGATGCCAAGCGCGAGCAGGACAAAGAAGGACGCGATACAGGATAGCGCCAGGATTTCATTCAGCGGCATGTTCAAACGGCTTGTCGGGTTGCGCTTCGGGCGGAATGCTGCCGCCGAAGAAAGGGACCAGGGCGCGCAGGGTCGCGGCGAGGCTCTGCACCAGCAACAGCAGGAAGCCGAGCGGGATCATCGCCTTGAGCAGGAAGCGATAGGGTAGCCCACCGGGATCGGGCGATTTCTCGCCGATCAGATAGGACTGCATCACATAGCCGATGCTGAGCTTGATGATGATGACAGAGAAGGCGACCGCGACCAGGCAGGACACCACTTCCAGGGCCTGCTTGGTGCGCGGTGAAAAGCGGCCGTAGAGGATATCGACCCGCACATGGCCTTCATGCTTGATCGCATAGGCGATGCAGAGCAGCGAGACCGGCGCCATCAGATGCCATTCCAGTTCCTGCATGGCGACAGAGCCGGTGTGGAACAGGTAGCGCAGCAGCACATTGAAGGCCATCACCAGAACCAGCGCAAAGCCGGTCCAGGATGCGAGCCGCCCGCTATGCTCGACCACCAGATCGAGCATGCGGGCGGCGGACTCCAGACGCGTAGAAATCATGGAAGACTTTATGCCTTGGTCATTTGGCCGCGGATCTGGGTCTGGTAGACCGACTCTGAGATACCGGCCCATTTGTCATGGTTGGCCTTGAAGGTCATGAAGGCGTCATGCACCTTCTTGATCGAGGCATCCTTGGCCGCGCCTTCGTTCAGCACGGTCTCGGTGACTTCCTTCAGTTTGGCGACGATCTGCGGCGGCAGCGGCTGCGCGGTGACGCCCTGGTTCTTGACCAGATCGTCCAGCGCCTCGGCATTGGTCGCCTCGCACCAGGTGTGGCTGATGGTGTTGCAGGCCGCAGCAGCGCCGCGCACGATTTCCTGCAGGTCGGGCGGCAGCGAGTCCCAGGCCTTCTTGTTGACGATCAACTCGGTGACATTGGACGGCTCGTGCCAGCCGGTGGTGTAGTAGAACTTCGCCGCCTTGTGCAGGCCGAGGCGCCGATCCTGATACGGGCCGACGAATTCGGCCGCATCGATCACACCGCGCTCCAGCGCCGGGAAGATTTCGCCGCCGGGCAGCAGCTTCACATCGACGCCAAGGGCTGCATAGACCTTGCCGGCCAGGCCGGGGATGCGCATCTTCAGGCCCTTGTAATCCTCGATGCCGGTGATCGGCTTGCGATACCAGCCGGTCATCTGCACGCCGGTGTTGCCCATCGCCATCGGCACCAGGTCAAACGGCGTATACAGCTCTTCCCACAGCTTCTGGCCGCCGCCGTGATAGAGCCAGGCGGTCATGCCCTGGAAATTCAGGCCGAACGGCACGGTGGTGAAATACTGCGCCGCGGGAATCTTGCCGGCCCAGAAATAGCTGTTGGCGGCATTCATCTCGACGATGCCCTTGGACACCGCATCGAAGCCTTCCAGTGCCGGGATCAGTTCGCCGGCGGCGAAATGCTGGATGGTCAGGCGACCGCCCGACATCTTCTTCACCATCTCGCAGAAATCGGTCGGGCTGCCGGGGCCGGCAACATAGAAGGGCGAACCCGGGCCATAGGCGTTGGTCATCTTCCACTGGAAGGTCCTGGCCTGGGCGCTGACGATGCTGGGCGCGGCGAAGGTGGCTGCAGCGGCGCCGCCAATCAGGCCGGCTTTCACGAAGGAACGACGTTTCATGGCATACCTCATCTGTGGAGTGGCGCCACACCGAGGTCTGAAACCCGATGCGGCAAAAGGCCTGCTCAGGTATGCAATCGATATGCCACGGTGCATGCAGGGCACGAAAATTGGTACGCTGTTGTTTTTGCGCCGTGTTGGCGAAACAGGCTGAACCAATTTGAATGGGTGAGCATAGGTCCCGGCAAGGTGCTGCCGCTTATCTCGGCAGATGCACAGAATGCCGCGTGCTCACGCCGGCGTGAAACTCACGGGCGATGCAGCTCTGCCTGCGGCCGGGTGAAAATGCGCCGGCCGCGCTTGAAGCCGAACAGCGGCTGCGCCAGTTCGGCCACCGCCTGCGCCGGTGCCTGTGCATCCAGCACCACCAGATCGGCCGGGTTGCCGACCGTGATGCCATAGTCTTTGAGGTTGAGCAGCCGCGCCGACTGCTCCGTCACCATATCGAGGCAGGCCGCCATCTCGGCCGGCCGGCCGAGCTGCGCGATATTGGCGTAGAGATTGGCGATGCGGACCAGCGAGCAGTCGCCAAACGGCGTGAAGGGATTGAGCACATTGTTGGTGGCGAGCGAGCAGGTGACGCCCCAACCGCTCAGGCGATGCGCATGGGTGACGCCGCGCGGAATATTGTGGTCAAAGCTGCGCCCCATCAGGAACAGGTCGGTGGCCGGCAGCACGGTGACGGCGACGCCGGCATCTTTCAGGCGCTGGGCCACGGCAGCGAAATCCGCCGGCGGCAGCGCCGACAGCTTGGTGACATGGCCGATGGTGACGCGGCCGCCCATGCCCTGCGCCACGGTCTGGCGGCAGACCTCGTCCAGCCCCATGCGGCCGGGATCGAGATCGAAATCGAGATGGAAGTCGATATCGGTGCCGAAGCGTTTGGCGATGGCGAATATCCGCGCGATCTGGCCGTTCGGATCGCTGTCGGTGTATGGACAGCCGCCGATCAGGTCGGCGCCCTGCTCCATGGCCTGGATCAAAAGCTCTTCCGCGCCGGGATCGTTCAGCAGGCCTTCCTGCGGGAAGACACAGATCTCCAGATCGACCGCCCAGGCATACTCGGCCTGCAGCCGCCGGATGGCGGCGAAACTGCGCAGGCCGATGCGCGGGTCGATCTCGACATGGGTGCGAATCCGGGTCGTGCCCTGGAGAATGGCCTTTTCCAGCGTGCGGCGGGCGCGGTCATGGACATCGGTCTCGGTGAAGGCCTTTTTCGCCGCCGCCACTTCGGCAATCGCATCCTGCAGGCTGCCCTCACTGCTGCAGCGATCGAGGATGCAGGACTTGTCGAGATGCAGATGGGTTTCGACAAAGCCCGGCACCACCAGGCGACCACCCAGATCCTGCGCCGGTCCTTCGCCGGCCAGCGCCGGTGCCACGGCGGCAAAACGGCCGGCGGTGATGCCGAGATCGACGATGCGGCCATCGGCCAGCCGGGCATTGCGCAGAATCAGATCGAAGTTCATGCCGCCTTATACACTAGTTTTCCGCATGGCCCAGATAGGCGGCTTCCAGCGCCTTGTCACCACGCAACTCGGAGGCACTGCCCTCGCGCACCACATGGCCGGATTCCAGCACATAGGCGCGATCGGCGACGGCGAGCGCCAGCACCGCCATCTGGTCGACCAGCAGGATGGTGACGCCCTCATCGCGCAGGTCGGCCAGCACGGTGAACACCTCGTTGATGATGGTAGGGGCCAGACCCAAGGACGGCTCGTCCAGCATCATCACCTGCGGTTTGGCGATCATGCCGCGGGCGACCGCCAGCATCTGCTGTTCGCCGCCTGAGAGCAGCCCGGCGCGATTGTGCAGCCGGTCGCGCAGGCGCGGGAAGCGGTGCAGCAGGGCGGCAACTTCTTCTTCCGGCTTCAGGTCGGTGCGCGTATAGGCGCCGAGCAGCAGGTTGTCGTAGACGCTGAGTTCGGGGAAGACCTGGCGGCCCTCGGGCACCAGCGCCAGGCCCGAGGCGGCGATCTTATGGGCCGGCTGCTGGCGCAGCTCGGCATCCTTCAGCAGCACCGAACCTTCGATGGGGCGGAGAAGCCCGGAGATGGCGCGCATGGCGGATGACTTGCCGGCACCGTTGGCGCCGAGCAGCGCCACCATCTCGCCCGGCTTCACGGCGATGCTGAGCTTTTCCAGCACCGGCGCGGCGCCATACCCCGCCGTGAGATTGACGGTGGCCAGCACCGCATCGGCTGGGCCCGACCAGGGCGCGACGCGTGGCCGGCCCTGCATTTCGGCGCCGCCGAGATAGGCCTTGATGACCGCAGGATTCTGCCGCACCTCCGCGGGCGTGCCGGCGGCAATCGGCGTGCCGGCATCCAGCACCACCACATGATCGGAGATGCCCATGACCAGCGCCATGTCATGCTCGACCAGGATGACGCTGATGCCGCAATCGGCGATGCGGCGCAGCAGCAGGCTCAAGGCATGCTTGTCGCCGCGCATCAGGCCGGCGGCGGGTTCATCCAGCAGCAGCACGCTCGGCTGGGTCGCCAGCGCACGCGCGATCTCGACCAGGCGGCGATCCACATGGGGCAAAGCACCGGCGAGCCGGGCCACCGGACCGGTATAGCCGACGAAGGCGAGCAGCGCCTCGGCCAGCGCGCTGTCATCGTCCGCCTTGCTCCTGCCGAGCAGCAGCCCGAGCCGGCCGCGGCGCAGCGCGATGCGGATATTGTCGAGCACGCTCAGATCGCCGAACAGCTGCGTGGTCTGGTAGGTGCGCGCAATGCCGGCACGACTGACCGCGAATGCCGGCTTGCCGGCGAGATCGTCTTCCAGCCGGATGCTGCCCTGATCGGGTTTGTAGAAGCCACCGATCATGTTGAGCACGGTGGTCTTGCCGGCGCCGTTCGGCCCGATCACGGCGGTGACCTTGCCGGGTTCGGCCATGAAGCCGACGCCATGGGCGGCGCGGATGCCACCGAAGCTGATGCCCAGGCCCTCGATCACCAGCGGCAAGGCCGAGGCCGGCTTCAGCCAGGCGGCGAGATCAATGCCGTCATTGGCGGCGACATGCGGGTCTTCGCGGCGGAAGCGCGCGGCAATGCTGCCGATGATGCCCCTGGGTGCCGCCCACAGCACCACCAGCAGCAGGATGCCGAAGAACAGCAGGCGGTATTCGGCGAGATCGGACAGCAGCTCCGGCAGCCCGACCACGACAATGGCGCCGAGCAAGGGCCCGAACACCGAGCCGGCGCCGCCGATGATGACGGCGAGCAGGAACAGGATCGACTGGAAGAAGGGAAACGAACTCGGCGCGATGAACATCATCAGCGGCGAGAACAGCGCGCCGGCCAGCGCGGTGAGGGCCGCCGACAGCGTAAACGCCGTCACCTTGATGGTCACCGGATTGAGGCCGAGCGACTGCGCCGCCACTTCCGAATCGCGCACCGCGCGCATGCCAAGGCCCCAGGCCGAACTGCTGAGGCGATGATAGAGCGCGAAGGCAAAGCCCATCAGCAGCACCGCCAGCATCGCCATCTCGCGCTCGCCGAAATTGATGCCGCCCAGGCTGGGCGGCAGGATGCCCATCAGGCCGTTGGAGCCGCCGGTGAGGCCGCGCCATTCCACCGCGCCATGCTCGATGATGAAGGCAAAGGCGATGGTGACCATGGCCAGATACGGCCCCTTCACGCGCAGCGCCGGCAGCGCCAGCAGGAAACCGACCGCAGCGCCGATCAGACCCGCCAGCGGCAGGGCGATCCAGAAGCTGACGCCCTGCAGGCTGAGGATGCCGGTGGTATAGGCGCCGATGGCATAGAAGCCGACATGGCCGAAGGAGACCTGGCCGGTGAGGCCGAGCAGCACGTTGAGGCCGACGCCGACCACGCCGGTCATGGCGACCAGCGCCAGGATGAACAGCGTATAGCCCTTGGCGATGCCTGCAACCAGCAGACCGGCCAGCGTGACCAGCAGGATGGCGATGGGGATGATCGGGCGGGTCTGCATCGCCTTACACCTTCTTGACGCCGGCACGGCCAAGCAGGCCGTTCGGCATCAGCGCCAACGCCACGATGACGAGCGCAAAGGTGAGGATCTGGGTATAGATCGAGCCGAAGTAAGCGGTGATCAGCGCCTCGGCCAGACCGAAGATCAGCCCGGCCAGCATGACGCCCCAGGCGGACGTCATGCCGCCGAGGATGGCGACGGCAAAGGCCTTGATGCCGAACAGCGTGCCCATATCGGAATGCACGGCATAGAGCGGTGCAATGAGAAGCCCGGCGATGCCGGCGAACAGCGCCGAGACGGCAAACGAGCCAGCAATGGCACCACGCACGTTGATGCCCATCAGCCGCGCCGCATCGGCATTCTGCACCACGGCGAGCAGCGCCTTGCCATGTCTGGTGCGCTGCATCAGCTGCTGCAGCGCGATGGCAATCGCCAGGCCGACCACGGGAATGACGAGCTGAAGCGGATAGACGCCGGCCCCGAAGATCTCCACCGGTTTGGTGGCGAGCGGCGAGGGAAAGCTGCGCGGCTCCTTGCCGAAGGTGAACAGCACCAGATTGTCGAGGATGATGCCGCCGGCAACGGTGGCCATCAGCCAGCCATTCGAGCCCTTCTCGGCAAACGGCCGCACCAGGAAGCGTTCGACCACCAAGCCACTGAGCGCGCAGAGCAGCAACGCCAGAATGACCGCAACCGGCATCGGCCAGCCGAGCCGGATGGCGAAGGTATAGCCCAGCACGGCGGCCAGCATCAGCACGCTGCCCTGGCTGAAATTCACGGTGTTGGAGACGGTATAGGTGACGTGATAGCCGAGCGCGATCAGGCCGTACATGCTGCCCAGACCGAGGCCGGAAATGATGGCGGACATTAAAAGCATGGGCGGTTGATCCCGCTCTAAATCCTGAAAAAACCGGACCGGCCTGTGACAGCCGGTCCGGCGGGACTGGAGATCAGTTGGTCAGCGGCAGGATTTCCGGACCGACGAAGCGGGTGAAGATATAGTCCTTCGGACCCAGCGCATCCTGGTTGTCGCTGGAGAAGGGCTTGAAGTAGCTCTTGATCAGACCGTCATACTTGTCGATGGCATGGAAGCCCTGGCGCACCTTCGGGCCTTCGGTGGTGCCGGCCTTGGCGATGGCGAGCGCGGTGAGATGCAGGCCGTCATAGGCATTGGCGATGCCCACCGCCGGCGTCACATCGGCGGTGGTCTTGATCTCGGGGAACTTCTTCTTCAAGGCGGCAAAGACCTGTTCGCCCTTGGGCGTCAGCTTGCCCGAGAAGGTGAAGGTCTGGATGAAATGCACCTTCGGTGCGCTGGCACCGGCCAGCTCGTTGAAGCGGCCACCGGCCGGGCCCCAATGCGACACGATCGGCACATCCCAGCCCATGCGGTCGAGCGACTTCACCACGATGGAGGACGGCGCCACGTTGCCGACCATGAACAGCGTATCGGCACCCGCCGCCTTCAGGCGGGTGAGCTGCGGCACCACATCGACATCGGCATCGTTGAACTTCTCGATGCCGGCATATTTCATGTTGGAGCCGGCCAGTGCCTTTTTCAGGCCGGCCTCGTTCGACTCGCCCCAGGCGTTGTTGATCAGGATCATGCCGGGCGTCTTCGACTTGTATTTCGCCACCGCATAGTCGACCAGCGCCTGGTCGACGATCTCGTCGACGGCAGAGACGCGGAAGGCATAATTCTCGGCAGCCCCATTGCGGGTGATCGGCGTGCCCGCCGCCCAGACGCCCATGAAGGGCACCTTCTCGGCATTGATATAGGGCACGATGGCCATGGAGACCGGCGTATCGAGGCCGCCGAACAGCACGGCCACCTTCTCGCGCTGCACCAGCTCGCGCGCCGCAACCAGCCCCTTGCCCGGATTGCTCTCGTCATCGCGCCGGATCAGCTCGAGTTTCTTGCCGAGCACGCCGCCCTTGGCGTTCACCTCGTCGATGGCGATCATCAGGCCACGGGTGATCGCCTCGCCCGACTTGGCCGACTGGCCCGACAGCGCGGCCACCAGGCCGATCTTGATGCTGTCTTGCGCCCAGGCGCTGTTCTGGACTGGTGCGGCAGCGAGCAGGCCGAGCGCGGCCACGGTGCCGAGCACGAACCGGCGGGAAATGCGTGTGGTATCGAACATGAGAGCCTCCCGGGCTTTGGATGGGTCGGCTTTCTGTCAGCAAGGCATGTGCCAGATATCAACATACTGATTTTTAATGGTAATTTTATTTCCGCCTACCCGATTGACCAAATTGTATGCAATCACCAACATCCAGCGCTCAGATTGTATCCAATTTCTGCTCACAATCTTCACGCAAGGGTGATTTTGCCCGGTTTTGCCAGCGGCATTGCTCTTGCTAGACCTTCTGGCGATATCTCTTTCGGAGTCCTGCCATGACCGCCGCCGCCGTTTCTGCCCTGCCCGCCTCGGGCCTGTCCGAAGAAGCCGAGATCGTCCGCCTGTTCCTCGAGGCCAGCATGGTGCCCGATCCGGAAACCGCGCAGCGCTATATCGCACCCGAGCTGGTGATCACCTTCACCGGCGGACGCAAATACAGCCACCCGCGCGAAACCGCCGCCTTCAATGCCAAGCGCTACAAATGGGTGAAGAAACAGATGGGCAGTTTCGATGTCGCGCCGGGCGCGGGCGAAACCGTGGTCTACAGCACCGGCACGCTGTATGGGGAATGGCATGACGGCACGCCGTTTGAAGGCAACCGCTATGTCGACCGCTTCGTGGTGCGCAATGGCAAGATCGTGCAGATGGACGTGTGGAACGATTCGGCCGAACGCCTGCTGATCCGCAACAATCTTGATCTTTAAAAGCCCTAAAGGTGATTGAGGCCGTGATGCTCGAGCAGGTCGATCAGCAGGCGTGCCGAGCGCAGGCGATGGGCGCGCAACAGCTTCACTGCCGCTTCACCATCGCGCCGGCGTAACGCCGCCACCACGGCGGCATGCTCCTCATTCGAGGCCACCGGCTTGGGCCGCAGCTGCAGGGTGGCCATGCGGGCGCGATGCGACTGCTCGCGGATGGTTTCCACCATCATGATCAGCCGCTGGTTACCCGACATCTCGACGATGCGGCGATGAAAGCGCGCATCGCCCTCGGCCCAGGTGGTCAGGTCCCCGCCATCCAGCGCGGCAGTCATGCCTTTCAGCAGGCCTTCCAACTCCGCCGCCTCGACCGCATTCAGGCCGCGCCGCGCCAGGATATCGGCAGCGGTGGCCTCCAGCCCGGCCAGCAGATCGTAGATCTCGCGCAGATCGGCAATCGCAATCGGCAGCACGCGCATCCCGTGGCGTGGGCGCACCTCGACCATGCCTTCCTGGGCCAGACGGATCAGCGCCTCGCGCACCGGCGTGCGACTCATGCCGAGCCATTCGGCGGTCTGCTGTTCCAGCGCCTGGGTGCCTGGCGGCAATTCATTATCGAGAATGCGGCGCTTGAGTTCATCATAGGCGCGCCGCGTCTGCGAGCGACGCGCACCATTCGCCGTAGTCGTGGCCATCAAATCCATCGCTGTTTCCCCCGCTTGCCCTGCCATCTCTGAACGGACGGTCATGACATGGCGGCAGGATAGCGGAAGCGGCGCCGGCCAGGGCGCTAAATTTTTATAACCCTGGGACTCACGATGCCGGCTTGGTCATGTAGACCACCGGCAGCTCGGCGCTGCCGGCCGGCATGATGCCATGGGCCTCGGTGCGGTAGCCCAGCGCCAGGTAGAGCGGCACGGCATTCACATTCGCGCGCACATACAGGTTCGGATAGCCGGCACGGGCCGCTGCCTGTTCGGCCGCTTGTACCAGCGCCCTGGCCAGGCCGCGCCGGGCCCAGGCGGGGTGGACAAAAACCTTGCGAATCCGCGCCGTGTGCGGACGATCTTCCAGCGCGAGCCAGCCGGCGGTGGCGATCAGGCCGTCAGTGTCATGACGGGCGAGGACCAGGTTGGAGCGGGCGAGATCGGCCGCATAGGCGGCTGCCGCGATCAGATCCTCATGGGCGGCAATCTGCGCAGCATCGTGATGGCCGGCCGCCAACACACGAAAGGCCAGTGCGTGCAACTGCCGCACATCGGCCAGATCATCCGGTGTATAGGCGTGCAGTCTGGTGTTGTCGGGCAGCGGCATTTTGGCTCCTGAGGGAACCAAACCCTAGAAAGCCGCGTTTTCCCAGACAACCGGCAACGGCGCCGCCGCGCTGGCGCCGCAATGATTCGTCTGGATGCCTGTATGAAACGTGCAATCCTTGCCTTCGCGGCTCTCGCGTTGCTTGCCGGCTGTGCCGATAGCAAAACGTCCGGTGGCATGGTGCTGACCCGGCAGAGTCAGGAGTCCGATGACTGGGGCCGTCATCTGCCCACGCTGTATGGCGGCGTCATGGCCTGCCTGGCGGCGCATCCGGACCAGCCCGCCTTCGCCACCCATGTGACGCCGCAGAATCACGGCATGATCCTGGTGCGCATGCGCGGCGCCGATCGCAGCCTGTATGAATGCAGCACCAACAGCACCGGCAGCACAACGCCGGTGCTCAAGGGCACCACGCGCCAGCGTGTCGCCGGCCCCGCCTTCACGCCCGCCACGATGGCAGAACCCTACATGCGCTGCGGGTCGCCGCAGCCGGTGCTGAGCGATACCGGCCGCCTGATCGGGTGGCTGACCTATTTCACGCGGGATTGCCCGCCACGGACCGATGCCGCCGAGACCGGCTGGCGTGCCTTCGGCAACGAGCCCTACTGGTCGCTGCGCATTGCCGGCGAGGATGTGGTGTTTGACCGGTTGGGCACCGTGCCGCAGCGCTATGGTACCCGGCCGCCTGCCACCACCGGCAACCGCCTGACCTGGGCGCTGGAAGCACCCGATGGCGTTGCGGCTGGCGACCAGCTGGAGGTGGTTATCACCGAAACCGCCTGCGGCGACACCATGGCGACACGGCAGTATCCGTATAGCGCCGAAGTGATTTTCCAGGGCCGCAGTTATCGCGGCTGCGCCGAGAAGACAGCGGCAATCCCTTAATCCTCTTGACCGGATGAACGATCTGCGGCACGCCTGCGACCATGAATGCCGCAGAGCTTGAACAGCGCCTGTTGTACCGCGACGGCCTGATGCTGGTGATCGACAAGCCGGCCGGCCTGCCGGTGCATGCCGGCCCGGGCGGTGGCGACAATCTGGAGCGCCATCTGAACTGGCTGCGCTTCGGCCTGCCCAAGGCACCGTCGCTGGCGCACCGGCTGGACCGCGATACCTCTGGCTGTCTGGTGCTGGGCCGCCACCCCAAGGCGCTGCGCAAGCTGGGCAAACTGTTTCAGGACGGCAAGGTGGACAAGACCTACTGGGCGGTGGCGCGCCATGCGCCGGCGCAGGCCGAGGGCCGTGTCGATGCGCCGCTGAAAAAACTGAGCACCAAAAGCGGCGGCTGGCATATGGCGATCGACGAGGATGGCCAGCATGCCGTGACCGATTATCGCGTGCTGGGCACCGCGCCCGATGGCCTGTGCTGGATCGAATGCCATCCGCGCACCGGCCGCACGCATCAGATCCGCGTGCATCTGGCATCGCTGGGCGCGCCGCTGCTGGGCGATACGCAATATGGCGATGCGGCGCTGGAAAAACCGCTGGTGCTGCACCTGCAGAGTCGCGCCATCACCCTGCCGCTGTATCCCTCGCGCGCATCGGTCACGGTGACGGCCGAACCGCCACCGCATATGCGCGCCGCTCTCACGGCCTGCGGCTGGGTGCCGGCGTCAGTTCCGGAGCGCCAGCTTGATCGCGTAGCCGATGGCGGCAACGGCCAGCACCCCGCCCGCCCATAGGGCGACGAACCACAGCAGTCTTTGCCAGACCGGTCTTTGCTCAGTGGTAGTGGGCATCGGGGTCGACCTTGCCGCGGAAGACGTAATAGGCATAGGCAGTGTAGGCGAGAATCACCGGCAGCAGGATCGCCGCACCGACCAGCAGGAAGCCGAGCGAGGCATCGGGGGCCGCCGCGTCGTAGAAGGTGATGGATGGCGGCACCATCAACGGCCAGAAGCTGATGCCGAGCCCGATATACGACAGCACGAATAGCGCAAGCGCCGAGAGGAAAGGCTGCGCCGGCCGGCTGTAGTCATGCAGGCCGCGCCACAGGGCACCGGCGGCGATCAACACCAGGATCGGCATCGGCGCGGTGAGCGCAATATTGGGCCAGGAGAACCAGCGCGACAGGAACTGCTCGCCGAGGAAGGGTGTCCACAGGCTGACCAGACCGATCAGCACCACCAGCGCGATGCTGAGCTTGCGGCCAAGATCGTAGCAGCGGTTCTGGATGTCGCCCTCGGTCTTGATCACCAGCCAGCAGGCGCCGAGCAGGGTGTAGCCCACCACCACGGCAATGCCGGTCAGGATGCTGAACGGTGTGAGCCAGTCCCACCAGCCGCCGGCATAGGCGCGGTCGGCCACCTTGATGCCCTGGATCAGGCCGCCGAGCGCGATGCCCTGCATGAAACTGGCGGCCAGCGAACCGAGCGCGAAGCTCCAGTCCCAGACCGGCTTCCAGCGCACCGTGCGCCAGCGGAATTCAAACGCCACGCCGCGGAAGATCAGACCCAGCAGCATCACGGTGAGCGGCGCATAGAGCGCCGGCAGGATCACCGCATAAGCGAGCGGGAAGGCCGCCAGCAGGCCGCCGCCGCCCAGCACCAGCCAGGTCTCGTTGCCATCCCAGACCGGCGCGACCGAATTCATCAGTACGTCGCGCTCGCGTTCTTTTTTAAACAGCGGGAACAGCATGCCGATGCCGAGGTCGAAGCCGTCCAGCACCACATAGGCCAGCACGGCAAATGCGATCAGGCCAGCCCAGATGAACGGAAGATCAAGGGTCATGGCCTGTCTCCGTGCTGCATGGCCGGGCCAAGCTGCGCTGGACCGGGCACGATGCCGGCGCTGCGCAGGGGCGCATCAGCCAGCGGTTCATCCGGTGCCGCACCGGGCACCTTGCCCATCAGGCGCAGCAGGTAGAACACGCCGGCGCCGAAGACGATGAAATAGACAATGATGAAGGCGATCAGCGAAGCCGAAACACCGGGCAGGCCGATCGGCGACACGGAGTCGACCGTGCGCAGCAGACCGTAGATCGTGTAGGGCTGGCGGCCGACCTCGGTGGTGACCCAGCCGGCCAGCACGGCGATAAAGCCGCTCGGCCCCATCAGCAAGGCCGCGCGATGCAACAGGCTGCTGCTATAGATGCGATCCCCGATGCGCATCACCAGGCTGACCAGGCCGAGTGCCGCCATCAGCATGCCGAGCCCCACCATGATGCGGAAACTCCAGAACACCACCGGCGTCGGCGGCCAGTCCTCGCGCGGGAAGGCCTTCAGGCCCTTCAACTCGCCCTCCCAGTCATGGGTCAGGATCAGGCTGCCGAGTTTTGGAATGCCGATGGCGTATTTCGTTTCGCCGGCCTCGTTGTCGGGCAGGCCGAACAGATAGAGCGGTGCGCCCTTGATGCTGGCTTCATAATGCCCTTCCATGGCGGCGATCTTGGCCGGCTGGTGCTGCAGCGTGTTCAGGCCATGGAAGTCGCCAGCCACAATCTGGATCGGCGCTACGATGGCGGCCATCCACATCGCCATCGAGAACATCACGCGCGCCGGCGCATTGGTTTTGTCTTTCAGCAGATGCCAGGCGCCGACGGCGCCGACCACGAATGCCGTGGTGAGATAGGCCGCCAGCACCATATGCACCAGGCGATAGGGGAAAGACGGATTGAAGATCACCGCCAGCCAGTCTTCCGGCACGAACTGGCCGTTCGGCGCGATGGCATAGCCGGCAGGCGTCTGCATCCAGCTGTTCACCGCGAGAATCCAGAAGGCCGAGAGGAAGGTGCCGAAGGCGACCATGGCGGTGGCAAAGAAATGCAGTCCCTTGCCGACGCGCTTCATGCCGAACAGCATCACACCGAGGAAACCGGCCTCGAGGAAAAACGCCGACATCACCTCGTAACCCATCAGCGGGCCGATGATCGGACCAGCCTTGTCGGAAAACACCGCCCAGTTGGTGCCGAACTGGTAGCTCATCACGATGCCCGACACGACGCCCATGCCGAAGGTGACGGCAAAGATCTTCACCCAGAATTTGAAGACCTGCATGTAGACGGCACGGCCGGTCGCCAGCCACAGCGCCTCCAGCACGGCGAGATAGCTGGCAAGGCCAATGGTGAAGGCCGGGAAGATGATATGAAACGAGACCGTGAAGGCGAACTGCAACCGGGCCAGGAAGACGGGATCGAGCAGGGCTTGCATCGGCAGATCCTCCAAAAGGCAGTCTAGAGCGGTTTGCGGGTCCGGCCAAAGAAAACTGTGGGGCGGCATTGCGGTCAATGCCATGCTGCAGGCGCGAATTGCCGCATGTGACTCGCCCTGACGAGACAATGCGCCGCAGGTGCCCTGCCTGTGACTCATGCGAGGCTTGCAGCCTTGGCAATGCTGGCGATACTGGCGCCTGCTAGACTGCCTGCTGCAGAATTCCCCTCCCTGTTCCGGCCGCCCTTCTCCATGCTGATTCCGTCCCCATGCTGATTCCGTTGATTGTTGCCTGCGCGCTGTTCATGGAGAATCTCGACTCCAGCGTGCTGGCCACCGCACTGCCCAGCATTGCGGCCTCGCTGGGCGAGAGTCCGCTCAAGCTCAATCTCGCGATCACGTCTTACCTGTTCAGCCTGGCAGTGTTCATTCCGGTCAGCGGCTGGGTGGCCGACCGTTTCGGTGCCCGCACCGTCTTCCGCGCCGCCATCATCGTTTTCAGCATCGGTTCCCTGCTCTGCGGCCTGGCCGACAGTTTCTGGACCCTGGTGGGGGCCCGCGTGCTGCAGGGCCTGGGCGGCGCCATGATGGTGCCGGTCGGCCGCATGGTGATGCTGCGCTCGATTCCGAAATCGGAACTGGTGCGCGCGGTGACCTGGCTGACCGTGCCGGCGCTGATCGGCCCGGTGATCGGCCCTCCGCTCGGCGGTTTCCTCACCACCTACCTGTCCTGGCGCTGGATCTTCTGGATCAACCTGCCGATCGGCGTGCTCGGCGTCATCCTGGTCACGCTCTACATTCCCAACATCCGCGAGCAGAATGTGAAGCCGCTCGACTGGCGCGGCTTCCTGATGTCGGCCTTCGGGCTCTGCGGCCTGGTTTTCGGTTTCGAGACCATCGGCCGCGGCCTGCTGCCGGATGCGGCCGTGGCCGGCCTGCTGATCGTCGGCGCCATCGGCATCGGCCTGTATCTGCGTCATGCGCGCCGTCATCCGCATCCGCTGATCGACCTGTCGCTGCTGAAGGTGCCGACCTTCCGCGCCGGCATGGCAGGCGCCTTCCTGTTCCGCATCGGCGTCGGTGCGCTACCGTTTCTGCTGCCGCTGATGCTGCAGCTCGGCTTCGGCCTCTCGGCCTTTGAGTCGGGCATGATCACCTTCGTCTCGGCGGCCGGCGCACTGACCATGAAGATGGCGGCCGGGCCGATCCTGCGCCGCTTCGGTTTCCGCCGCGTGCTGATCGGCAACGGCCTGCTCTGCGGCGCTTTCATTGCCGTCTGCGGCCTGTTCCGGCCCGACACGCCGCATGCGGTGATGCTGGGCCTGCTGCTGCTCGGCGGGTTCTTCCGCTCGCTGCAGTTCACCAGCACCAACACGCTGACGATTGCCGATATCGCCAACGAGCGCATGAGCCGCGCCACCAGCTTCACCTCGATGATGCAGCAACTGTCGCTGTCGGCCGGCGTGGCGGTCGGTGCCATGGTGCTGCATGCCACGGTGAGCCTGGGCGGCGGCGTCGAGCAGATCCGCGCCGACAGCTTCATGCCGGCCTTCTTCACCGTGGGCGTCACCGCGGCCCTGTCGGCGATCATCTTCTGGCGCCTGCCCGCTGATGCCGGCGCCGAGGTCAGCGGCCATCAGCTGGTGGCACCGACCCAGCGGCTCAGCCAGGGCACGCCGCCCCGCGGGCCGGACGATACCGGGCCGCGCTGATCATGCCTGAAATGGATCTCGCTTTGTTGGCCGTCGCCGCCCGCGGACTGGCCACCGCCGGTTTCGTCGGCGGCGTGGTGGCGCTGATGGAACGCGCCTCGCCCTTCATTGGCGGCATCGTACTGGCACTGCCCATCGTCACCGCGCCGGCCTATCTCTTCATTATCCTGCATCACGATGCCGGCTTCGTCGCCCAGGCCGCGCTGGGCAGCCTCGCCACCCTCGGCGCCGTGCTGCTGTTCCTGGTCAGCGTGATTGCGCTGGTTGGCCGCGTGGCGATGCCGCTGGCACTGCTGGGCGGCCTGATCGCCTGGTTCGCCACCGGGATGGTGATCCGCAGCCTGCCGCCGATGCTGGCGATCTCGTTCGGCATTCTCGCTGCCTGTGGCTTCATTGCCTGGCTGGCCGGCCGTCATGTGCCGATGAGTGCGCCGGCCGCACGCGGCCGCTCGCCATGGTTCGAGATTGCCCTGCGCGGCACCGCCGCCGGGCTGCTGGTGGCTGCGGTCAGCGGTCTGGCGCATCTGCTCGGGCCGACGGTGGCCGGTATTTTCGCCTCCTTCCCGGTGGCGCTGCTCACTGTCTGCTGGTTCCTGCCGCAGCGGCTGGAAGCAGGCGGCATTCGTGCGGCCCTGCGCGCCACCGAGATCGGCCTGCTCAGCCATGTCCCGTTTTTCGGCGGCCTAGCCGTGCTCGGGCCACGCATCGGCCCGCTACCGGCCTTCGCCATCGGCCTCGCCTGTTCGCTTGGCATCGCGGTGACGCTGGCGCTACTGCGCCGGCGCCACCTGCGCAAAATCCCCTAGACCGCGCCACCATTGGCGCGCAGCAGCTGGCCATTGATCCAGCCGCCGGCCGGACTGGCGAGAAACGCCACCACGTGGGCGATGTCGTCAGTCTGGCCCAGCCGCTCCAGCGGCGGGATTTTCGCCAGCTGCGCAACGCGCTCCGCACTCTTGCCGGCAAAGAACAGTTCGGTCGCCACCGGGCCCGGCGCCACCGTGTTCACCGTGATCTGGCGGCCGCGCAGTTCATGGGCCAGAAAACGCGACAGGGTTTCGACGGCGGCCTTGCTGGCGGCATAGACGCCGTAGCCCGGCAGGTTCATCGCCAGCACGCTGGACGACAGCGCGACAATGCGGCCGCCATTGCGCAGCCGCCGGGCCGCCAATTGCATCAGGTTGAACACGCCTTTCACGTTGATGGCGAAGATGCGGTCGAAATCGGCTTCGGCCGTGTCGGCGATTTTCGGCAGGCGCGCATCCAGCACGCCGGCATTGGCGACTAGCACATCGACGCCGCCGAAAGCCTGTTCGGCCGCATCGAACAGCGCCGTCATCGCCACAGCATCAGCCACATCGCCCTGCACGGCGATTGCCCGGCCGCCGGCATCAGCGATCTGCAGCACCAGCGTCTCGGCCTCGACCTTACGGCTGGCATAGTTGATCACCACAGCATGGCCACTGGCGGCCAGCGCCTGGCTGATGGCGGCGCCGATGCCGCGCGATCCGCCGGTGACGATCGCGACCTTTTGGGAGGGGGTAGTCATGGGAGGGCTCCTGCTTGGGTTGGGATGCCCTGCCTATGCCCTTTTGTGTAAATGGAATAAATAACCTATTATTGCCATTATTATTCAATTTATATAAACAATAGCCATGGACCGCTTTCAGGCCATGCGGCTGTTCACCCGGATTGTCGAGCTTGGCAGCTTCACCGCTGCCGCCGACGACCAGCAGCTGCCGCGCGCCACCGTCACCCATGCGATCAAGCAGCTGGAAGCCCGGCTGAAGGCCCGGCTGCTGGAGCGCACCACCCGCAGCGTGCGCACCACGCTGGATGGCGAGGCCTATTACCAGCGCTGCACCCGGCTGCTGGCCGACCTGGATGAGACCGAAGCGGTGTTCAGCCAGTCGGCCACCAGCCCGCGCGGGGTGCTGCGCGCGCATCTGCAGGGCACGATCGCGCGGCATTTCATCATTCCGGCCCTGCCGGATTTCTTTGCCCGCTATCCCGAGATCCGGCTGGAACTCGGCTTCGGCGACCGCCCGGTCGACCTGATCCGCGAAGGCATGGATTGCGGCCTGCGCAGCGGGCCATTGCCGGATTCCAGCATGGTGGCGCGGCGCATGACCGACCTGGTTCAGGTGACGGTGGCCAGTGCCGACTATCTCGCCCGCCACGGCACCCCGCAGCATCCGGACGAGCTGCACACCGGCCATCGCGCGGTGAACTACATCTCGCTGGCCAGCGGGCGGCATGAATCGCTGGATTTCACAATCGACGGCGAGAACCGCGTCTACATGCTGCCCAGCGCCGTGGCGGTGAACGATGCCGATGCCTATGCCGCCGCCTGCCGCGCCGGGCTGGGCATCGTGCAGGTGCCGCGCTATCACGTGCTCGACGACATCCGGGCCGGCCGGCTGGTCGAAATCCTCGGTCCCTGGCGGCTGGCGCCGATGCCGGTGCAGGCGGTGTATCCGGCCCATCGCCAGCTGTCGCCGCGCCTGCGCGTGTTTGTCGATTTCCTGGCCGGGGTGTTCCGCCAGGCGGATACGGAAGGCCGGCTTTAACGGTCCAGGGCTGTTGCGCCTGCGGCCGCCGTGCTACATCAGCGGCCGCATTTTCCGCAGCTATTTACGCTCTTTCGCTGGATTATCTGTGATGAACCCGATCTTCGCCGACGCGCCCACCACCATCTTCGAGACCATGTCGCGGCTCGCCGGCCAGCATGATGCGATCAATCTGGGCCAGGGCTTCCCCGACGATCCCGGCCCGGAAGACGTGCGCGCCAAGGCGGCGCAGGCCGTGCTGTCGGGCTGGAACCAGTATCCGCCGATGATGGGCCTGCCAGAACTGCGTCAGGCGGTGGCCGAACATTACAAGCGCTTTCACAATCTCAGCCTCGACTGGCAGAACGAGGTGATGATCACCTCGGGTGCCACCGAGGCGCTGGCCGACAGCCTGCTGGCGCTGATCGAGCCGGGCGATGAGGTCGTGCTGTTCCAGCCGATGTATGATGCCTATCTGCCGCTGGTGAAGCGCGCCGGCGGCGTGCCGAAATTCGTCACCCTGCGCCCGCCGCACTGGCGCATCGATGAAGCCGCGCTGCAGGCTGCCTTCTCGCCGAAGACCAAGGCCGTGATCTTCAACAACCCGCTCAACCCCACCGCCAGCGTGTTTCCGCGCGAGGATCTCGAGCTGCTCGGCCGCTACCTGGTGAAGTACAACGCCATCGCGATCTGCGACGAGGTGTGGGAGCATGTGCTGTTCGATGGTCAGCAGCATCAGCCGCTGATCGGCCTGCCGGACCTGCGCGAGCGCTGCATCAAGATCGGCTCAGCCGGCAAGATCTTCTCGCTGACCGGCTGGAAGGTGGGATTTGTCTGCGCCGCCCCGGCGATCATGAAGGTGCTGGCCAAGGCACACCAGTATGTCACCTTCACCACGCCGCCGAACCTGCAGGCCGCGGTGGCCTATGGCCTGGAAAAGAGCGACGACTATTTCGCCGGCATGCGCCAGGACCTGCAGACCGCGCGCGACCGCTTTGCCAAGGGCCTGACCGAAGCCGGCCTCACTGTGCTGCCGAGCCAGGCGACCTATTTCCTCAATGTCGATCTTTCCACCATCGCCAACGATATCGACGATGCCGCCTTCTGCCTGAAGCTGGTGGAGCAGGCGAAAGTGGCGGCGATCCCGGTCAGCGCATTCTACAGCGAGGACCAGGTGCGCAGCGTGGTGCGCTTCTGCTTCGCCAAGACCACCGACAAGCTGGACGGCGCGGTGGACCGCATCGCGAAGTTCATAAAACGGGGCTAAAGCTCCATATCTCATAGAGTGTCATGGCCGGGCAGCCCCGGCCATGACACTTCAGACACTATGCCGCCGCCTTCTGCAGCGCGCCAATATTGCGCAGCGTCGCGGCACAGGCCACCGCCACCTCACGGCCCTTGACCTTGAAATGGTCGCGGAAGAAGGCGCGATGCTCGTCATGCTCATGGAAATGATGCGGCGTCAGCACGCAGCTGAGCACCGGCACTTCGGTTTCCAGCTGCACCTGCATCAGGCCATCGATCACCGCCGCCGATACGAAATCATGGCGATAGATGCCGCCATTGACCACGAAGCCGGCGGCGACGATGGCATGATAGCGGCCGCTCTTCGCCAGCAGCTTGGCCTGCAGCGGGATTTCGAACACGCCGGGCAGTTCGAAGCGATCGATGCTGCCCTGCCGCAGGCCGGCCTTGGCCATTTCGGGCAGGAAGGCCTCCCAGGCCTCATCGACAATGTCGCGATGCCAGCAGGCCTGGATGAAGGCAACGCGTCTGGCATCCTTGCCTGTCGTATCAAGACGGATTTCGGGAAAACTCGGTTCTAGGCGCTGATTCATGGTGGCGTCCTTTCCTGCCATCAGAATCAGGGCGCACGGTACCGGCGACACGCCATGGGCATACGACAGGCGTCGCATGCCACGGCATGGTCCTTCACCGCTCTCTTCCATCCGGACTGTAACCGTCGGCTTCGGCATTTCACCGAATCTGCTGGACCCTGCCGGCCGCATGAAAGCCGGGAGGCGCTCGCGGGCTCGCGTCGGAAGATCGTTCCGACCGCATACCGCCGGTGGGGACTTTCACCCCGCCCTGAGAACGTGACCGCCGGACCATCCGGCGGCCTGGAGTCATGGATAGGACGAAGTTGCCCTCCCGGCAAGCGCGGGAATGTGCCGATACAAGATTGCTGTGACGGCCCTTACGTCAGCGGCCGTTCAGCGCCCTGTTCAGCGCACAGCCTTGAGCACGATCTCGCGCGGCGTATCGACGCCACGGGCCCGGCCGCGCAGGTATTGCGGGGCGACATGTACCTCGCCATGCAGCGCATCGGCCGCCCGCCAGGCCCAGTAGGGATCGTTGAGCAGGCCGCGGGCCATCGCCACCAGATCGGCCTTGCCCTCTTTGACAATCGCCTCGGCCTGCTGTGGCTCGGTGATCAGGCCAACCGTCATGGTGACGATGCCGGTGGCTTTTTTCACCGCGGCGGCGAAATGCACCTGATAGCCGGGGCCGGTGGCGATCTTCTGCTTCGGCGACACGCCGCCGGAGCTGACATCGACGAAATCGGCACCAAGCTCCTTCAGGCGCGCAGCAAAGGCGATGGCATCATCGATCTCCAGCCCTTCGCCCGCCACCCAGTCGCTGCCGGTGATGCGCATGCCAAGCGGCTTGTGCTTCGGCCAGACCGCGCGCACCGCCTCGAATACCTCAAGCGGGAAGCGCATGCGGTTTTCCGCATTGCCGCCGTAGCGGTCGGTTCGCTTGTTGGAGATCGGCGAGATGAACTGGTGGAACAGATAGCCATGGGCACCATGCAGCTCGATCAGGTCGACGCCGGCGCGGTCGGCGCGCCCTGCCGCCGAAACAAAGTCGCGCTTGACCGCATCGAGCCCCTCGTCATCCAGCTCCTGCGGGATATGCCAGCCGGCATCATGCGGAATGGCGCTCGGCGCCACGGTGAGCCAGGCCTGCGGGCCCTGCAGCGAATGGCCGCCGCGCCAGGGCAGATCGGCCGAGGCCTTGCGGCCGGCATGGGCGAGCTGGATGGCAAACGGTGTCGGGCCAAACTGCTTCACATCGGCGGCAATCGCGCCGAATGCAGCCTCCTGCACGGCATTATACAGGCCCAGACAGCCCGGGGTGATACGCCCCCCGGCATTCACATGGGTGGCTTCCGCCATGATGAGCCCGAGACCCGCAGTCGCATAGCGGCCGAGATGGATGCGATGCCAGTTGTTCGGCACGCCGTCGATGGCGCTGTACTGGCACATCGGCGACAGCACGATGCGGTTGGGCAGCGTAACGGACCGGAGCTGCAGCGGTTCGAACAGAGCGGACATGAGCGGGAATCTTCGGGCTGGTTTCGGTGCCGCATCAGGATGGCGCGGGTGTGGCCAAGGTCAAGCCTTGGTCCGCATTGGTGCAGATTGGTTCGCGATTTATTGGCGCGCGGTCCAGCCGTAATTGAAGCTGATCGAAATCCGCTCCTGCACTGTGAAACTGGGCGGCACCTCATGACGCAGCCAGCTTTCGAACAGCACAACCTGCCCGGCTTTCGGCTTCACGCTGAAATGGAGGCGTTCGCGCGGTGCGAGATCGGCGCGCCGGGGCGGCGCGGCCATCAGCCGATCCAGCCGCGGATCCTCGAACTTGATCGCCGCCGCCCCGCGCGGCACCTGCACGTAATAGGTACCGCTGATGAAACTGAGCGGATGCAGATGCAGGTTATGCGTCACCGCGCCGGCCATCATGTTGACCCAGCAGTCGGTCATCGACAGCTTGCGCCCGCGCAGGTCGTAACCCAGCGCCAGCGCATAGGCCTTCACCTGCGGATCGAGCGCCTTTTCCAGCGCCGCAAAGGTCGTGGAAATGCGATGCATCTGGTCATGGCTGCCATAGGAGGTATAGCCGCCCGGATAGTGCTTGGCGCTCCAGCGCTGGCCGGTGGTGTCGGCCAGACGGAGGGACTCGCAGACATCGATGAGATCGCGGTTGAAGCTGTCGAGCCCGCGCTTTTTCAGCGGCGCGACGTCGATGCGGGTGGGAAACAGGCTGAGCATCGGCATCAGAACAGCTCGAAATACTCGCGATGTTCCCAGTCACTGACTTCCAGCAGGAAACGCGCGATCTCGGCCTGCTTGATATGCAGAAAATAGTCGACAAAGGTGTCGCCGAAACCGGCGCGGTAGCAGGCGCTGTCTTTCAGCGCGGCGAGCGCGCCCTCCAGCGACCGCGGCAAGGCCGGAGCCGGCGTCTCGTAGGGCGTATCGGCAGACGGCGGCGGCTCTTTCGCGTTCGTCATGCCATCCAGACCAGCCAGCAGCTGCGAGCCCATATAGAGATAGGGATTGGCGGCCGGCTCGCCGAGCCGATTTTCGATGCGGCTGGCCGGATCGCCCTTGGCGCCGAGCACGCGACACATCACGCCGCGATTGTCCTTGCCCCAGATGGCACGGTCGGGCGCCAGCGAATATGGCCGATAGCGGCGATAGGCATTGATGGTGGGTGCGGCGAAAGCCGCCGAGGCCGGCGCATGCTCCAGCAGGCCGGCGAGGAAATGCCGGCCGAGCTGTGACAGCGGCTGGCCGTCTTCGGTCGGGATGAAGGCATTCTTCTGCGTCTTGCGATCAACCAGCGACTGATGCAGGTGCCAACCGGAAGAGAAGATGTTCGGCAGCTTGGGCCGGCACATGAAGGTGATGTGATAGCCATGCCGCCGCGCGATCTGCTTGGCGGCCGAGCGGAACAGCACCATGGTGTCGGCCGACTCCATATTGGTGCCGGGGCGGAAGGTGAATTCCGCCTGGCTGGGGCCGAATTCCACTTCCATCGAGCGCAACGGCAGGCCGAGTGCCTGGATATCCTTGCGCAGGATTTCATAGATCGCGTCATACTGGTCGTAGCGCAGTTCGGTGAGATAGTTGTAGCCCTGCGTCAGCAGGCTGACCTGCGGCGGATTGCCGGGCTGGCCGGCATCTTCCGGCTGCAGTTTCGGGTCTTCCAGCTTGAAGACATGGAACTCGACTTCCAGGCCGGCGACATAGTCGTAGCCTGTGTCATTCACTTTTTTCAGCGCATCACGATAGAGCTGGCGCGTCGAGAAGGGCACCGGGCGGCCATCGGCGAAATAGAGGTCGCAGAGCAGCCAGCCGGTATGCGGCGCCCAGGGCAGAACTTTAAATGTCGTCGGGTCGGCCACCATCAGCACGTCGGCGGCGCCCTGCATCTCGGGCAGACCGAAACCGCCGCCCTTGGTGAAGACCGGGAAGACCGTGCGATGCGAGGTGTCTTTCGCCAGCAGCGTCGTCGTGAAGCCGACGCCGCTGCGCATGGCGCTGCCGAGTTCCTCGGCCACCACGGTCTTGCCGCGCAGGATGCCGTGCTGGTCGGCAAATGAGAAACGGATCACACCGAGGCCACGCTCGGCGACCTCCTTCTCCACGGCTTTGGCAGCCTTGTGCTGCTCCGGCGTCCACAGGCCGTGCTGGTCGACGAAACGCTCCACGAAAATCCCCCGCAGAAAAACTGTCTGGTGTTTATTCAGCCGCGAGGACTGCTGGAGCCTGCCACGGCGCAGCCGCGCGTTTACGCGCATCGGCCTCGCGCCAGTATGCCCGCCATGTGGCGGTGGGGGCAATGCCGTCGATGGTGACCGGGCCGCGGATCGCCTTGGCGGCATTGGCGTCCAGCACCATCAGCGGCGGCTCGTTGCCGGTTTCCGCCTGGTCGATTGCCTTCATCAGCATGGAACGGTAGTTGATGATCGCCTTGTCGGTGCTGCCCAGATGCTCGCGGGTGCGGTCCTGGATCGGCCCCTGGCTTTCCACCGCCCACTGGTCATGCACGTTGATGTCGCTGCCCATGCCGGTATAGGTCTGGGTCTTCTGCTCCAGCGCATTGAAGCCGTAGTCGTTCGACTTGTTCAGGCGCGGGATGTAATCCGGCAGCGTATAGAGCTGCAGGCGCTGTTCACGCATCTGCTGCTTGTCGACCGGGCCGGCGAAGCTGGTGAAGATGGCAAACCAGTAGCAGTTCACATCATCCACCGGCATATGCCACTGGGTGATGGTCATTTCGGCCGATAGCGGAATGTTGAAGGCCTGCGGGAACAGCAGGTTTGTCACGCGCACATGCGTGTTCTTATCGTTAATCTCGCGCAGCGCGATCAGCCGCATGCCGTAATCAGTGCGCTCGACCTCGATGTTGGGCCGCTCGAATTCGCGCAGCACGCGGGTCATCGGCATGTCTGAATCGGCCGAATTGGCGCGGAATTGCCGGCCGTAATTGGCGTTGGGGTCTTCGTCTTCGAAGAAGCGA
This sequence comes from Ferrovibrio terrae, assembly GCF_943372915.1. Taxonomy (GTDB): domain Bacteria; phylum Pseudomonadota; class Alphaproteobacteria; order Ferrovibrionales; family Ferrovibrionaceae; genus Ferrovibrio; species Ferrovibrio terrae_A. The sequence goes on along the minus strand of NZ_CALSAN010000012.1, from coordinate 57,297 downwards.
TGCAGGAAAGAGGCATGCGCCGGGTCGATGCCAACCTCCAGCGCCTGCAGCCAGTTACAGGCCATATGGCCCTTGAAGGCAAAGACATGGGAGTCTGGCGCCACGAAACAGTCGAGCTCGGGAAATGCTGGCGGCTCGCCCTCGCCGAGATAGGCAAACAGGATGCCGCTGCGCAGTTGCACCGGATAGCTTTTCTGCTTGATGCGCTGGCACAGCTTGCTGCCTTCGGGCTCCGCCGGCATCTGCAGGCAGTTGCCCTTCACATCGAACAGCCAGCCATGGAAGGGGCAGCGCAGGCCGCCATCTTCGGGCCGGCCAAAGGCCAGATCGGCGCCGCGATGCGGGCAGTCGCGATCCAGCATGCCATAGCGGCCCTGCTCGTCGCGGAACAGCACGAAATCCTGGCCCATCAGCTTGAGCGGACGGACCGGACGCAGATCGTCGAGTTCCTCGATCAGCGCTACCGGCTGCCAGTAGCGGCGCAGCAGCTTGCCGGCCGGCTGGCCCGGGCCGACCCGGGTCATGCGCATATTCTGATCGTGCGTGGTCATGGCTGGTCCCTCGTCATTCCGCCTTGACGGACCCTCCCACAGGCCCGAGAATGTCCGACTAGCGAACATATGTGCGATTTTAACTCCATTCATCGAGCACGGCAACGAGAAACCATGACCCGCCTGCGTGATACCGATGCCGAAAAACGCGCCCAGAGCGGCCGCAGCCCGGATTTTCTCGAGGCGCTGGCGCGAGGCTTGAGCATCCTGACCGCCTTTGACGGCAGCCGTCCGCAGATGACGCTGAGCGATGTGTCGCGCGCGGTCGACCTGCCGCGCGCCACGGTGCGCCGCGCGCTCTATACGCTGGAGCAGCTCGGATACCTGGAGAGCGATGGCAAGCTGTTCCGCCTGACGCCGCAGGTGATGGGCTTGGCCGGCGCCTATCTCGGTTCTGCCGGCAATGCGGCGGCCCTGCAGGCCGCCTGCGACAAGCTCTGCCAGGAGACCGATGAGGCCTGTTCGGCCGCCGTGCTGGCCGGAGACTTCGCCGTCATGGTGGCGCATAGCTCGCCACCCCGGTTTCTCTCGACCGCGCCGGGTATCGGCTTCCGGGTGCCGGCCTTCTGCTCGGCGCTCGGCCGCGTGCTGCTGGCCGGCAATCCGGCTGCGATCGACAGGTTGCAGCCACAGGCGCTGACGCCCAAAACCGTCACGGACAAAAGCGAACTGGCCGCGATCATCGCCCGCGCAGCAAAAGACGGCTATGCGCTGTCGGACCAGGAGGCCGAACTGGGCTTCCGTTCGCTGGCCGTGCCGGTGCGCCGCTTTGACGGACGCGCGGTGGCGGCACTGAACATCGGCATCCGCATCGAACGCGCAACACCGAAGCAGATGCGTGAAACCTTCCTGCCGCTGCTGCTGGCGGCGGCTGGAGAACTGCAGAGCCGCGTGGTCTAGATCGGATAGATCAGCGAATTCAGGATCAGTTCGCTGTCGAAGACGCAGAGCCGTTCCTTCAGCTTCAGCCCGTCCGGCGTGCGCAGGAAAACATCCAGATAGCGCCCGACATTATAAACCTCGGAAACCGAGCCCGGCTTGGTGCGGAACACGGCATAGTTTGCCGTTGCCTTGATCTCCACGCCATTGTCGGTCAGCACCTGCGCCACACCGATCACATGGCGCTGGTAATAGGGCGCATGGAACAGCGTGTTGGTGATGCCATAGGCGCGATCCTTCAGCATGCCCTGGCTTTCCAATGCCATGGTGCAGAGAGGCAGACCGGCGTCGTGGTTCTCGCGCGGGATCACCTTGTAGAGACAGTCCTGGGTGAACAGATCGACCCAGGCGGCATAGTCGCCGCGATCCAGAATATCGCCGTAAGCCGCATTGAACTGGTCGACATGATACTGCGCCTCGAGGATGGCGAGGCCGACAGCGCCCTTGCGCGCGGTGGTGATGCTCATAGCTCCATCACCTTGCGCCAGTAGCCATACATGCCGCGGATCAGCGTCTCGGTGACCATGTGGTTGGTCGGGGCGATATCCTTGCCACCCAGCTCGCAGATGGTGGCGCCATCGGCACCCTTCTGGCGGAAGCCATCCTGTGAGAATTCGATCACCTCGCCATCATCGGCCGAGACGAAGCCGGCCGGGCCGAACAGGTTGGCCTGACGCAGACGGCGGCGCGTCATCTCTTCGTCGTCTTCCTCGAAGCCGAAATGGGTCCAGATGAAATCGAACGAGTCTGGTCCCGACGGCACGATATGACGCGTGGACAGCGAATTCACCTGCTGCTGGATGATCACACTGGGGAACAGGGTGATCATCGTCACCGTCGGCCCCTTCCACCAGTATTCCGGCACCACATCCAGCAGGCGCGTATCGTTCAGCGCCATGTCTTTCTTGAAGCTGGTGACGCCCTCGGTGACCGCCTTGGCCTCGCCACCGGCATTGCGTTGCGAGATCATCACCGCATGGCGGCCGTGTTCGTCCATCACCATGCGCGACTGCTGGTCGGCGCGCCACAGGCCGAAGGTGACGAACCAGGTGTGCAGCAGACCGGGGTGATAGGGATCCTTGATGTTTTCCATCATCAGCTTCCAGTTGCCTGGAATGCGCTGGCGATTGGTGCCAAGGATGGTGAGCTTGCGGCCGTCGAAAATGCGATTGACCCACGGCATCACATCCGGGCCGATATAGTCCTCGAAATTCGCCGCGTCGTGATCGAAGGTGGCAAACACCAGCCCGTTATAGGTCGCGACCTTCAGCTTGGTCAGGCCATGCTGCTTGAGGTCGAAATCGGCGGGCATGCCGCCCTGCACTTCGCCATCGTCCTTTTTCACACCCTGCCGGAACGGCAGACCGGCGAGGTCGCCGTTCAGCTTGTAGGTCCACTGGTGATAGGGGCAGACGAAGCTGCGCGCGGTGCCGCGCGGCTTCTGGCAGAAACGCACGCCACGATGGGCACAGCGGTTTTCCACCACATGCAGGCTTTGGTCACGGTCGCGCACGACGATGACCTGGCGCTCGCCGACATACGACAGCTTGTAATCGCCGGGCTTGGGCAGCTCGGCTTCCAGCGCGACATAGCACCAATGGCCATTGCCGTGGAAAAACCGCTCGATCTCGCGGCGATACACCGCCGGATCGGTATAGGCCCAGAAGGGAATCCGGCTGGACCCGGCGTCATCCCAATGGGGCAGCGCGTCCGCAGTGAGCGCAGTGGGGGCAAAGTTCATATCCGAATCCTCCCGACACGGATTTATTTGCATTTGCAAATATTATCCGCCTGTTCTGGCTCGCCGTCAACTGAAGTCCGCACCCCTTCCCTAAGGTCACAATTGAATCCCGGGACGAAAGGCCGGAGCATGCCCGCATAAACGGAGGAAACCGATGTTCGACCGGCATTACGCGGTCTGGCCCAAGGGCGTGCCCAAGCATCTGACGCTGCCGGTCACCAGCCTGTATGAGAATCTGGAGCTTTCCGCCCGCCGCTACCCGGCCAAGCCGGCGATCCTCTATTACGGCACGGCGCTGACCTATGCGCAGCTGAAAGACCATGTCGACCGGCTGGCCGGATATCTGGAGCAGGTCTGCGGCGTGCGGCGCACCGACCGCGTGCTGCTCTATATGCAGAATAGCCCGCAGTATGTGATCGCCTATTACGCCATCCAGCGGCTGACCGCCGTGGTGGTGCCGGTCAACCCGATGAGCAAGGTGGAAGAACTGCGCCATATCGCACGCGACACCGGCGCGCGCACGGTGATCTGCGGACAGGAGATTTTCGCCGCGGCGCAACCGCTGCTCGGCAGTGAACTGAAGCATGCGGTGGTGGGCGCCTATAGCGACTATGTCACCCAGCAGACCGACATCCAGCAGCCCGATGTGGTGATGGCACCGCGCCTGCCGGTGGAGACACCAGCCATCGCCTGGATGGATGTGCTTGCGCGCAGCCTGCAAGCCGGGCCGCATCACGCCACCCATGACGACTGGTGTGTGCTGCCCTATTCCTCGGGCACCACCGGCGCGCCGAAAGGCTGCCTGCACAGCATCCGCGGCGTCACCGCCACCCTGTTCGGTTCGATCGCCTGGAATCCGGCGACGCCGGAATCGGTGCAACTGGTGACCCTGCCGCTGTTCCATGTCACCGGCATGCAGAATTCGATGAACGCGCCGCTGTTCAATGGCGCCACGCTGGTGGTGATGACGCGCTGGGACCGCAAGGTGGCGGCCGACCTGATCCGGCGCCATCGCGTGACGCATTGGCGCAATATCACCACCATGTGCATCGACTTCCTCTCCGATCCGGAGTCCGGCAGCTGGGATCTGTCCTCGCTGATCGGCATCGGCGGCGGTGGCGCCCCGATGCCCAAGGCGGTGGCCGCCAAGCTGAAGGATTTCACCGGGCTGGATTACATCGAAGGCTATGGCCTGTCGGAGACCATTGCCGCCACCCATATCAATCCGGTGACCAGCCCGAAGCCGCAATGCCTGGGGATTCCGGTATTCGATGTCGATTCCCGCATCATCAACCCCGATACACTGGACGAACTGGGCCCCAACGAGACCGGCGAGATCGTCATCGCCGGGCCACAGATTTTCCTCGGCTACTGGAACCGGCCCGACGAAACCGCGCAGGTGTTTTTCGAGCGCGACGGCAAACGGTTCTTCCGCACCGGTGATCTGGGTTATTACGACGAGGAAGGCTATTTCTTCCTGGTCGACCGGCTCAAGCGCATGATCAATGCTTCCGGCTACAAGGTCTGGCCCAGCGAGATCGAGGCGATGATGTATGCGCATCCGCAGATTCGCGAGGTCTGCATCATCGCCACCGCCGATGCCCATCGCGGCGAAACGGTGAAGGCGGTGATCATCCCCAGGGATGACACGACCGAGTTGACGGCAGACTCCGTGCAGGCCTGGTGCCGCGAACGCATGGCCGCCTACAAGGTGCCACGCGTGATCGAATTCGCCGAAGCCCTGCCGAAATCGGCCACCGGAAAAATCCTGTGGCGCGTGCTGCAGGACCAGGAACGGGCTGCGGCAGCCAAACCCGACGCTGCCGACTGATCGCCGGCCGCATAAAAGAAAAGGGCCGCATCGCTGCGGCCCTTTCCGTATCCGGCACAATCCGGATTAGTTGTGCAGGTCGGCGTTCTTGTTGTCCCGCAGCAGCAGAGCACCGATGACCACCGTGATCACCGCCACAACGATCGGATACCACAGACCGTTGTAGATATTGCCGCTGCTGGCGACCATCGCCGTGGCCACCAGAGGCAGCATGCCGCCGAACCAGCCGTTGCCGATATGATACGGCAGCGACATCGAGGTGTAGCGGATCTTGGTCGGGAACAGCTCGACGAGGAAAGCCGCAATCGGGCCGTAGACCATGGTGACATAGATGAGCATGACGAAGAGGATCGCGAGCGTCATCGTCCAATTGATCTTCGCCGGGTCGGCCGACTTCGGATAACCGCCTGAGGCCAAGGCTGCATCGACCTGCGCCGCCACCTTGTTGGCAACCCAGTTATCGATCGGAATGGCCTTGTCACCAATCTTGATGATACCCGGAGTACCGGAAGCACCATCGACCGCCTTGAACGACAGACCAAGCTTAGTCATGTAGTCCTTGGCACGGTCGCAATCGGTGAACTTCGACCACGGACCCACGAAGATGTGGAAGTTGCACTGGTCCGCTGGCGCAGTGACCACGATCTCGGTCTTCGCCTGGAAGGCTTCCAGGTCCGGATTGACATAATGGGTCAATGCCGAGAAGAGCGGGAAGTAGGTCACGGCGGCGATCAGACAACCCGCCAGAATGATCTTCAGACGGCCGATGCGGTCAGACAGCCAGCCGAAGAAGATGAAGAACGGCGTACCCATCAGAAGCGATATCGCGATCAGTGTGTAAGCCGTCAGGTAATCGACCTTCAGCGTGATGGTGAGGAAGAACAGGGCATAGAACTGCCCGGTGTACCAGACCACGCCCTGACCCGCGACAGCGCCGATCAGTGCCAGCAACACGAACTTGTTGTTCGGATACTTGAAGAAGCTGTCGCGGATTGGATGGTCCGATCCCTTGCCCTCTTCCTTCATACGCTTGAAGACCGGCGATTCATTCAGCTTCATGCGGATGTAGACCGAGAAGGCGAGCAGGACCAGGGAGACCAGGAACGGGATGCGCCAGCCCCAGTCAGCGAAGGTCTTGGCGTCGATGGTGACGCGGCAGAAGCCGATCACCGCCAGCGACATGAAGAAACCGAGCGTCGCAGTGGTCTGGATCCAGGCCGTGGAATAGCCACGACCGTTCTTCGGCGCATGCTCCGCCACATAGGTGGCCGCACCGCCATATTCACCGCCGAGCGCCAGGCCCTGCAGTAGACGCAGAACCACCAGCAGGAACGGCGCCGCCCAGCCGATCGCCGAGAAAGTCGGCAACAGGCCGACGGCGAAAGTGGAGCCGCCCATCACAAGGATGGTGACAAGGAAGGTGTATTTGCGGCCGACGAGGTCGCCGATATGGCCAAAGAAGATGGCGCCGAAGGGGCGCACCAGGAAGCCGGCGGCATAGGTGGCAAAGGCCGACAGCAGCGCTGCGGTCTCGTTGCCCGGCGGGAAGAACAGCGAGGCAAAGAACGGTGCCAGCGTGGCGTACAGATAAAAATCGTACCATTCGAAGACGGTACCGAGCGAAGACGCGAAGATGACCTTGCGCTCTTCAGACTTTGAGACGAGCCGCGCGTCGTCGGCGTAGGTGGCAGTCATGCCTGTTTCCTTCCCATTGAATTGCGGCTGCGATCGCATGCAGTCCGATCTGGGAAGCATAAGTTATCGAGCACATACCAAGGCTTATACCAAGGTCAAAAACATCCCCCGACATTGGTGGAGGCGAAATATGCGCGATGGATACAGGACGTTTACACGATGATACTTTTTGTTTACGCGAGGGCTTCGAGTTGATCCTGCATGCGCAAGCGATAGCCAATGCCAAGTTCCGTGACGATGTAGCGCGGCTGGGTGGGATCGCGTTCGATTTTCTGGCGTAACTTGCGCATAAAGATGCGCAGATAGTGCGCATCTTCGGCATGATCGCTCCCCCAGATCTCGTTGAGCATCTGCCCGTGTGTCACCACCTTTCCGGCGTGACGGGCCAGATGCTGCAGCACCGCATATTCCTTCGGCGACAGACGGACTTCGGTGCCATCCCGCATAACCTGCCTGCGGGCCATGTCTATGCTGAGGTCGCCGACACTGAAGACCGGCTGAACCGCCACTTCCGGAATGCGGCGCAGCAGTGCATTGACGCGGGCTACGAATTCGGCAACGCCGAAGGGCTTGGTGATATAGTCATCGGCGCCCATCTCGAAGGCCTTCACCTTCTCGAGTTCACGGTCGCGCACCGACAGGATCAGCACCGGCATCCAGGACCATTCGCGGATACGCTTCAGCACATCCAGGCCATCCATGTCGCCAAGCTGAAGGTCGAGAACCATCAAATCCGGCGCTTTTGTGGGCGCCAGGCGCAATGCCTCGGTGCCTGATTCGGCCTCGATCACGTCATAGCCGTGGACCGCCAGACCCGTGCGCAGGAACCGGCGAATCTGCTTCTCGTCGTCAACCACAAGAATGGTCCGGGCGTTGCTCATGCCGCGACTCCATGTTTCCCACTGCCAGGCTCATCGCCGCCATCAGCCGTGCTTTCTGCCAGAGGCAGCTTGATCCGCATAGTGGTACCCTGACCCAGGCCCGCGCTTTCGGCGACGATACTCCCGCCGCAGGCTTCAATGAAGGCCCGGCTGATGGTCAGTCCAAGTCCACTGCCGCCGGGCTCGCCGGCCCGATCGGTGGCGCGGTAGAAATGATCGAAGACCTGCCGGCTCTGCTCGGCAGTCATGCCCCGCCCGTTGTCGCGAATAAAAAGCTCGACATGGTGGGCTGCGTGGAAGGCACCAACCAGGATGATGGTGCCCGGCGCGGCATACTTTGCCGCATTCTCCAGAATATTGACCAGCGCCTGCTGCAACAGAATGGCATCGCTGAATACCAGGGGCAAAGACGGCGCCAGTTCGACCTGGCTTTCATGGCCCGCCAGCAGCGGACGGCAGCGGCGTAGCGCGGCCTCCACGACATCGACAAGATCTACCGGTTCCAGCACCGGATGCAGGCGCCCGGCACGAATCCGGGTCAGATCGAACAACCGGCCGAGGAAATGCTCCAGGCGCTCGGCCTCCTCGCGGATGGCCGCCGCCAGTTCCTGCCGTTCCGCCTCGCTGCACAGGGTACCATAGCCTTCCAGGGTGGAGGCGGACCCGAGGATCGCAGCCAGCGGGGTGCGCAGGTCATGCGATATCGAACTGAGGATCGCATCGCGCAGCTGGTCGGCCTTGGCATCAATGCGGGCGATTTCGCTCCGTTCGGCCAAGCGCATCCGCTCCAGTGCTGTGGCAATCAACTCCAGCAGTGCAGCCATGAACACCGGTTCCACGACAGCACTGGCTTCATGCAGAGCCAGAATGCCGACCGGCTGTTCGCCATGACGGATCGCATGCATCTGCCAGGCACTGCCTGCCCCATCCGGGGGCGCCATCGCCGGCCTGCTCGACCATAGGCCGGCGGCAACGGACAGATCCGTCCCGACGAAGCTTGCGCCACCAGCCAGCGCGGCCACCTGCGGCGCGCCGTCGCTTCCCGTCAGCAGGATGGCACAGGGCCGGCCTGTAACACGCATCACCTGCCCGGCGATGGCCTGGGGAATCTGTGCGGTCTCCGCCACGGCAGCGAGATGGCGACCGACTTCATAAAGCTGGTGCAGGCGTGTCTCACGCTGCTTGAGCTTGCGGGCCGAGCGCCGCGCCCAATCCGCCAGGGGCCCGACAACCGCTGCAACGCCGGTGAAGATTGCCAGATCGACCATCTGCACGGAGCTGTGAACGGCGAGCGAGAAAATCGGCGGATAGAAGAAAAAAGCCGCGATGGCCATGGTGCAGGCCACCGCATAGAGCGCCGGAAACAGACCGAAGGCGAGTGCGGAGAACAGCACGACCGGCACGAAAAACAGCGATATCGCCACCACTGCCGTCAAACTGGTGACGACATGGGCTGCCAGCCCGGCGCCGATAAGCGCCAGGCTGGTCAACAGATATGGCATGATATGCCGCATGGTCACGCGCCGGGTCTTGTGCCCGCGCCATCCTCCCATTGATGGTCTTCTGCCGCCCTCAGCCGGCGATCACTTCGCCGGCTGGATGTAATCGGCACGCACCATCTGGTCGTTGCGGCCGGGATAGTTGATGGTCTTCTTCATTGCCCAGGCCGACTGCTCGAAATGCAGCGGCAGCAGGCCGTAATCTTCAACCACCATCTTGCTGGCATCCTGCAGCAGGGCCGAACGTTTCTCGTCGTCCACCGTGCCCATGGCCTGCAGCAGGAGGGCATCCATCGCCGGATTGGAATAACGCCCCTTGTTGGTGGTGCCCATGCCCTTTTCGCGGTTCGGCGTGGCAACCAGCGAGCGCAGCGCGTTGCTCATTTCCTGCGACGACCAGCCGGCCATATAGGCGCTGTATTTCAGGTCGTCGCGGTTCTTGAAGAAGACCGGCGGCACGGCCGAATCCACCTTGGTCTTCACACCGGCGCGCGTCCACATCGCCGCAATGGCCTGCGCCACCTTGATGTCGTTGATGTAGCGGCCGTTCGGCGTGCCGAGCGAAATGCCGAACCCGTCGGGATAGCCGGCCTCGGCCAGCAGGGCCTTGGCCTTGTTCAGATCATACTTGTCTGGCTTGGCATCCTTGCGCGCCCCGAACATCGGGAAGGGCAGGAAATCGGCGGCCGGGATGGCGAGGTTTTCCATGATGCGCGATGAAATCGCGTCGCGGTCGATGGCGAGCGACAAGGCCTGTCGCACGCGCTTGTCCTTCAGCGGATTCTTGGTCGTGCCCTCGATGCCGACGCTCGGTTCGCCGACATGATCCAGGTGGATATAGATGATGCGATTGGAAACCGCCTGGCTGACATTCAGCTTGGGATCCTTTTTCAGCTTCTCGATATCGTCGGTCGGCGGATCCTCGATCAGGTCGACGTCACCGGCCAGCATGGAAGCCGTGCGCGCCGCAGCATTGCTGAGCGGGCGGAAGGTCACCGTCTTCCAGTGCGGCTTGGTGCCCCAATAGGCGTCGTTGCGTTCCAGCACCAACTGAGTGCCTCGCTTCCATTCGACGAATTTGTAGGGGCCGGTGCCAATCAGGCCCTGGCCCTGGTTAAGCGACTCAGATGTCACACCCTCGGCCACTTCGGCCTTGGCGAGCTTTTTCGGCATGATCGGCAGGTTCGACATATCGAGCGGCAGGGCGGGCGCCGGACCGTCGGTTTTGATGCGCAGCGTCAGCGGATCGACGATTTCATAGCCGGCGATCTGGCGCAGATAGACGGTATACGGCGACGGGCTGTTCGGCACCTTCGCGGCGCGCTGGTAAGTGTAGATCACGTCTTCCGCGGTAAACGGCGAACCGTCGGAGAATTTCACATTCGGCCGCAGCTTGAATTCCCAGGTGGTGTCGTCGACCGGTTTCCACGAGGTGGCGAGGCCCGGCTGGATCTTGCCATCCTTGTCGGCCATGGTCATGGCGTCATGGATATGGAAGGCAATCTGCAGGTTCGGCGTCAGCGCATGATACTGCGGATCGAGCGAGCTGGGCTCGGTCTTGAGACCGATCTTCAGATCCTGGGCCGATGCCGGCAATGCGGCAGCCAGCAGCATGCTGCCCGCCAGTGCCACTGCATTACGACGCAACCAATAACGCGCATTCTGTTTCATGTGATCCCCCGCAATATCTGCAGCATCGGGCTGCCCGCCCTTACCGCAATTCAGATTTCAGAGTAGAAGGATTCCGCCGATCCTGAAAAGCGCAAAAGCAGATCCTTCATGCAAAACATCACCGACATCACCACGCTGTGCGACGCCAAGGCCACCAGCTGCATCGCGCTCAGCGACACGGTCTGGGATCTGGCCGAACTACGCTACCAGGAGCATGGCGCCGTGGCAGCGCAGATCGCGCTGCTGGAAAAAGAAGGTTTTCGCATCACCCGCAACATCGCCGGCATCCCGACCGCCTTCATGGCGGAGGCAGGTCAGGATAGCGGCGGCGGAAATGGTCCACTAATTGGTTTGCTCGGCGAATACGATGCCCTTTCCGGCCTGGGCCAGGCGTCTGGCGTCACCGAGCGGCGTCCCACCGCCCAGGCCAATGGCCAGGGCTGCGGCCATAACCTGCTGGGTGCCGGCGCCGTGCTGGCCGCCATCGCGGTTAAGGACTACCTGAAGATTCACAAACTGCCCGGCCGCGTGCGCTATTACGGCTGCCCGGCGGAAGAAGGCGGTTCGGGCAAGACTTTCATGGCACGCGCGGGGCTGTTCGCCGATCTGGATGCTGCCGTCACCTGGCATCCGGGCAGCTTCTTCGGCGTCATGTCGGTCAACAGCCTGGCCAATATCCAGGCCTATTTCCGCTTCAGCGGCCGTGCCGCCCATGCTGCCAGCGCCCCGCATCTGGGCCGCAGCGCGCTGGATGCCGTCGAGCTGATGAATGTCGGCGTCAACTACATGCGCGAACACATGCCGGCCAATGCCCGCGTGCATTACGCCGTCACCGATACCGGCGGCATCTCGCCCAATGTGGTGCAGGCAAAAGCCGAGGTGCTGTACCTGGTGCGCGGCCCATCGGTGGCGGTGGCCACCACGCTGTTCGAGCGGGTCAAGAAGATCGCCGAGGGTGCCGCGCTGATGACCGAGACCCAGGCCTTTGTCGATTTCGACAAGGCCTGTTCGGAAGTGATGCCCAACACCGCACTGGAATGGGCGATGCATCGCAATATCGAGCAGTTGGGTCCGGTGCAGTTCGACGATGCCGACCGTTCCTTCGCCAGCGAACTGCGCCGCAATGCGCTGACGCCGGAAGACGTATTCTCCAGTCTGCGCAGCGTCGGCGAACCGACGACCTACGACAAGCCGCTGCATGACAGCATCCTGCCGTTTGATGGCACGCCGCGGCAGCTCTATGGCTCCACCGATGTGGGCGATGTCAGCTGGTTGACGCCCACCGTGCAATGCTGGGGGCCGTGCTTCGCCGTCGGCACACCGGGCCATTCCTGGCAGCTGGTGGCGCAGGGCAAGCAGCCGGCCGCGCACAAGGCGATGCTGCAGGCGGCCAAGGCGATGGCGGCCACCGCCATCGACGCCTTGAGTAACGAAGAGCTGCTGAAAGCTGCCCGGGAGGAATGGGAGCAGCGCACGGCGGGCAATCCGTATCAGTGCCCGATCCCGGCACTGGTGGAACTGCCGTTTGAGCGCAAAAACAAGGCCGGCATCCTGCTGGGCAGCGGCACCTCGCCGTTCACCGCCGCGCCACTGACCCGCTCGAAGCCCGTTTAAGCGGCCGGGATGCAGTGCATGTCGACATGGCGCCAGCTCAACTGCAGCTGCGCGCCTTCGCGGATTTCGGTGGCCTGCACAAAGGGAATGCGGGCCCGCAGCTGCACCGTGCCACTGCTGCCCATCAGCAGCACGCTGTCGCCGTAATTGACCAGCGCGGTGACCGTGAACGGCACCACGCAATGGCCGGCAGCCGCACTGCCGTCGCGCCACAGGCTGATCGCCTCGGGCCGTACCAGCACATCGTAGCGGCCGCTGGCCGATGCCGGTGCCTGTGGCAGGCTGAGGCTGCCCAGACCCTCGATCTCCAGCATGCCGGGCCGGCTGGTGGCGGCGAAGAAATTGCTGTCGCCGACAAAGCCGCCGACAAAACGCGTCGCCGGGCGCAGGTAGACATCGAGCGGCGCGGCAAACTGCTCGACCACGCCCTGGCTGAACACGGCAATGCGATCCGACATCGTCATCGCCTCGGTCTGGTCATGGGTGACATAGATCGTGGTAATGCCAAGTTCGCGATGGATACGCTTGATCTCGACCTGCATATGCTCGCGCAGATTCTTGTCCAGCGCCCCCAACGGTTCGTCCAGCAGCAGAACATCGGGTTCGAACACCAGCGCACGCGCCAGCGCCACGCGCTGCTGCTGGCCGCCCGAAAGCTCGCGCGGCTGGCGGCCGGCGAAATCGCCCAGACCCACCATCGCCAGCGCCTCGGCGCTGCGTCGGGCGATCTCGGCGGCCGGCCGCTTGCGCATGCGCAGCGGGAAACCGACATTCTCGGCCGCCGTCATATGCGGGAACAGCGCGTAATTCTGGAACACCATGCCGATATTGCGCTTGTGCGGCGGGATCGGCGCGATCTCACGGCCACCCAGAACGATATGGCCGGCGGTGGGCTGTTCGAAACCCGCCACCATCATCAAGGTGGTGGTCTTGCCCGAACCGCTGGGGCCGAGGAAGGAAACGAACTCGCCCTTGGCAATATCTAGCGAAATGCCGCGCACCGCCTGCTGGCGGCCGTCATAGGATTTGACCAGATCGCGGATCTCGAGATACCTGCCCGTCACGCTGTGTTGCCCTTCTTTCTCGATCCGCCCGGGGAATGCATTCATGCCGGCACGGCTTTCATCTGGGTCTGCCTGATCGCCTTCCACAGCAGCGGGCTGAGTACCGCCAGCAGCACGGCGGCAAACAGCAGGGTCGAGACCACCGACACGATCGGGTCGGCCTCGATGCGGATACTGTCAAACATCTTGCGCGGCAGGGTCGAGGCCGCCTGACCGGAGATGAAGATTGCCACGACCGCTTCGTCGAAGGAATGGATGAAGGCAAACAGCCCGCCGACCAGGAAACCCGGCCGCAGTACTGGGAAGGTGACCTCCCAGAAGGTGCGTAGCGGCCCGGCACCCAGATTCATCGCCGCCCGCTCCAGGTTGCGGTCAAAGCCCTTCAGGGCTGCGGCAATAATCAGATAGCAGACCGGCACCGACAGGCAGGTATGGGCCAGCACCACGCCAAGCGGCGAATGGATGATCTTGAGATGGCTGAAATAGGAGTAGTAGCCGAGCGCCATCACGATATGCGGCACGATCATCGGCATCATCAAAAGCAGGTTCATGGCCGAGCGGCCGAAAAACCGCTGGCGCACCATGGCAAAAGCGGCCGGGATCACCAGCGCCATGGTCAACAGCATGGTGGCAAAGGCGATCAGCACCGAATTGATCACCGGCTGGGTCCAGCGGATATCGGCAAAAAAGGCGCGGTAATAGCCGAGCCAGTAATCCGGCGGCGGAAAGGCGAAGGATTTCGCCGTGCTGAAGCTCATCGGCACCACGATCAGCAGCGGGCCGAGGATGAACAGCGCGCTGAGCAGGGCGAGCGCCATGACAATGCGCATGCTCAGCCCCACAGCTTGTCGAGACCGACAAAGCGATTGTAGATCGCAAAGACGGTCATGGTGACGCAGAGCAGGATCACCGCGGTGGCCGAGGCCTCGCCGAATTCGAGGAATTCCTCGATCTGGGTGCCGATCAGACCGGCGATCATCTGCTCTCGCGGACTGCCGAGCAGCACCGGCGTGACATAGAAGCCCAGGCACATGATGAAGACCAGCGTGCAGCCATTGACGATGCCGGGCGCGCTGAGCGGCAGGAAGATGCGGCGGAAGGCCTGAAACGGCGTGGCGCCGAGGCTGATGGCGGCGCGCACCACATTGTTGTCGATCTTCTTCATCACCGAATAGAGTGCCAGCACCATGAAGGGGATCAGCAGATGCACCATCGCCAGTGTCGAGCTGAAGCGGGTGAACAGCAGTTCCGGGGCCGGCGTCCAGCCCAGCGCATTGAGGATGCCGCGCAGCGGGCCGTTATTGCCGAGAATGACCATCCAGGCAAAGGTGCGGACCAGGAAACTGGTCCAGAAGCTCATCGCCACGATCAGCAGCATCACGGTGGCAAACCCGCCGCCCAGCCGCACGATGGCGTAGGATAGCGGATAGGACAGGAGCAGGCAGAAGACCGTGACAATCGCCGCGGTGCGGAAGGTGCCGAACAGCACACGCCAGTAGAAGTCATCGGTGAAGAAGGCCACGTAATGATGCAGCGTGAACTTCGGATCCATCACGCTGAAATACAGCACCTGGCCGAGCGGAATTAGGAAGAAGACGGCGAGGAAAACGAGCGCGGGCAACAGCAGCAGCCAGGCAGCCGTGCGGCCGCTCCGGCTTTGCGCCACCATTCCTCCTGCCCGCATCATGCCCCGCCCCTCTTTCGGCCTTAGCGGCTGATCCAGCGCTCGAACTGCTTGCTGGCTTCCTGCAACTGGTCAGACGCCTTGGTGGTATCCTGGATCACCACCTTCTTGATGTTGTCCGGCGAGGTCGGCATCAGCTTGGCATCCTCGGCACTGACGAAATCGAAGGCCTTAGGGTTGAGCGGGCCGTAGACATTTTCCAGCGCGAATTTCGAGATGCGTTCCGGCCGGATCGCCGACTGGACGAATTTCCACGCCAGTTCAGCGCGCGGAGAACCTTTCGACACCACCCAGTAGGCGCGATCGAGCAGCGCCTGGTTCCAGACCAGTTCGACCGGGATATTCTCGCGGGTCAGGCGCACCGGATAGGTCTGCCAGATGCCGATCATGTCGACTTCGCCATCGCGCAGCAGCTGGCCCGACTGCGGCCCCTGGGTCCACCACACGCGCAGATGCGGCTTGATCCGCTCCAGCGCCTTGAACGCGCGGTCGAGATCCATCGGATACAGCTTGTCCGGCGCCACCCCGTCGGCCAGCAGCGCGATGGCAAGTACGCGGCCGGCATGGCGCTGCAGGCAGCGGGTGCCGGGGAATTTCTGCGGATTGAAGAAATCGGCCCAGGTCTGCGGGCCACCATTGGGGAACTTGTCCTTGCGGTAGGAAATCAGCGTGGCGAAGGCATGCGAGCCGACACCGTTCTGGAACACCGCCCCGGGCCACAGCTTGGACTGATCCAGCGGTGCCTTGGAAGCATCCTCGATGATGCCGGCCTCGTTGGCGCGCACGATGTCGGAATCGCCCAGAGTGGTGACGTCGAATTCATAGACACCGGTCTTCACCTGCGCCGCCAGCTTGGCAAAGGAGACCGGCGAGACCGTCTTGATCTCGACACCGGTCTCTTTCATGAAGGGTTCGAACAGATGCTTCTGCGCCGCTTCCTCCCAGGGGCCGCCCCAGGTGTTCACATAGAGCACCTCGCGCGCATAGGCGCGATTGATGAACGGACCCGGGAAGGTGAGCGCGGCGGTGGCACCGGCCAGTTGCAGTGCCGAACGGCGGCTGATCGCCTTGCCGTCTGCCTTGTTGGTCTTGCTGGTCATAATCCCCTCCTCCAGTGTCCCCGGTTAAATGTCAGCCGATCTTCAGGCGAGTGAGGCCTCGTAGACGCGGCGCCAGTTGCCATGCGTGATCTTGGCCACTTCCTCGGCGTTGAACCCCTTGCGCCGCAGGCCATCGGTGATCTCGCCGATATTCTGCACATCGCGGAACCAGTCGGCCGGCGGTGCCTTGCCGGGCCGCGCAGCCGAGCCGGCACCGTAATCGATGCCGCGTGTCCAGCGGCCCGTGCGCATCCAGTCGAGATCCTTCTGGGTGGTGTTATGGCTGCGATCCGTGCCGATGCCGACATGGTCGATGCCGGCGATTTCCACCGTGCGGGCCACCATATCGCACCAGTTATCCACCGAGGCGCAGTAGTGATCGCCGGCGATATTGCGATAGGTGGCGCAGCCGATGACGCCGCCATTGTCTTTCAGCGCCTTCAGCACATCGTCGGTCTTGTTGCGCTTGTGCGGATAGAGCGAGTCGGCATTGGCGTGGCTGATCGCCACCGGCTTCTGCGAGAACTTCACTGCATCCAGCGTCGTGCGGTTACCGACATGCGACAGGTCGACCAGGATGCCGGTGCGGTTCATCTCGCGGATCACTTCCTTGCCGTAACGGGCAAGGCCGGAATCATGCTCCTCGTAGCAGCTGCCGCCCAGGTCATTCTGGTTGTTGTAGGTCAGCTGCACGACCCGCACGCCCATATCGGCGAACAGCTCGACGAAGGCGATGCGGCCTTCGAACAACATGGCATTCTGGAAACCGAGCAGCAGGGCGAGCTTGCCTTCGGCGACGGCGCGATCGATATCGGCGGCATTCTGCGCGATGCTGACGATATCCGCATTGGCCCGCGCCATCTCACGCCAGCGCGCAATCGAGTCCATCGACTCGACGGCGTTTTCCCAGAAGCCCAGCGTGACGGTGACGCAGCGTACCGTGCCCTTGAGCAGGGATTCAAACACCGCGCGATCGAAGTGACCGCACTGCAGACCATCGAAAATCATCGCATCATTACGCATGGTCGATACCTTCAGGCAGCAGGCTGGGACAACAGGGACAGGTCGGTTTCATCGTCATCGGGACGACCGATGATGCGGCCATTCTCGTCGACGATGATCGGACCGGCATGGCGGCGCGACACCACCGAGTCGGGGGTCAGCGACTGGTTCGACAGGTGATAAAGATCCGACCAGAGCTGGCGCGGCGTGCGGAAACCTTCGCGCAGCATGCGCGACAGGAAGGGGTCAAGGTCATTGCTCGACATGGCGATCGCACTGGTGCCGCTGCTGCGGTCGGATCCACGGATCAATGCACCATCATCGGTGATGGTGATCCCGAGGCTGACCTGATGGCGCAGCGCCAGCGGTGTCAGGGCCGCCAGCATCTCCGGCATGCGCACATCATGCACGGCCAGCGACGCCGTGCCGCGTCCCGTCGCCTGCCCGGCGACCGGCCGGCGGCACTGCTCGACCACCAGTTCGAGCAGTGACGGCATGATCGCCCAGGCATGTTCGCCCTTAGCATCCAGCTCGGCCTTGCCATCAGCCTCGAAGAAAAAAACCCGGGCCGGATGCATCGCTTTGATACTGTCGAAATCGTCGCGCAGATGCGCCAGCGCCCTCAGGCCCTGGCCTTCGCAAGCCAGGATCGCCTCGCGCACCGCCGTGACACTGCCGCGCGGCAGCTCGGTGAGCAGCAGGATACGTTCGACGATCAGGCGCGTCTCGCGCACCGACAGCAGGATTTCGTCATGGGCGGTTTCGGTGCTGGACAGGCTCATCACACGGGCTCCGCGGGATAGAACCAGTCGCCATGCGTGCCGGTTCGCAGGTCTTCGGGCAGGGGGGCGCCGTGATAGAGCACGCCGCGCAGGTTGCGATTGAGGAAGTCGCGGGTCTTGTCGATACCATGCAGGCCGACATTGAGCAGCCGCACCATCTGGATCGGGATGAAGTCTTCGGCCATGATGTTCATATGCGGCGAGTGATAGCGCAGGCCGCGCAGGGTCTGCACACGCGCCACAATGCCGCGCTGCTCGGGATGACCGAGCAGGAAATGCGCCATCGTGCGGTCTGCCGGCTGGCTGGCGAGCACGACATCCAGCTGCTGGATCAGGCGGGGCAGGTCGAGGCCGAGATTGAAGGCCTGTTCGACCTCTTCGCGCGGACCACGGCGCGGCTCCTCGGCGGTGGCCGACTTGTACCAGATATAGCGGCGCGAGGCCTCGGTGCTGAGATCCATGGCGAAGCACCAGGCGTATTCATCACGCAGGATCTGGCGCAGTTCGCCGACCCGCATGGCCGGTGCCACGGTGGTCTCCTCACTCACGATCATTGTCTCGCAAAGTGAATCGGCCAGTTCGGGCACCAGTTCGATCAGCAGAGAATGCAGCGTTTCCTGCGTCTCGGGCAGCACCCGATCCTCCAGATGATCGCAGAGTGCTGCCAGCGGCACCGGGGATGGCAGGCCGCCGATATGACCGGTGGTGATATAATCGTTTAGCGCATTGTGCACGATGGCAAGCTCGGCGGCGATCGTATCGCTCGGCACCAGCGCGTCATAAACCGTGCGATCTTCCAGACGAAACCGGATGACGCGATCCAGCAGGGCCTGCAGGCGTTTGATTTCCGGGCTGCCGGGCAGCGCCGACAATCCCTTGGCATGAGCCAGCGCGGTTTCGCGCGCATGCAGGAAGCGGTCGAGCAGCCTGGGGTGGTTGTTGGCAAACAGGATCAGGCCCAGTGCCGAACCGTTGCCGACGCCGAGAAACCGTCGGATCGCCGGATCGAGACTGACCGCCTGGCTGCCGGCACGATGGCGCGCCAGGTTGGTGACCAGGTCGGTGGCGAATTCGCGCATCATATAGGCGCTGAGCATCTGCGCGGCGAGCGGGTTGCGCAGGGCATGGTTGGATTCGAGCGCGCGGAACGACCGGGTGCCGAAGGTACCATTGCCATCCAGACCGGTGTTGCGCATCAGGTAGCAGACCTGCGACAGGCGGCTGAGTTCTGGCTGCCGGCCGGCGCTGAGACTGTCGACCACATGATCGAAGGCGCGCGAGGACCGGTTGGAGCGCGCCCAGACCAGCGTGCGTTCGGTTGCGCGTCCGGCATAGAGCTTGGGCAGTTCGCGCTGGGTATGCTCGATCTCCGCTGCCGACATCGGGCCTTCCACCAGCGCACCCATCATGTCCCAGTTGCGGCCGATGATGCGGCCGGTGCGGCCGGCGGGATTGAACTCAAACGAAAAGACCGGAAAATCGAAAATGCCGCCCGGCGTGGTGATGCGATACAACGCCGTGCCCTTGGCACGCTCATCGATGTCGAAGCTCAGGCACTGCACATCCCAGCGTTCCCGCGTCATCCGCGCGATCAGGGCGCGCGACACGCTGAGCCGGCTCGGCTGGATCGCCGCCAGGCGATCGGGCTTCATCAGCACTTCGGCCGGGCGCAGCGCCACGGCCGGCTCGACCTGCAGAGATGCGGGGCGCGGCTGGGTCACTGTTCCTTCCCCTGGATCATGCGGGTGATCTGTTCGGCGGCGCGGATCAGCGCCTCGCGGCTTTTGCCGGCATCGAAGCGATTGGCGGGACCGACCAGCGACAAGGCTGCGTAGCAGCGGCCGGCGGCATCGAAGACCGGCGCGCCCGAGGCCGAAACGCCGGCCAGGCGGCTGCCCGAAACGGCGAAGGAGTCGCGGCGCACCTGGGCCAGCAAGGTCGCATCCGGCAGTGCCACACCGCGTTCGCGCCAGCCGGCGATACGCTCGGCTTCGGCGAAGGCGACCAGCACGCGGCCGGTGGCGGAATTGTCCAGCGACAGGCTGGACCCGAGCTTGGAATCGGCACGCAGCAGTTCGTCGGACTCGACGCGCTGCACGATGCGGGCCTCGTCGCCATCCAGCACGGCCAGCGACGCCGTCTCGCCTACCTCGGTGACCAGACGCTGCATGACCGGCAGCATGCGCGAGCCCAGGCTGGCCTGTTCCAGCGCCGCATGCGCCACCTGCACGGCGCGTAAGGAGAGCCGGAAGCTGCCATCCTGCAACTGCTCGACCCAGCCGGCAGCCATCAGGGTGACCAGCCGCTGGTAGACCGTGCCGCGTTCGCCGCCGATCAGGCGGGTCAGGTCGGCCAGACGGATCGGCTTGGCCACCGTCGCCATGGCATCGAGCAGCGACAGGGTCTTGAGCACCGAGCTTAAGGGGCGAACGCCGCCTTTTTTCTCGGTCGATGCTGTCGTGGTGGAAAGGCTGGTCTCGGTTGCGGTTTGCATTTGTATTCTATGTGAAGACATTGTATTATAATAAAATACTCACGCAATTGACCCGCCATCGTCAAGCGGATTCTGTCGGGTCGCTGCGAAATGGAGGGGTGAAGGCCCGGCACCGGGCACGAGCCAGGGTTTCGAAACTGCCAAACCTGCCGCCGGACGAGAGCGTCCCGCGGCAGGTGCAGAGCCTTACAGGCTGCTCATCGCCTTTTCGACGAAGCGCAGGTCATAAGCATCCTCGAATTTGAAGCCGGCCGGAATGCCCGGCTGCTGCAGGGTCTTCAACTCGTTGTCGAGGAAGTCGAGATTGAGGTCGAACTGTGCCTTGGTCGGCACCGGCGTCTTCATGTACATGCCGACATTGTTGGCGAACGCGGTCTCGAACAGCACCGGGTCCATATCGGCAAAGTATTCCTTGGCAAAGGCCTTGAAGCCGGCCGGGTCGCCGGCGATGCCCTTGAGCGCCAGCGCGATACCCTTGCAATAGGCAGTCAGCTCGTCCGGCTTGTCCTTGATGGTCTTCTCGCTGACGCTGGCGGTGATGTAGAGATAATCCTGCAAGGCTGGCGGCGGATTGGTCACCATGTTGAACAGATAGACCGCGCCGAATTTCGACACCGCCATGTCAGAGGCCGGCGAGGACAGCACGAAACCGTCGATGGTGCCGCGATCCAGGGCCGCCAGCATCGGTGACACACCGCCCTGGATCGGCACCAGCGTAGCGTCGCGATCGGGATCGATCTTGGCCATGCGCATGAAATAGCGCGCCAGCTGGTCCGGGCCGCCGCCGGCACCGGTGGTGCCGATCTTGAGGCCGCGCAACGCCGCCGCCTTCTTCTCCGGTGGCGAGGCCTCGGTGACGCCGGCCTTATCGGCGGCCTCCTTCTTGATCACGATGTTGGAAGCAAACTTGTTGACCCAGCCGCAGATCATCTTCACCGGCTGGCGGCGGATCTGCACCCGCATATTCTGCGTCGGCGCACCGAGCAGGATATCGGCGGCACCGCCGATCAGCGCATCCTGGTTGACGCCGCGATTGGTGGCGGCCAGCTCCAGCTTCAGGCCGGATTTGGTGAACAGCCCGGTGCCCTGGGCGAAATCTTCCGCCCCCCAGAGGAAGGATTTGGCATTCGAGCGCAGGCTCGAGGCGGTCAACCCGCTCTGCGCCGTTGCCGGCATGGCCAGGCCCATGCTGCCGATGAACCCGACTGATGCAACGCCCTGCAGAAACGCCCTGCGCTCAATGTCACGCATCTTCCCCTCCTCGGTTGAACCCCATCAGTGATGTGCAGTGCCGCTGCGCAGGACATGGCCCGGCATGCGGCCGGCCGGCATTGCCTCGCCCGGCGGCGGCAGCACGGTGCCATTGACGATGACGGTGTGGATGCCCGAAGCGCGCGAGATCAGGCGGTCGGCACCGGCCGGCAGATCGTAGACGCGTTCCAGCGGGCCGGCGCCAACAGTGGCAGGATCGAACACCACCACATCGGCGGGACGACCCAGCGCCAGCAGGCCGCGATCGGCGATACCGAAGATCGCGGCGGGACGGCCGGTCAGCATATGCACGGCGCGTTCGAGGCTCAGCGACTTTTTCACCCGCACCCAGTAACCCAACAGATGCGTGGCGTAGCAGGCATCGCAGAGCTGCGACAGATGCGCACCGCCATCGCCCAGGCCGACCACCGTGTTCGGGTCCTGCAGCAGCTCCTCAACCTCGTCTTCCTGGAAATTCACCAGCGGCATGCGGAAGCGTGCGCGCAGGTTGCTCTGCACCGCCAGATCGAGAATCAGATCGACCGGCGAAATGCCGCGTTCCTGCGCAACGGACTCGACCGTGCGGCCGACCAGCGCGGGCTCTTCCTCGCACCAGCTGATCTCGGTGAGCCGCCACGATGCACGGCGCATGTCGCCTTCAGACTTGCCGCCGGAGAAATCGCCGTCGCGGCCGCCGCGGCCGGCCACTTCCTCGCGGAACTGGTGGCGGAAATCCTTATCGGAATAGATGCGCATCAGATCAGCCTCGCCTTTGGCGACACGCACCGGCTTGAACAGGCTCCAGGTGTCGAACACCACCGGCGAGCGGAAATCAAACTCGCTGACGATGGGCCGGCAGGCGACCTGCGGATAGATCGGCTTGCCCTGCGCCACCAGCTGCTTGGTGCGCTCCAGGCTCTCGCGATGGCGGCCGGGGCCGAGCTGGCCGGCGAGCAGCGCGGTCCAGCAGACCGGGCGGCCGCTTTCGTAATGCATGCCGAGGTAATGATCGAACAGCGGCTCGCGCGCGCCGTTGTAATGGATGATGCCGCTGCCGGCCTGCCCGACCGCGCGACCCAGGGCCAGCATCTCGTCGAATTCGGCGAGCCGGCTGGGGATCGGCTTGCCATCGAAGCCGATATGGATGCGCGACACCGACGTGCCGAAGGCAATGGCCCCGGCCTTCATGCCCTCGCGCACGATATCCTGCATCTGGATGACTTCATCCTGCGTGGCGGCACGCTCGACGGCCGCCTCGCCCATCACGTAAAGCCGCGTCGCCGTATGGCCGATCATCGCCCCGACATTGATCGCGGTGCCCATCTTGTCCAGCGCATCGAGATACTGCGGGAAGGTTTCGAACGGCCAGTCGTTGCCCAGACCGGCTTCCAGCGCGTTCAGCGGCATGGCTTCGACGCGTTCCAGCGTGCGCAGGATCAGGCTGCGGTCTTTCGGTCGCGTCGGCGCCACACCGAAACCGCAACTGCCCATTACCACGCTGGTTACACCATGCCAGGGCGAAATGGTGAGCATCTGGTCCCAGAACACCTGGGCATCGTAATGGGTGTGGATATCAACAAAGCCCGGCGAGACCACCAGGCCATCGGCTTTCACCGTGCGGGCCGCCGTATCCGGCGCATGGCCCAGGGCGACGATGCGGCCGTCCTTGATGCCGACATCACCGCTGTAGCCGGGCTTTCCGGTGCCGTCGATGATGGTGCCGCCAACGATCTTCAGGTCATAGGCCATGACTGTTCCTCTTTACGCTCATTTCAGCTCGCGCCAGCGCAGCAGATGGGTTTCCAGCGCCTTGAGCGCGCTGTTCAGCACCATGCCGGTGACGGCCAGCACCACCAGACCGGCAAAGACGCCGGCCGTATCGAACAATCCCGAAGCCTGGCCGATCAGGAAGCCGATGCCGCGGTTGGACGAGATCAGTTCACCCACCACGGCGCCGATCAGCGCATAGGGCACCGACACCTTCAGGCCGGTGAGCACCCAGGCGGCGGCCGAGGGAAAGATCACGTAGCGCAGCAGCTGCCAGCCATTGGCGCCCATGATGCGGGCAGCATTGATGTGAATCGCACTCACATCACGCACGCCAGCAAAGGTGTTGAGGAAGACCAGGAAGAACACGATCAGGGCGGCCATCGCCACCTTGCTCTCCAGCCCGATGCCGAACCACATGATCAGCAGCGGCGCCAGCGCGATCTTGGGCAGGCAGTAGATCGCGGTGATATAGGGGTCGAACAGCTTGGCCGCGGTATCGGAACGGCCGAGCAGGAAACCGATGATGAAGCCACTCACGCTGCCGATGATGAAACCCAGCACCATGGCCTGCATGGTGTAGGCAAAGGCATTGGCCAGCGTGCCGTTGCGCGTCCAGATCCACAGCTTCACCGCCACGGCAATCGGCGAGGAGATGAAGAAATCGTCGATCAGCCGGCCCGAGGCGAACTGCCAGATGCCCAGGATGGCCAGCCCGATCAGCACCTGGCCGATGCGGATGCCCCAGCGCTTGCGCGCTTCCGCGCGTTCGACCTGCAGCACGGCGGCGCTGGGCTGCACGGCGGGGAGCTCGGTCTCCAGTGCCTTGTCGCTCATGTGCGCACCGCCCCGACACCGATTTCGGGCGCCAGTGCATCCCACAGCTCGTTGTATATTTCCCGGAAGGCCGGATCGAACTGCAGCTTGAACACATCGCGCGGACGCGGCAGGTCGATCTGCTTGATCGCCTTGATGCGGCCCGGACGGCCGCTGAAGATCACCACATGGTCCGACAGCGCAATGGCCTCGGCCAGATCATGGGTAACAAACACAATGGTCTTGCGGGTTTCTTCCCAGATGCGGGCGAGTTCGGCCTGCATCACCAGCTTGAGCTGGGCATCGAGCGCGCCGAAGGGCTCGTCCATCAGCAGGGTTTCGGGGTCGTAGGCCAGCACCTGGGCGAGCGCCACGCGCTTGCGCATGCCGCCGGAGAGTTCAGACGGAAACTGCTGCCTGAAATTGCTCAGACCCACCATGTCGAGCATTTTGGCGACGCGTACCTCGATCTCGGCCTTGCCCTGGCCGCGCAAAACCAGCGGAAAAGCCACATTCTGCTCGGTGGTGCGCCAGGGCAGCAGGCTGTCGGCCTGGGTCATGTAGCCAACATGGGTGTTGATGCCGTCCACCACCCGGCCGCCATGCTCGACCGCACCGCTGCTGGGCGGAATGATGCCGGCGATCATGTTGAGCAGGGTGGATTTGCCGCAGCCGCTGGGGCCAACGAAGGAGACAAAGGCACCGGCGGGGATGTCGAGGCTGGTGGGCAGCAGGGCCGAAACTTCCCGGCCGCGGGCGACGAAGGTCTTGGTGACCTGGCGGACTGCAATCATCGACAAAGCTGAACGCGCCTCCGCTTCGAGGGCGTTCCAGTCAAGATGCGATGACGCAGCAATCGTTTCAACGTGCCGTCCCCACTTGTTATATTGATATTACAATAGACGGATTGTGTGACGGTCAACAAAAAACGTGTCGCATCGCTGCAACACACACTCCGCTTGATCGGCGGAGAACAGCACCGCTACCTATTGGTGCGACATTTGCCGCGGCTATGTTATGCGTGTCTTCTCAGGCGAGATGACCGGCGCAGCTAGCGTTTCATATGCGCGCCGAACAGCCGGTTCAGCTCCGAACTCGGCGCGGCCTGCTTGAAATGCTCAAACGTGCCTTCGGCGCCGATTTCCTTGGCGGCGCGAATGAACTCGCCCCAGGCGGTGCGCGCCAGCGAGCCGCCCACACTGACGCGGCGGATGCCGAGTCCGGCCAGATGCGCCACCGACTGGCCCATGGTGAGCATGTTCACCGGTTTGCCGGCTGCCGCCTGCACCACTGCCGTAATCTGCGCATCTTCGCGGATGCCCGGCGCATAGAGCACGTCGGCACCAGCAGCAGCGTAAGCCTTCAGGCGGCGCGTGGTTTCCGCCAGATCCGGCCGACCGGCGATGAAACCTTCGCTGCGCGCGGTCAGCAGCACGCCGCCGCCGGTCTTGTCGATGGCGGCGCGCGCCGCCTTGATGCGCGCCACCGCAAGATCAAAATCATACAGCGGCGCTTCCGTGTTGCCGGTGGAATCTTCAATGGACAGCCCGGCGATGCCGGCCTCCACCGCCTTGGCCACATTGCCCGCGACATGGTCCGGCTCATCGGCAAAGCCGTTTTCGAAATCGGCGTTGACCGGGATGTCGGTAACAGATGTCAGCGTCTTCAGATGCGCCAGCACCTCGGCCAGCTCCACCTTGTTATCCGGCTTGGCCATACTCCAGGCCATGCCGGCACTGGTGGAGGCCAGCGCCTTGAAACCGAGGCTTTGCAGGATCACGGCCGAGCCGGCATCCCAGGGATTGGGAATGACAAAGCAGCCGCTGTCATGCAGGCGGCGGAAGGTGGCACATTTGTCCGATGTCGAGACGGTCATGGCGATTCCTCTGGCTTTTGTTGGCGCCAGAGTAAGGCTTCGACAGGGCGGGGCAAGGCAGGATGCTTCGGCCCACACCGAAATATCGGGTGAATATTGTCGGGCTACATTTTCGGCCGGCGCCGGGCCCGCAGCTTCAGCGTCTCGATCAGTGCCGCATCGCGTTCCGCACTCAAGTCACTGACACTGCGGCCGGCAGCTTCCTCTTCCACACCGCGGACCAGCGCATCCTTTACCTCGGGCGTAAGACTGGGGCTTCCCAGCGCCGCCCAGCGTTTTTCCTGGCTGGGACCAAGATGATCGAGGTAATGGCGGATGCCGCCCTCGCCGCCGCCCAGGTGATAGGTCATATGGGCGCCCTGGATCGACCAGCGCAGGCCGGGGCCCTCGACAAGCGCCTTGTCGACATCAGCCACATCGGCGATATCCTCGGCCACGATATGCACGGCTTCGCGCCACAGCGCCGAAGCCAGCCGGTTGGCGACATGGCCGGGCGCCTCGCGTTTCATGCGGATCGTCACCTTGCCCATCGCCTCGTAAAATGCGGCCGCTGCCTGCACCCGCGCCGGGTCGGTGCCATAGAGCTCGACCAGCGGCACCAGATGCGGCGGATTGAACGGGTGCGATACGATCAGCCGCGCCGGCTCTTTCATGCCGTCGGTCAGTTGCGACCAGGCAAAGGAGGATGTGCTGCTGGCAATCGTGGCTTCCGGTTTTGCCGCCGCTACGATCTCGGCGAACAGCCGGTGTTTCACCTCCAGCTTTTCGGGTGCGTTTTCCTGGATCAGATCGGCGCTGGCCACCGCCGCCTTGAGGCGGGCGACGATCTTCAACTTGCCGCGCCCGCGGCGGCCGAGCTGGGCCAGCTGCTTGCGCGCGGCATTGACGCGGTCGCGGAACAGCGCGCGCGCCGTGGCATCGGGATCCCAGGCCACCACGTCGATGCCGCCGGCGGTGAACAGGGCTGCCCAGCTGGCGCCGATCAGGCCACCGCCGACAATGGCAACTTGCTTGATCTCGGTCATGTCATACGGCCTCGAAGGGAACAGTCAGTTGCGTACCCGGCACGATGATGCCGCCACGATCACCCGGGGTGACGCTGCCATAGCGCTGGGCAAAGACCGGCGGCAGCGGGCGCGCCTGCTTTGGTGCCAGCCACAGCCGCAGCAGATGGCGGCGTTTCGCCGGCTCGGACCAGTCCTCGAACGCCGTGCGGTCATGCAGCAGGGTGTGGTTGTGCACCAGCTGCACATCGCCCGGCTCCAGCACCATGTGGAAATTCAGCGCCGGATCGTTGGACAGCGCATCGAACAGGTCGAAGGCTTCGACCTGCGCCGGTGTCAGCGGCGCCACATCAGCAAAGCGACGCGCCGATTCGATATACTGGCGCTGATAGATCGCCGAGAGATGGCCTTCATGCCAGTTATAGGTCGGGATGGTGAAATAGGGCTTCTCGCCCACCGGCACTTCACCGCGCCGGTCGGTTTCGATCGGGGCGAACAGATGCGGCAGCAGATCGGGCCGGCGTTTGCGCATCTCGTTGAAGATGGTGACCGAACTCACCAAGGCCGAATGACCACCCGTCTTTGCCACCTGCAGACAAAGCAGGCCGACGATATCGGCAGAATCGGTATGGAAGGTCTGACGCTCATGCGTCTGGTAGATGCGCACATTCGGATCGTCGCTTGAAAGCCCCATATCCTTCACATGGCCGAGGATATGGCCCTTGGCATTCTGCGAGCGCGCGCTGCCGATATGGCAACCGATCCCGAGGAAGGCAATCGCGGCCTCGCGCAGGCTCCAGCGCTGCACCGGCAGGCCGCGCAACAGGGCGAAGCCACGACCGTTCAGCACCTCGTCGCGTAAAGCATGCAGACGCGGTGCCAGCGTCGGCAGCGGGAACGCCGTCGGCGTCAGCTGCGCCACCGCGGTATCGGGACCGGCCGCAACACGATGCGTGGCCTGCTCGACCTCGGCGATCTCGGCGGCGGTGAAATGCTGCAGCCAGCGGGTGTCCTGCAACATGGCAGGGCCATACCAGGCCGAAGCATCGTGAATTTCAGGTGGCGGGGTATCGGGGCTGAGTGTCATGCCGCGATATTGCCTGACCGGCGCCACCGATCAAGATTCGGCCCGGTGCAATTCCGTGCGAGGACCGCTCAGCGTTCCTGGAAGGCCGTATCGATGGCCCGGTAGACCGGATTGAGCAGGAAGCGCAGCACGGTACGCTCGTCGGTCTTGATATCGGCCAGCACGGTCATGCCCGGGCGCAGCTGATTGCGGGCCGGATCATTGCCGACATAGGCCTGATCGAGCCGCACCAGCGCCTTGTAGAAGGGCGCGATCTGCGGTCCGTGGAAGGTGGAAGCCGAAACACTCAGCAGGCTGCCCGGCACGGAACCGAACTGGGCGAAATCATAGGTCGAGACCTTCACCGCCACCGGCTGGCCTGGCCGCAGCTGGCCGACATCCGCGGGGCTGATGCGGGCCTCGACGATCAGCTCGCGGCCAACCGGCACGATCTCGGCGATGTTGCCGCCCGGCGGCACCACGGCCCCGGCGGCATAGGCGCGCAGATCCTTGATGATGCCGCGCACCGGCGAGGTGATGGTGGTGCGCGCCACGCGGTCTTCCAGCTTGACGCGGGCTTCCTCGATCTGGCGCAGGTCGCTGGTGACGGACCCAAGCTCGCGCATCGCATCGACCGAGAGCCGGGTATCCAGTTCGATCAGCCGCTGCTCGGCCTCGGCCACCGCTTCGCGCGCACGACCAATATTGGTGGTCACGGTGCTCAACTCGCCCTGCACGCGGTTCATCTCGCGCTGCACATCCAGGAAGGTCAGCCGCGAATTCAGCCCCTTTTCCGACAGCGTCTTGCGCATGTCCAGCGCTTCGCCGGTGATCGCGATCTGGCGCTGCAGGGTACGCTGCTGGCCGATCAGCGCATCCAGATCGGCCCGACGGCCGGCAACCTGGCGCTCGAGCACCACGCGCTGGCTGGTGCGGGCGCGTTCCTGGCTCCGCAGGATCGCTGCCTGGTCGATGGAGAGGCCTTGTTCTTCCTTGTCGGCAAGATCGGCAACACGGCCTTCGGCAAAGGCGCGCAGGCGTTCGGCCTGCAGGCGCAGGCTGCGTTCGCGGCTGCGCAGCTGGTCGAGTTCGGCCGTCACGCCGGTCTGATCAAGACGCACCAGCACCTGGCCGGCTTCGACCAGATCGCCGTCCTGCGCCAGCACTTCGGCTACGATGCCACCTTCCAGATGCTGCACCGGCTGCAGATGACCATTCGGCACGATCTCGCCCGGCGCACGCGCGACCTGGGCCACTTTGGTCACTGCTGCCCAGGCAATGGCGCAGATCACGATGGCGATCATCAGCCAGACCGACAGCTGCATCAGGCGCGGCGCACGGCCCTCCTCCAGCTGGATCGCCAGCGTCAGGTAGCGGATGCGGGCCGGATCGGCCTTCACGGCGGGTAAGGTCTCACTCATCTCCCGACTCCCTGGGATGTCGTGGCAGCACCTCTGGTCGGGCTGCGAATATCCACGATGCGACCATTCTCCATCACGACAACACGGTCGCAGATGGCGAGATGGCTCGGCCGATGGGTCACGATGGCAATGGTCTGCTTGCCCTTGCGGCGCTGCAGTGATTCGATCATCGCCGCATCGCCGGTCTCATCCAGCCACTGGCCCGGCTCGTCGAGCAGCAGCACGGCAGACGGGCGCAGATAGAGCCGCGCCAGCGCGATGCGCTGCAAAAGCCCGGTGGACAGCGCGCGCGCACCGGCATGATCGCCCAGGCCGGTATGCAGGCCATCGGGCAGCGCCAGCACATCGTTCAGCGCGCCGGCTTCCGCCAGTGCCGCCTTCAGGTCGTCATCACTGGCAGTCGGCGCGGCCAGACGCAGATTCTGCGCCAGTGTGCCATGGAACAGATGCCGGTTCTGCGGTGAATAGGTGACGGCATTGCGCAGCTCATGCGGCGTCATCTGGCGGATATCCAGGCCATCCAGCAGCACCGCACCAGCCTGGGCCTGATACAGCCCCGCCATCACCTTGAGGATGGTGGACTTGCCCGAGCCGGAAGGACCGGTGATGCCGATCATCTCCCCGGGCTTGAGCAGAAGATCGACACCGAGCAACGCCGGTTCGGCATCGGGCCGGTAGCGCAGCGAGACGCGGTTCAGTGTGACTGCACCGCGGAACACGCGTTGCACGACAGCCGGACCCGGGCGGTCGCTCAGTTCGGGCCGCAGCTGCAGCAGCCGGTCGATCTGCGCCAGGCCGAGGCGGATCTGCCCGAGCCGGGTCAGCGCCATCAGGCCAAGCTGCAACGGTGCCAGCACGCGCCAGGACAGCGCCATGGTCGCCACCAGCGCACCGACCGTCATGCTGCCTTCCATGATGCGCAATGCGCCCCAGGCCAGCACGATGGTGCCGGTCAGCATCATCAGGGTCTGCGACAACGTGTTGAGCAGGCCGCCGATCATCTGCACCGCGCGGCTGTCCACCGCGGATGCCGCCGAAGCGGCGCGATAGCGTTCCAGCCAGATGGCCGCACTGCCCGACTGCTTGATCGCCTGCAGGTTGGACACGATCTCCACCGTCAGGCCATGGCGCGCGGCCTGACTGGCGGCAGCGCGCTGCACGGCCGTGCTCTGCAGCATCTGCGAAACATAGCCGATCAGCAGGATCAGCAGGCCCAGCACCAGCGAGACCAGCACCAGCGGACCGCCGAGCCAGGCGATCATCAGCAGGAAGACAAACAGGAAGGGCAGATCGAAGGCGACGCCGGCGAGCGGCCCGGTGAAGAATTCGCGCACCGTTTCGAATTCCTTCAGCCGCGCCAGCTGCGTGCCGATCGGTGCGGACTCGGTATAGCCCACCGGCAGACGCAGCAGATGCTTGAGTACGGCTATGGCAACCAGCCGTTCAACGCGGGCGCCCATATAGGCCAGCATGCGGCTGCGCAGCATGCGCAGGGCGAAATCGAAGATAAAGGTCATGCCGATGCCGGCGAGCAGATAGATCACCAGCTCGCGCGAATCGCCGCCGATTACCTTGTCATACACCATCAGCGCGAACAGCGGGAAACCGAGCGCCAGAATGTTGTTGAACAGCGTGACCATGCCGAGCTGCATGGCGACGCCGGAAAAGCGCAGGGCAATGGTGCCGAGGAAGGTCTTGCGCGGGCCGGTCTCCTCCGGCGCTTCGGCCGGTTCGATGAAATAGGCCATGCCGGCAATGGCGGCAGACTTGAGCTGGATTTCCTCGCGGCGCGTGCCATCGAAAACCCGCGCCACGCCATCCCTGATCTCCAGCACCACGCGCGGACGGCCGGCATTGTCGACATGCAGGCAGGGCAGCAGGCGCGGATCGATCTGGCCCAGCCGCCGCTCATGTGGCTTGGTCGCGTAAGACAGTTCGATCAGCACATTGCGCAGGCCATCGAGATCAAGATCGGCGGCGAAATGCGGCAGGGCTTCGACGATATGGCGCGGATCGCCCTGCCAGCCCAGCGCGGTGAGCAACGGCATCAGGCAGGCGGCAAAGGGCGAGACGGCCTGGAAGGCGCCCATGCGACCCTGACGCAGGGCCTCGGCGAGCGGCTCGGCACGCACCACCTGCAGGCTGCTGGCTTCACCGCCAGCAGAAGACGGCCGGTTGATCGGTGTGCTCATGCCGGCCGCCCGTCCAACACTTCGGTCGATGCCGGACCGAAAGTGGCACCAATCGGCGAACGCTCGATCAGCTGGCCATTGCGCAGTTCGAACACGCGATCGGCCAGGCGCAGCACCGAAGGCTGGTAACTGACCAGCACGATGGTGGCGCGCCCCTTCAGATCGGCCAGCATGCGCAGCAGCCGTTCGTTCGAATTGCGGTCGAAACCATTGTTGCTTTCATCGAACAGGATGATGCGCGGCTGTTCGGCCAGGGCGCGGATGATGGCGATGCGCTGGCGCACGCCGCCCGGCAGGGTTTCGGTCTGGCCGCCGCTCACCGTGGTCTCGTAACCATTGGCCAGCGTGGCGATATAACTGTCCAGGCCCAGCTTTTCCGCCAGCTCCAGCGCAGTATCGACCACGGCGCCACGGCGGAACATGGTGAGATTGTCGATCATGCTGCCCTGGAATACCGTGGCCTGACGCGGTAGCAGGCCGATTTCATCGGGGCCCGGGCGTGGATCGGCGGCTTTCAGGATTTTATTGTCATAGAGGATCTGGCCGCCGGTCGGCCGCTGCAGACCCGCAATCAGCGTCAGGATTGCCGAACGGTCGCTGCCATCGGCGCTGACAATGGCGACGGTTTCACCGGCATTGATCGTCATGTTGGCATGATCGAGCAGCGGCTGACCGATGCCGTCATCCAGGCTGACATCGCGGAATTCGATACGCCCCAGCGTGACGATGGGCGCAGAACGCTGCAGGCCCCCCGGCTCCTGCGGCAAGGCCTGCAGCTGGTTCAGCTGGCTTTCGGCCAGGCGGATCGCCTGGAAATTGCTCCAGATGCCCATGGCACGCAGCAGCGGCTGCATCACCCGACCGGCCAGCAGCGAGCAGCAGGCCAGCTGGCCCACGGTCATCTGGTTGTCGAGCACGAGCAGCGAGCCGTAGACCAGGATGGCGACAATCGCCAGATTGGAAAAGAAGCTGCCCAGCGCCTGCGACAGCGACGACAGGTAGGTGACGCGGAATGCCGCGGCCGACGCGCTGTCCATCAGGCGTTCGTAGCGGCGCATCATCAGCCGCTCCATCGTCATCGCCTTGATGGTGGTGATGCCGGACAGGATCTCGATCATGAAACTGGTCCGGCGCTTGTCAGAGTCGGTGCGCGCATCGACCGCCTGATGCAGCACCCGGCCGATGATCGCTGCCGCAATGGCAAAGACCACGAAAACCATCATGGTCAGCCAGGCCAGCGGGCCGCCAACAATCCAGATGATGGCGGTGAACAGCAGGGCAAACGGCAGGTCGATGACAATCACCGCACCCTGGTTGGCATAGAATTCGCGCAACCGGTCAATGGCACCGAGCCGCTCCAGATGCGCGCCCGTGGTATCTTTGGCGGCAAATGCGCTGTCGGCACCCAGCAGCCGTGCGATACCGGCACAACCGGCGCCATGCTCGAACCGGGCTCCCGCCCAGGTGGCAAGCGCGCTGCGAATGGCACGCATTGCGCCTTCGGCGAACAACACGGTTAACAGCAAAATGGTCAGCAGCAGCAATGTATCGCCCGCCGTATTCGGCAGAACGCGGTCATAAACCTGCAGCGTGTAGATCGGCAGCGCGATAGCCAGCAGGTTGAGCAGAACGGAGCAGGCGATCAGCGTCGGATTGAAAACCAGACTGCTGCCGGCAGTTTTATTGGTTACCGGCATGTCAACCATACACGCGGAATCCGTTCACTGATGGTCGCCGGACGCAATATTAAGTCCCCCGAAAAAAGTGCTGAGTTGATCGTAATCAAAACTCTATTGTGCCGTGCGGCGATATACCCAATATAACTAAAGAGAGAGTTATCAATTCACAAGATTAACTCTTGATTACATGTTGTGCTTTAAGAACGCGTGATGGCCACAAAATCCGACATCCTCAATGACGAACTGACCGCATTGCCCAAGGGCGCCAAGGCGCCCCGGGCCGGCGGCAGCGACACGCCCCTGGCACAGGCTCAGGGTGGCGGTGGTGATGGCGTGGATCTCGGGTCCGGTCTGGGTGCGGTGCATTACGGCACGGTCATTGCCGATGAGCGCAGCTATCAGCCGGTTCAGGGGCAGATCACTGCGGGCAACACTCTCGGCAGCAGTGTCTTGCCCGCAACGTCTCAGTCTGCGGCAGCGACGGACGCAACCCCACTGACAACCGACACGACCGTGGGCGGCGACCAGCGCCTTGGCATGGCGGTGGCCGATGCGCGCACCACCAGCGGCCCGCGCGGTGCGCCCGCGGCCACGCCGGCCGCAGCAAACGATCCGGCTGCGCAGGCGGCGGCTGCACCTGTTCCCGCGCCTGCCGGGACCGAACCGGCGACCAGCGCCAGCGCCGCCACGGCCGCCAACGATCTGACCGCGGATGCTCCGACAGCCTCCAATACAGCGGCCACAACCGCACGCTCCGCTGCGGCTGCAACCAGTAATACGCCGCCGTCAGCCGACACCACCGCGCTGACGGCCCGCGAGACCGTGACCGAAGCGCAACCCGGTGCTGTTGAACGCAGCACCGCACCGGCCACCACCACGACTACAGAGCAAACCCTCGAAGACGAAACGCCTGAAACACCGAGCGGCCCGCAGGTACATAGCGGCACCGGTGGTGACGATCTCTTCATCGCAACCGCCGCGACGGAGCGCTTCGATGGCGCGGCCGGCAACGATACGGTCAGCTATGCCGATGCCGATGCGGCCGTGACGGCAAGCCTGTCGAGCGGCGGCACCGCCGGACAGGCCAGCGGCGACAGCTATGTCAGCATCGAAAACCTCACCGGTTCGGCCCATGCCGACCGCCTGACCGGCGATGCCGGTGCCAATATCCTGACTGGCGGCGCCGGTGCCGATATACTGGACGGCGGCGCGGGCGACGACCTGCTCACCGGTGGTGCCGGCGCCGATACGCTCATTGGCGGCAGCGGCACGGATACCGCCAGCTATGCCGGCAGCACGGCCGGCGTCACCATCGATCTTGCCGCCGGCACCGGCAGCGGCGGCGATGCGCAGGGCGACACGCTCAGCGGCATCGAGAATGTCACCGGCTCCGATCACGCTGATACACTGGCTGGCGATGCGTCAGCCAACATCCTGGACGGCGGCGCCGGCAGTGATACCGCCAACTATGCTGCTTCGACAGCCGGCGTCACCATCAACCTCGCGGCCGGCACGGCCAGCGGCGGCGATGCGCAGGGCGACACACTTACCAGCATCGAGAATCTCACCGGCTCGGATCATGCCGATGCCCTCACCGGCGATGCCGGTGCCAATATCCTGGATGGCGGCGCGGGCGATGACCTGCTGATTGGCGGCACGGGCGCGGATACACTCATCGGCGGCGACGGCAGCGATACCGCCAGCTATGCCGGCAATACAGCCGGCGTCGCCATCGATCTTGCCGCCGGCACGGCCAGTGGCGGCGATGCAGCCGGCGACACGCTGAGCGGCATCGAGAATGTCACCGGCTCCGACCAGGCCGACACGCTGACCGGTGATGACGACGCTAATATTCTGGATGGCGGCGCGGGCAACGACACCCTGATCGGCGGCGCCGGCGCCGATACCCTCACTGGCGGCAGCGGCACCGATACGGCCAGCTATGCCGGCGGCACGGCTGGCGTCACGGTCAATCTGGCGACCGGCACCGGCAGCGGTGGCGATGCCGAAGGTGACACGATCAGCGGCATCGAGACGGTGATCGGTACCGGCCTGGCCGATACCCTCACCGGCGATGCCCTCGCCAATAGCCTGGACGGCGGTGCCGGCGACGATGTGATCAATGGCGGCGCCGGTGCGGATACGCTGACAGGCGGCAGCGGCACCGACACGCTCAGCTATGCCGGCTCCTCGGCAGCCGTGACGGTCAACCTCGGCACCAATGCCGCCAGCGGCGGCGATGCGGCCGGCGATGTGCTGTCCGGCTTCGAGAATCTCACCGGCTCCGATCATGCCGACACTCTGACCGGCAGCGCGGGCGACAACCGGCTGGAGGGCGGTGCCGGCAACGATCGCCTTGATGGCAGCACCGGCAATGACCTGCTGCTGGGTGGCGCAGGCGCCGACCAGCTGATCGGCGGTACCGGCATCGATACCGCCAGCTATGCGGGCTCGACGGCAGCCGTCACGGTCAGCCTGACCAGCGGTACCGGCACCGGCGGCGATGCCCAGGGCGACACGCTCGCCACCATCGAAAACCTCGTCGGTTCGGATTACGCCGACACGCTGACCGGCAGCACGGCCGATAACAGTCTTGAGGGCGGCGCCGGGAATGATCGTCTGGATGGTAGCAGCGGCAACGACACCCTGATTGGTGGCGCCGGCGCCGACCAGCTGATCGGTGGCACTGGTACCGATACTGCGAGTTACGCAAGCGCGGCTACTGCAGTGACTGTCAATCTTGGCACCAACAGTGCCAGCGGCGGCGATGCCGAGGGCGATACTTTCTCTGCGATCGAGACCGTCGTCGGTTCGGCCTTCGACGACACCATCACCGGCGACAGCAATGCCAACACATTGCTGGGCGGCGCGGGCGACGACCTGCTGCAGGGCGGCGGCGGCGCAGACGCACTGACCGGCGGCACGGGCACGGATACGGCCAGTTACGCTGCATCCTCGGCCGCTGTCACCGTCAGCCTGGCCACAGGCACGGGCTCAGGAGGCGATGCGGCCAGCGACGTGTTGAGCGGTATCGAAAACCTGATCGGTTCGGCCAATGCCGACACGCTGACCGGTGATGCCAATGCCAATCGGCTCGATGGTGGCGCGGGCAATGACACGCTGACCGGTGGCGCCGGTGCGGATACACTCATCGGCGGCACCGGCACGGATACGGCCAGTTATGCCAGCTCCACCACGGCGATCACCGTCGATCTTGCGGCCGGCACCGGCACGGGCGGCGATGCCGAGGGCGATGCGCTGTCGGAGATCGAGAATGTCACCGGCGGCAGCGGCAACGATACGCTGACTGGTGATACGGCCGCCAACCGCCTCGATGGCGGCACTGGCAATGACCTGCTCATTGGTGGCGCCGGCGCCGATGCCCTGATCGGCAATACCGGTACCGATACCGCCAGCTATGCGGCTTCAGCCAGCGCTGTGACAGTCAATCTCACGACCGGCACCGGCACCGGTGGCGATGCCCAGGGCGACACGCTCGCCACCATCGAGAATGTCACCGGCTCGGACTTCAACGACACGCTGACCGGCGATGCCAATGCCAACCGCCTCGAAGGCGGCACTGGCGATGACACGCTGATGGGTGCGGCCGGCGCGGATGCGCTGGTCGGCGGCGATGGCAGCGACACCGCCAGCTATGCCGGCACCACCACGGCTGTCACCGTCAACCTCGCCACCAACACGGCGACCGGCGGCGATGCAGCGGGCGACACCTTCAGCGGCATCGAGAACCTGACCGGCGGCACCGGTGCCGATACCTTCACCGGCGATGCCAATGCCAACATCCTGGACGGCGGTGCGGGCAACGACATCCTGCAGGGCGGCGCCGGCGCCGATACCCTGATCGGCAACACCGGCACCGACACCGCCAGCTATGCGGCTTCGACTGCGGCGGTCACGGTCAATCTCGCGACCGGCACCGGCTCAGGCGGCGATGCCGAAGGCGACACGCTGGCCACCATCGAGAACCTGACCGGATCGAACTACGACGACACGCTGACCGGCGATGCGGCGGCCAATGCGCTGCAGGGTGGCGGCGGGGATGACCTTCTGATTGGTGGCGCCGGCGCCGACGCATTGGTGGGTGGCACCGGTACCGATACCGCGAATTATGCTGCCTCGACGGCCGCCGTCACCGTCAGCCTCACGGCCGGCACCGGCACCGGCGGCGACGCCCAGGGCGATACGCTCGCCACCATCGAAAACCTCGTCGGCTCGGATTACGCCGACACGCTGACCGGCGATGCGAATGCCAACCGCCTGGAGGGCGGTGCCGCCAACGACACCCTCGCCGGCATGGCCGGCGCAGATACACTGATCGGCGGCACCGGCACCGATACCGCCAGCTATGCCAGCTCCACGACGGCCATCACGGTCGACCTCGCGGCCGGCACCGGCACGGGCGGCGATGCGGCTGGCGATGTGCTGTCGGAGATCGAGAACATCACCGGCGGCAGCGGCAATGACACACTGACCGGCGATGCGGGCGCCAACCGTCTCGACGGCGGCACTGGCAACGACATCCTGCAGGGTGGCGCGGGTGCCGATACCCTGATCGGCAATACCGGCACCGACACGGCGAGTTATGCGGCGTCCAGCGCGGGCGTCACCGTCAGCCTTGCGGCCGGCACCGGCACGGGCGGCGATGCCGAGGGCGACACGCTCGCCACCATCGAGAATGTCACCGGCTCCGATCATGCCGACACGCTGACCGGTGATGCGGCAGCCAATACGCTGACCGGCGGTGCCGGCGATGACCTGCTCACCGGCGGCGCCGGTTCGGACGTGCTGATCGGCGGCACCGGCAGCGACACCGCCAGCTATGCAGGCAGCACAGCTGGCGTCACTGTCAGCCTGGCGACCGGTACCGGCACCGGCGGCGACGCCACCACTGATACACTATCTGGCATCGAGAATCTGATCGGTTCGGCCAATGCCGATACGCTGACTGGTGATGCCAATGCCAATCGCCTCGAAGGTGGCGCCGGCGCGGATACCCTGACCGGTGGCGCCGGTGCGGATACGCTGGTGGGTGGCACAGGTACGGACACCGCCAGCTATGCCAGCTCCACCACGGCGATCACCGTCGACCTTGCGGCCGGCACCGGCACGGGCGGCGATGCCGAAGGCGATGCGCTGTCGGAGATCGAGAATGTCACCGGCGGCAGCGGCAACGACACACTGACCGGCGATACGGCCGCCAACCGCCTTGATGGCGGCACCGGCAACGACACGCTGGTGGGCGGCGCCGGCGCCGATGCGCTGATCGGCAACACCGGCACCGATACCGCCAGCTATGCGGCCTCGACGGCGGCCGTGACGGTCAATCTCACGACCGGCACCGGCACCGGCGGCGACGCCCAGGGCGACACGCTCGCCACCATCGAAAACCTCGTCGGCTCGGACTTCAACGACACGCTGACCGGCGATGCCAATGCCAACCGCCTCGAAGGCGGCACTGGTGATGACACGCTGATGGGTGCGGCCGGCGCGGATGCGCTGGTCGGTGGCGATGGCAGTGACACCGCCAGCTATGCCGGCACCACCACCGCCGTCACCGTCAACCTCGCCACCAACACGGCGACCGGCGGCGATGCAGCAGGCGACACCTTCAGCGGCATCGAGAACCTGACCGGCGGCACCGGTGCCGATACCTTCACCGGCGATGCCAATGCCAACATCCTGGACGGCGGTGCCGGCAACGACATCCTGCAGGGCGGCGCCGGCGCCGATACCCTGATCGGCAACACCGGCACCGACACCGCCAGCTATGCCGCATCGGCGACTGGCGTCAGCGTCAGTCTTGCGACCGGCACTGGCACGGGCGGCGATGCCGAGGGCGATACGCTTGCCACCATCGAGAATGTCACCGGCTCCGATCATGCCGACACGCTGACTGGCGATGCCAATGCCAATGCCCTCACCGGCGGGCTGGGCGACGATATGCTTACCGGTGGCGCCGGCGCCGACGCGCTGGTCGGTGGCACCGGTACCGATACCGCGAATTATGCTGCCTCCACCGCCGCAGTCACCGTCAGCCTGACGGCCGGCACCGGCACCGGCGGCGACGCCCAGGGCGACACGCTCGCCACCATCGAGAACATCGTCGGCTCCGACTATGCCGACACGCTCACCGGCGATGCCAATGCCAACCGTCTCGAAGGCAGTGCCGGCGGCGACAGCCTGAGCGGCATGGCCGGTAACGACACCCTGCTGGGCGGCGTGGGCAATGACACGCTGCAGGGCGGTGCCGGATCCGATATCCTGACTGGCGGCGCCGGCACCGATACGGCCACGTATGCGGCGGCCACCGCCGCCGTCACGGTGAACCTGGCGACGGGCACCGGCAGCGGCAGCGATGCGGCCGGCGATACGCTGACCGAAATCGAGAACCTGACCGGTTCGGGCTATAACGACACCCTGACCGGTGATACGGCCGCCAACCGGATTGATGGTGGCGCCGGCAACGATACGCTGGTGGGTGCAGGCGGCGCCGATACGCTGATCGGCAACACCGGCACCGACACTGCCAGCTACGCAGCCTC
The DNA here is from genome assembly GCF_943372915.1 of Ferrovibrio terrae. Lineage (GTDB taxonomy): Bacteria > Pseudomonadota > Alphaproteobacteria > Ferrovibrionales > Ferrovibrionaceae > Ferrovibrio > Ferrovibrio terrae_A. The sequence continues at coordinate 17,114 of NZ_CALSAN010000012.1, read as the reverse complement.
GGCGGCAGCGGTCACGGTGAACCTTGCGGCCGGCACCGGCACGGGTGGCGATGCCGAGGGCGATACGCTTGCCACCATCGAGAATGTCACCGGCTCGGACTTCAACGATACGCTCACCGGCGATACGGCGGCCAACGCGCTGACCGGCGGCGCCGGCGACGATCTGCTGACCGGCGGCGCCGGTGCCGATGCGCTGGTGGGCGGCACTGGTATCGATACTGCCAGCTATACAGCCTCAACCGCGGCCGTGACCGTCAGCCTTGCCAGTGGCACCGGATCGGGCGGCGACGCGGCCAGCGACACGCTGAGCGGCATCGAGAATATTGTCGGCAGCAATCTCAACGACACACTCACTGGCGACGGCAATGCCAATACGCTGGATGGCGGCGGTGGCAATGACACGCTCACCGGCGGCGCCGGCGCCGATACCCTGCTGGGTGGCGCGGGTACGGATACCCTGATCGGCGGCACCGGTGCGGATATCCTGACCGGCGGCGCCGGCACCGATACCGCCAGCTACGCAGCCGCCACGGCGGCTGTCACCGTCAATCTTGCCACCGGCACAGGTCTGGGCAGCGATGCCGAAGGTGATGCGCTCTCTGAAATCGAGAACCTGACCGGCGGCAGCGGCAATGACACCCTGACCGGTGACGCCAGTGCCAATACGCTGGATGGCGGCACCGGTAACGACATCCTTGAAGGCGGCGCCGGCGCCGATGCCCTGATCGGCAATACCGGCACCGATACCGCCAGCTATGCCGGCTCGTCTGCAGGGGTTTCGGTGAGCCTGACCAGCGGCACCGGCACCGGCGGCGATGCCCAGGGCGATACGCTCGCCACCATCGAAAACCTGACCGGCTCGGGCTTCGACGACACGCTGACCGGCAGCAGCAGTGCCAACACCCTGACCGGCGGCGACGGCAACGACACCCTGCTCGGCATGGCCGGCAGCGACACCTTGATCGGCGGCCTGGGCAGCGACACGGCGAGCTATACCGGCTCAAACACGGCGGTCACCGTCAATCTGGCAACCGGCGCGGCCAGCGGTGGTCATGCCGCCGGCGATACCTTCAGTTCAATCGAGAACCTGACCGGCAGCAGCAACAACGACAGCCTGACCGGCGATGCCAATGCCAATATCCTGGATGGCGCGGCGGGCAACGACACCCTGGTCGGCAATGCCGGCAATGACACGCTGACCGGCGGGGCCGGCACCGACAGCCTGACCGGCGGCATCGGCGACGATATCATGCTGGGCGGCGATGGCGCCGATACGGCCTATTTCGCGGCCGGCTGGGGCATGGACCAGTTCAGCGGCGGCACCGGTGGCGGCTGGACCGACACCATCTACATGAACGGCGTCCCCGGCGGCCCGGGCTTCGGCGGCTGGACGATGACGCTGACCGACGGCACGCTGATCACCAACAATGCCACCCATGGCACGCTGACCCTAGGCAGCGATGTATCGGGCACCATCGTGATGAGCGATGGCAGCGAATTGACCTTCGACGGGGTCGAACGCCTGCAGTGGTAAACCGCAGGCGCCGCCTGTCTGGCTTCAGGCCCGTTCGGCGTTACGCCAGTTCGAAACGGATCGGCTGGGCGCCCTGCCACAGCACAGTCTTGCCCAGCGCCGCCAGATTCTCCAGACCATCGGTGATGGTGATGAAGTGGTTGCCGGCCAGCTGGCCCATCTTGCTGGCGAAATGCACGCCACCGTAAGCCAGCAGGATTTCGGTTTCGCTGATGCCGCCCGGATACAGGATGATCTGGCCCGGTGCCGGATAGCTGGTGTGGTTTTCATAGCCCAGGCCGAGATCAAGATCGCCGAGCGGAATCCAGCAGCCCTCGCCGCTCCAGCGGACATGGATGATCTTCTCGACATAAGGCAGCAGGCTGCGGAACTTGGCGACGGTCTTGGGCGCCGCCGCGGTTTCGAATCTGGCGCCGAAGGTGAAGCTGCCGGCGGTGATCTTGAGCTTGTCCATGGTGTCGTCTTTCTTGCGATGAATCAGGCTGCGGCCTTGGGCTTGGCCATGTCCGGCAGGTCGCAGGGCAGGAACTGGCCGCGCCCTTCAGATGCCATAAAATTACCCCTGTCGACCAGCACTTCGCCGCGCGACAGCACGGTTTCCGGCCAGCCAGTGACCTCCAGCCCCTCATAGGGCGTGTAATCCACATTGTGGTGCAGCAGGCTGTTGGTGATGGTCACCTTGCGCTCGGGGTCATAGACCACGATATCGGCATCCGCCCCGATCGCCAGCGTGCCCTTGCGCGGATACAGGCCATACATCTTGGCCGGATTGGTGGCGCTCAGCTCGACAAAGCGCTGCAGGCTGATGCGGCCCTTCTTCACCCCTTCGGAAAACAGGATCGGCAGGCGGGTCTCGACGCCGGGAATGCCGTTCGGCACCCAGTTGAATGGCGTCTTGTCGCCACGCACCATCTTGCCCTTGGGATCGGCATAGCGGAACGGCGCGTGGTCGGATGACACGATGTGGAACACGCCGCTGGCGAGGCCATCCCAGATCGCCGCCTGGTTGGCCTTGTCGCGCGGCGGCGGGCTGCAGATGCATTTCGCGCCCTCGAAACCGGGCGCATGCAGGTCATGCTCGGTCAGCACCATGTATTGCGGGCAGGTCTCGGCATAGATCTTCATGCCACGACCCTGGGCCCAGTGAATCTGCTCGACCGCCTCGCGGCCCGAGACATGTACGATCAGTATCGGCACATCGGCCAGTTCGGCCATGGTGATGGCGCGATGGGTGGCCTCGCGCTCCACCGCCATCGGCCGCGACGCGGCATGATAGCGCGGCTCGGTATGGCCTTCCGCCAGCAGCTTGTTGGTCAGCCAGCTGATGAAATCGGCATTCTCGGCATGGATCATCGCCATGGCGCCGTCGCGGCGCGCGATGGTCAGCAGGTCGAGCACCTGGCGGTCGTTCAGCCTCATGTCGTCGTAGGTCATGTAGATCTTGAACGACGTATAGCCGTCCCGGATCAGCGCCGGCAGATCCTGGCCGATCAGCTGTTCGGTCGGATCGCTGACGATCAGGTGGAAGGCATAGTCGATGAAGGACTTGCCATCGGCGCGGCGGTGATAGTCCGCCACCGCATCGCGCAGCGACTGGCCCTTGAACTGGATGGCAAACGGGATGACCGTGGTGGTGCCGCCCCAGGCGGCCGAGCGCGAGCCGGTGTAGAAATCATCCGCCATCACCGTGCCGTCGCTGGTCGGCTGGTCGAAATGGCAATGACCGTCGACACCACCGGGCAGCACCAGCTTGCCCCTGGCATCGATCTCGGTCCTGCCGGCGGCGAGGCTGGTGCCGATAGCGGCAATCTTGCCGCCGATGATGCCCAGATCGGCCGCAAACACATCCGATGCCGTCGCCAGTGTGCCATTGCGGATCACGGTATCGAATTGCGGCATGGGACTATCCTTTCGGTCTTGGGGAGGGTCAGCGGAAATATCCGCCGGGATTGGCCTCGGCGGCAATGGCTTTGCGCACATCGTCCTGCAGATTGCGCAGATGCGTCAGCATCGCGGCCTGCGCGGCGGCGCTGTCGCGCCGTTCAACCGCCTCGAGAATGGCGAGATGTTCGCCGTCGATTTCCGTCGGGCGATGCAGGGCGCTGGAAATACGGAACAGCCGGGCCACCACCCGCATGCGCGTGATGGTATCGGCCAGGGTCGCATGCCCGGCGGCGCGGGCAAAGAAACTGTGAAAGCGGTTGTCGAACTGCCAGTGCGCCATGTCGTCTTCACCGGGACCAAGTGCCACCAGGTCGCGGCGCAGGCCGGCGAGATCGTCGTCCGTCACCAGCGGCACGGCTTTCTCGATGGCGACGCATTCCAGCACTTCACGCAGCTGCATGCATTCAAAGAATTCCCGGGTCGATACGCTGCGCACCCGATAGGCACGATCAGTTGTGCGCTCCAGCAGGCCCTCGCCCACCAGCCGCACCAGGGCTTCGCGCATCGGGGTGCGCGAAACCTGCAGATGCTCGGCCAGGCGGCCTTCGGGCACTTCGGTGCCGCCGGGCAGCGCGCGGCTGAGGATCAGCTCGCGCAGATGATCGTAGGTCTGGTCGCCGAGATTCACGGCACGGGCGAACAGTGGTTCGACAATCGGCCGTGATGTCGGCTGCGGGCTCATGCCGGCCGGTTCAATGGGCTTCGGCGATGGCGACCGTCTTATAGGCGCGGCCGAAGCGGGTTTCGATCCGTCGCTGGATGACATCCCAGATCGAGGTCATTAGCAGGTAATACAGCGCCGCGACGGTGAACAGTTCCAGCACCAGGAACTTCTCCTGGATCAGGATCTGCGTGGTGCGCAGCAGTTCCTCCATCGAGATCACCGAGGTGACCGAGGTGGTCTTGAGCAGGCCGTTGACGCTGTTGCCCAGCGCCGGAATGATGATGCGGGTGGCCTGCGGCAGCACGATATAGATCATCACCTGCGCCGAATTCAGGCCGAGCGCGCGCCCGGCATTGCTCTGGCCGGCCGACACACCAAGGATGCCGCCACGGATGATCTCGGCCAGATAGGCGGCTTCGTTCAGGACCAGACCGATCAGCGCCGATTCGATCACCGACAGCTTGAGGCCGATCTGCGGCAGGCCGGTATAGATGATGATCAGCTGTACCAGCAGCGGCGTGCCGCGGAATACCCAGATATAACCCTGCGCCAGCACCGACATCCAGCGATAGGGTGCCAGGCGCAGCAGGGCGAGCAGACAACCGACCACCAGGCCGCCGGCGATGGCCGCCAGCGTCAGCCACAATGTGGTCAGCGCACCGCGCAGCAGATAGCCGTTGAACAGATATTCGTAAAAACCGACCCAGTTCCAGCCGCCCATCGTCCTACCCCTGTTTACGCAGAGAATGGACGGCGGCACCGGCCGCCGTCCACCCGTATTCTCACCAGGCCGCGGTTACGAGCTGGGGCCGTTGATCATGAACGGCTTGCTGTTCGGCAGCAGGCCGTATTCATCCATCAGCTTCTTGTAGGAGCCGTCCTGCATCATGTCGTTCAGCACCTTGACCACGGCCTCGCTGAGCGGCTTGCTCTTCATCGCCAGCGCCACCGGGGTCGGGAACAGGCCCGACATCGCACGGTCGAATTCGCCGCGCTTGGCATATTCCGCCGCCGTCGCGTCGATCGAGACGGTGCCTTCGGTCTGGCCCGCGCGCAGCGCCTGGTAGGCGGTGGCGAAGTTGTCGAAGGTACGGATGGTGATCGGCTTCATGCCCTTGTCGGTCAGCGCCTTGTCGAGTTCCTTGATCTTGCGCTCCTCGAAACCACCGAGCTCGACGCCAACGGTGCGGCCCGACAGGTCTTCCGGCTTGGCGATCTTCAGCGGATTGCCCTTGGCAACCGAGATGCTGATCGCCTGTGACTCATACTGCACCATCTGCATCAGCTTGGCGCGCTCTTCGGTCCAGAAGATGCCGGTGTTGATCAGGTCCCAGCGACCGGCCTGCAGGCCGGGAATCATCGCCGAGAATTCGATGCGGATATATTCCGGCTTCAGGCAGAGCCGCTTGGCAATCTCGTTGCCCAGCGTGATGCGCATGCCCTTCAGCTCGCCGGTCGAGTCGACGAACTGCATCGGCGGCAGGGTCGGATTGGTCGACATGATCAGCGTGCCGGGCTTGGCCAGCTCTGAATCGGCGACCGCAGGTTTGCAGCTCTGCGCATAGGCCGGCAGGGCCAGGACCGTCAGGCCGGCTGCCAGCAGAATCTTCGTCATGGTCGTGGTCATACTCTCTCTCCTCTATCCGATTTGAATACCGTTACTCCCACCCATCCCCACATCAGGCCGCGGCGTTCGGCTTGATGCCCAGAGAATCGATCAGGCCGAGCGCTGCCAGGTCGGCGCGCAGGGCTTCCGTGTCGGCCTTGGGCAGCGGCAGGCGCGGCGCGCGCGGCGCGCCGACCGGCAGGCCCATCATGCCAAGCCCGGCCTTGGAGGCCGCGACATACCGATGGCCGCCCACCCAGCGGACAATCGGCAGAATCTTTTTGTACAGCGCCAGCGCCGCATCCTTGTCGCTGTGATCGGCCACCAGCTCGAACAGCCGTGCCGAATCGCGCGGCAGCAGGTTGGAGCAGACCGCGACCCAGCCCTGAGCGCCAAGCCAGAAGGATTCGTAGCCCAGGATGCCGGCGAAAACGGTCATCCTATCGCCGCACAGCTCGATGATGTCGCGCACGCGCGTCACCTCGAGAGTCGATTCCTTGATGTAGAGCACGTTGTCGATCTGGCTGAGCCGGGCGACGATCGGCGGCGTGAGATCGACATTCGCTGTCGCCGGATTGTTGTAGATCATCACCGGCAGCGAGATCGCCTCGCCGATGCGGCGGTAATGCTCGAACAGTTCATCCTCGGTGGGCGAGCTGTAATAGGGCGGGATCACCATGATGCCGTCGGCACCCATGGTTTCGGCTTCGCGCGCATAGGCCACCGCATCGCGGGTCCATTCGGCGCCGGTGCCGATCAGCACCGGCACGCGGCCGGCCGCCGTCTGCACGCAGGTCTCGATCACCTGCAGGCGCTCGTCCTGGGTCATCGACAGGAATTCGCCGGTGCTGCCCAGCGGGATCAGGCCGTGGATGCCCTGCTCGATCTGCCAGTTCACCAGGCGCTTCAGCGCCGGCAGGTCGACGGCCTTGCCGTCCGCCGTGAAGGGGGTGATCAGAACAGTGTAGGTACCGCGCAACGCCGCCATGACTCGGGCCTCTGTCTAGAAATTGACCTTGCCTTTATACTGATCGTATACTAAGTGTATACAGACGTCCATTGCAATTTTATGTCTCGCTGTCGTCGCCAAGTGAAATACTGTTTCGCCTATGCGCCTTGACCATCCCGATATCCGCCGCAGCGGCGAGATCGTCGAAATTGTCTATGACGGTCAAAAGCTTACGGCGCTGGCCGGCGAGACCGTGGCGGCGGCCCTGGCCAGCCACGGCATTGCGCAGTTTCGCCATACCCGCGATGGCGGGCGGCGCGGCCTGTATTGCGGCATGGGCGCCTGTTTCGACTGCCTGGTGACGGTGGATGGCAAGGCCAGCCAGCGCGCCTGCCTCACCAAGGTGGCCGCCAACCAGCAGATCCGCTCGGCCATGCCGGCCGGCACCGCGGCCGATCCGCTGCTGCCGCTGACCCCGCCCGCCACCGGCAGCGCGCCGGTCGAGCAGGCCACCGACCTGCTGGTGATCGGCGCCGGGCCGGCCGGTCTGGCTGCCGCCATCGCCGCCGCCGAACGCGGCGCCAGCGTGACCGTGCTGGACGAACGCCCGCAGAGCGGCGGCCAGTTCTACAAACCCCTGGCGCCCTCGCATCAGGCCGCGCATCCCATCGACCGGCAATTCCGCGACGGCCTCGCCCTGCGCGATGCCGCGCTGCGCGCCGGCGTCAGCATCCGGCAGGAGGCCACCGTCTGGGGCGCCCATGCCGCCGATGAAGTGGTGGCCATCGTCGAGGGCCGCGAAACCGTATATCGCCCGCGCCAGCTGGTGATCGCACCCGGCGCCTATGAACGGCCGGTACCCTTTGCCGGCTGGACCCTGCCCGGCGTGATGACCACCGGCGCGGCGCAGACACTGGCGCGCGCCTATCGCGTGTCCCCCGGCCAGCGCGTCGTGATTGCCGGCAACGGCCCGCTCAACCTGCAGCTTGCCTGCGAGCTGGTGGCTGCCGGCGTCGATGTGGTGGCCGTGCTGGAAAGTGCGACCAAACCCGCGCCGCGCCAGTGGCGCGCCATGCTCACGGCCTTGCGCACGGCACCCGACCTGATCGCCGATGGCCTGCGCTATCTCAACCGCCTGCGCCGTGCCGGCGTGCCGGTGCTGTGGTCGCATGCGGTGCTCGCTGCCGAGGGCGATGGCCGCGTGGCCCAGGTGCGTTATGCGCCGATCGCTGCCGACGGCCGCCTGCAGACCGATGCCGCCGTCAGCGTCGCCGCCGATGCGCTCTGCGTCGGCTACGGCTTTGTGCCCTCCACCGAGATCGCCCGCGCGCTCGGCTGCGCGCATCACTTGGTCGACCGGCATCTCGGCTATCTCGCCACCAACACGGCTGCCGATGGCGCCACCGATCTGCCCGGCGTGTTCGTCATCGGCGATGGCGCCGATCTGGGCGGTGCCCGCGTTGCCCTGGCCCGCGGCACACTGGCTGGCCATGCCGCCGCCACGTGGCTCGGCCTGCCCGCCGGCAATGCCGCAGAGATCGCAGGCGCCCAGGCCCGCCTGCTGCGCGCGGAACACTTCCAGGCGGCGCTGTGGTCGCTGTATCAGGCGCCGACGGTGCGGCTCGATCAGGTGCCGGATACCGCCATGCTGTGTCGCTGCGAAGAGATCAGCTTTGGCCGCGCGCGCGCCGAGATTGCCGCCGGCCATGACAGCCTCGCCGCCTTGAAACGCAACACGCGGCTCGGCATGGGCCGCTGCCAGGGCCGCTACTGCGCCGCCACGGCCGCGCTGCTGCTGGAACAAAGCACCGGCCGGCCGCGTGCCGTCGAGCAGTATCTGGCACCGCGCCTGCCGGCCAAGCCGGTGCCCGCCGGTGCGCTGGCTTTCGAGAAACCGGAATGGGGCGGCCATCAGCGCGCCATCACGCCCAATCTCGCGCGGCCGGTGGAAACCGTTCGGCTGCCTGACCAGGAGGCCGCGATCCTGGTGATCGGCGGTGGCGTGGTCGGTGCCTGCCTCGCCTATTACCTGTCGCAGGCCGGCGAGGATGTGCTGGTGGTGGAGCGCGACGACACCAACCTGCAGGCATCCGGCGCCAATGCCGGCAGCCTGCATGTGCAGCTGCTGTCGTTCGATTTCGGTGCCAAGGCCGAGGCGGGCGGTGGCCCGGCCGCCGCCACGCTGCCACTCGGCCCGCGTTCGGTGGCGCTGTGGCAGCAGCTGCAGGCCGATTGCGGCGAGGATTTCGAGGTGCGGATCACCGGCGGCCTGATGGTGGCCGACAGCGACGCCGGCATGGAGTTCCTGCGCGCCAAGGCCGCACTGGAACGGCGCTATGGCATCGAGAACGAAGTGATCGGCGGCAATGAACTGCGCCGCATCGCGCCGGCGCTGTCAGACAAATTGATCGGCGCCGAATACGCGCCGCAGGAAGGCAAGATCAATCCGCTGCGCGCCACCTATGCAGTGCTGGAAAAAGCCCGCAGCCAGGGCGCCCGTTTCCTGCGCGGCGCCAATGTCACCGCGATCAGCCGCGAGAATGGCCACTGGAGCGTCGAAACCTCGCGCGGCCGCATCCGCGCCGGCCGCATCGTCAATGCCAGCGGGCCATGGTCGCGCGAAACCGGCAAGCTGGTCGGTATCGACATCCCGGTGCACAGCGCGCCGCTGCAGATGATCGTCACCGAGCCGGCGCCGCCGCTGGTCGGACATCTGGTCGCCCATGCCGACCGCCATCTCAGCCTCAAGCAAGTAGCGAGCGGCGGCCTGGTGATCGGCGGCGCCTGGACGGCCGCCTTTGCCGCGGAACGCCGCTTCAACACGGTGACGCGCCACAGCATCGAGGGCAACCTGTGGGTCGCCAACCATGTGCTGCCGCAGATGGCCGGCCTGCATGTGGTGCGGGCCTGGGCGGCGATGAACATCAATATCGATGGCGCCCCCATTGTGGGTCCGGTGCCGGGCCTGCCGGACTTTTTCAACTGCGTCACTTCGAACGGCTATACGCTGGCGCCGGTGGTGGCACGCATCACCGCCGACCTGCTGCTGCACGGTCGCAGCGACATCGACCCGACCCCCTATTTGATCGACCGGTTTGGCTGACGCCATGCCCTCACCCGTTTTTCCTCTCATCGCAAGAGCCCGCCCATGATCTCGATCCAGAATGTCAGCAAGAATTACGGTGACTTCCAGGTTCTGAAAGACTGCACCACCAGTGTGAACAAGGGCGAGGTGGTGGTGATCTGCGGTCCGTCGGGTTCGGGCAAATCGACGCTGATCAAATGCGTCAACGGCCTGGAGCCCTTCGAGGCCGGCAGCATCACGGTGGATGGCATCAGCGTCGGCGATCAACGTACCAATATGTCGGCGCTGCGTGCCCGCATCGGCATGGTGTTCCAGAATTTCGAGCTGTTCCCGCATCTCACCATCCTGCAGAACCTGACCCTGTCGCAGCGCAAGGTGCTCGGCCGCTCGGCCGATGAGGCCGAGGCCAAGGCCAGCGCCCTGCTGCAGCGCGTCGGCCTCGCCAACCAGGCACCGAAATATCCGGGCCAGCTGTCGGGCGGCCAGCAGCAGCGCGTCGCCATCGCGCGCGCCCTGGCGATGGACCCGATTGCCATGCTGTTCGACGAGCCGACCTCGGCGCTCGACCCGGAAATGATCAACGAGGTGCTGGATGTGATGGTGGAGCTGGCACAGGACGGCATGACCATGCTCTGCGTCACCCATGAAATGGGTTTTGCCAAGAAGGTGGCGCATAAGGTGATCTTCATGGATCACGGCCGCATCATCGAGGACTGCTCGAAGGCGGATTTCTTCGGCACCCAGCGCTCCGACCGCGCGCAGCAGTTCCTCGCCAAGATCCTGCAGCACTGAGCGGCCATGCCCGGCCGCAGCGGATATGCCCAGACAGTGACCGGCCCGGTGGCGGCCGGCGAGCTGGGCATGACCATGCTGCATGAGCATATCCTGTGCGACCTGCGCGATCCGCTCGGCCGCCGCGCCGGTGCACCGGCCGATCCGCCGATCACCATGGAGACGCGCTTCGAGGTCGACTATTTCCAGAATCGCCACCAGGGCAACATGCTGCTGGATGAAGACGATGTGGCGCTGGCCGAATTGCAGCGCTATCGCGCCGCCGGCGGCGGTACCATCGTTGAGTTGAGCACCGGCGGCCTGGCGCCGCAGCCCGCGCGACTGGCCGCGCTGTCGCAGGCCAGCGGCGTGCAGATCATTCTGGGCGGCGGGCTATACACCGATGCCTATCTGGATGATGCCAGCCGTGCTGCATCGGTGGAGGAACTGGAAGCCCTGCTGCTGGCCCAGGTGACCACCGGCGCCTGGGGCACGACGATCCGCGCTGGCATCATCGGTGAACTGGGCTGCTCCTGGCCGCTGCGCGACAGCGAACGCCGCTGCCTGCAGGCCGCCGCCCGCGTGCAGCAGCGCACCGGCATTGCCATCAGCGTCCATCCCGGCCGCCATGCCGATGCGCCCGCGCAAATCGCTGCCATCCTGCTGGAGGCCGGCGCCGATCCGGAGCATACGATCCTGTGCCATATGGACCGCACGATTGCCGATGAAGCGCGGCTGCTGGCTCTGCTGGAGCAGGGCTTTGTGCTGGAATGGGACTTTTTCGGCATCGAGACCTCGCAATACTGGATGGGCGAATACGACCTGCCGACCGATTACATGCGGCTCGATCTCATGCGCCGGTTGATTGGCCGAGGGCATATTCGCCGCCTGGCCATGTCGCAGGACATCTGCATCCGCACCCGCCTGACCCGCTATGGAGGCCATGGCTATGGCCATATCCTGCAGCATGTGGTGCCGATGATGCGGCGGCGCGGTTATAGTGAGGATGAGGTGGAGCAAATCCTTTGCGACACCCCGATTCGTCTGCTCTGCTACCAGTCCCGGCCCGGCGAATCGCCTTCGCCAGCCCCTGATCACCGGCAGCAGACATGAGCACCAGCAGTCCAGCCAAGCGCGCCGCCCCCGCTTCCGGGGTCAATCTTGCCAACATGGCCTATCGCGCCATCATGGACATGATTCTCGACCGCCATATCCCCAGCGGCGAAGTGATCGTCGAGGACCGCCTGGCCAACGCACTCAGCATTTCGCGCACGCCGATCCGCGAGGCGCTGGTGCGATTGGAAAGCGAAGGCCTGGTGCGCAAGGAGGCCAACCGGCCCTATCGCGTGCGCCAGGTGTCGAGCCGGGAATATTTCCAGAGCATGCGGCTGCGCGAGATCCTGGAAGGCGAAGCCATCGCCAATGCCATCGACAAGCTGGACCCCAAGCGCCTGCAGGCCATCAAGACCGAGATGCTGCGGCTGCGCGAGGAACCCAAGATCCGCGTCGAGGATCACTGGGCGGCGGATGAAGAGCTGCACACCATGATCGCCGACGGTTCGGGCAATGCCGTGATGGCGGAGATCATCCGCGAGCTGCGTGTCACCACGCGCATGTTTGAACTCTCCGGCCTGCCCTCGCGCATCCGCCCGGACTGCGAGGAACACCTGACCATTATTGCTGCGCTGGAGAGTGGCGATCCGGCCAAGGCACGGGCGGCCATGGAGCAGCATATCCGCAGCCTGGCCACCGATGTGCTGAATGACATTGCCAAGGTCTAGATGAGCGAAACCCGCGACATCACCGATGCCATCGCCGCCGCCGCCGAGCGCGAAGCCGCCGCGTCGCTGGCGTTTCTGCGCGATCTGATCCGCCTGTCGCAGCAGGGCGAGGACGCGATCCAGGATTTCATCGCCGCGAGCCTGCGCGATCTCGGCTGCCGCATCGAGGAACTGCGCTACCGCCCCGCCGAGGTGCCGCTGGTGGAGGAATTCGCCGCCGGCCACGCCATTCCGCCACGCGAACGCCGCAGCGTGCTCGGCATCCTGCCGGGCAATCATACAGGCCGCAGCCTGATGCTGTTTGCCCATCCCGATCCCGAGCCGCTCGGCGGGCTGGAGGCCTGGCAGCACGACCCCTTCGCCGCGACGGTGGCGGATGGCCGGCTCTATGGCTGGGGCGCCGCCGATGATCTGGCCGGCATTGCCATGATGGTGCAGGGCCTGCGCGTGGCGCTGGTCGCCGGTATCCGCCCGGGCGGCACGCTGACGCTGGCCAGCACACCCAGCAAGCAGCATGCGCGCGGTGTGGCCGCCGTGCTGCACCAGGGCTATCGCGCCGATGCCGCCGTGTACATGCATCCGGCTGAATCCGGCGTCGGCATGCAGGAGATCAAGGCCTTTGCGCCGGGTCAGCTGGAATTCCGCATCACCGTGGCCGGCCGCCTGCCCGATACGCAGGAACCGGCCCATACGGCCTTTGCGCATCTGGCGGTCAATCCGCTGGAAAAAGCCGAGATCGTCTGCCGGGCGCTACGCGATCTCGACCGGCGCCGCGGCGCGCGCATCACCCATCCGGCGCTGCAGGCCGCCATCGGCCGTTCGACCAACCTGTTGATCTCCTCGCTCCGCTGCGGCGATGGCGAACGCCTCAGCCGGCTGGATAGTCAGTGCGTGATTGGCTGCGCGCTGTCCTTCCCGCCGCCCGAACGGCTCGATGCCGTGATGCAGGAGGTCGAAGCCGCCATCGCCCAGGCAGCATCCGCCGATCCCTGGCTGCGCGACCACCCGCCGCAGATCGAATGGATCGCCGGTGTCGGTGCAGCCGAGACAAAAGCCGATGACCCGCTCTATCGCATCGTTGCCGAGGCGGTGACGGCGGCCACCGGCCTGGTGCCGCAGGTCAATCCGCTGCACACCGCCAGCGACATCCGCAACCCGATCATCCAGATGGGTATGCCCACGGTGGGGCTGGGGCCGCTCTGCGGCAGTCTGACCATGGCCGGCGGCCAGGACGAATGGGTGGATGTCGCCGACTACCAGCGCGCCGTGCGCGTGACGGCCACCATCATCGCGCGCTGGTCGCGCTGAACGGCTGTCGGCCCGTCCCTATTCCTTCACCGCGCCGGTCATCGCCGAGACATAGTGTTCGACGAAGAAGGCATAGAGCACCACCAGCGGCAGCGAGCCGACCAGCGCGCCCGCCATCAGCGAGCCCCAGCGATAGATATCACCATCGACGAATTCGTTGACGATGGCGACCGGCACGGTCTTGTTCTGCACCGATTGCAGGAAGGTGAGCGCATAGATGAACTCATTCCAGCACAGCGTGAAGCAGAAGATGAAGGCGGAGATCAGGCCGGGCACGGACAGCGGCAGGACGATCTTGGTCAGAATCTGCCAGCGCGACGCACCATCGATCAGCGCGCATTCCTCCAGCTCATAGGGAATGGTCTTGAAGTATCCCATCAGCAGCCAGGTGGAGAACGGAATCAGGATGGTCGGATAGACCAGGATGAGCGCAAACGGGCTGTCGAACAGCCCGTACTGGAACACGACGGTGGCCAGCGGAATGAACAGGATGGATGGCGGCACCAGATAAGCGAGGAAGATCAGGCCGCCGACGGTCTGCGCGCCACGGAAGCGCAGGCGCACGATGGCATAGGCGGCCAGCACGCTGGCGAACAGCGACAGGGCCGTCGCAGCGGCGGCAACATACATCGTGTTCCATAGCCAGCGCGGATAGTTCGACTCGAACAGCAGCTTCTTGATGTGCTGGAAGGTCGGCTCCCAGGTCCAGAACGGGCTGACCCGCTCCATATCCAGCAACTGCTCGTTCGGTTTGATCGAGGTGAGCGCCATCCAGTAGAACGGGAACAGCAGGACGATCAGGAACAGGGCCAGCGGCAGGTAAAGCGTGACCAGCCGCCGCGGTATCGATTCCAGATAGCTCATGCCCTCGGAATGGTCGTCCGATCCGCCCGCAGTCATTGCTTTTACGTCAGTCATTGTCAGACCCCTGCTGCCATTTGCGGCGTTGCAGCCCGAACCACGAAATCATGATCGCGCCGAGCAGGAATGGAATCATGGCGGTGGCGATGGCCGCCCCTTCGCCGAGCTGGCCGGCGATGATGCCGCGCTGATACGACAGCGTGGCCATGAGATGGGTGGCATTCACCGGTCCGCCGCGGGTCATCGCCCAGATCAGCTGGAAATCGGTGAAGGTGAACAGCACCGAGAAGGTCATTACCACCGCGATGATCGGCGTCAGCAACGGATAGGTGATGTGGCGGAAGCGCTGCCACGGCGTGGCGCCATCGAGCGTCGCGGCCTCGTAGAGCGACGGCGACACGGTCTGCAGGCCGGCCAGCAGCGTGATGGCGACAAAGGGGATGCCGCGCCAGATATTGGCGAAGATGGTCGACCAGCGCGCATTCCACGGGTCGCCGAGGAAATCGATATTCTGCGTGATCAGCCCCATCTTTTTCAGCGACCAGGAGAGGATCGAGAACTGCGAGTCGTAGATCCACCAGAAGGCAATCGCCGACAGCACCGTCGGCACGATGAAGGGGATCAGCACGGCGGCGCGAATGAGCGCCTTGAAGGGAATATGCTTGTTGAGCAGCAGCGCCAGATACAGCCCGGCGGCGAATTTTACCGCGCTGGCAACGATCGTGTAGAGCAGTGTGTTGAACACCGAGAGCCAGAAGATCGAATCGCCCTGCAGCCACTCGTAGTTCTCCAGGCCGATGAAGACGCCACCCCGGCCAATACGCGTATCGGTGAACGACAGCCAGACACCGAGACCCAGCGGATAGGCGAGGAAAAGAAACAGAATGGCCAGGGCGGGCAGCATGAACCAGTAGCCGAGCCAGGTCCGGTTCGACTTGAGCTGGCTCCAGGCGCTGACTTCAATCTGCTGCGGCGGGCGCCGCCCCACTGCTTTGGCCGTCGATTTGTTGCTCACATCAACCATGCTGTTCCCGTTCAATATCGCCGGTACTCACGGCATCCTGGACGATGGCGGTGGGTCACGGGCGGACAGCCGCCCGTGACCCAGCCCGGTCAGCGATAGATGCGCTTGGCCTGCCGTTCGGCCACGGCGATGGCACCCTTCACGTCTTCACGACCTGTTGCGTAATTGGCAAACATGTCGACGACGATGAAATCGGCCACCGCGGCCGCCGCTTTCTCACCCAGCGAGCCAAGGCCGCCCGGTGTCAGGGTCCGTTTCGAGACATCGCGATACGGCGTGCGCTTGGGATCCGACGTCCAGATCGGGTTGTTGTCATAGGCATTGAGGAAGTGCGAGAGATAGCCCTGCGCCGCCTCGACCCACGGATTGTAGTTTTCCGCCTCCAGCATGAAGGCCGTGAAGGCCTTGCAGGCATTCGGCGCCTTGGTGAAGTTGAAGGTCAGGATCGGGAAGGCCAGATGCAGTTCGGTCGGCTTGCCCACCGGGCCGATCGGCATATAGGCATGATCCATGTCGTCGGCGACCGCCTTGTTGTCCTTCTGCGCCGCCACATAGACGGAAATGCCGTTCGAGGTGAGGTGCAGATCGCCGGACACGAAGATCTTGTTGTTCGACGAGTCATTCCACGAGGCCGTGCCGGGAATGAAGTTCTCATACAGCGCCTTCACGAATTCCAGCGCCTTGGCGGTTTCCGGCGAGTTGATGATGACCTTGTCATCCTTGTCGACCAGCTGGCCGCCATGCGACCACAGCGCCCAGTGCAGCCAGGTATTGGCATCGCCCGAGGCATGGCCGAGCGCGAAACCGGCTGGCGTATTGTTCTTCTTCAGCGCCTTGACCAGTTCCAGGAAGCTGGCGGTGTCCTTGGGGAATTCCTTGAAGCCGGCTTTCTGCATCGAGGAGACGCGGTAGTTCATCAGGCCGCCGGTGGTGGCGACCGGAATGCCGATCCACTTGCCGCCGGATTTGCCATACAGTTCCGCCGCCGGCGCCCAGCCGCCGTATTTCTTGCCGAGATAGTCGGCGACATCGGTCTGATCCAGGCATTTCTGCGGGAAGAGATGCGGCAGCGAATACAGGCCCCAGACCATGTCGAGGCCCTGGCCGGTATTGGCCACCACGGAGGCTTTCGGCTGGATGTCGTCAAACGACTCGTTGACCACATTCACATCGACGCCGGTCGCCGCCTTGAAGGCGCTGACCATCTTCATGAAGGCGACGTCTTCGGCTTCAACGAAACGGCGCCAGCGCATCAGGTTGATCTTGGCACCGGCTTCGGGTTTCCAGGGTGCGGTCTGCGCCCAGGCCTTGGCCCAGTCGAACAGGGCGCTGCCACTGAGCATGCCGATACCGGCAAGCGCGGTACTGCCTTTAACGAATGTACGGCGTGTAAAATCGTTCATCGGTCGTTTCCTCCGTTGATTATCAGGCGTTCAGCCTTTTTCCAGTCGACGCGTCAAACAGATGAACAAGCCCTGGGTTGGGTTTCAGCCGGATCTTGTCGCCCGGCCTGAATTTGTGGCGTTCGTGAAACACTGCAATGATATGCTCGTCGCCGAGCCTGGCGGCGACCATGATTTCCGAGCC
>NZ_CALSAN010000011.1:0-145695 GCF_943372915.1 Ferrovibrio terrae | reverse complement strand
GCCGAAGCGGGGCTTTTTAAATCAGGAATGACGCGGTGGCTTACAGTGCAGCCTCGGCGGCAATCTGGCGCTGGCGGCCACCGGCCAGTTCGGCCACCGGCATGATCCGCGCGGTCTCGCGCAGCTTGGTATGGGTGGTCCAGGCATAGGCGCTCTGGTCAGCGAACAGCGCCTTGAGCAGCTTGTTATTCACGGCATGGCCGGAACGGCGGCCTTCATAGCGGCCGATCAGCGGCGCGCCGGCGAGATACAGATCGCCCAGGGCATCAAGGATCTTGTGGCGCACGAACTCGTCGTCGTAGCGCAGGCCGTCATCGTTGAGGATCCGGTCATGACCGAGCACCACGGCATTCTCCAGCGAACCGCCACGGGCCAGGCCCATGGCGCGCAGCTGTTCAACTTCCTGCACGAAACCAAAGGTACGCGCGCGTGCGATATCGGCCTTGAAGCGGCCCGGCTCAAGCTGGAATTCGGCGCTCTGGCGGCCGATCATCTTGTTGGCGAACTCGATCTCGAAATCGATGGTGAAACCATCGGCCGGAGTCAGCGTCGCCGAGGCATTGCCCTCGCTCACCGAAATCGGCTTCAGCACCTTGAGATACTTGCGCGGCGCGACCTGTTCGATCAGGTCGGCGCATTCGATCAGGAAGACGAAGGGCGCGGACGAACCGTCCATCACCGGCACTTCCGGACCATCGATATCGATCAGCACGTTGTCGACGCCCAGGCCGGCCAGCGCCGCCATCAGATGTTCGACGGTGCCGATCGAAATGCCTTCGCCGGCAGCAACCGTGGTGCACATGCGCAGGTCGGTGACCTGGTCAAAACGGGCGCTCACCAGCGGCCGGCCCGGCAGGTCGACGCGACGGAACACCACACCAGTGTCAGGCGCAGCCGGATTCAGCACCAGAGTCACCTTCGTCCCGCTGTGCAGACCGATACCGGAGCACTTGATGCGGTTCTTCAGCGTCTTCTGGGCGATCTTGCCGGAATTGAGCACTGGGAACTCCTTGAACTGGATCGCGAATCGGACGGGTTCGCGCAAAAAGAAAACCGGGGATGGTTGTAGCAACCACCCCCGGCTTCAACAAATCACTCTATGTAACCAGTTGTAACGCCGATTTTCACATATAAATCAAAGCGTTAAATCGGGTTTTAAAGCCTCAATTCGCCTGTCGTCGCAGGAAGGCTGGAATATCCAGCAAATCGTCCTGCGGCCGGGTCGGCACCGCCCGTTCGGCCGAAGCGACCAGACCCAGATCGGCCTGGCGCGGCGGCTCGACACGCACGGTCGCCGCAGACGCCATCGGCGGTGCCACAGGGGCAGCCGGCGGGGCCTGGCGGGTGAACTGCGGTTCGGCCTGGCGTGTCAGCGGAGCCGGCTCGGCCTCGGCGCGGCGGGCCGCACCGGTGATCCGGTCGAACAGGCTGGTCTTCTTCTTCGGCTCAACCGGCTTGTTGACCATGTCGGCTTCGGCGAAGGGATCGGGCTGGCGCAGGGCCTCGCCCGCCATCGTCGCTGCCGGCATCGGCTGGGGCGCCGGCGGAACGAAGGTGACCGGGGCCGCCTGGGCTTCGGCCAGTGCCGCCGCGAAGGGCCGCGGCTGCGCCGGTTCCATCACCGGAGCCGCCGCGATGATTGCGGCCGGCTCGCCGGCCTGCAGCGCAACACCCGCCATCACGCTTTCGGGCAGCTCGGCGGGCGCCGGCAGCTCGTAAGCAGGTTCGGCGACCGGCTCGGGCATCGCCAGAGCGGTGGCACCAGCCGTCATGGGGACCGTCATCGGCGCGACCGTCGCCTGGGCGACAACCGGCTGAACCACCGGCTGCGCGACCGGCGGCGCCATCATCGGCGCCGCCTGCATGGCAGCAACCGGCTGGGCAGCGCGCGGCGCGACGGCACCGAAGCTGACCGGCTTGGCCTGCGGCGGGGTGACCAGGCGCAGGCCCGGCGAGGTCTGCGGCTGGCCGGCCTGCTGGGCCACGACATCGATGCCGGTGGCAACCACGGAAACCCGCATGCGGCCTTCCATATTGGCGTCCAGCGTCGAGCCGACGATGATATTGGCTTCTGGGTCCACTTCCTCGCGGATGCGGTTGGCGGCCTCATCGACCTCGAACAGGGTCAGGTCCGGACCACCGGTGATATTGATGAGCACGCCACGGGCGCCCTTCATCGAGATATCGTCCAGCAGCGGATTGGCGATGGCGCGCTCGGCCGCCTCGATGGCGCGATGCTCGCCCTCGGCCTCGCCGGTGCCCATCATGGCCTTGCCCATCTCGCTCATTACCGAACGGACGTCGGCGAAGTCGAGGTTGATCAGGCCGGGCATCACCATCAGATCGGTGATGCCGCGCACGCCCGACTGCAGGACGTTATCGGCCATCTTGAAGGCATCGGCAAAGGTGGTCTTCTCATTCGCCACCCGGAACAGGTTCTGGTTCGGGATGATGATGAGGGTGTCGACATACTGCTGCAGCTCGCGGATGCCGGCCTCGGCCAGCTTCATGCGCTGGCTGCCCTCGAACGAGAAGGGCTTGGTCACCACACCGACGGTGAGGATGCCCATTTCCTTGGCCGCGCGGGCGATCACGGGGGCCGCACCGGTACCGGTGCCGCCGCCCATACCGGCCGCCACGAAGGCCATATGGCTGCCCTGCAGGTGCTCGAGGATCTGTTCGATCGATTCTTCCGCCGAGCCGCGGCCGACTTCCGGCCGGGCGCCGCAGCCCAGACCCTGGGTCAGCGCGGTGCCCAGCTGGATACGCCGCTCGGTGAGCGACATGTTCAGCGACTGGGCGTCGGTATTGGCGGCCACGAACTCGACGCCCTCAAGCTGGGCGGCAATCATGTTGTTAACCGCATTGCCGCCGGCACCGCCGACGCCAAAGACGACGATGCGGGGCTTCAGCTCCCGCGTGGTCGGCATGGTGAGATTGATACCCATGTTCTCCTCCAGGGTTACAAGTTGCTTTGACCAAAGTCGCTGCATGATGCAAGCGACATTGCAAAAACCGCGTGGTTGCTAGGTGTTTTTGAAGTGGTCTCCATTGTCATCACCATGCGGTCAGAAATTGGCCCGCAACCAGCGGCCGATTCGTGAGATCGTGCCGTTGGGTGCGGGCTCGGGTTCGGGCAAACGGATCATGCGCTCAGCCGCCTGCTGTTGAGCGTAGGAGAGCAAACCGGCACAGGCCGAGAAGGCCGGACCACCGGTTGCCTCTGCCAGGCCGCCGACACGGATCGGTCGGCCCAGGCGCACTTGCTTGTCGAGGATGCGGGCGGCCAGTTCGCGCACGCCCTGCAGCTGGCTGGCACCGCCGGTGAGCACCACGCGGCGGCCGGCCAGCTTCTCGAATCCGGATTGCGCGAGTCGCTCGCGCACCTGTTCCAGCGTCTCTTCGAGTCGCGGCTTGATGATGCCGGTCAGGATCGAGCGCGGAACCTGGTTATGGGCGTGATCGTCGATCTCGCCGACCTGCGGCACATCGATGGTCTCGGTATCGTCGGACGGCGACGGCAGCACGGTGCCATAGAGCGTCTTGAGGCGTTCGGCATGGGCCAGCGGGGTCGAAAGGCCGCGGGCAATATCGTTGGTGACATGATGGCCGCCCAGCGGCACGACATCCACATGCACCAGCTGGCCGTCATAGAAGACGGCGAGACTGGTTGTGCCGCCGCCCATATCGAGCAGGGTGACACCCAGGTCCATCTCGTCCTCGACCAGGCAGGCCAGACCGGCGGCAAAGGGCGAGACGATGCGCCCGGCGATGCGCAGATGGCCGCGGGCAACGCAGGTGGAGAGGTTGCGCAGCGGGCCGGAGCCGGCGGTGATCACATGCATGTTCACGCCGAGCCTCTCGCAGGCCATGCCGCGCGGGTCCTTGATGCCGCGCGAGCCGTCGATGGTGTAGCCGACCGGGATCGAATGCACGATCTCGCGATCGCCCGGATGCTCATGGCGACGGCCCTGGTCGAGCACCAGCGCCACATCGTGGTCGGTGACCTCATGGCCGTCGATGGCGACCTCGACACCGACGCTGTGCGACTGCGGATTGCCGGCATTCACGCTGACGAAGACGTCGCGGATGGTTTCGCCGCACATGCGTTCGGCGGTTTCCACCGCGGCGCGGATCGACTGTTCGGCCTGATCCATGTCGATCACGTTGCCGTTGCGCAGGCCGCGCGACAGCTGGTGGCCGATGCCGATCACCCGCAGCGCCCCGCCATCGCTACGCGCGATGAAGCAGCAGACCTTGGACGAGCCGACATCCAGCGCGGCGATCAATCCGTTGCGCGATACAGCCATGGTTCAGTTCCCCTCGCGAGCAATGCGCATCTTCATGTCCGTTTCTTTCCCGGGCGCGGCGACGTGGTGGGCGGCGGCGCGTCGATATCCGGGTTCAGTTGTACGATCAGGCGGTCGTCGAGCCGCAGGTCGACCACCCTGATATCGCGGCGCAGCAGGCCATGGCTGCGCTCCAGCTCGATCAGGCGGGCCCAGGCCGCTGCGGCACCGTCTTCGGGCAGGCGCACGACGATGCCGTTGTCGAATTCGATGTCCCAGCGGCGGTTGCGCACGCGGATCGCATTGACCACGCGCGATGCCAGCATGGGATCACTCTGCAGCATGCCGAGCAGGTCATGGGCCTTGTCGGATGCGCCGGAACCGACCAGCAGGAACAGGTGGTGGAAGTCGGGACGGTCGCCCTCTTCCAGCATCTTGCCGTCGGCATCGATCAGGTAGACGCGACCATCGATCTGCCAGCGCGCGAAGGCCTCGCGCTCGACGATCTCGATATGCAGGGTGTCGGGCAGCTGACGCCACACGGTCGCCTGCTTGACCCAGCCGATGGCTTCGACGCGGCGGCGCACGGCATCCAGATCGAGCGCCAGGATCGGTTCGCCGCGCTCGACGCCAACCGCATCGGCCAGCGCATCGAGCGGCGCATGCACGCGGCCCTGCAGGTTCACTTCGCCCAGCCGCATGTCGACCGTGGCGCCCGCCTCGCCCACCACTTCCTGTGCCATGGCACGCGCCTGCGCCGGCCAGTCGGTCTTGAACCAGACATAGGCGCCGCCACCGGCGAAGCCGGCGACCAGCAGCACGCTGAGGCTTTGCTTGACCCGGCGCCACAGCACCGATTTCGGCCGCTTGCGGGCTGGCGGCAGCGGCCGGCAATAGCCTTTCGGGCGCGCCGGCGGCATGGTCGGCGCGCAGGGCGCGCAGGGACGGTCTTCGGGGAGCACGACTAGCGATCGCATGAGGCGTCCTCCACCATCCAGCGCACCAGCTGGCCGAACGAGATGCCCTGATGCGCGGCGATTTCCGGCACCAGCGACAGCGGCGTCATGCCCGGCTGGGTGTTTATCTCCAGCAGATAGAACTTGCCGGTGCCGCCCGCGGTATCGTCATAGCGCCAGTCAGACCGCGTCACGCCACGGCAGCCGAGCGTCTGATGCGCCTTCAGGGCCAGCGCGCAGATATCGTCGTACACGGCCTTCGGCAGTGGCGCCGGCATCAGATGCGTGGCCTTGCCATCGGTATACTTGGCTTCATAGTCGTAGAAGCGGCCATGCGCCTTGATCTCGATAGCCCCCAGCACGCGGTCGCCCATCACCGCGATCTGGATCTCGCGGCCCGGGATATACTGTTCGACCAGCACATGCTCGCCGAAATGCCAGGTGGCATCGTCCTGCGGCTGATAGTTGTCGCCGTTGAAGACGATATGCACGCCAACCGACGAGCCCTCGTTGAGCGGCTTGATCACATAGGGGAACGGCATCACCGGTCCGGCCGAAAACGCCGAGCGATGCACCACCTTGCCGTCGGCCATCGGCAGGCCGTGGCTGCGCCACACATCCTTCGCCATCGGCTTGCTCATCGCCAGCGCCGAGGCCAGCACGCCGGAATGGGTGTAGGGAATGCCGAGGATTTCCAGCAGGCCCTGCACCGTGCCGTCCTCGCCATAGGGACCATGCAGCGCGTTGAAGGCAACATCGGGCTTCACGGCGGCCAGTTTGGCGCCGAGATCACGGCCGACATCGATATCGGTGACCTTGAAGCCCTCGTCCTTCAGCGCCTTCGACACGGCGCGGCCGGAGGTGAGCGAAACCTCGCGCTCCGACGACCAGCCGCCCATCAGGACCGCGACATGATGCTTACTCATGGCCGCCGTCCTTCTTGCCGATACGCTTGATCTCCCAGCGCAGCTCGATGCCGCTCTGGGCCTTCACCTTCTGCCGCACGGTCTCGCCCAGCGTCTCCAGATCGGCCGCCGTGGCCTTGCCCCGGTTGATCAGGAAATTGCAATGCTGTTCCGACACCTGCGCATCGCCCACCACCAGCCCGCGGCAGCCGGCAGCATCGATCAGCTGCCAGGCCTTGTGGCCTTCAGGATTGGCGAAAGTCGAACCGCCGGTGCGGGTGCGGATCGGCTGGCTGGCTTCACGCGCGGCCTGGATCTCGTCCATGCGCTGCTGAATTGCAGCCTTGTCGCCGGCGCGGCCCTTCAGGCGGCAGCCGAGGAAAATCCAGTCTTCCGGTACGTCCGTGTGGCGATAGCTGAATTTCATCTGGGCCGGCGTCAGCCGATGAAGATTGCCCTGCATGTCGACGGCTTCGGCCCAGAGCAGCACATCCTTGAATTCGGTGCCGTAGGCGCCGGCATTCATGCGCAGGCCGCCGCCGACCGTGCCGGGAATGCCGCGCAGGAATTCCAGCCCGGCGATGCCATGCATCTGCGCGGTCTGCGCCACATTCACATCGAGGGCACCGGCCCCGGCAGTGATCTCATCGCCATCAGCCTCGATTTCGACAAAGCCGCGCCCCAGACGGATCACCACGCCGGCGACACCGCCATCGCGCACCAGGGTGTTGGAGCCGACACCCAGCACGGTGACCGGCACATCGGCCGGCTTGGCTTTCAGGAAAGCGATCAGGTCGTCGCGATCGGCCGGGCGGAACATGACGTCCGCCGCGCCACCGACGCGGAACCAGGTGATCTCGGCCAGCGCCGCCTGCGCCGACAGCCGGCCGCGCACGGCGGGCAGCCGCGCAATCAGGTCATCCTGCCGGATCAGTTCGGCTGCCATCATGCCGCCCCCTTGCCGAGCAGGGCCTGCAATTCACCCGGCAGCGCATTGGCCCAGGTGGTGATGCTGCCGGCACCGAGACAGACAACAAGGTCGCCAGCCGCAGCTTCCTGGGCCGCGAGTGCCGCCAACTGATCCGGGGCGGTAAGCGCCAGCACGCGGCGATGGCCGCGATTGCGCAGGCCCTCGACCAGGGCGTCGCGACTGACACCTTCGATCGGCGCCTCGCCAGCCGCATAGACATCGGCCACGATCACCGTATCGGCATCGTTGAAGCACGAGCAGAAATCCTCGAACAGGTCGCGCAGGCGCGTGTAACGATGCGGCTGCACCACCGCGATCACCCTGGCCTCCGGCCGGTCGCCCAGCGCGAGGCGGGCGGCCGACAGCACGGCAGAGATTTCCACCGGATGATGGCCGTAATCGTCGACCACGGTGATGCCGCCGGCGGTGCCGGTGATGGTGAAGCGGCGCTTGACGCCACCGAAGCTGCCGAGCGCCTTCTTCACCACATCGCCGCCGAATCCCATTTCGCGGGCGATGGCAGCAACAACGAGAGAGTTCTGAACATTGTGGCGACCGAACATCGGCAGATGGATGCCGGTGATGGTGTCGTTGGTGCCACGCGTGCGATCGGTCGACTGCACGTCGAAGGTGGCACCACGCGCATCGAAGGTCACGTTCACGGCGCGCACATCGGCCTGCGGCGAGAAACCGTAGGTGATGACACGACGGTCGGTGATGCGGCCGATCATCGCCTGCACTTCCGGGTGGTCGATGCACAGCGTGGCGAAACCGTAAAAGGGAATGTTCTCGACGAACTGCTTGAAGCCGTCGCGCACCTTGTCGAAGGTGCCGTAATGGTCGAGATGCTCGGGGTCGATATTGGTGACCACGGCAATGGTGGCCGGTAATTTCAGGAAAGTGCCGTCGCTTTCGTCGGCTTCCACCACCATCCATTCACCGGCACCGAGGCGGGCATTGGTGCCATAGGCATTGATGATGCCGCCGTTGATCACGGTGGGGTCCATGCCGGCAGCTTCCAGCAGGGCCGCCACCAGCGAGGTGGTGGTGGTCTTGCCATGGGTGCCGGCAATAGCGATGGCCCATTTCAGGCGCATCAGCTCGCCCAGCATCTCGGCGCGCCTCACCACCGGGATCAGGCGGGCACGGGCCGCCTTCACTTCCGGGTTGTCGGGCTTCACGGCAGTAGACACCACCAGCACTTCGGCAGCGGCGACATTCTCCTCGCGATGACCCTCGAACACCGTGATGCCGAGATCGCGCAGGCGCTTCACATTGTAGTTGGCGCTGAGGTCGGACCCCTGCACCTGATAGCCGAGATTGTGCATCACCTCGGCAATACCGGACATGCCGATACCGCCGATGCCGACGAAATGGATGATGCCGATATCGAGCGGCAACGCTCTCATGCCGCAGTCCTCTTCACTGAATGATCTCTGGAAGCCGGCTGTGCGGCAGTGGCCGCAGCCTGGCGATGTTCGGTGGCGACGCGTTCGACCAGATCGGCCAGCGCCTGCGCCGCCAGCGGCCGGCCGACGCTGCGTGCCGCAGAGGCCATGTCGCTGAGTGCGGCAGGGTCGCCGAGCAGATTGACGAAGGCCGCTGTGACCCGCTCGATGGTGAACTTGTCCTGCGCGATCACCTGGGCGCCGCCAGCATGGGCGAGCGCCTGGGCATTGGCGGTCTGGTGATCGTCCATCGCATGGGCATAGGGCACCAGCAGGGCGGGACGGCCGACCACGGCGATCTCGGCCGTACTGCTGGCACCGGAGCGGCTGACCGCGAGATGCGCAACAGCGAGCCGCTGCGCCACATCGGTGAAGAAGCTGGCGGTCTCAGCGCTGATGCCGGCGGCATCATAGGTGGCACGCACGCGCTCAAGGTCTTCCGGCCGGCACTGCTGCACCACTTTCAGCCGCTTGCGCATCTCAGCCGGCAGCAGCGCCAGCGCCGCCGGCACCACATCCGACAGCACGCGGGCACCCTGGCTGCCGCCCAGCACCAGCAGGCGCAAGGCCTGCTCCGGTGCATGGTAAGGCACATCGGCCGCGGCCAGGATCGCCGGGCGCACCGGGTTGCCGGTGACGGTGACCGCAACATGTTCGGGCAGGAAATGCGTGGCCGGGAACGACGTGGCGATGCGGGCGGCAAAGCGCGCGACCAGGCGGTTGACGCGGCCGAGCACCGCATTCTGTTCATGGATGACGATGGGAATCTTGCGCAGCCTTGCCGCCAGCAGCAGCGGCAGCGCCGGATAGCCGCCGAAGCCGACCACGGCCACCGGCCGGGTCAGGCCGAGCAGGGTGAGGCCCGCCAGCACGCCACGTGCGATATCCACCATGCTCATCAGCTTGCCCGGCAGCGAACGGCCGCTGGGCGTGCCGGCAGGAATGCGATAGAGCGGCAGTTCCGGCAGGTTCTGGCCAAAGCCCTTGCCGCGCGTATCGGTGACCAGCCCGACGCGATGGCCGCGCTTGAGCAGCTCGGCCGCCAGTGCCTCGGCCGGGAAGACATGGCCGCCGGTGCCGCCGGCTGCGAGCAGGATCGGATTCTCAGCAGCGGTCATCGCACTGCCCCGTTATCGGGACGCCAGCGGGTCAGCGCCAGCAGCATGCCCATGGCAAAGGCCAGCGCCAGCAGCGACGAACCGCCATAGGAAATGAACGGCAGCGTCATGCCCTTGGTCGGCAGCAGATGCAGGTTGACGCCGATGTTGATCACGGCCTGCAGGCCGAACTGGGTGGTGAGGCCTGCAGCAGCCAGCAGTACGAACAGGTTGTTCTCGGTCATCAGGCGCGAGAAGCAGCGCAGCACGATGAAAGCGAAAATGCCGACGATGAACAGGCAGGCGAACAGGCCGAACTCCTCGCCCGCGACGGCGAAGATGAAGTCGGTATGCGCATCGGGCAGCACGCTCTTCACCGCGCCCTCGCCCGGCCCACGACCCCAGATGCCACCGGCGGCGAAAGCCTCCATGGCGCGTTCGATCTGGTAATTCTCCTTCGCCGCCGGATCGAGGAAGCGGTCGATGCGGCTGGCGACATGGGGGAAGACCAGATAGGCACCGAATATGCCGGCAAGGCCGAGCGCGCCCAGCGCCAGCACCAGCACGATGGGCAGGCCGGCGATGAAGAACTGCGCCATCCACACGGCGCAGACCACCACGGCCATGCCCAGATCAGGCTGCAGCAGCAGCACGCCGACGACGATGCCGCACAGCGCGGTCGAGATCGCCCAGCCGGGAAACCCTGTCCCCTTGCGCCATTCGGCAAACAGCCAGGCGGCAACCACGGCAAAGGCCGGCTTGACGAATTCGGACGGCTGCACCGAGAGGCCACCGAAGGAAATCCAGCGATGCGCGCCCTTGACCTCGATGCCCATGACGAAGGTGAGGCACATGCCGGCCAGCGCGCCGAGGAACACCACGATGGCGACGCGGCGGATACCGACCGGATCGAGCAGCGAGGTGCCGACCATGATCAGCATCGCCGGCACCAGATAGACCATCTGGCGCTGCACGAAATGGAAGTTGGCGAGACCGATGCGGTTGGCCACGGCCGGCGAAGCCGCCAGTGTCAGCACGGTGCCGACCGCGATCAGCACGGCAATGGCGATCAGCAGCCAGCGGTCGACCGTCCACCACCAGCGGCCCAGCACGGAGGTATCGGTACGCGAAAACGTGATCATGCCGCAGCTCCCTGCTCGTCCGTGCTGCGTTCGGCCACCAGGCGGATGAATTCGTCGCCACGATGCTCGAAACTCTTGAACTGGTCGTAGGAGGCGCAGGCCGGCGACAGCAGCACCACGGCATCCTGAATGCGATCCCTGCGCGCGGCGGCCAGCGCATCGTCGAGCGCCTTGTCCAGCGTGCCACACAGCGCATGCGGCACCGCGCTGCCCAGGGTGGTGGCGAAAGCGGTGGCCGCCTCGCCGATCAGGCTGGCGCGGCGAATGCGCGGAAACAGCGGCTTCAGGCTGGCAATGCCGCCCTCTTTCGCCTTGCCGCCGGCGATCCAGTAGACATTCTCAAAAGCCGCCAGCGCCTTTTCGGTGGAATCCGCATTGGTGGCCTTGGAGTCATTGATGCAGCTGATGCCGTCGATGCTGCCAACACGCTGCAGGCGATGCTTCAGGCCGGGGAAGCTGGCAATACCGCTGCGGATCGCCGCCGCATCGAGACCGGCGGCGCGAGCGGCGGCATAGACGGCAGCGATATTCTGGCCGTTATGGGCGCCGGGCAAGGCAGGGAAATCGAGGGCGAAGACTGCCTTGCCATTGTCGTATAGCGTGCCGTTGACGGCGCTGACACCCTGCTCCAGCACCCGGAGAATGGAGATCGGCACGATGCTGCGGCCGCCCTGCTCTGACGCCAGAGCGGCATGGATGGCGCGGCAATGATCGTCATCGACGCCGATCACGGCCGTATCGCCCGCACCCTGCGCACCGAAGATGCGCGCCTTGATCGCGGCATAGGCCTCCATGCTGCCATGGCGGTCGAGATGGTCCGGCGTGATGTTGAGCAGCACGGCGATACGTGCCTGCCAGCCCGGAGTCAGGTCGATCTGGAAGGACGACATTTCGATGACGTAAACGCCGTCTGCTTCGCTTTCGAAGCGCGGCAGGTCGAGCACGGCCTGACCGATATTGCCGCCCATGGCCATCGATCGGCCGGCGGATGTCAGCACATGCGCCAGCAGTGCCGTGGTGGTGGATTTGCCGTTGGTGCCGGTGATGCCATAGACAACCGGCTTCAGCTCGCGCAGCAGCAGTTCGATATCGCCGATGATCGGCAGGCCGGCGCGCTGGGCATTGGCCACCACCTGGTTCGGCACCGGATGGGTGAGCGGCACGCCCGGTGCCAGCGCCAGGCCGGCGCAGCCCACCAGGGCGGCTTCATGCAGCTGCATCGGCTGGAAACCGGCCGCAGCGGCAGCGGCGCGCGACGATTCTGTATCATCCCACAGGCGCACCTCGGCGCCGCCGGCGATCAGCGCCCGCGCCGTGGCCAGCCCGCTGCGTGCGAGGCCGAACACCGCCCAGGTCTGTCCGCGTGTGTGGGTGAGCGCGATCATGCGTGGCTTACCGCAGCTTCAGGGTGGAGAGGCCGGCGAGCGCCAAGATCACCGCGACGATCCAGAAGCGGATGACGATGGTTGGCTCTTTCCAGCCCTTCTTTTCGTAATGGTGATGCAGCGGCGCCATGCGGAAGACGCGCTTGCCGGTCAGCTTGAAGCTGGCCACCTGCACCATCACCGACACGGTCTCGAGCACGAACAGGCCACCGATGATCGCCAGCACCAGTTCATGCTTGACGATCACGCTGACGGTGCCGAGCGCGCCGCCGAGCGACAGCGAACCGGTATCGCCCATGAACACCATGGCGGGCGGCGCGTTGAACCACAGGAAGCCGATGCCGGCACCCACCAGCGCGCCGCAGAACACCGCGAGTTCGCCGGCACCGGCGACATTGTGGATCTGCAGGTAATTGGCGAACACCGTGTTGCCGACCAGATAACAGATCAGGCCGAAGCTGGCGGCGGCGATCATCACCGGCACGATGGCGAGGCCGTCGAGACCGTCCGTGAGGTTCACCGCATTGGAGGCGCCGATCATGACAAAGGCGGCAAACGGCATCATGAACCAGCCGAGATTGAGCAGTACATCCTTGAAGAACGGCACCGCGAGGCTGGTGTTGAGCGGCGCTGCGGCAATCTGGTTGATCCACACCGCAGCAAAGCCGGCAATGACGATCTGCAGCACCAGCTTCAGCTTGCCCGGCACGCCTTTCGGATTCTGCTTGGTGACCTTGAGATAATCGTCATAGAAACCGATCAGGCCGAAACCGAAGGTGACCAGCAACACCACCCAGACATAGCGGTTGCTGAGATCGGCCCAGAGCAGCGTGCCGACGCCGATGCCGAGCAGGATCAGGAAGCCGCCCATGGTGGGCGTGCCGCGCTTGACCAGATGGCCTTCCGGGCCGTCATCGCGGATCGGCTGGCCGCGGCCCTGCTTGGCGCGCAGCCAGTTGATGAGCGGCTCGCCGATCACAAACGACAGCACCATGGCAGTCAGGATCGCCCCGCCGGTGCGGAAGGTGATGTAACGAAACAGATTGAGGATGTTGATCTCGTCGGCCAGCGGATACAGCAGGTGATACAGCATTCTTTTTGAGCTTTCCTTACCAGCCGTTGGCGGCGCGTGGCGCCGGTGCCGGGTTCAACAAATCTTCGACAATCTTGCCCATGCGGCTGCCCAGCGAGCCCTTGACCAGCAGCACGTCGCCGCTGCGGATGGCACGGCGCAGCGGCTGGATCAGCTCAAGCGAGTTGGGTGCGTAATGGCCGCGCATCTGCGCCGGCAGCGCGTCATACAGGCCTTTCATCAGCGGGCCGCAGGCAAAGACCAGATCGATCTTCTCGCGCACCAGGTCTTCGGCCAGGCCGGTATGGGCGATCTGTTCCTCGGGGCCGAGTTCCAGCATGTCGCCGATCACGGCGATGCGGCGACCGCGCGGGCCGCTCGGCTTGGCCATCGCCAGCACGGCATAGGCGGCGCGCATGCTGGGCGGGCTGGCATTGTAGCTGTCGTCGATCAGCTCGATCTGGCCGCCGTCGCGCCAGTCGAGCGCATGGCGTTCGCCCCGGCCCTTCGGCGCGGTGACGCCGGCCAGCGCCATGCCGGCCTCGGCCAAGTCGCCGCCGGCGAGATGCACGGCCGCCAGCACGCCGAGCGCGTTCAGCACCCAGTGGCGGCCGGGTGCGCCGATCTTGAAGGTCATCGGATGGCCGAGGATATCCGCCGCCACGCAGGAGCAGGAGGAATGCGGCGCGTATTTCACCAGCCGGGCCTGCGCCTGCGGATGTTCACCGAAGCCGATCACGTCGGCCGCACCGGCCGCGCGCGCCGCAGCGGCGAGGCGGTCGAAATGCGGCGTGTCGCGGTTGATGATGGCGATGCCGCCCGGCTCCAGGCCGGCAAAGATTTCCGCCTTGGCATCGGCGATGCCTTCGATGCTGTCGAAATTCTCCAGATGCACCGGCTCGATGGTGGTGATGATGGCGATATGCGGACGCGCCAGCCGCGACAGCGGTTCGATCTCGCCGGCATGGTTCATGCCCATCTCGATCACGGCGAAGCGGCTGTCGACCGGCATGCGCGCCAGCGTGAGCGGCACACCCCAGTGATTGTTGAGATTGCCGGCCGATGCATGGGTGGCGCCCTGCTCGGCCAGCACCTGACGCAGCATTTCCTTGGTCGAGGTCTTGCCGACACTGCCGGTGACACCGATCACCTTGGCGCCGCAACGCTGGCGCGCCGCGGCGGCCAGATCGTTGAGACCCTGGAAGGTATCCTTCACGCGCAGCAGATTCATGCCGGGCAGTGTTTCCGGGCCCTTGTCGACCATCGCAGCCGCGGCACCTTTCGCCAGCGCATCGGCGACAAAGGCATGGCCGTCAAAATTCGGACCACGGATGGCGATGAAGAGATCGCCGAAGCCAACCGTGCGGCTGTCGATCGAGACACCGCTTGCAGTCCAGAAACCGGCGCCCTGTCCATGTGTGGCGGAGGCGGCTTCGGCAGACGTCCAGAGCGCGAAAGCTTCCATTAACCTTTACCTCCGTATGGTGCGCTGCCCAAACCAGACCCTGCATCGGCTGCAGACATGGCTTCGCGCGCCACCAGCAGGTCGTCGAAGGGACGCACCTCATGGCCGACGATCTGGCCCTGCTCATGGCCCTTGCCGGCCACCAGCAGCAGATCGCCCGCCTGCAATTCAGCGACAGCGGCAAAGATCGCCTCGCGACGATCACCGATTTCATGTGCACCAGGCGCCGCCGCCATGATGGCAGCGCGGATCATTGCCGCATCCTCGCTGCGCGGATTGTCGTCGGTGACATAGACGCGGTCAGCCAGCCGGGTTGCCACTTCGCCCATCAGCGGACGCTTGCCGCGATCGCGATCGCCGCCGCAACCAAACACCACCACCAGGCGGTTTGCTGCATGCGGCCGCGCCGCCTTCAGCACGGTTTCCAGCGCGTCGGGGGTATGCGCGTAATCGACAAAGATGCTGGCGCCATTCTTGCGCTGTGCGGCCTTCTGCATGCGGCCGGGTACGCCATCCAGATGGCCAAGCGTTTCCCAGGCTGCCGCCGGATGCACGCCGCAGCCGACCACCAGACCGACGGCGGCCAGCACATTGCCGGCCTGGAAGCCACCGATCAGCGGCAGGTCGAGATGGCGGCGCACGCCGAACACTTCGGCCTCGACCTGCAGGCCGCCGGCATGCGGCACGGCGGACAGCAGCTTGAGTTCAGTGCCGAGCAGGCCATAGCGGATCAGGCGCTGGCCGCGGCGGGTGCAGATCTGCTCGACCTTGGCGCCCAGCGCGGAATCCATGTTGATGACGGCGGCACCGCCAGGCGGCAGCAGGGTATCGAACAGCCGCAGCTTGGCATTGAAATACGCCTCGACCGAGGCATGGTAGTCCATGTGGTCGCGCGTCAGATTGGTGAAGGCCGCGGCCTGCGGCACGATGCCGTCAAGGCGGAACTGATCGAGGCCATGGCTGGAGGCTTCGAGCGCCAGATGTTCGACACCGGCCTGCTGCGCCTTGCTCAGCAGCTCATGCAGGCGCACCGGGTCGGGCGTGGTATGCGCCACCGGCAGGTCAAGGCCGGCACCATGCAGGCCGAGCGTGCCGAGACTGGCGCTCTTGAAGCCCAGCCGGCTCCAGATCTGCGCGGTGAAATTCGCCACCGAGGTCTTGCCATTGGTGCCGGTGACCGCCGCGATATGGCGCGGCTGTGCGCCGAAGAAGTTT
Source organism: Ferrovibrio terrae (assembly GCF_943372915.1). Taxonomy (GTDB): domain Bacteria; phylum Pseudomonadota; class Alphaproteobacteria; order Ferrovibrionales; family Ferrovibrionaceae; genus Ferrovibrio; species Ferrovibrio terrae_A. The sequence goes on along the minus strand of NZ_CALSAN010000011.1, from coordinate 129,751 downwards.
GCCGCCATCAGTGCCAGCCGGCGGCGCGGATTGGCATCGGTGACAAAGGCGATCTGGCCGGCAAAGGCCGGATCGACATGGTCGCTCAGCACCGCGACCGCGCCTTTTTCACGCGCATCGGGGATGAAGCGATGGCCATCGGCCTGGGTGCCCTTCAGCGCGGCGAAGACATAGCCCGGGCGCACGGCGCGACTGTCGGCAGTCAGGCCGGCGACATCCAGCGCGGCGGCGCGGGGGTCGAGCGGGAGATCGGCGCAAAGCTCACTGAGCCGCAAGTTTCTTCTCCTGCGTCCTGGTGGTCGTTGCGGTTGCCGGCACCGGGCTGACCGGAACGGCGGCGAAATTCGGCATCGGCTGGCCCGGGACCGGCACATACATGGCCTGGCGCAGCGCCGGCGAATTCTCGTCCACCGGCGGCACGCCGAGCAGCGGGGCGATACGGCTGATGACACGGCCGGCGGTGGGCGCCGCGGTCCAGCCGGCGGTGGCGAAACCGTACGTGCTCTTGTTGCCCTTGGGCTCGTCCAGCATCACCTGCACGATGTAGCGCGGGTTGTGCATCGGGAAGCCGGCGACAAAGGTGTTGAACAGCGCCTTGCGGTTATAGCCGCCGCGCTCGTTGACCTTTTCCGAAGTGCCGGTCTTGCCGCCGACCATATAGCCCTGCACGCCGGCCTTGGAGCCGGTGCCCTCTTCCACCACCAGCGCCATCAGCTTGCGCATGGTGTCGCTGACATCGCGGCGGATCACCTGCCGGCCGGGCGCCGGCAGGCCGGGCGGACGCTTGATCAGGGTCGGCGGATGCAGCACGCCGCCATTGACGATGGCGGCCGTGGCAGTGGCGAGCTGCAGCGGTGTCACCGACAGGCCGTGACCAAATGAAATCGTCATGGTCTCGACGGTCTTCCAATTGCGCGGAATCAGCGGCGCACCGATCTCGGGCAGTTCCAGCGCCGGCTTGTTCAGCATGCCCAAACGCTGCATGAAATCGCGCTGGCGTTCGGGGCCCACATCGACGGCCATCTTGGCCGAGCCGATATTGGACGAATACATGAAGATCTCGGGCACGCTGAGCCAGCGGTTCTTCGGATGATCGTCCTTGATCGTGAAGCGCGAAATCTGGATCGGCCGGCTGGCGTCATAGCCGCCGTTCAGCTTGACGGTGCCGTAATCCAGCGCCATCGCCGTATTCAGCGTCTTCATCGTCGAGCCCATCTCGTACACGCCGAGCGTGATCCGATTGAAGCGCGACTCCTTGCTGGCCGTGCCGGGTTCGGCCGGATCGAAATCGGGCAAGCTGACCAGCGAAATGATCTCGCCGGTATGAACATCCAGCACGATGCCGCCGCCGCCGATGGCGTTGAAATACTCGATCGCGCGCGCCACTTCGTCGCGCATCACATGCTGGACGCGCACATCGATGCTGAGTTCGAGCGGATCGCCGGTGCGGGTCGGGTCGCGCAGCTGCTCATCGAAATGCTGCTCGACGCCGGAAATGCCCTTGCCGTCGATATCGGTGTAACCGACGACATGCACGCCCATCGGGCCCTGCGGATAAACCCGGCGCTGCTCGTTATGGAAATACAGGCCCGGGATACCGAGGCGGTTGACCTCATACTGTTCGCGCGGGGTCAGGCCGCGCTTGAGCCAGACAAAGCTCTTGCCCGATGCCAGCTTGGCCTGCACCTCGCCGACCGGCAGTTCGGGCAGCGCCTGGGCCAGTCGCGTGGCGGCCTCGGCCGGGTTCTGCAGCTTGCGCGGATCGGCGTAGAGCGAGGCGATCTTCAGGTTGGTCGCCAGGATCTGGCCGTTGCGATCAACCACCGGCTGGCGATCCATCAGCGCAGTCTTGGCAGCCAGTTCCGGATTGAAGCCACGCGCCAGCGCCGGCTCGGCGGCGCCGCGCAGCACGGTGAGTTCGACCAGGCGGCCGGCGAGCAGCACGAAGGCCAGCGAGAACAGGCCGATGCCGATGACCAGGCGGCCGCGGCTGGCATCCAGCGCCTGCTTGGCCGCACCTTCCAGACGCACCAGCGCCGGGCTGCCGGGCATGTCGGCCGGCGTGCAGGGCGGACGCGGCTTCATCTTCTGCGGTGATTTCTGCGACCGGCGGAACAGCGCCATCACGGAGCCCTCCGCGGATCTTTGCCGGGGCGCTGCATGGCGCCCAGCACGGCGGCGACTTCGGCATCGAAGCCTGCCGGCGCCGGCGTGTCGCCCACCGGCTTGGCGGCGACCTGCATGGATGTGGCGGCAGCCTGTGGCAACACGGCCGGCGCGGTCACCACCGGCTGCGCGGGCGGTGCAACAGGCGCAGCCGCCAGCGGCGGCAGTGCCGGAACCGGCGTGACCGGCGCGGGAGCCGACTGGCCGCGATCCTGGCGCCAGGGCAGCGATTCAATGGCGATGATGTCTTTGGCCGTGGTGCCGCGCATCTCCAGCAGGCGCTGGGCCTTGCCCTGTAGGTAATCGGGCCGACTGAGATAGCTCCATTCGGCCTGCAGCACGCCGATGGTTTCGCGCTCCTGGCCCAGCGCACGATTGAGTTCGATCAGCTCGTCTTCCAGCCGCTGCACTTCATAGGACAGCTGGTAGAGGCCGAAGGATACGACGGCGAGCAGAAGCAGAGCGATCAGCGAAAGGCCGCGGCTCATGCTGCCTCCCGCATGTCATCATCGGGCCAGACCGGCGCAGCCGTGCGCTTTGCTGCACGCAGCTTGGCGGACCGGGCGCGCGGATTGGCCGCTGTCTCGGTGTCGCTAGCCGCCAGCGCACCCTTGTGCAGCAGTTCAAACGACGGCGCGCGAACGGCCACATTGGCCTGCGGCAGATGGCGCGAGCTGCCGGTCTGCTTGCCGCAGCGGCGATCGAGAAAATGCTTCACCACCCGGTCTTCCAGCGAATGGAAAGACACCACGGCCAGCCGGCCTTCGGGCTTGAGCAGCTTTTCGGCTGCGACCAGGCCGCGCTTCAGCTCGCCCAGTTCGTCATTCACCACGATGCGCAACGCCTGGAAGGTGCGGGTCGCCGGGTTGATGCCCGGCGCGGCGCGCACGACGCGGGCGACGATCTGCGCCAGCTGGCGTGTGCGGGTGATGGGCGCCTCAACGCGGGCGGCAACGATGGCGCGCGCCACGGCACGGGCGCGGCGCTCCTCGCCATAGAGATAGATGATATCGGCCAGTTCGGCCTCGTCGCGCGAATTGACGATATCGGCGGCGGTCTCGCCCCGGTCAGCCATGCGCATGTCGAGCGGACCGTCCTGCTGGAAGGAGAAACCGCGCTCGGCCTGGTCGAGCTGCATGGATGACACACCGATATCCAGCGCCACACCGTCCACGCCGTCGATGCCGATGGCCTGCAGCAGATCGGCCATGTCGCCGAAGCGGCCAGCCAGCAAACGGAAACGACCGGGATAGGCGGCAGACACGCGATCGGCATGGACCTGCACGGTGGGGTCGCGGTCGATGCCGATCACCTGGCACTCCGCCGCAGCCAGCAGGGCCGCACTGTAACCACCCGCACCAAACGTCCCGTCCACCACAACGTCGCCGGCGCCCGGATTGAGCGCCGCCACGACTTCACTGCACATCACCGAGAGATGAACCGCTCCTGCGGCTTTTTCATGGCCGTTTGTGTCTTGCGGGCGGGTGCGATCCGCCGGGCTCACGATTTTGCCCCCGGATTGCCGCCGCTGCGCAGCCAGGCGGCGGCCTTGGCCCGCGCTTCGCTGGCGCGGGCATCCCAGGCCTTGGGTTCCCAGATCTGGAAGCTGTGGCGACGACCGACAAAGACCGCCTCGCCGGGCGACGCCAGGCCGGCATGCTCAAGAAACTGCGGCTGCAGCTGGATGCGGCCTTCCTGGTCGAGGCTGAGTTCGCTCAGAAACGGCAGCAGGCCGTCGATCAGCATTTCGCGCTCGGGATGCAGATCGGGCAGCTCATCGATCCGGCGATTGACGCCATCGAGATAGTCGCGACCACCAGCGACCAGCGCCGGCGCAGAAATGTCGGGGCCAAGGATCAGGCCGCCTTCGGGCTGGCGGCGGGTCAGCAGGGCGCGATACGGCGCCGGCACGGAAACCCGTCCCTTGGCGTCGATCCGATTCTTGAAGGTGGAGAGAAACAGCTCCACGCCGCGCCCCCGCGCTCTCTCCCGGCGAACTGCCCCCATCGGGCATCCTGACCTGGGATAGGATGGGATAACATGGGCCTATATGGGGGTCAATGGAAATTAACGGTCTGTTATGGTGATTCGAGCCCCTGATCGGCCAATGATCACGGGCACTTGCGCGCATGGCGGTCCTAATAAATTCACTTAATGTTCTCATTTGTTCTCATCGATCCGCCTTGATCTCGCCGCCTTGCTCGGACTACATCGACACAACAGGGGAAGGCGCAGGATCAGCCATGCAGATTGGCATTCGCAATGTCGGGGGACGAGCGGCCCGGCGGCTCATGGCCGCTGCGCGGACGGCCGTTTGTGCGGCTGTTGTGCTGGCGCCGCTTGCCGGGCTTGCAGCAGTCAATGAATTCCTGCCGCGCGAGGCGCCGTCGCTGAAACGCTTCGCCGTCGTGGCCGGCACCGCCAACAACCAGTGCCTGACCACCCAGCTGATCAACAACGACATCAAGCGCCTGCGCGCCAACGTGCTGCTGTCGCCCTGCGAGTTCAACATCGACAACCTGACGCAGGGTTTTTTCATCAGCCGGCCGCTGCAGCAGAATGCCTACCAGATCTTCTTTGCCGCCAACCCGAGCTACTGCCTGGCGATGGAGCCACGCGCCCAGATCCTGGTGGTTTCGGCCTGCGCGCTGAATACCGAAATGCTGGAACAATTGCCGCAGCTGTGGGACATCAAAGGTGGTGGCCTGTCGCTGAAATCGCAAGACGGCAAGCGCTGGTGTCTCGACACCCGTGCCAAGCAGGGCTTCTCCGCGATCTTCGAGCCGCATTTCACCGAATGCCCGGAACAGATTCCGGATGCCTTCCTGCTGCGCGTCAGTCGCTGATTTAAATCATTCAGTTTCAGAATAAGGCGCCAGACGGCCTGTAAGCCGGGTTCTGTCCACTCATTTGCATGAGCTGGACGGTCATTCCTCTGGGACGCCCATTGCTGGACGCCTCGCGCGACCGACCCGGATGGCAAACCGGAAACAGTTCTGCAGGCTTGCACCTGCGGCCATCCCTATTTGGTCTTGCTCCCGGTGGGGTTTGCCATGCCGCTTCCGTTACCGGACGCGCGGTGCGCTCTTACCGCACCCTTTCACCCTTGCCATCAGTCTTGCGAGTGATGGCGGTCTGCTCTCTGTGGCACTGTCCCTGGGGTCGCCCCCGCCGGGCGTTACCCGGCACCGTGTTTCCGTGGAGCCCGGACTTTCCTCGACGCTCCGAAGAACGCCGCGACCGTCCAGCCGTCTGGCACGGCGCACAGGTAGGCCCCGGCGCAAGTTCCGTCAAGCAGAAAGGGTCAGCTGGCAGCGCGCTCGCTGCTGATCCGGCGCATATTCACCTGGTCGGCGATGTGGCGGATCAGGCTGGTGGTCTCGGCATCGCTGATGCCATCGACCTGACTCTGGCGCCAGTGGCGCTGGAAGGCGCGCACCACGGCCTCGGTGGCGGGATCGTAGAAACCGCTGCCCTCGATGCCGTAGCCGATGCGATCGAGTGCGACCTGCAGTTCCAGCACGGCGCCGCTGCGTTCGCCCGGCTGCATCGAAGGCGCATGCGGCGAAACCTTGAAGTCCCCCGCCCACCAGCGACCGAAACCGGCGGCATGCAGCCGATGCCAGGGAAACAGTTCGCCCGGATCTTCCTTGCGCATCGGTGCGATATCGGAATGGGCGACGTAATTGCCCGGCATCACGTCGTAGCGCGAGGCCATGTCTTTCAGCAGGGCGATCAGCGCATCGATCTGCACGGCGGGGAATTCGCGGTAGCCGAATTCATGACCCGGATTCACCAGCTCGATACCGATCGAGCGCGCATTGACATCACGCACGCCGCGCCAGAAGGCAACGCCGGCATGCCAGGCGCGCTTGTCTTCCGGCACCAGGCGATAGATCGTGCCGTCTTCATCGATCACGTAATGGGCGCTGACCTTGGCTTCGGGGTCGGACAGGCGCTGCAGCGCCGCTGCTGCCGTCGGCATGCCGGTATAATGCAGCACCACCATATCGACCGGCCGGCGGCCACTGCGTTCGTCAAAGTTCGGCGACGGATGCTCGATAAAGGACAGGGTCAATCACCGGCTCCCTTGGTTTCCAGCGCCGCCTTTTCCGGGGCCACGCCCCGTGCATCGGCCACCTTGCCTTCACGCGTGGCGACGATCAAGACGCCCAGCAGGGTGATGGCCGAGCCAAGAATCACGCGACCGCTCAGCTGCTCGTTGAGGAAAAACACGCCGGCCAGCACGCCGAAGATCGGCGCCAGCGTGAAACCGGGATTGACGATGCTGACCGGATACCGGCGCAGCAGGTAATAGGCGCCGCCATGGCCGATCAGCGACACCAGGACGGCAGCATAAACAATCGCGCCCCAGTGCCAGACATTGGCCGACAGGGTCTGTTCGACCTGCCCGTCTTCCAGCAGCAGCGAGATCAGCAGCAGGCTGGGCGCGCTGAGGATGCCGACCCAGGCCTGCATGGTGAAGGTATTCACATCATGGATGCGGCGCACCGTGATCTGGCCGATCGAGAAAATGATCACCGCCATCAGGATGAGGCCGATGGCGACCTGGTAGTTCATCACTTTCGGGTCGAAACTGATCACCACCGCGCCGCTGAAGGCCAGGGCTATGCCCAGGCTGCGCTTCCAGCGCACCCGCTCGCCAAGGAACAGTACGGCCATCAGGGTGGAAATCGGCACGCCCAGCTGGGTTACCACCGCCACCACCGAAACATCGTCGGCCTTGGCGATGCCGATGATGATCAGGGCGAAATGCAGGGTTCCCATGCACAGTGCGGCGATGATCACGTTGCGCATCTGGCCGGGGCACCAGCGCAGCCAGGGCAGCGTCAGAACGGCAACCAGCGCGAACCTCAGCGCGGTGAACAGCACGGGGGGGAAATGATCGACCGCAAGCTTGGTGACGACAAAGTTGCCGCCCCAGATCGCACAGATCAAGAGCATAAGGGACAGATGCTGGGGCTTCATGGTGCGCGACCCTAGCAAAGCCGGGCTGCCGCGGGCTACGCTTGTTTACAGATGGGCCATGCACTGGCTGCAAGGGGGGTATGCGGCCCCTGTTCCGGTTATGCCGGGGTTCTGCCCGGTTTGCAGGCATGCAGGGCGATGAGAGGGCAGAGACATGGTGAAGGCAAAATCGAAAACCACGAAGGCCAAACCGCCCCATGGCGGGAAAATCACCGCGGGGCGCACTGAGCCCCATCGTCCGATCGTATCCTCGGCCCATCTCGCCACCAACAAGCTGATGGAGCTGAGCGAGTTCGAATTCGCCCTGATGATGGCCGGCAATGCCTTCAACCGCTGGGTTGTGCGCTGCATGAATGCCGCCGGCCTGCATGATCTTGCCAGTCTGGACGTGCTGGTGCTGCATAGCGTGAACCATCGCGAGCGTTCCAAGCGATTGGCCGATATCTGCCTTGTGCTGGATATCGAAGACACCCACACAGTGAATTACGCCATGAAAAAGCTGGTGCGGCTGGATCTGGTTGCCGGCGAGAAGCGCGGCAAGGAAATCTTCTACAGCACGACCCAGATCGGCCGCGACTATTGCATCGAATACCGCAAGATCCGCGACCAGCTGCTGGTCGATGCCATGGCCCTGATCGGCCAACCGCATGTCGACCTCTCCCGCCTGGCCGACCTGATGCGGGCCCTGTCGGGTATCTACGATCAGGCCGCCCGCGCCGCTGCCTCGCTCTGACTCTTTCCGCACAAATTCCGGGCGCACTGCCGTTTCCCGCGGCACAAGCGCAGATCATTCGCGCTACAATGATGTTTTGATGATTTTACGTTGACAATTTATCAACGTTTCGACATCGTCTGCCGCGCCGGCCAGACCGGCACAGGGAAAACAACAGCGGCCGACACGGTCAGGCTGCATAGCGGGGATATGATGATGCAGGTGAAATCCGTTCTGGCCGCGCTCGCGGTCGTTTTGGCGGCGGTGCCCGCGGTGGCGCAGACCAAATGGGATCTGCCCGCGGCCTATCCGGTAAACAATTTCCACAGCAAGAATCTGGCAGCCTTTGCCGAAGACGCGAAGAAGCTATCCGGCGGCAAGCTGGATATCACCGTGCATGCCAACGCCTCGCTGTTCAAGGCGACCGAGATCAAGCGCGCAGTGCAGACCGGCCAGGTGCAGATCGGCGAGGTTCTGATGTCAAACATCGAGAACGAGACGGCGATCTTCGGGCTCGATACCGTGCCTTTCCTTGCCACCTCCTTTGCCGAGGCGAAGAAACTCTACGCAGCGCAGAAACCGGTGGTGGCGCGTAAGCTGGATGCCCAGGGCATGATGCTGCTTTACACCGTGCCGTGGCCGCCGCAGGGACTGTTTGCCGCAAAGGAAATCAATGCCGTCGAAGATCTGAAAGGCACCAAGTTCCGCGCCTACAACCCGGCAACCTCACGCATCGCCGAGCTGGTGGGCGCCCAGCCGGTAACCATCCAGGCTGCCGAACTGGCCCAGGCGCTGGCCACCGGCGTGGTCACCACCTTCGTCACCTCAGCCTCGACCGGCCGTGATGCCAAAGTGTGGGAAAGCCTGAAGTACTTCTACGATGTGCAGAGCTGGCTGCCGAAGAACATGGTGTTCGTCGGCAAGGATTCGCTGAAGAAGCTCGATCCGGCCACACAGAAGGCCCTGCTCGATGCCGCCGCCGCCGCCGAGACTCGCGGCTGGGAAATGGCAACAGAAGAAACTGAAGCTGCCAAGGCTGCGCTGATCAAGGGCGGCATGCAGGTGTTGCCGCCGTCTCCGGCCCTGCAGTCCAGTCTGAAGAAGATCGGCAACACGCTGGCAGAAGAGTGGCTCAAAAAGGCCGGCGCGGATGGCGAGGAAGCCATCAAAGCCTACAAGGCGATGTAAGACCTGGTAACGGGCGGCGACAACGCCGCCCGTTATTTCATGCTGCCGCCGGCAAGCCGGCGTTTCCTGTATCGGGGGATACTCTTATGCGTGCTCTGCTCGCCTCGCTATACCGCGTCTGCGGATGGCTCGCCGGCCTGTCTATGATCGCCATGCTCGGCTGTATCCTGCTCAGTATCCTGGGCCGTCAGCTAGACTTCTATATCCGCGGCATCGACTCATATGCCGGCTATTTCATGGCCGCCGCATCCTTCCTAGCACTGGCCAACACGTTCGTGCATGGCGACCACATCCGCGTCACGCTGATCTTGAATCGCCTGGGTGAGAAGAAGCGGCGGATTCTCGAGGTCTGGTGCGTACTGCTTGCCATAGCCATCAGCGGCGCCTTGGCCTTCTTCAGTGCAAAAATGGTTTGGTGGTCATTCGCATTCCATGACATTTCATCAGCCAATGACGCAACACCCCTGTGGCTTCCGCAACTTGGCATGGCCGTGGGCACAACTGTGCTGGTGCTTGCCTATATCGAGGAGCTCGTCCTGGTCCTGCGCGGCGAACGCCCACGGACCGATCTCTCCGAAATAGCCCATACGGAATAAATCACCATGGAACAGCTCCTGATCGCCGGCTTCCTGATTGCCGCATTGTTTGCCTTGTTTGCTGCCGGCTTATGGATTGGGCTCGGCCTGCTAAGTTGCGGCTGGATCGCCATGGCAGTGTTCACCTCGCGCCCGGTTGGCGATGCCATGGTCACCACCATCTGGGGCTCGGCCTCCAGCTGGACACTGACGGCACTGCCGATGTTCATCTGGATGGGTGAAATCCTGTTCCGCACCAAACTGTCGGAAGACATGTTCCGCGGCCTGGCCCCCTGGATGACGCGGATTCCCGGCCGCCTGCTGCACACCAACGTGATCGGCTGCACCATCTTCGCCGCGGTTTCCGGGTCGTCGGCTGCCACCTGCGCCACCATTGGCAAGATGACGATCCCAGAACTGCGCGCACGTAATTATCCTGAAGACATGATCATCGGCACGCTGGCCGGTGCCGGCACGCTCGGCCTGCTGATTCCGCCGTCGCTGATCATGATCGTCTATGGTGTTGCCGCCGACGTCTCGATCGCCAAGCTGTTCATTGCCGGCGTAATTCCCGGCATCCTGCTGGCCGGCCTGTTCATGGGCTACATCATCATCTGGGCCTGGCTCAATCCGAACAAGGTGCCGCAGCCAACGGAAACCCTGAGCTTTGGACAGAAGCTTTGGGCCTCGCGGCATCTGTTGCCCACCGTGAGCCTGATCGTTGCCGTGCTGGGGTCGATCTATGTCGGCCTCGCCACTGCCACCGAGGCCGCCGGCCTGGGCGTCGTCGGCGCCCTGATCGTGGCCTGGACGCAAGGCAGCCTGAACAGACAGACCTTTCTTGACAGCCTGATGGGGGCGACACGGCTCAGCTGCATGATTGCGCTCATCCTTTCGGGGGCCGCCTTCCTGACGCTGGCCATGGGCTTTACCGGCCTGCCGCGCCATCTGGCCGATTGGATCGATCAGCTTGGCCTGTCTGCCGGTGCGCTGATCGTGGTGCTGATGGTGTTCTATATTATTCTCGGTTGTTTCCTGGATGGCATTTCGATGGTGGTGCTGACCATGGCCGTGGTGTTACCGATGATCGAACGTCTCGGCATAGACCTGGTCTGGTTTGGCATCTTCATCGTGCTGGTGGTGGAAATGGCCCAGATCACCCCGCCGGTCGGCTTTAATCTGTTTGTGCTGCAGGGCATGACCGGGCACCAGATCACCTATATCGCCAAGGTGGCATTCCCGCTGTTCCTGCTGATGTGCGTGGCGGTCGCCCTGATGGTCTTCTTCCCCGGCCTGGCCACCTGGCTGCCCACCCAGATGATCGGGCAATAAGAGGTTGCCGCCCGGGGCGTGACGAGTCTGCCCCGGCCATTATACGATACGGAAAACCCCGGAGTTCGCTGCGATGTCCCAGTCTGTTGAAACCATGCCCCCCCAGAGCCAGTGGGAATTCTGGATCGATCGCGGCGGCACATTTACCGATATCGTCGGCCGCAAGCCGGGTGGTGAGATCGTCACCCACAAGCTGCTGTCGGAAAACCCGGAGCGTTACAAGGATGCCGCCGTGCAGGGCATCCGTGATCTGCTGGGCCTGAAACCCGGCGACGCGCTGCCCAAGGGCAAGATCGCCGCCGTCAAGATGGGCACCACGGTCGCGACCAACGCGCTGCTCGAGCGCAAGGGCGACCGCGTGCTGCTGCTGGTTTCGCAAGGCTTCGCCGATCAGCTGCGCATCGGCTACCAGACCCGGCCGAATCTCTTCGCCCTGCATATCCAGCTGCCCGAGATGCTGTATGAGCGCGTGGTGGAAATCCCTGAGCGCGTGCGCAACGACGGCAGCATCGAGACCCCGCTGGATTTGAAAGCCGCCGAGACAGCCCTGAAGGCGGCCTTTGCCGATGGCATCCGCAGCGTCGCCGTGCTGTTCATGCATGGTTACCGCTATACCGATCATGAGGCGAAAGTCGCGGCCCTTGCGAAGAAGCTCGGCTTCACGCAGGTTTCGGCCAGCCACCAGGTCTCGCCGCTGATCAAGTTCGTCAGCCGTGGCGACACCACGGTGGTCGATGCCTATGTCTCGCCGATCCTGCGCCGCTATGTCGACCAGGTGGGCAGCGAGCTGGATGCGGCCAACACAGCACTGCGGCTGATGTTCATGCAATCCAACGGTGGCCTCGCCGATGCCAACTTCTTCCAGGGCAAGGACAGCATCCTGTCCGGCCCGGCCGGCGGCGTGGTCGGCCTGGTGGAAACCTCGACCCGGGCCGGCTTCCAGAAGGTGATCGGCTTCGACATGGGTGGCACCTCCACCGATGTGAGCCATTATGCCGGCGAATACGAACGCGCTTTCGAGACCATGGTGGCCGGCGTGCGCATGCGTGCGCCAATGATGATGATCAATACCGTGGCGGCCGGCGGCGGTTCGATCCTGCATTTCGATGGCGCGCGCTATCGCGTGGGGCCGGATTCTGCCGGCGCCAATCCCGGCCCGGCCTGCTATCGCCGCGGCGGGCCGCTGGCGGTGACCGACTGCAACGTGGTGCTGGGCAAGCTGCAGCCCGATTTCTTCCCCGCCGTCTTCGGCCCCAATGGCGACCAGCCGCTGGATGCCGACGTCGTCAAGACCAAGTTCGCCGAGCTGCAGGCCCGCGTGAAGGCCGAGAGTGGCGATACGCGCAGCATCGAGGAGATGGCCGAGGGCTTCCTCGCCATTGCCGTCGAGAACATGGCCAACGCGATCAAGAAGATTTCCGTGGCGCGCGGCTATGACGTAACCAAATACGTGCTGTCCAGCTTCGGCGGCGCCGGCGGCCAGCATGCCTGCCTGGTGGCCGATGCACTCGGCATGACCGAAGTGCTGCTGCATCCACTGGCCGGTGTGCTGTCAGCCTATGGCATGGGCCTGGCCGACCAGCGCGTGCTGAAGGAAAAGTCGGCAGAAGTGACGCTGGACGCTGCCGCCCTGCCCGGCCTGTCGAAGGCGCTGGATGCGCTGGCGGCGGAGTCCCATGCCGAGATGCTGCGCCAGGGTGTGGCACCGGAGAAAATCACGGTGATCCGCAAGCTGCATGTGCGCTATGGCGGCTCCGACTCTGCCTTGGAAGTCGAGTTCGGCACGCTGGCACAGATCAAGGCCGCTTTCGAGGCCGCGCATCGCCAGCGCTTCGGCTTCATCAGCCCGGAAAAGGCACTGATCGCCGGTTCCGTGGCGGTGGAAGTGGTCGGCCAGGGCGAACGCGCGCCCGATGCGGTGGAAAAGATCGTCGATCCGCGCGCGCAGGATGCCATCCCGGTGCTGGCCCGGCGCAAGGCCTATATGGCCAGCAGCTGGCGCGACACGCCGGTCTATGACCGCGCCGCCTTGCGGCCGGGCGAGACCATCAAGGGGCCGGCCATCGTGATCGAGCCGACCAGCACCATCGTGCTGGAACCCGGCTGGCAGGCAAAGCTGACCGAGCGCCGCGACCTGGTGCTGAAGCGCGTGGAGGCCCTGCCCGAGCGCCGGGCCATCGGCACCTCTGTCGATCCGGTGATGCTGGAAATCTTCAACAACCTGTTCATGTCGATCGCCGAGCAGATGGGCAGCGTGCTGGAGAAGACCGCCTATTCGGTCAACATCAAGGAGCGCCTCGATTTCTCCTGCGCCATTTTCGATCTGGATGGCGAGCTGATCGCCAATGCGCCGCATATGCCGGTGCATCTGGGATCGATGTCGGAAAGCATCAAGACCGTGATGCGCAAGCGTGCCGGCCAGATGAAGCCCGGCGATGTCTATGTGCTGAACGCGCCGTATGCCGGCGGCACGCATCTGCCCGATGTCACCGTCATCACGCCCGTGTTCGACAAGGCCGGCCAGGAGGTGCTGTTCTATCTGGGCAGCCGTGGCCACCATGCCGATATCGGCGGCACCACGCCCGGCTCGATGCCGCCGGACAGCCGCACCGTGGAAGATGAAGGCGTGCTGCTGGACAACGTGCTGCTGGTCGATGGCGGCCGCATGCTGGAAGACGAGATGGTTGCCATCCTGAAATCCGGCAAATACCCCTCGCGCAACCCGGCACAGAATATCGCCGACCTGAAGGCACAGATCGCTTCCTGCGAGAAGGGTGCGCAGGAGCTGCGCAAGATGGTCGACCAGTTCGGCCTCGATGTCGTGCGCGCCTATATGAACCATGTACAGGACAATGCGGAAGAATCCGTGCGCCGGGTGATCAGCCGCCTGAAGGACGGCGAATTCACCTATCCGATGGACGATGGCTTCGAGATCAAGGTGAAGGTGACGGTCAACCACAAGGACCGCACCGCCAAGATCGACTTCACCGGTACATCCGGCCAGCATCCGACCAACTACAATGCGCCGACCGCGGTTTGCGTCGCCGCCGTGCTCTATGCCTTCCGCTGCCTGGTGGATTCCGACATTCCGCTGAACGGCGGCTGCCTCAAGCCGCTGGAAATCATCATTCCGAAGAACTCGATGCTCGACCCGGTCTACCCGGCGGCCACGGTGGCCGGCAATGTCGAGACCAGCCAGTGCATCACCGACACCATCTTCGGGGCGCTCGGCGTGATGGCGGCGGCGCAAGGCACGATGAACAATTTCACCTTCGGCAATAACGAGTACCAGTATTACGAGACCATCTGCGGCGGCAGCGGCGCCGGCCCGGATTTCGACGGCTGCGACGCCGTGCATACGCATATGACCAATGCCCGCCTGACCGATCCCGAGGTGCTGGAATTCCGCTTCCCGGTGCTGCTGGAAAGCTTCCGCATCCGGCGCGGCTCTGGCGGCAAGGGCAAACACCGGGGCGGCGATGGCACCATCCGCCGCATGCGCTTCCTCACGCCCATGGTGGCCACGCTGCTGTCGTCGCACCGCACCGTACCACCCTTTGGTCTTGATGGCGGCGGCACCGGCGAGACCGGGCGGCAATGGGTGGAGCGCACCTCCGGCGCCAAGGAGCCGATGGAGGGCCGCTGCTCGACGCCGATGCAGCCGGGCGATGTCTTTGTCATCTCCACGCCGTCTGGCGGCGGCTTCGGCAAGGCGGTCGACCTGAAGCAGGCGGCGGAATAATCGCCGCCCTCGGATCGGGCCGTTTGCTGTAAGCTGCGGCCCGATGCGGATTCGATTCTGTACCTTCGCGCCGGCAGCGACGCTCGCCAGCGGCCATAGCGATCTGGCCAGCCTGCGCTATCGCGCCCTGCTGCCGACCGCCGCCTTGCGCGCCGCCGGCCATGACGCTGCCGTGCTCGGCCTTGAGCAATGGGCGCAGCCGACGGCAGACCTGATCGATGCCGATGCGGTGATCCTGACTCAGCCCAAGGAAGGCGTGCTGCTGCAGCCGGCCCATATCCAGGCCATCGGCGCGCTCGGCGCCGCACTCGGCAACCGTCTGATCGTCGATGTCTGCGATCTCAAGCTGGGTGAGGATTTCATCGGCTATATTGCCCAGCAGCGTGGCGCCGACCTTGCGGCTGGCTGCCGCAGCTTCTATCCCGCCCTGCTGGGCCGTGCCGGCCATATCGTCGCCGCCTCTGCCGCGCTGACGACGCAATTACGCGACCATCTGCCGGATGCCGGGATCAGCGTGATCGGCGATGTGGTGGAAGTCGCCGCCGACACCGTGCGTTTTGCTCCGGGTGAAACGCTCAGCCTGCTGTGGTTCGGCTTCTTCGGCGCCCATGCCGCCGCCCTGCACCGCTTCTGCGGTGAAGATCTGCCGGCGCTGGCGTCTCGGCATCCCGTGCGCCTGACGCTGCTCTGCGAACCACTCGGCGTGCCGCTGCTCGAGACCCTGCGCGGCAAGGCCATGCCGGCGGAGATCGCCGCCCTGCCCTGGTCGGTGCCGGCGCTGCAATCTGCATTGGCGGCCTGCGATGCCGTCGTGCTGCCGTTTGACCATGGCAATGCCCTGGTGCGCGGCAAAAGCACCAACCGCGCCCTGCAGGCACTGCAGGCCGGGCGAGCGGTCTTCGCCCACCCGCTGGAGAGCTATCGCGAACTGGCGCCGTATATCGCGCTGGCAGAATCGCTGCCGCAGGCTGTGATGGCCGGCCTGGCCGATCCGGCTGCCGTGATCGAGCGTACCCTGGCCGGCCAGGCGCATGTCGCCACCCATTACAGCCCGGCGGCCATCGCCCGGCTCTGGCTGGCTGTGGCCGGCTGAAAATCGCCACCAATCCTGCCGCAATTCTGCCACAGGCCTCTGGCTAAAAAGATTCATCGCCTCCGGTGTCATATTCGGGAAGAGGGATCTTGGCCTGTCGCATCCGATCCAGCGCCGTTTTTCTGTGTGCGCTTGCCGGCCTGCTGACGGCATTGACGTCGCCGGATATCAGCGCACAATCCCGGCTGCCGCCCTGCCCGATGATTATCACCCCGGCCGATGCCGGCTATTGCCAGGTCATCCCGGTCCTGCCCGATGTGGAGAGCCTGCCCGAGACCCTGCGCAGCGACCTGGCGCTGCTCGCCTACAACCCCGATGAGGGCAATTATCTGCTGACACGCCAGCCACTGTTTGCGCCCGGCGATGTCAGCCTGCTGAGCCGCCGTTTCGACACGTTGCCGCAGATCGACACCGACAGCGACAAGATGACCGTCTACAGCGAGCGCGATGCGGCCCCGGGCGCGCTGCAGAAAGCCTATGATGTGCCGTTTTTCGACGGACTGGCGCTGAGCAACGACAGTGCCATCAGCCAGAGCGGCAGCAGCGACAACGAAAACCGCTCGGCCCGCAGCAAATTCGGCCTCGCCTACGAGGAATACGGCCTCACCTTCAAGGTCGATCCAGATGCCGCCGCCAACTGGAGCGATCTGGCCGGCAGCAGCAGCCGGCGCTTTGGCATCGACAATTCCGTATCCGCCATGATCGCGCATGACCTGACCCTGACGCTGTCGACCGGTTATACGACCGAGTCCTCGCCCGGCAATCCGCTGTCGGCCAGCAGCAACGAGCGCCACCGGATCGCCGTCGCCCAGCATTTCGCCAGCGGCTACAGACTCGGCGCCTCGGCGCAGCGCCGCAACGAATACACCTATGGCACCGAGCGCGATCTCAACATCCTCGGCCTGCAGCTCGGCGTGCCGCTGGGCGAATCCCTCAACCTGACCGCCAGCCACGAATTCGGCCTTGGCGAGAAACGCGACCTCAATACCCGCAACGCCGTGCCGCTCTATGGCCGCCGGCAGAATCTGGACCTGCAACTGCACTGGACACCGGCAGCGCTGGCCAGCCGCGCCATGACCCTGATGGCCGGCTATACGGTGACGCAGGATGACATGGCCGGCACGGCAGATCCCTATCTCACCCAGGCCCGCCTCAATCTGGCGATGCGGTTCTGAACCGGCGTTTCAGGCCCCTCCCCTTACGGCAGTCTTTCCAAGCGCCGGCAGGCTGCTAGACTCCGGCCCAGGGAGAAACGCCATGACGGATACCGTATTCGATGTCCTCAACCAGCCGCCGGCGCTGGAGGATTACAATCTGTTCACGACCGATCATGCCCTGATGCAGGCGACCGAGCTCAACGGCGCCGACTGGGCGAAGGACCGCCTCACCGTCTATGGCAGCCGGCTGGGCGATGCCGAGACCATCGAGCAGGGCCGGCTGGCTCATAAAAATCCGCCGCAACTGAAACTGTTCGACCGCTTCGGCCACCGGCTTGACGAGGTTGAATTCCATCCGGCCTGGCACAGCATCATGGCGCTGATCATCGGTGAAGGCCTGCATTCGGCGCCCTGGGCCGAGCCCAAGCCGGGTGCCCATGTGGCACGTGCCGCCGCCTATATCATGCATGCGCAGATCGAGCCGGGCAGCCAGTGCCCCACCACGATGACCTATGGCAGCGTGCCGGCGATCCGCAAGGACAAGCATCTGGCCGAAACCTGGCTGCCGAAGATCTATTCGCGCCAGTATGACGGCAGCAATCGGCCGGTGACGCAGAAGACCGGCGCCCTGATCGGCATGGGCATGACCGAAAAGCAGGGCGGCTCGGATGTGCGCAGCAACACAACCGTCGCAAAGCCCGTCGGTGCCGGCGGGCCAGGCGAGGAATACATCATCAACGGCCATAAATGGTTTTTCTCCTGCCCGCAGAATGACGCGCATCTGGTGCTGGCACAGTCGCCCCATGGCCTGAGCTGCTTCTTCGTGCCGCGCTGGCTGCCCGACGGAACCAAGAATGCCGTGCAGGTACAGCGCCTGAAGGACAAGGTCGGCAACAAGTCGAATGCTTCCTCCGAGGTGGAATTCCACAATGCCCATGGCTGGCTGCTGGGGGAGGAAGGCCGCGGCGTGCCCACGATCATTGAAATGGGCACCTATACGCGGCTCGACTGCGCGCTGGGTTCGACCGGGCTGCTGCGCGGTGCCGTCGCGCAGGCGCTGCATCACGTGGCGCACCGCCGCGCCTTCCAGCGTCACCTGATCGACCAGCCGCTGATGACCAATGTGGTGGCCGACCTGGCGATTGAATCCGAGGCTGCCACTGCACTGGCGCTGCGGCTGGCGCGCGCGTTTGACCGCGCGGAAGACGATCCGGTGGAAGCTGCTTTCCGCCGCCTGTGCACGCCGGCAGTCAAATACTGGATCTGCAAGCGCGCACCCAATGCCGTGGTCGAAGCCATGGAGGTGCATGGCGGCAACGGCTATGTCGATGAGGGCCCGCTCGGCATGCTGTACAAGGAAATCCCGCTCAATTCGATCTGGGAGGGTTCGGGCAATGTGATGTGCCTGGATGTGCTGCGCGCGATGCAGAAAAGCCCGGACGGGCTGGAGGCCTATTTCGCCGACCTGATCCCGGCGCGCGGCAACGACAAGCGGCTGGATGCGGCGATCAACGACCTGAAGACCGAATTCGCCGATCTGAGCGAGATCGAGCATCGCGCGCGGCGCGTGGTGGAGAAGATGATGGTGACGCTGCAGGGCGCCCTGCTGGTGCGCCATTCCAGTGCTGCCGTGGCCGATGCCTTCTGCGCCTCGCGGCTCGGTGGCGACTGGGGCCATGCCTTCGGCACCTTGCCGAAAGGCGTCGACACCCGCGCCATCGCCGACCGGGCGCTGCCGGTTTAGGTCGCCTCCACCGGCATGCGGACCTTGAGCGCCTGCGGCGCCACGGCGTAGCGGATCGGGCCTTTCAGCATGTCGATCTCGCCATCATTGGCGACCGGCTTGGTGCGGGAAAAATCGATCTGCAAATTATGCGCCTTGATCACCTGCAGTGACGGATCGTTCTGCAACGTCCCGAGGAACAGCTTGGCCAACTGGCTGGCCGAACCAAGCCAGGTTTTCTCATGGCTGACATAGATGGTGAGTTCGCCGCTTTGCAGATCGGCGCGGTTGAACAGTCGGCCGGCATTGAATTCGTAGCTGCCCACCGCCACCACAATGGCCGGCGACAGGATTTCTGAGCGCTGGCCATGATGGTCGATGGTGATTTCCATCATGCGGTGGCGGCGCACCGCGCGCCAGGCCGACCGTATCATGGCCGGCCATTTGGTCAGGCCGAACAGGCGCTGGCGTCGCTCGCGATCCACCACCATTTCCGGGTAAAGGCCCAGCGCCGACTTGTTGAGGAACAGGCTCTGGTTCACCCGTCCGACATCGATGGCGGCCACGCTGGCGGCGCACAGCGCGGCCACGGCATTTTCGATTTCCAGCGGAATGTTCAGATCGCGCGCCAGCAGGTTCATGGTGCCGAGCGGCAGCACACCCAGCACGATATCGCGCTTCATGGCCAACTCCGCAGCCGTTCGCAACGTGCCATCGCCACCCCCGACCCACACTTCCGTGCTACCCCGTGCGGCAGCAGTCAGCGCCTTCGGCAACTGTGCCGGTGCTACCAGTTGCACATCGACATCGGGCTGGCCGGCCTTGGCCGCCGCCGTGTGGATCAGCTCGCGCAGCGCCGCGGCGCCATACTGGCGCGCCGTGCCGGATTCGGCGTTGATGACAATGGATGTGGTCATGGGGCGGTGGTCATGGGTTACCAGGGCAGCAGGATCGAGAGGTCCGCGCCGGCCCGAAACAGGCCGATCCCAAGTGTAACGAACAAGGCCGTACTGGCGATCCCGACAAAATGCCCGGCCAGCGCACCGAGGCCGTCACGGGTCAGCAGGCCAAGCGCGATCAGCACGATACCGAAGGCGAAGGGCAGATTGCCGAAAGGCAGGGGCAGCGCCAGGCCGATACCCTGGATCAGAATGGCGACGGCGGCGACGGCAACGCCCAGGCCACTCACCACCCAGGTCAGGCGCGGGCGGAACAGCCGCTCCAGCCGGCGCACGAAGGGGATGGCAAAGCGCATGAACCGGTGCAGCAGCCCGGCCGACAGGCGCCGACGGCCCAGCAGGCCGGGGATCGGCGGATTGTTCGGGCGCAGCAGCAGGCCGACAGCAACACAGATGACCAGCGAGCCGGTGATCAGGCCGAGCGGCAACCCCGGCGATGGGACGAACCCCAGCAGTCCCAGAAACAGCAGCAACAGCGGCGTGGATCTCTGAGCCATCACCTCGCCGGCCGCCGCCACCGTCATGCCATCATGGCGACCATGCCGGCGCAGGCGGGCAAGATCACTCGCGATGCTGGAACGGCGCGGCGGGGAGGACGGCATTTCGGCGCAGTCTGTGTTCATCCCGCGATGATGGGGGGCGAATGGGGCAAAAGCACGGCATGCAGCACCATCAGGGCTCGGCCGCAGCGGCCGGATTCTGCTTTTGCGGGCGGGTCAGCAGCAGCGAGGCCACAATGCCGGTGGCGATCAGGCCGAGCGTGACGCCCAGCGATAAGGCGGCCGGAATCTTGCCGATGATATTGACCAGAAAGATCTTGCCTCCGATGAAGATCAGCACCGCCGCCAGAGCATATTTCAGGTAATGGAACCGGTGAATCATCGCCGCGAGGGCGAAATACAGCGCGCGCAGACCCAGGATGGCGAAAATATTGCTGGTATAGACAATGAACGGGTCCTGCGTGATGGCGAAGATGGCGGGCACGCTGTCTACAGCAAAGACGAGATCCGCAGCCTCGACCAGGATCAGCGCCAAAAACAGCGGCGTAGCCCAGAGGACCGGCTTGCCATCCGTCTCGCGGGGCTGACGCACGAAGAAGTGCTGACCATGCAATCCGGGCGTTACGCGCAGATGACGTTTCAGCAACTTGAGCAGCGGATTGTCGGCCAGATCTTTCGGCTTATCGGAAGCCAGCAGCATCTTGATGCCGGTGAGCACGAGGAAGGCACCAAAGACGTAGAGAATCCAGCTGAACTCACTGACCAGCGCTGCACCAAGGGCAATCATGATGCCGCGCAGCACGATTACGCCCAGAATACCCCAGAACAGCACGCGATGCTGATACTGCCGCGGGATGGCGAAGTAGCCGAAGATCAGGGCGATGACGAAAACATTGTCGAGCGACAGGCTCTTCTCGACGAAGAAGCCGGTATACCAGTCCATACCGGTGGAGCCACCATACTGCCACCAGACCCAGCCGCCGAAGATGCAGGCGATGGCAATATACCCAGCACTCAGGGCGAGGCTTTCGCCGACACCGATATCGCGCTGCTGGCGATGCAGGACACCCAGATCGAAGGCAAGCAGGGTGGCGACAAGCGCCATAAAGGCGCCCCATAGCCAAACCGGCTTGCCGAGAAAATCGTTTGAGACAAAGGCGGTCGAGACCGCGAGGATGCTGTCCATGCTGGCGTTCCGTATCCGGAATATGGCGGCGATGGCATCCGACATCGCTGCCGTCCGGAATGCGGCAACCAGAGGGGCCCGAATGCAAAAGGTGCATTTAGGCGGCAAACAATCCAGATCAAGGGTGGAGCCCGGCGATGGGGCAAAAAAAGAGGCGGACACATGGCCCGCCTCTTCTGCTTTTAACCAGCCCCTCTGCGCTCAGTCGGCTTCGCTGCGGCCTTCGGGGTCGCGGATGGCGCGATAGGTGCTGCTGAGTTTGGCCCGGCGTGAGGCCATGTTCAGCAGTTCGACCGCCACCGAGAAAGCCATGGCGCCGTAAATCATGACCTTGGGGATCTCGACGTCGAAACCTTCGGCCACCAGGGCCATACCGATCATGACGAGGAACGACAGCGCCAGCATGACGACATTCGGGTTCTTCTTGACGAAACGGGCGAGCGGCTCGGCCAGCGCCACCATGATGGCGACCGAAATCAGCACGGCGGCGACCATGATCTCGATCTGACGCGCCAGACCGATGGCGGTGATCACGCTGTCGAGCGAAAAGACGATATCCAGCACCGCAATCTGGCCGATGATCGCCCAGAAGGCAGGATACTTCTTCTGCGGCGCAGGCGCTCCTGCAACCACCGGACCATCTTCCATCTCGTCGCTTTCCTTCGGCGTGACGCGCTCATGGATTTCCATGGTCGCCTTCCAGATCAGGAACAGGCCGCCGAGGATCAGCACCAGGTCGCGACCGGAAATCTCGATATCGAAAACGGTGAACCAGGGCGCCGTGAGCGTGATGAGCCAGGCCGCCGAAAGCAGCAGCATGACGCGGGTGATGACCGCGCCCAGCAGACCGAGCTTGCGGCCCAGCGGCTGCTGATGCTCCGGCAGCCGGCTGGTGAGGATGGTGATGAAGATCAGGTTGTCGACCGCGAGGACGAGTTCGAGGGCAATAAGGCCGGCCAACGCGAGCAGCGCTGCCGGTTCAAGGAAAACCGAGAGGTCCATAATAATACCCTGGGCGGGGGGGCTTTTGCGAAAAGCCGTCCGACATCACTGCCATCCCGTTCATGGCAGCCAGAGGGGCCCGGACGTGGGCTGCAATCTACTCGGAACTGAGGTAATTTCAAGGCGGCAGTATACGGGAATTTTATGTCCCGGGCCTGCCGATGCTCAGTCGGCCGTTCCCGGCACCGGCGCCACAGCCTGGTCCTGCCGCAACTCGCGCCGCGCATGCAGGATCACCTGGGCCGAGCCCCAGAGCGCCAGTGCTGCCATGAAGGCGGCCACGGCCAGATCGGGCCAGGCGCTACCGGTCATGAACACGCCGCTGGCCGCCGCCATCACGGCGAGGTTGCCCAACGCATCGTTGCGGCTGCAGATCCACACTGCGCGCATATTGCTGTCGCCCTTGCGGAAGCGATAGAGCAGCACGGTGACCAGCACATTCACCGCCAGGGCTGCGAAGCCGATCACGCCCATAGTTGCCGCTTCGGGAACCGTGCCACTGAGCGCGTGATTGACGGTCATGGCCGCGACCCAGAGGCCGAATAGCCCCATGGTGATGCCCTTGAGCAGGGCGACGCGGGCGCGCCAGACCAGTGCCATCGACAGCACCGCCAGCGCGAGGCCGTAATTGGCGGCATCGCCCAGGAAATCAGCGGAATCAGCCAGCAGCGATGTTGAACCGGCGCTGAGGCCGCCGCCCAGTTCCACGACAAACATGCCGGCATTCAGCAGCAGCGCGATCCACAGCACCGGACGCGCGGCGTTGCCATGGTCATGATCGTGATCATGGTGATCATGACTGTGATTGTGGTTATGCGCGGGAGAACAGCAGGACGCACCCATGGCTACACCTGATCAGACTGTGGGTTCGAGAGCATCGTCGAGCGCCGCCTCATCCTTGTGCGGCTCGGCAACGTGATCGGCCATGTCAGCCAGCATGTGGCGCACATGGTCGTCGGCGAGATCGTAATAGATCTGCCGGCCACGCCGGATGCCGCGCACCAGCCGCGCCGCCTTCAGCAATCGCAGATGATGGCTGGCGAGCTGCGGCGACAGGCCGGCGGCTTCGGCGGCGGCGGTGGCGGGGCTCGGCCCGGCGCAGAGCGCCACCACCAGACGCAGACGCGAGGGATCGCCCAGCAGCCGGAACATGTCGGCCAGCTGAATCACCTCGGCATCTTCGATATGGCTAATATCAAACATTTCAATATCTATTTAAATGTTTAAGAGTTAAGTGTCAAGCAGTACAATTCCGCCCTCGCCTGCCCCGCCTCCGGGGTCTATGCTGCTCGGATATAACGATAAATCCACAGCCGTTTCGTGATGATCCGTATGCCTCGCCTGACAGTCTGTTCCGGGTATGTTTCACGTGAAACACCCCCATGCCCTATCCGGAAGCGCCGCCCATGATCCGCACCCTGCTCTGGTGGCCGCTGGATTACATGGGCCGCCATGCCACCAAATTCCTGTTTGGCGGCGTGCTGGTCGGCCTCGCCATCCCGCCGCTGGCCAGTCTGCTGCGGCCGGGCCTGGTGGTCTTCCTGCTGCTGCCGCTGTCGCTGTCGCTGATGCGGCTCGACTGGAGCGCCTTCCAGGCCTATGCGCGACGACCGTTGCTGTTCGTGCCGATCATCATCTTTCTGCTGCTGGTCTGTCCGCTGCTGATGTTTGCCGTGCTGACGCCGCTCGGCCTGCCACGGCCGCTGATGGAAGCCATCGTGCTGATGTCGGCCGCCCCGCCGGTGACGGCAACAGTGGCCTTTGCGCTCATCCTCGGGCTGGATGCGGCACTGGCCGTCATCGTCATGGTGATCGCCACCGCGCTGGTGCCCTTCACGCTGCCGCCGCTGGCGCTGCTGCTGCTCGACATTGAAGTGCAGATGTCGCTGGCCGAATTCATGGGGCGGCTGGCGCTGATGGTCGGCTTCGCCTTTGCTGCCGCCCTGCTGGCGCATTGGAAGCTGCCGCCGGGCTGGCTGAAGAAGAACCAACGGCTGATGGACGGCAGTTCGGTGCTGGCGCTGGTGCTGTTTGCCATCGCCATCATGGACGGCGTCGCCGTCAAGCTGATGGCGCAGCCGGGTTATGTGCTGCTCGCGACAGCCTCGGCCTTCATCGCCAACCTGGCCCTGCAGGCGCTCGGCTATGCCGTCGGCCGCTTTGTCTTCCGCTTCGGACAGGCTGCGGCACTGACGCTCGGCATCCTGACCGGCAACTGCAACATGGGCCTGGTGATGGTGTCACTGGCCGACCGCGCCGTCTTCGACATGGTGGTGTTTTTCGCCATGGGCCAGCTGCCGATGTATATGCTGCCCGGGTTGCTGCGACCGCTGTATCGCCGCATCGCGGCGCGTCCCGCTTAAGGAGCAAAGCATGCCTACCCTGCTGATCACCGGCGCCAATCGCGGCATCGGCCTGGAACTGACCAAGCGTTATGCTGCCGACGGCTGGACCATCATCGCCACCTGTCGCGAACCGCAAAGCGCCAAGGCGCTGAAGGATGTGCGGGGCGTCAGCATCGAGGCGCTGGAAGTGACCGACTATGCGGCCGTGGATGCGCTGGCGCAGAAATACCAGGGCACAGCCATCGACCTGCTGCTGAACAATGCCGGCATCTATGGCCATCGCGACGGCGCGCTGACGGTGAGTGATTTCAACACCTACCTGCAGGTGCTGCAGGTCAACAGCGTGGCGCCGATGAAACTGGCACTCGCTTTCCTGCCGCATCTGAAAGCTGCGAAAGGTGGGGCCAAGATCGCCACCATCTCCAGCCGCATGGGATCGATTGCCGCCGGCGGTGGCGGCGCCTATGCCTATCGCGCCTCGAAAGCCGCGATCAATGCCGGCATGCACAATCTGGCGCTCGACCTGAAATCCAGCAGCATCAGCTGCATCACCCTGCATCCCGGCTGGGTGAAGACCGATATGGGCGGTGCCGGCGCCGATATCGATGTGGCCACCAGCGGTGCCGGGCTGAAAAAGGTGATCGACGGCCTGACGCTGAAAGACACAGGAAAATTCTTCAACTATGACGGCAGCGAGATCCCATGGTGAGCACAGCAAAGACGATCCTGGTCACCGGCGGCAGTCGCGGCATCGGTCGCGCCGTCTCGATCCTGGCCGGCCAGCGCGGCTGGTCGGTCGGCGTGAACTATGCCGGCAATGAAAAGGCGGCGCAGGAGACCGTGCAGGCCGTGCACAAAGCCGGCGGGCGCGCCATTGCCATCAAAGGCGATGTCGCCATCGAGGCCGACGTGATCGCCATGTTCGACGCCACCGAGAAGGCCTTCGGCAAACTGGATGGCCTGGTCAACAATGCCGGCGTGGTGGCGCCGACCGCCGATCTGGCTGACATGCCGCTGGAACGTCTGAAGCGCCTGTTCGACACCAACATCCTCGGCAGCGTGCTCTGCGCCCGCGAAGCGGCGCGGCGCCTGTCGACTCGGCGTGGCGGCAAGGGTGGCGGTATCGTCAACCTGTCATCGGTGGCGGCGCGGCTGGGCTCGCCGAACCTGTTTGTCGATTACGCCACCTCGAAAGGTGCCATCGATACGCTGACACTCGGCCTGTCAAAGGAACTCGGCCCGGAAGGCATCCGTGTGAATGCCGTGCGGCCGGGCATCATCGAGACCGACATCCATGCCAGTGCCGGCGAGCCGGACCGCGCCGAGCGCCTGGGCAAGACCGCACCGCTGGGTCGGGCCGGTACAGCAGAAGAAGTGGCCGAAGCGATCATCTGGCTGCTGGATGATGCCAGCAGCTACGTCAATGGCGCCCTGCTGGATGTCGCTGGCGGCCGCTGAAGCCGTTCAGCGTTTCGAGGTCAGCGCGAGTGGATTGCCATCCCCGGCGCTGGCAAAGAAGATCAGGTAATAATGTGGCGCCTTGCCGTCGCGCGCCAGCATCGCCTGGCGCCGCCGCTCCCAGCATTCGACCCACCATTTCGGATCCTTCAGGGTGACATGCACATTGCTGCCATCGGGGAAGGTCTTTTCCGCCGGGTATAGCGCGATACAGGCATAGACGAAGTGGCGGCCATAGCCGAGCAGTTCATCCACCACCCAGTCCATATCCTCTTCCGGGATATGCTCCATCACATCGGTGCAGATCACGCCATCGAACACTTCATCCGGCAGGGTCGCCAGCGGCGGATAGCCAGGATCATAGAGATGCAGGTGCTGCAGGCCCCAGTATTGCTGCAGGGAGCCCAGCTTCTTGCTGCCCGCAACCGGAAAGGACTTTTTCTGGTAATAGCTGCCCTTGCCCGAGCCATAGTCCAGCAGCGTTTTGGAGCGGAACTCCTGGATGACCATGCGGATGCGGGCGATATGCGGCGCCAGGCTGGCGCCATCAAAGGTCTCGCTGGACTGGAGCTTGCCGGTGCCGGCGTCATGCATCTGCTTGTAGAAATCGACAAGCTGGGTGTAGCGCGGGCTGGGTGTGCTGCGGGTATACGTCACGCCCCTCACTCCAGATACAGCTTCATGCCGACATGACTGGCCTTGAAACCCAGCCGCTCGTAGAGACGGTGCGCGCCCTGCCGGCTGTTGTCGGAGGTCAACTGCACCACCTTGCAGCCCTTCTCTTTTGCCCGTGCGACAGCGTGGCGGATCAGCTCCGAACCCAGGCCCTTGCCGCGCAGACTGCTCTCGATGCGCACGGCTTCGATCTGGGCGCGCTGCTTGCCCAGGCTGCCAAGACCAGGCAGCACCAGCAACTGCAAGCAACCGATGACGGCACCGGCTTCATTCAGCGCCAGGATCACCTCGGCGCCGATGCGCTGCAGGCCGGCAAAGGCGATGCCATATTCGGGCGGCAGCGGATCGGTATACCGCTCACGGCCGCCGCCCAGATGGTCGTCAGCCAGCAGGCGCACGATCTCGGGCAGGTCGGCCGCGGTGGCCCGTCTGAACTGCAGGCTCACTCGGCGGCCTCGGCAGCATTCTCGCGCGCCGGATCATAGGCCAGATTCGGCGCCAGCCAGCGTTCCATGGTGGCGAGGTCCATGTCCTTGCGTTTGGCGTAATCGGCGACCTGGTCACGCTCGATACGGCCAATGCCGAAATACTCCGCCTGCGGGTGGCTGAAATACCAGCCGCTGACCGCGGCCGAGGGCCACATGGCAAAACTCTCGGTCAGCGTGATGCCGGCCTTCGCAGTGGCATCAAGCAGGCGGAACAGCGTCGCCTTCTCGGTATGGTCGGGACAGGCCGGATAGCCCGGTGCCGGCCGGATGCCGCGATACTCTTCGGCGATCAGCGCGTCGTTACCCAGCGTTTCATCTGCCGCATAACCCCAGAATTCCTTGCGCACGCGCTCATGCATGCGCTCGGCAAAGGCTTCGGCCAGGCGGTCGGCCAGCGCCTGGGCCAGGATGCCGGAATAGTCATCCTGTTTTGCCGTGAACTCGCGCTTGATCCAGTCGTCCAGTCCGATGCCGGTGGTAACGGCAAAGGCGCCGACATAATCGGCCAGGCCGGTATCTTTCGGTGCGACGAAATCGGCCAGCGAGATATTGGCGCGGTCGCGGTCGCGCTTCATCTGCTGGCGCAGCATATGCAGCCGCGCCACTTCCTCGCCCTGCGTCTCATCGGCATAGAGCGCGATATCATCGTCATCGATCTGCGCGGCCGGCCAGAAGCCGATCACCGCAGAGGCCCGGATCGGCTTTTCCGCGACGATGCGCTTGAGCATCGCCTGGGCATCCTTGAACAGGTTGCTGGCCGCCTCGCCCACCACGGGATCTTTCAGGATATCGGGATACTTGCCGCGCAGCTCCCACGAAGAAAAGAAAGGCGTCCAGTCGATGCGCTCGACCAGCTCCGATATCGGGTAATCCTCAAACACCTTCAGGCCCAGGAACCCCGGGCGCGGCGGCGCATAGCCGTTCCAGTCGATCTTTGTCTTGTTGCGGCGCGCATCCTCAATGCTCTGGCGCGGGCCGGTATTGCGCTCACGGGCATGGATGTCGCGAATCTTCCGGTATTCGTTTGCGATCTCGTCGGTATAAACCGGGCGGTCGTTGGCCGAGACCAGCCGGCCGGCGACGCCGACCGCGCGCGAGGCATCGGTGACATAGACCACCGGGCCCTGGTAGTTCGGTGCGATCTTGACGGCCGTATGCACCTTGGATGTGGTGGCGCCGCCGATCAGCAGCGGCAGGTTCAGGCCTTCGCGCTGCATTTCGCTGGCGACATAGCACATCTCATCCAGGCTGGGCGTGATCAGGCCGCTGAGGCCGATGATATCAACCTTCTGCTTCTTGGCTTCATCCAGGATGCGGGCACAGGACACCATGACGCCGAGATCGATCACCTCGTAATTGTTGCACTGGAGCACGACGCCGACGATGTTCTTGCCGATATCGTGCACATCGCCCTTCACGGTGGCCATCAGCACCTTGCCATTGGTCTTGGCCGGGCCGGCATTTTTCTCGGCTTCGATGAAGGGCAGCAGATAGGCCACCGCCTTTTTCATCACGCGGGCGGATTTCACCACCTGCGGCAGGAACATCTTGCCGGAACCGAACAGGTCGCCCACCACATTCATGCCGTCCATCAGCGGGCCTTCGATAACCTCGAGCGGCCTGGCAACGATGTGGCGCGCCTCTTCGGTATCCTGATCGATGAAATCGGAAATACCGTGCACCAGGGCATGCGTCAGGCGGGCGCGCACATCCTTTTCGCGCCAGGACATGTCGATTTCCTGCGACCGCGCGCCGCCCTTGAAGCGCTCGGCGATTTCCAGCATACGCTCGGTGGCATCGGGGCGGCGGTTGAGAAGCACGTCTTCCACGCGCTCGCGCAGTTCGAGCGGGATATCCTCATAGACCGGCAGCTGGCCGGCATTGACGATGCCCATGTCCATGCCGTTCTGCATGCCGTAATATAGGAACACGGCATGCATCGCCTCGCGGACCTGCTCGTTGCCGCGGAAGGAGAACGAGACATTGGAAACACCGCCCGAGATATGGCAGTGCGGCAGGTTCTCGCGGATGCGTTTTGCACCCTCAAAGAATTCGACCGCATAATTGTTGTGTTCCTCAATACCGGTGGCGACCGCGAAGATATTCGGGTCGAAAATGATGTCTTCCGGCGGGAAACCGACTTTCTCGGTCAGCAGTTTGTAGGCGCGGGCGCAGATTTCGTATTTGCGGTCTGCGGTATCGGCCTGGCCTTGCTCGTCAAATGCCATCACCACGACGGCGGCGCCATAGCGGCGCACCTTGCGGGCCTGAGCAAGGAAAGCTTCCTCGCCTTCTTTCATGCTGATCGAATTGACGATCGCCTTGCCCTGCACGCATTTCAGGCCGGCCTCGATGATCTCCCATTTCGAGCTGTCGATCATGATCGGCACACGGGAGATGTCGGGCTCGGACGCGATCAGGTTAAGGTACTTCACCATCGCCGCCTTGGAGTCGAGCATGCCCTCGTCCATGTTGACGTCGATGATCTGGGCGCCACTCTCCACCTGCTGGCGCGCAACCGCGAGCGCGGCGTCGAAATCGCCATTCAGGATCAGCTTGCGGAACTTGGCCGAACCGGTGACGTTGGTACGCTCGCCGATGTTGATGAAGACCGGGCCGTTGAAGCCGCGTTCCTTCAGATCGGACATGTCAGACTCTTTCCTGGTCATGCGGCGGGCACGGCAAAAGGCTCGAGGCCGCTCAGGCGCAGCTGCGGCGGAATGGTCGGGATGCGACGCGGCTTGATGCCCTTCACACTGTCGGCAATCGCCTTGATATGTTCCGGCGTGGTACCGCAGCAGCCGCCGACGATATTCACGAGGCCCGATTGCGCCCATTCGCGCAGATGCGCGGCGGTGGTATGTGGCGCTTCATCATATTCGCCAAACTGGTTGGGCAGGCCGGCATTGGGATAGGCACTGACCGGCACATCGGCGACGCGGCTCAGCTCAGCGATATAGGCGCGCATCTGCTCGGCGCCGAAGGCGCAATTGAGGCCGACCGAAAACGGCTTGGTGTGACGCAGGCTGTTCCAGAAAGCCTCGGTGGTCTGCCCCGACAGCGTGCGACCGGAGAGATCGGTAATGGTGCCCGAGATCATGATGGGCCATTCCTCGCCCAGTTCATCGAACAGCTCGTAGACACCGAAGGCAGCGGCCTTGGCATTCAGCGTATCGAACACCGTCTCGATCAGCAGCAGGTCGGCGCCGCCCTCGATCAGGCCGCGCGCCTGTTCCTTATAGGCATCCTTCAGTTCATCAAAGGTGATGTTGCGGAAATCCGGGCGGTTCACATCAGGCGACAGCGAGGCCGTGCGGTTGGTGGGCCCCATGGCGCCGGCGACAAAGCGCGGCTTGGACGGATCCTTGGCGGTGTATTCATCCGCCGCCAGCCGCGCCAACCGGGCGCCCTCGCGATTGATGTCATGCACGGCGGACTCAAGATGGTAGTCGGCCTGGCTGATCCAGGTGCCGCTGAAGGTGTTGGTCTCGATGATGTCCGCGTCGGCATCGAGATATTCCTTGTACACGGCAAGGATCACATCGGGCCGCGTCAGGTTCAGGACATCGTGATTGCCCTTGAGGTCGCTGTTGGCGCCCTTGAAACGGTCGCCGCGATAATCGGCCTCGGTCAGTTTGCGACGCTGCAACATGGTACCCATGGCACCATCCAGCACCAGGATGCGTTCTTTCGCGACTTTGGCCAGCAGCGCGCGACGCGCCTGGCGCTCCTCAAGCGTGGTCATCGGCATACTCCTTACGCGGCGGCTTCGCCGGCCATGCTCGGCTTCGGCCGCACGCCCAGCACGTGGCAGATCGCATAGGTGAGATCGGCGCGGTTGAGCGTATAGAAATGGAACTCGTCGATACCGGCCGTCAGCAGGCGGCGGCACTGTTCGGCAGCGATATGGGCGGCCACCATGCGGCGGGTATCAGGATCGTTGTCGAGGCCATCGAACTGATCGGCCATCCAGGCCGGTACGCTGGCGCCGCAGGCGGCCGAGAATTTCACCACCTGGCGGAAATTGGTCACCGGCAGGATGCCGGGCACGATCGGCACCGTGATGCCGGCCGAGCGGGCACGGTCGAGGAAACGGAAATAGACATCGGTATCGAAGAAATACTGGGTGATGCAGCGCGTGGCACCGGCATCGACCTTGCGCTTGAGATGCTCCAACTCGACACGCGGCGAAGCCGTATCCGGATGACCCTCGGGATAGCAGCCGACACTGATCTCAAAATCGCCCACCTTCTTCAGGCCGGCAATCAGATCGGTGGAATTGGCATAGCCCTGCGGATGCGGCGCGAAGCCGCCGGTGCCTTCCTGCGGGTCGCCGCGCAGCGCCACGATATGGCGGATGCCGGCCTGCCAGTAATGCTGGGCGACCTCGTCCACTTCGCCCTTCGACGCACCGACGCAGGTGAGATGCGCCGCCGGCTTCAGTCCGGTTTCGTTGAGGATGCGGACCACCGTGTTATGCGTGCGTTCGCGGGTGGAACCACCGGCACCATACGTGACCGAGACAAAACGCGGCTCCAGCGGGGCCAGGCGGGTGACGCTGCGCCACAGGCTCTCTTCCATCTCCGTCGTCTTGGGCGGGAAGAATTCAAACGACACCTTCAGGGGGCCCGAGCGGCGGGCGGCATGGGCATTGCTATCGGGGAGCGTCATTCGGCGGCACTCTTCTGCTGGGAATTCTGGATGGCATTGCCGCGCTTGACGGCGCGCCAGACATGCACGGTGAGCGGCTGGCCCGGCAGAGCCGTGACCGGGTCGAGATCAAGGCCGGCAGCAGCGCACCAGTGCCGCAGCTCGGCATCAGCAAAGCCAAGGCGACGATGGGCATGGCGGGCGCGCAGATCTTCCAGATCATGGGGTGCGAAATCGACGATCACCAGGCGACCCTGCGATTTGAGCACGCGGGCCGCCTCCTGGATCACCTTCTGCGGTTCATCGGCAAAATGCAGCACCTGATGGATCACCGCGGCATCGACGCTGCCACTATCCAGCGGCAGGGCATACATGTCGGCCTGGCGCACCTGGCAATGCTTGATGCCGGCCCGTTCCAGATTGCTACGCGCGATGCTGAGCATGTCGCGGCTCATGTCGACGCCCAGGCCGCGCTTGACCCGGGGCGACAGGATTTCCAGCAGCCGGCCGGTGCCGGTGCCGATATCCAGCAGGTCGTCGATTGGCGTCGCATCGCCCAGCAGCTTCAGCACGGTGGCCTCGACCTGGGCCTCGTCGATATGCAGCGAGCGGATCGCCGACCAATGCGCGGCATTGTCGCGGAAATAGCGTTCGGCGGCATCGGCACGGGCGCGCTTCACGGCCACCAGCCGTTCGGCATCGCGCGCCAGCGTCGCATCGGTGGCCGGCAGCAGGGTGGCGAGCGCGCGCACCAGCGGCGCCCCGGCCAACCGGTCGCTCACCCGGTAAAAGGCCCAGGTGCCTTCCGGCACGCGTTCAAGCAGCCCGGCCTCGCAGAGGAGTTTAAGATGGCGGGAAACGCGCGGCTGGCTCTGGCCCAGAATCTGGGTCAATTCGGACACGGTCAGTTCGCCTTCGGCACACAGGGCCAGCAGGCGCAGCCGGGTCGGCTCGGCCGCGGCCCGCAGGGCGGCCATCAGGATATCCAGGGTGAAACTCGGCTCGACGCTCATGGCGGAAATATAAACATATCTTTATGTATTTGTGTAGCGCTTAAACGCCCATTCAAAAAGAATCATGGTTTTCACCCGGCAAGCGCGTTATGTATTCGCCTCGTTAAGGCCTTATTCTCGACCTAAAAGATTAGGTATCTCCTAGCTTTAACCGCCAAGCTTTCACGGTTGTGCCCCCCATGCCCGCTGTCCTGCTGCTGCCCCGCCGCTTCCTGCTTGCCGCCCTTGCCGGCCTGCTCCTTAGCCTGCCAGGCATGGTCCAGCCGGCCAAGGCTGCCACGCCCCCTGACCAGTTCGTCCGCGAGGTTGGCGGCGACACGTTGAAGGCCCTGGGCGATCGTTCTCTGACCACCGAGAAGCGCGAAGGTCTGGTCCGCACCCTGCTCACCACCCATCTCGATCTCGATGCCGTGGGTCGCTTCTGCCTTGGCCGCTACGGTCGCGGCCTCACGGACGAGCAGAAGAAGGAATATGACCAGCTCTTCCAGGAGTATCTGGTGAAGGTCTATTCGCAGCTGCTGTCGCAATATAACGGCGAGACGCTGGAGGTGCGCGACGGCACCCGCGCCGCCGGTAGCGAGTCGATCGTCGAATCGCAGATCAACCGCCCGAGCGGCCCGCCGATCCGCGTTGAATGGAAAACCCATCACAAGGATGGCAAGCCGCTGGTCACCGATGTGGTGGTGGAAGGCGTGTCGATGGCCTTCACGCAGCGCCAGCAGTTTGAATCGGTAATCCAGAACAACGGCGGCAAGATCGACGCTCTGTTCGCCGCGATGAAAAAGCAGATTGCCGGCCGCCGCTAGGCCGTAGCACAGAAACACAAAAGGCCGGCCGTCGCGAAACGGCCGGCCTTTTTTTATGGTGGCAATCCGGTCAGGCGCTCATGGCTGGCGTGGCCGTCAGCTCCAGCGCGTAACCGGCCGAACGGACCGTGCGGATCACGTCAGCCTCGGAATCACCGTTCAGCGCCTTGCGCAGGCGACGGATATGCACATCCACGGTGCGCTGCTCCACATAGATGTCGCGGCCCCAGACCGCATCCAACAGCTGGTCGCGCGACAGCACGCGACCGGGGTGTTCCAGGAAATACCGCAGCAGGCGGAATTCGGTGGGACCGAGATGAATGTCGCGGCCGTTCCGCGTCACCTTGTGCGTGGCGACATCCATCACCAGTCCGCCATAGGTCAGCACTTCTTCCGCCAGGGCCGGACGGATGCGACGCAGCACCGCGCGGATACGCGCCAGCAGCTCACTGGGTGAGAAGGGCTTGGCGATATAGTCGTCAGCCCCGGCATCGAGGCCACGCACGCGGTCGGCTTCCTCGCCACGCGCCGTCAGCATGATGATCGGCACGTTACGGGCATTGGGATCGCGTCGCAGCTGGCGGCAAACTTCAAGGCCGGACAGGCGCGGCAACATCCAGTCGAGCAGGATGAGGTCCGGCATATGCTCGGCCACCTTCAACAGGGCCTGCTCGCCATCCATCGCCTCGTCGACGGTGTAGTTTTCCTTTTCAAGATTGTACCGCAGCAGCGCCAGCAGCGCGGCCTCGTCCTCGATCACGAGGACACGCGGCTTCACCGTGATATTCATCGCGGGCCTCCCGGGACATTCACCACCGCATAGGCGGTGTCATCCCCTTTCGGGCGATCTTCCTTCGGCATCTCGCCCAGAACCGTGTAGTGGATCAGCTCGGCGATATTGGTGGCATGATCGCCAATCCGCTCGATATTCTTGGCAATGAACAGCAGATGCGTGCAGGGCGTGATCGAGCGCGGATCTTCCATCATGTAGGTCAGCAGTTCGCGGAACAGGCTGGTGTAGAGATCGTCCACCTCTTCATCGCGTGCCCAGACCGCGTCGGCCTTGGCGGCATCATCGGTGATATAGGCATCCAGCGTATCCTTGATCAGCGCCTGCACCAGGGCGGCCATGCGCGGGATCGCATGCACCGGCCGCACCAGCGGCGCCTGGTTCAGCGCGACGGCGCGCTTGGCCACGTTCTTGGCATAATCGCCGATGCGCTCGATCTCGGACGAGATGCGCAGTGCGGCAACAATCACGCGCAGATCGGCGGCCATCGGCTGGCGACGCGCCAGCATCTCAATGGCAAAATCGTCAACCTGGTTGCGCAGGGTATCGATCTTGACATCGCCATGGACCACTTCCTCAGCCAGGCTGCTGTCGCGCTTGACGATCGCATCGACCGCGGCGGCGAGCTGCGATTCAGCCAGCCCACCCATCTGCACGATGAGCGTGGAGAGCTTCTTCAGTTCGTCGTCGTATCTCTGGACGATATGTTGCGGCATAATTCTGTCCTCGTTCTGATCAGCCGAAGCGACCGGTAATATACCCCTGGGTGCGTTCATCCTTGGGGTTGGTGAAGATCACCCTGGTGTCATCGGTCTCGACCAGGCTGCCTAGATGGAAGAAAGCGGTGCGTTGTGAGACACGCGCAGCCTGCTGCATCGAATGGGTGACGATGACGATGGTGTACTGCTCGCGCAGTTCATCCATCAGCTCCTCGATATGCGCCGTGGCAATCGGATCCAGCGCCGAACAGGGCTCGTCCATCAAGATGACTTCCGGTGACACCGCGATGGCGCGGGCGATGCACAGGCGCTGCTGCTGGCCGCCGGACAGGCTGGTCCCCGATTCCTGCAACCGGGTGCCCACTTCTTTCCACAAGCCCGCCTGCTTCAGTGAAGTTTCGACAATATGGTCGAGATGTTCATTGTTTTCTGCCAGGCCGTGGATGCGCGGCCCATAGGCAACATTCTCATAGATCGACTTCGGGAATGGATTGGGCTTCTGGAACACCATGCCGACGCGGGCGCGCAACTGCACGACATCGACCTTGGCATCGTAGACATCGAGCGCATCAAGCTGGATATCCCCGATCACGCGACAGTCGCGGATGGTGTCATTCATCCGGTTCAGGCAACGCAGGAAAGTCGACTTGCCGCAGCCCGACGGGCCGATCAACGCGGTGACGGCGCGGGCCGGGATATCGAGATCGACATCCTTCAGGGCCTGCTTCTCGCCGTAGAAAACGCCAACCTTGCGGGCGACCATCTTGATTTCGATCTCGGACTGACGGAGATCGTTATGCGTACCGTTTTGCATGGGAAGTCCTTATGGGCTCCGGGGAAGGGTTGATCAGCGCCTGTTACTTACCAGCGACGCTCGAATTTCTTGCGCAGCAGGATGGCTGCCAGATTCATCAGCAGCAGGAAGACCAGCAGCACGATGATCGCAGCCGAGGTCTTTTCGACAAAGCCGCGCTCGGAACTGTCTGCCCACATGAAGATCTGCACCGGCAGAACCGTGGCGGCATCGATCGGGGTGGCCGGGATATCGACGATGAAGGCGACCATGCCGATCATCAGCAGCGGCGCGGTTTCACCCAGCGCATGCGCCATGGCGATGATGGTGCCGGTGAGAATACCGGGCATGGCGAGCGGCAACACATGATGCAGCACGACCTGCAGCGGCGAGGCGCCCAAGCCCATGGCGGCCTGCCGGATCGAAGGCGGCACAGCGCGCAGTGCTGCACGGGAGGCGATGATGATGACCGGCAGGCTCATCAGCGCCAGCACCAGGCCGCCAACCAGCGGCGCCGAGCGCGGCATGCCGAAGAAGCCGATGAAGACCGCAAGGCCGAGCAGGCCGTAAACGATGGAGGGGACGGCGGCGAGGTTGTTGATGTTGACCTCGATCACCTCGGTCCAGCGGTTCTTCGGTGCGAATTCTTCCAGATAAATCGCCGCCATGATGCCGAGCGGGAAGGCAACGATCAGCGTGATCAGCAGCGTGTAGAATGAACCGACCACACCACCCCAGACACCGACCAGTTCGGGCTCACGGCTATCCGCGCCCGTGAAGAATCGGGTGTTGAAGCGCAGTTCAAGATCACCACTGGCCTTGAGCGTGTCGATCCAGCGGACCTGGTTGTCCTTGACCCGCCGCTGCTCCTCGGGAGCAGTCGTATCGACCTGCTTTTTCACGAAGACATCGATATCCGATGCGGTCGGCAACCATATGGTGATTGTCTGGCCGATCAGCGTGGGATCGGCAGCCACCATGCGCCCGACCTGCGATTCAGCACCGGAACTGACCAGAGCCTGCAGACGGCGGCGATCACCGCGGCTCTGCACCTCGGGGAATTTCTTCTGCAGCGCCTCCAGAATGATCGCACCATAGTTGCCCTGCATGATCTTGCGGACATCCGTGGTGCCGACCGGCGCGATCTGTTCGGCGCTCAGTTGCAGATCCAACCGAACATGGGTCTGCTGGAAGGCGGTAAACCCGGCGCTGACAATCGTGAACAGCAACAGGCAAAGCGCCGCCACCGAGAAGAGGATCGCCGCCAGGCCGATCATCTTGAATCGGGATTCAGATGCATAGCGGGCGCGCAGGCGCTTGGTCGCCGCGTCGGTCATATGAACACCGGGTGCCACGACGGCGGCCGGAGCTGTGCGCGGGGCAGTATCGGCCAAAATATCAGTCATATTGTTCCCGGTATTTCTTGACGATGCGCAGGGCAATGATGTTGAGGCTGAGGGTGACGATGAACAGCACCAGGCCCAGTGCGAAGGCGGCCAGAGTCTTGGGGCTGTCGAATTCCTGATCACCGACCAGCAGCGAGGCGATATGCACGGTCACTGTGGTGACCGCCGCCAAAGGATTGGCCGTCAGATTGGCCGCAAGGCCTGCTGCCATCACCACGATCATGGTCTCACCCAGTGCACGGCTGAATGCCAGGATCACCGATGCGGCAATACCGGGCAGAGCCGCCGGCAGGATCACGCGCTTGATGGTTTCTGATTTGGTGGCGCCAAGGCCAAAGGAGCCATCGCGCAGGCTTTGCGGCACGGCGTTGATCACGTCATCCGAGAGTGACGAGACGAAGGGAATGATCATGATGCCCATCACCAGGCCGGCGGCGAGCGCAGACTGCGAGGCCACCGCCAGACCGATGCTTTCGCCGGCATCGCGAATGAAAGGCGCCACTGTCAAAGCGGCAAAGAAGCCGTAGACCACGGTGGGAATGCCGGCCAGCACTTCCAGGGCCGGCTTGGCAAAGGCGCGTACCTTGGGCGCGGCATATTCAGCCATATAAACGGCGGCCATCAGGCCGACCGGCACCGCAACGATCATGGCAATGGCCGCGATCAGCAGCGTGCCGGCAAACAGCGGCACCGCGCCGAAGGCACCGGATGAACCGACCTGATCGGCGCGGATCGCCATCTGCGGCGACCAGGTAAGGCCGAACAGGAATTCAAAGGGATTGACCGATGCAAAAAAGCGCAGCGCTTCAAAAACCAGCGACAGCACGATGCCAATCGTGGTCATCACCGCAATGGTCGAGCTGACAATCAGCAGCACATTGGCGATCCGCTCGACACGATTGCGGGCGCGAAAATCCGGCGCGATGCGGCTGCGGCCATACAGCAGACCAGCGATACCAAAAGCCATGACAATCACCCAGAGCGCGGTGGTGCCGAGCTGGCGCAGGCTGATGTAATGGTCGACAACGGGGCGCAGCGTGGCATCGGCCTTGTCGAGCGGAATGTTGCCATAGGCCATGTTGCGGATATCGGAAATCACCAGGCCGAGCTGGTCGGCGGGCAGGCGACGGACCGCTTCGGGCAATTCGCTGATCACCAGGCTGCGCACCAGCGCATCTTCGAAGGCGATCCAGACACCGAACAGCAGCAGCGCCGGCAGGCCGCACCAGATCACGACATACCAGCCATAGAACATCGGCAGGGAATGCAGGTTGCGGATTTTGCCGCTCGCGGCAGCCATGGCCCGCGACTTGCCGAGATAGTAGCCGATGATGGTCAGGCCGAGCAGAACCAGAAGCAGCAGCGACAATGACATCGTCTTCCCCGGCAAAGAAAATCAGCGAATGTGAATGCGATTAAGAACGTGACGAAAAGATCCGGCGGCCGGGATACCCGGCCGCCGGGCAGTCTTTACATGGCCAGATTGGTCAGGCCGGTAACCTGCGAACGAACCTTTTCGATTTCCGCCTTCGGCATGGAAACCAGGCCCTTCTTTTCCAGGTAGCCATTGGCCGCCATGGCGCGGTCGCTGACGTATTCGGCCATGAATTCCTTCATGCCCGGCACGACGCCGACATGGGCCTTCTTGGCATAGACGAAGAGCGGGCGCGACACCGGATACTTGCCGCTGGAGATGGTGTCGGCATCCGGCTCGACGCCATCAACCTTGGCACCCTGCAGCTTGTCCATGTTCTCCTCGAGGAAGGAGTAGCCGAACACACCCATCACACCAGTCTGGCCGGAGGCCAGGCGCTGGACGATCAGGTTGTCGTTCTCGCCGGCTTCGATGAAGGCGCCGTCTTCGCGGATCTTGGCGCAAGCCGCGCCGCGCGCCTTGCTGTCGGTGATGGCGGTGATTTCCGGGAACTTCTTGCAGCCGACATCCATCACCAGCTCAACAAAGCTGTCACGGGTGCCCGAGGTGGGCGGCGGGCCCATCACTTCGATCTTCCAATCCGGCAGGCTGGAATTGACCTGCTTCCAGGTCTTGTAGGGATTGGCGACCAGCTGACCGTTCACCGGCACCTGGGCGGCCAGAGCCAGCCAGATTTCTTCGCGCTTCAGGCTTACGGGAGTGGCCCCCTTCTTCAGCGCGACGGCGATGCCGTCAAAGCCAACCTTCATTTCCACGATGTCCTTCACACCGTTGGCAGCGCACTGATCGAACTCGGCCTTGGTCATGGCGCGCGAGGCGTTGGTGAAATCGGGATGCTGGGTGCCGACGCCACCGCAGAACAGCTTCATGCCGCCGCCGGTGCCGGTGCTTTCCACGATCGGCGCCTTGAAGCCGCCGGTCTGCGAGAAGCGCTCAGCCACCGTGGTGGTGAAGGGATAAACAGTCGACGAGCCGACAATGCGGATCTGGTCGCGCGCCTGCTGCGCGGCGGCCGGTTCGGCCAGGCCAAGAGCCGCCATCGTGGCGAGACCGGCGAGAAGAAGAGCCTTGTTGGTCACGGTATACCTCATCGTGGTTTCCTCTGACGCACCGGATGTGCGCCGGGTGGCCAGAACGCGTGTCTTGCGTTCCGAACCGGACGAGGGGTGAAGAGCATCTCGACCGGTGGCCGCGACTTCTAAGGGGACCGGGTGACATGGTTATTGCAGATATATTGCACTGATATGACAGCGCTAGACCGGCGCAGCGGTTGTCGTGGTTTTTTCAAGAACATTAGGCATACGAACAATGAATTCGCTGCCTGTTCCCAGTTCGGATTCAATGACAAGCCGGCCGCGATGGCGATTAACGATGTGCTTTACGATGGCCAGGCCGAGGCCGGTTCCCCCCAGATCGCGGCTGCGGGCCGAGTCGACCCGGTAGAAGCGCTCGGTCAGTCGGGGCAGATGTTCGCGCGGGATGCCCTCGCCCTGGTCGCGCACGCCGACCTCCAGCCCCTCGCCCGTCGCCGCCGGCCCCAGCCGCACGGTCACCGCGCTGTCGGCGCGGCCATATTTGATCGCGTTGTCGATCAGATTCTGGAACACCTGCATCAACTCGTCACGGGCGCCGCGCACTGGCGGCAGGTCCTCCGGCAGTTGGAGAACGATACGAATGTTCTTCGCCTTCGCCTGCGGTTCCAGTGCGGCGGCCACATCGCGCAGCAGCGGTGCCAGCGCCACCGGCTCCGACGGATGATCATGCTCGCGCAGTTCGATCTGCGACAGCGACAGCAGATCCTGGATCAGGCGCGCCATACGGCCGGCCTGGTCGCGCATGATGCCGAGAAAGCGAATCCGCGCCGGCTCGTCGTCCTTGGCCGGGCCGAGCAGCGTCTCAATAAAACCAACCAGCGAGGCGAGCGGCGTGCGCAGCTCATGGCTGGCATTGGCAACGAAGTCAGCGCGCATCTTCTCGGCCTTGCGCAGCGAGGTCAGGTCATGCAGCGCCAGCACCGCCGCCGTATCTTCCCGCGCTGCCGGCAGCGCCACCACGCGCACCGAGAAACTGCGGCCATCGGGCACCGGCAGGGTGAGATCGGCCGCCGCCATGCCGGTTTCGCCGCCCAGCACCGCATCCGCCGCATCCAGCACGGTGGGATGGCGCAGCGCCACGGTCAGGTCGTTGCCGACGATGTCGTTGCCGAAGAATTTGCGCGCGGCGAAGTTGGCCCGCGCGATGCTGCGCTTGCCATCCAGCAGCAGCACCGGGTCGGGCAGCGCATTCAGGATCGCATCCGCCGTGGTGGTCTGCAACGCCACCTGCCCCTTCTCGTCCAGCAGGGTCTGGCGCAGCCGCTCGACCGTCAGGCCAAGCTCGCCGATCATGGTCAGTGCATCCCAGTCGCTGCCGGTGCGCGGGCCGGCGCCCGCGATCTCGTCGGTACTGCGCAGCACGCGCCAGGCCGCCAATGTATGCCAGGCCGCGAACAGCGCGATGACGCCCAGCATCGGCAGCAGCATCGACCAGGCCGCCGCACTCGACACCGCATCGAAAAAGCGGGCAATCGCCACGATGCTGGCCAGCGGCAGGCCGAGAATCAGGAACAGGGCGAGCCAGCGCATCAGCGGATAACGCACGGTGGGCAACCTGCTGACCGGCGACTCGCTCATCGCGGCTGCCAGTGCAACAAGGCATCCACCAGGCGCTGCAGCACTGCAACCAGCGGCGCGGCACGCAACGCATCCCAATGCTCGAGATTGGCTTCATCCATATAGCAACTCTGCGCCATTTCCAGCTGCAGTGCATGCATGTTCTCGGCCGGCCGACCATACTGCCGCGTGATATAGCCGCCCTTGAAACGGCCATTGTGGATATGGGTGAAGCCCGGGGCGGCACTCAGCACGCCATAGGCCTGTGCCGCCAGCGCCGGATCGCAGCTGCGGCCCTCATTGGTGCCGAGGTTGAGATCGGGCAGCTTGCCCTGAAAGAATCGCGGGGCCTTGCTGACGATGCTGTGGCCATCGAGCAGGATGGCATAGCCGTGACGCGCCTTGATTGCCGCCAGTTCGGCAGCCAGGCGATCATGATAGGGCCGCCAGTACTGCTCGGCCCGCCGGGTGACTTCGGCCGCATCGGGCGCCATACCATCCAGGTAGAGCGGTGCACCGTCGAAACCGCCGGTGGGGCAAAGCTCGGTATTGTCGGCCCCGGGATACAGCGCGCGACCACTGGGATCGCGGTTGAGATCGACGACGTAGCGCGATTGGGTCGCCACCATCAGGCCGGCACCCAGCCCGGTGACGAAGCTGTACAGTTTTTCGACATGCCAGTCGGTATCGGCCAGCCGACGGGCTGCCGGCGTGAGCCGCGCGGCCAGGCCCGGGCTGAGGCCGGTGCCGGCATGGGGCACATTGACCAGCAGCGGTGTATGGCCCGGAACAACAGTGAACAGGTTGGCGATGGCGGTCATGGCAAGACTGGAAAATTGCGGCCGACATAGGTAACAAAGCGAACCGCCCGCGCCAAGCTGCGAGTCAGGCCGACATGGACAATTCACAGCATGGCAATCAATTTGAGCAAAGGCCGGCTTTCGCCTAGAGTGCGCCAGCCTTTCCGCCGTTCCGATTAAGCCTCATCATTTCAAGGTTATTCGATGGACATTACACTCTTCGGGCTCACGGTCACGGCCGCCGAGCTGAGCGCCTTCGCCCAGGTCATCCTGATCGACGTCATCCTGTCGGGTGACAACGCGATCGTGATCGGCATGGCGGTTGCCGGCCTGCCGGCGGCGCAGCGCAACAAGATCATCGTCTATGGCATTCTCGCCGCCACCGTGCTGCGCATCCTGTTTGCCAGCGTGGCCGTGCAACTGCTGCAGATCATCGGCCTGACGCTCGCCGGCGGCATCCTGCTGCTCTGGGTCGCCTGGAAGATGTGGCGCGAACTGCGCGCGCAGGCCAAGGCCGCCAAGGATGGCGCCAATGGCGGTGAAGCGGCCGAAAAGCCGGCGCCGAAGACCCAGCGCGAAGCGGTGATGCAGATCATCGTCGCCGACCTGTCGATGTCGATCGATAACGTGCTGGCGGTGGCGGGCGCCGCCCGCGACCATCCCTACATCCTGGGCTTCGGGCTGGTACTGTCGATCGCGCTGATGGCCGTCGCTTCCAAAGCGATCGCGCGCCTGCTCGACCGGTTCCACTGGATCGCCTATGTCGGCCTGGTCATCATCGCCTATGTGGCGCTGAAGATGATCTGGGACGGCGGCCACCAGGTGGCCCCGTTCATCCCCGCGCTCAACGGGGGCTGATTGCTGGCCTGCATCGACCCGGCCTGGCCCGGGTCGATGCAGCAGCATTCATTCCTTCCAGAAGCCTGCCACTGCATCGGCAAGGTCTTCGCCATACAAATCCTTGAAGAAGTGGTCCGCGCCATCGACCGTGATGCTGCGCAGATGGGCCAGTTTCGGCAGCGCCTGCAGGCGTTGCGGCAGGTCAGTTACGATCTCGTCACCGCCGGCCACCACCACCAGCGTCGGGCGCGGCAGCTTCGCCATCTGGCTCGGCGTATCGTTGCGGCCGTCGGCAGCGTGATAATCGGCAAAGCTGGCCGCCGCCACGCTGGCATTCGGGCAATACATGAAGCCCGGTACCGCCATCATTTCTGCGCCCCTCCCCGCGGCCACCAGTGCCTCGGCCTTGCCGGTCACCGGTGCGAAGTCGGCCTTGAAACGCGCCTTGAACTCATCTGCGGCGCGGCTGCGATCAAAGGTGGTCGGCCCCGCCAGCACGATCTTCTGCACCGCAGCCGGCAGTGTATTGCCGGCTGTCGCCGCATAGAAGGCAACCTGCGCAGCGCCGCGCGAATGTCCGAGAAGCCCGATCTTCGTGGCCCCGGCCTTGGCGGCCCAGTCAATCCAGGCGGCAATTTCACCGGCCGCCTGTGCATTGCTGTGGCGATGCGGCTGCGCGCAGTCATACATGCCTTTGCGATCGGAAATGCCGAGCGAGAGCGAAACGGCGATCGTCGAGAGCCCACGTTCGGCCAGCAACGCCTGCTGTGCCTGCATGATCTCCATCCGGTTATGCGCCAGCGTGCCATGCACCAGGATCAGCAGGCCGTCCTTTGCCGTCTTGCCCGCCGCAAGGGTCAACTCGCCATCGAGGCCGCGCCCGTCCTGCAGCAGGCGCACCGGTTCGGCGTGGGCGCCGACCGCGACACCGAGGCAGCCCACCACGGCCGCCATACGCAACATATGAATCATTGTTCTTCCTCCCCGGGTGCGGCGACCATTGCTCGTGCCCGTCCCATCAAATAACATCAACTCATGCCCTTTTCACGCATTGCACAATTTTTATGTGTTTTAGCCCTTGCGCTGTTCATCTCACCCTTGCAGCCGCTGGCCCAGGCCAGGCCGTCGCTGCACCTGGTGATGTTCGAGCGCGATGACTGCCCCTGGTGCCGGACCTGGCATCGCGAGATTGGCGCCGGTTATGGGCAGTCCGACGAAGGCCTGCAGGCGCCACTGCGCCGTGTCGATCTGGAAAAGCCCTGGCCCGCCGATCTGCCGAAACTGCCGGTCCTCTACACGCCGACTTTCGTGCTCATGGCCTGCAGCAAGGAACTGGCGCGCCTCGTCGGATATCCCGGCGCCGACTTCTTTTATCCGAAAATCGCCCAGTTGATTGCCGATCATGGCAAGAGCGT
The DNA here is from genome assembly GCF_943372915.1 of Ferrovibrio terrae. Classification (GTDB taxonomy): domain Bacteria; phylum Pseudomonadota; class Alphaproteobacteria; order Ferrovibrionales; family Ferrovibrionaceae; genus Ferrovibrio; species Ferrovibrio terrae_A. The sequence goes on along the minus strand of NZ_CALSAN010000011.1, from coordinate 85,143 downwards.
AGCATGCCCCTGAGCAAAAACTCCACTTGCAAAGTGTGGAATGAGTTTGATATGGACTCCTTAACCCGCAGTCGACAGGCTGCACCACCGCCCCGAAGCATCATCGGGAGCAGTGGGGATAAACCGGAGGAACGATGCGACTGACGCGCCTGCTTGCCGCTGCAGCCCTGCTGCTGGCCCCCGCACTGGTTCCGCCCGCCTTCGGCCAGAATGCCGAGGTTCGCGAACCCGGCCTGGTGCCCTATGTGGTCAAGGACTACGCCATCGAACAGTCGCTGACCGGCAAGCCGGGCGATGCGGCCAAAGGGCGGCAGTGGGCCATCACCGGCGGCCAGGGCAATTGCGTGATCTGCCACAAGATGCCGATTCCGGAAGTCGCCTTCCGCATTGGCAATGTCGGCCCGGACCTGAGCGAGGTCGGCAGCCGGCTGACGCCCGCCGAAATCCGCATGCGAATCGTGAATTCAAAGCTGCTGAACGAAGAGACCATCATGCCGGCTTATTACCGGGTCAGCGGCCTGACTCGCGTGGCGCCGGCCTTTGCCAACAAGCCGATGCTGTCCGCCGAACAGGTCGAGGATCTGGTCGCCTATCTGTCGACGCTGAAATAAGCGCGCACCCTTTTACGACGCAGGAGTGTCTGTCATGACCGAACCCCTTCATCTGCCCAAACGCCAGAGCGGCCTGAGCCGGCGCCAGGCGGTGGCCGCCTTCGGTGCGGTGGCTGCGCTGACGCCGTTCGCCGCCACCGCCTCGCCCGAGACGGCCAAGAAGGCGCTGAGTGATCTGGTCAAAGCCGAGCCCAAGGCCGGCAAGGTGCAGATCAAGACCCAGGAAATCGCCGAGAATGGCAACACCGTGCCGGTGACCATCGCAGTCGACAGCCCAATGACCGACAAGGACTACGTCAAGGCGATCCACGTGGTCGCCGACCGCAATCCGCAGCCGGGCGTCGCCTCCTTCATGCTGACGCCGGCTAATGGCAAAGCAGAGGTGCAGCTGCGCATGCGCATGGCCGAGACACAGAACATCATTGCCGTCGCCGAAATGAGCGATGGCACGGCCTGGACCGCGACCCGCGAGGTCAAGGTCACCATCGGCGGCTGCGGCGGCTGAGCGAAGCGGATCAGGAAAGGATCACACCATGGCTGAAGATATCAAGCCGCGCATCCGGGTGCCGCAGAGCGCCAAGAAGGACGAAATCATCGAGATCAAGACGCTGATTTCGCATCCGATGGAGTCTGGCCAGCGCAAGGACTCTCAGGGCAAGACCATCCCACGCAAGATCATCAACAAGATGAGCGTTGCCTTCAACGGCAAGCCGGTCTTCGAAGCGAAACTGGAACCCGCCATCTCGGCGAATCCATATCTGTCATTCTTCCTGAAATGCACACAGAGCGGCAGCCTGGAATTCACCTGGACCGACGATGACGGCAGCACCTACAAGGCCACCCAAGCCATCACGGTCAGCTGAGGACATGCGCATGCCCCAAACGCATTCCCTGGCGCGCATCCTGTATGCCGGTGCAGCCTCGGTTGTATTGCTCGCCGGCCTGACCGCCTGCGACAACAAGCAGTCGGCTGGTAGCAACGATACCGAGGTGCTGGCCCAGTATCGTGCCAATCCAAAATATGCCGATCGCATCGTGGGCGACAAATTCTCGGGCTATGTCTTCGCCTCACCCGAGACCCAGACGATGCAGGATGACGATTTCGAGAATCCGGGCATGCTGGCCGTGCAGGATGGCGAGGCTGAATGGAGCAAGGTGGCTGGCAGCGCCGGCAAATCCTGCGCCTCCTGCCATAACGACGCCAAAAGCATGAAGGGCGTCGCCGTTGCCTATCCGAAATACGAGCCCAAGGTCGGCAAGCTGGCCAATATTGAGCAGCGCATCAACCTGTGCCGTACCGAAAACATGAAAGCGCCGGCCCTGCGCTGGGAGTCGAAGGAACTGCTCGGCCTCACCGCCCTGGTCGAATACCAGTCGCGCGGCCTGCCGATCAGCGTGCGCGTTGATGGCCCGGCCAAGCCCTTCTTCGAAGAAGGCAAGAAGTTCTACTACACCCGCCGCGGCCAGATGGACGTTGCCTGTGCCCATTGCCACGAAGCCAATGCCGGCATGAATATCGGTGTCGAGAATCTCAGCCAGGGCCAGTCGAACGGCTATCCGACCTATCGCCTGAAATGGCAGGCCTTCGGCTCGCTGCATCGCCGCTTTGAAGGCTGCAACGAGGAAGTGCGTGCGCAGCCCTATCCGCGCGGCTCCGACGAATACACCAATCTCGAACTCTTCGTTGCCTGGCGTGGCAACGGCCTGAAATCCGAAGCACCCAGCGTCCGCCGCTGATCGTCCGCCCTGTATAGGGCGGACGCATATTCTCGTTGTACAGAAATTTAGTGTTGTCGTTCATTTTACAGGGCCGATGAAATGCTGAGTCGCCGCGATATCCTGCAAGCCGGAGCTGCCGCCGCGGTATTGATGGGCGCCCCAGTTGGCGCTCTCGCCGCTGCACAGAAGATCAGCCAGGCCGACCTGCTGCGTTTCCAGCCACTCGGCCAGGTGACGCTGCTGCATTTCACCGACATCCATGCCCAGATTGTGCCGCTGCATTTCCGCGAACCCAGCGTCAACATCGGCGTCGGCGCTGCGCTCGGCCTGCCGCCGCATCTGGTCGGCAGCCACCTGCTGAAGCAGTTCGGCATCAAGACCGGTTCGCCCGAGGCCCATGCACTGGCCTATAACGACTTTACACAATTGGCCAAGGATTACGGCCGGCTTGGCGGCGCGGCCCAGCTCGCGACGCTGGTAAAGGCAATTCGCGCCGAGCGGCCGAACAATACGCTGCTGCTCGATGGCGGCGATACCTGGCAGGGCAGCTACACCTCGCTGGCCGAAAAAGGCGGCGACATGGTGAAGGTGATGCAGGCGCTGGGCGTTGATGCCATGACCGCTCACTGGGAATTCACCTATGGTGCTGAACGGGTGAAGCAGATCACCGAAAGCATGGGCATTCCCTTCCTGTGCGGCAATGTGAAGGACACCAGCTTCGGCGACGAAGTGTTTGAGGCGGTGAAGGTGTTTGAACGCGGTGGCGTGAAAATCGCCGTGATCGGCCAGGCCTTCCCCTACACACCGATCGCCAATCCGCGCTACCTGATCCCCGACTGGTCGTTCGGCATCGAGGAAGAGAAGGTGCAGCAGCGCGTCGATGCGGCGCGTGCGGGCGGCGCCGATCTGATCGTGCTGCTGAGCCATAACGGCTTCGATGTCGACCGCAAGCTGGCTGGCCGGGTCAAGGGCATCGACGTGATCCTGACCGGCCATACCCATGACGCCATTCCGGTCGCCGTGAAGGTCGGCAATACGCTGCTGGTCGCGCCCGGCAGCCATGGCAAGTTCCTCGCCCGCCTTGACCTTGATGTGAAAAACAAAAAGGTCGCCGACTACCGGTTCCGCCTGATCCCGGTGTTTTCCGATGCGATCACGCCTGATCCGGCAATGCAGAAGCTGGTCGACGATATCCGCGCACCACACAAGGCGGTGCTCGACAAGGTCTATGGCCAGGCCGACTCACTGCTATACCGGCGCGGCAATTTCAACGGCACCTTCGATGACCTGATCTGCCAGGCCATGCTGGCCGAGCGCGAGGCCGAGATCGCGCTGTCGCCCGGCTTTCGCTGGGGCGCCTCGCTGCTGCCAGGGCAGGCGATCACCGGCGATATCCTGTATTCGCAGACCGCGATCACCTATCCGAATGTCTACCGCAACCAGATGACCGGTGAGTTCCTCAAGACCGTGCTGGAGGATGTTGCCGACAATCTGTTCAACCCCGATCCCTATTACCAGCAGGGCGGCGACATGGTGCGCGTCGGCGGGCTGGCCTACAGCATCGACGTGTCGAAACCGATCGGCCAGCGCATTTCCAATATGACGCTGTTGCGCACCAACCAGCCGATCGAAGCCGCGAAAAGCTATACCGTGGCCGGCTGGGCCTCGATCAACGAGGGCACGGAAGGCCCGGCGATCTACGATCTGGTCGGCAAATACATCACCGCGAAAAAGAGCATCGCCATTGCGGAAAACCGCAGCGTCAAGGTGACCGGCGCCGATCCGCGCGGCATGGCATCGTAGGAGGGCCACATCATGACCTCACCGAATGATCCCTCCCGCCGCCGCTTCCTGACCTCCTCTGCCATCGGCGGCCTGACGCTGGTGGCGGGCGCCGGTGTCGGCGAGGCGATGGCGGCTGGTGACGACAACCTGCCGCCCAACGTCCCGGAATGGATGAAGACGCTGGGGCCCGGCGTCACCGCCAATCCCTACGGCAATCCATCCGCCTACGAGAAAAACACCATTCGCCGCAATGTGCCCTGGCTGACCGCGACGGAAGAATCCTCGATCAACTTCACACCGCTGCATGAACTGGACGGCATCATCACGCCGAGCGGCCTGTGTTTCGAACGCCATCATGGCGGCGTACCCGACATTGATCCCGAACAGCACCGGCTGATGATCCATGGTCTGGTTGACCGGCCGCTGATCTTCACCATGGCCGACCTGATGCGCTTCCCCTCGGTCAGCCGCATCCATTTCCTCGAATGTCCGGCCAATGGCGGCATGGAGTGGAAGGGTGCGCAGATGGCCGGCGTGCAGTTCAGCCATGGCATGGTGCATTGCTGCGAATGGACCGGCGTGAAGCTTTCCACGCTGCTGGCCGAAGTCGGCGTCAAGAAAAGCGCCAAATGGATACTGGCTGAGGGCGCCGATGCAGCCGCGATGACGCGCAGCATCCCGCTGGCCAAGGCGATGGACGACATCATCGTCTGCTATTCCCAGAACGGCGAACGTATCCGGCCGGAGAACGGCTACCCGCTGCGCCTGCTGGTGCCGGGCTGGGAAGGTAACGTCAATATCAAGTGGCTGCGCCGCATCAAGGTGGGCGACCAGCCCTGGCATCACCGCGAGGAAACCTCGAAATACACCGACCTGATGCCGGACGGCAAAGCCCGCCAGTTCACCTTCGTGCAGGAGGCGAACTCGGTCATCACCTCTCCCTGCCCGGAAAAACCGTTGAAGCACGGCAAGGGCTTCTACGAGATCCGCGGCATCGCCTGGTCGGGCTATGGCAGGATCAAGAAGGTGGATATCTCCACCGATGGCGGCATGAACTGGCGCAGCGCCGAGCTGCAGGGTCCGGTGCTGTCGCGCTGCCTCACCCGTTTCCGCCTGCCGCTGCAATGGGACGGGCGGCCGCTGCTGCTGCAGAGCCGTGCCGCCGATGACAGCGGCTATGTGCAGCCCAGTATCGAAGCCCTGCGCAAGGTGCGTGGCTTCAATTCGATCTATCACAAGAATTCGATCCATACTTGGCGCGTGCGTCCCGATGGCGAGGTCGAGAATGTCCAGATCGCTTAAAGCCCTCGCTATCCTCCTCGCCCTCGCGGCCATGCCTGCATTGGCGCAGGACAAGCCGAAACGCTTTGGTTTCGGCACTGCGGCCACGGCCGAACAGATTGCCGGCTGGAATATCGATGTGCGCGGCCCCGATGGCGCCGGCCTGCCGCCGGGCAAGGGCAATGTCGCGGCCGGCGAAGAGCTGTATATGGCCCAGTGCTCTGCCTGCCATGGCGAATTCGGTGAGGGGGCGGGTCGATATCCGGAACTGATCGGCGGCCGTGGCACGCTGAAATCCGACGACCCGCGCAAAACCATCGACAGCTACTGGCCGCATGGCCCAGGCCTGTATGACTACATCTTCCGCGCCATGCCATTTGGCGCACCGCAGAGCCTGAGCCACGACGAAGTCTATTCGATCGTCGCCTGGCTGCTGAACCAGGGCGACCTGTGGCCGGCGGACAAAGAGCTCGATGCCGCCGCCCTGCGCGCCATCAAGCTGCCAAACCGCGACGGCTTCATCGCTGGCGGCGATCCGCGCCCGGATGTGAAGCCCGATACCTGCATGACCAACTGCCGCAAAGCACCGCCGAAGATCACCAGCGACCTGGCCGCACGGCTGGGCGTGACGCCATCGCAGAAAGCGGCCGACTGATGACCACACGGCGCCTGTTTCTGTGGGGATTGACCCTGATGCCTGCCGCGGCCTGGGCCCAGGCCGGCAAATTCGCCGATCCGCAGCCCAGCATCGACAACCCGCGCAAAATCGTACTCAGCATCTCGGAAGACGATCCGAAACGGATCGCCGCCGTGCTGAGCAACATCACCAATATCCAGAAATATTACGATGCCACCCAGGTGAAACTGGCTGTCATCGCCTATGGTCCCGGGCTGGCCGCAGTGCTCAAGGGCAGCCCGGTGGCGGGCCGCATCGCCAGCCTGCAGGATCTGGAGGTCGACTTCATCGGCTGCGGCGCTACATTGGATACCATGAAAAAGACACCGGCCGATCTGCTGCCCAATGTGACCGTCGTGGCCAATGGCCTGCCGGAGATCGTCGAGCGCAGCCTGCGCGGCTGGATTCACCTGCACCCGTGATGATGCAAATGCTGACCCGCCGCACGCTCCTTGCTGCCGCCCTGCCCACGCTCACCCTGGCGCCGAGCCTGCTGCAGGCCGCCCCCGTCAACGACGACGGCCTGCATATCCAGGACTGGTTCCTCGACAGTTTCCTCGATCTCAAGCAGGACATCGAGGAGGCCGCCGCCAAGGGCAAGCGCGTGGCGCTGAGCTTCGAGCAGCGCGGTTGCATCTATTGCACCGAGATGCATGAGAAGCATCTCTCCGATCCGGCGATCAGCGGCTATATCCGCCAGCATTTCGAGATGATCCAACTCAACCTGTTCGGCGCCCGCGAGGTTACCGACCTGGATGGCCGCGCCCTGCCCGAAAAGGAAATGGGTCGTCGCTGGGGGGTATCCTCTTCGCCGACCATCCTGTTCCTGCCCGACAAGCCGGTGAAGGGTTCGGCGAAGGACGTATCCTCTGCCCGCATGCGCGGCCTGCTGCCGCCGCCGGCCTTCCTCGCCATGTTCAAATTCGTCGCCGAACGTGCCTACGAAAAGATGGAATTCCCCGCCTATCTGGCGCAGCATCACATCGGTGCGGCCAAGGCGGCCGCCACGCCCAGCAACTGAACTTTTACGTCTGTCATCCGCGTGCGCGCAAAACAGGCCGGCTACGGCCTTGCCCTCTTCCTCACTTCGGCCGGCGCGCTGATCGTCGAGATCGTCGCCGGGCGCATGCTGGCGCCCCATGTCGGCATGTCACTCTATACCTGGACCGCGATCATCGCCGTGGTGCTGGCCGGCTTATCCATTGGCCACTGGATCGGTGGTCTGCTGGCGGCACCGCAGGTAACCCACAGGCGAGCCCTGCGCGGCATTGCCCTGGCGCTGCTGCTGGCCGGGCTGACGGCGGCCGGCGCCGCACCGCTGCTCACTTGGCTTGCAGCCATGCTGGGGGGCGAAAACACCGCACCACTGCTGCTGATCGTATTGCTGGCTGCTGGCGTGTTCCTGCTGCCCAGCCTGTTCGTCGGCATCGTTTCACCGGTACTGACCAAGCTGGCGATCGACGACGCGCCCGCGCAACAGGGCCCGATCATCGGCCGCATGTTTGCGCTTGGCGCAGCCGGCAGCATCCTGGGTACGCTCAGCGCCGGCTACCTGTTCATCTCCTGGATTGGCTCAAGCGGCACCATGCTGGCGGTGGCCGCCCTGTATCTGGTTTTTGCGGCTCTGTTCTGGCAGGGCAGCCGGTTGCTCACCCTGGCCGCTATCACGGTGGCGATCACCGGCAGCCTCGGCCTGAGCCGCCTGCCTGCCTTCGCCGCGCCCTGCGCCACCGAAAGCGACTATTACTGCATCCGGATTGTTGATTTCGCGCCGCAGAGCGGCCGGCCATCCTCTGCCATGGTGCTGGATCATCTGGCGCACAGCATCAATGACCGTGACGATCCAACCCTGCTCTACAGCCCCTACCTGCATTTCATCGCCGAACGCAGCGAACGCCTGCTGGGTCATCGCACTGCGCCGCGGGCCTATTTCATCGGCGGCGGCGCCTTCACCCTGCCGCGCGCCTGGGCCGCGCTGTATCCCCAGGCCGAACTGACGGTGGCAGAAATCGACCCCGCCGTGACGCAGATGGCAGCGCAGGCCATGTGGCTCGATCCTGCCGCGACGGCTTTGCATATCCGTCATACCGATGCACGCCGTCTGCTCGCCAGCCTGCCGGCGCAGCCGACCTTTGATCTGGTGCTGGGCGATGCCTTCCACGACTACGCCATCCCCGCCCATCTGGTAACGCGTGAATTCCACCAGATCATCCGCCAGCGCCTTGCACCAAAAGGTGCCTATGCGATCAACGTGATCGACCAGAGCGAAAATCCACGCTTCACCTTCAGCCTGGTCAAGACAATGCAGCGCGATTTTCCTGCTGTCGAAGTCTGGCTTGATGACGAGAGCCGCCGGCGTGGCGGGCGGGTCACCTTTGTCGTGCTCGGCCTGCTGGAACCGAGCGAGGCGCCGAGCCTGCGGGTCACACAGCCGTTCCGCCGCACCTGGCTGCGCTGGCCGCAGGACGATCTCGATGCACGCATCGATGCCGCCGATGTGCCGGTACTGACGGATGATTTCGCGCCGGTCGACCGGCTGATGGCCGGCTTCGTCTTCCGGCCCGACGAGATGCTGCGCCAGCGCTAGCTGGCAGGAACCTGCCCCACCTCCTGGGCCGCCTTGCGGGCACGGAAACGGTCAATCGCCACCGCCACCTCGCCAGCCAGGGCCGACGAATCGCGATCAGGATGGAAGAGGGCCAGAACGGCATCGGCCAGCGACTTCAGCAGGTCGAATGACTTCTGCCAGTCGAAGCTGAAGACGAAATCCTCACCGCGCTCATACATCTGCCTGGCCGGCAGCAGCAGGCGATCACAGATCTGGCCGACATGCACCTGCTCGGTATCGGCAACGCGGCGCTTGATATCTTCGGCCGAGGCAATCATGTCGCGCAGCATCGCCAGTGTATTGGCATCCGGCATGGTCTGTGCCTTGTAGAGTGGCACGACCTGGGCGGCGACGAAGGCGATGCGGAACGCGGAGGCGCGCAGGCGCTGCTGGTTAATCTGCTCGTTCATCATCATGATCGCCTGCTGCAGCATGCGGGCATCGAAGGCCTCGCCGGTCAGCTTGGCGCGCATCGGATTGGGCACCTCGAACAACGGCACATTGCTTTCGCGCCGGGCCTCCGCCCGTCGGCGGTCGGGGCCGATATAGTCTGAGGTGACGACGAAAGGCTTGCGGTTCATGCCCACCGCCTCAATACGATCCAGCAATCCCTTGGTCGACAGCGGCTTGATCAGCAGATCATCGGCACCGGCATCCATCAGCTTGCGCACCACGGTCTGCTCGGCTTCCCAGGTGGTCAGGATCACCGGCAGATAGGGGTTGATGCCAAGCCGGCCATGGCGCAGGTCGGATACCAGCTGGGCGACATTGCCGCCCGGCAGGCTGATGTCCATCAGGATCAGATCGGGCTGTGCCACGGCAACCAGATCGATGAAGCCGTCCAGCGTGTCAAACTCGCGCAGGTTCGTGTAACCCGCCCCGATCATCGCCTGACGATACAGCGCACGCGACCCCTGCGCCGGGTCTCCGTACAGGATACGCACCTCGTGACGATGACCGGTCTGCATGCAGTGATCCTACGGACCGCAGCCATCGACAATCAAGCACCAGTTCAGTGATCAATTGATGTATCAGCGCACGCGCGGCTTGGCGCGTGCAGTCGGCGTCGCCGCCAGAGGATCCTCTGGCCAGTCGTGTTTGGGGTATTGGCCGCGCATCTCTGCCCGCACAGCGCGATAGCTGGACTGCCAAAACCCGGCCAGATCGCTGGTGACCTGCAAGGGTCGGCGCGCCGGTGAGAGCAGATGCAGCACCAGCTTCACGCGACCGCCGGCAATAGTGGGCGTATCGGCATAGCCGAACATCTCCTGCAGCCGCACGGCCAGAACTGGTACATCGCCCTGGGTATAATCGAGTGGAATGGTTGAGCCGGATGGCACGCGCCAATGTGTCGGCGCCTCGGCGTCCAACACTTTCTGTTGGGCATAATCGAGTTGATGAGTCAGCGCCGCATGCAGATCGATACCCGCCAATTGCGACAGTTTGGCGATACCGTCCAGATATGGTCCGAGCCATTCGGACAATCGCGCGGTCAGGGCGGCATCGCTCATATCGGGCCACCCGGCCGCCGTCGGCAGATGCAGGCGCAGCAATGCGACCCGCGCCTGCCACTGCCGCAGGCCCGCCGACCAGGGCAGCACATCGAGCCCGCGTTTGGCGATGGCCTCCAGCAGGGCGCCGCGGATAGCCTCTGCCGGCGGATCAGGCAGTGGCTTTTCCCGCAGTACCAGGGCAGCGAAACGGCGCTGCCGGCGCGCCAGCACGGCGTTGCTGCGCTCATCCCATTCCACCGCATCGCGCATCTCGATCAGGGGGGCAAACTGCGCCTCGATACCGGCCTCATCGATCGGCGCGGCCAGAAACACCCGCGCATCCGCCTGGGCACCATCGACCTCGGCAATTGCGAGATAGTCCTCGCGGCTCAGGGCATCCAGCGGATCAAGCCTGGCCCCGCGTCCATTGCTGAGCAGGAAGCTGCCGCCGCCGCGCTTTTTTGCCACGCGGTCAGGATAGGCGAGCGCCACCAGCAGGCCCGCATCATCGACCGGCCCCTGATGCGGTGATGCCTTGATCTGGCGCCGCCAGTCAGAAGCCAGTTTGCGGATCTGCTTCACGGCATTCATATCGACATGCAGGCCATGCGGAGCCGAATGCCGCTCGCTTTCACCCGCGACGATTTCCAGTCGCCAGCGCAGATCCGCATCCCGTGCAGCGCCACGCGGCACACGGGCAATGTCGCGTTCTCCCAGCAAGGCAGCCAGCGCACAGGACAGGCCGCCCAGCCCCTGCGCATGGCCGCGGATCACCATATGCGCCAGCCGCGGATGCAGCGGCAGTTCTGCCATCGCCTTGCCATGCGCCGTCACCGCACCGGCAGCATTGATGGCCTCCAGTTCCCGCAACAGCTCCTGGGCATAGCCCATCGCCGCATCCGGCGGCGGATCGAGCCAGGGCAGCGCCTTGGCATCCCGCACGCCCCAGACGGCCAGATCGAGGGCCAGCGGCGTCAGGTCGGTGACGGCGATTTCGGGCGCGGTGAATTTCGGCAGGCCGCCATGGGCGGCCTCGGCCCAGAGACGGTAGCAGATGCCCGGCCCCAAGCGGCCGGCACGGCCACGGCGCTGGTCGGCCGAGGCCTGGCTGACCCGCACGGTTTCCAGCTTGGCCATGCCGGTGCTAGGCGAGAAGCGCGGCTGGCGCATATAACCGCTGTCGACCACCACGCGCACACCTTCGATGGTGAGCGAGCTTTCCGCAATCGAGGTCGACAGCACCACTTTGCGTCGACCGGCCGGACTGGGTCGCAGGGCTTCGTCCTGCTGAGCCCCCGGCAAATCGCCATAGAGCGGTTGCACGCTGATGCTGGCCGGCAGGCGCGCCTCGGCCAGCAGGGTCTCGACCCGACGGATCTCGGCCACGCCAGGCAGGAAAACCAGCAGGTCGCCCTCGGTTTCCAGCAGCGCGTCCTGCACCACGCCCGCAACGGCGGCATCAAGACGTATCTGCGGCGATATCGCACGCCAGCGGGTTTCGACCGGATAGCTCTGGCCGGCACCGGTGACCACGGCGCAATCACCCATGAGCTTCGCAAATGGGGCCGCATCCAACGTGGCCGACATCGCCACCAGCCGCAGGTCGGGCCGCAGTGCGGCCTGCGCTTCCAGGCAGAGTGCCAGGCTGGCATCGGAATCGAGGCCGCGTTCGTGGCATTCGTCGAACAGCACGGCCGCCACGCCCTTCAACTCCGGGTCACGCTGCAGCCGTCGCAGGAACACGCCATCGGTGTTCAGCTCGATACGCGTCTTCGGTCCCACCTTGCTGTCGAGCCGGACGCGATAACCGACCGTCTCGCCGACGGCCTCGCCCAGCAGGTCGGCCATGCGCTTGGCGGCCATGCGTGCCGCCAGCCGGCGCGGCTCGAGCACGATGATGCGGCCCTGCTGCGACCAGCTCTCATCCAGCAGCGCCAGCGGCAGCACGGTGGTCTTGCCCGAGCCGGGCGGCGCCTGAACAACCAGATTGCTGGCCTGGGACAGACTCGCACAGACCTCGGGCAGGATCGCCTGAATCGGCAGTGCATGAGAGAGTTGCAAATTTTGCAATGTTCGCGCGCCCGACAACCTGAAATGGTACGATTTTAGCGAAACACGGTCAGATGTCCGAGCTCCCTATCGCCGCCGCCCCTTCCTCGCCGGCGCCTGTCTCAGCCCCTCCGCTCAAGGCGATGGCCATGATGGTCGGGTCGGCACTGTGTTTCTGCGTCATGCATGCCTTGGTCGCCAAGGCATCGCAAGAGGTGCCCCCGATCGAAGTGGCGTTTTTCCGGAACCTGTTCGGCTTCGTGGTGCTGCTGCCGGCCATCATGCGCAGCCGCTTCACCGCGTTTCGCACCACCAAGCTGCACCTTCACGCCATTCGTGGCGGGCTGAACAGCGTTTCGATGATGATGTTCTTCACCGCGCTGGCGATTACGCCGCTGGCCGAAGCGACCGCCCTGTCCTACACCGCACCGCTATTCATGACCATCGGCGCGGTGCTGGTGCTGCATGAGAAGATTCATGCCCGCCGCATGATCGCACTGCTGATCGGGTTCCTTGGCGCTCTGGTGGTGCTCCGCCCCGGCATGGTGCCGATCGGGCTGGGGCCCATGCTGGTGATTGGTTCGACCGTGCTGTGGGCCGGCTCGATGCTCGACATCAAGATCCTGGCCCGCACCGATTCCAGCCTCACCATTGCCACCTACATGGTGGTGTTCCTGATGCCGATCACGCTGGTGGCCGCACTGTTCGTCTGGCAATGGCCGACCTGGGAGCAGCTGGGCATCATGTTCCTGCTCGGCGCCTGCGGATCGGCCGGCCATATGCTGTTCACCGAAGCCTTCCGCCATGGCGACACCACGGCCCTGATGCCACTCGACTTTACCAAGCTGATCTGGGCCTCGATCATCGGCTTCCTGTTTTTTGGTCAGATGCCCGATATGTGGACCTGGATTGGCGGTACGGTGATCTTCGCCAGCGCCACCTACCTATCCTATCGCGAGCATCAGCTGGCCCGGCGTGCGAAAGCCGATGCCAAACTGGCGGTCAATCCCGAGGCAGCCACCGTTCCGGCGGCCGATCTGCCCCGAAGTTAGGCATAAGATGCCCTTATTTCGCGTCGCAACATATTGTAGGCCTAGGGCTATTTACAAGTTCGGCTGAATCCCGTTTGATTTGCACCGCGTTCGGAATACCGGGCGTCAGGGAGCAAAAAACAACGAGCGTTCGGGATAATGGCCGACGACTATATTCTTACGACCGAGAGTCTGACCAAGGAGTTCGCCGGCTTTATTGCGGTGAAAGACGTCAACCTCCAGGTCCGCCGCCACACCATTCACGCTCTGATCGGCCCCAACGGCGCCGGGAAGACGACGTGTTTCAATCTGCTGACCAAGTTCCTGATCCCGAGCCGGGGGCGGATCACCTACAACGGGCGGGACATCACCAGCCAGAAGCCGGCGGATATTGCCCGCTCGGGCATGGTGCGCAGCTTCCAGATCTCGGCGGTGTTTCCGCATTTGAGCCTGCTGGAGAATGTGCGCGTTGCGCTGCAGCGACCGCTGGGAACCAGCTTCCACTTCTGGCGATCCGAGAACAGCCTGAACGTGATGAACGACCGGGCGGAAGAGCTTCTGCAGGCGGTCGGCCTGATCGAATACCGCAAAAATACGGCCGTGGAGCTTCCCTATGGGCGCAAACGCGCCCTGGAAATCGCCACCACGCTGGCGCTTGAGCCCGAAATGATGCTGCTGGACGAGCCGATGGCGGGCATGGGCCATGAGGATATCGACAAGATTTCCGCCCTGATCAAAACCGTGGCGCAGAACCGCACGGTGCTGATGGTGGAGCATAACCTGAGCGTGGTGGCCAAGCTGTCGGACACCATCACGGTGCTGCGGCGGGGCGAGATCCTGGCCGAAGGCAACTACGAAACGGTGTCGAAGAACCCGGAAGTGATCGAGGCGTATATGGGGACCGGCCATGCATAACGGATCAACCGAGCTGGCGGTTGCCGATCTGAACGCCTGGTATGGCGAGAGCCATATCCTGCATGGCATGCAGTTCGAGGTGAAGAAAGGCGAAGTGGTCACCCTGCTTGGCCGTAATGGCGCCGGCAAGACCACGACGATGAAGGCGGTGATGGGCATGATCCCGAGCCGCAAGGGCTCGGTGCAGTTTGAGGGCCAGGAGCTGATCCAGTTGCCCTCGAACCGGATCGCCAAGCTGGGACTGGCGTTTTGCCCGGAAGAGCGCGGCATTTTCTCCAGCCTGAATGTCTACGAGAACCTGACGCTGCCGCCGGTGGTGAAGGGTGGCGGCATGAGCCTGGAGGATATCTACCAGATCTTCCCAAACCTGAAGGAACGCCTGAAAAGCCAGGGCACCAAGCTCTCTGGCGGCGAGCAGCAGATGCTGGCGATCGGCCGTATCCTGCGCACCGGCGCAACGCTGTTGCTGCTGGACGAGCCGACCGAGGGCCTGGCGCCGGTGATCGTGCAGCAGATCGGCGCGATGATCCGCCTGCTGAAAGAAAAGGGCTTCACGATTTTGCTGGTGGAGCAGAATTTCCGCTTCGCCAGCACCGTTGCCGACCGCCATTACGTGGTCGAGCACGGCAAGGTGATCGACATGATTCCGAACGACCAAATCAGTCAAAACACAAAAAAACTCGAGTCTTATCTCGGCGTATAAAATAAATCCAACCAGGAGGAAGTGACCATGCGTTTCAAGAATGTGCTCGTTACGACGGCCGCCGTGCTGGCTGCTGGCGCAGCCAATGCCCAGATGACCGATGGCGTGATCAAGATCGGCGTGATGAATGACCAGTCGGGTCTCTATGCCGATGTGTCCGGTCCGGGTGGAACCTGGGCTGCCAAGAAGGCCGTCGAGGATTACGGTGCCGCGGCCAAGGGCCTGAAGGTTGAGGTGGTCTTTGCTGATCACCAGAACAAGCCCGACGTCGGTTCCAACGTCGCCCGCCAGTGGTATGACGTCGACAAGGTCGACGTGATTGTCGACGTGCCGACTTCGTCGGTCGCACTCGCGATCAACCAGATCACCAAGGAAAAGAACAAGGTCTTCCTCGGTTCCGGCCCGGCAACTGCCGATCTGACCGGCCCGGCCTGCACGCCCAACACCGTGCACTGGACCTACGATACCTGGGCGCTGGCCAACGGCACCGGCAAGGCGATCGTGGAAACCGGTGGCAAGAGCTGGTTCTTCCTGACCGCCGATTACGCTTTCGGCCATGCGCTGGAGCGTGACACCAAGGCGGTGGTCGAGGCCAATGGCGGCAAGGTTCTCGGCGCCGTTCGCACGCCCTTCCCCGGCACCGACTTCTCGTCCTTCCTGCTGCAGGCGCAGGCCTCGAAGGCACAGATCATCGGTCTGGCCAATGCCGGTGGCGACACCATCAACTCGATCAAGCAGGCCGCCGAATTCGGCATCGTCGAAGGCGGCCAGAAGCTTGCCGGCATGCTGATGTTCGACACCGATATCCATGCGCTGGGCCTGAAGACGGCCCAGGGCCTGAACTTCACCACGGCCTGGTACTGGGATGCCAACGACAACAACCGCGCTTTCGCCAAGGATTTCTCGGCGGCCAACGGCGGCAAGTATCCGACCATGGTGCATGCCGGCATTTACTCGTCGGTCATCCACTACCTGAAGGCTGTCGAAGCGCTGAAGAGCGACGCCGATGGCGCCAAGGTCGTAGCCAAGATGAAGGAAATGCCGAGCGATGATAAGCTGTTCGGCAAGGGTACCGTTCGCGAGGACGGCCGCCACATGCATGACATGTATCTCGTCGAGGTGAAGAAGCCGGCTGAGTCGAAGAAGCCGTGGGATTACCTCACCGTGAAGAAGACCATCCCGGCCGCGCAGGCCTTCCGTCCTCTGAACGAAGGCAACTGCCCGCTGGTGAAGAAGAGCTAAGCACAAGCTGCAACCGGAGCCGTCGGGCCTATGCCCGGCGGCTCCGGCCAGTCTTTCAGCCTGCGGCCTGACTTCCGGCGGCCCCAGGCTCAAAGACTGCCCAACGGCAGATGATGAAACGACAGGGTTAAAGAGGGGACGTTTAAGCGATGTTCGAACTGCTCGGCATACCGCCGCAGGCATTGTTCGGCCAGCTGCTGCTTGGTCTGATCAATGGGGCTTTCTACGCCATGCTCAGCCTGGGCCTGGCTGTGATCTTCGGCCTGCTCAACGTCATCAATTTCACCCATGGCGCGCAGTATATGATGGGCGCCTTTGCCGCCTGGATGCTGCTGGAGTGGGGCGGCGTACCGTACTGGGGCTCGCTGATCCTGGTACCGGTGATCATCGGTGCCACCGGCGTGGTGATGGAGAAGCTGTTCCTGAAACGGCTGTACCACCTCGATCACCTCTATGGCCTGCTGCTCACCTTCGGCCTCGCCCTGATCATCGAAGGCTTCTTCCGCAAGCAGTTCGGCTCGTCCGGCCTGCCCTATCCCAACCCGCTGCCCGGCGGCACCCGGCTCGACTTCATGTTCCTGCCCAACTACCGCGCCTGGGTCGTGGTCGCCTCGCTGGTGCTGTGCTTCGGCACCTGGTTCATGATCGAGCGCACCAAGCTTGGCTCCTATCTCCGCGCCGCCACCGAGCGGCCGGACCTGGTGCAGGCCTTTGGCATCAACGTGCCGCGCATGATCACGCTGACTTACGGCTTCGGCGTCGGCCTGGCAGCCCTTGCCGGCGTGCTGGCTGCGCCGATCTACAACGTCAACCCGGTGATGGGCTCCAACCTGATCATCATCGTCTTTGCCGTGGTCGTCATCGGTGGCATGGGCTCGATCCTGGGCGCCATCATCACCGGCTTCGCGCTCGGCATCATCGAAGGCCTGACCAAGGTGTTCTACCCGGAAGCCTCGAACACCGTGATCTTCATCATCATGGCGATTGTGCTGATGGTGAAGCCCGCTGGCCTGTTCGGCACGCCGAAGTGAGGATTTCCATATGAGCAATGCCGCCATCACCGCCGCCGCAGCCACCGCCAAACCCGGCACCCGCAACCGCGACCTCATCATCTTCGCCATCTTGCTGGCCATCGGCCTGGTGGCACCGGCACTGATCTACCCGGTCTTCCTGATGAAGGTGCTGTGCTTCGCGCTGTTTGCCTGCGCCTTCAACCTGCTGATCGGCTATGTCGGCCTGTTGTCGTTCGGCCATGCCATGTTCTTCGGCTTCGCCGCCTATGTCAGCGGCTATTCCGTCAAGGCCTGGGGCTTCTCGCCGGAACTCGGCATCCTGGCCGGCACCGCCTGCGCCGCTGTGCTCGGCCTGGTCACCGGACTGCTGGCGATCCGCCGCCAGGGCATCTATTTCGCCATGGTGACGCTGGCGCTGTCGCAGATGGTATTCTTCTACTGCGTGCAGGCCAACTTCACCGGCGGCGAAGACGGCATCCAGGCAATCCCGCGTCGCGCCTTGTTCGGGCTGATCGACGTCAAGAGCGACATTGCCTTCTATTACCTGGTGCTGGCGATCTTCTGCTTCGGCTTCCTGGTGATCTGGCGCACCATCCACTCGCCGTTCGGCCAGGTGCTGAAAGCAATCCGCGAGAACGAGCCGCGCGCCATCTCGCTGGGCTATCGGGTCGACCAGTACAAGCTGCTCGCCTTCGTGCTCTCGGCCACGCTGGCCGGTCTGGCTGGCGCCACCAAGGCGCTGGTCTTCCAGCTGGCCTCGCTGACCGACGTGACCTGGCAGATGTCGGGCGAGGTTGTGCTGATGACCCTGGTTGGCGGCATGGGCACCGTCTTCGGGCCGATCGTCGGTGCCGCCATCATCATCACCATGCAGAACTATCTCGCCGGCTTCGGCGAATGGGTGCTGGTGATCCAGGGCTTCATCTTCGTCATCGTCGTGCTCGCCTTCCGCAAGGGTATCGTCGGCGAAATTCAGGACTGGTGGGCGCGCCGGGCCAACAAGGCCTGACGCACTCGCCCATCCAAACGACAACGGCCCGCTCTTTGGCGGGCCGTTTCATTTTCAGGCTTCCCGTCCGATCAGCTTTTCTCGGCACCTAGGCCGATACGGCCGCGGTCATAGGCCTGGCTGGCACGCCGGCACCAGGACGAATTGTCGAGATACCACTGCACCGTGGCCTTGAGCCCGGCATCGAGCGCATAAGACGGCCGCCAGCCCAGCTCGCGCTCGGCTTTGGATGGATCGATGGCATAGCGCGCATCATGGCCCGGCCGGTCAGTGACATAGGTGATCTGCGCGGCATAGCCCTTGCCATCCTGGCGCGGCACCAGGCCGTCGAGCACGGCGCAGAGCCGGTTGACCAGATCGATATTGCGCTGCTCGCTGCGCGAACCGACCAGATAGGTCTCGCCCGGAATGCCCTTCTCGACCGCCAGCTGCAGGGCCGCGGCATGATCCTCGACATGGATCCAGTCACGCACCTGCAGGCCCTTGCCATAGATCGGCAGCGGCTTGCCTTCCAGGGCGTTGAGCACGGTGAGCGGGATCAGCTTCTCCGGGAACTGGTAGGGGCCGTAATTGTTACCGCAGTTGGTGACCAGGATCGGCAGGCCGTAGGTGCGGCCGAAGGCCCGTGCCAGATGATCTGACGAGGCCTTGCTGGCGGCATAAGGCGAATTCGGCTTGTAGGGGCTGTGTTCATCGAACAGGCCGGTTTCGCCCAGCTCGCCATAGACCTCGTCGGTTGAGACCTGCAGATGGCGGAACTGGGTCTTGGCGGTGGCATCGAGGCCACGCCAGTGGTCCAGCGCCGCCTCCAGCAGCACCATGCTGCCATTCACATTGGTTTCGATGAACGGCGCCGGGCTGTCGATCGAGCGGTCGACATGGCTCTCGGCGGCCAGATGGTAAACCGCCTGCGGTTTCACTGCAGCATAGATGCGCTTGATCGCCGCGCGGTCGCAGATATCGACCTGCTCGAAGCTGTGCAGCTCGGGATGCGGCAGGGCGGCAATATTGTCCGGATTACCGGCATAGGTCAGCTTGTCGATGGTGACGACGCGACGCTTCTGGGCATTGAGCCGGCGAACCAGGGCGGAGCCGATGAAGCCGGCGCCGCCGGTGACGATAACGGTCATGGATGATCTCCCTGCCCCCTGTATACCGGAGGGCGAAACGGGCCGGAAGGTCTTGCCAAACTATGGCAGCAATGGGGCTCAGACCCGATTCCCGGCCGATTCTGCTCCCTACCAGCGTCTTGGCGCCGGCCCCGTCCCGCCCCATATTGGCAGCCATGAGCCAGCCCCCCGTCATCCAGAGCATGGAACGCGAGATCGAGGATCCCGACCGTTTCGCCGATGCCAATTTCCCGGATTTCGTGCCGCATCGTCCGCCGCGGCCGGACAAGAGCGAGGGCGGCATCGCCTTCGACCTGCAGGCGCCCTACGAGCCCAAAGGCGACCAGCCGACCGCGATTGCCGAACTGACCGAAGGCGTGCTGAACCAGGAGCGCGACCAGGTGCTGCTGGGCGTCACCGGCTCGGGCAAGACCTTCACCATGGCGCAGATCATCGCACGCAGCGGCCGGCCCGCCCTGATCCTGGCGCCGAACAAGACCCTCGCCGCCCAGCTCTATGGCGAGATGAAGTCCTTCTTCCCCAACAACGCGGTGGAATACTTCGTCTCGTATTACGACTATTACCAGCCCGAAGCCTATGTCGCGCGCAGCGACACCTATATCGAGAAGGACTCCTCGGTCAACGAACAGATCGATCGCATGCGCCATTCCGCCACGCGCGCACTGCTGGAGCGCGACGACGTGGTGATCGTCGCCTCGGTGTCCTGCATCTACGGTATCGGGTCGGTCGAGACCTATTCGGAAATGACGCTCAACCTGAAGGCCGGCGACCGCCTCGACCGCGATACGCTGTTGCGCCGGCTGGTCGACCTGCAATACCGCCGCAATGATGCAGCTTTTGCCCGCGGCGCCTTCCGGGTGCGCGGCGATGGCGTGGAAATCTTCCCCTCCCATATGGAAGATCGCGCCTGGCGCCTGTCGCTGTTCGGTGACGAGCTGGAAAGCATCGTCGAATTCGATCCGCTGACCGGCCACAAGACCGGCAGCATGGAAGCGGTGAAGCTTTACGCCAACAGCCACTATGTGACGCCGAAGCCGACGCTGAACCAGGCCATCGAGCAGATCAAGGTGGACCTGCGGCTGCGGCTCGATCAGCTTTATAAAATGGGCCGCCTGTTGGAGGCCCAGCGGCTGGAACAGCGCACCACCTTCGATCTGGAGATGATGGTGGCAACCGGCGCCTGCGCCGGCATCGAAAACTACTCGCGCTACCTCACCGGCCGCGGCCCCGGCGCGCCGCCGCCGACGCTGTTTGAATACCTGCCCGACAACGCACTGCTGTTCGTCGATGAAAGCCATGTCACCGTGCCGCAGATCGGCGGCATGTTCCGCGGCGACTTCCGGCGCAAGGCCACTCTGGCGGAATACGGCTTCCGCCTGCCGTCCTGCATCGACAACCGGCCGCTGCGCTTCCGCGAGTGGGACCGCCTGCGCCCCCAGAGCGTCTTCGTCTCGGCCACGCCGGGCAAATGGGAAATGGAACGCACCGGCGGCGTCTTTTCCGAACAGGTGATCCGCCCCACCGGCCTGATCGACCCGATCACCGAGATCCGCCCGGTCGAGCATCAGGTCGATGACCTGCTGGCGGAGTGCAAGGAAGTGGTCAAGAAAGGCCATCGCGTGCTGGTCACCACGCTGACCAAGCGCATGGCGGAAGACCTGACCGAATACATGACCGAAGTTGGCCTGAAGGTGCGTTACCTGCATTCCGACATCGAAACCCTGGAACGCATCGAAATCCTGCGCGATCTGCGGCTTGGCGTGTTCGACATCCTGATCGGCATCAATCTGCTGCGCGAGGGCCTCGATATCCCGGAATGCGCGCTGGTCGCCATCCTGGATGCCGACAAGGAAGGCTTCCTGCGCTCGGAAACCTCGTTGATCCAGACCATCGGCCGCGCCGCGCGCAATGTCGAAGGTCGCGCCATCCTCTATGCCGACAAGATGACCAACAGCATGCAGCGTGCACTGGCCGAGACCGAGCGCCGCCGCAGCAAGCAGCAGGCCTATAACGAAGAGCATGGCATCACGCCGGAAAGCGTGCGCAAGCAGATCGGCGACATCCTGCAGTCGGTTTATGAACAGGATCATTTCACCGTCGATGCCGGCGACGCCGCCGGCGGCCACCTGGTCGGCAACAACCTGAAGGCCCATCTGGCCGACCTGGAAAAGCGCATGCACGATGCCGCCGGCAATCTCGAATTCGAGGAAGCCGCCCGCCTGCGCGACGAAATCAAACGACTGGAAATGAACGAGCTGGAAATCGGCATCCAGAACCGCAAGCCGGCCGGCTTTTCCGAAGCGGCTGCCGGCGCGCCACGTCCATCTGGCCGCTCCACCGGCGGTCGCGCTGGCTCGCGCCGCGCCTATCGCGGAAGTAAGCGCTGATGACGGTCTCAGCAAACGCTCCCACCGCCCTGGTCACCGGTGCCGGCCGCCGCATCGGCCGCGCCATTGCCCTGCATCTGGCCGGCCGCGGTTATCATGTCGCCGTTCATTGCAACCGCTCGCGCGATGAAGCCGATGCCGTCGTGCGCGAGATCGGCCAGGGTGGCCATCGCGCCGCCGTCCTGCAGGCCGATCTTTCCGACCATGCTGCTGTCAGTCGCCTGATCGGGCAGGCCAGCGCCGCGCTCGGTCCGCTGTCGCTGCTGGTCAACAACGCTTCGCTGTTCGACTATGACCATGTCGAAACCGCCACCGAGCAAAGCTGGGACCGGCATCTGGATGCCAACCTGAAGGCGCCATTCTTCCTGTCGCAGGCCTTTGCCGCCCAGTTGCCGGATGGGGTGGCGGGCAACATCGTCAACCTGGTCGACATGCGGGTCTGGCGCCTGACACCGCATTTCGCCTCCTACACGGTGTCCAAGGCCGGTCTGTGGACCCTGACCCAGACGCTTGCCATGGCCCTGGCGCCCCGCATCCGGGTCAATGCCATCGGTCCCGGCCCGGTCCTGCCCAGCCCGCACCAGACGGAAGCACAGTTCCGCAAGCAATGGGAAAGCACACCGCTCAGGCGCGGCGCCGAGCCGGGCGAGATTGCCGCAGCCATCGGATTCCTGCTTGACGCCCCGGCCGTGACGGGCCAGATGATCGCCCTGGATGGCGGCCAGCATCTGCCCTGGCAGCAGGGCGGCGGCCCCCTCACCGCGGCCCAGATCGCGCTGGAGGACTGACATGACGATCCATGATCGTGCCCGCGCCGCCTGGGCTGAAATCCCGGTCCCGGTGATCGCCGAGGCGACCCAGCCGGTCCGCCGCGTCTTCGTGCGCGACCTGCTGCTGGATGCCCTGATCGGCATCTACCCGGAGGAACGGGTCAAACCGCAGAAAATCCTGATCAATCTCGACCTCTGGGTGGCCGAGACCCCTGGCGAGCCGCCGCGCAGCTATGCCGAAGTGGTGTGCTACGAGAATCTGGTGAACCGGTCCAAGGCCCTGCTGGCCGAGGGCCATGTCGACCTCGTCGAGACCCTGGCCGAACGGCTGGCCCGCCTCTGCCTGGCCGATCCGCGGGTATTGCGGGCACGGGTACGGGTGGAAAAGCCTGAGGCGATCGCCGAGGCGGCCGGAGTCGGCGTCGAGATCGAGCGCCAGCGCAGCTAATCAGCTGGAAACCGCTCTTCGTTACCGTCCGGTGATTAGACCTTGACTCTGCGAGACGTTTCCTGTTGCCGCCAAGGTTGTGCACAGGCCGGGCTCCCGAGTCGTAGTGCTAGAAAAATTGCCGATTCAATGCCTATATGCTGTGGATAAGGCCAATTTCCCATTTAGTTACAATAGTTTAAATCTTAAGCCTCGCACTACGTGTGCGGGTATTGGTTTTCGAGGCGACACAACACTGCATGCGCACCATTGTTTCCCCACACAGTTATCCACAGCCTTGGGACGCTTTTGTCAACGCCGTGTAATCATTAGGTTTTTATCGGTATGGTGCTGCGTATGAGTGACGATCCTGCCGGTGAACCGCTGCTTGAGGCTCCGCCCCAGCCCGGGGAGATCGGGGCTGCAGTGATTCAGCGTCACCTGCCGACCTTGCCGCTTGGGCCGGGCGTCTATCGTATGATGGATGCCAAAGGTGATGTGCTCTACATCGGCAAGGCGCGCTCTCTGCGCAAGCGCGTCACCTCCTACACCAAATTTCAGCTCCTCTCGATCCGCATCCAGCGCATGGTACGCCAGGTAGCGGCGGTTGAGGTCACCACCACCCATACCGAAGCCGAGGCGCTGCTGCTGGAAGCCAACCTGGTCAAGCAGGTTCAGCCCCCCTTCAACGTGCTGCTGAAGGATGACAAATCCTTCCCCTACATCCTGGTGGCGCGCGACCACCCCTACCCGGCCATTACCAAGCACCGTGGCGCCCGTGACATCCCTGGCGACTATTTCGGGCCGTTTGCCTCGACCGGATCGGTGCATGTCACGCTGAATGCGATGTCACGGGCCTTCCCGCTGCGCAGCTGCAGCGACAGTGAATTCGCCGCCCGCACCCGCCCCTGCCTGCAGTATCAGATCAAGCGCTGTACAGCGCCCTGCGTCGATCGCATCAAGCATGAAGATTACCTCAAGGTGGTGGACGAGGCCTGCGACTTCCTGTCGGGCCGCAACCGTCAGGTGCTGGATATCTGGCAGGGCCGCATGCAGCAGGCTGCCGAACAGCGGGAGTATGAAACAGCCGCCGAACTGCGCGACCGCATCCGCGCCCTGGCGCATATCACCCAGAAGCAGGATATCAATCTCAGCGACATCGAGAATGCCGATGTGATTGCGGTGCATGCCGAGGGCGGACTGGTCTGCGTGCAGATTTTCTTCTTCCGGGCCGGACAGAATTTCGGTAACCGCTCCTACTTCCCGGCCCATACCCGCGATGTCGAGATCAGCGAGGTGCTGGACGCCTTCATCGGCCAGTTCTACGCCCAGCGCGAGGCACCGCGCCTGATCCTGCTGAGTGATCCGGTGGAGAATGCCGGCCTGATCGAGGAAGCGCTCGGCAACCACAGCGGCCACAAGGTGGAACTGCATGTGCCGCAGCGCGGCACCAAGCGCGACCTGGTCGAGTATGCCGCCAACAATGCCCGCGATGCCCTGCGCCGCCGACTGGCCGAGGCCGCCTCGCAACATCAGCTGTTGCAGGGTGTCGCCGAACTGTTCGGCCTCGACGCCCCGCCACAGCGTATCGAGGTCTATGACAACAGCCATATCATGGGCCGCCATGCGGTTGGCGGCATGATCGTGGCCGGCCCGGAAGGCCTGCGCAAGAACGCCTATCGCAAGTTCAATATCAAGGACGTGACGATCGAGCCGGGCGACGATTACGGGATGATGCGCGAGGTCCTGACCCGCCGCTTCCAGCGCCTGCTGAAAGAGGATGCCGAGGACGAGAATGCGGCCGACTGGCCGGACCTGCTGCTGATCGATGGTGGCAAGGGCCAGCTCAGTGCCGTGATGCAGGTGATGCAGGAACTCGGCGTCGAGGATGTGCCGGTGGTCGGCATCGCCAAGGGACCGGACCGCAATGCCGGCCGCGAGCAGTTTTTCCTGCCCGGGCGCGAGCCCTTCATGCTGGAGCCGCGCCATCCGGTGCTGTTTTTCCTGCAGCGGCTGCGCGACGAAGCGCACCGTTTCGCCATCGGCACGCACCGCACCAAGCGGGCCAAGGACCAGATTCGCTCGCCGCTGGACGAAATCAGTGGCATCGGCGCGGCCCGCAAGAAAGCCCTGCTGCTGCATTTCGGCTCGGCCAAGGCGGTTTCGCGTGCCGGCCTGAGCGACCTTGAGGCGGTGCCCGGCGTCAGCAAAACTGTTGCCAAACGAGTCTACGATCACTTTCATGGCGGCTGAATACAGGTCCGGCTCTGGCCCTGTTCTGCCCCCCATGCGATAATTCATCCGTCATGTGGAACAGCCTGCCCAATATCCTGACCGTTTCGCGCATCCTGGCGATTCCGGCCATTTGCGCCGCCTTTTTCCTGCCCGGCGCCTGGAGTGCCTGGGTGCCGCTGGGCCTGTTCGTCGCCGCCGGAATCACCGACTGGTTCGATGGCTACCTGGCGCGCAAGCTGGGCCAGATGTCCGACCTTGGCCGCTTCCTCGATCCGGTCGCTGATAAACTGCTGGTCGCCGCCGTCATCATGATGCTGATCGCCTTCGATCGCATTGACCGGATCACCTGCGTCGCCGCCGTGGTCATCATGTGCCGTGAGATCACTGTCACCGGCCTGCGCGAATTCCTCGCCGAACTGCGCGTGAAGGTGCCGGTATCGCGGCTGGCGAAATGGAAAACCACGGTTCAGCTGATCGCACTGGGCATTCTCATTGTTGGCGACTATGGCCCGTCGATGCTGCCGATCCGCCTGCTGGGTGAGATCGGTCTGTGGATCGCGGCCGTGCTGACCCTCTATACCGGCTGGGACTATCTGCAGACCGGCCTGCGCCATATGGCGGCCGATGATCGTGCGCCAGCCAAAGGGGCTGACTGATGCGGGTGCTGTATTTCGCCCTGCTGCGTGAGCGCGTCGGCGTTCCCGAGGAAACCGTCACCCCGCCGGCCGAGGTGCGCACCGTCGCCGAGCTGGTGACCTGGTTGCGCGGCCGCAGCGCCCAGCATGATGCTGCCCTTGCCAACCCGGCCCTGGTGCGGGTCGCAGTGAACCAGGATTATGCCCAGCCCGATCAGGCTGTGGCCGCCGACGATGAAATCGCCTTCTTCCCGCCAGTCACCGGCGGCTGAACAGGGGATCGAGCCATGACCGTGCGCGTACAGCGCGAGGATTTCGACACAGCCGCCGAACTGGAACGGCTGACCGCCGGCAATACCCGGATCGGTGCTGTCGTCACCTTTACCGGCCTGGTGCGTGACTTCGCCGATGCCGCGGGCGTGCAGCGCATGACCCTGGAGCACTATCCGGGCATGACGCAACGGCAACTCGAGGCGCTGGTGGCCGAGGCGCAGCAGCGCTGGTCGCTGGATGGCTGCCTGGTGATCCATCGGTTCGGTGAACTCGCGCCGGGGGATCGGATAGTCCTGGTCATCACAACCTCTGCGCACCGTCAGGCCGCCTATGATGCCAGTGCCTTCCTGGTCGATTGGCTGAAAACCAAGGCGCCGTTCTGGAAACTGGAAGAGAATGGTGCAGACCGGCGCTGGGTCGAGGCCAAGGCCAGCGATGACGAGGCTGCCGCCCGCTGGCGCCGCTGACATACAGTCGTACTACCTAGGCATCATTTACTTAGCGGTTTACTGAGGCTGGCGCGTGTGGCATGTCCTAGTGACAGGCTGCCGGAAACGCCTCGCGGAATGGTGGCCTGGGCGTATAGTCACAGCAACCGTTGCCATTTTCACTGCTTGCGAGTTCACCGTCCCAACATGTCGTCGTCAGATCCGAATGTGCCCCAGACCGAGGTGATCTCTTCGGTAACGCCGGATCGGATTCGCAGCAAATCGCTGCGTAACCTGTTGGGCTATTGGGAAGCTAAAGAAAGCTATCTCGGCCGCCTGCCGGCGCGCGCCGACCTGCAGCCCGACGAGATGGTGCCATTCCTGCCCTTCGTCGCACTGATCAACGTGCAGGCCGGTGCGCCGCGGTTCCAGTTCCGCCTGGTCGGCACCGGCATCGTCGGCTCGATGGGCCGCGAAACCACCAACCGACCGGTCGACGAGAACCTGTTCGGGGCCAATGCCGTGGTGGTGGAAAGCTTTTTCAGCATTCCGCTTGATACCCGCGGCCCTGCCTATGCGGCCGGTCAATACACGGTGGCACCCAGCGGCCGTATGCTGGCCTTTGAGACCCTGCTGTTGCCGCTGTCCAGTGATGGTACGGCGATCGACATGCTGTTAGGGGGCCTCGTCGGCGAACGGATCCAGCGGGATGAGCAGATCTGCGGCTTCCAATACGATTACTACTGTCCGGTCATGCAAACGGCCACGCGATAACGCGTGGCCGCCTACAAAGCCTGAAAACTGAAGCGACTCAGGCCGCTTTCCTGGCCCGCGTGGCGATGTCGAATTCGCCCAGCAGTGTCTGGCAGATCTTGCCCGGCGTGAACTTGTAGGGACCGATCTCGGAAACCGGCGTCACTTCTGCGGCCGTGCCGGTCAGGAAGCATTCATCGAAGCTGGCCATTTCCTCGGGCTGGATCGCGCGCTCGATCACCTCGATGCCGCGGCCCTTGGCCATCGCAATCACGGCGCGACGGGTGATGCCATCCAGGAAGCAGTCCGGCGTCGGCGTATGCAGCTTGCCATCCTTGGCAAAGAAGATGTTGGCACCAGTGGCCTCGGCAACCAGGCCGCGCCAGTCGAGCATCAGCGCATCCTGGTAACCGTCGCGCTCGGCCTTGTGCTTGGACAGCGTGCAGATCATGTACAGGCCGGCCGCCTTTGCCTTGGTCGGCGCCATGTTCGGTGCCGGGCGACGCCAGTCGCTGATCTGCAGCCGCAGGCCCTTCATCTTGGCTTCCGGCGAGAAATAGCTCGGCCATTCCCACACCGCGATGGCGACGTGAATCTTGTTCTGCTGGGCGGCGACACCCATCATCTCCGACCCGCGCCAGGCGACCGGGCGCACATAGCAGTCCGGCATCTTGTTGGCGGCAATGGTCTCGCGGGTGGCGCGATCGATTTCCTCGACCGAATAGGGCAGCGTGAAATCCATCAGCTTGGCCGAGTCGATCAGGCGCTGGCTGTGTTCGGTCAGGTGGAACACCTCGCCCCCATAGGCGCGCTCGCCCTCAAAAACGCAGGAGGCGTAATGCAGACCGTGGCTCAGCACATGCAGCTTGGCATCGCGGAAGGGAATCAGCTTGCCGTCGAGCCAGATCTGGCCATCACGGTCGTCATACGGGATCAAGGACATGGAGGTTCCTCCTTTGGCGAAACGGGCGTTAGGTATTATTATTACCTGCGGACGGCTGTATAGGTAACAATCTAAGCAAAATATGTCAACACTACTGCCATATTTTTCGTGCACTGCTTTCCCGGGTTATACTGCCGGCTGCCTTGATGCCGTCTATCCCTTTGGGCCATATAGAAGATCATGACCGACCTGAAATCGCTGGCCAACCCATTGTTCCTTCGCGAAGACGAGCTTCGCCAGGCCATTGAGCTGCTGTTTTACGCCTATCGCGATTTCACTCGCGGGCCGGACGAGATTCTGGAGCGCTACGGCTTCGGTCGCGCCCATCACCGGGCCCTGCATTTTATCGGTGGCAATCCGGGCATCACGGTGGCCGAGCTGCTCGCCATCCTGCGCATCACCAAGCAGAGCCTGTCGCGTGTCCTCTCGGCACTGATCGAGGGTGGTTTCGTGCGCCAGCAGCAGGGCACGCGGGACCGGCGTCAGCGTCAGCTGTTCCTGACCGACCAGGGCAAGCATCTGGAGCGCCAGATCAGCACCGTGCAGCAGGCCAAGGTGGCCGAGGCCTATCGCGAGGCCGGCGCGGAAGCCGTTGCCGGGTATCGCAAGGTTCTGGCCGGCCTGATCGACGAACAGGAACGGCCGGCCATCCTGCGCGCCATCCAGCGGCGCTGAGGAACTGCCGCATGGATCTCGCTGAGGTTCACATCCTGGTCGTCGATGACGACGAGCGCATCCGCACCCTGCTGTCGCGCTATCTGGCGGGCCAGGGCTTTCGCGTCACCAGTGCAGAAGATGCCGCCGATGCCGGCGCCAAACTCACCTCCGTCAGCTTTGATCTGCTGATCGTCGATGTCATGATGCCGGGGCAGAACGGCTTTGAATTTGTTCGCGACCTGCGCAAGCGTGGCAATGCCGTGCCGGTGATCCTGCTGACTGCGCGGGGTGAAGCCGAAGACCGTATCGAGGGGCTGGAAACCGGCGCCGATGACTATCTGCCGAAGCCCTTCGAGCCGCGCGAACTGACGCTGCGCATCAATGCCATCCTCAAGCGCGCCGCCCGGCCTGCCCCGGTGGCACCAACCGTCACCACCCGCTTCGGCGACTTCAGTTTCGATGCCGTACGCGGCGAATTGAAACGCGGCGAAGAGATGGTCCCGCTGACCACCGGCGAAGCGCAACTGCTGCGCATTCTCGCGCGCAGCCCGGGCCAGACCGTGCCACGCGCCGCACTGGCCGATCCGGCCAGCGCCGGCGAAAGCCGTGCCGTCGATGTGCAGATTACCCGCCTGCGCCGCAAGATTGAGACCGATCCGCGCAATCCACGCTTCCTGCAAACGGTGTGGGGCGAAGGTTATGTCCTCTGGACCGAATGACCGCCCATGACGATGCCAGCATCATGATGGCCCTCAAGCGCTTGTTGCCGCGCAGTCTGTTCGGCCGCTGGCTGTTGATGCTGGTCGGTCCGGTAGTACTGCTGCAGGTGCTGCTGACATATGTTTTCTACGAGCGTCATTGGGATGCGGTGACACGCCGGCTTGGCCTCGGCCTCGCCGGAGAAATCGCTGTCGTGATCTCGACGCGCGAAAGCAACCCCGACCCCATCGTGCTGGGCGAACTGATACATCGCATGGGCTTGGCGCTGGAAATCGACATCAGTTTCAGACAGGGGGCCGATTTTCCGAGCAATATTCCATTGCCGCGCCGTTATTCGATCCTGGATCGCATGCTGATCCAGGCTCTGGGTGAGCGCATAAACCAGCCCTACATGATCGACACCCAGCGCAACGACCGCACGGTGATCGTCTATGTAAAGCTGCCCGATGCATTGATGACCGTGGTTGCACCGGAAAACCGTGTGTTCTCGACCAGCACCTATGCCTTCATGGCCTGGATGGGTGCAGCCACCATCGTACTGATGGGTATCGCCGTGCTGTTCCTGCGCAATCAGATCAAACCGATCCGCCGGCTGGCCGAGGCTGCGGATGCCTTCGGCAAGGGCCGCGAGATTGCCGATTTCCGCCCCACCGGCGCCGAAGAAGTGCGCGCTGCCGCGCGCGCCTTCCTCGCCATGCGCGACCGCATCCGGCGCCATATCCGCGAACGCACCGACATGCTGGCAGGTGTGAGCCATGACCTGCGCACACCGCTGACCCGGATGAAACTGCAGTTATCGCTGATGCCGCAGGATGCAGAACTGGACGAACTGAAGCGCGACATCGACGAGATGGAGAAGATGGTCGGCGCCTATCTCGCCTTTGCACGCGGCCAGAGCGAACAGCCGGCAGAGCCGACTGATCTAAGCAATCTGCTGAGTGAACTGGCCGATGACGTGCGCCGGCGCGGCCGCGAGTTGCAGATCGATATGGAGCAAAGCCTCACCTTGCCGCTGCGCCGACTAAGCTTCAAACGCGCCTTGGCAAATCTGATCGAAAATGCCTTGCGGTTTGGCCGTAAAGTTCGCCTGAGTGTGATCCGGCAGGCCAACCGTGTGGAAATCCGCATCGAGGATGACGGCCCGGGGCTGCCCGAGAAAGAACGCCACAAGGTTTTCCGGCCGTTCTATCGCCTCGACCAGGCCCGGCATGGCAGCGGCAATGTTGGCCTCGGCCTGACGATTGCCCGCGATGCCGTGCTGGCCCATGGCGGCGAAATCGCCCTGGGTGAGTCCCCCCTCGGCGGCCTGATGGTAACGATCAGATTACCGACCTGACGATCAGTTTTCGCCAGCCGGTTTGGGCGGTTCGGCAACGGTGAATCGGCGCTCGGCCTGCAAGCGACCGTCGCTATCCTTCAGCTGCAAGCTCCACTCGCCGGGAAAAATCCGCGACTGTGACCAGATCCGCCAGTTGCGGCTGACATCGACGCGCGCTTTGGATCGGCCAACTTCCTGATCGTTGCGCACCCAGTAGAACCAGAAGGTCTCGCCCGCCCGCACCTGCGTGCAATCAAGTCGGGCAAAACCATAGGCGCGCTCGGTGCCGACGGGGTAATTCGCCTCGATCACCCCCTGCGGCTCAAGATTGCTGACCTGGCTGGTCAGAATGAACTGACGCACCACACAATCATGATCCTGTGCGGCGGCGGGGCCGGCACCGGCAATACCTGCGAAAGCCAGAAGCAGCAGGGCAGTCTTTGCGAAACGCTGATATTTTGTCATTGGGCTGGTCCGTTGGCCGGATTGTCGGCCGAGGCTCGGGCTCGGGTCAATACATACGTCCGCCATTCGGCACTGGCAGGTCAGGTGCAAGCAGCACAACCTGTCCATCCGAATCAGGCAGACCGAGTACCAGAATCTCCGACATGAAGGAGCCGATCTGGCGCGGCGGGAAATTCACCACGGCAATCACCTGGCGGCCGATCAGCTGCTCCGGCACATAGTGCCGGGTGATCTGCGCCGAGGATTTCTTGACCCCGAGAGATGAGCCGAAATCGACCCATAGTTTAATCGCCGGCTTGCGCGCTTCCGGAAAGGCTTCGGCGCGAGTCACGGTGCCGACGCGAATATCGACCTTGTGAAAATCATCGAATGCAATTTCGGCCATCCCGGCCTCCGGCGATCAAAACAAAACGGGCGGGGTTTTGTACCCCGCCCGTCGCCAGTCTGGCAAATCGCCGTTGGCTGTCGTTACTTCGGCATGCCGGCGGGAATGTGCTTCTTGATCTCTTCCATGTTTTCCTGGAGGCGCTTGTTGATCAGCTCGAAGGCCTCGGTATTGGTCTTGGTCATCATCTCGGAGAGTTCGCGCAGATTGGCGAGCGCCTTCTCGGCGGCCTGGCGCACGAAGTCAGCCGACTTCGCCGGGTTGAGGTCCGCTGCAGCCGCCGGCGAGGCGTTCTTCAGCAGGCCGGCCAGCTGTTCCATATTCTCCTTGAAGATCTCGCCCTGGCGCTTGGCCAGTGCCTGGTAACCCTCATAAGCGCGCTTATTGGCGGCGGTCAGGGCTTCCATGTTCTTCTGCTGGGTGGCTGCCAGCGATGCGGGGTCGATACCCGGCAGCTTCATGTCGGCGAACATCTTGCTGAGGTCGAAAGAGGCGAACGGATTGTCAGTGGCTTTGGTCATTTTTGGCTCCCGGGCGTCGGTTTTGGCTGTGTTTAGGATGGGTAAGGCGCCGGCAAAGTAGCGGGGATGATAGCCGGCGTCAATGGATTTTTGTGCAATGCACAATCATACTTTTCAATATGTTAAGAGGTATTCGCGACTTTCTCTCGCATCTGCGAGATGGGGCCGCGGGCGGTGAGCCAGCGCAGGCCCTGGCTCAGTCGCTTGTCAAGGTGAGCCATGGTGGCGGCAAGGTCGCTGCTGTCATCCTTGAGCCAAACCCGCAGAGTGTCGAGATATATTCCACCCAGCAGTTTGCGCCGCACCACCCCCGGCAGACCGCCGGTATCCAGTTCCGCCGCGGCCAGAACCCAGTCGAGCCCCTGGCCCAGCCCGCGATGCAGGAAACAGGCGAGGGCCACCGGATCCGCCGGCAATTCCCGCATCAGGACGCGAATCGCCGGTTTGTGCGGTGTGAGCGCGTCAAAGCGGGCCATGATCACCTCGAACAGCCGGTCCTTTACCCCGATCGCATCGGCAGGCGCCGGGGCCGGCCCGCCCAGGGCTGTCAGCATGGCGGCATCGATCCGTCGGGCATAGGCGGTCAGTAAATCGACTTTGGAGCCATATTGTCCGTAGAGCACGCTGAGCGGCAGGCCGCTGGCCTCGGCGATCCGCCCCAGAGTGACCGCGCGCCAGCCCTGAGCGGCCACCAGGTCCAGCATTACCGCCACCGGATCAACTGACGTGGTGCCAGATGCAGCCTTTGCCGATGCCTTCCCTGTGGCCTTCTTCCCGGTCTGCGCCATGATCGGTCTCCCTATGCTGACCGGACTGATTTGGGGCCCGGACGGCTGAGAACAAGGTTTGACTCAGCCCGCGAGTTCCCGGGAGCGCCTGGTTGCTGCGGCAATCGCCCGTTGCATCAGCGGCTCGACACCATCCGCGGCCATCAGCACATCCAGTGCGGCCTGGGTGGTGCCATTCGGGCTGGTGACATTCTTACGCAGTTGGGCCGGGCTCTCGCTGCTCTGTTTCATCAGTGCGCCTGAGCCAATCACCGTGGCACGCGCCAGACGTGCCGCCAGATCGGCCGGCAGGCCGGCAGCCGTACCCGCAGCGGCCATGCACTCGGTGAGGAGAAAGACATAGGCCGGCCCGGAACCGGATACAGCGGTGACTGCGTCGATCAGGCCTTCATCTTCGACCCAGCCAACCTCGCCAACCGCAACCAGCAGGCTTTCACAGAGCGCGCGCTGCTCTGCCGTCACCGACGGGCTGGCGCAGGCGATGGTAATCCCCTCGCCCACTGCAGCCGGCGTATTGGGAATACTGCGCACCACGGCAGCCGTTCCGCCCAGCAGACCGTTCAGCGTCGCAATCGTCTTGCCGGCAGCAACAGAGAGGAAGCAGGCCCCCGCCTTGGCATACCCGACATAGGCCGGCGCCACGGCATCCATCAACTGCGGCTTCACGGCCAGCAGCACCAGCGCCGGTGCAAAATCTTTAGGCACGGCAGCGGCATCAGCAGCCTGACGCACACCGGCGGGCAGACCGGCAACCGGGGTGGGCTCAACCACCACAACATCGTGCGCGGCAACGCCGCGCTGCAACCAACCGGCGAGCAGCGCGCCACCCATCTTGCCGCAACCAACCAAAAGTATGCCGTTCATGCATCCTCACAGAAATAAATGATAACCCGCCGCAGCAATGTTGCAGATTTATATTGCTGTCGAGGGCGTCACCAACAATAGTCCCGACACTGATAACCGCCTGGGGCAACGGGTAAGGCGGCAGGCTGACTATAGGGGCATCGTGAGCGATAAAAAATATGAATGGCTGTTTGCGGGCGTGGTGTGCCTGCAGGCGGGGGCATGGATTCTGATTCCGTATTTTACCCTGCCGAACCCACCCATTGACGTTCTGGAAGGCTTCGTCTGGAGCCAGAATATTGCGCTCGGCTATCTCAAAGGCCCGCCGCTATTTGCCTGGCTCCTCGGACTCGGCGACGCCCTGCTGCCGGGTAGCCTGCTGCCGCCACTGATCCTCAGCCAGGTCGCCATCGCCATCACCTATTGGGCCGTCTGGCGGCTGGCCAAACGTCTGCTGGGACAGCGCGACGCGCTCGCCGTGCTTGGCCTCACGACGACGATCTACTATTTCGGATATCCATCCCCGGAATTCAATCCAATCATCCTGCAGATGGCCTTTTCGGCGATCACGTGCTCCTTCTACTACACGGCTCTGATCGAGAATCGCCAGCGTGATTGGATCATCGTTGGCCTGGCTGTCGGTGTCGGCGTGCTGTCCCGGTATTCCATCGCCCTCTACCTGTTGCCGATGGCGATCTTCACCCTGCTGCATGCCGAGACCCGCTGGCGCTGGCTAACACCGAGTTTTGCCGCTGGAGCGGTGATCGCCACAGCGATTGCCGCCCCGCATGTCTGGTGGGTATTGCAAAATGAATTGAGCCCCCTGCATTACATCGACCAGCGTGCCGATGTTGTCGAAGGTGCCGGACGTTTAATACGGCCGTTGCGCTTTGCAGGCGCGCAGCTCGCAGCACTGGCGCCGGCACTTATCGTCTTTGTCCTGGCGATCCTGCCGCTGCACCGCAGCCCCCCAGTCTACGCCGGATCGGCAAAACTGCCGCCGTTGTCGCGCAATTATCTGATTGCCATTGCCATTGCACCGGCACTGTTCGTGATCGTGATGGCGATCATTCTGGGCCGCCAGCCGCGCGCCATGTGGGGGGCTGGATTGTGGATATTCACACCGCTGCTCGGTGTTGCCCTGCTGCGCGAATTCTCGTTCACCATTTATCGCCGGCGTCTGATGGCGATCTGGGCCGTTGTCTTCGCACTGCCGGCAGTGGCCTTTGTCATCGCCATGACTCTGTGGCCGACTCTGTCTGGTCGCAACAAGCGCACACATTTCCCCGGTCCGGCATTGGCTGAAACCGTGACCCAGCGCTGGCATGAGATGACCGGCCGTCCACTCACCTATGTCGTGGGCGAGATGTGGTTGGCCGGCAGTACCGGCTACTACTCCATCGACCGCCCACAGGTTTTCCAGAATGGTAGCCAGCGCGAAGCACCATGGATCAGCCTTAACCACCTGAAATCCTGTGGTGCCGTTGTGCTGTTCCACGCCGGCGTTGACGGCGAGTATTTCACTAAAATCTTCACCGAGCTTGGTATGCGATACGAGGAGCAACCGGCAATACAATTGCCGAAGCCGCACTTCGCAGTGGCGTCACAGGCCTATACGGTGAGCTGGGCAATCGCCTGGCCATCGGAAGAGTCCGCTCCGTCAGCCGAGGCTTCCTGTGGGAGGCAATCGCGCCTGCAGAAGATTACCCAAGCCCTGAAAATGAAAACGGGCCGGCCTGTTTAAAAGCCGGCCCGCGGTCGAACTGGGAAGAGATCAGGCTTCGCCCATACATTCAAACATGGCGGCAGCCACGGCATCTTCCGGCGTCCGCCCGCCCCAGACCAGGAACTGGAAGGCCGGATAGAAGCGCTCGCATTCCGACAGGCCGATTTCCATCAGATCCTCGATCTGCTCGGTGGTGGCACCCAGACCGCCACGCAGGAGCAGGGCCTGGCGGAAAACAACCATGCCCTCCTCGACCCAGTAGTCGAAATGGCCGATCAAGGCCTTCTCATTCACATAGGCGAGCAACGAGTGGAGGTCGCGGCGGCGATTGGCCGGCACCTTCATATCGAAAGCGCAGGTGTAACTCAGCGCCCCGAGTTCCTCGCGCCAGGAAAACCACATCTGATGTTCACAGTAGCGGCCGGAAACGCCGACGGTCAGTTCATCCTGGCCCTGGCGGTCGAAGGGCCACTCATGCTCACCGACAATCTGTTCAACAAGGTCGAGCGGGTTGAGACGGCCAGTGGTCTCGCTTTCAATCAGAGTCCGCATGCGTTAACGCTCCCCCTTGCGGTAGGCCGGTCCTCGGCTCGCTAATCCGGAATGGCTCATCTGGTTGGGAATTTGGCCCCATGAGGTGACAGCATCGGCCTTGGCCGAGAATGCCCCCATCGCCTCGGCTGACCATATATGTAGGTGTCGCGACACAGGACACGCCATAGATTTAGAGTATGCGGGGGACATGGGGCACGCAAGGACAGATTTACGAAAAATTCATGAAATTCGCCTGATCCGGGCATGGGTTAGACCGGAACATCGAATCCGCTGTTCTACTTGGATTCGAGGGCGGCCAGGCGCTCGGCGAGGCGGATATTCTCCTCGCGCGCGGCCTCGGCCATGGCCTTCACGGCCTCGAATTCCTCGCGGCTGACCAGTTCCATTTCGGCCAGGGCCCGTTCCAGGCGTTGGCGGAACGCCTGCTCCACCTCGCCTTTGACACCCTGCAGGGCACCGAGGGCACCGGTTGCAATACGGCTGAGATCGTCGAGCAGGCGGTTATCAGTCTGCATGGCGCGACTCCAAGCTGGAAACCCTTATCCGATATGGCCGTGCTATCCGCCACCCGCAAGCACTGCAGACAGGCCAAAACCGCCTTTTCCACAGCTATTGCGCCGCGACTCCGGCCTGTCCACAGGTTAGTGCAGACCAGCCCCGAGCGGTTGGAAAGCCGGGGGGCGGGTGCTAGGGTCCGGCCCCGATATTTCCGTCCTGCCAAGCGAAGTGCCGTGACCGATCAGACCCCTGCCCAGACCGCGCCCGATACCTCCGGAGAGCGCGCCAACCGCGAAGCCAAGCTGCAGCAGCTGCGCCAGCTCGGCCTGGATCCCTATCTGGCGCCAAAATTCCCCAAATCGCACAAGAATGCCGCGGTGCATGAGGCCTTTGCCCATCTGCAGCCCGATGAGCGCGCCGCGGAAACCGTGGCCGTGGCCGGCCGCGTGATGGCGATCCGCAACAGCGGCATGTTCATCGACCTGGTCGACGACACCGTGAAGCTGCAGGTCTACACCGGCAAGGAAGACGTGCAGGGCCGCTTCGCCCCTGTCATGAAGGCGCTTGATCTGGGCGACATCATCGGCGTGCGCGGTCCGGTCCGCCGCACCAAGCGCGGTGAGATCACGGTGGATACGGCAGAGATCGTCGTGCTGGCCAAGGCGCTGGAGCCGCCGCCGGAAAAATGGCACGGCCTGAAGAATGTCGAACAGCGCTATCGCCATCGCGAATATGACCTGATCGGCAACGAGGAAAGCCGCACCACGCTGCGGGCCCGTTTCCGTGTCATCCAGGCCGTGCGCCAGTTCCTCAACGGTGAAGGCTTCCTGGAAGTCGAGACGCCGATGCTGCACAGCATCCCCGGCGGCGCTATCGCCCGGCCGTTCCAGACCCATCACAACGCGCTGGATATCCCGCTGTACATGCGCATCGCACCCGAGCTGCATCTCAAGCGCCTGGTGATCGGCGGCCTCAGCGAAAAAGTATTCGAGATCAACCGCTGCTTCCGCAATGAAGGCATCTCGCCGCGCCATAATCCCGAATTCACCACCATGGAACTCTATCAGGCCTATGCCGATTACGAGGACATGATGGATATCGCCGAGCGCACCATCGCACAGGCGGCGATCACCGCCACCGGCAGCACCAAGGTGAAGTTCGGCGAGCAGGAAATCGATTTCACCCCGCCGTTCCGCCGCGCCACCATGCTTGGCCTGATCGAGGAGCATGGCAAGGTGAAGCTGGAGGGCCTGGACGACGCTGCTGCGCGCCAAGCCGCCAAGCAGGCCGGCGTCGCCGTCGCGCCGGGCGCCAGTTGGGGCAAGGTAGTGGAAGCCTGTTTCGAGCATTTCGTCGAACCGAATCTGATCCAGCCGACCCATGTGGTGGCACTGCCCAAGGCGATCTCGCCGCTGGCCAAGGCCAATCATGCCAATCCCGCCATCGCTGAACGCTTTGAGACTTTCTGCAACACCTGGGAAATCGCCAACGCGTTTTCCGAGCTGGCCGATCCGCAGGAGCAGCGCGCCCGCTTCGAGGACCAGCAGAGCCAGCGCGATGGCGGTGACGACGAGGCCCATCGCATTGACGAGGATTTCCTCAAGGCCCAGTCGGCCGGCATGATGCCCATGGGTGGCCTCGGCATCGGCATCGACCGTATCGTGATGCTGCTGACCAACTCGCCGACCATCCGCGAAGTGATCGCCTTCCCCACCCTGCGCCCCCGTTCCGATGAACCGGGCGGCGCCGGCGACGCTGCGGACGAGTGATGCTGTTCACCACCCTTCCGGTGCTCGCATTCCCGGTGATCGACCCGGTCATCATCGAGATCGGGCCGTTCGCCATCCGCTGGTATGCGATGGCCTATATCGTCGGCCTCGTGCTGGGCTGGCGTATGGCCATGCGCATTGCCGGTCGCCCTGGCAGCACGGTGACGCCGATGCAGGTCGACGGCTTCCTGCTGTGGGCCACGCTCGGCGTCGTGCTGGGTGGGCGGCTGGGCTATGTGCTGTTCTACAATATCGGCTACTACCTGCAGCATCCGCTGGAGGCGCTTGCCGTGTGGCAGGGCGGCATGTCTTTCCACGGCGGCATGCTGGGTGTCATCTTCGCCATGCTGGCCTATTGCCGGCTCAGCGGCATCCGCTTTCTCGCCTTCACCGATGTGATCGCCTGCGTCACCCCGATCGGGCTGTTCTTCGGCCGCATCGCCAATTTCATCAATGCCGAATTGTGGGGCCGCGCCGCGCCGGACTTTGCGTTTGCCATGGTGTTTCCGCATAGCGATGGCGTGCCGCGCCATCCCAGCCAGCTGTACCAGGCCTTCATGGAAGGCATCGTGCTGTTCCTGCTGCTCAACCTGCTGCGCTGGAATACCCGCGCGATCCACCAGCCTGGTACGCTGTCGGGTGTATTCCTGATCGGCTACGGCATGGCGCGTATCATCGGCGAGCTGTTCCGCGAGCCCGATCGGCAGATCGGCTATCTGATCGGTGGCACCACGATGGGGCAGTGGCTGTCACTGCCGATGGTGGTGTTCGGCCTGGGAGTGGTGTGGTGGTCGCGCCGGCAAAAAGCGGCGTAAGCGCCGCGCCGCTGCTCGATATCCTGCGCCGACGGATCGCGGCGGAGGGCCCGATCACGGTCGCCGCCTATATGGCCGATTGCCTGCTGCATCCAGAGCACGGCTACTACCGCAGCCAGGAAGCCATCGGCCTGCACGGCGATTTCATCACCGCACCGGAAATCAGTCAGATGTTCGGCGAGCTGCTTGGTCTGTGGGCGGCCGACTGCTGGCAAAGCCTGGGCGGCCCAGACAAATGCTATCTGGTTGAACTGGGGCCTGGTCGCGGTACGCTGATGCGCGATGCGCTGCGCGCCACCCGCGCCCTGCCGCAGTTCCGCGCCGCACTCACGCCGGTGATGATCGAGGCTTCTACGCGATTGCGTGGACTGCAGGAAGCGGCACTGGCTCACGAGGGCGCCATCTGGCATGAGCAGATTGCTGCGATCCCGAAGGATGCGCCGCTGCTGCTGCTTGCCAATGAATTCCTCGATGCCCTGCCGGTACGCCAGTTCCAGCGCGGCGATGACGGGGCCTGGCATGAACGCTGCGTCGGCCTGGACGAAGCGACCAACGAGTTGCGCTTCCTGCTCGATCCACGCGCCCTGCCCTTCGACGACCTGCTGCCGCAGATCCTGCGCGATTCACCGCCGGGCTCCATCGTGGAATCCAGTCCGCCGGTGCGCGCGGTTGCCGTCGAGATCGCCGCACGCCTCAAACAGCAGGGCGGGGCGGCGCTGTTCATCGATTATGGCTATGCCAGTGCCGGCGTGGGCGAAACACTCCAGGCTGTATGGCGCCACACCTATGCCGATCCGCTGCAGAATCCCGGACTTGCCGACCTGACTGCCCATGTCGATTTCGGCTCGTTTGCACTGGCGGCAAAACGCGCCGGCGCCGCTGTGCATGGCCCGGTCGGCCAGGGCGTGTTTCTCGAGCGGCTGGGCATCGCCGCGCGGGCAGCGAAGCTGAAGCAGAGCAACGCCACCCAGGCCGGCGATCTCGACCAGGCCTTGCGGCGGTTGACCGCCCCGGAGGCGATGGGCACCCTGTTCAAGGCTCTGGCCCTGACCCCGCCGGAGTCGCCGAAACCCGCAGGCTTTGCATGACCGTTCATGTCGCACGTCCTGAAACTGGACCGATCGCGCCCGTCACCGCGGCCGGCCTTGCCGGCCTGCCGCATGGCTTTTTCACCCGGCGCGGCGGCGTGTCGAACGGCCTCTATGCGCAGCTGAACTGCGGACCCGGATCGTCCGACGACCCGGCCGCCGTACAGGAGAATCGCCGCCGGGTGGCAGCGGTGCTGGGTGCACCCCATGGCCTGGTATCGCTCTATCAGGTGCATGGCCGCGAGGTCGTCACCGTGGCAGAGGACTACGACATCACGCAGCGCCCGAAGGCCGATGGCCTGGTGACGCGCCGGCGCGGCATTGCGCTGGGCATTCTGTCGGCCGACTGCGCGCCGGTGCTGTTTGCCGATGCGGCAGCCGGCGTGATCGGTGCCTGCCATGCCGGCTGGCGCGGTGCGCTGGCGGGGGTGACCGACGCCACCATCACGGCCATGGAAGCCCTCGGGGCCCGACCGGCACAGATCCGGGCCGCCATCGGGCCCTGCATCGGCCAGGTTTCCTATGAGGTCAGCGCCCCGTTCCGGGATGAATTCCTCGCTGCCGATGCTGGCAATGCAGCCTTTTTCGCCATCGGCCGGCGCGATGGCCATTGGCAGTTCGATCTGCCGGGCTATCTGTTGCAGCGGCTGCAGCGCAGCGGTATTGCAGCCGAGAATCTTGCACTGGATACCTGCAGCGATCCGGACCGTTTCTTCAGCTATCGTCGCATGACCCTGGCGAAGGAAACCGATTACGGCCGGCAGGTTTCGGCCATCGCCCTGCCGCTGTAGGCCATGCCGCACCTGTTCCTGTTACTCGTCTTTGCGATTCTCTGTCTGATGGTGAGCTGTGTTTTCGGTTAAGCGTTTCCCTCTCCTGATCCTGGCTGCCGCCATCATCGCGGCCTGTCAGCCGTTGCCGCAGCCCTTCCAGGCCGACAGCCGCATCAAGGCCAGCGACACCCTGATCCGTCCGATCGGCGAAGCCAGCCTTTTCATCCCGCCGGTGGGCGGTCTGCCCGATGGCGCCGATGCGGCGCTGGCCGAGGCGCTGGCCAAGGCCCTGAACGCCAAGGACGTGCCGGCAAGTGCCAGTGGCCGCAACCGACTGACCACGCTGCTCAGCGTCCGCCTGGAACCACGCGGCAGCAGCACCGCCTGGCGCTGGGACCAGCGCCTGCC
Source organism: Ferrovibrio terrae (assembly GCF_943372915.1). Classification (GTDB taxonomy): domain Bacteria; phylum Pseudomonadota; class Alphaproteobacteria; order Ferrovibrionales; family Ferrovibrionaceae; genus Ferrovibrio; species Ferrovibrio terrae_A. Next base: position 43,698 of record NZ_CALSAN010000011.1, on the reverse strand, counting down.
CGACGGCACGGTGCAGGCCGGTGACAGCAGCACGGTAGCGGTAGCGCCCGCCTTGCTGGCGGCCGGAGATGCCGCCGCCCTGAAGCAGGCCGCTATTGCCATGGCCGAGGCGATCGCCGCCCGGCTGAATGAATCCGCCATCGAAACCGTCCAGATCGACACCACGCCGGCCAAGCTGGCGGTCAGGGAATGCGAAGGTGCGCCCGGGGATGGCAACCGGTCCCTGCGCCAGGCGATGCGCGAAATCCTCATCCTGGGGGGCAAAAACCCGCTGCCCGACACGGCCGGCGCCGATTTCGTGATCGGCTGTGTGGTCAAGGTCTGGCAGGACAGCCCCGATTCCGAACGGGTGACCATCGAATGGGTGCTGCTGGCCGCCGATGGCAGCCGTCTGGGCGACGTCAAGCAGGCCAATCGCATCCCCCGTGGCCAACTCGCCCGGGCCTGGGGCACCACCGCCCATATCATCGCCCAGGGCGGCTGGCAGGGACTCAGCGAGATCCTTGAGAGCCGGTCGCGTGCCAGACCCGCGGTTCGACCCGCAAAATCCTGAATTTATTAGATTTTTCGCGGTTTACAGGGGGCACCCCGGCGGCTATAGTCCGCGCGGTTTTTCTCCCCCTGTCCGGCGCATCCACAGAGCTCAGTCCATGAAGGTTTTGGCGGGTAATTCCAATCGTCCGCTGGCGGAAGCCATTGCGGCTTATCTGTCGGTGCCGCTCGCCAAAGCCAGCGTGCGTCGCTTCTCCGATATGGAAGTTTTCGTGGAAATCCATGAGAACGTCCGTGGCGAAGATGTGTTCGTGATCCAGTCGACTTCCTACCCGGCAAACGATCACCTGATGGAACTGCTGGTCTGCATCGATGCGCTCAAGCGCTCGTCGGCCCGCCGCATCACCGCCGTGCTGCCCTATTTCGGCTATGCCCGCCAGGATCGCAAACCGGGTCCGCGCACGCCGATCTCGGCCAAGCTGGTCGCCAACCTGATCACGGCCGCCGGTGCCAACCGCGTGCTGACGCTGGACCTGCATGCCGGCCAGATCCAGGGCTTCTTCGATATCCCGACCGACAACCTGATGGGCGGCCCGGTGCTGACCGCCGACATCAAGCAGCAGCTGCAGGGTGATGACCTCATGGTGGTCTCGCCCGACGTCGGCGGCGTGGTGCGCGCGCGCAACATTGCCAAGCGTCTGGATGCCGATCTCGCCATCGTCGACAAGCGACGCGAAAAGGCTGGCGTGTCGGAGGTGATGAATATCATCGGTGACGTTGAAGGCCGCCGCTGCATCCTCGTCGACGACATCGTCGATTCCGCCGGCACGCTGTGCAACGCCGCCGAGGCGCTGAAGAAGCATGGCGCCAAATCCGTTTATGCCTATGTGACCCATGGCGTGCTGTCGGGCGGCGCGGTCGCCCGCGTAACCGCCAGCCAGCTGGAAGGCCTGGTGATCACCGACTCGATTCTGGCAACCGAAGCGGTCCGCCTGGCGCGCAATATCCGCCAGGTGTCGATTGCCCCGCTGGTTGGCGAAGCCATGCGCCGCATCAGCGAGGAGGCTTCGGTCTCCAGCCTGTTCGATTAAGTTTCAAAGTTTCGGCGCGCGGCACCCCTGGAGGCCGGCGTCGGAAACGGACCCGACATGGTGTTGGGGCCGTATCCAAGCAAGGAGCGCATCATGCGTGAAGTAACCACCATCGCCGCTGAGGCGAGGTCGAGGGCCGGCAAGGGGACCGCCCGTGCAACGCGACTGAAGGGTCGTGTGCCGGGGGTCATCTATGGCGAAAAGCAGACCCCGGAACTGATTTCGGTTGAGAGTCGCGAACTGCTGAAGGAGATGCACAAGGGTAACTTCTTCTCGCGTCTGTTTACTGTTGCTGTCGGCAGCAAGACCGAGCGCGTTCTGGCGCGCGACGTGCAGCTCGACCCGGTCACCGACCGGCCGATCCACGTCGACTTCCAGCGTATCGGCAAGGACTCGAAGGTCCGCATCTTCATTCCGATGCACTTCAAGGACCAGGACCAGTCGCCCGGCATCAAGAAGGGCGGCGTGCTGAATATCGTGCGCCACGAAGTCGAATTCTTCGTCCAGCCCGACAACATCCCCGAGAGCCTGACGATCAGCCTGGCTGGCATGGATATCGGTCATTCGATCCATATCTCTGCCTTCACGCTGCCGGAAGGCATCAAGGCCGTGATCCAGGATCGTGACTTCACCGTTGCGACCATCGCAGCCCCGACCAAGGAAGAAGAAGCCGCACCGAAGGCCGAAGCTGCTGCCGCCGCTCCGGCCGCTGCGGCTGGCGCCAAGGCTGCCGCTCCGGCGGCGGGTGCCAAGGCGGCTCCGGCCGCTGCGGCCAAGCCGGCTGCCAAGAAGTAAACCCTGCTGCAGGCGGCGCATCGCTGGTGCGCCGCCTGTCACTGCCGCCCCTCCTCTTCTCACTGCCGGACGCTGAAACGCCATGCTGCTTCTCGTCGGACTGGGCAACCCGGGCAGCGAGCATAAGCGGCAGCGGCATAATGTCGGCTTCATGGCCATCGATGCCATCGCCGACCGCCACAATTTCCAGCCGTTCAAGAAGCGCTTCCACGGCGAAATCGCCGAGGGTGTCCTGGATGGCATCAAGACCCTGCTGCTCAAGCCGCTGACCTATATGAACCTGTCAGGCAAGTCGGTTGGCGAAGCGGCGCATTTCTACAAGCTGCCGCCGGCCCAGGTGGTGGTGGTGCATGACGAACTGGATCTGGCCGCCGGCAAGATCCGCATCAAGACCGGTGGCGGCAATGCCGGCCATAACGGGCTGCGTTCGGTCGATGCCGCCATCGGGCCGAACTATCGGCGCCTGCGCATCGGCATCGGGCATCCCGGCAAGGACCGTGTGCTTGGCTATGTGCTGCAGAATTTCGCCAGCGACGAACATGACTGGCTCGATCCCCTGCTGGCGGCCATGGCGGCCGAGGCAGGCTTTCTGGCCCGCGATGACGACGCCGGCTTCATGACCAAAGTGGCGCTGGTGCTCCAGCCGCCGAAACCGACCAAACCGAAGGACGCGTAACATGGGTTTCAAATGCGGCATTGTCGGCCTGCCCAATGTCGGCAAGTCGACGCTGTTCAATGCGCTGACGCAGACCGCCGCCGCGCAGGCAGCCAACTATCCCTTCTGCACCATCGAGCCGAATACAGGCCTGGTCGGCGTGCCGGATGAACGGCTCGACGTGCTGGCCAAGATCGCCGGCTCACAGAAGATCATTCCGACCCAGCTCACCTTCGTCGATATCGCCGGCCTGGTGCGCGGCGCCTCGAAGGGTGAAGGCCTGGGCAACCAGTTCCTCGCCCATATCCGCGAGGTGGATGCGATCTGCCATGTGCTGCGCTGCTTTGAGGATGGCGATATCACCCATGTGGAAGGCAAGGTCGATCCGATTGCCGATGCCGAGACGGTCGAAACCGAGCTGATGCTGTCTGACCTCGAAAGCCTGGAGCGCCGCGCCGAACAGACGGCAAAGCGCGCCAAACAGGGCAATGAGGAAGAAAAAGCCCGGTTGGCCGTAATGGAAAAGGTGCTGGTGGCGCTGCGCGAAGGCAAGCCGGCCCGTACCGTGGTGCCGACCGAGGACGAGAAAAAGCTCTATACCGAGCTGATGCTGATCACCGCCAAGCCGGTGCTATATGTCTGCAATGTCGAAGAGGCTTCTGCCGCCGAAGGCAATGCCTTCTCCGAACGGGTGAAGGCCAAAGCCGCCGCCGAGGGCGCCGCCATGGTGGTAATTTCCGCCGCCATTGAGTCCGAAGTGGCCCAGCTCGACAGCGACGAGGAGAAAGCCGCCTTCCTCGCCGATCTCGGCCTCAAGGAAACCGGCCTGACCCGGGTCATCCGCGCCGGCTACGGGCTGCTGGGCCTGCTCACCTTCTTCACCGTTGGACCCAAGGAAGCCCGCGCCTGGACCGTGCGCAAGGGCGCCAAGGCCCCTGAATCGGCCGGCGTCATCCATACCGATTTCGAGAAGGGCTTCATTCGCGCCGAAACCATCGCCTATGCCGACTATGTCGCCGGCAAGGGTGAGGCCGGCGCGCGCGACGCCGGAAAATTGCGTCTGGAAGGCAAGGACTACATCGTGCAGGATGGCGATGTGATGCATTTCCGGTTCAATACCTAAGAGCGGCTATGAAATATCTGGAAGACTTCATCGTCGGACAGGTCGTGGACTATCCGCCCCGCACGGTGAGCGAAGAAGAGATCATCGCCTTCGCGCGGGACTACGATCCGCAGCCCTTCCATCTCGACAAGGAGGCCGCCAAGCAGTCGCTGTTTGGCGGCCTTTGTGCGTCCGGCTGGCATACGGCAGGCCTGATGATGCGCATCCTGGTCGACAACATGATCGGCCAGTCTGCCAGCATGGGGTCGCCCGGCGTCGACCAGCTGCGCTGGGTCAAGCCGGTTTTCCCCGGCGACACGCTGCATCTGCGTGGTGAAGTGGTGGAGGCACGGGTCTCGCAATCCAAACCGGATCGCGGCGTCATCACCTCGCGCTACGAGATGCGCAATCAGAAGGGCGAAACCGTGCTGACCATGCAGGCCAAGGGCATGTATGCCCGCCGGCCGGCGTGACCGGAGCCATCATGCAGTATTACGAGGATATCGAGATCGGTGCGGTGCGCGACTTCGGCAGCCGCACATTCACCGAAGAAGCGATCATCGCCTTTGCCCGACAGTTCGATCCACAGCCCTTCCATATCGACCCGGAAGCCGCCCGCAAGACTGCATTCGGCGGTCTGATCGCCTCTGGCTGGCACACGGCTGCAGTCGTGATGCGCCTGCTGGTCGATTCCGCCATCGATCTGGAGGCCAGCCTGGGCTCGCCCGGCTTCGACGATCTTGCCTGGCTGAAGCCGGTGCGGCCCGGCGACACCATTCGCGGCCGCATGACCTGCATCGACAAGACACCATCGCGCAGCCGGCCCGGCATCGGCTCGGCCCGCTTCATGGTGGAAGCCATCAACCAGAATGACGAGCTGGTGATGCGCTTCACCAGCATCGGCATCATGCGTTTCCGCAATCCTGCCCAGACCTGAAGCCAAGACCCGAGGAGTCCATCATGGGTGCCATGACCAGCCTGACCGCCGCCGACGGCCATCGCCTTGCCGCCTATATCGCCGAACCGAAGGGCACGCCCAAGGGCGGCGTCGTGGTGATCCAGGAGATCTTTGGCGTCAACGGCCATATCAAGGCGGTTGCCGATGGCTATGCCGCCGATGGCTACTATGTCGTGGCGCCCGCCCTGTTTGATCGCGTGCAGGCCAATGTCGATCTTGGCTACAGCGCCGATGACGTGGCTGCCGGTCGCGAGATTCGCGGCAAGATGGTCTGGGATACCGTGATGCAGGACGTGACCGTGGCCTTTGCCGCTGCCGCCCGCGCCGGCCGCGTCGGCACCGTGGGTTACTGCTATGGCGGCGGCGTCACCTGGAAGATGGCGACCAGCCTGCCCGGCCTGGCCGCCTCAGTGGGTTATTACGGCGGCCCGTGGAGCGAATTGAAGGACGAGACGCCGAAGGCACCCTGCTTGCTGCATTTCGGCGCCCTGGACAAGATGATCCCGACCAGCCTGGCCGATGAGCTGAAGGCCAAGCACCCCTTCATCACCACGCATATCTACGATGCTGATCATGGCTTCAACTGCGACCAGCGCGCGACCTATAACGCTACCGCCGCCGTGACAGCGCGACGCAGAACGCTAGCCTTCTTCGAGGCCCTGCTCTGATCGTTTTTTAGGCGCGGCTGGAAAATTCCAGGAAGCAGCCATGGGCCGCCGAGGCTGGTACCAGCACGGTGCCGTCCAGGCTGCGCGCATGCTCGACGCCGGCCGCCCTGAAATACGCCGCGGCCGCTTCCGTGTTGTGAACGCGGAAGCGCAGGCCGGCCACGTAGGGCGCCGGCCGCGACGGATGGGCGAGATCGGGGAACAGGGTGTCGAGATCGTCAGGGGTGACGAACAGGATCGTCTCGCCACCGCTGCGCACCGCCAGCATGCGATCGGTGCGAACGGTATTGCCGGCGCCGACCAGTTTTTCGTAAGCCAGCTCCAATGCCACCGGATTATCGGTCACCACGATCACCGTGCTGATCTGCTCGGCCCCATTGGGATGCACCAACCATTCCGGCTTACGCAGCAGTTCCGGCGTCAGATGCTGGCAGAGGAACATGGACAGCTGCGGTGTCGCCTCGGGTGGCAGATGCACCAGGCTGAAAGCCGGCAGCACGGTGCCCTCGGGCAGTTCCAGTTCGCGCTTCAGATCCTGCGGTGCGGACGGGTTCAGTCCCGAAGCCTTAAGCTCGGCAACCGCCGTGGCGGCATCGTCGATCCCCAGCACCACCTTGTGCACGCCCTCACCCTTGAGCCTGAGCGTGTCTTCCAGTCCGGCGGTATAGCCGCCCGGCTCGGCGATCCCGAGCAGTTCGTGATAGGTGCGCGGGAACATGATGCAATAGTTGCCGGTGGCCCAGCCGATATGGCGGCCGCGCGGTGTGATCGTGAAGCCGAGCCTGCGGTAGGTTTCGCGCGCCGCTTCAAGATCCGTCGTTGCCAGAACCGTATGGTCGAGCCCGGTAATCCGATGTGCCACTGCTCTGCTCCGACGGGCTCAGTGCCCGTCAAACTCGCAAAGCGACAACACCTGCACGCCCAGCGCCTCAAGCCGCTTGCGCCCGCCCAGTTCCGGCAGGTCGACGATGAAGGAACAGCCGACCACATTGCCTTTATGGGCGCGGATCAGCTTGATTGCCGCTTCGGCAGTGCCGCCGGTGGCGATCAGGTCATCAACGATCAGGATATTCTCATTCGGCTGGATGGCGTCGATGTGGATTTCCATCGAGTCCGTGCCGTATTCCAGCTGGTATTCCTGCGACATGGTCTTCCACGGCAGCTTGCCGCGCTTGCGCACCGGTACGAAGCCGATGGAGAGCTGATGCGCGATGGCGCCGCCCAGGATGAAGCCGCGTGCCTCGATGCCCACCACCTTGTCGATGCGGGTGCCAGCCAGCGGCTGCACCATTTCGTCGACCGTCTTGCGGAAGCCGCGTGCGTCCTGCAGCAGCGTGGTGATGTCGCGGAACATGATTCCCGGCTTCGGATAGTCGGGGATGGCGCGGATCTTTTCCTTGATACCCTGCATGGCAGGTCTGTCCTTTATCTTTAGGCTCTAAACATGCGGCCGGCGACCGCATCGAGTTTCTTCTTCATCTTCGGATCGCGCTTTTCCGGCGCGGTGATCAGTGCCGTGTCCAGCACGCGATCACAGCCCTGCGGGCAAAGCTCGGGACGATGACGCAGATGCGGCACCGCCTTGGCGACCAGGCTCTGGCCTTTTTCAGCATTGTCGAGCAGCACGCGGATCACCGCGGCAACATCGACATGATCATGGTCGGGGTGCCAGCAGTCGTAGTCGGTGACCATGGCAACCGAAGCGTAGCAAAGCTCAGCCTCGCGGGCGAGCTTGGCCTCAGGCGCATTGGTCATGCCGATCACGTCGCACCCCCAGCTCTTGTAGAGGAAGCTTTCCGCCTGGGTGGAGAATTGCGGACCTTCCATGCAGAGATACGTACCGCCGCGCTGCACAGTGATGCCGGCATCCTTCGCTGCCGCTTCCAGCGCATCGCCCAGGCGATGGCAGACCGGATGACCGGCGGAAACATGCGCAACAAGCCCGGTACCGAAGAAACTCTTCTGTCGCATGAAGGTGCGGTCGATAAACTGGTCAACGATCACGAAAGTGCCCGGCGCCAGATGCTCCTTGAACGAGCCGCAGGCCGAGACGGAGATCACGTCATGGCAGCCGACGCGTTTCAGGGCATCGATATTGGCGCGATAGTTCACTTCCGACGGCGAATGGACATGGCCGCGACCATGGCGCGGCAGGAAGACCAGTTCGGCACCATCCAGCGTACCGAACAGCAGTTCGTCGGAGGGATCGCCCCAGGGGGTCGAAACCTTGCGCCATTTGGTGTTCTTCAGCCCGGCCATGCCGTAGATGCCGCTGCCGCCCAGCACGCCGATGCGCACCGGATCGCCTGGCTTGGCGACATGCGGCTTGGGGATGCCTGCCCTGGCCGTGGCCGGGCGAGTCGTCTTAGCCGGCTGGCGCTTGGTAGCGATCTTCTTCACGGTCTTTTTGACGGCCTTCTTTACAGGCGTCTTCACAGCCTTCTTCGCCGCTTTTTTCTTCGCTTTTGCCATGAATGATGTCCCCCGGACTCGGGCCGAATGCCGCGCGACTTAAGCAAACCCCCTGTAGCAGTGCAACAAAAAAGGCCGCCCGGACGGCGGCCTTTTCCGTGTCTCGATCAGCTCAAGCCTAGTGCAGCTTGGCCCAGATGCGCTTCTTGGCCATGAAGAACAGGCCGGTCAGCACGACCAGGAAGATCATCACCTTGAAGCCCATGCGCTTGCGCTCTTCCAGCTTCGGTTCGGCGGTCCACATCAGGAAGGCCGAAACGTCATGCGCCATCTGTTCGACCGTTGCCTTGGTGCCGTCGGCATAGGTCACCTGGTCCGCATTCAACGGCTGCGGCATGGCGATCTGGTTGCCCGGGAAATAGGCGTTGTAATGCAGGCCTTCGCCCAGGGCGAAGCCGGCCGGGGCAGCGGTATAGCCGGTCAGCAGGGCCTTGAGGTAATCCGGGCCGTTCACGCGCGCCTTGGCGATCAGCGACAGGTCGAGCGGATACGCGCCGCCGTTCGAGGCCCGCGCCGCCTTCTCGTTGGCGAAGGGCGACGGGAACTTGTCGGACGGCAGGGCCGCGCGCTTGAACATATCGCCCGCATCGTTCGGGCCGTCGGTCACCTCGAAGGTGGCCGCCAGCGCCTTCACTTCGGCCGCAGTGAAGCCCGGGCCGCCCGGATCGGCGAGGTTGCGGAACGCCACATACTTCATGGCGTGGCAGGCCGCGCAGACTTCCTTGTAGACCTGATAGCCGCGCTGCAGCTCGGCACGGTCAAAGGTGCCGAAGGGGCCGTTGAAGCTCCACTTCTGCGCCGGCGGCGTTGCGGTATCGCCCGCAGCCAGGGCCGGGGCGGCAAAGCCAATCACCACCGCGGCAAGGATCGTACGCATCATTGTCGTCTTCATGGTCCGATCCCCCTTACGCCTTGCTGCCGGCAGCGCCGGGCTCGGTCTTGAGCACAGCCTCACTGATTGAGGCAGGCAGCTTCAGCGGCTTCTCGAACCAGCCGACCAGCGGCATCAGGATCAGGAAATGCGCGAAGTAATACACCGTGCAGACCCGGCCGATCACCAGGGCCAGGCCCTCCGGCGGCAGGCCGCCGGCATAGGTCAGGCCGACGCAGGCGAGCAGGAAGACCCAGAACAGCTGCTTGTAGATCGGGCGGAACTTGGCCGACCGCACCTTGCTGGTATCCAGCCAGGGCAGCAGGAACAGGATCAGGATGGCGCCGAACATCAGCAGCACGCCGCCCAGCTTGTCGGGCACCGAGCGCAGGATCGCGTAGAACGGCAGGAAATACCATTCCGGCACGATATGCTCCGGCGTCACCAGCGGGTTGGCCGGAATGTAGTTATCCGGATGGCCCAGGAAGTTCGGGGCGTAGAACAGGAAGAAGCTGAAGAAGATGAGGAAGGCGCCGACGCCGACTGCATCCTTGATGGTGTAGTAGGGATGGAACGGGATGCGGTCCTGCGGGCCCTTGGTATCGATACCCAGCGGGTTATTCGAGCCATGCTGGTGCAGGGCGAGAATATGCAGGATGACGATGCCGACGATCACGAACGGCAGCAGGTAGTGCAGCGAGAAGAAGCGGTTGAGCGTCGGGTTGTCGACGGCGAAGCCGCCCCACAGCCAGGTCACGATCGGCTCGCCGACCACCGGAATGGCCGAGAACAGGTTGGTGATCACGGTGGCACCCCAGAAGCTCATCTGGCCCCAGGGAAGCACGTAGCCCATGAACGCGGTGGCCATCATCAGCAGGAAGATGATGAGGCCGAGGAACCACAGGATTTCGCGCGGCGCCTTGTAGGAACCGAAATACAGGCCGCGGAAGATATGGATGTAGACCACGATGAAGAACATCGAGGCGCCGTTGGCATGCATGTAGCGCAGCAGCCAGCCGTAATTCACGTCGCGCATAATGTGCTCGACCGCATCGAAGGCCATCGAGGTATGCGGGGTGTAATGCATCACCAGCACGATGCCGGTGATGATCTGGATCACCAGGCAGAGGCCGGCCAGCGAGCCGAAGTTCCACCAGTAGTTCAGGTTCTTCGGCGTCGGATACTGGGAACCGACCATATGGTCGAGCGTGGAGAAGACCGGCAGGCGGTATTCGATCCACTTGACGAGCGGGTTGCTCATGAAACCGGAATTGTTGTCAGCCATGGGTGCTGGTCCTTAGCCTTAGCCGATACGGATGCGGGTATCGTTGAGGAAGGCGTATTCCGGAACCGGAAGATTCGCCGGCGCAGGGCCTTTGCGGATGCGGCCCGAGGTGTCGTAGTGCGAGCCGTGGCAGGGGCAGAACCAGCCGCCGAACTCACCCTTCTGGCCGAGCGGCACGCAGCCAAGATGGGTGCACACGCCCATCATCACCAGCCATTCCGGCTTCTTCACGCGATCGGCATCCTTGGCCGGATCCGGCAGCGTCGCGGCGTCGTCCTTCTGCGCCTGCTCGATCTCGGCGGCCGTACGATGGCGCACGAAGACCGGCTTGCCGCGCCATAGGATGGTGACGCTCTGGCCCGCGGCGATCTGGCTCAGATCGACTTCGGTGCTCGACAGCGCCAGCACATCGGCCGACGGGTTCATCTGATGAATGAACGGCCATACCGCCGCCGCCGCTCCCACCGCGGCGAAGGCACCGGCGGCGACGACGATAAAGTCGCGCCGGGTCGGCTCGGTCGTACCGGCCGGTTGGGTCGCTGTCCCTGCCATAGATCCCTCGAAGATAATAAGACTTGGAAACGTGTCGCGATATTTCTCACTATATGTTGGCGAAGTCCAGCACTTAGCCCGACGGATGCGACAGGTTGCCGCAGGGGTCTTGTCCTTGGAATCACCTCGGGAAACCGCGAAAAAAATGCCCCTCTTGCCCCCTGCCCGGTAACCCGATTCAGAACCCCCATTGGAAGGCCATGCGGCTCGCGCTTTTTGAACCTGACATCCCGCCGAACCTGGGCACGATTCTGCGCCTGGGCGCCTGCCTGGAAACGCCGGTCCATGTGATCGAGCCCTGTGGTTTCCCCTTCTCGGTGCAGGCCGTGCGCCGCAGCGCCATGGATTATCTCGAGCATGCCGAGATCCACCGGCACTTAAGCTGGGAGCATTTTCTGGCCGAACGGCCAGTCGGCCGCCTGGTGCTGATGACCACCCGCGCCGCCGTTCCCTATACGGAGTTCCGTTTCGCCCCCGACGACATCCTGCTGTTCGGCCGCGAGAGCAAAGGCGCGCCGGATTACGTCCATGCCGCCGCCGATGCGCGGCTGCTGATCCCGATCCGGCCCGGCCTGCGCTCGATCAATGTCGCCACCGCCGCCGCCATCGTCCTTGGCGAAGGCCTGCGACAATGCGATGCCTTTCCACGCAGCGCCGCTGCCGCGCCGCCGGCGCAATAAGGAGTACAGCCCCATGAGTGACGCCGTCATCGCCCAACGTCAGGCCCAGGCCCAGCACTGGTTTGAAACGCTGCGCGACCGAATCTGCGCCGCCTTCGAGACCCTGGAAGATGATCTGAACGGCCAGCTGCGCGACCGCCCCCCCGGCCGCTTCGAACGCACCCCCTGGGAACGGCCCGGTGGCGGCGGCGGCGTCATGAGCGTAATGCGCGGCCGGGTGTTCGAGAAGGTCGGCGTGAACATCTCGACCGTGCATGGCGAATTCAGCGAGGAATTCCGCAAGCAGATCCCCGGCGCCGCGGCCGATGGCCGGTTCTGGGCCTCAGGCATCTCCCTGGTGGCGCATCTGCAGTCGCCCAAGGTGCCGGCGGTGCATATGAACACCCGCTTCATCGTCACCAGCAAGGCCTGGTTCGGCGGCGGCGCCGACCTGACCCCCATGGTTGCCGATGAAACCGACACCGCCGCCTTCCATGCGGCGCTGAAGGGTGCCTGCGACCGTTTCGATCCGGGCTACTACCCGCGTTTCAAGCAATGGTGCGATGAGTATTTCCATCTGCCGCATCGCAACGAGCCGCGCGGCGTCGGCGGCATCTTCTACGATCAGCTCGACAGCGGCGATTGGGAACGCGATTTCGAATTCACCAAAGCGGTCGGCGAATCGTTCCTCGAATCATATCCAAAAATCGCCCGCAAACACCTCGATGAGGCATGGTCGGAGGCCGAAAGAGAGCATCAACTGGTCCGTCGTGGACGCTATGTCGAGTTCAATTTGCTCTACGATCGCGGCACAACTTTCGGCCTGAAAACCGGTGGCAACACGGAAGCAATTCTGATGTCGATGCCGCCGAGCGTGAAATGGCCGTGATTAAAAAACACCAGATTTCATGCGGCTTTTTTGCATGTTGTAATACTCGCAAGTCATCGCACGCGTTTTACTTGAGCGATGCTTTTTCGTTCGTGCCGCGTGCACGATTCCGATATCGGATTGGGAATGCGCTTAACCATTTTTTAAGCGCGCGCAAGATTTAGTGGTTAATACTGCAGCGTTGTGCTACAGATATACGTGTTCGGGAAACATTTCCCGAAAACTTCGTTGCGGTGAAAACCGCACTCTAATCCATGGAGGAGAAACTCATGGCTGCGAAGAAAAAGGCCGCTAAGAAGAAGGTGGCGAAGAAGGCTGTGAAGGCTAAGAAGGCCCCGAAGGCCAAGAAGAAGGCTGCCAAGAAGAAGGCCGCCAAGAAGAAGTAAAGTTAGAGTTTTAGTATGTGGTCTTGAGCTCCACGTCGGCGACCGGGTTTACGGCGCCGACGTGGAGCTCAAGCTCTTTTAGGGCTGTAGTAATTCCGTGCTGACTACAGTCCCATCCCTGCCCAGGCAGGCCGCGTCGGAATCAAAATAAAATAAAATCAAATATTTAGCGCGTTAACCCTCGTCTTCCGGGGTCAGACGCACGCGATCGCCCAGGCGCTGCAGGCAGGCCTCGCGATTGGGGCGGAATCCTTCATCCGCCCACCAGGATTCCAATTCGTTGAGCAGGGCACTGACCGTCGGACCGGGGGCGAAACCGGCGGCCAGGATGTCGGCACCCCGCAATGGAAAGACCGGGCGCTGCCAGGTCGTGCTGGCAATCGACCGGGCCACGGCAAGGTCGCCATCGACCTGCTGACGGCTCGCCGCCAGCAGGATGCCATCGCGGCACCGCTCTGCCCCCAGGCGATAGAGCATCAGCCGAAACGCCGATTCGTCTTGCAGCATCGCCGCATCGATCGGCGGCAGCGACAGCAGGCCCTCGAGGCGCAGACGCTGTGCGTTCGACAGGCGCAGACGATCGCCCATCGCCATGCCGGCCGCGCTATCGCCCGCAAGCAGGAGGGCCAGGCGCGGCCAGACCTCGGGCTCGGCCTGGCTGCCGGCGGCGACAGCCGTCTGTAGGGTAATCAGCCGTCCGAGGGTCGCCGCGTCGAAGCGCGCTTCAGGCAACACGGCGGCCAGCACGCCGCTCTGCTGCATCAGCAGCAGCGCATCGGCGGCATTGGGCAGGCCCAGGATTTTCAGCAGCTCGTCGCGAATCCGCTCCCCCGACAGGCGGTCCAGCCGGTCGGCCGCCGCGGCGCAGGCGGCCAGCGACGCAGCATCCGGCGCGCCCCGCCCAAAGCGCGCATGGAAACGGAAAAACCGCAGCACCCGCAGGTAATCCTCGGCCACGCGGGCAGCCGGATCGCCGATGAACCGCACCAGGCCGGCCGCAAGATCGGCGCGGCCATCGGTATAGTCGTACAGCCGGCCATCGGCATCGGCGTAGAGCGCGTTGATGGTGAAATCGCGCCGCGCGGCATCCTCGGCCCAGTCGGTACCGAAGGCCACGGTGGCATGGCGACCGTCGGTGGCGACATCGCGGCGCAGGGTGGTGACCTGGAAGGTGGCCGGAGGCACCACGGCGGTGACGGTGCCATGGTCGATGCCGGTGGGAACGGCTTTCAGCTTCGCCTTTTGCAGCCGCCGGATCACAACCTCGGGCGTTTCCGGGGTGGCGAGATCGATATCGGCAGGCCGCAGGCCCAGGATGGCGTCGCGCACACAGCCGCCGACAAAACGCACCGGCGCGCCGCCGGCACCCAGCGCCGCCAACAGGCTGCGGGTCGGCGCCGCCGTCATCCAGTCGACGGGCGGAATCGAGTCCGGCAGAGTCACGGCCGCCGCCTCACTGGCCGATCCGGCCCGGCACAATGCGACCGTCTTCAAACCGCGCCGGCGCGTAATCGCCGGTCTGTCCACCGAAGACCAGATCGTAGCCCAGGAAGCTGAGTGTCATGAGCACCAGGCCGATGGCGGCCAGCCAGAACCAGGGCGTCGCCTCCGGGCCGTCCTTGCCGCTGCGCTTCACATGCCAGATGTAGAGGCCATAGAGCAGGAACGGCAGGATCAGCGGCAGCAGATGAACAATCAGGCGGCTCATGCGTCAGGCCCCTTCGCCAGCAGGTCGTGCAGGTTGCGCAGCATGCCCGCCGTGGCACCCCAGATGTAATAGTCGCGGTAGGGCATCGCCCACCACTGCCGTTCGACGCCGTTGAATACGCCTTTGTGCCGCTGGTGATTGCGCGGATCCATCAGGAAGCCGAACGGCACCTCGAACACCTCGGCCACCTCATGCTGGGCCAGGCTGAGGGCAAAGCCCGGTCGCACCAGGCCGACCACCGGCACAACGGCAAAACCGGTGCCGGTGACATAGGCATCCAGGGCGCCCAGCACGCTGATATGGCTGCGGTCCAGCCCGATCTCTTCCTCGGTCTCGCGCAGCGCCGTGGCGATCACATCGGGATCCTCGGCATCGACACGGCCGCCGGGAAAGCTGATCTGGCCGGCATGGTTGGACAGATGCGCGGTGCGCTTGGTCAGGATCACCCGTTCGCCGTCTTCATAGGCCACCACCGGCACCAGCACGGCAGCCGGATTGAGCGGCCCAGCCCGCAGCGGCGTAAAGCCCGGGTTGAGCTGGAAGTCGCCTTTCGCCGCCAGCGTGAAGTCGCGCGGGATCGCATCGAAGCTCGGCACCGGCTGCAGATGGGTGCGCAAACGCTCGACGGCAGGCGTGCTGTCGATAATTAACGGCACGGCAGCATTCACGGCATTTCCCCTAACGCAAAAAAGTTGCCGGCGCTCTGCACGCCCAGCATGGTCTTGCCATCGACAACGCGCTCCTCCGCCATCTCGACCAGCTGATAATAGACCGGACGCGCGATCAGCGCTTCCAGCCGGTCTCGCACTAACACATAGGGCGATGGCTCGCCGGTCTGCGGATTCACCGCGATGCGCAGCGGATGCTCGGCATCCAGCGGCACGATGTCATCCACATTGGTGCGAAACGCGATCAGGCGTGCATCACCCTCATCGGCAACCGTCGCCTCGACGGCAACGAAGGGCGCGTCATCGACTCGGATGGCGCATTTCTCCACCGGCGTCACCAGAACGTAGCTGTCATCCGGCTCCCGCCGCAGGATGCTGGCGAATAACTTGACCATGGCCGGTCGCGGAATCGGCGAACCCATATAGTGCCAGCTCCCGTTCCGGGCGATCCGCATATCGATCTGCCCGCAAAATGGCGGGTTCCACAGATGTACCGGCGGTTTTTTACGCAATCCATCCTCGCCACCGAACCGGGCGATCACTTCCTTGAGACTGGGGCCTTTTGGCGGGGTAGCGGACATATAAGGCATCTGGGCTTTCGTTTCGCTTCTACTATATACTCATTCCCATGCACAATTTGAGCGATACCGCCGAACATATCCTCCCAGAGATCGAACGGGTCGGCGGCCGTCTCGTAACCGCCCGCGATGCGGTCGGCCGGGTGATCTTCGGTCAGGGCGATGTGGTGGAGGAAACTCTCATCACTTTACTGGCCGGCGGCCATGCCCTGCTGGTCGGCGTGCCGGGTCTCGCCAAGACCAAACTGGTCGAGACACTGGCCAAGGTGCTCGGCCTCGATGCCCGCCGCGTGCAGTTCACCCCCGACCTCATGCCGGCCGATATCGTCGGCTCCGAGGTGCTGGAGGAAAGCGAAACCGGGCGGCGCTCGTTCCGCTTCATTCCCGGCCCGGTCTTCTGCCAACTGCTGATGGCCGATGAAATCAACCGCGCCAGCCCGCGCACGCAATCCGCACTGCTGCAGGCCATGCAGGAGCGTCAGGTGTCGGTGGCGGGCCAGCGCCACGAACTGCCTGCACCCTTCCATGTGCTGGCGACGCAGAATCCGCTGGAGCAGGAAGGCACCTATCCGCTGCCGGAAGCCCAGCTCGACCGCTTCCTGCTGCAGATCGATGTGCGCTATCCCGACCGCGAGGCCGAGCGCCGCATGCTGTTCGCCACCACCGGCGCGGCGGAAGAATCGATCCCCACCGTGCTGAATGCCGCCGACCTGATGGCCGCCCAGCGCCTGGTCCGCCGTATCCCGGTGGGCGAGAGCGTGGTGGAAGCCATCCTCAACCTGGTCCGCGCCGGCCGCCCGGAGGAAACCGACATTCCCGGTCTGGCCGAGCTGGTGGCCTGGGGTCCCGGCCCCCGCGCCAGCCAGGCCCTGATGCTGGCCGTGCGCGCCCGTGCCCTGCTGCAGGGCCGCCTCGCACCCTCTATTGAAGACGTGCTGGCGCTCGCCGGCCCGATCCTGCGGCATCGCATGGCCCTCACCTTCGCCGCCCGCGCCGAAGGCGTCACCGTTTCCGACGTCATCGCAAAGCTGACCGCTCCCTTGCGATGACAGCGGCCGCAGCGGCTGGAACAACCGCTAACGCCCGGCGCCAGCGCGCCGAACACTTTGCCGCATTCCTGCCACCGCTGCTGGTGGCCGCTGAACGCGTCGCCGCGACCGTGGAGCAGGGCGTGCATGGCCGCCGCCGCGTCGGTCCCGGCGATGCCTTCTGGCAGTTCCGCCGCTACAGCCAGGGCGATGCCCTGACCCGTATCGACTGGCGCCAGACCGCCAAGCGCCAGGTCGCCTTCATCCGCGAAAACGAATGGGAAGCTGCCGAAAGCGTGTGGCTGTGGCGCGATCCCTCGCCCTCCATGCGCTGGAAATCCAACCTCGGCATGGAACAGAAGGACGAGCGCGGCGATCTGCTGCTGCTGGCACTCGCCAGCCTGCTGCTGCGCGGCGGCGAGCGGGTCGCCCTGCTCGGTCATCCGCAGCGGCCGGCCTCGGGCCGCATGGTGATGGAACGCATCGCCGAGCGCCTGATCCGCTCGCGTTTTGAGACCGCTGAGGCCAGTCTGCCGCCACAGCAGGTGCTGCCCCGCTATGCCCATGTCGTGCTGATGGGCGATTTCCTGTATCCGGTGCCGGAAATCGCCGCGCGGCTGCGCCAGTATGCCGATATGGGCGTGAAGGGCACGCTGCTGCGTCTGGTCGACCCGGCCGAGGAAGACTTCCCCTACAAGGGCCGCACCCGCTTCCTCGGGCTGGAAGGCGAAGACCCGCTGCTGGCGCCGCGTGCCGAAACCATGGCCGATGAATGGCGCAGCACCTTTGCGGCGCACCAGCATGAACTGGCCGAGGTCTGCGGCCGGTTGGGGTGGCGCCACATCAAACACCGCACCGACCGGCCGGCGCAGACGGCGCTGCTGACGCTGTATCAATCCCTGCAGGGTGAACGTGCCCTGCCAGCGGGGCGCTGAGCATGCTGTCGCTTGGCGCACTGGCTTTCGCCACGCCCTGGGCGCTCGCCGCCCTGGCCAGCCTGCCGGTGCTGTGGTGGCTGCTGCGCATCACGCCGCCACAGCCCAAACTGGTGACCTTCCCGCCGCTGCGCCTGCTGCTCCTGTTGCGCCCCAAGGAGGAAACCCCGGCCCATACGCCGCTCTGGCTGCTGCTGCTGCGCCTGCTGATTGCCGCCCTGGCGATCCTGGCCCTGGCCGAACCGATCCTCAATCCGCAGGCCGTGCAGCGCGATGGCGAAGCGCTGGTGCTGGTGATCGACGATGGCTGGACCGCGGCGCCGCGCTGGCGTGAAAAGATCGCCCGCGCCGATGCGCTGCTGGAAAGCGCCGAACGCGACGGTCGCCCGGCCCTGCTGATCACCACTGCCGCGCCGGCCAATGGCGAGGCGATGCAGCCGAGCCAGTTGATGCCGGCCGGCGACCTGCGGCCGCTGATCGCAACCCTGCAGCCCAAGGCCTGGGCCAGCGACCGTGCCGCCCTGGTGCAGGCCCTGCAGCAGGCGCGGCTGCCCGACAGTGCCGATGTGGTCTGGCTGAGCGACAGCCTGCGCGACGACGAGTCCGGCGAAGGCACCTACACTCTGGCCGAATGGCTGCTGCGCCTGGGTCCGGTCAGTGTTATCACCGCGCCCGACGATGTGGCGCTCGCCCTGTTGCCGCCGGTGACCACCGCGCAGGGCGACAACATCATCGTGCGGCGCAGCGGCAATGCAACCGGCGACCAGACCGTGACGCTGCGTGCCGTCACCGATCAGGGCCGCGTGCTGGCGCGCGACTCCCTCAGCTTCAGCGGCCGCGCCGAAACCGCCAGCCACAAGCTCGATCTGCCGAGCGAATTGCGCAACCAGCTCTCGCGCCTCGAGATCGAGGAACAGCCCAGCGCTGGCAGCGTGCAGTTGCTGGATGACCGCTGGCGTCGCCGCCCGGTCGGCCTGGTCACCGGCGGCGCGGTCGAGACCCGCCAGCCGCTGCTGGGCGACCTGTTCTATCTGGAGCGCGCGCTGACCCCTTATGCCGAGCTGCGATCCGCGCCGGTTGGTGAACTGCTGCAGCGTGAGATCGCCGTGGTGGTGCTGGCCGATGTGGCCCAGGTGGTGGCTAGCGAAACCCGTCAGCTGGAACAGTGGATCGACAAAGGCGGCGTGCTGCTGCGTTTTGCCGGTCCGCGCATGGCCGAGGCCACCGATGCCCTGCTGCCGGTCAAATTGCGCCAGGGCGCACGCCAGCTGGGCGGTGCACTGTCCTGGTCGCAGCCGCAGCGGCTGGGCGCCACGCCGGAAACCAGCCCCTTCTATGGCCTCGCCGGCAGCAACGAGGTGAGCGTCAGCCGCCAGGTGCTGGCCGAACCGGAAGCGCAACTGGGCGACAAGACCTGGCTGCGGCTGGAAGACGGCACGCCGCTGGTCACCGCCACCCAGCGCGGCAAGGGCTGGCTGATCCTGGTGCACACCACCGCCAATACATTGTGGTCTGATCTGGCACTGAGCGGGTTCTATGTGGAAATGCTGCGCAAGGTGATCGATCTGTCCCAGGGCATTACCGGAACCGGCGAAGCGGCTGATACGCCGCTGCCGCCGCTGAGCGTGCTGGACGGTTTCGGCCGCGCGGTCGAACCCGGCCCGGCCGTGCAGCCGATTGCGCCGCGCAGCCTGGCCTCGACCAAACCCAATCCGCGCCATCCGCCGGGCTGGTATGGCCGCCTCGACAGCCGGCAGGCGCTCAACACCGCCAATGCCGAAACTAAATTGCTGCCGGTCACCAACTGGCCGTCGGCTGTGACCCAGCTGCGCCTGGATGCCACCTCGCGCGAGATGCATCTGCTGCCCTGGCTGCTCGGCGCCGCCCTGTTGCTGTTCCTGGCCGACTGGCTGATCGGCCTGGGCCTGCGCGGCCTGCTGCCGGCGCGGCTGTCTGGCTGGCGCAAACCGGCGACGACCATGCTGGCCATGGCCCTGCTGCTGGCCTCTGGCGTTGTTGAGGCCCAGCCACGCCGCAATACCAATCCGCTGTCGGCGAATGACGAGTTCGCGCTGAAGGCCTCGCTCGACCTGCGGCTGGCCTATGTGGTCACCGGCCAGGCCGATGTCGACCAACTCAGCCGCGCCGGCCTCTATGGCCTGACTGAAGTACTGTTCCGTCGCACCTCCATTGAGGCTGCCGAACCGATCGGCGTCAATCTGGAAGCCGACGACATTTCTCTGGTGCCGTTCCTCTATTGGCCGATCACGCCGCAGCAACCGCAGCTGTCGGATGCGGCGCTGCGTCGCCTCGACCTGTTCATGAAGACCGGCGGCATGATCCTGTTCGACACCCGCGACCAGGCCATGGGCCTGAGCGGCACGGCGGCCAGCCCGAACACCGACAAGCTGCGCCAGCTGCTGGCCCGGCTCGATATTCCGCCGCTGATGCCGGTGCCCGACGACCATGTGCTGACCAAGGCGTTTTATCTGCTGCAGGATTTCCCTGGCCGCTATAGCGGTGGCACGCTGTGGGTCGAACGCAATCCGGGTGGCGACAAGGATGGCGTCACGTCCATCGTGATCGGCAGCCATGATTTCGCCGCCGCCTGGGCGATCGATGCCAATGGCCGGCCACTGGCCGTCACCGTGCCGAACGTGCCGCGCCAGCGCGAATATGCCTATCGCTTCGGCGTGAACCTGCTGATCTACACGCTGACCGGCAATTACAAGGCCGACCAGGTGCATGTGCCCGCCCTGCTCGAAAGGCTGGGTAACTGACCGGCATGAACAGCGCCCTTACCCTCGATTTCGCTCCGCTGGTGCCCTGGCCGCTGCTGCTGGCCTGTACCGTGGTGGCGCTGATGCTGACCGGCATGGGCCTGTGGCGGCGTGCGCGCGGCACATTGCTGCGCGCACTGGTCGCCATCCTCGCCATCGGCACGCTGGCCAATCCGGTTGCACGCAAGGAAGAGCGCAGCACGCTGCCCGATATTGCCGTGGTGGTACTGGACGAAAGCCCGAGCCAGAGTATCGCCGACCGCCAGCGCCAGGTCGAACAGGCCGAAGCCGTGCTGCGTGAAAAACTCGGTGCCGTCGAGAATCTGGAACTGCGCGTGGTGCGTGCCGGCAAGCCGGCGGCCGAAACTGCCGATCGCGATGAGGGCACCCGGCTGTTCTCGGCACTGACGCTGGCCTTAAGCGACCTGCCGCGCCATCGCCTGGCCGGCAGCATCCTGGTCACCGATGGTCAGGTGCACGATATGCCGGCCGAGATCGCGGCTGCGCAGGATGTGACCGGTGCGCCGGTGCATGTGCTGCTGACCGGCCGCCCCGATGAACGCGACCGCCGGCTGGTGGTGCGCAATGCGCCCACCTTCGGCATGGTCAACCAGGATCTGAACGTCACCCTGCGCGTCGATGATACCGGCGCAGCACCGAACGAGATGGCGCAGCTGCGCTTCCGCCAGCAGGATGCCGGCGAACAGACGCTGTCCGTGCCGGTCGGCCGCGATGTCACCGTGCCGTTCAAGCTGCCGCGGGCGGGCCGCAGCCTGCTGGAATTCGATGTGGCTCCGATCCCGAACGAACTGACGCCGCTGAACAACCGCGTGGCGCTGTCGGTGAACGGCGTGCGCGATCGCCTCCGCGTACTGCTGGTCACCGGCGAGGTGCATGCGGGCGAACGCGTCTGGCGCAACCTGCTGAAGGCCGATCCGAATGTCGATCTGGTGCATTTCACCATTCTCAGGCCGCCGGACAAGCAGGACGGCACGCCGATCCGCGAACTGTCGCTGATCGCCTTCCCGATCCGCGAGCTGTTCGAGATCAAGCTGTATGATTTCGACCTGATCATCTTCGACCGCTACCGGCGGCGCGGCATCCTGCCGACGTCGTATTACGAGAATATCGCCAGGTATGTCGAACGCGGCGGCGCCTTCCTCGAGGTTTCCGGCCCGGCCTATGCCACGCCGCTCAGTATCTACCGCACGCCGCTGGCCGATAGCTTCCCGGGCCGGCCAACAGGCACGGTGCGCACCGAGCCCTTCACGCCGCAGCTGAGCGCCACCGGCAAGCGCCATCCGGTGACGGCCGGCCTGCCCGGCTCGGTGGGCGAGAACGGCCAGCCGACCTGGAGCCGCTGGTTCCGTGTCGTGAATGTCGATGTGGCGCGCGGCTACAGCCTGCTGGAGACACCGAACCGCGAGCCGCTGTTGATGCTCGACCGCATCGACAAGGGCCGCATTGCACAGTTCTATTCCGACCATATCTGGCTGTGGTCGCGCGGCTTCGAAAACGGCGGGCCGCAGGCCGAGGTCTTGCGACGCCTGGCCCACTGGCTGATGAAGGAACCCGATCTGGAAGAAGAGGCACTGCGTGCCGAAACCAAGGGCGGCCGGTTGGAAGTCGAGCGCCAGAGCCTGAAAGAGAGCCGCGAACCGGTCACCGTCGTTCGGCCGGATGGCAGCGAAACCAAACTGGAGCTGCAGGAACGCGGCAATGGCATTGCCGGCGGTCAGTTGCCGGTCGACATGCCGGGCATCTACCGCGTGCGCGACGGCGCACGCGAGACGGTAGCCACCATGGGCGCGATCAACCCGCGCGAATTTGCCGATCCCCGTGCCACACCGGCGATCCTGAAGCCGCTGGCCGATGCCAGCCGCGGCAGTGTCAGCTGGCTGCGCGACGGCCTGCCAGAGATCCGCATGGTCGAGAAACCGACCCGCAGCGCCGTGCGCGAACAGGCCGGCCGCGGCTGGATCGGGCTTTATCGCCAGAATGATTTCGTGGTCACCGGTCTGACCCTGACGCCGCTGGCCCTGCCGCTGGCAGTGCTGACCGCCTTGCTGCTGGCGATGCTGCTGATGTGGCGGCGCGAGAGCCGTTAACGCGACAGGCGTTTCACAGCGTCAGAAACCGACAGCCCCGCCTGCCAGCCCGCCGCCTGCCCCGCGGCATTCGCCCGCGTCAGCACGCCATGCGTCCAGCCATCGGCTGCGTCGCCGATGCGGGCCGAAGCATGGCTGTAGGCCGCTGCCGGATAGGGCAGCATATCAAGGCCGGCCACGCCGGCATCATCCTTGCCGAAGCCGGCATCATTGAGGAAACAGCCGCGCAACGGCACCGCGATGGCGAACTGCGCCGCACTGACACCGCCATGGCTGCCAGAGACCACCAGCCAGCCGGCGTCCTCACTGCGGATTTCCGCGATGCTGTCGAGCAGAAGGACATGACCGCCATTGCCATCGGGCAAGACGGTGCGCGCCATCTCAGGCCGCCGCCTTCTTCTTGCTCTTCACCGGCTTGCCGACCATGCCGCTGACACCCTGCAGCGCGCCAGCCGCCAGTTCCATCACCTGGAAGCGCTCGCGTTCGACCCAGCCCGGCATCTCCAGGCCACGATCGGCGGCACCGACAAAGCCGAAGGGTTCGTAATAGGGTTTGTCGCCCACCAGGATGCACAGGCCATGGCCGAGCCGGGTGGCCGTGTAGAGGCTGTGCCGGATCAGCGCGCGGCCGATGCCCTGGCCCTGGTAATGCGGATGCACCGTCACCGGGCCGAGCATGATCGCCGGTGTCGCCGCTTCGCCGATGGCGACCGGCCAATAGCGGATCGAGCCGAGCACCACGCCATCCTCGTCGCGCACCACGAAGGCGAGCGCCTTCACATGCGCCACGGCCTCACGCAGCCGGTACACGGTCTTGCGGGTGCGATCCGAACCGAAGGTGAGGTCCAGCAGGGTATCGATCTGGGCGGCGTCGGACGGCCGCTCGGGCAGAATGGGGTACATGAGTTTGCTTCCAGCAACGATTTCGGACACCAGAGGCGGACGGGTGGCCTTAGCCTTCCGTCCGGTTGGCCGGTTCGTGCTCATGGTGGAAGCAGATGTCAGTCGGAGATCAGACGGCGACAATGACCCAGCTTCAGCGCGCACAAACGGCCGTTACGCACCGCTTTCGCATCATTTGCGCTTGCGGTGCGCTCATACGGGCTCGTCGATGTCGCCACTGGCGGGTCATGACACAAAGTCCTGTTTGGTCGCGAAAGTCGATTAGCATAGCCGGCCGGGGGCGTAAACCCGGTTTCACAGGGATTTCATATCTCCGGGTGCACTCTTGGGCCGGGCTGTGTCGGCCAGAACACACTCCCAGGGCGGCTCGGGGCCAAACCGGCTGGCATAGAAGTCGATAAAGGCCCGCACCTTGGGCGTCAGATAACGCTGGGCCGGGTAGACCGCATAGATGCCCAGCGGTGCCGGTTCATAGGCTTCCAGCAGCGGCACAAGCCGACCGGCCGCGATATCGGGCCCAACGATGAAGCTGGGCAGCCGGGCGACACCATGGCCAGCCATCGCGGCATTGCGCAGCGAGTCGCCGTTGTTGGTCGTCAGCCGGCCCGACACCTTCACCGCATAGGGCCCGCCCGGCCCCTCGTAGCGCCAGGTCTCCGGCTCCGGCAGGTATTTGTACAACAGACATTCATGCTGGCGCAGGTCGTCGGGTTTCAGCGGCACACCGGCCTTGCGTAAGTATGATTCGGCTGCACAGGTGATCGGTCGCACCGGGGCCAGACGTCTCGCCGTCAACGTGGAATCAGACAAGTTGGCGCCGATGCGAATGGCCACGTCGACCTCTTCTTCCAGCAGGTCGATGGTGCGGTCGTTGAAGGTGAGATCCACCTTCAGTTCCGGGCAGAGCGCCAGCAGTTCTGGCAACAGTGGCGCCACATAGGCCAGGCCGAAGCTCATCGGCAGGTTCACGCGCAGCAGGCCGCGCGGCAGGGCCTGCAGATTCTGCACGGCGGCATCCACGGCTTCCGCCTCCAGTAATACGCGCTGGGCATGATCCAGCACGATACGGCCGGTCTCGGTCAGTGACAGTTTGCGGGTGGTCCGCTGCAGCAGCTGCGTTCCCAACCGCTGCTCCAGCCGGGATACCTGCTTGGAGACCGCCGATTTCGACCGCGCCAGCGCCGCGGCCGCGGCGCTGAAACTCTCCAGCTCCACCACCCGGGCGAAGACGGCCAGATCGGCCAGATGATCCATATTGTTTCCCATGGGAAACAATCATATTCCAAAGGCGATATTGTTTCAATTCAAGAAAGGCTTACTTTCGCCTCAACACCAACCCACCCCTAACTGGAGAAGCGACGATGACCAAGGTTCTGGTGCTTTATCATTCGATGTACGGCCATGTTGAGAAGATGGCCGAGGCGGTCGCCGCTGGCGCCCGGGAGGTTCCCGGCGCCCAGGTCACGATCAAGCGCGTGCCCGAGACCATGCCGGAAGAGGCCTTCAAGAAGGCCGGAGGCAAGTGGGACCAGGCCGCCCCGATCGCCGACCCGGCCGAGCTGGCCGATTACGACGCCATTATCTTTGGCACCGGCACCCGCTTCGGCAACATGACCAGCCAGATGCGCAGCTTCCTCGACCAGACCGGCGGTCTGTGGGTGAAGGGCGCGCTGGTCGGCAAGGTCGGCAGCGTCTTCGTGTCCACCGGCACCGGCGGCGGCAACGAAACCACCGTGAGCAGCTTCCACACCACCCTGCTGCATCATGGCCTGGTGATCGTCGGCCTGCCCTATGCCATTCCGGAGACGATGGATATCAGCGCGGTGAAGGGCGGCTCGCCGCTCGGTGCCGGTACCATCGCGGGTCCGGATGGCAGCCGCCAGCCGAGCGAGGTTGAACTCAAGACCGCCCGCTTCCAGGGCAAGCATGTGGCGAACATCGCCGCCAAGCTGAAGGCTTAACTCTACTCACTGCGGCGACGGCTGGTATCATCAGCCGTCGCCGATGGAGGTTTCCATGATCCATGTTGTTCCTTTCGATGATCTCGGTCGCATGAATGTCGACTGGCTGAACAGCCGGTTCCATTTCAACTTCTCCGGTGTCGAGGCCCCGATGGGCTACGGCTTCGGGCCGCTGCGGGTGTGGAACGATGACGAAATCGCGCCGCATTCGGGCTTCCCGATGCATGGCCACCGCGACATGGAGATCATCACCTATGTCACCAAGGGCGCCATCAGCCATGAAGACAGCCTGGGCAATAAGGGCCGCACTCCGGCCGGCGACGTTCAGGTGATGTCTGCCGGCACCGGCATCATGCATTCGGAATACAATGCCGAGGATGAGCTGACGCATCTGTTCCAGATCTGGATCCAGCCGCGTCAGACCAGACTGAAGCCGCGCTGGGACCAGGCGCAGTTCCCCAAGGGCGACCGCGCCAACAAGCTGGTGCCGCTGGCCTCGGGTGAGGAGCCCGTGCTGTCGGCCAATCCCGGCACGCTGCTGATCCACCAGGACGCCACCCTGTTCGGCGCCTTCATCGACAAGGGCGCCAGCGTCGCCTACGAGCAGAAGCCCGATCGCATGGGCTATCTGGTGGTCGCCAATGGCACGGTAACGGTGGATGGCCAGCAGGTTGCCACCCGCGCCGGTGCGGCACTGGTGGGTGACGGCAAAATCGAGATCACGGCCGCCGACGGCGCCGAGATCCTGCTGTTCGATCTGCCGCGGCCGACCGGACGCCCGAACTGACCTCGGGTCAGATTACTCCTGAGACTTTGGGCGGCCCTGTTCCGACAGGCCGCCCAAAGCTTTTTCAAGCCGGTCGATATCGGCCAGATGCATCATGGCCGGCGCACCATAAGGCAGGCCAACACCACTTTCCTTGAGGCATTTATGGATCGCAAAGCGCAGGTCGCTTTCGATCATGTGCCGCTTCTCTACATCAGCAATATGGCCGCGCAGCGCGAACAGCAGCGTGCCGGACCCGAAATCGCGGAAGATCACCTGCGGCGCCGGCATGCTGAGAATATCCGGATGGCTGGTCAGGCAGTTCAGCAGCACCTCGCGCGCCTTCTCGAGGTCGGCGGCATAGGACAGGCTGACGGCAACATCGACGCGGCCGAGCCGGTTGCGATGCGTCCAGTTCATCACCGGGCTGGAGATCAGCTCCGAATTGGGGATGATCACCGAGGCGCGCGGGAAGGTCTCGATCTCGGTAGAGCGCACATTGATGCGTCGCACATAGCCTTCGCGGTCACCGATCACCACCCAGTCGCCCACCTTCACCGGCCGTTCGATCAGCAAGATCAGGCCGGAGACGAAGTTGTTGACGATATTCTGCAGGCCGAAACCGATACCGACCGACAGCGCACCGGCGATGATCGCAAGGTTGGACAGATCAAGCCCGACCACGCCAATGCCGGCGACGATGGCCAGCAGATAGCCGACATAGGTCAGCCCGGTGACCATGGAATTGCGCACACCGGGATCGATACCGGTCTGCTGTTCCAGCCGCGTGTTGAGCCCGCCGCTGAGAAACCGGGTCAGGCCGATGCCGATCACCAGCACCACCATGGCGGCAAGGATATTGCCGAGTGAAATCGTCACCGGACCGATGGAGACGCCGTAGAACAGTTCCAGCGTGTAGCCGATCAGCGTCGCGCGGCTGACGCCCCAGGCAAACGCCAAGCCGATCAGCAGCAACATGAACAGTACGATATCGGCCAACAGGCCGAACAGCAGCTGGCTGGTCGTGCTGAGCGGACCACTCAGGCCCAGCGTCTGGCGCCAGCTGCGGAATCGGCTTTCCGGATTCTCGGCCAGATTGGCAAGGCCATCGCGCACCGCGCTGCGCACCAGCGTGTAAGCCCCCAGGGTGAGCGATGAACCAAGCAGTCCGTAGGACAGGAAAGCGGCGGCACCGTAATAGCCAAGTAGCAAGCCAGCGAGCGACACCAGGTTGAGACCGAAGATCAATGATGCGAACAGCCGCAACGGCCGCATCTCATCGCTCAGCGGCCGCCACAGCCGCGGATCTGAAAATGCCAGGTTGGTGATGACCAGGAACAACGCCACGGCAGCGATCACCATATCGCGGCCGGCCGTGCCGAAATCCGGCACGCGCGACGGGGCGACTAGGGCGGCCACCAGCACCATGCCGATGGAAAAAGCGGTGACCCGCCGCTGCAGTCGATTGCGCTCCAGCTTGGGCAGCGGGATCAGCGCCCAGGCCGGATGCTGCGGCGCCAGCGTCGCCTGTGCCAGGCCGCGCGCCAGCAGAGCAATGCTGATCGCCTGCATCAGAATGAACATGATGCGCCCGATCAGGCCAGTCGCCCAGTCATTGCCGACCAGCACGCCGTAGGTTGCCCACAGCGTCACCAACGGCATAGCCGTCTGGCCGATCAGCACTGTGAAAGACGCCATCGTGCGGCGGCCTGCCGAGGGCTCGCCCTCACTGTCAGGACGGATACCGTAGGTCTGGTATAGCCAGCGTTGCAGCGGAATCAGCAGCACGACGGTGAGCACCGCCACCATGATGATCTGCAGCAGCGTGGTATGGCCGGAACGGCGGTTGTCATCGGCCTGCCACCACTGCTCTGGTGCCGCCAGCACCTGGGCGGAAATGCCACGGATATCCTCGATGCCATTGCGCCAGAAATTCGGGCTGAAGGGCGAAGCGCCGCGATAGAGCAGTTGCCGGGTGAACTGGCGCCGCGCTTCGTCGGCCACCTCGTCCTGCAGGGCGATGATGCGGGTCAGCGCCAGCTCGGCCTGCTTCGCGCTGTCCTGCACCGATTGCAGGCGCACGGCGAGCTGCCGGCGCGACTCCGTCACCGCCGGGGCCTCGCGCGGCTGGCCGGTTGCCGGTGCGGGCCCCAGGGCATCAAGCTGCGTCTGCGTACCTGTCACCGCCTGGCGAAACTGGTCACGTTCGATACTGGCATTGACGCGCAGGCGATCAAGGTCGGCACGCAGGGCGGCAAATCCGTCGTCGTCCATGCGCGGATCGCGCAACTGGCGCGTGACAGCCGACAAGGCTGCATTCCAGTCGGTCGCCGTCAACGCGCCGGAAGTGCCGGACACGCCCCCACCAGGCTGCGCCTGGACCGAGGCAAAAGTGACAAGGACGAGGCATAGCACCAGCCCAAGGCGACGCAGATACGGGCGGCACAGGATCGGCAGGATGAGGCGAAGCGGCATGGCGACTATGGGGAACAGGTTCAGGAAAAGCGGCACGAGACCGCCACAGCTATAGCGTAAATAGGGGTTAATTGCTCTCTTTGCCGCCCCATTGCGGCAAAAACGGGGCGGCAGGACGCCTCGGCATGCCGAGTCGCTCGCTTGACTTCGCCCGCCCCGCTGTCTTTGCTGGTGGCATGACCGAGCGGATCGAATGCGATATCGCCGTGGTTGGCGCTGGCACTGCCGGCATCACCGTGGCTGCCGGCGGCGCCCTGCTCGGTGCCAAAACCGTTCTGATCGAACGTGATCGCATGGGCGGTGCGCGGCTATATGGCGAGCTGCCGCTGCAGGCGCTGGCCGCTGCCGCCCGCCACGCCACCGACTGGCAGCATGCGGCAAAGCTTGGCATCCGCTTTGACGAACCCGATATCGACATCCTGGCTGTGCTGCGGCATGCCAATGCCACGATCGCCGCCGCTGCGCCGAATGATTCGGCTGAGCGGCTGGGTGCTCTGGGCGTTACGGTGCTGCAGGGTGAAGCGCGATTTGCCGCGCCTGATACACTCAATGTTGGCAGCACCCAGGTTACGGCACGCCGCTTCGTGATCGCCAGTGGCGCAAAACCGGCGATGCCCGCCATTCCCGGTTTGACGGATATCGCCTGCCTGACTCCGCAATCGATCTTCGATCTGACAGAGCGCCCGCTGCATCTGCTGGTCATCGGCGGCGGCGGCACCGGCATTGCATGCGCGCAGGCCTTTCAGCGTCTGGGCGTGCGGGTGACGCTGGTCGAGCGCCAGCAATGCCTCGCGCGCCACGATCCGGAACTGCGCGACCTGGTCGTCGATGCCCTGCGCCGCGACGGCGTGACGCTGCATGAGCAGACCACGATCACCCTGGCGGAAAATTCCGCCACCGGTATCGTGCTGACCCTGCACCATGCCGATGGCGGCACCGACCGCATCGCCGGTTCACATCTGCTGCTGGCGACAGGCTGGCAGGCCGATCTTGACGCCCTTGACCTGCGACAGGCCGGCATCACCACAGGGCCGCGTGGAATCGCGGTGGATGGCACCCTGCGCACCAGCAACCACCATGTCCATGCCATCGGGGCCGCGGTCGATCCTCAGGCCACAACTGCGATCGCCGTGCATCACGCCACTGTGGCGCTGAAGAATATCCTGCTGCGGCTGCCCCTGCGCGCCGACCGCCGCGCGGCGGCCGATCTGGTCGCCTGCGATCCGGAACTCGCCTGTGTCGGCCTGAGCGAAGCCGCCGCGCGCGCGCGCCATGGCCGCATCCACATCCAGCGCCGCCCCTTCATCCTCAACGAGCGCGCCCTGGCCGAAGGGCGCAGCGAAGGCCTGCTCAAGGTGATGACCACCTCCACCGGTCGCATTCTCGGCGCCGCCGCGGTCGGGCCGCAGGCCGCCGAAATCCTGCATCCCTGGGCGCTCGCCATTGGCAAGGGACTGGGCATCGGCGCAGTCCAGGCCATGATTGCGCCCTTTCCGGCCCGTGGCAGCAGTGCCCTGCAGGCGGCTGCCGATTTCTACCGTCCCAAACTGTTCAGTCCGCTGACCCGGCGGATCGTCCAGTTCCTCGCCCGGTTCGGCTGACGCGCTATACTATCCTGTATCATGACCGCCGAGCCCCTCGCCTCGACCGATTCTTCGCACCCGCCACGCCCGCCTGGCGTCGCCAGCCTGTCTGGCCGTCTGCTGGTGCTGACGATTGTCTTCACCATGCTGTCGGCCGTGCTGATCTACCTGCCGGCGATGAGCCGGTTTCGCATCAGCTATTTTGAATCGCGCATCGAACTGGCCGACCAGGCCGCGCTCGCCCTGTTGGCTGCACCGAACGGCATGGTCAGCGCCGAACTGGAAGATGAGTTGCTGCGCAATGTCGGCGGCAAGCTGGTGGCGATGCGGCGCAAGGAATCGAATGCCCTTATCCTGAGCGACCGCCAGGAATTGCCGATGCTCGGCAAGCCCGTCGATCTCACCACCCAGAAATGGTGGGAAGGCATCATGAATGCGGTGATGGTGATGACCAATCCGGCCAACGACTATGTCCGCGTGCTGGGTCCGTCGCCGCGCGATCCGCAGACCCGTATCGAGGTGGTGCTGCCGACAGCACCGCTGAGTGATGCGCTGCGCGATTTCTCCTGGCAGGTGCTGTGGGTGGCGCTGATCATCTCGGTCATCACCGGCGCCCTGGTCTATCTGAGCCTGCAATGGCTGCTGGTGCGGCCAATCCGCCGCCTGATCGTCAGCATCGTGGGTTTCCATGCCGCACCGGAAGACGCCCGGCAGATCATCCGCCCGACGCAGCGTCGCGATGAAATCGGCATGGCCGAACGCGAGCTGCAGATGATGCAGCAGGATCTGCGGCAGGCATTGACCCAGCGCGCGCGCCTGGCCCAGCTTGGTATCGCCGTCAGCAAGATCAGCCATGACCTGCGCAACATGCTGGCCTCGGCCCAGCTGGTCTCCGACCGCCTCGCCACCTCGGCCGACCCCACCGTGCTGCAGGTCGCCCCCCGCCTGGTCGGCTCGATCGACCGCGCCATCGCGCTCTGCGCCCAGACCCTGCGCTATGGCAAGGCGGAAGAGCGTGCTCCGGAACCCTGCCGCATTGCCCTGCGCGATTTCGTCGACGATGTCGCCGCCGCGCTGGGCCTGCCGGATGGAACCAACATCCGCTGGCACAATGCCGTACCGGAAACCCTGCTGCTGCAGGCCGACAGCGAGCATTTGTACCGCGTGCTCAACAACCTGGTCCGCAACGCCGCCCAGGCGATGCCCGATGGCGGCGACATCCGGGTGGCTGCAGCGCTTGCCGAAAATGGCGTCGTGATCGAAGTGGCCGACAGTGGTGGCGGCCTGAGCGAAGCGGCCCAGACCCATCTGTTCGAGCCCTTCCGCGGCGGTCGCAGCGGTGGAACCGGCCTTGGCCTTGCCATCGCCCGCGAATTGATCCGCGGTCATGGCGGCGACCTGGAACTGGCCCGCACCGGCCCGCTCGGAACCACCTTCCGCATCCGACTGCCGCAGCCCACCGCCTGAAACGGCCCACTTCGGCAGGCCACCATCCCTTATGGCTAACGCGTTTTAACCATATTGCTTAACTGGATATTCAAACGGCGGGGCGCGATAATGCTTGGCCAGAATGGCTGAACGGTGTCCAGATGGATGCCGCACGCAGGAGAGAAGCCCATGCGTATCATCATCCGCAGTTTGCTGCTGCCGCTGTTCCTGACCGGCTTGCTGTCGGCCTGCGCAGATCAACGCAAAGACTTTACACCCTTCGCCCAGAGCACCGCCGTCGGAGTCGGTTATGAGGTTTTTAAGGCTCGCGTTGAGCGTCGCCTTGAAATGACCTGCAATCTCGAAAACCTGGTCGTCGATGGCAAATATTGCGTCAGCAATTTCAAGCCGACTGATCGCCAGGAAGTGTTCTGCTTCAAGACCCTCGGTGGTGTCGACTGCTATGCGGAGCCAGATCCCTATTCGCTGGAAGGCCGCCAGTTGCCCGGACCGCCGCGCGCGCTGGCCGATCCCCGCATGCCGATGACCCCGCCCGGCCGCCGTCCGCAGCCGCAGCTGCCCACCGCCCCCTATGACCAGCGGGCAGAGGAAATTCCGGCAGAAGCCATGCTCGTCACCGAGCCAGCGCCTGACCCGGCCGTCAAGCCGATGTGATGCTGGCTCGCCTCGTGGCCGTGTCTGCCGGCGCCTGAACCCGCTGATTTCTGTGACCGGCATCAACCGCCGGCCTCTTGCCAACCACCGCATCGTGCTAGTTTCTGCCACATGCAGAAACTGCACGACCGCACATGGACCTGGGATCTGCCGGCGCCGCCGGCCGCGCTCTGGCCCTATCTCTCAGACACCGCCCGCTTCAACGAGGCCGCGGGCACACCGCGCTATGCGGTGGAGGAAATCACGCAGCCCGATGGCTCAGTGCGCCGCCGCGCTACCGCGAGTTACAAAGGCGTTGCCGTCGAATGGGACGACCCGCCGTTCGAATGGGTGTTCGAGCGCGAATTCCGCCAGATGCGGATATTCCAGCGCGGCCCGCTGCAAACCCTCGGCCCCGCGCTGAAGCTGGAAGCCGGCCCGAATGGCGGCAGCCGTGTCACCTACCGGCTCAGCGGCACGCCACGCGGCATCCTAGGGCATCTGCTGTTCGCCACCGGCCTGCTGGACAAGATCGGCAAGAGCCTTGAAGAGATGGTGCGGCAGGCCGCCAGCTTTGCCGCGGGCCAGGCCGACATGCCCTTCCTCTACACACCGCCTGAACCGGCGCCGGAACAGCGCGAACGGCTCGCCGGCCTGACCCGGCAGATCGCCGCCGGATCATATCATCACCACCTGGCCGACCGGCTGGCCAGCCATATCGCCACGGCACAGGAGGTCGACCTGATCCGCATCCGGCCGCGCAAGCTGGCGCGCGACTGGCAGGTGCCGGTCCGCCACGTTGCCGAGCTCTGCCTGGAAGCGACACGCCTCGGCCTGCTGGGACTATCGTGGAACCTGCTCTGCCCACGCTGCGGCGGCGCCAAGGCGACGGCAACGACGCTCGACCAGTTGCCCAAACAGGCGCACTGCCCCTCCTGCAACATCGCCTATGACGGCAGCTTCACCAGCAATATCGAGATCAGCTTCCGCCCCGCCCCAGCAATCCGCAGCATTGGCGAAGGCGAGTTCTGCATGGGTGGGCCGCATGTGTCGCGCCACATTCTGGTGCAGCAGATTCTGCAGCCGGGCGAGCAGCGGCGCATCATGGTGGCCCTGCCGGCCGGCGAATACCGCCTGCGTGCCCTGGAACCCGGCGGCGAATGCGTGATCGTGCATGATGGCGGTGCCTTCCCGACCATGATTGCCGAAGATGCTGCCGCGCCGGAATTCACCATCCGTGGCGCCGCCGGCGATACCATTGGTGGCCTGGTGTTACACAATCTCAGCAGCCGGCAACTGACCTTTGTGATCGAGTCGCGCGCCTGGCGCAGCGACGCGCTGACCGCTCATGAGGTGACGACCCTGCAGGCTTTCCGCGACCTGCTGCCGGCGCAGGTGCTGCGCGAGGGCGAGGATGTCGGCATCGACAGCATCACGCTGATGTTCACCGATCTGGAAGGGTCCACCGCGCTCTACGAACGGCTCGGCGATGCAGCAGCCTATCGCCTGGTGCGCCGGCATTTCGGCTTCCTGGCCGAGTCGATCCGCGAACATGACGGCGCGCTGATCAAAACCATCGGCGATGCGGTGATGGCAGCGTTTGCCACGCCCGAACAGGCCGTGCGCGCCGCCCTGGAAATCCGCGACCGCATCGGCGCCTTCAACCGCGACTATCAGGCGGAACTGGCCGCCGAGGGTCTGCCCGCGGAGACCGCCATCGGTTTGAAGATGGGTCTGCATGGCGGACGCTGCATCGCCGTGACCCTGAACGAGCGACTGGATTACTTCGGCAGCACAGTGAACATGGCCGCCCGCCTGCAGGGCCGCAGCCGGCGTGGCGAAGTCGTGCTGTCGGCGCCACTGGCCGCCGATCCGGCCGTGATGCCATTGCTGGACGGCCGCACCCTCAGCCATGAAAGCGCCGAGCTGAAGGGGTTTGTAAAACCGGTTCCCTTCGTGCGGCTGACGGCCTAGTCCTCGGTGAGTGCCGACAACCCGAGCTGTGCACGGCGGCGCAGCCACAGGCTGGGCCGGTAGCGGTCGTCGCCGGTGATGGCCTGCAGCTGGGTCAGCACCGTATGCACGGTTTCCAGCCCCATGGCGTCGGCCAACGCCAGCGGCCCGAAGGGATAGTTCAGCCCCAGCGTCATCGCCTTGTCGATATCGGGCGGGCTGGCGACACGGATCTGCGCCATCTCACAGCCCAGATTGGCCACCATGGCCGCAATGCGCTGGCCGATGAAACCGGGACTATCGGTGATCGACGTAACGGCCCGGCCGGCAGAGTGCAACCGCGCCACCAGAGCATCAACAAGATCACGCCGCGCACCTGGTGCGCGCATCAGCGTCAGGCGCTTGTCCAGCTTGCCGGCGATATCGAGGCCGAACAGGCGGCGGTGATCCAGCTTCATGCGGGCCGCATAACTGGCCACATCCTCACCTAGCGGCGCGCAAAGAATGGCGCTGTCGCCATCATCAAACCCGCTGACCTCAAGGTCGAAGCTGCGCAGCAATGCACCCAGGGCTTCATCATCGGCATCGGCCAGTACGACCCGGCTGGCCGGTTCTGCCGCCGAGGTCGCATCGGCTGAGGGCACCACGCCCTTGTCGGCCTCGTCATAGGCAAAAAAGCCCTGTTTGGTCTTGCGGCCGAACTGGCCACTTTCCTTCAGCAACTGGTGCAGCGGTGCCGTGGCCAGCCGGCGGTCATAGAAATAGCCTTCGTGGATGATCTGGCTGACCGGGAAATTAACGTCGATGCCGGTCAAATCCATCAGCTCGAAGGGCCCCATCTTGAAGCCCCAGTTGTCGCGCATCACCGCATCGACCTGCGCCGGCGTCGCCACGCCTTCAGAGACGATGCGCAGTGCCTCCTGCGTATAGGCACGCCCCCCCAGATTGACCAGGAAGCCCGGGCTGTCCTGCACCACCACCGGCAGCCGGCCCATGCGTTCACCCACTGCAACCAGGCTGGCAATCGTGGCATCTGAACTGCCCGGCGCGCGGATCACTTCCACCAGTTTCATCAGCGGCACGGGATTGAAGAAATGCAGGCCGGCAATACGGTCGCGCTGCTGGCAGGCAGCCGCAATGCTGGCGATGCGCAATGACGAGGTATTGGAGGCCAGCAGGCAATCGGGCCGCACGATCGCTTCCAGCTTGCGGAACACCTCCTGCTTGACCCCGAGATTCTCGACAATGGCTTCCACCACCAGATCGGCAGGGGCCAGCGCTTCCAGCGTATCCACCACGCTCAGACGAGCCTTGGCTGCCGTCGCGGCTGACTCCTCGAGCCGGCCTTTGGACACCATCTGGTCAAGCTGGGCAAAGATCGCCTCGCGCGCCTTGGCGGCTGCGCCGGTCATGGCATCGAACAGCAGAACCGCCATGCCGCCGGTCATGCCCACCTGGGCAATGCCGCGGCCCATGGCGCCAGCGCCGATAACGCCTACAGTTTCAATCTTTTGCCCAGTTTCAGCCACAATATGCCTCCGTTTTGGCGGCAACATCCTGCCTATACAGGCCTTGATCCGCAAGCCATCGCACCCCACATCTTCGGTGTTCGGATGCCTTTAAGGGTCCGCGCGCTGCTCGCTTTTATAAGGAGTATGGAATGACCCGCGTATCGATTTTCTCCAGCCCCCTGCTGCTCGGCTTCGACCATGTCGAACGCATGATCGAGCGCGCCACCAAGGCGGGCTCGGAGGGCTATCCACCCTATAATATTGAACAGACCGGCGAAAACGATCTCCGTATCAGCCTGGCACTTGCAGGTTTCAGCGCGACCGATCTCGCCATCACGGTGGAAGACAACCAGCTTGTCATCCGTGGCAAGCAGAGCGACGACAAGGAACGCATCTACCTGCATCGCGGTATCGCGGCGCGGCAGTTCCAGCGCAGCTTCGTGCTGGCCGATGGCATTGAGGTTGTGGGCGCAGAGCTGCGCAACGGCCTGCTGCATATCGACCTGCACCGGCCGCGGCCGGAATCACAGATTCGCAATATTGCGATCAACACGACGGATGGCGGCCGCAGCGATACGCTGGGCGTTACCGGCAAAACCGGCGGCTCTCGTTAAGTTCGCGCCGGAAGGAGAAAACACATGGCCCTCCCCAACGATCACGATACCAAACATGACAACGTCGCGGGCTCACAACCGCCGATGACGGAAGAAACCTTTGCCAACCTCGGCGCGCCTGACCTGGCCTATATACGGCTGGTGCAGATTCCAGAAGGTGCGGTCTGGGGCATCTACTCCGCCAACGGCACCCAGTTAGGCCTCGCGCCGCAACGCGAACTTGCCTTTGCTGCAGCAGTGCAGAACGACCTGATGCCCGTCAGCGCGCACTGACGGAACAGATCTGACGGTTACGGCCAGTCTACGCCGATCAGGCGGCGTGGCTGGTCGGGCTGTCGGTGAGCAGGGCGTAGATGGCGTCGGCGCTCTCGGCGCCGCGCAGCTTCTCGCAAACCGCCTTGTCGCGCAGCAGGCGCGACACGCGCGCCAGTGCCTTCAGGTGGTCGGCGCCGGCCGATTCCGGGGCCAGCAGAAGAAACACCAAGTCCACAGGCATCTCGTCGATCGAATCGAAATCGATCGGACGCTCAACACGGGCGAACAGGCCATAAAGCTTGTCCAGTCCGGGCAGGCGGCCATGCGGAATCGCAATCCCATTGCCAACACCCGTGGTACCGAGGCGCTCACGCTCCAGCAGGGTATCGAAAATGGCGCGCTCATGCTGGCCAGTGATTTTTGCGGCGCGGGCAGAGAGTTCCTGCAGCGCCTGCTTCTTGCTGTTGGCCTTGAGGTTGGCGATCACGCCATCAGGGCTCAAGAGCTGAAAGATTTCCATCTGGAATCGTGCCTCCGCGGCTTCTGACGGTATGAGTCTGGTCTCAATCGAGACTCAGGCCACATCTCCGACCTGGGGGAGCCGCTGGTGATGATTACGCCGCTTGCGTTTGTCGCGCCGGACCTGTTTAGCCAGCTTCTCCAGAGCCTGGTCGAAGCTGAGATAGATTTCGTTACCCTCCGCCGCTGCCGTCATGGCGATGCCTGCACCGACATGCACCGTGCATACACAATGGAACATCGAGCCGTCGCGCTTGAACACGACATTGGCCTCGATGGCATTGTCCATGTACTTGGACACCGCTGCGGAAAGATGTTCCTCGACATAGGCGCGCAAAGAGTCGCCGAGGTCGAGCTGCTGTCCGGAAGTCAGGATTTTCATCTGTGTCGAAATCCGAGTTCGATCGGTCAGGGCATGAGTGTAGTACGGCGGCCAACGCCCGTCATGCGCGGCGGACCATAGAGAAGGCCTTTTTCCCTGTCAACCACGTGGAAATCCGTTAACCCATTGATTTAAAAGATATCCACAGCCGTCCGGCTACGGTTTACCTTTGATCACAAGGGCTAAGGCGCCAACCGGTCCGGTTCGGTACGAAAGATTCGGTCGACGGCTTCCGCACCGGATATGGTGACGCCGAGATCGCGGATCAAGCCATTTGATATTCCGTATACCCAGCCATGCAGGCTGAGATCCTGGCCGCGATGCCAGGCATTCTGCACGATGGTGGTCTTGGCCAGATTGTGCACCTGCTCGCGCACGTTCAGTTCGCACAGCAGATTGACGCGCTTGTATTCCTCGACCACGTCCTGAAGCTCAGCCTCGTTCCGTGCGTAGACATCGCGGATCGGCCGCAGCCAATGATCGATCAGGCCCAGCTGCTGCGGCTGCATTGCCGCGCGCACGCCGCCACAGCCGTAGTGGCCGGTGACGATGACGTGCTTCACCTTCAGGAATTCAATGGCGTATTGCAGCACTGCCAGGCAGTTCATGTCGGCCGGATGAACCAGGTTGGCGACATTGCGGTGCACGAACAGCTCGCCGGGATCGAGACCGACGATTTCATTCGCCGGCACCCGGCTGTCGGCGCAGCCAATCCAGAGATAGGCCGGATTCTGCTGATGCGCGAGCCGGTCGAAAAAACCCGGATCGGCATTGAGCTTGGAAATCGCCCAGGCCCGGTTGCTGTCAAACAGCGGCGCGATGTCAGCCATGTTTCCGCCCTCGCCTCACCCGGCCTTGAGCAGGCCGGCCTTTTTCAGGCGGCGGCGCTCGACCGATGAAGGAATGTTCATTGCCTCGCGGTATTTCGCCACGGTGCGGCGGGCGATATCGACACCCTTGCCGGCCAGCATCTCGACGATCTTGTCGTCCGACAACACATCCTCGGCGCTTTCGGCATCGATCAGCGTCTTGATGCGGTGACGGATCGACTCTGCCGAGAAGGCTTCGCCGCCATCGGTGGCCGCGATACTGGCAGTGAAGAAATACTTCATCTCGAAAATGCCGCGTGGCGTCGCCATGGTCTTGTTCGAGGTGACGCGGCTGACCGTGCTTTCATGCATCTCGATGGCCTCGGCCACGGCGCGCAGGTTCAGCGGTTTCAGATGCGACACGCCATGGCGCAGGAAGGCGTCCTGCTGACGCACGATCTCGCTGGCGACCTTCAGGATGGTCTGGGCACGCTGGTCGAGCGACTTGACCAGCCAGTTAGCCGAATTCAGGCAATCCGACATATAGGTCTTGGTCTGCTTCTGCTGGACATTCGGCGTCGCGCCATTTGTCGCCGCCTTTTCCGCCTTGGTCACCCGGGCATAATAGCGGCTGTTGACCAGCACGCGCGGCAGGGTGTCGCTGTTCAGCTCGACCAGCCAGCTGCCGTCATTGCCCCGGCGCACATAGACATCGGGCACCAGCGTCTGCACCGGCTCACCACCGAACAGCAGACCCGGCTTGGGATTGAGTGCACGGATTTCCTGCACCATGTCGGCGACATCTTCCTGATCCACGCCACAGATGCGCATCAGGCCGGGGATATCGCGCTTGGCCAGCAGTTCCAGGTTATCGAGCAGAGCCTGCATGGCCGGATCGAGGCGGTCGCGTTCGCGCAGCTGCAGCGCCAGGCATTCCTTCAGGCTGCGGGCAAACAGCCCTGCCGGCTCGATGGTCTGCAGATCCAGTAGCACGGCCTCGACCTCGTCGGCCTCGATACCCAGCCGGGTCGCCACCTCTTCCAGCGGTTCGGTGACATAGCCGGCTTCGTCCAGCGTATCGATCAGAGCCTGGCCGATCAGGCGGTCGGTCGCATTGGCCGGCATCAGCAGCCAGTGTTCCTGCACATGCTCGCGCAGGCTGAGCGTCTCCGACAGGGTCTGTTCCAGGCCACCGCCCTCGTCGTCAAACCGCCCGTCGCCACCACGCCCGCTGATATAATTGCTGCTCAGCCCCATATCGGCATTGGCGCCGTCATAGCCACTGTCGTTGTTGAAGGTATTGTCGCCATCGGGATCGACATCCATGGCTTCGCGCGCCTTTTCGGCGATGCCATCGGAACTCAGATCCAGGCGTTCGGCCGGCGCATCGCCATCGGCGACTTCAAAGGAATCGCGGGTATCCTCGGCACCGGGCGCGTCGCCGTCGATCCGTTCGAGCAGCGGATTGCGCTCCAGCTCCTGCTCGACATAGGCCATCAATTCGAGATTGGAGAGCTGCAGCAGCTTGATCGCCTGCTGCAGCTGCGGCGTCATAACGAGCGCCTGGCCCTGCCTAAGCTCGAGACGGGGACCCAAGGCCATGCTTATGCGCCCATCACCAGCTGAACCGCTCGCCGAGATAAACCCGCCGGACATTCTCGTCGGCGACGATTTCGCTCGGGCTGCCCTCCATCAGTACCTTGCCATCATGCAGGATGTAGGCACGGTCGATGATGTCGAGTGTCTCGCGGACATTGTGGTCGGTGATCAGCACGCCGATGCCGCGATCCTTCAGATGCGACACCAGCTGGCGGATTTCACCTACCGCAATCGGATCGATGCCGGCCAGTGGCTCGTCCAGCAGCATGAAGGAAGGCTGCGTTGCCAGCGAGCGGGCGATTTCGCAGCGCCGGCGCTCGCCGCCGGACAGCGCCAGCGCCGGCGTGCGCCGCAGATGCGTGATCGAGAATTCAGCCAGCAGGTCGTCCAGCATCGCCTCGCGGCGATCAGCCTCGGGCTCGACCAGTTCAAGCACGGCGCGGATATTCTGTTCCACCGTCAGGCCGCGGAAGATCGAGGCTTCCTGCGGCAAGTAGCCCATGCCGAGCCGCGAGCGGCGATACATCGGCAGGCCGGTGATATTGTGGCCATCCAGTGTGATGCTGCCATGATCGGGCCGCAGCAGACCGGTCATGATGTAGAAGGTCGTGGTCTTGCCGGCGCCGTTGGGGCCCAGCAGGCCAACGGCTTCGCCACGCTGCACATACAGCGACACATCGCGCAGCACCGGCCGCTTCTTGAAGCTCTTGCCCAGGCGATGCGCTGCCAGCCCGGGATACGGATTCTCGGCAACCAAGCGCAGGCCGTCGCCTGCCGGATCAAGCTTGTCGCCACTGGCAGTCATCAGCGACGGCCTCCCTGTGCAGGCGCCGGATCGGCCGGCTTGTCGCCGCCTTCGGGAATGATCACCGCCCGTACCCGTGTGCCCTGGGCCGGATCGCAGGTACTGCGGCCGGTATCCTGATACATCACGGCGCGCGCACAGCGCAACGTGCTGTTGTCGCTGGTCATCAGCACATTGCCGGTCAGGGTAATAGTCTTCTTTTCCACGTCATACACGCCGAAATCGCCCTGGGCGCGTTCCTTCGGCGTCGAG
This sequence comes from Ferrovibrio terrae, assembly GCF_943372915.1. Taxonomy (GTDB): domain Bacteria; phylum Pseudomonadota; class Alphaproteobacteria; order Ferrovibrionales; family Ferrovibrionaceae; genus Ferrovibrio; species Ferrovibrio terrae_A. Next base: position 2,549 of record NZ_CALSAN010000011.1, on the reverse strand, counting down.
ACGAAGACACTGCCTTTCGCCTCGATCTTGCTGATCGAGCTGGAATCGGGACCGCCGGGTGCGGCCGGTGCGGCAGCCGGGCGTGCGGCAGGCTGCTGGCGCGGCGTCGTACTGCCCGCAGCAGCGCCGGCTGCCGGCGCGCTGCGGTCGCGGTAATACACGAACAGCTCTTCCGAACGCAGCCGGGTATCGCCTTGCACCACATCGACCTTGCCCTTGAAGATCGCCAGCTGCTTGTCCTGCTGCACTTCCAGGGTATCGGAAGAAATCTCGATCGGCTGGTTGCTGTTCTGCTTGCTGTTGAGGTTCAACTGGGCGGTCGCATCGGCAGCGAACAAGGCAAGCGCCGCGGCAGCCAGAAACGCCGGGCGCAGCCCGAACGAGCGGGCGAACAGATGGGGGAGTCGTAATACCGTCATCCCTGCTTCCCTCGCGGAAGAATCGTCGTCTTCACGCCATTGATGAAAACGATGACCCGCCCCTTGTCGTAGACCCGCATACCATTGGCGCGGATCTGGCCGAATTCCGCCTGCCCCCACACCTTCTCGTCGCTGGATATCACCTTGGTCTGCAGATTGACCTCGGCGGAATGGCCATGCATCTCGCTGCCACGGTCACCATAGACATTGATGTTGCCATACAGGTCAAGCAGATGGGCGGTGCCATTATACAGCCCTGTATCGGCGGTCAGGGACCACCATTCGCCACTGCTCATGGTGATATCAGCCTGCACGCGGTCCAGCGTCACATGCTTGTCATCCTTCGGGTCCTGGATGGCGCGGTCGGCCGTTACCACATAGGGCTGGCCATTGGCATCCGAGCCGCGGTATTTCGGATTGTTCATCACCAGCGCCGCACTGGCAGAGTCCACATCGCTGAAGCTCAGCGACAGGGTGTTATGCCGCTTAGACAGCTGCGGCCAGGCGATCACCGCCGCCACAGTGCCGAGCGCGATCAGCGGCAGGATGAATTTCATGAAACGGACGAAACCGCGCCGGCGTGGCAATGCCGACAGGATGCGCGCACCATCGCGCGGCGCGAAATCGGCATTGCGGCGGGTTTTCTGGGTGCCTGGCTGGCTGAGATCGGCTGTCATCATGGCGCCATGCATCAGGTAATACCTGCACGCACGCAATCGTGCATGTGCAGGATGCCTACGGGACGACCGTTCTCGACCACGAAGAAGGCGGTAATGCGGCGGCGGTTCATCTCGCCCAGCGCCTCGCCGGCCAGCTGATTGGGGCCGATGGTGATCGGCTTCCTGGTCATCACCGTTTCAACTTTCTGCGCCAGCAGATCGCCCTCGATATGGCGGCGCAAGTCGCCGTCGGTGATGATGCCGAGCAGCTTGTCCTTGTCGCGGCCGCCCTTGCCGATAATGCCGATACAGCCAAAGCTGCGGCCGGCCATCGTGACCAAAGCGTCGCGCATGCCGGTGCCGACCGTCACCATCGGCATTTCCGCGCCGGTATGCATGAGGTCTTTGACCTTGACCAGCTGGCGGCCGAGCTTGCCGCCGGGATGGTAGATACGGAACTGGTCCTTGGTGAAGCCGCGCCGCTCCATCAGGCCGACGGCGAGCGCATCGCCCAGGGCCAGCATCATGGTGGTGGATGTGGTGGGCGCCTGCGCGATCGGACAGGCCTCTTCCACCGGCGGGATCAGCAACACGACATCGGCCGCCTCGCCCAGTGCCGATTTGGCCTTCTTGGTCATGGCAATCAGGGGAATGGCAAAGCGCTTGGCATGGGCGATGACATCGGCCAGCTCATGGGTTTCGCCGGAATTCGACAGGCAGATCACCACATCGCCCGGCATGATCATGCCAAGGTCGCCATGGCTGGCCTCGCCGGGATGGACGAAACTGGCTGGCGTGCCGGTCGAGGCAAGCGTGGCCGCGATCTTGCGCGCCACATGGCCGCTCTTGCCCATGCCTGAAATAATGGCACGCGCATGAGCGCCCTTGCGGCTCACCGTCATGAGAATGTCGAGCGCCTTGCCGAAACTGCTGTCCAGATTGGCCGCCAGAGCGGCCAGACCGTTGGCTTCCATCAGCAGAACGCGGCGGCCGACCTCGATATCGGGACTGGCGGCCGGACGCCGTGCGGCAACCTGCACGACTTTTCCCGCACTGGACTTTACCGTGCTGGGCTTTGCCGCGCCGGGCCGGGTCGGGGCTTTCGCACGTTTCTTTCCGGCGCGCTTAACACGCGCGGCGGATGGTGCGGACGTCATGGGCTTCCACCGCTTGCGAGACACTAACAAGAATCGTGCCAAGTATGGAGAATCACCCCCGGAATTGCAAACCTGATGACCGGTTCGCAGCCAATTTCAGAGACTTGGCCGTTTGCGGGATAAAGGCCCGGATTAGTGGGCGAAAATATCGTCCTCGGGCCAGCCGGCCAGATCCAGCGCCGCACGGGCCGGCAGGAAGCCGAAACAGGCCTCGGCGAGCGCCATGCGACCCTCCCGCACCAGCATGCCGTCCAGCACGGTCTTCAACTGGTGCAGGTTCAGCACGTCGGAGGCGGCATAACGCTGCTGCGCCT
>NZ_CALSAN010000010.1:0-149816 GCF_943372915.1 Ferrovibrio terrae | reverse complement strand
GCTGCGGTTACGATTTTGGGCGTTTCCGTCATGGCGAGAGGACATAGCACGCGCTGGACGTGCAGGCCAGCCGCCGTTATAGGCGAAGCATGCAGTTTCCCCAGCCCCTCACCCCGGCCATCCTGATCCGCCGCTACAAGCGTTTCCTGGCGGACATGCGATTTGCCGACGGCCATGAAGAAACCGTGCACTGCCCCAATCCCGGAGCCATGCTGGGGCTGGACCGGCCGGGCAGCCGGGCCTGGCTCAAGCCTGGCAGGGGTAAGCTGAACTGGGGCTGGGTGATCGCCGAAGCGGACGGCACCCTGGTCGGGATCGATACCGGCCTGCCCAACAAACTGGCGGCCGAGGCCCTGGCGCAGAACCGCATCCCGGAACTGGCGAATTACAGCCTGCACCGGCCTGAAGTAAAATACGGCACCAACAGCCGGGTTGATTTCCTGCTGACGACGCAGGGCCGACCCGACTGCTATCTGGAAATCAAGAACGTGCATCTGAGCCGGCGGCCACCGCTGGCGGAATTCCCCGACTGCGTCACCGAACGCGGCGCCAAGCATCTGCGCGAGCTGTCGGCCATGGTGGCTGCCGGGCATCGCGCGGTGATGCTGTTCGTGGTCCAGCGCGGCGATTGCCGCCATTTCCGCATTGCCGCCGACTGCGACCCGGGCTATGCCGCCGCCTTCATCGAGGCTAGGAATGCCGGGGTCGAGGCGCTATGTTACGCTTGCACCGTTACGGAGGCCGGCATCGCCATTGCCGACCGGCTTGAAATTGACCCGTAACTTATTGAAATAAAACAGTGAATAATACACCGTGAACCAGAACCAGGCTCGCATCCTCGATACCGAAGACGACGACGATTTCCGTCCCGGCGCCATCCGTCTGCACAAGACCGAGGATTTCGCCAGCATGCGTGCGGCCGGCAAACTCGCTGCCGAGACGCTGGATTTCATCACGCCTCATGTGGTGCCCGGCGTCACCACCGACGAATTGAACACGCTGTGCCACAATTTCATCACCCAGCACGGCGCCGTGCCGGCACCGCTGGGTTATCGCGGCTTCCCGAAATCGATCTGCACGTCGGTGAACCACGTGGTCTGCCATGGCATCCCCGGCGACAAGGTGCTGGAGGATGGCGACATCCTGAACATCGACGTCACCGTGATCGTCGATGGCTGGCATGGCGATACCAGCCGCATGTTCCTGCTCGGCGATGTCGGCGTGAAGGGCAAGCGAATCTGCGACGTCACCTATGAAGCGATGATGCGCGGCATCGAGGTGGTCAAGCCTGGCGCCACCACGGGCGATATCGGCTATGCGATCCAGCAGTTCGTCGAGAAGGAGCGCTTCTCGGTGGTGCGCGATTTCTGCGGCCATGGCCTCGGACGCATCTTCCACGAACCGCCGAATATCCTGCATTACGGCGAGCCGGGCACCGGTGTGCCGCTCAAGGCCGGCATGTTCTTCACCATCGAGCCGATGGTGAATGCCGGCAAGTGGCAGGTGAAGCTGCTGTCGGATGGCTGGACCGCAGTGACCAAGGACCGCTCGCTGTCGGCACAGTTTGAGCATTCGATCGGTGTCACCGAGACCGGTTACGAGATATTCACGCTGTCGCCCAAGGGCTGGCACAAACCGCCATACGCATAGACGGGACGCTTGGCAGAAGCGGGCGCAGACGAGAAACCCCACTTCCACGGCCATCGCGCCAGATTGCGGGCCCGCTTCCTTGAAAGCGCCGGCAGCGGCATACCGGATTATGAAATCCTTGAACTGATACTGTTCGGCGTCTTCCGCAATGGCGATACCAAACCGCTGGCCAAGACGCTGATTGCGGAATTCGGCTCGCTGGCTGGCGCGTTGGCCGCGCCTGCCGAGCGCCTGGCGAAAGTGCCCGGTTGCGGCGATGCGGTGATCGCCGCCCTGAAGGTGACCCGCGAAGCCGGCCTGCGCATGCTGAAGGCCGATGCGACGCAGCGTCCGGCCGTTTCCAGCTGGCAGGCCCTGCTGGACTATTGTCGCGCCGCCCTGCAGCATGAAGGAATCGAACAGTTCCGGATTTTGTTTCTGGATCGCAAGAACCAGGTGATCGCTGACGAGCAACAGCAGCGCGGCACCGTCGACCACACGCCGGTCTATCCACGCGAGGTGGTGAAGCGGGCTCTGGAGCTGAATGCCGCGGCACTGATCCTGGTGCACAATCACCCAAGCGGCGACCCGACACCCTCGCGCGCCGATATCGAGGTGACGCGCCAGGTGATATCAGCCGCTTCGGCGCTTGGCATCGCTGTGCATGACCATCTGATCATCGGCCGCAAGGGCCATGTCAGTTTTCGCGAGCAGGGGCTGTTGTAATCAACGCCGGATCAGCTCCGCAAGAGCATCATGCAGCACCTCAGCATAGCGCCGATGGCCCTCGTAATTCAAATGCCCCTGACCAGTCTGCAGACCAAAGCCCCGCAACACTTTGAGATCGGCGCTGCTGTCTGCACCCATGCTGATCACCAACCGGCTTTCCAGGTCGATGAAACTGATCTGCCGCACCGCCAATGCGCCTTCAATTGTGGTGATCAGAGTGGCCCGGAGCGCACGCTGGGGCGCGCAACTCGCCGGCGGCACCGGTAATTCGCGCAGCGCATATACCAACTTCACGGGCCGGCCAACCCTGCTTACAGCCAGTTCATCAAGGAGTTTTTCTGTCACCTGCCAGTCCTGTATTGGCTCATGGCCTTGCCACAGACGCTGCAACTGCTGCAGACTGGCTGTGAAGCAGGGATCGACAGGTTCCGACAACGGAGCGACAGGGCGCGCCGCCGCCTCGATACCCAGTAGTTTCTGCAGCGGATCGCGACTGCGCAGGTACAGCAATCGCGCCATATCTGACTGCTGTACAGCCCTCAGGAAAATCCGGCCAAGCAAAGTATCGGCCTGCCGCACTGAAAAGCGGTTGCGGAAAGCATAGCCGCGTATCCAACCCCCACTGCCATCCGGCACATAGGCCGGATTGACTCTGTCATCGCGCAGTTCGCCGGTGAGAAAATCAAATGGGCTGGGTATCGACAGCACGATATCGGGATTGAAACTGTAGCCACGTTGCTCGAGGCGGATGAGTTGGCGCAGTGGGCCATTGCCCGACATTGCCAGGTTGACCACTTCTATCTTTGGACTGGCGCCACGATTGAGCCGATCCTGCAGCAATGCACCAAATGTATCGGCATAGGCGACCTGCAAAGCCTCGGTTACAGAATCGCCCAACAGCGCGATGCGCAACGTGCCGGGTGGTTTTTCCTGCGCGATCCCCGCTGGCCCACGCAGACCCAGATCGGTGATCTGTACAGGCGCGCGATTCTCACGCGTCCATATGCCGGATATACCGGGCGTAAAAACATAGCCGGTTTGCGGATCGGGTTGACCCAGGATCGGCTCGATCACCGGCAGAACCCGCCACAGCGGTGTTGCGGCAATAACCTTGAGGCCGGCTTCAAACACAAGGGCGGCGCACAGACCGCCGACGATAAACAGCGCTACAGCGGAAAAGCGGATGCGGCGGGATCTCATCGCAGCGCCTCAGAACCGGAAATAGATGAAAGGATTGATGTTGCTGCTGGGCAGCAGGATCAGCAGCAGCGACAGGCCGATGCACAGCCCCCACAGGAATGGCCCATTCCAGCGCCGCAATGTAAAAAGCGTGCTCCGTCGGTTGAGCCGATACTCTGCTGCATGCAACAAAAACAGGCCGACAATGCCCATTCCAGCCAGCAAGGGCGATGTCGCATCCGCAGGAACCGTCCATGCGGTGATATCCAGCATTACAGCCAGATAATCGAGCGCGAAGCCAAAACTGGGCGAGCGGAATAACACCCAAAGCATTACAACGATGGCCATATGCAGCGGCCAGCGCAACACAAGCGGCAGCATGACGCGATCGCGCAGCGACCGGCAGAGCAGGATATAGAGACCCCAGCCGGCACCCCAGATCACGAAGGTGCCATTGGCGCCATGCCACAGCCCGGCCAATGCCATGCTGCCGACCAGCACGGCCGCCGCACGCAGCCAGCCGCCATGCCCGCCACCCATTGGAATATAGAGATAGTCGCGAATCCAGGTCGACAGGCTAATATGCCAGCGCTGCCAGAAGTCGCGCGGGCCCATGCTCATGTAGGGTGTGAGGAAATTCAGCGGCAGGCGCAAGCCCAGCAGATAGGCGGCGCCGATAGCGATGTCGGAGTATCCAGAGAAATCGAAATAGATCTGGAAGGCGAACAATACCGCGCCAAGCCAGGCCTGATAGGCCGAGTCAGGCGGTGCCGCAAAAAGCTCATCCACAATCGGGGCAAGGCTATCAGCCAGTACCACCTTCTTGAACAGACCCAGCAGGCAGAGTCCCAGGCCATAGGCGATCAGGCGCAGGCGGCGCCGGTTGCCACTGAACAGCCGTTCAATCTGTGGCAGGAACTGCGGCGCCCGCACGATCGGGCCAGCCACCAACTGCGGGAAAAAACTCTTGAACAGGAAGAAGGAAGCAAAAGACCGTGCCGGCGGCGTCTGATGGCGGATCACGTCGATATGATAGGCCAGCGCCTGAAAGCAGTAGAAAGAAATACCCAGCGGCAGACCCGTATCGGTATAGCTGCCGGCCATGCCGCCACCGAACACTAGGTTCTTGTACTTGAAGGCGAAAATCAGTCCGATATTGAGCAGTACGGCGGCCGTGATACGCCAGCGCGGCCGCGTGATGAAAAGCTGGATCAGCCAGTTCAGCCCCACCGTCATCAGGAACACTGTGGTGTCGAAGGGGCCGGCAAAAAAATAGAAGACCAGGCTGGCCGCAATCAGCGCATAGGCCGGTCGGCGCAACCAGACGACCAGCAGCCAGCTGGCGGTCAGCAGAATCAGAAAGGCGAGTGAATTGAACGGCATCGCGACTCTTGGGCCGGAAAGGCCGGGAGTCAGCCTATAGCATGCCAACCCCGATGCCCGAAAGCGCCGTCCCGGGGTTAACGAGCCCCTCCGCCAACCGCTTCAGTGGGCGCCGCCAATCTGTACGCGACGCAGCATCACGCCGGCCAGAATTGCCCCGATCAGCGCTATGACGGCGCAGGCAGAAACACTGAGGAAGAAGCCTTGCGAAAAGGCCTGCCTGGCCGCATCCAGCAGGGCGGCACCGGGGCCCGGTGGCAGTTGTACGGCGACCACCATCGCACCGCCCAGCGTATTGAGCGCGGTCTCCATCGCTGCCGGGGGCAGATCGGGTGGAACCGCAGCACCCATGGTGCTGCGATAGGCCGCTGTGGCCAGGCTGCCGAGAATGGCGATCCCCAGGGCCCCGCCGAATTCCGAACTCGTCTCTGCCAGTGCCGCCGCCGCGCCGGCCCGTTCCGGCGGTGCGGTGCTGACAACCAGATCCGTGGTCAGGGTGAAAACCGGTGACAGGCCGAGACAGAATATGATCGAGCCAAAAATCAGCAGCCAGAACCCGCCCGGCCCTGCAGCCATGCCAACCATGATGTATCCGAGGGTCGTCACCATCAGGCCACCTGCCAAAACGAACCCCGGGCGCATACGACTGATCACCAGCGGAGCCAGCATTGAGCCGATGATGAAAGTGCCGCCCATCGGCGCCATCCACAGACCGGCTTCAAGCGGACTCATCCCCAGCACAAGCTGGAAATATTGCGCCATAAACAGAAACATGCCGAAAGCGACAAAAACGCCGATGATGTTGACAGCCAATGACGTGCTGAAAGCCGGCGCCCTGAACAGCCGCATGTCGATCAACGGATCTGCCAGCCGCAGCTGCCGGCGCGCGAAGGTTGCCCCAATCACAAGGCCGAGCAGGATGCACAACGCCGAAACACCATTGGGACCATCTTCAGCAATCCGCTTGATGCCATAGATCACCGGCAGGACAGCACCCAGTGACAATACGGCGCTGAAAATATCCAGCCGCCCAGCTTTCGGATCACGATATTCAGGCAGCAGGACCGGCCCCAGTATCAACAGCAGCGCCATCACCGGCAGCGCGACCAGGAACACAGATCCCCACCAGAAATAACTGAGCAGCACGCCACCGATCACCGGGCCAAGCGCGCCGCCGGCCGAGAAACTGGCAATCCAGATGCCGATCGCCACCGTGCGCTGACCCGGATCAAGGAACATGTTGCGGATCAGCGAAAGTGTCGATGGGGCCAGGGTGGCTGCGGCAATACCGAGGACAGCGCGGGCGACGATCAGCATTTCGGCGCTGGTGACAAAGGCGGCGAAGACAGACGCTGCACCGAATGCTGCCGCGCCCAACATCAGAAGACGGCGGCGCCCGATGCGGTCGCCCAGCGTGCCCATGGTGATGAGCGAGCCAGCCACCATGAAGCCGTAGATATCGACGATCCACAGCAACTGGATGCTGCTGGGATTGAGCACGGCGCTAAGTTGCGGCACCGCCAGGTTCAGCACGGTCAGGTCCATGGAATAGAGCAGGCAGGGCAGCGCCAGCACGGCCAGCCCGACCCATTCGCGCCGGCCCGCTTTTGGCGGAATAATGGCGGAGGACCCAGCATCCACTGCTGGCTCAATGGCTGACATGGAGAGACTTTCTTATCTGCGCGAGACGTTCTTGTAAAAACTAGACCAGCCTGCTGTCAGGAATCGTCAGCAGACCAGATCAGACGAACAGACCTTCTAGCTTGTCCAGCGAAGCGGTCCAGCCGCGGGTATGGCGGGTCTTGGAATCTTCATCGAACAGTTGTTCGTGAAACAGCGTCAGCAACGTACCATCGCCATCCGGTTTCAGCGTGACCGTAACCTGCGACACGCGTTCGGGCGTGGCGAGCCAGTTCCAGCTGAAGACCAGCCGCTGGTCTGGTACAATCTCCTTATAGGTGCCACCGACTTCATGCTGTTCGTGACTGCGGCCGTCCACATCGGTCCGAAAGGCGATCCGGAAGCGGCCGCCGATCCGCAGATCGATTTCGCTGGCGAGATACTCGCAGTTGCCCGGCCCCCACCACGCGACTATTTGCGCGGGGTCCGTCCAGGCCCGGTAGACTTTGGCGGGCGCAGCCTTGATGCGTCGTTTGAGGGTGAGGCTGGGCTTTTGGGGTGCACCAGCTTGAGCTTGGGCGAGCATGGCTCCTCCTCGACAAAGGCGGCGAGACGGTCAAGCTGGGCCGACCAGAAACGCTGATAGCGGTGCAGCCACTCCATGGCCTGCTCCATCGGACCTGCATTCAGCCGGCAGGTCACTGTGCGGCCGGTCTTGCTGCGGGTGACCAGCCCGGCATCCGACAACACATCGAGATGCTTCATGATGGCGGGCAGCGACACCGCGAAGGGTTTCGCCAGCTCGCTGACTGAAATGCTGTCCTGGGCCTCCAGCTGCGCCAGCAGTGCCCGCCGCGTCGGGTCGGAGAGTGCCGCGAAAGTGCGATCCAGAATGGCGTCTGAATACTTAACCATATGGTTTAGTATTCAGACAAACCGATTCTGAGTCAACCCGGTTTTTTTGAAACCCGCTTACGCGCGGGTTTCCAGCCGATCTGCGCCGAAGCGCACCGTCACCGTTGTGCCCTTGCCGGGCTCAGAGTCCACGGCCACCTGGCCGCCATGCAGCAATGCCAGTTCCTGTACCAGCGGCAGGCCGAGCCCCGATCCCTGGTGCTCGCGCGTCATCACGTTGTCCACCTGGCCGAAACGCTGCAGGGCCTTGGCAATATCGCCCTCGGTCATGCCAATGCCGGTATCGCGCACGCCGAAGGCGATGCCGCCTGATAGCTCGCGTTGCGCGAAGATCACCACCACCCCGCCAGCCGGGGTGTATTTGATCGCATTGCTGAGCAGATTCAGCATGATCTGGAAAATCGCGCGCTGATCGGCCCAGAGCGGTGGCAGGTCTGTCGGCAGTTCCAGCGCCAGCGACACGCTGCCGCCGCGCGCGGCACCCTCAACCTGACGGAGCGCACGAGCCGCCACTGCTGGCAAATCGACCTCGCCTTCATGCAATTCGTAGGCACCCGCCTCGATCCGCGACAGATCCAGGACGTCGTTGATCAGGCTGAGCAGGTGCAAGGCGCTGTCATGGATATGACCGGCATACCCACGATAACGGTCCTCCAGAGGACCCACCACCTGGTCTTTCATCACTTCGGCGAAACCGAGAATCGCATTCATCGGCGTGCGCAACTCATGGCTCATATGCGCCAGAAAAGAGGACTTGCTCTTTGACGCGCGCAGCGCCTGATCGCGCGCTTCCGCCAGCGCATGGTTCATCTCATCCCGCTTGCGGCGCTGCTGCTGTTCTTCCGTGATATCGCGTCCGATGCCGATATAGCCGATGAACTGGCCCTGCTCGTCAAACCGCGGCCGGCCGCTGACACTGATGCAGACCAGGCCACGGGGCCGATTCAGCCATTGCACCTGATTTGCAAAGGGTCGGTGCGCCCGCATCTCGTCGATATGCAGCCGCAGAAAAGGGTCTGCGGAATTCTCATCGCCGAACAGATTGACGCGGGACTGGCCTATATACTGTGCCGCCGGAACGCCCGTGGCCCTCTCGACCTGCTCGGACATATACGTGTAGATGAGATCGGCATCGGTTTCCCAAACCCAGTCAGCACTCAGAGCGGTGACATCGCGAAAGCGCTGCTCGGCTATGCGTCGCCGCTCACCTTCCTGCTGCAGCTGCGCATTGGCTGCTTCCAATGCAGCCTTAAGATCGCCGCTTCCCACCCCAACCGCACTCATCCGCCACCCTCCCGCAGCCGGCCATGCCCCGACTACTGCCTGCGCCACACAATGGCGCAGCATAAATCTTGCTGTAAACGGCGAATTATACTGCCGGTTTTACGCGTCGCGGAATGTTGACGATCAGTAACCCCTGCTCCACCATGCCTTTTACCGAGGGGGGCGCCGCTAGGGCGCTGAGATTCGGCCGGCAGTTTCATCTGATCCAAGGATGACCCTGCAACGCCGTGACCCTGAGAGCCAGCCCCGCATGGTGCTGGCCTGTGAACCTGATCCGGGTCATGCCGGCGGAGGGAACGGTCATACGGCGCTCGGCCTCTCAGTCCGGTGCCCGCATTCCGCGAACATCCACCACACCCGGATCTCCTGTCGTGATCGAGAAGGAGATCCCATGGACACGTTGAGCAACGCACCAAACTTTAAAATCACCACCGGCCCCCTGCCCGCGTCTATCAAACGCTACCAGCCCGGTAGCCTGTATCCAGGCATCCGCGTACCGCACCGCGAAATCTCCACGCATCCGTCTGCCAATGAGCCGCCCTTGCCGGTCTACGACACCTCCGGCCCATACACAGACGCAGAAACCGAGATCGATATCAATGCCGGCTTGCCACGCTGGCGCACACACCTGATCGCGGCGCGTGGCGATGTCGAAATCTACGATGGCCGTCGGGTGAAGCCGGAAGACAATGGCGGCACCGCCTCGGTACCGGCTTTCCCGCACCATCCGCACCCGCTGCGCGCCCGGGGCAATGCTGCCGTGACCCAGTATGAATACGCACGCCGCGGCATTGTCACAGCTGAAATGGAGTATGTGGCAATCCGCGAAAACGAGGCCCGCAGACAGCTGAGCAAACGTGATGGGGAAGATTTCGGGGCCGAGATTCCCGATTTCGTGACGCCGGACTTCGTGCGCGACGAGATCGCGCGCGGTCGTGCCATCATTCCCTGCAACATCAATCATCCGGAACTGGAACCGATGATCATCGGTCGCAATTTCCTGGTGAAGGTGAATGCCAATATCGGCAATTCCGCCGTCACCTCCTCGGTCGCCGAGGAGGTCGACAAGATGGTCTGGGCGATCCGTTGGGGCGCCGATACGGTGATGGATCTCTCCACCGGCCGCAACATCCACAATATCCGCGACTGGATCATCCGCAATTCGCCGGTGCCAATCGGCACGGTGCCGATTTACCAGGCGCTGGAGAAGGTCAACGGTCGCGCCGAGGACCTGACCTGGGAGATCTATCGCGACACCCTGATTGAGCAGGCAGAGCAGGGCGTGGACTATTTCACCATCCATGCCGGCGTGCGGCTCAGCTACATCCCGCTGACTGCCAGCCGGGTCACCGGCATCGTCTCGCGCGGCGGCTCGATCATGGCGAAATGGTGCCTGGCGCATCATGAGGAAAACTTCCTCTACACGCATTTCGCCGAGATCTGCGACATTATGCGCGCCTATGACATCAGCTTCTCGCTGGGCGACGGACTGCGGCCGGGTTCGACGGCAGATGCCAACGATGCGGCGCAGTTCGCCGAATTGGAAACCCTGGGCGAGCTGACCAAAATTGCCTGGGCCAAAGGCGTGCAGGTGATGATCGAGGGCCCGGGCCATGTCGCCATGCACAAGATCAAGGCCAATATGGACAAGCAGCTGAAAACCTGCGGCGAGGCCCCCTTCTATACGCTCGGGCCGCTCACCACCGATATCGCGCCGGGCTACGACCACATCACCAGCGGCATCGGCGCTGCGATGATCGGCTGGTATGGCTGCGCCATGCTCTGTTACGTGACGCCGAAGGAGCATCTCGGCCTGCCGGATCGCAATGATGTTAAGGTGGGCGTGGTGACATACCGGATTGCCGCCCATGCCGCCGATCTGGCCAAGGGCCATCCGGGCGCGGCGCGCCGGGATGACGCACTCAGCCGGGCGCGGTTCGAATTCCGCTGGGAGGACCAGTTCAACCTGGGCCTCGATCCCGAAACCGCGGCGCAGTTCCACGACCAGACCCTCCCTAAGGAAGCGCACAAGACCGCGCATTTCTGCTCGATGTGCGGGCCGAAATTCTGCTCGATGAAAATCAGCCAGGAGGTCCGCGACGCCGCCCGGATGCAGAATGACGTCGCCAGCCAGGGGATGACCGAGATGGCCGACCGGTTCCGCCGCGAGGGCGGCGAAATCTATCAGCCGGCAGAGTAACGTTGCAGTGCAAAAGCGGCAGCCGGGCCTTGTGAATCCGGCTGCCGCTGCTTACATCAGATAAACTCGGCATAAAAATCCGGCATCGCACAGGGTAGGGAAAACATGATCCGCAAGCGCACGTCTCTCTTGGTCGCCATCCTGGCCGCCAGCATCGTCCTCGCACCGGCCCTCGCCGCCGCCAAGGCCGGTCGGGGCGGCAGCGTGGGCAGCCGTGGCAGCCAGACCTACCAGTCGGCGCCGGCCACCCCGACCGCACCCTCCGCCGCCCCGGTCCAGCGCAGCGCCACCCCGCCCGCGACCACCCAGCCCGCCCCCGCGCAGGCTGCCCGCCCGGCCACGGCCGCCGCTCCGGCGGCGCAGCCCGCCGGCTTCTTCCAGCGCCCCTTCATGGCCGGCCTGATGGGCGGCATGATCGGCATGGGCATCGGCGGCCTGCTGTTCGGCGGCGGCCTGTTCGGTGAAGGCGGCCTTGGCGGACTCGGCTTCGGCGGCGTGATGGGCATGCTGCTGCAGTTCGCCCTGATCGGCGGCGCCATCTGGCTTGGCCTGCGCCTGTTCCGCAGCCTGCGCGGCCAGCAGCCCCAGCCGGCCGCTGCCGGCATCCCGGGCCAGTACAGCCGCAATGATTATGCCCCGGTCACCGATATTCCGCCCGCCCATGGTTCGACCCAGGCGCGCGTCGCCGACATGGCTCCATCGTCGGGCGGTTTTGGCCGTACCGCCGGCCTGCAGATCGGCGAAAGCGATTTCGAGGCCTTCCAGCAGACACTGGGCGAGATCCAGACTGCCTGGTCGAAGGGCGACCTTGAGGCGCTGCGGCTGCATGCCACGCCGGAGATGGTGGGCTATTTCGGCCGCGAGCTCTCGCTGCTGGCCAGCACCGGCCTGACCAACCATGTCGAGGACGTGACCCTCGAGCAGGGCGATCTGGCCGAAGCCTGGAGCGAGGATGGCATCGACTATGCCACCGTGGCGATGCGCTGGAGCGCGCTGGACTACACCACCCGCGCCGATGGCACGGTGGTCGAGGGCAGCAAGACCGAGCGCGGCATGAGCACCGAGGTCTGGACCTTCCTGCGCGCCAGCGGCAATGCCGGCAGCAAGTGGCTGCTCAGTGCCATCCAGCAGCCCGAGCTTTAATCGGTAGTGGCACCACCGGTCTTCGATGAGGCCTTCCGGGCCAGGCTGACCGAACTGATGGTGTGGCGGCGCGACGTGCGCCGCTTCCGCCGTGATCCCGTGCCACCGGCCCTGGTGGCCCGGCTGCTGGAAACCGCCGCCCTGGCGCCCAGCGTGGGCAACAGCCAGCCCTGGCGCTTCGTGCTGGTGGAGGATGCCGTCCGCCGCGCCAAGGTGGTGGCAAACTTTGAGCGTGCCAATGCCGAGGCACTCGGCGATTACAGCGGCGAGCAGGCCAGGCTTTATGCCTCGCTGAAGCTCGCCGGCCTGAAGGAAGCGCCGGTGCATCTGGCGGTCTTCTGCGACGAGGCTACCCTGCAGGGCCATGGGCTCGGCCGCCGCACCATGCCCGAGATGCTGGATTACTCGTCCGTCATGGCGGTCTACGGTTTCTGGCTGGCCGCGCGGGCTTACGGGCTTGGCGCCGGCTGGGTCTCGATCTTCGAGCCGGAAGCCCTGACCCACGAGCTGGAGGTCGAGCCAGACTGGAAGCTGGTGGCCTATCTCTGCGTCGGCTGGCCCGAGGACGAGCAGGCCGAGCCGGAGCTGCAGCGCGCCGGCTGGGAACACCGCCGCGATGTGGCCGAGCAGATCATCCGGCGGTGAGGATGCTATCGTCGCCGTATTCACCGCGCGATACCTTCACCACAATCTCATCGACATGACCGCATTCCAGATACTGATGATATCCGTCCGTCAGTTCTGACAATAATTCCCAGAAATGACGGGCCTGCTCTCGCGTCAGATACCATTGCAATTGCCCCGAGGCAGTTTCTCTCTGCATGCCCCGCGCCTGCTCCGACAGACACAGAGAAATACTTGTATCGCCATTCGCCGGCTTTTCATCAGGCAGGGAAAGGCTGGTATTGCTGGAGGCCTGAGAGAAGGCGAACAGCACGCCCCTGAGAGAAGCCAAACCAGCTTCGTCTACCAGCACCAACACTTGCTCATCCTGTCCCGTAACCACCAGACCATAGCGAAGCATTTTCGCTCCCCCAGTAACAGAAACGGCGCGGGTTTGATGCCGCGCCGTCTGCAAACTCTTATGAAATCCGGCCTTACGCCGCCGCGTCCAGCATGGCGGTGTATTTCTCGACGCGGGCATTGGCGCGCGTCTTGGCATGGTCATCCTTGGCGTCTTCGAAGTCTTCGCGGGCATCCTTCAGCGCCGCTTCGACCTTGGCACGGTCGATCTGCTTCACCGGCACGGCCTCTTCGGCCAGCACGGTCAGCTTGTCGTTCGCCATCTCGGCAAAGCCGCCGGCGACGAAGATGCGCTCGGTGACACTGCCGTTCACCGTCACTTCGATGACGCCATTGCGGATGGTGGAGATCAGCGGGCTGTGACCCGGCAGCACGCCGAAGTCGCCGGCCTCACCGGGCACCACCACCATCTCGGCATCGACCGCGAGAAGCAGCTTCTCGGGCGAGACCAGTTCGAACCTGACGCTTTCCGCCATGGTCTACTCCTCTGCAGCGAAGGGCTTAGGCCGCTTCGGCGGCCAGCTTCTTCGCCTTGGCAATCGCCTCGTCGATGGTGCCGACCATGTAGAAGGCCGACTCCGGCAGATGATCGTGCTTGCCTTCGACGATTTCCTTGAAGCCACGGATCGTCTCGGCCAGCGGCACCTGCACGCCCGGCGAACCGGTGAACACCTGGGCCACGTCGAAGGGCTGGCTCAGGAAGCGCTGGATCTTGCGGGCGCGGGCGACCGTCAGCTTGTCTTCTTCCGACAGTTCGTCCATGCCCAGGATGGCGATGATGTCCTGCAGCGACTTGTAGCTCTGCAGGATCGACTGCACGCGGCGCGCAATGTCGTAATGCTCGTCGCCGACGATGCGCGGATCGAGAATGCGCGAGGTCGAGTCGAGCGGATCCACCGCCGGATAGATGCCCAGCTCGGCGATCTGGCGCGACAGCACGGTGGTCGCGTCCAAGTGCGCGAACGAGGTGGCAGGCGCCGGATCGGTCAAGTCGTCGGCGGGCACGTAAATCGCCTGCACCGAGGTGATCGAGCCCTTATGGGTCGAGGTGATGCGCTCCTGCAGCATGCCCATGTCGGTGGCCAGCGTCGGCTGGTAACCCACCGCCGAAGGAATACGGCCGAGCAGCGCCGACATTTCCGAACCCGCCTGGGTGAAGCGGAAGATGTTGTCGACGAAGAACAGCACGTCCTGGCCTTCCTGGTCGCGGAAGTATTCCGCCAGCGTCAGGCCGGTCAGCGCCACGCGGGCACGCGCGCCCGGCGGCTCGTTCATCTGGCCATACACCAGGGCAACCTTCGAGCCCGGGCCGTCGGTCTTGATGACGCCCGATTCCATCATTTCGTGATAGAGATCGTTGCCTTCGCGGGTACGCTCGCCGACACCGGCGAACACCGAGTAGCCGCCATGGGTCTTCGCGATGTTGTTGATCAGCTCCATGATCAGCACGGTCTTGCCGACGCCGGCGCCGCCGAACAGGCCGATCTTGCCGCCCTTGGAATACGGCGCGAGCAGATCGACGACCTTGATACCGGTGACCAGCACCTTCTGTTCGGTCGACTGGTCGACATAGTCAGGGGCCGGCGCATGGATCGGTGCGGCCGACTTGGCGTTGATCGGGCCACGCTCGTCGATCGGCTGGCCGATCACGTTGATGATGCGGCCCAGCGTCTCCTGACCGACCGGCACCGAGATCGGGCTGCCGGTGTCGGTGACTTCCATGCCGCGGACCAGACCGTCGGTCGAGTCCATCGCGATGGTGCGGACGGTCTGTTCGCCCAGATGCTGCGCCACTTCGAGCACCAGATGGTTGCCCTGGTTGGTGCAATGCAAGGCGTTCAGGATCGCCGGCAGGTAACCGTCGAACTGCACGTCGACAACCGCGCCGATGACCTGGGTAATGCGACCCGTCTTGTTCGTAGCCATGATGCTGCTCCGCTCTCTCTTTTCCGTCTCGTCCAGCGCGCGGTCTTAGACCGCCTCGGCGCCGGAGATGATTTCGATAAGTTCTTTGGTGATCTGGGCCTGACGCGACCGGTTGTAGACGGTCGTGAGTTTCTTGATCATCTCGCCGGCATTGCGCGTCGCGTTGTCCATCGCGGACATGCGGGCGCCCTGCTCGGAAGCCGCATTCTCCAGCAGTGCACGGTAGACCTGCATCGACAGGTTCCGCGGCAGCAGTTGGTCGAGAATGGTTTCCTCGTCCGGCTCGAATTCGTAGATCCCGCCGGCCAGGTCCGGAGCGCCCGCCGCAGCGTTGGTGCCGGAAATCATGGCCGGGATCAGCTGCTGGGCCGTCGGGATCTGGCTGATCACCGATTTGAAGTTGTTGTAGAAGACATGCGCGACATCGAACTCGCCGGCATCGAACATCGCCAGCACACGATCGGCAATCTCCTGGGCTTCCGAGAAGCCGACCTTCTTGACCTTGGACAGGTCAACCGTGTCGGCGATCTTGGAGGCATGGTCGCGGCGCAGCTGGTCGCGGCCCTTCTTGCCAACGCAGAGGATCTTGACCGTCTTACCCTGAGCGGTCAGCTCCTCGATCTTGCGGCGTGCCAGCTTGACGATCGACGAGTTGAACGCACCGCACAGGCCGCGTTCGGCGGTGGCGACGATCAGGAGATGAACCTGATCCTTGCCGGTGCCGATCATCAGCTTCGGTGCGGTGTCGGAACCCGTCTGGGCCGCTGACAGCGAGGCCATGATGCTCGCCATGCGCTCAGCATAAGGACGCGCCGCTTCGGCGGCCTCCTGGGCGCGGCGCAGCTTGCTGGCTGCCACCATCTTCATCGCCTTCGTGATCTTCTGGGTCGATTTGACCGAGTTGATCCGAACGCGCAGTGACTTGAGGCTAGGCATGAAGCTCTACCCTTGGTTCAGGCGTTCAGGCGAAGGTCTTGGCGAGCTCTTCGAGCACGGCCTTCAGTTTGGCTTCCAGGTCCGGCGTCAGGGCCTGCTGCTCGCGGATCCCCGACAGGATATCCGGATGCTTGGACTTGATCGTGCTGAGCAGGGCCTGTTCGAAGCGGCCGACATTGCTGACCGGCAGCTTGTCGAGATGGCCCTTCACGCCGGCATAGATCGAGACGACCTGCTCTTCGACCGGCAGCGGCTGGTACTGGGCCTGCTTCAGCAGCTCGGTCAGGCGCGCGCCGCGGTTCAGCAGGCGCTGGGTCGCCGGATCGAGATCCGAACCGAACTGGGCGAAGGCCGCCATTTCGCGATACTGCGCGAGTTCCAGCTTGATCGAGCCGGCAACCTGCTTCATCGCCTTGATCTGCGCGGCCGAACCGACGCGGCTGACCGACAGACCGACGTTGATGGCCGGACGGATGCCCTTATAGAAGAGTTCGGTTTCCAGGAAGATCTGGCCGTCGGTGATCGAGATGACGTTGGTCGGGATGTAGGCCGACACGTCGCCCGCCTGGGTCTCGATGACCGGCAGCGCGGTGAGCGAGCCGGCGCCGTTCTTGTCCGACATCTTGGCGGCGCGCTCGAGCAGGCGCGAGTGGATGTAGAAAACGTCGCCCGGATAGGCTTCGCGACCCGGCGGGCGGCGCAGCAGCAGCGACATCTGGCGGTAGGCGACGGCCTGCTTGGACAGATCGTCATACACGATCACGGCATGCATGCCGTTGTCGCGGAAGAACTCGCCCATGGCGCAACCGGTATAGGGCGCCAGGAACTGCAGCGGCGCCGGCTCAGACGCGGTGGCGGCCACCACGATCGAGTATTCCATGGCGCCGGCTTCTTCCAGGGTCTTCACGACCTGGGCAACCGTCGAACGCTTCTGGCCGATGGCGACATAGATGCAGAACAGCTTCTTCTTGTCGTCGCCGGTGTTGGTGGCCTTCTGGTTCAGGATGGCGTCGATCGCCACGGCGGTCTTGCCGGTCTGGCGATCGCCGATGATCAGCTCGCGCTGGCCGCGGCCGACCGGAACCAGCGCGTCGAGCGCCTTCAGGCCGGTCTGCATCGGCTCATGCACCGACTTGCGCGGGATGATGCCCGGCGCCTTCACTTCCACGCGGGCGCGCTTGACGTCCTTGAGCGGACCCTTGCCGTCGATCGGGTTGCCCAGCGCGTCGACGACGCGGCCCAGCAGACCCTTGCCGACCGGAACGTCCACGATGGCGCCGGTCCGCTTGACGGTGTCGCCTTCCTTGATGCCGCGGTCGTCGCCGAAGATCACGACGCCGACATTGTCGGTTTCGAGATTCAGCGCCATGCCCTTCACGCCACCGGGGAACTCGACCATCTCACCGGCCTGGACCTTGTCGAGGCCATGGACGCGGGCGATGCCGTCGCCGATGGACAGAACCTGACCGACTTCCGAAACTTCGGCTTCGGCGCCGAAATTCTTGATCTGGCTCTTCAGGATTTCAGAAATCTCTGCGGCGCGGATATCCATCACGCAACACCTTTCATGGCGGACTTGAGACTATTGAGCTTGGTGAGGACCGACGCATCGATCATGCGCGATCCGAATTTCACGATCAGGCCGCCGATCAGCGAGGGATCGACCTTGGCGTTGATCACGACATTGCCGGCGGCGGCCGACGACAACGAAGACTTGATCTGGGCGAGCTGCGCATCGTTCAGCGGCACCGCCGAGATGACATCGGCAATGGCTTCGCCGCGATGATGGCTGAGCAGCTTCTTGAAGCCGGCAATCACATCGGCGAGCACGAACAGGCGACGGTTGGCGGCAGCGACGCCGAGAAAGCGACGGACCAGATCGCCCATGCCGGCCTTTTCGGCCACCGCGCCGATCGCCTTGGCCTGCTCTTCGCGGCTGAACACCGGCGAACGGACCAGACGGACGAGATCGGCGGAGTCGGCCAGCATGGCCGAGAGGGCATCGAGATCCTTGGCGACGGCATCGAGCTGGCCCGCGTCACGCGCCAGATCAAACAGCGCTGTCGCGTAGCGGCCGGCGATGCCGGTAACAAGAGAGGTTTCCTGAGCCACGAACGACCCTTCTGCTTCATGAACCGGAGCCGTCGATCGGGACTCGCCACCAGGATCTGGGGCCAGCCTCCCGACGCTCCACTTAAGACATTGACCGACTTAAGGAATTTACGGGGTGGCTATAGCTTTTTTACGGCCCCCCCGGCGCGAAAGCCGGGTTTACGTAGCATACGGGTCTGGGCGGCGCAACAGCGAGGCCCGCACTGCAACCTACGCCTTTTGCCGCAGTTCCCTGCGACGTCATGATCGGACGGTCTGGCGTGCGCTCCGCGCACGAATTCGCCGCTAAAAATCAGGGCGGCGGGGGTTCGCCCGGGTTCGTTGGGGTTCGCCCGGGTTCGCTGGGGTTCGCTGGAGTTCGCTGGAGTTCGCTGAGGTTCGCTCGGGTTCGCTGGGGTTCGCTGGGGTTCGCTGGGGTTCGGCGCTAAGGCCGTGACGACCCCTGGAGACCAGACATACCGGCAGCCGCAGTTCAGACTATCACGATATTAAGAACAAATAAAGAACATTCCAGCCGCGCAGCCGCGACGGCATTTTTCTTTTTTATTCAGGGGGGTGGAGGCGCCGACCGTCAGGTCCGGGCGCCAGCCTGGACCAGCAGCAGGCTGATGGCGCCCGCCGAGGTGCGGTTGGCGATGCTGAGCGATTCCATGGTGAGCTGCTGCGCCACCTGCCGCGACTGCAGGCTGGCGCTTTCGGCCGCCACATCGGCATCGATGAGCAGGCCGAGGCCCTGTTTCATTGCATCCACCAGATTGTCGACGAAGCCGCGCTGGGCCTCCATGGCGCGCTTCTGTGCCGATATCACCTGGCCGAGATCCATCAGCTGGGCCTCGAAACGCGCAAGCGAATCCTGCGCGGTAGCGACATCAGGCGGATTGCCGCCAATCGCCTCTGACACATCGGTGGCCGAGACCACCAGCACCGACGGCCCGAGGAATTCGTCCGCATCCAGGCTGAGGGAGTGGCTGACCGAATAGGACAGCTGCGTGCCCGAGATATCGGCGATGAAATCGATCGGCGCGTTCGTGGCATCGCCGCGCAGGATGTTGCGGCCATTGTAGGTGGCCTGGTCGATATAGGTGTTGACCTGTTCGATCAGGCGGGCCACGTCGCCGCGATAGGTGTCGAGCTGCGGCTGGGCCAGCGAGCCATCGCCCAGGCTGGCAATCTTGGCCTTGATATCGCCGACAATGCTGTAGATGCCGCTGATCGCCGCCAGCGTCACTTCACCCAGACCGATGCCGCCCGCAAGCGAGGATTGCACGGCAGCATAGGCCCGCACATTGGCGCGCACGCCCTGGGCAATGGAAAAGATCGCGCCATCGTCGCCGGCATCGTTTATGCGCAGGCCGGTCTGGATGCGTTTGGAAATGATGCCGAGGCCGGACTCTGTCGATCGCATGGTCGACAGTGCGGCATAGGCACTGGTGTTTGTATTCGCCGAAATCATGGCCCCGATCTCATTCTGGATCAGCGTCAACCGGTCGTCAGCTTCACGCGCTGTTAGGCTTAACGACACGCAGCCGAATACTTCGGAAGCGTAGAAATATTTAACCCTGATGGATGAACACCGACAAGTTGTTTCTGCGGTTTACAGGCTGAACCGAGCGAAATAGCCGGACATTAAGGTTAATGCGAATGGTTAACTTTAATGCTGCCAGTTCAGGCTTTGCTCAGTACCCGCTGCACCGCTTTCTGCCAGCCGGCATAGAGGCGCGCCCGGGTTTCTGCGGTCATGCGCGGTTCGAAGCGGCGTTCGCAATGCCAGCCATAGGCCACCGCATCGAGGCCGGCATAGAGCCCGACCGCAAGCCCGGCAAGATAGGCGGCGCCCAGCGCCGTGGTCTCGATCACCCGGGGCCGCTCGACGGCAACATCCAGCATGTCGGCGAGGAACTGGCAGAGCCAGTCATTCGCCACCATGCCGCCATCGACACGGATCGCGGTCGGCTTTGCCGCGCCATCGGCCTTCATCGCCGCGGTGAGATCGCGCGTCTGATAGGCAACCGCCTCGAGTGCGGCGCGGGCGATATGGGCACGGCCGGTATCGAGCGTGAGCCCGATCAGGGCGCCGCGTGCATCGGGGTCCCAGTAAGGCGCGCCGAGGCCGACAAAGGCCGGCACCAGATAGACACCATGGTTTTCCGGTATCCCCGCGGCCAGTGTTGCCGTCTCGGCCGCGCCGCCGACAATCTTCAGGCCGTCGCGCAGCCATTTCACCGCGGCACCGGCGACGAAGATCGAGCCTTCCAGTGCATAGGTGGTCTGGCCGTTCAGGCGGTAGGCCACCGTGGTGAGCAGACGGTGATCCGACAGCACCGGCCTTGATCCGATATTGACCAGCGCGAAACAGCCGGTGCCATAGGTGGATTTCATCATGCCGGGCTGGAAGCAGGCCTGGCCGAAGGCGGCCGCCTGCTGGTCGCCGGCAATGCCGGTGACCGGAATCGCATGGCCGAGGATATCGGCGGTGGTGACGCCAAACTCGCCGCTGCAATCCAGCACGCGCGGCAGCATGGCGCGCGGCACATCAAAGGCCTTGAGCAGCGTGTCGTCCCAGTCCTGCGCGGTGATATCGAACAGCATGGTGCGCGAGGCATTGGTGGCATCGGTGGCATGGGTTGCGCCACCGGTCAGGCGGAACAGCAGGAAGCTGTCGATGGTGCCAAAGCACAGCTCGCCTTTTTCAGCACGGGCCCGCGCACCGGGCACATGGTCGAGCAGCCAGGCAATCTTGGTGGCGGAGAAATAGCTGTCGATCAGCAGGCCGGTTTTGCGCTGCACCACACTGCCGATGCCGTCGGCCAGCTTCTGCCGGCAGATATCGGCGGTGCGACGATCCTGCCAGACGATGGCGCGATGGATCGGCCGGCCGCCGGCGCGCTCCCAGACCACGGTGGTCTCGCGCTGATTGGTGATGCCGATGGCCGCGATATCGCCACCACGCAGGCCGGCCTTCGCCACCGCCTCGCGCATCAGGCTCTGCACATCGCGCCAGATATCCTCGGCATCATGCTCGACCCAGCCATCGGCCGGATAATGCTGGGTCAGCTCCTTCTGCGCGGTGGCAACCGGCAGGCCGGAGGCATCGAAGACAATGGCACGGCTGGAGGTGGTGCCCTGGTCGATGGCAAGGATGTATTTGGCCATGGCCTGCTTTTGCGTCGCCGCTATTCGGCGGCTGCGGCGCAGCCCTCGGCCTTGAAGACGCGCTTCTGCGAGGCCGGGTATTTCGCCAGCATGGCCGCCGGCCGCACCGGGCGCGTTACCAGATTGCCGCGGCAGTTCGGGCAGGTTCCGTTCAGCGTGCCCTCTGCACAGGCCCGGCAGAAGGTGCATTCAAAGGTGCAGATCATGGCATCGGATGCATCAGGTGCCAGGTCACGGTTGCAGCATTCGCAGTTCGGACGCAGTTCGAGCATCTCAGCTTCCTTTCGCGATGGAGACGGCCTTTTTGGCCAGCGCGGTGATGCCGGCCCAATCGGCCTTCTGCAGCAGGTCTTTCGGCGCCAGCCAGGAACCGCCGGCAGCAAACACATTGGGCAGAACAGTATAGCTGCGCAGGTTGGCTTCGGTGATGCCGCCGGTGGGGCAGAATTTCATCTCCGGGAACGGCCCGCTCAGGCTTTTCAGCGCGGCGACGCCGCCGCTGCTCTCGGCGGGGAAGAACTTGGCGCGGGTGAAGCCCTGCTCCATCGCGCGCATGATCTCCGACGCCGTGGCCACCGCCGGCAGATAGGGCAGGCCGGTATCCTTGGCGGTGAAATACAGCGCATCGGTGGCGCCGGGCGAGATGACGAAGCGCGCGCCGGCCAGCTGGGCGGCGGCGAACTGTGCCGGATTGAGCACCGTGCCGGCACCGACGACGGCATCCGGCACCTCGGCAGCGATGCGTTTGATCGCCTCCAGAGCCGCATTGGAGCGCAGGGTGATTTCCAGCACACTGAGGCCGCCCGCCACCAGGGCACGGGCCAGCGGCACGGCATGGGCCGCATCTTCCACCACCAGCACCGGGATCACCGGGCTGCGGGTCAGAATGGCATCCAGCGCTGCGGTACGCTCGGCGGTCTTTTCACTCACCTTGTCCGGCATGTGTCCTCCCTGTTTTATGGAAGGATACGCGCGGGACGGCGCCGGCTTCAAGCCATCCGGATCAGGCCTGTCAGGTCAGGCAGCCCGGGTCAGACCCGCAATCCGTCAGACCTGCTCTTTCAGCTTGCCGCGGTGATAGCGCCGAATCACGGTATCGTCCGGCGGGAAATATTCCGGCTGCAAGGATGTCAGCTGCGCCTGGATACACTGCCACAGGCCGTTCTCCTGCACATACGTATCGGTGTAGAAGGTCATGCCGGATTTGGCCACGCCATCCTTGCGCCGCGTGTAGCAGGTGGTGGCGCTGACAAGGGCTGTATCGCCGAAAATCTCGATCCGTTCGTCGCGGTAATCCCAGTAGGTGATTACGTCCGGATCGAAGCCGGTCGCCCAGTAGGCCAGGTAATCGGCACGATACATGCGGCTGCCATCGGGCATGATGCAGACGAAGCGCGGGTGAATGATGGCCGAATGCGACACCACATCATTGGTGACGAAATTATGGATGAAGGTGGCGTTCAGCCGGCGCAGTGCAGCCAGAGAGCTCATCGGCGGCGCATTCATCGGCTGATTGTTGGCGAGCTGGATATTCATGGACATGGCACCCCTCTGGTTCATGAGAGGTCTGTGTCGCGCATTGCCGTGCCTTCAGGCAATTACGTGCGGCGTCAATTCAGGGCAGGTCAGTCGAACAGCGAAAGCTCTGGCTGCGCCGCCAGCGCACGCGCCAGCGCCGCGGTCATGGCATCGGCGGGGAAGAAACATTCGATCTTGATCTGCTGCAGCGTGACATCGCGCGGCATGGCGAAGGTGGTGAGCGTGACGAAGAAGGACAGCTCATGCCGGCCGATGCGCAGATGCATCGGCACCATCGGATGATCGGCTTTCGGCGCTGCAAATGCCGCCGGCATATCGGGGTAGTACAGCAGCTCGTCGCGCAGCCTTGCCGCTGTCTGGCTCAGGCCCTGGGTGGCCTCGCGATGCAGCACCTGCAGATAGGCGGCGACGAAGTCCGCCCAGTTCGGCATGAACGGCCGCATGCCGCCGGGATGACACATGACATGCATGGCATTATGGGCGAGCCGCTCCGGGACATCGTAATGCGGGCGCAGCGCGCCGAGGATGCGGCCGGCGGCGGCGTTGCGCTGGCGCACCTCCCAGGCCTCGTCGACCACCAGAGCGGGGAATGGCTCCTGCTGTGCCAGCATGGCGTCCAGCGCCTGCTGCACCGAGGCGAGTTCGGGCGCATCGAGGCCGGTTTCGTGAAACAGTGGCGCGAAGCCGGCGGCAACCAGCAGGGCATTCTGCCCGGCGAGCGGGATATCGAGCACCTGGGCCAGCAGCACGACCATCTCGCGGCTCGGCTGTGAGCGGCCCTTTTCCAGGAAGCAGAGATGGCGCGCGGAGATGCCGGCTTCGGTGGCCAGACCCAGCTGGCTCATGCGCCGTTCACTGCGCCAGTGGCGCAGCAGGTCGGGGAATTGCGGGCGGGCCTGCCGCGCTGGTGCGAAAGCCATCATGCCGTTCATGGCCTGGAGCTTACGCCCGGGCGGTAAAGCCGACAATTACCTCTGAGGTCAATCAGGTGGTGGGGCGCCCTCGAACCGGGGGTCAGGTCCATAGGCATTCTGGCCACGAGTGCCCGGAATCACAAACAAGGCCAGCCAAAAGGCGGTGCCGAGGAAAGGAATCAAAATCAGCAGCGCAGCCCAGCCGGTCCAGCCGATATCGTGGCAGCGCCGTGCCACCACGGTGAGGCCTAGAAGAGTAAGCAGCAGGCCGATGGCTCCGGCGACGATCTCGTAGAGCCACGATTCTTCCAGAGTATCGACCAGTCCCGGCAGCAGTGTCCCAAGAATGTAGAGCAGAATGAACAGCAGCAGGAGCAGCAGAAGCATCGCCAGATGGAAGGCAAAATACGGCTGTCGCGCCATGCGACGGCGTGGATCGAGGGCTGGAGGCAGCCGGTCGAGCATGGCCTATTCCTTCAGCCCACCACTTTTCAGGATGAAATCGGCGATCTCGGCGACGCCCTGCTCCGCCTTCAGGTTGGCGAAGATGAAGGGCCGGGCGCCACGCATCTTCCTGGAATCACGGTCCATCACCTCCAGCGAGGCGCCGACCAGCGGGGCGAGATCGATCTTGTTGATCACCAGCAGATCCGAGCGCGTGATACCAGGTCCGCCCTTGCGCGGAATCTTGTCGCCGGCCGAAACGTCGATCACATAGATGGTGATATCGGCGAGTTCCGGCGAGAAGGTGGCGGCCAGGTTGTCGCCACCGGATTCGACGAAGATCACATCGAGGCCAGGGAAGCGCTTCTGCATGTCGGCGACCGCGGCGAGGTTGATCGAGGCATCCTCGCGGATCGCCGTATGCGGGCAGCCGCCGGTCTCGACGCCGGCG
Source organism: Ferrovibrio terrae (assembly GCF_943372915.1). Classification (GTDB taxonomy): domain Bacteria; phylum Pseudomonadota; class Alphaproteobacteria; order Ferrovibrionales; family Ferrovibrionaceae; genus Ferrovibrio; species Ferrovibrio terrae_A. The sequence continues at coordinate 125,236 of NZ_CALSAN010000010.1, read as the reverse complement.
ATACGGGTCGGATCGAGCGCGCCGGCCCGGGTGAGGAATTCGGCATCTTCCTTGGTGTAGATGTCGTTGGTGACGACGGCAATGTTCCAATCGTCGCGTAAGTATCGGCAGAGCCGTTCGACCAGCGCGGTCTTGCCCGAGCCGACCGGGCCGCCGATACCGACGCGCAGGGGATTGCTGCTGGGGGGATTCGCACTCATGAGCGGAACAGCCTCGTATACTGGGTTTCGTGCATCATAGACATAAGATCGACCATCGGCGAGGCCGTGCCGCAATCCTCCAGCGCACAGGCGCGTGCGCAGGGCACCACGCTGTCCACCACCGGCATCAGCTGGCTGAGCGCACGCTGGCCATCAGTCTGGCCGAGCGGGATCAGGCGCACGGCGGCCGAGACCAGGTTGGCGGCAAAGGCATGCAGATAGGCAGCCAGTACGGCCTCGATCGCCAGGCCATGATCGGCAGCGGCGACCCCGACCGCGATACACAGCGGCACCGGCTTGTCGCTGCGGATGGCCGCCAGGGCATCGAGTCTGGATGGCCCGCTGTCTTTCCGGTCCCAGGCGGTGCGGGTGACACTGAGGTAGGAACCGCCCTGCTGGCAGCTTTCCAGCGCCATTTCGGCACTGCCGCGCCAGGCAGCTGCCAGATCGGCCAGGTCATCGAGCCGGGCGGTGTCTTCGGCGGCGGCATACGCCTCTTTCAGCAGCACGGCATCGACCCAGCCGGCGCCATGGCGCAGGATATGGCCGATCCACTGGACGAGGGTGGCAAGATCGGTGACCCGGCCGCTTTCGACTGCGAATTCGATGCCATGGCTGTAGGAAAAGGCGCCGATCGGGTAGCTCGGCGAGAACCAGGCCAGCAGGCGGTAGAGATCGCGCGTCGTGCTGCTACTCACATCCACCCCGTATTGATCATATGCCTGCCAAACTCCGAATCTTGTGCCAATTTCCCACACCTGCGCGGCGCGTGCTAGACTGCCCCGCTATTGTTTTTTCCAGGTTCGCCTGCAAAAATGAGCAAATCTTCAATCCAGCTCTCGCTCCATGAAACCGTTTGCTTCGATCCAAGGCGTCGCTCAGCGCCTACTTCTGCTTGGCGCCGCGGCGACCGTGCTGACCATGCTGTACGCCCTCGGCAATCGTTGGGGCAGTCTGCAGGATGCGGCAGCCTGGACAGAGGCAGCGCTGTATTACTTGCTGCCCCTGCTGGCAATCGCGGTGATTCTGGCGCTCTGCGCCCTGCATCCGCGCATCGATCAGCTATTCTGCCTGCTCATGCTGGTGGCCGGCTATATTGGCCTGCTGGCCAGCGAGATCTATCTGCAGAATTTCGAATTCGACCGCAATGCCAAGATCGTGGATGCGGCACGCAATCTGGGCTATCCGCTCGATACCCGCAGCAAGGCTGAGGTGGTGGCGGATCTGCGCCGCGAGGGCAAAGACGCGGTGCCGTTCATCCGCATGATCAGCGATGCCAGACTGCTGCCGATCGGCACGGTGCCCGGCGCCACCGTCGTGACCTGCAACGAATTCGGCCCCTGGCTAGTGGTGCAGGCCGACCGACACGGCTTCAACAATCCTGACGCGGTATGGGACGAAACCGAACCCTATGATGCCGTCATCGTCGGCGATTCCTACACCTTCGGAGAATGCGACGCCGTGACCGGCGGGTTTGCCGCCATCCTGCGCCAGCAGGGCCTGCGGGTGCTCAACATCGGTATCGGCGGCAACGAGCCCCTGCTCAACCTGGCAAGTATCGTCGAATACGCCAGCAACAAGCGGGCCCGCTATGTATTCTGGATGCACTTCGCCGGCAACGACCTGAGCGGCCTGATGCAGTTGAAGGCGATGCCGCTGCCGATCCGATATGTCGAGCAGCCGGACTACCGCCAGAACCTGGCCGGCCGTAGCGCCGAGATCGGCACTGCTCTGCGCAAGCTGGAAGACGAAGCCTATCCGCCGGCACCAGCCAAGCGGAATTTTAGCCGCTACATCACCCAGCCGAAATTCCTGCTGCGCAGCCTGCGACTCTATGCCCTGCGGAGCGCCTTCGGTCTGGCCCGCAACACGGTGGAGGATACCGATTTTCCGCTGTTCCAGCGCAGTCTGGAGCGCGCACGCGACACCGTGCGTACCATGGGGGCGGAACTGGTGATTGTTAACATTCCTGCCGTCCAGCAGATCGGTAAAAGCGGCGACGACGCGCTGGAGCGTGAAACCCGCGCCCGGGTAGCGGCCGCCGGACTGCGCTATCTGGATCTGAAGCCGGAATTCCAGAAAACCCCAGATTACAGAGCCCTGTATGCCTTTGGCAGCGGCGGCGGGCATTTCACGCCGGCAGGCAACCGCCTGACCGCCGAGATCCTGTCATCGGTTGTGCAGCGCTAGTTTTCGGTGCTATCAACGCCCCCGACAGCCGGCATCGCCGGAAAGGTAGGCAACGTGGGCAAAGAGCGGCAATTCGGTATTCTTCTGGGCGTGGTGTTCGCCGGCTTCGGCCTCCTGCCGCTGCTGCACGGCGCTGCGCCGGTGCTGTGGTGCCTGGTTGTCGCCGGTCTGCTGCTGCTCATCGCCCTGGCGCTGCCGGCCCTACTGCGCTGGCCGCTTGCCGGCTGGATGAAATTGGGCGGCCTGCTGCACCATGTCACCTCGCCGCTGCTGATGGGCCTGATCTTCTTCGGCCTGTTCCTGCCGGCCAACCTGGTGATGCGGCTGCTCGGGAAGCTCCCGATCAAGATGGGTTTCGACCACAAGGCGACGACCTACTGGATTGCCCGTGAACAGCCAGCACCTGCCAAAGATTCAATGAAATTCGGATTTTGATCGCATGGAATTTCTCGCCGAATTCTGGTCCTACATCCGCACCCGCAAGAAGTATTGGCTGGCGCCGCTGCTGCTGATTTGCCTGATCTTCGGCGGCCTGATCATCGCGGCCAAAGGCAGCGTCGTGGCGCCGTTCATCTACGCCCTGTTCTGATCCGGCATGTATATCCTGGGCCTTTCTGCGTTCTACCATGACAGCGCGGCCGCGTTGCTGCATGACGGCCGCATTGTCGCCGCCGCCCAGGAAGAGCGTTTCACCCGCAAGAAGCATGACTCAGGGTTTCCTGGCCATGCCGTGCGTTATTGCCTGGCCGAAGCCGGCATTACGCCCGATCAGATCGATCATGTCGCCTTCTACGACAAGCCGTTCTTGAAATTCGAACGCCTGATCGAAACCTATCTGGCTTTCGCGCCACGCGGCTTCAGCTCGTTCCGCCAAGCGATGCCGCTGTGGCTGGGCGAGAAATTCTTCCAGCGCCGCCTGCTCGACGCCGAACTGAAGGCGATCGGGCCCGACGTGGAATGGCGCAAGAAGCTGCTGTTCTCCGAACACCATTACAGCCACGCCGCCAGCGCCTATTTCCCCTCGCCCTTTGAAGATGCCGCTGTGCTGACCATGGACGGCGTCGGCGAATGGACCACCTCCTCGCTGGCTTATGGCCGCGGCAGCGACCTGCATATCATCAAGGAAATCCACTTCCCGCATTCTCTCGGGCTGCTGTATTCCGCCTTCACCTATTACACCGGCTTCAAGGTCAATTCCGGCGAATACAAGGTGATGGGTCTGGCGCCCTATGGTGAGCCGAAATACGCCAAGCTGATCCGTGATCACCTGATCGACATCAAGGACGATGGCTCGTTCCGGCTCGACATGCGGTATTTCAACTACTGTACCGGCCTGACCATGACCAATGCGCGCTTCGATGCGCTGTTCGGCGGCCCGCCGCGCAAGCCGGAAGAGCGGCTCGACCAGCGCCATATGGACCTCGCCGCCTCGATCCAGGCGGTGACCGAAGAGGTTGTGCTAAAACTGGCGCGCAACGTGCAGCGTGAGACCGGCGCCAAGAATCTTTGCCTGGCCGGCGGCGTTGCACTCAATTGCGTCGCCAACGGCCTGCTGGCACGCGAGGGGGTGTTCGAGAATATCTGGGTACAGCCGGCGGCAGGTGATGCCGGTGGATCGGTGGGCGCCGCGCTTGCCGCTTGGCACCAGCATTACGGCAAGCCGCGGCTGCCGCTGAGTGGCCGCGACCATATTGTCGGCAGCTATCTGGGCCCCAGCTATGCACAGGACGACATCGAAACCCGCCTGCGCAATGCCGGCGCCATCTTCACCACACCCGACGATGACAGCCTGTTCAGCACGGTGGCGGCTGACCTCGCCGACGGCAAGGCCGTGGGCTGGTTCCAGGGTCGCATGGAATTCGGCCCGCGCGCATTGGGCAACCGCTCGATCCTGGGTGATCCGCGTTCGCCTGCGATGCAGAAGACCCTCAATCTGAAAGTGAAGTATCGCGAAAGCTTCCGCCCGTTCGCTCCGGCAGTGCTGCGCGAGGATCTGTCCGACTGGTTCGAGTTCGGAGAAGATTCGCCCTACATGCTGATGGTAGCGCCGATCCGAAAGGAACGCCGGCGCCAGATGACCGCCGCCGAGGAGCAGTTGTTCGGCATCGACAAGCTGAACGTACCGCGGTCCGACATACCAGCCGTTACCCATGTCGACTATTCAGCACGGCTGCAAACCGTGCATGCAGACACCAATCCGCGCTTCCACCGCCTGATCTCGGCCTTCAAGGCCGCCACCGGCTGTCCAGTGCTGGTCAACACCAGCTTCAACGTGCGTGGCGAGCCGATCGTCTGCACCCCGGAAGACGCCTTCCGCTGCTTCATGGGCTCGGAGATCGAGGTGCTGGTGGTGGGCAATTGCCTGTTGCGCAAGGAAGTTCAGAATCCGGCCCTGAGGCTGGATTACAAGAACAACTTCGAACTCGACTGATCCACCACCCGTTTCCGCCGATCAGTGATGGTGCCCGTGGTCGTCATCATCATGATGGTGGTGATGACCATGCGCATGTTCATGCCCATGGCCATGAACACGTTCGCCGCCCTTGCCGTAGCGCGAGCCGAGGCCATAGGGATGTGACGGATCGTGGTTATGCTGGCCGTAGGCACCGCCCTCGGGATCGAAGGGCGCGTTGACGGCCGCCACGCTGGCGCCGAGGCCTTTCAGCATATCGACAATGACATGGTCGTCGCGGATCAGGATGCGGTCGCCACGGATTTCGGCCGGCAGATGACGGTTGCCCAGATGCCAGGCCAGTCGCGCCAGCAATTCGGGCGTCGGCGCCGAGACCTCGATCAACTGCTCGGGTGCGGCCTGCACCTCGATATAGCCGGCGCCGTTGTCGAGCTGCAGCCCGTCGCCATGGCGCAGCACGGTGGCCTCGGCCAGATCGAGCAGGAAGGCGCTGCCATCATCGGCGGTGAGCCGGATGCGGCGGCGATGGCGGTCATGATGCGCCAGCGTCACCGTGGCGCGGCGTTCGGAGGCGGGCCAGCGGCCCGCAGGAATCACGGCGGCGGCGCGCAACATCGCTCAGAACAGGAAATAGCGCTGCGCCATCGGCAACACCTTGGCCGGCTCACAGGTCAGCAGCTGGCCATCGGCGCGCACCACATAGGTCTCGGTATCAACCTCGATCTTGGGCATGTAGTTGTTGTGGATCATGTCCTTCTTGGTCACCTTGCGCGTGCCCTTCACCGCCACCAGCGGACGCTGCAGGCCGAACTTGCCCGCGATATCGTTTTGCAACCCGGCCTCGCTGACGAACAGCAGGCTGGACTGGATCGAATTGCGGCCGAAAGCGGCAAACATCGGACGGTAATGCACCGGCTGCGGTGTCGGGATCGAGGCATTGGGATCGCCCATCGGCGCCGCGGCAATGCTGCCGCCCTTCAGCACCATGTCCGGCTTGACGCCGAAGAAGGCCGGCGACCAGATCACCAGATCGGCGAACTTGCCGACCTCGACCGAGCCGATCTCATGCGCCACGCCATGGCTGAGCGCCGGATTGATGGTGTATTTGGCGACATAGCGCTTGGCGCGCATGTTGTCGTTGTCGCCGGTTTCCTGCGGCAGCCGGCCGCGCTGCTTCTTCATCTTGTCCGCCGTCTGCCAGGTGCGGATGATGACTTCACCCACACGACCCATGGCCTGGCTGTCGGACGACATCATCGAGAAGGCACCGAGATCGTGCAGGATGTCTTCCGCCGCAATCGTCTCGCGCCGGATGCGGCTGTCGGCAAAGGCGACGTCTTCCGGAATCCGCGCATCGAGATGATGACAGACCATCAGCATGTCGAGATGCTCGTCCACGGTGTTGATCGTGTAGGGCATGGTCGGGTTGGTGGAGCTGGGCAGCACATTGGCCAGGCCGGCCACCTTGATGATGTCGGGCGCATGGCCGCCGCCCGCGCCCTCGGTGTGGAAGGCATGGATGGTGCGGTGCTTGAAAGCGGCAATCGTGTCTTCGACGAAGCCGCTTTCGTTCAGCGTGTCGGTGTGGATCGCCACCTGGATGTCATACTGCTCGGCCACAGTCAGGCAGTTGTCGATGGCGGCCGGCGTGGTGCCCCAGTCTTCATGTAATTTAAGGCCGCAGGCGCCGGCGGCGATCTGCTCGACCAGGCCTTCGGGGCGCGAGGCATTGCCCTTGCCGAGGAAGCCGATATTCATCGGGAAGGCTTCGGCGGCCTGCATCATGCGCATCATGTGCCAGGGGCCGGGCGTGCAGGTGGTGGCGGACGTGCCGGCCGCCGGGCCGGTGCCGCCGCCCATCATGGTGGTGACGCCGGAATAGAGCGCTTCCTCGATCTGCTGCGGGCAGATGAAATGGATATGCGCGTCAAACCCGCCAGCCGTAATGATCTTGCCCTCGCCGGCAATCGCCTCGGTGCCCGGGCCAATGATGATGTCGATACCCGACTGGATATCGGGATTGCCGGCCTTACCGATGGCATGGATGCGGCCGTTCTTCAGACCGATATCGGCCTTGACGATACCCCAGTGATCCAGGATCAGCGCGTTGGTGATCACGGTGTCGACGGCGCCGGCCGCGTTGGTGATCTGGCTCTGGCCCATGCCGTCGCGGATCACCTTGCCGCCGCCGAATTTCACTTCTTCGCCATAGAGCGGCGTGTTGGCGGAATAACCGCCTTCACCCGCTTTGGCCGTCGGCGGGCTGGCGGTGAAGTCCTTCTCGACCTCGATGATGATGTCGGTATCGGCCAGCCGCACCTTGTCGCCCACGGTGGGGCCATACATGCCGGCATAGGCCTTGCGGGGAATGCGGTTTGCCATCTCTACATCCCCTCTTACAGCTTGCCCATGATGTCGGCGCGGAAGCCATAGACCTCACGCTTGCCGGCATAGGATACCAGATTGACGGTCCGCGTTTGCCCGGGTTCAAAACGAACAGCGGTGCCGGCGGGAATATCCAGCCGCATGCCACGCGCCTTGGCGCGATCAAATTTCAGCGCCGGATTGGTCTCGAAGAAATGGTAGTGGCTGCCGACCTGGATCGGCCGGTCGCCGGTATTGGCGATCTCCAGCGTGATGGTGGGCCGGCCGGCATTGAGTTCGATCTCGCCGTCGCCTGTGATGATTTCACCGGGAATCATGGACACCCCTCAGCGGATCGGGTTATGGACGGTCACCAGCTTGGTGCCGTCCGGGAAGGTGGCCTCGACCTGGATTTCGTGGATCATCTCGGCCACACCCTCCATCACCTGCGCCCGGGTGATGACAGTGCCGCCATCGCGCATCAACTCGGCCACCGAGCGGCCGTCGCGGGCGCCTTCGACCACATAGTCGGTGATCAGCGCAATCGCCTCCGGGTGATTGAGCTTGACCCCGCGCTCAAGCCGGCGGCGGGCGACCACGGCCGCCATGGCGACCAGCAACTTGTCCTTCTCGCGGGGCGTCAAATTCATGCCGCCACCCCTCCCCTGCTGAAACGAACCGAATGTCAGACGGTAAGATAGCGGCGGACGTCGTCGGCATCCAGCCGGGAAGCGTCGCCTTCGACCACAACCTCGCCCCGCTGCAGCAGGATGAAGTTGTCGGCCAGCGCCCGGGCGAAGTCGAAATACTGCTCGACCAGCACAATCGCCATGGTGCCCCGGTTGGCCAGTTCGCGGATCACCCGGCCGATATCCTTGATGATGGACGGCTGGATGCCCTCGGTGGGTTCGTCCAGCAGCAGCAGCCTGGGACGCGTGACCAGGGCCCGCGCAATCGCCAGCTGCTGCTGCTGTCCCCCCGAAAGGTCGCCGCCGCGCCGGTTGCGCATCTCATGCAGCACCGGGAACAGCGCAAAAATCTCGTCCTCGATCCGGCGTTCGCCCCGGGGCAACGGCGCCATGCCAGTTTCCAGGTTTTCATAGACGGTCAGACGCGGGAAAATCTCGCGGCCCTGCGGCACCATGGCGATGCCGCGCCGGGCCCGCTCATGCGGTTTCAGCCCGATGATATCCTGGCCTTCCCACATGATCCTGCCGGAGCGCACGCTCTGCAGCCCGACGAGCGCCCGCATCAGCGAGGTCTTGCCGACGCCATTGCGTCCCAGCACGCAGGTGATCTTGCCCGGTGCGGCCGTGACACCCACATCGCGCAGGGCATGGCTGGCACCGTAATAGAGATTGAGGTTTTCCGCCTGCAGCATATCTCTCAGCGCCCCAGATAGACTTCGATGACGCGCGGATCGTTCTGCACATGGTCGACCGTGCCTTCGGACAGCACGCTGCCCTCATGCAGCACAGTGACCTTGGCGCCGAGATCGCGCACGAATTCCATATCGTGCTCCACCACCACCAGGGTGCGTTCGCCCTTCAGCGTCAGGATCAACTCGGCGGTCTGCTTGGTTTCGGCGTCGGTCATGCCCGCCACCGGCTCGTCCAGCAGGATCAGCTGAGTGTCCTGCACCAGCAGCATGCCGATTTCGAGCCACTGCTTCTGGCCATGGCTGAGCGCACCGGCCGAATCGCGGATCTTGGTCTCAAGCCCGACCGTATGCAGCGCCCAGGCGATGCGGTCCAGCGCTTCGGAATTCAGCCGGCCGAGCAGGGTTTTCCAGGCGCCACGGGCGGATTTCAGCGCCAGTTCGAAATTCTCGAACACGGTGAGATTCTCGAACACTGTGGGTTTCTGGAATTTGCGGCCAATTCCCAGATTGGCGATTTCGACCTCATCCAGCTTGGTGAGGTCGACGCGGCCGGCAAACATCACTTCGCCCGAGTCAGGCTTCGTCTTGCCGGTGATGATATCCATCATCGTGGTCTTGCCCGCACCATTGGGGCCGATGATGGTACGCAGTTCGCCGGGAGCGACCATCAGCGCGAGGTTGTTGATCGCCTTGAAACCATCGAAAGCAACCGACACGCCATCAAGATAAAGCTGGGTGTCGGAGACACGCACCTTGTTGACAATCTCAGGCGACATGCCGGCGGTGGCCGGCTGGACCAGTGGCGAGGGCGGTGGCGTAGCCGCGCGCATCACTCAGCCCCCTTCTCTTTCAAGGGTGCCTTTTCATTCAGCGCATAGGCCTGTTTCTCTGCCCGCCAGGCTTTCCATTGCCCGAGCAGTCCGACAATGCCCTTGGGGAACAGCAGGGTTGAAGCAATGAATAGCCCGCCGAGCACAAAGAGCCAGAGTTCCGGTGCTGCGCCGGTGAGCCAGGTTTTGACCAGATTGATCACCACGCCGCCGAGGATGGCGCCATACAGCGTGCCGCGGCCACCGACCGCCACCCAGATGGCGATCTCGATCGAATTGGCCGGCGAGAATTCACTTGGATTGATGATGCCGACCTGCGGCACATAGAGCGCGCCGGCGATGCCGGCCAGCAAGGCCGACAGCACGAAGGCAAACAGCTTGGCTGATGTCGGTGAATAACCCAGGAAGCGCACACGGCTTTCCGCATCGCGCACAGCCAGCAGCACGCGGCCGAGCTTGGACTGCACCACGAAGCGGCAGAGCAGGAAACACAGGCCAAGCACAATGACCGAGACGATATAGAGGCCGATGCGGGTGCTGGGCGCCTGGATCGGAAAGCCAAGGATGTCCTTGAAATCGGTCAGGCCGTTATTGCCGCCAAAGCCCATGTCATTGCGGAAGAAGGCAAGCAGCAGGGCGAAGGTCATCGCCTGGGTGACGATCGAGATGTAGACGCCGGTGACGCGGCTGCGGAAGGCGAACCAGCCCAGCACCAGCGCCAGAAGCCCGGGCGCCAGCAGCACCATCAGCAGGGCAAACGGGAAGCTGTCGAAGCCCATCCAGTACCAGGGCAGTTCCTTCCAGTTCAGGAAGACCATGAAATCGGGCAGCACCGGATTGCCATAGACGCCACGGGTGCCGATCTGGCGCATCAGGTACATGCCCATGGCATAGCCGCCGAGCGCGAAGAAGGCACCATGGCCAAGACTGAGGATCCCCGCATAGCCCCAGACCAGGTCGAGGGCCAGCGCAAGAATGGCATAGCAGGCATATTTGCCCAGCAGCGGGATCAGGTAGTCCGGCACCTGCATCATGCTGCCGCGCGCGGGCAGCAGGTTGAGCAGCGGCACCACCACGATCAGCACAAAGCCGATGGCGAGGAAGACCGCCCAGCCGCGACGGTCGAGCAGCGGTTTTGGCCTGGCAAGCGTCTGCAGCTGATCAAGCATCGGCAGACCTCCCCTTGGCCGCAAACAGTCCGCGCGGGCGTTTCTGGATGAAGAGGATGATGCAGACCAGCACCACCACCTTGCCCAGCACCGCGCCGGCCACCGGTTCGAGGATCTTGTTGACCACGCCGAGCGTAAGCGCGCCGACCAGCGTGCCCATCAGGCTGCCGACGCCGCCGAAGACGACGACCAGGAAGCTGTCGACGATGTAGATGGTGCCGAGATTGGGCGAGACGTTGCCGATCTGGCTGAGCGCCACCCCGGCCATGCCGGCGATCCCTGAACCGAGCGCGAAGGTCATGGCATCGACGCGGGCGGTGGGAATGCCCATCACCGCCGCCATCTGGCGGTTCTGCGTCACCGCGCGCATATGCAGGCCGAAACTGGTGCGCTTGAGAATCAGCGCGATCAGGCCGAGCACGGCGAAGCAGAAGATGATGATGTAGACGCGGTTCCAGGTGACCGCGAGGCCGCCGGCCACCTCGATGGCACCGGTCATCCAGCCCGGATTGGCGACTTCCTTGTTGGTGGCACCGAAGATGCTGCGCACCGCCTGCTGCAGGCAGAGGCTGACGCCCCAGGTGGCCAGCATGGTTTCCAGCGGCCGGCCATAGAGGAAGCGGATGATGCCGCGCTCGATGGCGACGCCCACGATGGCCGCCACCAGGAAGGCGACGGGCAGTGCCGCCAGCAGATAGGCGCCGATCCAGCCGGGCGGCAGCAGGGCGCGGAAGATTTCCTGCGTCACATAGGCCGAATAGGCACCCAGCATGATCATTTCGCCATGCGCCATGTTGATGACGCCCATGACGCCAAAGGTGATGGCGAGGCCGACAGCGGCCAGCAGCAGCACCGAGCCGAGCGAGATGCCCTGGATGAAGTTCTCGGCATAGGAATACAGCGTGATCTTGGTCTGCATCTTGTCGAAGGCCTTGACCAGCGCGGCCTTGACCTCCGCGTCAGTCTCCTGGCTCAGGCGGGCCTGCAGCAGCGAGCGCACGCGCAGCTCGGCCGCACCGCTGAGCGTCTGGATCGCCAGGATGCGCTTGGACTTGTCGGGGTCGCTGAGGTCGGTGGCGGCGAGCGACAGGGCCATCACGGATTTGACACCGGCATTCTGTTCCTTTTCAAAAGCCTCGCGCAGCAACGCGACGGCTTCGGGCGCCGGACTTTCCAGCAGCGCAGCAGCGGCCGAACGGCGCACGGCCGGATCGCTGCTGCCCAGGCCGAGGCGGCCGACGGCCTCGCGCAGCACGTTGCGCAGGTTGTTGTTGACGAACAGCGGGTCGATTTCGCCCGGCGCGACGATGCCAAGCGGTTCGCCCGTGGCGGCATTGCTGAGCGCCACATCGTTGCCGCTGGCGGCGCCGATCACCAGGGCGCCGTCGCTCTTGCGGGTGAACAGCCGGCCGGCGGCCAGCGCCTGGAAGGCCGGCACGGCGCGGGCATCGCCCAGCGCGGTGAGCGCGGCAATGGCCTTGGCCTTGTCGGCGAAGCTGTCGGCCTTCAGGCCCTCGATGGCCGTAGCAAAATCGACCGGGCCGCTCTGCGTGTCGGTCGAGGCAGCCCCCAGCAGTGACCTGGCATCGTCCGGCACGGCGATGGCCTGCAGCTCTTCGGGCTTGAGCATGTCCTCGACATCGCCGGTGGCGGCATTGGTGACGACGATCATCTCGCCGTCCTTCTCGCCGATCACCACCGCATTGTCGGATATCCGGATATAAAGATTGCCGGCAGCGAGCGCAGCAAGCACGGCCTTGGCTTTGTCGTCGTCGCTCTGGCTCAGCGCTGCAATCGCCGGCTTGGGATCGGCATCGGTCAGGCCGCTCAGGGTAGCGGCGAGATCCTGCGCGGCAGCGGGGCGCACGACCGCCACCAGCGCCAGCATCAGGGCGATCAGCACAATAGGCAGGAAACGTTGCATGTTTTCAGCGACCGCTTGAGCGATTCTTGGGACGATGACGGAACGGATTTTATAGTGTTGGGCGTTCCAAACCCCTTCCCACGCGGCGATGCCGCGAAGGAAGGGGCCGGATGCCATGCGTTACGCTTTACGGATTAGTTGGCCAGAGCCGCATACTTCGGCTTCTCGCAGTTGCCGCAGACCCAGGGGAAGGTCCAGTCGGCCGTCAGCTTGGCGCTTTCCGGGATATACTTCGACCAGGCATCGGCCTTCACCGGGCCCTTGGTCTGCCAGACGATGTTGAACATGCCGTCCGGGCGGATTTCGCCGATCAGCACCGGCTTGGACAGGTGGTGGTTGGTGTTCATCACGGCGGTGAAGCCCGACGGCGCCTTGACCTTCTGGCCATACATCGCCTGACGCACGGCATCCACGTTGGTGGTGCCGGCCTGGGCAACAGCCTGGGCCCACATCTTGAAGCCGATATAGGTGGCTTCCATCGGATCGTTGGTCACGCGCTTCGGATCCTTGATGAAGGTCTTCCACTGCTTGATGAAGGCATCGTTGACCGGGCCCTTGACCGACTGGAAGTAGTTCCAGGCGGCCAGATGGCCGACCAAGTTCTTGGTGTCGATGCCGGCCAGTTCTTCCTCGCCGACCGAGAAGGCGACCACCGGGATATCGGAGGCCTTGATGCCCGCGTTGGCCAGTTCCTTGTAGAACGGCACGTTGGCGTCGCCATTGATGGTCGACACCACGGCGGTCTTCTTGCCGGCCGAGCCGAACTTCTTGATGTCGGCCACGATCGTCTGCCAGTCGGAATGACCGAACGGCGTGTAGTTGATCATGATGTCTTCCTGCTTGACGCCCTTGGCTTTCAGGAAGGCTTCCAGGATCTTGTTGGTGGTGCGCGGATAGACGTAGTCCGTGCCGGCCAGGACCCAGCGCTTCACTTCGCCGCCATCCTTGCTCATCAGGTATTCCACCGCCGGGATCGCCTGCTGGTTCGGCGCGGCGCCGGTGTAGAACACGTTCTTGGAGCTTTCCTCGCCCTCATACTGGACGGGGTAGAACAGCATGCTGTTCAGTTCTTCGAAGACCGGCAGCACCGACTTGCGGGACACCGAGGTCCAGCAGCCGAAAACGACCGAGACCTTTTCCTTCGAGATCAGCTCGCGCGCCTTTTCGGCGAACAGCGGCCAGTTGGAGGCCGGATCGACCACCACCGCCTCGACCTTCTTGCCGAGCAGACCACCCTTCTTGTTGATGTCGTCGACCATCATCAGGACGGTGTCCTTCAGGGTCGTCTCCGAGATCGCCATGGTGCCTGACAGCGAATGCAGGACGCCGACCTTGATCGTGTCCTGAGCCTGTGCGCCACCGGCGGCGATGGCGCCCAGCATGGCGCCTGCCGCGGCCATCGTCCGCATAAACTTGCTCATTGGAATTCCTCTCCTGCTTGGGCCATGCCCCCCCGGGCCGGCCATACGAGATTGGAATGGCAAGGAGTGTGCCAAGCCGCCCATGTCCTTCCGGCATGGGGCAATACCGCGCTTAATTCGCTGATTCCGCGCCGCAATATGACAAACCTGGCGCTCTGCCACCGTCGCGATTCAAAGCTCCGGCGACGAACAATCATGGCGAGCCTTTGCTTATTTTTTAAGCATAGGCTCCTGAAAAAAGTGCAAGGAGCAAAATACGAGCAGAAACCGGTTTTGGATGACTCAAAGAGAGTCAGAATTTCCACAGCCGGGGCATCGCCGGCCTGCGGCCGAGCCCCGGGCGCAGGCTGGACCACAGCCGGGCGAAAACCCGACGCAGGCGGGCGGCGTCGCTGTCGAGCAGGCGGACCAGCAGCAGACCGTCGATCACACTGCCGCCCCAGTGACATCCGGGTTCGTCTATTTCCAGACCCCGCAGGCGATCGCGCGCCGCTGCTGCGTCCGGCGCCTGGTAGAGGAGCAGTGCCTGGGCCACCGCCCCGGCAAAGCCGGCGGGATGATCGAGCAGGGCGGTGGTTTCACCATCCAGGCGCGCAGCATCGGTCCAGACCAGACGGCCGTCACGGCGCACCTGCCAGCGGTCGAACAGGCTGCCACTGGCAAAACGCTCGCCGCGCGCGGTGCGGCCGAACACGGTGATGTCACCCGCCAGCAGCCGTGCATCCTCTGCCACGGCCATGGTCACGCGCCGGTCGAGCCGGGCGCCGTCGAACAGGATCATCTCCTGCGGCAGCCATTCCAGCGCCGCACCCACCCCCACCGTCAGGGCCAGTTCGATCGTCGCGGCGCCGGCATCGGCCGAGCGGTAGATTTTTTCCGCGGCTTGCGGCGTGCAGAGCGCATCGGCGCCGGCCTCGACGGCCACGGACAACTGTAGCCGGTCGCCACCGGTGAGGCCGCCGGCCGTAGTGATCAGCACCGCCGTCAGCGGCTCGCCCGGATCGGGCGCCGGCAGCAGGGCACGGCAGGGATCGGACTGATAGAGATCGGTCAGCCGTGTGGCGACGCCGTCACCGGCGGCAAAGCGCAGCTGCAGAGCGCCATCGGCCCGCTGCAGCCGGGACGCCGGCGCCGGCGTCATCACAGCAGGTCTTGCTGTCCCGCCAGCATGGGCTGGTCGGTATCGGCGATCATCACCTCGGCCTCGCCGGATTTCACCGGCCAGTCGATCTTGAGCGCCGGGTCGTTCCAGGCAATGCCGCGCGCCAGATCGGGATTCACATCGGCGCTGGTCTTGACCAGGATCTGTGTAGCGGCATCCAGGCTGCACCAGCCGACCGCGAAGCCCGGCATGGCATAGAACTGTTCGCTGCCCATATAGCTGATCGTCGCCGTGCCGACCCGGCCGAAGGTGGATGAGCCGCGCCGCACATCGACCGCGGCGATGAACAGCCGGCCATGCAGCACGCGCAGCAGGGTGGCCTGGCTGGCCGGCGCCAGCTGATAGCGCAGGCCGCGCACATTGCCGGCCTTGTCGGCATAGATGATGCGGTCGTCGACGAAGCGGTCATGCACGCCCAGCGCGCCGAGCGCGGCTTCATTATAGACGGCGCTGGTCCAGCCCTGCTGGTCCATCACGGTGTCGGGGCGGATCAGCAGAAGACCGGGAACGGCGAGCGGCGAGGCATGAAACATGGCGGACCGGGGATAAAAGACGAGGCCCCGCCATCTTTGAGGGGCCCCGTCGGCAAATCAAGGCATGGCCGGAGTTATCCACCGCCACAACGGCAAAGATCGCTGTCACACCACCGTCGCATGCCGCTCTATGCAGGTGCGCAGCACGGTATCGGCATCCTTTTTCCACCAGTTATGGGTCGACATGATCTCGACCTCGCAGAAGCCGTCATAGCCGACGCCTTCCACCATGGCCCGGATCGCCGGGATGTCGATCACGCCATCACCCATCATGCCGCGATCCAGCAACAGGTCGGTGGTCGGCACCAGCCAGTCACAGACATGGAAGGCGAGCACGCGCTTGCTGGCCCGTTTGATCTGTGCCGCCAACTGGGGATCCCACCAGACATGATAGACATCGACGGCAACGCCGAGATGGCGGTCATTCGCACCGCTGCCCAGTGCATCGCAGATGTCGAGCGCCTGGGCCAGCGTGTTCACACAGGCGCGGTCGGCGGCATACATCGGGTGCAGCGGCTCGATGGCGAGCGGCACCTTCGCGGCTTTGGCATGCTCCAGCACGGCGGCGATACCGTCCTGCACCTGGTTCCGCGCTCCGGCCAGGTCGCGCGAGCCGGCTGGCATGCCGCCGACCACCAGCACCAGGCATTGGGCATTCAGGGCCGCCGCATCGTCGATGGCGCGCTTGTTGTCATCAATGGCAGCCTGCCGGCCGGCGGCATCGGCGGCCGGGAACATGCCGCCGCGGCACAAGCCGGTGACGGTGAGGCCGACATCGCGGATATGCTTCGCCGCCTTGGCCGTGGTGTAGTCCGCCAGCTTGTCACGCCAGGGCGAGATGCCGGTGATGTCGTGACGGGCGCAGCCTTCGATGCATTGCTGCAGCGACCACTGCTCCTTCACCGTGGCGGTGTTGAGTGACAGGGGGCCCGGCTTTTTCATGCGGCAATTCCATGCACGGCCATGACCGCCTTCATGCGCGCCGCCGCCTGCTCCGGGTTGGCGAGCAGTCCGGCCGCGTCAGCTAGCCGGAACAGCTCGGCCAGGTGCAGGGCCGAGCGCGTACTCTGCTGGCCGCCGACCATCAGGAAGTGATCCTGGTGGCCGTTCAGATAGGCCATGAAGACCACGCCGGTTTTGTAGAACCGCGTCGGCGCCTTGAAGATATGGCGCGACAACGGCACGGTCGGCGCCAGGATGTCGTGGAAGGTCTTTTCATCCTTGCGCGTCAGCGCGCCCAAGGCCGCCGAGGCCGCCGGGGCGATGGCATCAAAAATGCCCAGCAGCGCATCGGAATAGCCTTCGCTGTCGCCGGCGATCAGCTCCGCATAGTTGAAATCATCGCCGGTATACATGCGCACACCTTTCGGCAGGCGCCGGCGCATGACGATTTCCTTGTCCTTGTCGAGCAGGGAAATCTTGATGCCATCGACCTTGGACGCATTGGCATTGATCACATCGAGACAGGTCTGCATCGCCGTCATGTGATCGGCATTGCCCCAGTAACCCGCCAGGGCAGGGTCGAACATCTCGCCCAGCCAGTGCATCACCACCGGCTGCTTCACCTGGCTCAAGATGCGGCTATAGACCTTGATATAATCATCCGGCGACTTCGCCACGGCGGCAAGTGCGCGGCTGGCCATCAGGATGATACGGCCGCCGAGTTTCTCGATTGCCGCGCATTGCTCCTCATAGGCGCGGATCACCGCGTCGATGGTGACATCAGGTCCAGGCGTCAGGTGATCGGTGCCGGCACCGGAGGCCACCACGGCACCTGGCACGTCTTTCGCCGCATCGAGCGAGCGGCGCACCAGCTCCAGGGCATCCTTCCAGTCGAGCCCCATGCCGCGCTGGGCGGTGTCCATGGCTTCGGCCACGCCGAAGCCGAGCGACCACAGATGTCGGCGGAAGGCGATGGTGCGCTCCCAGTCGACCGCCGGTGTCAGCCAGGGATCATGCTCGGCCAGCGGATCGGCCACCACATGCGCGGCGGCGAAGGCCACGCGGCTGAACGGCGGCTTCGCAGTCGGGAAGGCCTTCGGCTGCTGCAGCGTATAGGGCGCCAGTTTGCCGGCGCTGGCAGGCAGGTTGAGTGTCGTCATCTCAGACCTTCAGCTCAGGCAGGTCGATCCAGCGGCGCTCTTTCCAGCTCTTCAGCCCGGCTTCGGCCAGCTGCACGCCCTTGGCGCCCTCGAGAAGTGTCCACTTGAACGGCTCGTTATCGACCAGATGGCGGATATACATCTCCCACTGGGCGCGGAAACCGTTCGGATACACCTTGTTCTCCGGCACTTCCTGCCAGGTGTCGAAGAAGTTGATCGCCTGCGGCAGATCCGGATTCCACACCGGCTTGGGCGTGGCGACACGCGGCTGCACAAAGCATTTGTGCAGGCCGGCCACGGCCGAACCCAGCGTGCCATCGACATGGAAGGTGACCAGATCGTCGCGACGCACGCGGGTGACCCAGGAGGAATTGATCTGGGCGATCACGCCGCCTTCCAGTTCGAAGGTGGCATAGGCGGCATCGTCAGAGTCGGCCTTGTAGGGCTTGCCATTCTCATCCCAGCGCTTGGGGATATGGGTGGCGCCGAGGCAGGACACGCTTTTCACGCCGCCGAACAGATTGTCGAGCACATAGCGCCAGTGGCACAGCATGTCGAGGATGATGCCGCCACCATCCTTGACGCGATAATTCCACGACGGACGCTGGGCCTGCTGCCAGTCGCCCTCGAATACCCAGTAACCGAACTCGCCGCGCACTGACAGAATCTTGCCGAAGAAGCCGCTGTCGATCAGCACCTTCATCTTTTCCAGGCCGGGCAGGAACAGCTTGTCCTGCACCACGCCGTTCTTGACGCCATATTTCTTGGCCGCCTTGACCAGATCCATGGCAACCGCCAGCGTCTCGGCCGTCGGCTTCTCGCAGTAGATATCCTTGCCGGCGGCCATCGCCTTTTTCAGCAGACCGGCGCGCGCCTGGGTGGTGGCGGCATCGAAGAACAGCGTATCGTCCTTGTTCTTCAGCGCAGCATCGAGATCGTCGGTATAGCGCTCGATGCCATGGGTCTTGGCCAGCTTGGCCACCTTGTCGAGGCTGCGACCAACCAGGATCGGGTCAGGCATCACCCGGCGGCCGTTTTTCAGCACCACCCCGCCATCCTTGCGGATCGCGCAGATCGAACGGATCAGGTGCTGGTTCATGCCCATGCGCCCGGTGACGCCGTTCATGATGATGCCGAGACGGATATCCTTGCTCATGGCTTTCTTGTCCTTCTTCACGAATTCAAATGCATGGGGGCGAGATTGCCCCAATCGGGTTCAGCTTCCGCGCCGAAGCCAGTGGCATCCATGACGCTGCGAAGATCGAGGCCACCCTTGCGGATCTGCAGCCGCACACGGCGGCTCTGCGGATCGCGGTGGTAGAGATCGGGATGGGCGGCCAGGAAGGCATCCTGTTCGGCTGCCGGCGCCGCACCGAAGCCATCGACATAATGGTGGCCGTTGCGTTCGACATGGCTGAGGCCGAGCGCGGCCACCAGGGCAAGATCCTGCTGCACCGCCAGCCCCGCCTGGCAGGTCAGATCCTCGCCGGTGATGAAGAAGTTGGCGCCCTTTTGAATGTTCCAGTGTTGCGCCCGCGCCCCGTTCAGGATCGCCCGGTAAACGCCCTTGCAGGTCTTGGACGAGATGCCGCGGTAGCCCAGATCGCGCGCCCGCGGAAACACATCGTAGTCGGCATCCGATTCATCGACGATCAGCGGAATCTCGGCAGCCAGGGTGGTCACGGGCTGCGTGAGCGCCACCGCACGCTTGATCGGTTGTTCGATATAGAGGATCGAGGCACAGAGACGGCGCAGGCGGCTGTCTGCCCGCATGGCCTGCCACAGCGCGGCAATACCCTCGACATCATCATACTGCTCGTTGCCATCAAGGCTGGCCTGATAGGGTTCGGGCGATTGATCGAGCACCGCGGCGATGCCCTGCAAACGGGCCAGGTCTGCCGCGGCATTGCCGCCCACTTTCAGTTTGAACCAGCGATGGCCATATTGCGCGATGGCGCCTTCCAGGCTTTCCGGCAGGCCATCATTCAGGCGCCCGCCAGCCGTCAGGTCGGCCTCGCGGAGCGGGTCAACCATGCCCACTGTATGGCGGGCCGCAATGCGGCGATGCGGCACAAGGTCGGCGAGCCAGGCCTCAAGATCGAAGCCGGCAAGATCCGGGGCCAGCGGCGCAACCTGGATACCGAACAGGTTTTTGCCAAGCGCTGCCGCGAACGGGATGTTGCGCAGGCGGCAGAGCGCATCGATGACGGCACGATCCAGCAGGGCCGGGCCATAGGAAGCCACCAGGGCGTTCAGGCCGCTTTTCGCGCCCTGCTGCACCAGCGCAGCATGATGGGCGGCGGAATGGCCGAAGGCAGTGCGGGCGGTCTCGTCACCGGCATAGGCATCCACGGCATGGCGCAGGCTGAGCCGCAACTGGGCGAAATTCTGCTCGTTCGACAGGGCCGGATCCTTGTCGAACCACTTCGGTACCATCAGCTCGGCGGCTGAACCCCAGGCGCTGCGGCCATCGGGCAGCACGATACGCAGGTGCAGATAGGCCTGCGGCGCCGCCGTCAGTGTCACCACGCCGAAGCGGAAGGGCAGCCGCAGCGTGACCGGCCGCTCGAACAGCGTGACATCCTGCAGGCGAAAGGCGGGCGCTTCGGTCATACCGGCTCCAGCAGATCACGCAGGTAGCGGATGGCATGCGCGGCAGCGCCCGGCCCATCGGGATCGTAGATAAACGGTTCGACGCCCAGATCGCCGTCATAGCCGCCACGCTTGAGCGCATCGAGGATCGGCGCAAAGACCATCTCGCCCTGGCCCGGACCTTTTCTGTTGGGGTCATTGACCTGGATATGGGCGATCAGGCCGCTGGGCAGCCAGCGCGCGATCAGTTCCGGCACCGTCTCGGTTTCGGTCAGGCCCGCAGCGCTGCAGTCGATCATGGTGCGGAAGGCATTGCTGGCGATGCCCTCGGCGACGCCGATGGCCTCGCCCACGGTGTTGACGAAATTGGTCTCATGCCGCGACAGCGGCTCCAGACAATAGAGCACGCCGGCTTTCTCGGCGGCGCGTGCCGCCGCCCGGAAGGCCTCCAGCGCCCAGCCCTTGGCGGCATGAATGTCGCGATCCGGCAGCCGGCGCTGCGCCGGCGAGCCATGCACCAGATAACGACCGCCGAGATCGGCGCAGAGATCGCACAGCCCCTGCATGGTCTCGCGGGTGCGACGGCGCACGGCCGGATCCGGGTCGGTGAGCGACAGGCCCTTGGGCGTCACCAGCAGCCAGTGCAGACCGGTCACCACCAGGCCGGCCTCTTCGACGGCGCGGCGGATCACGCGTCGTTCGGCCGCCGTCAGCGAGAGCGGGTCATCCGAAAGCGTGAAAGGCGCAATCTCCAGTCCGTCATAGCCCAGCTCCGCCGCGAGCGCACATTGCGCGGCGAAAGGCAGCGGGCTAAGGACTTCGTTGCAGAGCGAGACGCGCATGGTTCGGTTCAGTCAGTCCAGAAGTAACCAGACAGTTACTTATAGCGGTAAGCGGTTGCAGACGTCAATTCGGCTGTCATGGGTCTACGCGCGCCGGAACGGGCGCATCAGCAGTGCGGTCCCCTGCCCCATCAGCTTGCGGGCAACCGGGATATTCATCAGCAGGGTGAGCAGCACCAGCAGGAACAGCACAAAGGCAATCGGCCGGCCGAAGAATGGCGTCAGGTCGCCATCGGACAGGTTGAGGCCGCGACGCAGGCTCTTGTCCAGCAGATCGCCCAGCACGATGCCCAGCACCAGCGGGGCCATCGGATAGTTCAGGTTGCGCAGGATCAGGCCGACCACGCCGAAGACCAGCATGACCAGGATATCGAAGGGGCGCGAGGCGATGGCATAGGAGCCGACCGCGCAGAGCACGAAGATCACCGGCATGATGAGCGCACGCGGCACCAGCAGGATCTTGACCAGCAGCTTGGTGAGCGTCAGGCCATAGATCAGGATGCCGATCGAGGCAAACAGCATCATGGCGACCACGTCGTAAACGAAGGTCGGATTCTCCACCATGATCAGCGGGCCCGGCCGCACGCCATGGATCAGCATGGCGGCCAGCAGCACGGCGGCCGGTGCCGAACCCGGCACCGCCAGCGTCAGCACCGGAATGACAGCGCCCGGCACGCAGGCATTGTCACCGGTTTCAGCCGCCATCAGGCCCTCCACCGAACCCTTGCCGAACTTCGCCTTTTCCTTGCTGGCGCGGCGCGCGGCGGCGTAGGAACTCCAGGCGGCAACATCTTCGCCAACGCCGGGCACGATGCCGATAAAGGTGCCGATCAGGCCGGAGCGGATGATGGTGCGCCAGTACTGCACCACATCTTTGATCTTGGGGATCACCGTATCGTAGGTGTTGATGATGAATTTCTGCGGCTTGTCCTTCATCACGTTCAGTACTTCGGCAAAGCCGAAAACGCCAACCAGGGCCGGGATCAGCGCAATGCCGCCGGAGAGGTCGTGAACGCCGAAGGTGAAACGGTCATAGGCATACATGCCCTCCTGGCCGATGCTGGCAATGAACAGGCCGATGAAACCGGCAATCCAGCCTTTCAGCGGATCGGTGCCGGTGAGATTGCCCGAGATGACCACGCCGAACACGGCGAGCCAGAAGAATTCGTAGGCGCCGAATTTCAGCGCCATCTCACCCAAGATCGGCGTGAACAGCGCCAGGAAGAACATGCCGATCCAGGTGCCGAGGATCGAGCCGGTGGTGGCAATGCCCATGGCGCGGCCAGCCAGACCCTGCTTGGCCAGCGCATAGCCATCCAGGCAGGAAGCCGCAGAGGCCGGCGTGCCGGGAATATTCAGCAGGATGGCACTGCGGCTGCCGCCATAGATGGCGCCGACATAGGTGCAGATCAGGATCAGCAGCGCATCGCCGGGCGGCAGCTTGAGCGTCAGCGTGGTCATCAGTGCCACGCCCATGGTGGCCGTCAAACCCGGCAGGGCACCGATGATCAGGCCGACCAGCGAGGCACCGAGTGCGTAGAGAATGGTTTCGGGGCTGGAAAAATTCCAGATCGAATGGGCGAAACCGATCAGACCGTCAAACATGGGAATTCGCCCTTACGGCAAGCGGACCAGGAACAATTCTTCGAACACATACTGGATCAGCACACCAGCCAGCAGGCCATGCACCACCGCCACGGCAATGCCGCGTGGCACCTGCGCCTTGGCGCGTCGCTCGGCATACTGAAAAACGATGACGAAGATCGTGACGTAAACCGCCGTCACCAGCCAGAAGGGCAAAGCACTAGCGACAATGATCAGGGCATAGATCAGCGACAGGCTGAGACTGAAGATCAGGCGCCAGTGCTGGGCCAGCACCAGCGGCTTGCGCGCACGTGGCCGCAGCGCCCCGGCATTGACCGCACGCACCAGCAGGATGACGCCCATCAGAGCAATGGCAATGCCCAGCAGGCCGGGCACCAGGCCAGGCGCGGTGTAGATGCTGGCCTGGAAGCGTTCGAGCCGGTCCATATTCAGGCTCATCCACAGCATGGCGATGCCGAGCCCGATCCAGATGAAGCTGGACCAGAAATCCGCCCGCGGCGAAACGTTTTCCTCTGCGGGAAGACCTGTGGCCTGACTGTCATCCATGCCATGTACTCCTGAAAGAAAATCGGCCGCCCGGCTTTACTGAAGCCAGGCGGCCGTCGTGGTTGGAGATGCTTACGGCTTCGGAATGCCCAGCGTGTCGGGCGAAACCTTGGCCTTGCCGCCTTCCTGCAGAATCCAGGCAGCGCCCTGGATCGCCGGGAAAGCCGCCTTCTTGGCTGCCTCGCCATGCTCAGGACCGAAGAGTGCGCCCTTCTCGGCCGAATACTTCTTCAGCGCGGCGTTGGTCTTCATCTTTTCCGCCCAGATCTTGTCGAGCGTGGCGGTCACTTCCGCCGGCACACCCTTGGGCACGAAGATGCCGAAATAGTTGGCTTCGGTGCGGAAGCTGGGGATGGTCTTGGTGATCGGCTCGATCGCCGCCATACCCTCGACTTCCAGCGGCTTGTCGGCCAACACGGCAAGGGCCCGCAGGCGCTTGCCACGGATCATTTCCACCTGCTCGACACCGAGCTGGGTGGTGACCTCGGTTTCACCCGAGACGGTGGCGATCACCGCCGGATTGCCACCATCATAGGTCACGTGCTTGTAGGTGACGCCCGCCGCACGGGCCAAGGCTTCGGAGCCGAAATGGCCCGAAGAGTTCACACCGGCGGTGGCAATTGTGATCTGGCCGGGCTTCGCCTTCATGGCCGCAATCAGCTCAGCCACCGTCTTGTAGGGCGAATTGGCGTTGACGCTGACCACCGACTGGTTGGCAACCGTGAGGTAGAAATTCCAGTCCGCCATCTTGGTATCGAGCAGGCCCGACACGGCATAGGTGCCGATATCCTTGGCGGCGCCCGAGGCCCAGGTATAGCCGTCCTTGGGGGCTTCCATGGCGCCCTTGGTGCCGATCGAGCCCGAAGCGCCGGGCTGGTTCACCACGACGATCTTCTGGCCGAGTTCCTTTTCCAGTTCGGCCGCGGTGACGCGGATCACCTGGTCGGTCGAACCGCCGGCCGCCCAGGGCACGATGATGGTGATCGGCTTGGTCGGCTTCCACTGCTGGGCGGTGGCCGGCTGGGCGGCGAGGCCCAGGGTACCCAGCACAAAAGCGGCCACAGCTGTACGAATAGCAAGCTTGCCTTGCATGGCGGTCTCCTCCGTTTATGGATCGTCGCGATCCTTGTTATCCGCCCAGCATTTCCGATGCTGGGCCGGCTTGTCAACGGAGAAGTAACTGACCAGTTACGAAATTCGACTTTCGGCCATGATCAGGGTCGCAGGTAGCCGAGCACCACCGCGATGGAGTGGTCGAGACGCACTTTCTGCTGCTTCGGGCTGAGCAGGTTGCGACCGAAAATGGTCGAGAGCGTATGGATGTTGGAAAAGTAGAAAAATCCGAGTGCTGCAATGGTGGTGTACAACTCGACCGGATCGACATTCTTGCGGAACACGCCCTCGCGCTGGCCGCGCTGCAGCAAATCGGTGATCACCACCAGCAGCGGCGTGTACAACTCACGGATTTTCTTCGAGTTCTTGAGGAAACTGGCCTTGTGCAGATTCTCGGCATTCAGCAGCGCAATGAATTCCGGATTGCGCGAGCAGAATTTGAAATTGAACTCCATCAGATAACGCATGCCTTCGACCGGCGACATGCGGGCGACATCGATGGCATGCTCTTCCTCGCGCATGCGCTCATAGGCGCGCTCCAGCACGGTCAGCCACAGTCCGTCCTTGTTGCCGAAATACTCGTAAATCATGCGCTTGTTGGAGCCTGAGCGCGCGGCGATCTCGTCGACCCTGGCGCCCGACAGGCCCTTGGCGGCGAACTCGACCAGGGCGGCATCCAGGATGTTGCGCCGCGTCACATCCGGCTGGCGGGTGCGTTTGGTATCGGATTTATCGGTCTTCGGCTTCGGCATCAGGCACTCCCCTGAGCCAGTCTTGCCGGGGCGCGGGGGGCCACGTCAAGCGGCGGGCCTAGCCCACCATCTCGGGCAGGGTGACCAGCTTCACCCCGGCCAGTTCCAGCCCGGCACGGATATGGCGCGCCATCGAGACGGCCCCGGCGCTGTCGCCATGCACGCAGATCGAGTCGACGTTGCAGGGGATACGCTTGCCGCTGACCGAGACAATAGCGCGCTCCTGCACCATGCGCAGCACGTTGCGCAACGCCTCGTCATTGTCATGCACCATGGCATGCGGCTGGCCGCGCGGCACCAGGTTGCCGTCATCATCGTAGTTGCGATCGGCAAACACTTCCTGCGCCACCGGCAGGTTGGCCTTGGCCGCGGCCGCCACCATGGCCGAACCGGCCGGTGCCAGGAAGATCAGATCTTTCGACACACCGGCGATGCCGCGCGCCAGCGCCAGGGCGAGGTCCATGTCGGTGGCGGCCTTGTTGTTGATGGCGCCGTGCGGCTTCACATGGGTGACCTTGCCGCCCCTGGTCGCCGCCACGCCCATCAGCGCGCCGATCTGGTAGGCCATCAGCGCTTCGACTTCCTTGGTGCTCATGGTCATCGGCCGGCGGCCAAAGCCCTGCAGGTCGGGATAGGAGGGATGCGCGCCGATGGAGACGCCGTTCTTCACAGCTTCCGCCACCGTGGCCTGCATCACGCTCCAGTCGCCGGCATGGAAACCGCAGGCAACATTGGCGGTGCCGACGACAGCCAGCATTGCCGCGTCGTCGCCCATGGTCCAGGCGCCGAAGCTTTCGCCAAGATCGCTATTCAGGTTGGTTTTCACGGTCATCGCCAGTCTCCGCCCAATCTAATATCCACTCGGCGCATCTACCGCCCCGCTGATCAGGTTCTGCGTATATAGCGCGTTCAGGTCGAGATAGACATCGGGCAATGCCGTGCGGATGCCCTCGATCAGTCGGCGCAAAGCCTGTTCCTGCGCCCGGCGCGCCGCCTCGGCCTCTGCCACCGTGACAGCGGCAAATTGCAGCATGTCGCCCGGCTTCATACGGCCGATGCGCGGCAGGTCGGCTGAGATCACGGTGGCGATCTTGGTATAGCCGCCGGTGGTCTGACGGTCGGCCATCAGGATGATCGGCTGGCCGTTGCCCGGCACCTGGATCGAGCCGGTGACGACGCCTTCGGAGGCGATATCGGCGCCACGCACATGCTCGATCACCTCGCCCTCAAGGCGGATGCCCATGCGGTCAGCTTCCTTGGTCACGGCATAGGTGGCAGCAAGGAAGGTTTCGATACCCTTGGGCGTGAAGCGATCTTCCTGCGGGCCGAGCACGACACGGATGGGTCCGCCGCCGTAATCGATGCCGTCCACCGCTTCGCGTTCGTCACCGTCGGCAGCCGCCATGTTGAGCGGCAGTCTGTCACCAGCTTTCAGCGCACGGCCCTCGAAGCCGCCGAGCCCCGAGCGCATATAGGTCGACAGGCTGCCCATGAAGGGCTGGATCGCGAAGCCGCCGGCCACCGCCAGATAGGCAATGGCACCGTCTTCCACCGTACCGATGGTGAGCTTGTCACCGCGCCTGAGCAGCAGCGAGCGCCAGGGCTTTGCGCTGCGCGCCTCGCCGCCATCGGCCGGCTGCACGGTCAGCTTCGCCTTGCCGCCCAGCACGACACGTACGCCATCGGCCGCCGCCACCAGCGCGGGGCCGAGATAGCCGATTTCCAGCGCCGCCATGCCTGCGGGATTACCCAGCACGGCATTGGCCAGGCGCAGCGCCAGCGGATCGGTGGCACCGGCCACCGGCATGCCGAGTGCCTGCGCACCGAAGCGGCCGAGATCCTGCACCGAGGTCATCAGGCCGGGCGCCACAACTTCGAGGAAGCCGGCGCTCATGCCTTCACCCTGAGCGCTGCATAATCAAAGGCTCCCTGCTCCACCTGCGCCAGCATGGCGGCATAGTCACCGGTGGAGATGGCGAAATAGGTGACCTCGTCGCCAGCGGCGAGCAGGATCGGCTCGGGCCGGGCGGCATCGAACAGGCGCAGGGGCGTGCGACCCAGCAGATGCCAGCCGCCGGGGCTTTCCCACGGGTAAATGGTGGTCATTGATTCGGCGATGGCGACCGAGCCCTGCGGCACCTTGGTGCGCGGCGAACTGCGTCGCGGCAGATGCAGCGCCGCATCCAGGCCGCCCATATAGGCGAGACCAGGCATGAAACCGAGCATGTAGACAAAGAACCGCCCGCCGGTATGAATGCCGACTACCTGATCCGGCGTCAGCTTGCAGCGTTCGGCCACTTCATTCAGATCGGGCCCAAATTCGGCGGCATAGCAGACCGGCAGACGCCAGAGCCGCCCGGCGCGCTGCTGCGGTTTCAGCCCGTCCAGCAGGCCACGCACCTGCGCCTCAAGATCAGCCCGCGATGTCGCCAGGGGGTCATACTGCACCAGCAGGGCGCGGAAGGACGGAATGGTTTCGACCAAACCCACCGGCTTCACCTCGCCCAGCGCGGCATGCAGCGCCATCACCATGGCATTGACGCCGCGGTCGATGCCATCGCCGAATTCGACGCTGA
Source organism: Ferrovibrio terrae (assembly GCF_943372915.1). GTDB lineage: Bacteria > Pseudomonadota > Alphaproteobacteria > Ferrovibrionales > Ferrovibrionaceae > Ferrovibrio > Ferrovibrio terrae_A. The sequence goes on along the minus strand of NZ_CALSAN010000010.1, from coordinate 97,521 downwards.
AACCGGTATCGCCGAAAGACCGAATCTGGGGATAGGCGCTCATACCGCAGTCATAGAATGGCGCCGATCAGGCGACAACCGGCAAAGCCTCGATATCGTAGGCATGATTGAGTTTGCGCTTGAGCACCGGGTCTTCCAGTTCCATCTCGAACCGGCTACCGGCCCGGATGCCGCCGATGGCGCCGATGGTGCCGCCGAACATCAGGCTGCCGGGCGGCAGGGTGGCGGCATTGCTGTAGCGCTGCATCAGATCGGCCGGACTGCGCAGACCGGAGACCGGCCCTTCCTGGTACAGCACGCGCTGGCCGTCGATGGTGGCCCAGGCACGCAGGATCAGGCTGTCCCAGTGCGGCAGCACCTCTTCGTAACGCCACAGGCCGTTGCCGAGCACTTTCGAGCAGAGCTGCTTCGACAGAGCGACGCCCATGGACTCGGCCTTGCGATCAGTATGGTCGGAACCGACCGTGACCCAGAGGCCATCCGCCAGCGAAACCACCACGGGCTCGACCTCGCCCGAGGTATCGGGGCCCAGCACCTGCAGGTGTGTGGTCTGCATCAGCTGGCCAGTGCCGATGCGGTAGAACAGCGGCACCGAGGAGGGGCGCGGCACGCCAATGGCAGCCAGTTCCTCGATATGGTGCTCAATGGCATGGGCATCGCGGCCGGCCCAGCCCGCAACAATCAGGGTATCGATCTGCACGGAAACGCGGTCGCGGCGATCCTGCCAGAAACGGTCGAAGGTCAGCATATCCATGAATCCTTTGACTTAGCCGAAGGTGGTGGGCAGCCAGAGAGCAATACCGGGGAAAAGCGTCAGCAGGGCAATCAGCAGAACCATGATCACGACAAATGGCGCCGAACCGATGATCACATCGTTCAGTGTGCCATGCTTGCGCAGCGACTGCACGACAAAGAGATTCAACCCGACAGGCGGGGTGATCAGCGCCATCTCGATCAGGATAATGATGATAATGCCAAACCAGATCGGGTCAAACCCGAGGCCGAACATCACCGGCGCCACGATCGGGATCGTCGTGATCATCATGGACAGTGTTTCCATGAAGCAGCCCAGGATCAGATAAAAGATCACGATGGCCACCAGCATCTGGAATTTCGACAGGCCGAGGCCCGCGATATAGTCGGTGAGCATGGTGGTGAGGCCGATCGCCGAGATGATGAAGTTGAGGAAATAGGCGGCCACGATGATCAGCATGACCATCGCCGTGGTGCGCATGGTGTTTTCCATCACCTCTTTCAGCATGGCGATGGATAGCCGTCCGTAAGCCGCGGCCAGACCCAGTGCCGCAACGACGCCAAGCGAGGCGGCCTCGGTGGGGGTTGCCAGACCGGCATAGATCGAACCGACCACGACCAGGAAAATGCCCAGTGGCGGCAGCAGGTCGACCAGGCTGGCAAAGCGCTCGCCCCAGCCGACCGACACCGTCTTGCCACCCCATTCCGGTTTGACCAGACAGAAGACAGCAACCATCAGCATGAACAGGCCTGCCAGGCCAAGACCGGGAATGATACCGGCAAGATACAGCTTCGGGATCGATGTATCGGTCAGCACGGCATAAATGATCATGTTGATCGACGGCGGAATCAGGATGCCCAAGGTGCCGCCGGCCGCCAGCGTACCCAGAAACAGGCGTTCGTTGTAACCATGCTTTTTCACCAGCGGCAAAGCCACGGTACCGACCGTGGCGGCCGTAGCCACGGACGAGCCCGAGGTGGCAGCAAAGATCGCACAGGCCCCGATGTTGGAATGCATCAGGCCGCCCGGAATCCACGACAGCCACTTCACCATGGCGCCGTACATGCGTTCGGCAACGCCGGCCCGCAGCAGAATCTCACCCAGCAGGATGAACATCGGAATCGAAACCAGCAGGAAGTCTTTCGACGACGACCAGGCCACTTCGCCCAAGGCTAGGCTGAGCGGCATCTTGGAATAGAGCTTGTCGAGCAGCAGGCCGAGCATGCCGAGCGCGCCGGCAACCGGCAGGGCCGCAGCCAGCAATGCGAGCAGGAGGAAAAGCGTTGTGCCAAGCATGGGTCAGTCCTGCGGCTTGAGGCTGGCGGCCGGTTTGATAGTGGCCGTATGGGCGGCTTCGTCGGCCGCGTCTTCTTCAATCGTGCGGGCACCGGCCAGGCTGCGTACCTTGGCCAGATCGCCGCCGAGCAGCGCAAACAGGCTGCGCAGCAGCAACGGTGTGATGGTGAAAAGGAACAGCACCAGGCCAGTCAGCCAAAGCGATTGCGGAATCCAAAGCGGTGTTTGCAGCGGTGTGGTGGCCCGCGCAGTGAAGGCCAGCGAAGTGCCCAGCACATCCCAGGCCTGCCAGGTCAGCAGTGCAAGGAAGCCCCCCAGGGCGGCCAGGGCAAGAATATCGAGTATGGCGCAGATGACGCGCGGCAGATGAATATAGAGTGCATCGACGCGCACATTGGCCCGACGCAGCAGTGTGAAGGCCAGGGCCCAGGTGGTGCCGATGGCGAAGGCATAGCCGGACAGTTCATCCGCGCCACCGAGCGAGACCAGCAACAGCTTGCGCAGGATAACGTCGACCGAAACCAGGATGGCCGAGGCCAGAACCAGCGTGCCGCCGATCCAGATGGCATAACGGGACAGGCGATCGGCAAAGCCGAGCCAGCGATCGAGCAGCAGGATCATTGGAATACCCCGGATAGTCGTAAGCGGGACCGTGCAGAACACGGCCCCGCCCATGGAGGAGAGGTGGATCAGTTGGCCTTGGCGGTGATGCCGACGATCTTGCCGATGCTGTCGTTCCAGGCCGGGACGCAGTCGCCGGCACAGCGGGCGGCCCATTTCGGCACGACGGTTTCGGTCATCGCCTTCTTCAGCAGCGCCTTGTCGGCATCGGTAACCGGCACAACGGTCATCTTGGCCTTGGTGCCCATGGTGCAGCTGTCCTTGCCGGCGTTGCAGTCATAGCCCTGCTGAGTTTCCTCGGCGGCCGCCTTCCAGATTCGATCTTCCAGGCCCTTGATCTCAGCCTGCAGGAACGTGCGCACCTTCGGGTCGAGCTTGTCCCAGGTCTTGATATTGACCGCATGCATCACATGGCTCCAGCCGAGCGGCAGGGCATAGATATGCGTCGAGACCTCGTTCCACTTGGCAGAGTTGCCCGACAGGGTGCCGGTGATGGCGCAATCGACCACCTTGTTCTGCAGGGCAGGCACGACCTCGTTGAAGGCCAGCGTTACGCCAGTGCCGCCAAAAGCCTCGACGAATTCAGCCAGCGTGCGGTTACCTGTGCGCACCTTCTTGCCCTTGAGGTCGGACAGGCCCTTGATCTCGCCATTGCAGAACAGCACCTGGGCCGAATAGGGCCAGATGCCGAGCACCTGCACGCCGAAGCGCTCACGATAGAACTTGTCATAGACCGGCTTGTAGGCGTCCGACACCTTGCGGGCGGTTTCGACATCCGGCGCTAGGCCGGCAAGGTCGACGGCCTCGTTGCGGGCATCGTCCGCCGCGACATAGCCGAGCACGGTAGAGCCGAAATCGATCACGCCAAGACGCATCAGGCGGAAAATCTCGGCGCCCTTGAGACCCATTTCGTTGAACGGGGTAATCTCGGCGGTGACCGCACCCTTGGACTTCTCGGTGATCTCCTTGGTCCAGAACGGCTGCTCGTAGCTCTTGTACTGGGTCAGGTTGCCCCAGGCACCCACCACCTTCAGCGGCGTCTTCGGCATATCCTGCGCGACTGCCGCACCCGACAGGCCGACAGCGACAACACCCGCAAGCGCGAGCGTCTTCATCATAGTCTTCATCTCGTCCCCTCCGTTATGGATTACAGAATTGCCAAACGACTGTTCTTCAGATCGGTCACCAGCATGTGCCCTGGCGCATGGGTGATGCAGAAATCCGGTTTGACAGTGGCGATCACCGACTGGGGCGTGACGCCGCAGGCCCAGAAGACCGGCAGTTCGTCAGCCTTGACCTCGACCGGGTCGCCATAGTCAGGTTTCGCGATATCCTTGATGCCCAACAGTTCCGGCTTGCCCAGATGCACCGGCGCGCCATGCACGGCGGGAAAGCGCGAAGTGATCTGCACGGCGCGGATCGCATCGGCCGGCTTCAACGGCCGCATCGACACCACCAGCGGGCCATGGAAGGGTCCCGCCGGCGTGGTTTCGATATTGGTGCGATACATCGGCACATTGGTGCCGGCCGCAATATGGCGCAGCGGGATGCCGTCCTCGAGCAGCGCTTCCTCGAAAGAAAACGAGCAGCCGATCAGGAAGGCCACCAGGTCATCGCGCCACACGGCTTTCAGATCGGGCACTTCCTCGACCAGCTTACCGTCACGCCAGACGCGATAGAGCGGCAGGTCGGTGCGGATATCGAGATCCTCGCCCAGGCTGGGCAGGCGCGGATCGCCGGGTTCGCTGGCGGCCAGCAGAGGGCAGGGCTTGGGGTTGAACTGGCAGAAACGGAAGAAATCGTCGGCCAGGGCCTTGGGCAGGATGGCCAGATTGCCCTGCACGAAACCCGGCGCAATCCCGGCGGTGGGGCCGCGATGGTCGCCACGCCGGATGGCCTGCCGCGCCGCACGGCCGCTGGCATAGATGGTTCCCGAAGCAATCGCGTTCATGCCGCCCTCCTGTCTGCCGGCCATGGCATCATGACGGGCGTGTGACTGTCCAATCGCGAGTTCCGATGGGGGCCGATAAGAAATTCTTATCGGCTGTTTTTCAGGCCATCGCCGCTTTTATTGGCGGCGTTCGCGGCGCTTGGCTTCCGCCGCCGCCATCTCGCGGGCGATCTCGGTTACCGCTTCTGCCAGATAACTGTCGGGTTTGACGGGATAACAGGCATGGAAATTGAGATCGGGCAGATTCTGTTCGGCATTGACCAGACGCAGGCGCTTTTCCGTCAGTTCGCGCCGGATCACCAGCGGCGGAATCGCCGAGATGCCGATGCCATCCAATGTCATGCGCACAATGGTGGAGAGCGAGGCATTGCCATACATCCGCAGCGCGGGCATGTCATGCCGGGTCATCATTTCACGGATCGTGATATAGGGCCGCGTGTTGCGCGGATAGGTGATGATCGGCCAGCGCGCCAGTGTGGACAGCGGTACCGGATCGCCGCCTAGATCGAGCGTCGGACTGGCGACCCAGGCCAGCGGGTAGCTCGATAAAGCCACGTTTTTCATGCGCGGTTCGCTGATCGGCCCTAGGACGAAGGCAATATCGAGCTGATGCGACAACAACCGTTCGCGCAGCAGCGGCGAGGTATCGACCTCGATCTCGAGGGTCAGTGCGGGATATACCCCGTGCATGCGCTCGATCAGCTTTGACAGCCAGGTGTGCACGATGGTCTCGGCCACGCCGAGCCGCACGATGCCACGCATCGCTTTCTTCTCGCGCGCTGCATGCAGCAGGTCGGCGCGCAACTGCAGCATGCGTTCGGCATAAGGCAGCAGCTCGTTGCCTTTCGAGGTGAGCGCGATGCCGCGCGGTTCACGGTCGAACAGTTTCACACCCAGTTCGGATTCGAGCAGTGCGATGCGCTGGGAGACGGCCGGCTGGGTGGCGTTGAGCTTGTCGGCAGCGGCGCGAAAGCCACCAAGATGGGCAACCCAGACGAAGGTTTCGAGATTGCGCAGATCGGCCATGACCCTGAACTCCGGAATTTTCCGCCAGACTATAAGCCCTGCTTATCGGCCCCCGGCAAGCCGGGATTCCCTCCCCGTGTCCGGATTTGGCAATTACGGGTCCACTGGAACGATTGTTTCATTGATGTTTTATAAGAATCAATTGTTGCAACTTCGCCTGGCCTGCGGTTCAATCCAGCCATGCCCGCCACCCGGTCCGACGCCCTTACCCCCGAGGTTTCGCTGAGCGACCGCATCGCCCAGGCCTTTGCCGGCCTGCCGCCGCAGCTGCAGACCGCAGCGCAGTTCGTGCTGGAGCATCCCGATGATGTCGCCCTGCTCTCCATGCGTGAGCAGGCCCGTCGCGCCGGGGTGCCGCCGGTGACCATGACCCGGCTGGCGCGCCAGCTCGGCTTCGCCGACTACGCCGCCTTCCGGGACCTGCAGGCCAGCGCATTGCGCCGCCCGCCCCATACGGCCGAATTCAGCCATCGCGCCGGCCGGCTGCAGAAACATCAGCAGCAGAGCGGCGATGGCGCACTCGCCGCCCAGATCGGCTGGACCATGGCTGAGCATATCGCTAGCAGCCATGACGAGGCCGGCAGTGCCGCGCTGATTGCCGCCGCCGCCCTGCTGGAAAAAGCGCGTCGGGTCTATTTCCTCGGCCTGCGTTCCTGCCACGCCGTCGCCTTCCATGCCCATTACATCCACGGCCTGTTCCGCGACAGCGGCGTGCTGCTGGATGGCGCCGGCGATACCGGCATTGATGCCCTGCGTCATGCCGGGCCCGAGGACGTGCTGCTGGTGGTGAGCGTCGCCCCTTACACCACGGCGGCGGTGGAACGGGCGAGCTATGCCGCCCGCCGCGGCGTCAGCGTTGTGGCGATCACCGACAGCCGTGTTTCACCGGTGGCGGCGATGGCACGCGCCAGCATCCTGATACCGACCGAGACGCCGTCCTTCTTCCACGCCATCACGCCGGCCTTTGCCGCTGCCGAAACCCTGATTGCCCTGGTGGCCGCGCGGGCCGGCGAACAGGCCCTGAGTGCCATCCGCAATGCCGAGCATCAACTCGACGCCTTTTCCACCTATTGGTCGCGCCGACCGCAACGCAGAAAGCCCAATTCATGACGAGTCGCATTCTCCATCGCAGCATCAATCACACCTATCCGGTCGCCGTCGGCGGTGAAGGCATCCGCATCATCGATGCCGACGGCAAGCGTTATATCGATGCCTCCGGCGGCGCGGCGGTGAGCTGCCTGGGCCATGGCCATCCCGACATCACCCGCGCCATGCATGAGCAAGCCGACAAGCTGGCCTTTGCCCATACCAGCTTCTTCACCACCGAGCCGGCCGAGAAGCTGGCGGACAAACTGATCGAGACCGCACCCAAGGGGATCAGCCATGTCTATTACGTGTCGGGCGGTTCGGAAGCCATCGAGGCCGCGCTGAAGATGGCGCGGCAGTATCATGTCGAGCGCGGCGAGCCGCAGCGCAAGCATTTCATTGCCCGGCGCCAGAGCTATCACGGCAACACGGTCGGCGCGCTGTCGGTCGGCGGCAATGCCTGGCGCCGCCAGCAATTCGCGCCGATGCTGATCGAGGCGCATCATATCGCGCCCTGCTTCGAATACCGCGACCGCCAGCCCAATGAGACGGCGGAGGCCTATGGCCTGCGGGCCGCCAACGAGCTGGAGGCCAAGATCCTGGAACTCGGCAAGGACAGCGTGATCGCCTTCGTCGCCGAACCGGTGGTGGGTGCCACGCTGGGTGCCGTCACCGCCGCGCCGGGCTATTTCAAGCGCATCCGCGAGATCTGCGACCAGTATGGCGTGCTGCTGATCCTGGATGAGGTGATGTGCGGCATGGGCCGCACCGGCACGTTGCATGCCTGTGAGCAGGAGGGCATCTCGCCCGATATCATGACCATCGCCAAGGGCTTGGGCGGCGGCTACCAGCCGATCGGCGCCATCCTGCTCGGCCAGCATATCTTCGATGCGTTCAGGACCGGTTCCGGATTTTTCCAGCATGGCCACACCTATCTGGGCCATCCGATGGCCTGTGCCGCCGCGCTGGCCGTGCAGCAGGTGATCGAGCGCGACCATCTGCTGGACAATGTGAAGGCGATGGGCACCCACCTGATGGATCGTCTGCAGGACCGCTTCGGCAATCACCGCCATATCGGCGACATTCGTGGCCGCGGCCTGTTCCAGGCCATCGAGCTGGTGCAGGACCGCGCCAGCAAGGCGACCTTCGATCCGAAGCTGAAGCTACATGCCCGCATCAAGCAGGAAGCGATGAAGGCCGGCCTGATGGTCTATCCCATGGGCGGCACCATCGATGGCCTGCATGGTGACCATGTGCTGCTGGCACCTCCCTTCATCTGCACCAGGGACGACATCAACCTGATCGTCGAGAAACTGGGCGATACCGTCGACACCGTGCTGAAGGGTGTCGCCTGATGCACAGCGATACGCCTGCCGTCATTGCCGTCGCCCCCAACGGCGCCCGCAAACTGAAGCCCGATCATCCGGCCGTGCCGCTGAATGCCGATGAACTCGGCGTCTGCGCCGCGCAGTGCCAGGATGCCGGCGCCACCATGATCCATCTGCATGTGCGCGAACCCGGCAGCGGCCGGCATTCGCTGGATGCGGATCTCTACCGCGCCGCCATCAAGGCGGTGCGACGCGAGGCCGGCGATGCGCTGATCATCCAGGCCACCTCTGAAGCGGCCGGTGTGTACAACCGCCATGAACAGATGGCGGCGATGCGCGCGTTGATGCCTGAAGCCTGCAGCCTTGCCGTGCGCGAAATCCTGCCCGATGCAGAGGCCGAAGCGGAAGGCGCGGCCTTCCTCGCCGAGCTCTACAAGGCCGGTGTGATGATGCAGTATATCCTCTACGCCGATACCGACGTGCAGCGTTTCCACGAACTGAAAGCCCGCGGCATCATTCCGGGCGAGCGGCATTTCGTGCTGTTCGTGCTCGGCCGCTACACCGCCGGTCAGCGCTCGGAACCTGCTGACCTGCTGCCATTCATGCATGACTGGAGCAACACTGATGGCGCCTTTGCCGTCTGCGCCTTCGGGCCCAAGGAATCAGCCTGTGCGCTGACAGCCCTTGGCCTGAATGGCCATGCGCGCCTAGGCTTCGAGAACAACACCCTGCTCAGCGACGGCAGCACCGCACCTGACAATGCCGCCCTGATCCGCCAGACGGTGCAGGCCGCCGGCGTGATGGGCCGCCGGATTGCCGATGCAAAGACGGCGCGTAGCTATCTGGAGGCGCTGCGCTAGGCAGCCGCCAGGGAAAAATCCTCGGCCGGCACTGGCAGTGGCCGGCCGGCCAGGGCCGCCGCGATCACCTCAGCCGAGCCGAAGGCCAGGGTGAAGCCGAGCGCGCCATGGCCCACATTGAGCAGCAGGTTGTCGATGCCGCTGGCACTAAGGATCGGCGGCCCCTTCGGTGTGGCCGGGCGCAGGCCGGTCCAGGGTTCCATCTGCTGCCAGGTGGAGGCCTGCGGGAAAGTTTCGCGCGCCTGGCTGACCAGCAATGCAAGCCGCCGCGGATCGATGCTGTCATCGACACCGACGATATCGGCCATGCCGGCGACGCGCAGTTTCTGGCCCAGCCGGGCATAGACCACCTTGTATTCCGTATCGGTGACGGAAACGCGCGGTGCCGCATCGTCATTGGCTATCGGCAGCGACAGGCTGTAGCCCTTGATCGGATAGATCGGCAGATCGAGCCCGGCCGTCAGGCCCAGCCGCCGGCTGGCCACACCGGCCGCCAGCACATAGGCATCCGCTTCCAGCACATCGCCATCGGCTGTTTCCACGCCGAGCAGGCGGCGGCCACTGCGCAGCAGGCGGCGCACCTTGGCGCCATAGACGAAACGCACGCCGCTGTTATCGCCCGACAGCAGGCCCTCGATGCCCTGGCAGAGCCTGTAGGGATCGGCAGCTTCCTCATCCGCGGTATAGACGCCGCCGACAATACGATGGGCTATGCCGGCCAGCGCCGGCTCGATCTTCAGGCAGCCATCGCGATCCAACACCTGCTGCACGCTGCCTTTCCCGCGCTGGTAATCCACCTGTGCCCGCGCACCGGCCATCCCCGCCGCACTGCCCTGCACCACCAGCTTGCCGGCCTTGGTCCAGGTGAAATCGAGCCCGCGGATATCGGTGGCACCATGCAGTACGTCACGGCTTAAATACGCCAAGCGCAGCAGCTTGTCGGTGGTGGCATGGGCCTCGCTCTGCGTGCAGGCCGCCATGAATCTCAGCAGCCAGCGATACTGAAACAGATCGAAGGTGGGGCGGAACCGCATCGGCGACCGACGACCGAACAGGTATTTCGGCAGGTCGAACCACACGGACGGATTGGCCAGCGGTGCCACATAGGAATAGCTGAGCTGCGCACCATTGGCATGGCTGGCGCCCTGGGCAGTGGTGGGTGCACGGTCGACTACGGTGACACGGTGGCCATCCCGCGCCAGCCGCCAGGCCGTGGTCATGCCGACCACACCCGAGCCGATCACCACAATATCCATTGCACACCCCATCGATGCCGCCGGCCGAAATGCCTGCAGCTTTCAGCCTCAAGCTACGAAGCCCGGGTGGTCGCGGCCACTGCCGATCCGGCGGTTGCCCATAACATTGCGTTATGCCATGTCTTGCCCTGCGGCCTCTTTCGTGGCCGGCATCGCCCGCATCGGATCAACCATGCAACTGCGTCATCTCGAAGTCTTTCATGCGATCATGCTGACCGGCACGATCACTGCCGCCGCCAAGCTGCTCAATATCTCGCAACCTGCGGCGACCCGCCTGCTGCTGCGGGCAGAGGATCAACTCGGCTACAAACTGTTCGACCGCGTGAAAGGCCGTCTGCTGCCGACCCGCGAGGGCCAGGTGCTGCATGCCGAAAGCGAGCGCATCATCAGCGGCCTGGACAACCTGCGCAAACTGTCGCGCAATCTGGGGGCCGCCACCAGCGGGCATCTGCGCATCGCCGCGGCCCCGGCGCTCTGCGTCGATCTGATCCCGCTGGCGATCACACGCTTCCGCCAGAAGCATGCCGATGTCAGCTTTGAAGTCGAAAGCCGGCAATATGCCGACCTTGTACGTGTTGTGCTGAACCATGAGGTCGATCTTGGCATTGGTTTCGACGTGCAGGCGCATCCCGGGTTGGACATCCAGACGCTTGCTCCGGCGCAGTTCTTTGGCATTTTCCCCAAGTCGATGGAATCGCAACTGCCGGCAACGGTGAAGCTTGAGTGGTTTCGCAAGCATCCCTTCATCGGCCTGCGCAGCGACGATCCGCTGGGGGCCGCCTTCAGTGCAGCCGTAAAGCTGTCTGGCGTCGAGTTGCAGCCGATTGTCGAGGTCAAGACCAACCAGATCGCCCTGGCACTGGTGTCGCGCGGTGCCGGCGCCGCCATCGTCGACCAGTATACCGCAGCAGCCCATGACAAATCCCTGGTGGTCGCACGCCCCTTGATCCCGCGGATTGATTTCGCGGTGCACACACTCCGCGCCAAGCACCAGCCGGCCTCGGTGCTGGCACGCAAATTCAGTGCCATGCTGGCTTTGACGGAAAAGACCATTACCGGGCAGCTGGGACCGTCAGAAAAAGCATATCGGACTTGACGAAACGCCGACAAACCGTATCCATACCCTTGGGTTATGGACGCGGTATCGATACGCATGGCAGAAAAGCTGTGCTGTTCAGTTATCACAGGGGCACAGGAACTGGCTGGCGCCGCATCGGGGAGCGGCGACGGCGAATGGTCTGACATGATATCCGGAGCATTGACATCCGGAACACCACAGACCCGGTTCCGCGTCTATCCCGATACAGCCGCCGTCACGGGCTCTTGCAGTCCCGGCCGGCGCTTACAAGCCTGGCCGCCGCCAATCTCGGCAGCGGCCGTTCACGGAGGAGAAGTCAACCATGCTGTTTGAAACCAAGCACCTCGCCATCGGTGCCTTCGGCGCGGCCCTGCTCGCCGCCCTGCCCGGCGCGAGCATGGCACAGCAGAAATTCGTCACCATCGGCACCGGTGGCGTGACCGGTGTGTATTACGCCGCCGGCGGCGCGATCTGCCGTCTGCTCAACAAGGACCGCAAGGCCCATGGCATCCGCTGCTCGGTCGAGTCGACCGGAGGCTCGGCTTATAACGTCAACACCATCAAGGCCGGCGAGCTGGACTTCGGCACCACCCAGTCCGATGTCCATTACAATGCCTACAAGGGTGTTGGCAGTTTCAAGGATGCTGGCGCCTTCAGCGATCTGCGCTCGGTCTTCTCGATCCATCCGGAGCCCTTCACCGTGCTGGCCCGCAAGGAAGCCAACATCACCAAGTTCGAAGACTTCAAGGGCAAGCGCTTCAACGTCGGCAACCCCGGTTCGGGCACCCGCGCCTCGATGGAACAGCTGCTCAGCACCATGGGCTGGAAACTGACCGACTTCGCACTGGCCTCCGAGCTGAAGGCTGACGAGCATGGCCCGGCACTGTGCGACAACAAGATCGACGGCTTCTTCTATGGCGTTGGCCATCCGTCGGCCAACATCCAGGATCCGACCACCACCTGCGGCGCCAAGCTGGTTTCGCTGACCGGCCCGGCCGTCGACAAGCTGGTCGCCGAGCACTCTTATTTCGCCAAGGCGACCATCCCGGCTGGCCTGTATAACAACAACCCCCAGCCGACCCAGACCTATGGCGTGCTCGCCACCCTGGTCAGCTCGACAAAGGTTGACAACGAAACCGTCTATCAGCTGGTCAAGGCGGTGTACGAAAACTTCGACGAGTTCAAGAAGCTGCATCCGGCCTTCGCCACGCTTGACCAGAAGGCGATGATCAAGGACGGCAACTCGGCCCCGCTGCATGACGGCGCGGTGAAGTACTACAAGGAAAAGGGCCTGATGTAAGCCCGACGCATGTTTGCAGAGCCGGCCCGTTTCCAGGAACGGGCCGGCTTTTTTTTTAAGTAGAAGACCAAACTGAAATCCGGGGATCACCATGACCACCAGCACAAGCGGCCGATCGGCCACCGAGCAGGAACTGCAGAATCTCGTCAAGGAAGCCGACCTTGGCGGCCGCGATCCGCAGGGCATGGTCGCCCGGATCATCCTGATCGTCGCCGTGGCCTGGTCTGCATTCCAGGTCTGGTATGCCTCGCCGCTGCCCTTCCTGCTGGGCGTCTTCATCCTCAACGACACCGAAGCCCGCGCTATCCATCTCGGCTTCTCGGTCTTCCTGGCTTTCACCTGCTACCCCGCCTTCAAGCGGTCGCCGCGCAGCTACATTCCACTGTTCGACTGGATTTTCGCGCTGGCTGGTGCCTTTGCCGCCTCCTACCTGTTCCTGTTTTACCGCGACCTGGCGCTGCGTCCCGGCCAGCCCACCTGGTACGACCTGGTCGCCTCGGGTATCGGCCTGCTGCTGCTGCTGGAAGCCACCCGCCGCTCGCTCGGCCCGCCGATGGTGATCGTCGCCGCGGTCTTTATCGCCTTCACCTTCACCGGCCCGTGGATGCCGGATGTGATCCAGCACAAGGGCGCCTCGCTCACCAAATTCCTGCAGCATCAATGGCTGACCACGGAAGGTGTCTTCGGCGTCGCCCTGGGCGTTTCCGCCGGCTTTGTCTTCCTGTTCGTGCTGTTCGGCTCGCTGCTGGAAAAGGCCGGCGGTGGCAACTGGATGATGCAGATCTCCGTCGCCCTGCTCGGCCATCTGCGCGGCGGCCCCGCCAAGGTGGCCGTGGTGTCGTCGGCGCTGAACGGAGTGGTGTCCGGCTCCTCGGTGTCCAACGTGGTTTCCGGCGGTATCTTCACCATCCCGATGATGAAGCGTACCGGTCTGTCGGGCGTGAAGGCCGGCGCCATCGAGACCGCGTCTTCGGTCAACGGCCAGATCATGCCGCCGGTGATGGGTGCTGCGGCCTTCCTGATGACGGAATATGTCGGCCTGCCCTATTCCGATATCGTCAAGCACGCCTTCCTGCCAGCCGTGATCTCCTACATCGCGCTGTTCTACATCGTCGACCTGGAAGCACAGAAGATCAATGCCAAGCCGCTGGAGCGGGCCGTGAACCGGCCGCGCGGCGAATTCTGGTTGCGTCAGCTGCTTGGCTGGAGCGGCACCGTCGCCTTCATTTGCGGCTTGTATTACCTCGTGCTCGGCATCCAGGCGGTGTTCGGCGTCGCCGCACCCTGGCTGCTCGCCATCGGTGGCATCGGCCTGTATCTGGTTTCACTATGGTATGCCGCCAAGTTCCCCGACCTGGAACTCGATGACGCCAGCAATCCGAATATCAAGATCCCGGAAGCCTGGGCCGTGGCGCGCACCGGTCTGCATTTCACCCTGCCGATCATCGTGCTGCTATGGTGCCTGATGGTGGAGGAGATGTCGCCGGGCCTATCAGCTTTCTGGGCCACCGCATCGGTGATGGGCATCGTGGTGACACAACGGCCGATTATTGTGGCATTCCGCGGCAGCCGCGAGATCGTCGCAGCCCTGAAGCAGGGCCTTGCCGATCTGGTCGATGGCTTCAATCTGGGCGCCCGCAACATGATCGGTATCGGTATCGCCACAGCGACCGCCGGCATCATCGTCGGTACCGTGACGCTGACCGGCATGGGCCTGATGATGACCGACTTCGTCGAGTTCCTGTCAGGCGGTAATGTCATGATCATGCTGTTCCTGACCGCCTTCATCTGCCTGATCCTCGGCATGGGCATTCCAACCACGGCGAATTACATCCTCGTCGCCACCCTGATGGCGCCGGTGATCGTGGAGCTGGGCGCCCAGGCCGGTCTCGCCATTCCGCTGATCGCGGTGCATATGTTCGTTTTCTATTTCGGCATCATGGCTGACGTGACGCCGCCGGTGGGCCTCGCCTCGTTTGCAGCTGCGGCGATCTCTGGCGAAGACCCGATCAAGACCGGCCTTCAGGGCACGATCTATTCGATGCGAACGGCCGTACTGCCCTTTGTGTTCATCTTCAATCCGCAACTGCTGCTGATCGATATCGGCAGCACCGGTGAAGCCATTCTCGTGGTGGTCATCTCCACGGTTGCGATCCTGCTGTTTGCCGCCGGCACCATGGGCTGGTTCCTGACCAAGAGCAAACTGTGGGAATCGGCATTGCTGCTGCTGATCTGCTTTGCCATGTTTCGTCCCGGTTTCTTCATGGACAAGCTGCATGAGCCTTATCTGCAGGCTCCTGCAGCCCAGGTCTATGATATCGCCGCCAGGCTGCCCGAGGATGGCCGCCTGCTGCTGGTGGTGGCCGGCACCACGCTGGAAGGCGAGGATGTCACCAAGACCATCAGCCTGCCGCTGGCCGCGCCCGGCGAAGGCCGCAAGCGACTGGCCGATGCCGGCCTGACGCTAGCACGGATGGGCGACAAGATGCAGATCGGCGCCATCAAATTCGGTTCGGCGGCCAAGCGTGTCGGCCTGGAAGGCGGCTTCACCATCGAGCATGTGCTGCTGCCGGCCGAACGCCCCAGCAAGCATCTGGTCTATCTGCCAGCCCTCGCCCTGCTCGGCCTCATCGTGCTGCTGCAGCTGCGCCGCAGGAAAGCGGCGGCCTTGGTCTCGGCATGAGCAGTACGGTCGTTCTGTGCTCGGGTGGCATCGATTCCGTCACCCTGGCTTATAAGGTGGCGGCCGAGCGCAAGCTCGACCGCCTGATTTCCTTCGACTATGGCCAACGCCACCGGCGCGAAATCGAGCATGCCGCGCGCATCGCAGCCGAACTCGGTACCCGCCACGATGTGGTGGATATCACCAGCCTCGGCCGCTTCCTGACCTCCAGCTCGCTGATCAGCGGCGGCGACGCCGTGCCGGATGGGCATTACGCCCAGGACAACATGAAGTCGACCGTGGTGCCGAACCGCAATGCCATCATGCTGAGCATCGCTTTCGGCATTGCGGCCGGTGCCAAGGCCGGCGCGGTTGGCATTGCCGTGCATAGCGGCGATCATTTCATTTACCCCGACTGCCGGCCGGCTTTCGTGGAAGCCTTCCGGGCCATGCAGGCCTGTGCGCTGGAAGACATGTGGGAGGTCGAGCTTTACGCCCCTTTCACCGGCACCGACAAGGCCGGCATCGTGGCCGAAGGCGCCCGGCTCGGCGTGCCCTATCATTTGACCTGGAGCTGCTACAAGGGTGGCGCGGCCCATTGCGGTCGCTGCGGCACCTGCGTGGAACGGCGCGAGGCTTTCCATCTGGCCGATGTGCCAGACCCGACGCAGTATGAAGACACGGATTACTGGCTGCAGGCCATCGCCCAGATGAAGGCGAAAAGAGAAAAAGGCGGCCCCTGAGCCGCCTTTTCAGTTACAGCGCGGCGATGCCAAGCCGCTGGTCGCGGTCGCGCAGCAGGCGGATCACCGGGATGCTGAGCAGCACCATCCAGGCTTTGCCGATGATCTGGCCAGCCAGATAGTCGAGGCTGCCAAACGCCAGATAGAGAAACGCCACCGAGTCGACACAGAGGCCGACCAGGCTGGACAGCACCACGGCACGGATCAGGCCGCGCTTCTGCAGCGGCGTATAGACGGCGAAGTCGGCCAGTTCAGACAGCAGGAACGCCACCGCCGAAGCGATCACCAGGGCCGGCGGCGCCACCAGGCCCGAGAGCGCCGCGCCGACCAGGATCGCACCCAGCGTCCAGGCCTTGCCGAGCCGCCGCTGCACCAGATCGCGCAGCACCAGGGCCAGGCCGATCATCAGCACGCCACTGGGGGCCGTGATGCCAAAGGGGGCGACCGGGATCAGGCACGGCCCCTGCGGAATGCAGACGGTGCCGACATTGCCGATCAGCCAGTTGGCAGCAGGCACGCAGGCAATAAAGCCGGCGAGATAGGTAAAGCCTTCGAGACGCTGACGATCCATGGCAGGTTCCTTACCGCAAAAAGGTATGGCGGCGGCCGGGATATACGGCCACCGGGGCCGCCAAGCAACCCGGGTAGAATTTATCCTGTAATTCCAGTGTCTTAGGCGGCAGAACTGCTGGCCCAAGGTTGCGCAATCTCGGTCATGCCGCTGCAGCTGCCGTCGGCATTCAGCATCGCTACGGCCGGGCAGGCATAGTTCAGCGGCAACGGGTCGCGGCGCTTCGGCACCGCACCGGGGAATTTCGCCTTCACGGCGTCCTGCACCGCCAGATCGTGCTGCGGGTCATACCAGGGCTGCCCCATGATGCTGGCATCGATGCGCGGTTGATGGAAGGCGGCCTCCAGCGGCATGCCGTAATCGACCAGGAACGAGATGATCTGCATGACGGCGGGCATGATGCGTCGCCCGCCTGACGCACCGACCGCAAACAGCGACGTGTCGCCATCCAGCACCACAGTCGGCAACATATTGCTGAGCGGTCGCTTGCCGGCACCGATGGAGTTCGGTTTGCCCGGCGTCGGATCAAACCACATGATGCCGTTATTCATGGTGATGCCGCTGCCGGGCAGCATCGTGCAGCTGCCGAAAGCAGCCAGCAGAGTCTGCGTCACCGCCACCATGTTGCCGTCGGAATCCACGACGCAGAAATTGCTGGTGCAACTCTTGCCGTTGTCAGAATCGCCCATGCCAGCAAGCCGCTTTTCGTAAGCTGCCGTCAGCCCTTCGATATAGGCGACAAAGCTCTGTGCCGAGAGACCCTTGCGATCCAGCTTCGGGCCGGCGATTTCCAGCGCATCGCGCAGACTCGGCCCGGCAGTGAGATTGGGCGGCAGATGCAGGGTCTTGCCGCCATAACTGTAGCGCAGCGGTTCGACCAGACGGGCCTTGTAGCTGCGCAGGTCATCGGCGGAAATCTTCGATCCACCCTTGGCGAGATCGCTGGCGATGCTTTTCGCCAGCTCGCCTTCGTAATAGTCGCGGCCGCCGGCTTTGGCCAGCCGCTGCAGCGTGGCGAGCAGCGCATCATTCTTCAGGTAACCGCCCGCTTCCACTGCGGGCGGCAGGCCATCGGCGAGGAACACAGCTTTCGCTGCCGGCGACTTGATCAATGCACGCGCGGCATTCGTTACCTGCAGCACCAGGAACCAGTCGATCTCCATGCCGCGCCGCGCCAGTTCGATAGCCGGGGCCAGCAACTCGGCCCAGTTGCGCGTGCCGAAAGTTGCATGCGCCAGCCGCATGCCGTCCACCACGCCGGGCAGAGCCATGGAGGAATAGCCGTAGATGTTACGATCCTCCACCACACTGGGCCACCCGAACATGCTGTCATCCTGGCCGCCAACCAGTGGGTAATCGGACGGATCGAGTTTCGATGCACTGATCGCACTGAAATCGATCACATGGCCTTGCTTCTTCTTCGCATCCCAGATCTGCATGTAGCCGATACCGCCGACGCCGCTCATCCACGGCTCCAGCACGCCCAACGCAAAAGATGTGGCAACAGCCGCATCAATGGCATTGCCACCCTGGCGCAGCACTTCGGCACCCACATCGGCCGCCTTCTGGTTCTGGGCCGAGACAACGCCCCGTTTGCCGCTGGCGGCGGATTTGCGGAACTGCAGGGTACGATTCAGATTCGAGGACATGGCGAGGCTCTGATTTATTTGATGTTATTCGGCAGCGAAAGGATCAGCGACACGCGGCCAGTAGGGACCACGCACTTTCTGGAAGGGAATATCGGCGAAGTCCGACCGCATGGCGCCCGGCGCCTGCACATGCAGGATTTCACCGGCGATCGGCGCGAAGCCCGCATGGAAGTGCTGGGTCGATTTCACCACGATGATCGCCTTCTTCGCAACATCGATGCCGAATTGCGTGAAAGCACCGGGATGGAAGGTCTGTGTGCGAGTGGAGATCAGGACCAGATCGCGGTTGCCTTCGAATTGCAGCCATACCGCATCACCGATCGGCACGGCACCACTCAGGGCCGGTTGCATACCGTCTGTGATGATACGCTTGACCGTTACATTGAGATCGAGCGGGTCGCCCGAGGTCGGTCCGCATTTACCACCGAGCCGCAGATCGAAGACCGCACCCTCACCGGCGTCGCAGCAGAAGCGAACCGCCATCGGATCCCAGTACAGGCCGCTGACCACATTCTCGATGCCGCGTTCGATGATCCGGCGCAGGATGAAGGTGGCATCGCCCGGCGCGCCGCCGCCCGGATTGTCGGTTACGTCGGCCAGCACCACCGGACGCTTTACGGTTGCTGCCGTGGCGCGATCCAGCGCCACATCTATGCTCAGGTTCTGCGTCGCCGTCTGCTCGCGCAGATTCCAGATCTTGCGGCCGAACTCTTCCGCAACCGCCGCGGCCTTGCCGGCATCGCCATCGGCAATCACGATCATCTTGGCCGTTGCATCGGGCACGTCCTGCATCGGGAAGCCATGGGCAAACGATACAGAGAGAATGCCATCCTTGCCTTCCCGGGCCTGCATCTCGCGAACAAAGCCTGTCATCGGTTCCACCGGGGTGCGCCACAGGTTGATCATGCGCGTGTCGAACACCGCCATCACAGGCTTTGCCACGCCCTGATGCTTGGCCAGCAGGATATTATAAAGCTCCTGCGCCCGCTCCTTGCTGTCGGTATGGGGGTATTCCTTGAAGGTGATCAGCGCATCGGCGTTGGCCAGCATCTTTTCAGTAATGGAGCAATGCAGGTCAAGCTCGGCGCCGACGGCCGCCTTAGGCCCTACAATGGCACGAACTTTTTCCAGCAGGTCGCCTTCGCAATCGTCGTAGCCATCGGCGACCATGGCGCCATGCATGCTGAGCAGCACCAGGTCCACCGGCATCGCCGCCTTGAGATCGGCGAGGATTTCGTCGCGGAATCCTTCATACACCTTGCGAACAGTAATCCCGGCCGGCTGGGCAAAGGCTGACAGGCTTTCCGTCACCGTGGCCTGCTGCGCCTCGGCGGCCTGCCGCCAGACATGCAACGGGGCCGAGAAAAGGTTCTCCGGCCGCTTGGTTGCATCGCCACGATATAGCATCCATTCCCTGAAGCCGGCCTCGGCCGTGGGCAGGGGCGAGAAGGTATTGGTCTCCGTACCAAGACAGGCAATAAACACATTCATTGTGCGTGCTCCTCGCCCGGGCCGCAAATTCTAGAGGTGCCGCGAGTCGCCGGCATGAACCAATTCTTCGACATGAACCAATGTCTCCTGGTTATACGGTGGGCGCCACGGCAACAGGCATGCTGCCCAGCGAAGGGGCATTAAAGTAACTGCCTGCGATAGCGGCAAAGTTTTCTTGACCAAGGCACACATACCATGATCAGCTTTCATTAGCGGTCAAACAATGACAAGGGGGAGTGCTATGCGTTCGCGTCGATTCCACATGCTGGTTTCTGCCATTGGCCTGAGTATCGGATTGGGCCTGCTGGCCGGCGCAGCGACCACTGCCGTCGCCCAGGATAACAAAAAGGTGCTGCGCTTTATCCCGCATGCCGGTCTCCGCATCACCGACCCGATCATCACCACAGCCTTCATGTCGCGCAATCATGGCTACATGATCTACGACACCCTGTTCGGTGTCGACGACAAGATGCAGGTGAAGCCGCAAATGGTCGAGAAGTACGACCTCAGCGGCGACAAGCTCACCTATACCTTCATACTGCGCGATGGCCTGAAATTCCATGACGGCGCGCCGGTCACCTCGACCGACGTGCTCGCCTCGCTGAAGCGCTGGGGCGAGCGCGATACGATGGGCCAGAAGCTGGCCGAATACACGAAGGAATGGAAAGAAGTCGACGCCAAGACCTTCCAGCTGGTGCTGAAGGAGCCCTACGGCCTCGTCCTCGACTCGCTGGGCAAGCCCAGCTCGAACGTGCCCTTCATCATGCCCAAGCGCATGGCTGACACACCGTCCACCACCAATGTGACCGAGGAAATCGGCTCCGGTCCGTATCGCTTCATCAAGGCCGAATTCCAGCCGGGCGTGAAGGTGGTCTACGAGAAGAACCCGGACTACAAGCCGCGCAGCGAACCGGCCACGTTCACCAGCGGTGGCAAGGTGGTGAAGGTCGATCGCGTCGAGTGGATGACCATTGCCGACCCGCAGACCGCCATGAATGCCCTGATCAAGGGCGAGGTCGACATCTGGGAGCAGCCGGCCTTCGATCTTCTGCCCGAGCTGAAGAAGCAGAAGGATATCGAAATCCGCAACCTGCAGCCACTTGGCATGAACTACATGCTGCGCATGAACTGGCTGCAGCCGCCGCTGGATAACGTCAAGGTGCGTCAGGCCATCCTCCATGCTATCCAGCAGGAAGACTACCTGGCCGCCCAGGTCGGCGATCCGGACTATTACAAGGTCTGCGGTGCGATCTTTGGTTGCTCGACGCCGCTGGCGACCGATGCCGGCGCTGTCGGCACCAAGAAGGCCGATGTGGCCAAGGCCAAGAAGATGCTGGCAGACAGCGGCTACAAGGGCGAAAAGATCGTCATCATGGCGCCGACTGACCTGAACAGCATCAACCAGTTGCCGCTGGTATCGGCTCCCCTGCTGCGCGCGATCGGCGTGAACGTCGAAGTGCAGTCGATGGACTGGCAGACACTGGTCGGCCGCCGCGCCAAGATGGATCCGATCGATCAGGGCGGCTGGCATATCTTCCACACCGCCTGGGGCACTGCCGACATGATGAACCCCATCGCCAACGCCGGCACCAAGGGTCTGGGCAAGCAGGGCGGCTTCTTCGGCTGGACCGAAGATCCCGAGATGGAAAAGCTGCGCGACTCCTACGCCCGCGAACCCGATGCCGCCAAGCAGAAGGCCATCGCGGAAGCCGTGCAGAAGCGCCTGTATGAAATGGTGCACTACATTCCGCTGGGTGAATACTTCCAGCCGTCTGCCGTTCGTAAGAACGTCAAGGGCATGGTCGCAAGCCCGGCCTATGTGCTGTGGAATATCGAGAAGCAGTAAGAGAGTGACATTGCTGGCATGATTGTTGCGTAATTATTTTCCATGCTGCGTCTCATTCTCTCGCGTTTATTGGCCGCCATCCCCGTTATGGGGGTGGTGGCCATTTTCGTTTTCCTGCTGCTCCGCCTGAGCCCGGGCGATCCGGCCGCAATCCTGGCCGGCGATACGGCAACACCCGAGGCGATCGCCGCCATTCGCGCCGATCTCGGTCTCGACAGGCCAATCCCGGAGCAGTTTGTCACCTGGATCGGTCAGCTCGCACAGGGCGATCTCGGCAAGTCCGTGCTGTCAAAACAGCCGGTCGCCACCATGATCGGCCAGCGCGTCGAACCAACCATGTCGCTGGCGCTCACCACATTGATCTTTGCCATCGTGGTTGCCGTGCCGATGGGCATTCTGGCCGCCTGGAAACAGGGCAGCTGGTTCGATCGGGGCATCATGGCGCTGTCGGTCGCCGGCTTCTCGATCCCGGTCTTCGTGCTCGGCTATATCATGGTCTATGTCTTCTCGATGAAGCTCGACCTGTTCCCGGCACAGGGGTTCGCCCCATTGCGCGACGGCCTGCCGGCCTTCCTTGAGCGCATTGCGCTGCCGACAGTGACGCTCAGCTTCATCTATATCGCACTGTTTGCCCGCATCACGCGTACCGCGATGCTGGAGGTGCTGAACGAGGACTATATCCGCACCGCCCATGCCAAGGGCCTGAAGGAGCATGTGGTGCTGGTGCGCCATGCGCTGCGTAACGCCGCCATCCCGATCGTCTCGGTGATCGGCATCGGCTTTGCCTTGCTGATCGGCGGCGTGGTCATCACGGAAACCGTCTTCAACATTCCCGGCATCGGCCGCCTGGTGGTGGATGCCGTGCTCGGCCGCGATTATCCGATCATTCAGGGTATCATCCTGGTCTTCTCCGGTGTCTATGTGCTGATCAACCTGGCCATCGACATCGCCTATGTGTTGCTCGATCCCAGGATTCGTTACTGACCATGCGGCAAGTCTTTCGTCATGCGGCCTTCCGCAATCCTTCTGTCTTGATCGGCGGCGGCATCCTGCTGGTACTGCTGATCGTCGCCCTGCTGGCGCCACTGCTGACCGGGCATGACCCCGGCAGCATTGCGCCACGCTTCCGCCTGCGCGGCCCGTCGGACCAATTCATGATGGGCACCGACATGCTGGGCCGCGACGTCTGGACCCGCGTGGTACACGGTGCCCGCATCTCCCTGCTGGTCAGTGCCTGCGTCGCCAGCATCGCCATCTCCATCGGCCTGGTGATCGGCCTGGTCTCGGGCTATATCCGCTGGCTCGACGGGCCGATCATGCGTACCATGGATGGCGTGATGGCGATCCCCGGCATCCTGCTGGCCATTGCACTGGTCTCGCTCAGCGGCGCCTCGCTGCTCACCGTGATTGTCGCCATCGTGATCCCGGAAATCCCGCGCGTGGCCCGCCTGGTGCGCGGCGTCGTGCTGTCGATCCGCGAGGAGCCCTATGTCGAGGCGGCTGTCGGACTGGGCACGCCGACGGTGAAAATCCTGATCCAGCACATTCTGCCAAACACGCTCGCACCGCTGATCGTGCAGGGCACCTATATCTGCGCTTCTGCCATCCTGGTGGAAGCCATCCTCAGCTTCCTCGGTGCCGGTCTGCCGCCGGAAATTCCCACCTGGGGCAACATCATCGCCGAAGGCCGCGGGGTATTTCAGCGCGCGCCCTGGATCATCCTGTTTCCCGGCGGCTTCCTGGCCGTCACCATCCTGGCCGTCAACATCCTGGGCGATGGTCTGCGCGATACGCTCGACCCGCGCATGAAAAAGCGGCTGGGAGCCTGAGCCATGTCAGAGACCAAGACCGCCCCCGTCCTCAGCGTCAAAAACCTCTCTGTCGCCCTGCCCAAAGGCGGCGACCGTAGACTAGCAGTGCAGGATATCAGCTTCGAAGTGATGCCCGGCGAGATCGTCTGCCTGGTTGGCGAATCCGGTTCTGGCAAGTCGGTTACCGCCAGCACCGTGATGGGGCTGGGCAGCCTGCCGATTGTCAGCGGTGAAGTCCGCCTCGAAGGCGAAGACCTGCGCAAGGCCTCCAAGGCCCGCCTGCGTGCCTTGCGCGGTAGCCGCATGTCGATGATCTTCCAGGAGCCGATGACGGCGCTCAACCCGGTGCACCGGGTTGGCGAACAGGTGATCGAGCTGCTGAAGGCCCATAACTGGAAGGGCCGCGGTGTCAGCGCCGAAGAACGCGTGCAGCAGCTGTTTGCCGATGTGCATCTGCCCGATCCGGAACGTCTGCTCAATTCCTATCCGCATCAGCTTTCGGGCGGTCAGCGTCAACGTGTGATGATCGCCATGGCGCTGGCCCTGCAGCCCGCCCTGCTGATCGCCGACGAACCGACCACGGCGCTGGATGTCACCACGCAGGCGCAGATCCTGAAACTGCTGCGCGACCTGCAGCGCGAGCGCGGCACTGGCGTGCTGTTCATCACGCATGATTTCGGCGTCGTTGCCGATATCGCCGACCGCGTGGTGGTGATGCGCTATGGCGAGGTGGTGGAAAGCGGCAAGACCGAAGACGTGCTCTACCGGCCGCAGCACGATTATACCAAGATGCTGATCAAGGCCGTGCCACGCCTGAAGCCACGCGAAGCCACACCGATCACCACCGCAGCGGTGTTGCGCGCCGAGCATCTGCAGAAAATCTATGTCACCACCAGCATGTTCAAGGGCACGCGTGAAGTGCGTGCCGTGGACGATATCGCGCTTGACCTGCACAAGGGCCAGACGCTGGGTATCGTCGGCGAGTCCGGCTCGGGCAAATCGACCGCGGCACGCTGTGTCGCCCGCCTGATCGACCCGACCGGCGGCAAGGTGATTCTGGACGATACCGACATCGCTCATCTTGGTGTGCGCGCCCTGCATCCCTTCCGCCGCCGCATCCAGGTGGTATTCCAGGATCCCTATCGCTCCCTCAATCCGCGCCGCACCGTGGCCCAGTCGATCATTGAAGGCCCGCTGAACTATGGTGTCTCGCGCGCCGAAGCGCTGGAACGCGCCCGCAAGCTGCTGAACATCGTCGGCATCGACGTCAATGCGCTCGACCGCTATCCGCACCAGTTCTCCGGTGGCCAGCGCCAGCGCCTGGCGATTGCCCGCGCACTGGCCATGGAGCCGGAAATCCTGGTCGCCGATGAAGCCGTATCGGCGCTGGATGTCTCGGTGCAGGCCCAGGTGCTCGACCTGCTGGAACATATCCGCGACCAGTTCGGCATCGCCATTCTGTTCATCACCCATGACCTGCGCGTGGCCGCCCGCCTGTGCGACCGTATCGCGGTGATGCAGCGCGGCAAGATCGTGGAGTTTGCCGAAACAGCGAAACTCTTCGCCTCGCCGCAGCATGAGTATACCCAGCAGCTGTTTGCGGCCCTGCCGGGCCGCGACTGGCTGGAGGCCGAACTGGCCAGTTAGGCCAATCTCCCCAAAATCCACCGCGGAGGGTGCGATGTCAGCGCTTCTTGATCAGGTCGACCTGGCAGATATCAAGGGTGCGGTCGACAGCCTGCGCCGTGAGGCCACCGACCTGCTGGCCGATATGGTGCGCTGCCCATCGCTGCTGGGCGACGAAAAAAGTGCGCAGGATCTGGTGCGCGGCGTTTTCGAAGGCATGAATCTCGAAGTGGATGAATTCGCCATCGACGAGGCGAAGCTCAAAGGTCACCCCGGTTATTCACCATCCATCGTTTCCTATGATGGCCGGCATAATATTGTCGGCATCCACAGGCCGCGTCGCGGCACGCGCGGAAAATCGTTGATCTTCAACGGCCATATCGACGTGGTGCCGGTGGGCGCCGAGGCCCTGTGGACCAAGCCGCCGTTTGAGCCATGGATCGATGGTGACAAGCTCTACGGCCGCGGTGGCGGCGACATGAAGTCAGGCATCGTCGCCTATATCATTGCCATGAAAGCGTTGAAAAAACTGGGCCTTGAGCCAGCCGCCGAAGTGATCCTGCAGTCGGTGGTGGAAGAGGAATGCACCGGCAATGGAGCGCTCGCCTGTCTGGTGCAGGGTTATCGCGCCGATGCGGCCATCATCCCCGAACCCTTCAACGGTATCATGCATGCCCAGATGGGCGTGATGTGGCTGGCGCTGGAAGTCGCTGGCAAGCCGGTGCATGCCTCCGTGGCGCATACCGGTGTCGCCGCCATCGATTTTGCCCTTTACATGTTCGGCGAACTGAAAAAGCTGGAGCATCAGTGGAATGCGCCGGAGGGTCGTCATGCCGAATATCATGCGCATGAGCATCCGGTGAATTTCAACCTTGGCAAGATCCACGGCGGCGAATGGGCTTCCTCGGTGCCAACCGCCTGCCGCGCCGACATCCGCCTCGGCTTCTATCCCGGTATCACGCCGGCTGAGGTGCGCGAGACCGTCGAAAAGCTGTTCGCCGAGGCGCATCGCAAGCATCCGCAGAACAACAGCATCGAATACAAGGTGATCTACGAGGGCTTTCAGGCCGAGGGCTTCGTGCTCGACATCAATACACCTATGGTGACCACGCTGGCAGACTGCCATCGCAGCGTCACCGGCAGCGATGTTGCCTTCAATGCCTTTACCGGCACCACCGACGCGCGCTTCTTCAATCTTTATGGCAATATCCCCGCCACCTGCTATGGCCCGGTCGCCGCCAATATTCATGGCATCGACGAATGGGTCTCGATCGACAGCATGATGGAAGTCGCCAGCGTTCTGGCGACCTTCACTGCGCGTTGGTGCGGTGTGAACCGTCTGTGAAGATAAAAAGAACACCACCGTTCGCCATGAGGCTGCCATGACCGAGCTGCACACCCTGAGTGCCCATGACCTGTGGATGGGCTATCGCACCGGCGCGATCTCACCCGTGGAAGCCACCAAGGCGGCGCTCAAGCGCATTGAGCTGTGGGAACCCAAGATCAATGCCATGTATGTCATTGACGCCGAGGGTGCCCTGACGCAGGCCAAGGCCTCGGAGCAGCGCTGGCGCAAGGGCCAGCAACTCAGTCCGCTGGACGGCGTGCCGATCACGCTGAAAGAGAATATCGCCAGCAAAGGCGTGCCCACGCCAGTGGGCACGGCAGCGGCGATCCTGACCCCCAGCGCTGTGGATGCCCCGCCGGCAGCCCGTGTGCGCGAAGCCGGTTGCGTATTCCTCGGCAAGACTACGATGCCGGATTTCGGCATGCTGGCCTCGGGTGTTTCCAGCCTGCATGGCACCACACGCAATCCGTGGAATCTGAAGCGCAATACCGCAGGGTCGTCATCCGGCGCCGGCGCCGCCATCGCCGCCGGCTATGGCCCCTTGGCGCTCGGCACCGATATCGGCGGCTCGGTGCGCCTGCCCGCCGCCTATAATGGTATTTTCGCGCTGAAGCCCAGCCTGGGCCGCATCCCGATCAACCCGCCCTATCTCGGCCGTGTCACCGGTCCGATGACGCGCACGGTGATGGACAGCGCCCTGCTGATGAACCATCTGACCCTGCCAGACGGCCGCGATTACATGTCGCTGCCCTATCAGGAGCAGGACTATCCCAAGCTGCTGGATGGCGAGGTGAAGGGCCTGAAGATCGGTCTGCTGCTGGATGCCGGCCTGGGCATCCCGGTTCAACCGGCGGTGAAAGACGCCGTGGAGCGGGCTGCGAAGCTGTTCGAAGCGGCCGGTGCGATCATCGAACCGATCAAGCCCTTCATGACCGCGGCAATGGCCGACGGGCTGAACACCTTCTTCCAGTCTCGCGCCTATACCGATTTCGCCGCCATGGCGCCGGAGCGCCAGGCGAAGGTGCTGCCCTATATCGCCGCCTGGTGCCGCGCGGCGGCGGACTATACCGCCACCGATGTCATGCGGGCGCTTGGCCAGGTTTTCAGCCTGCGCGAAGCCACGGTCGCCGCCACCCTACCTTATGATTATGTGCTGAGCCCGACCTCGCCGATCACCGCCTATGACGCCGAGGAGGCCGCGCCCGGCAACGATCCGCAGTTCAAGTCGGAGCACATCCGTTTCACCGCGCCGTTCAACCAATCGGAGCAGCCCGCGGCTTCGATTTGTGCCGGATATGACAGCGATGGCCTGCCCATCGGCCTGCAGATCGCCGGCCGCCGCTTCGACGATGCCGGCGTTCTGCGCATGGCCCATATATACGAGCAGATACGCCCGGCCCTGCGCCCCTGGCCGGAGCCTTAATTCCAAACCGTCTTCCCTCGTCAGGCAAAACCCGCTAAGCATCCGCCATGACCATCGTGGTTTCTGGCGGCACCGGCTTTATCGGCCGACACTTGGTGCGGCATCTCGTCGAAAGCGGCGAGGATGTGCATGTACTGGCACGCCAGGGGTCGCGCACCGACGGCCTGCCAAATGCCGCAATACTGCATCGCATAGATGACCCGCTGACCCTTGGCCCGCTACTGCTGCAAATACGGCCCAGCACCTGCTATCACCTGGCCACGCGGTACATGCATGACACCACAGCCGCCGAGATTCCTGCCCTGCTGGCAGCCAATCTCGGCTTCGCTACGCAATTTGCAGATGCCGCCACCCGTAGCGGGTGTCGCGCCTTTGTTAACACTGGCACGGCATCGCAACTGAATGTGCGCGGCGCCTACATGCCAGCTTCGCTCTATGCCGCTAGTAAGCAAGCCTTCGAAGATTTTCTGGTCTATTTCGACCGTCGCACTGGTCTGCCCTGCGCCACCGTATTGCTCTATGATACCTATGGCCCTGATGACACGCGTAACAAGCTGCTGATGCAGCTAGTTGCAGCCGCGCGGACCGACACTGAGATCGCACTGAGCCCTGGCGAGCAGGAAATTGATCTGCTGCACATTGATGATGTCGTTATGGGCCTCTTCGCCGCCGCGCAGGCACTGCATAATGGTGCCGCACATCCCGCACATTATGCCCTGTCATCAGGTCGGCCGCTGAGCATTCGCGCATTGGGCGATCTGATCGCGACGATCAACGGGCGCCCACTGCGGGCAGCCTGGGGCAGTCGCCCCTATCGCGACGGTGAAATCATGCAGACCTGGAAAAATGGAACGCCGCCACCGGCCTGGAAACCGCGGCAGACACTGGAAGACTTTCTGCGCAAGGCGCTAAAAGCTTAATCTTGGCACGACTATACCTTTGCCTTGGCGATAAAGGCTTCGATCGGCCCGTAGAATTCGGCTTCGAAGGCGCGGATTTTTTCGTCCGGCCAATCCCACCAGCGAATCGCCAGCAGTGCCGAGACAATCTCGGGCGCAAACCGGTATTTCAACAGCACCGCCGGATTTCCGACTACGATGCCGTAAGCCGACACATCGCGTGCCACCACAGCACCCGCGCCGATGATAGCGCCATCGCCCACCGTGACGCCGGACAGGATCATGGCTCGCGCACCGATCCACACGTCATTGCCGATCCTTACCGGGCCTTTGGTGACAGCATCGGCATTGCCGGCATCCGGTGCCAGCAGCTTGGTACGGAATGGATAGGTCGAGACCAGACCGGTGGGATGATCGGCGCGGCCGAAAATCAATACTTCCGGGCCGATCGAGCAGAAAGCCCCGATGCTGATCGGCGCCGAAGCATGCGGCTGCACGAAATTGCGTTTCGATAGGCCGTAAGTATGACGACCGACACTAACATGCGCTGGCCAGCCTTTAGCTTTGCGCAAGCCAAGCTTTTCCCGCAGACGGCGCCATCCGGACATGTCAGTTGCCTTTCCAGTCGGGCCAGCCGTCATCGCGCGGATTGATCACCAGCGGCGCAAAGGGCCAGTCGATGCCGATGGCTGGATCATTCCAGCGCAGGCCGGCAGCGCAGCCGGGCCTTTCGCCATCGCTGAGTTCATACAGCACATCGGCATCGTCGCTCAGCGTGATGAAACCATGCGCAAAACCATCGGGCACGAACAATGCACGCGGCGTTTCTGCCGTCAGTTCAAGGCCGAACCATTTGCCACGCGTGGCCGAACCGGCGCGGATATCGACCACGACATCGAAGATCGAACCA
The DNA here is from genome assembly GCF_943372915.1 of Ferrovibrio terrae. Classification (GTDB taxonomy): domain Bacteria; phylum Pseudomonadota; class Alphaproteobacteria; order Ferrovibrionales; family Ferrovibrionaceae; genus Ferrovibrio; species Ferrovibrio terrae_A. The sequence goes on along the minus strand of NZ_CALSAN010000010.1, from coordinate 67,986 downwards.
CTGAGGCAGCGCACCAGTTTGGCCTGGCTGGCCGGCGCAGCCTGGAAATGCAGGCCACGCAGAGTACCGCGTTTCGCATTATGGCTGATACCGCTCTGGCGCGGCGTAAACAAGATGCCTGCCGCAGCGAAAGCATCTACATCGTAAAGGCGGTGAAAATAGCCGCGCTCATCGCGGCTCGGCGCGGTCTCGACCGTGAACAGTCCGTCAAAGCCGGTCGCCGCGATCTGCATCAGAAAAGCTGCAGTTCCGGGATGGCGATGACGAAATGCCCACCCCAGTTGCGGACCTGCGCCTGTTCGGCTGCAACTTCGTTCTTCAGGTTCCACGGCAAGATCAGCAGGTAGTCAGGCCGGTCGGCGGCAATCGCTTCCGGCCCGCGGATTGGAATCTGCGATCCCGGCAGCAGGTGATTCTGCTTGTGCGGATTCTTGTCGTACACCGCAACGATATCCTGCGCGGTGATGCCGCAGTAATTCAGCAGCGTGTTGCCCTTGGCCGCCGCGCCATAAGCACAGACCGTTTTGCCGTCCGCCTTCGACGCCGCCAGGAAGCCACGCAACTCGTCACGCACCGCCATCACCCGCGGGGCAAAATCATCATAGGCCACTAGAGCATCCAGTCCGGCCGCAGCTTCCTTTTTGCGGATCTGCGCCAGACCCGGCGCATTCGCATGTGTCGCATCGCGATGGCAGACAAACAACCGCAGCGAGCCGCCGTGGGTCGACAACTCCTCCACATCGAAGACGCGCATGCCATGGGCAGCGAAAATCCTCTCGGCCGACAGCAGCGACAGGTAGGAATAGTGTTCGTGGTAAATGGTATCGAACTGCACCTGTTCTATTAGGTTCAGTAAATGAGGGAATTCTACCGTCAGCACGCCCTGTGGTTTCAGCAGGACTGGGAAGCCGCTGATGAACTGGTTGAGTTCCGGTACATGAGCCATCACGTTATTGGCCGCCATCAGATCGGCCGCCCTGCCGGCATCACGCAGCCGCTGTGCTGTATCACGGTTAAAGAAGGCGACCTCGGAGGGAATACCCTTCTGTTCGGCCACGGCGGCGACATTGGCTGCCGGCTCCACACCCAGAACGCCAATGCCGGCTGTCTTAAAATGTTGCAGCAGATAACCGTCGTTGCTGGCGACCTCGATCACCAGCGACTGTGGACCGAGGCCAAAGCGCTTAGTCATCGCTTCCGAATAGCGCCGCGCGTGTTCAACCCAGCTGGTAGCGTAAGACGAGAAATAGGCATAGTCGGAAAAGATCGCTTCGGCCGGCACATCATGGTCCACCTGCACCAGTAGGCAACTATCACAGACGCGGGCATGCAGCGGATAGCGCGGTTCCGGCTTTCCAGCCTTATCCATAGCAACATAAGAATTGGCCAGTGGCTGCATCCCCAAATCGACGAAGCTGCGCGTCAGCGGCGCATGGCAAAAGCGGCACTCACTCATAATCCATCCTCAAAAGCAGCAATCTGCCGGTCGGTCAGCACGGCAGCATCGCTGCCTGCCAGCCAGTCACGATACCACGTCACGGTGGCATTCAGCGCAGCCTGGGTAGCGAATTGCGGCTGCCAACCCAGCGCGGCTGCCGCCTTACGAGCGTCCAGCGCCAACACACCTTTCTCAGCCAGTTCCGACCTCGGCTCATGACGCCAAGCCGGCGCGCCGAAGGCTTTCGTCAGGCTGGTCGCGATCTCACCCACCGTGATGGACTGATCGTCCAGCGGGCCGAAATTCAAACTTTTCGGCAGGCCAGGTTTCTGGACGTGCAAAGCCTCGGCATAAAGCAGGTAGCCATATACAGGATCGAGCACATGCTGCCACGGCCGGGTCGCTTCCGGCCGGCGAAGGATCACACTCTCCTGCTTCTGTGCAGCGCGCACGATATCCGGGATCAGGCGGTCGGCTGACCAGTCGCCACCGCCGATCACATTACCGGCGCGCGCCGTGCCCACTTTGTGCCGACCAGCAAAAAAACTCTTCACCCAGCTGTGGGTGGCGATTTCGGTAGCGGCTTTTGAAGCTGAATAAGGATCGTCGCCACCCAACGGTGCATCTTCAGGGAAAGCCGCACCGCTTTCGTTGTTGGCATAAACCTTGTCAGTGGTGACGATCACGGCGGTCAGCGGTTGCGGATAATGGCGCATCGCCTCCAGCAAGTTGATCGTACCGATCACATTGGACGTCCAGGTGCTGACCGGGTCGCGATAGCTAGCCGGTACCAAAGCTTGGGCAGCCAGATGCAGCACGATATCAGGTCTGGAGTCCGTCAGCGCCTCCCGCACTGCCGCCGCGTCGCGCAGATCGGCCAGCCATTCACCGGCCAGCGGCGTCTTCAGCTGCGTATGCAGGCTGGGGTCAGTATCCGGCGGCAATGCAAAACCGTAGACCGTGACACCCAGCCGGGTCAGCCAGCGTGCGGCCCAGGCGCCCTTAAAACCGGTATGACCGGTCAGCAGGACGCGACGGCCGCGCCAGAAGTCGCGCGTCAGCGCCATCGGTTCAGGCCCACGTCTTCCAGGGCGCCTTGCCGCTGGCCCACAGTGCTTCGAGCACGCTGCGTTCGCGCACGGTGTCCATCGGCTGCCAGAAGCCATCATGGCGGAAGGCACGCAGCTGGTCCTGCGTGGCCAGCCTTTCCAGCGGCTCGCGTTCCCAGATCGTGCTTTCGTCGACGATATAGTCCAGCACCTTGGACGACAGCACGAAAAAGCCGCCGTTGATCAGGCCGCCATCGCCGCGCGGTTTCTCGCGGAAACCGGTAATGCGATCCCCCTCCAGGGTCAGCGCGCCGAAACGGCCCGGTGGGCTGACCGCCGTCATCGTCGCCAGCTTGCCATGGGCACGATGGAAGGCGATCGATGCCGTGACATCGATATCGGCAACGCCATCGCCATAGGTGAGGCAGAAGGTCTCTTCATCCTGCAGCCAGCGCGCGACGCGCTTGAGACGGCCGCCGGTCTCGGTCGCCTCGCCGGTTTCCACCAGCGTGACTTTCCACGGTTCAGGCGCGCCGCTGAGGTATTCCAGTCGGTTGTTGGCCAGATCAACCGTCACGTCGGCAGCATGCAGTACGTAGTTGGCGAAATATTCCTTGATCATGTACCCCTTATAGCCAAGGCAGATCACGAAATCGGTGATGCCATGCGCCGCGTAGATCTTCATGATATGCCACAGGATCGGGCGGGTGCCGATCTCGACCATCGGTTTGGGTCGCAGCACGCTTTCCTCGGCTATGCGGGTACCGCGCCCGCCGGCCAGAATCACTGCTTTCATCTCGACTTCATCCCCATCAGATAAGCCAGCGTACCGCAGAACCGGCCCGCATCGCGCAGGCCCTTGTTGCGGAAATCGGTGAGCAGGTAAAGCGGCGCCTTGAGGCCGAAGCGCAGGAGGGCTGGCAGGGCGATCCGCCACATGGCGGCGCGGCCACGATACTTGCGCTCGATATAGAGCCGCGACCAAGCCATATGCCAGAACTTCTCCCAATGCTTGTCCCAACTGCGCTTGATCGAGCCCCCGCCGACATGATCGGTGACTGCATCAGCAACACGGATCAGGCACCAGCCGGCCCGGCGCAGGCGGATGCAGAAATCATCATCCTCGTAATAGAGGAAAATCGCCGGATCGAAGCCAGGCACTGCATCGAGCGCGGCGCGGCGCACCAGCATAGCCGCACCTGAAACGTAATCCGCGCAGATATCGCCTTCGGGTTCAGGGTCGGTCCGCTTGGCTGACATCCCAGCCCGGCGGAACATGTCCACATCGTGCGAGACTTCCCAGCCGCCGGCCGGGGTGCGCAGGGCCGGTGCCAATACGCCGGCCTCGGGATAGCGCTCAGCGGCCGCGAGGAGCCGATCCAGGCAGTCCGGTTGGAGCTTGGCATCGGGATTGACCAGCAGCACGAAATCGCCAGCCGCCTGCGCCAACCCCTGGTTGGCAGCATTGCCGAAACCGCGGCCGATATCATTGGCGATGATGGTGGCTTGCGGCACCCGGCTGCGAATCAGGTCGCGGGTCGAATCACGGCTGGCGTTGTCGGTCACCACCAGCGGTCGGCCCGGCGGCAAATGGGCGAGGAACTCGCCGATTACGCGCTCGCTGTAATGGGTTACGGTCACGACTGTCACCGTTGGGGCCACCGTTTTGGTCACTGCGCGCGTCACGTTTCTGGCTAAGGGTGTTGCGTCGGTGGGTTTTACACAGATTCGCCCGCCCTTGCGAGGTTTTGCCTCGGCTGGACTTGTATATACAATTGAACTTATACTCCCCCTGATTACACTTCGGGGGCAGGGAAACCGATGTCCGGGTCAGCAGCCACGCAGCACGGACCGACGCCGCGGTATCGCCGGGTCAAGGAATTCATCGTCAAGCATATCGAAGGCGGCGACTGGCGCGCCGGTGACCAGGTGCCCTCGGAAAGCGCCCTGGTCAAACAGCTCAAGGTCAGCCGTATGACGGTGAACCGGGCGCTGCGTGAGCTGACCCATGAGGGTCTATTGGTTCGCGTTCAGGGCACCGGAACCTTTGTGGCCGAGAAGCGGCCGATCTTCAATCTGGTCGAACTGCGCAATATTGCCGAGGAAATCGCCGAACGCGGCCAGCGCCATGCCGCAAGGGTTGAACTGCTGAACGCCGAAAAAGCGAGCCAGGAGACCGCCCGCGATCTCGGCCTCAATGCCAATGCCGCCGTCTATCATTCCGTACTGGTGCATCTGGCCGATGGCATCCCGCTGCAGGTGGAAGACCGCTTCGTCAATCCTGCGACCGCTCCCGGTTATCTCGATGCGGATTTCACGGCCATCACGCCCAATGAATTCCTGATGCAGACGGCACCTGCGACCGAGGTCGAGCATATCGTCGAGGCCGCCATGCCGGATGCGCGGATTCGCAAGCTGCTCAAAATGAATGCGAACGAACCCTGCCTGCGGCTGCGTCGCCGCACCTGGTCGGGCAGCCAGATCGTGACCACGGCCACCTTGTGGCACCCCGGCCACGCGCATCGCTTTACCACCCGCTTTTCCTACCGCGCCGACGGCACGTCCAAGCGCACCTATCTGTAAGAGGCCGCCATGTCCGATAACCGTCGCGACAACACCCGTGTGATCCGCAGCCCGCATGGTAGCGAGCTGCATACCAGCAACTGGCAAATCGAAGCCGCTTACCGGATGATGCGGAACAACCTCGACCCTGACGTGGCCGAAAAACCGGAAGAGCTGGTGGTCTATGGCGGCATCGGCAGGGCGGCGCGCAACTGGCAGGCCTTCGATCAGATCCAGAAGGCCCTCACCGCCCTCAAGCCCGATGAAACCCTGCTAGTACAATCGGGCAAACCGGTTGGGGTGTTCCGCACCCATGAGGATGCGCCCCGCGTGCTGCTGGCCAATTCCAACCTAGTGCCGGAATGGGCGACCTGGGACCATTTTCATGAACTCGACCGCAAAGGCCTGATGATGTACGGCCAGATGACGGCCGGCTCCTGGATCTATATCGGGAGCCAGGGCATCGTGCAGGGCACCTACGAAACCTTCGTCGAGATGGGCCGCCAGCATTACGGCGGTAACCTGAAGGGCCGCTGGATTCTCACCGCCGGCCTGGGCGGTATGGGCGGTGCCCAGGCACTTGCCGCCACCATGGCTGGTGCCTCGATGCTGGCCATCGAATGCCAGCCGTCGCGGATCGAGATGCGGCTGCGCACCGGCTACCTCGACAAACAGGCCGAAACGCTGGACCAGGCGCTTGGCCTGCTCAATGAAGCCAAGGCAGCCGGTAAGGCCATCTCGGTAGGGCTTCTGGGCAATGCCGCCGAAATCCTGCCCGAGATGGTGAAACGCGGTATCCGCCCTGATGCTGTCACCGATCAGACCAGCGCCCATGATCCGCTGAATGGCTATCTGCCGGCTGGCTGGACATTGGAGAAGTGGGAAAAGGCCAAGGAGGCCGATCCGCAAAGCGTGATTAAAGCCGCGAAGGATTCGATGGCGGCTCATGTGCGCGCCATGCTGGCCTTCCAGAAGCAGGGGATTCCGACCTTCGATTACGGCAACAACATCCGCCAGATGGCCAAGGAAGTGGGCGTTGCCGAAGCATTCGATTTCCCCGGCTTCGTGCCGGCCTATATCCGGCCGCTGTTCTGCCGCGGCATTGGTCCATTCCGCTGGGTCGCGCTGTCAGGCGACCCGGAGGACATCTACAAGACCGACGCCAAGGTGAAGGAACTGATCCCTGATGATCCCCACCTGCATACCTGGCTCGACATGGCCCGGCAGCGCATCCATTTCCAGGGTCTGCCGGCGCGTATCTGCTGGGTGGGCCTGGGCCAGCGTCATCGCCTCGGCCTGGCCTTCAATGAGATGGTGGCCCGGGGCGAATTGAAGGCCCCCATCGTGATCGGCCGTGATCATCTCGATTCCGGATCGGTGGCCAGCCCGAACCGCGAAACCGAGGCAATGAAGGACGGCTCTGATGCCGTTTCCGACTGGCCGCTGCTGAACGCGCTGCTCAACACCGCATCGGGCGCGACCTGGGTGTCCCTGCATCATGGCGGCGGTGTGGGCATGGGCTTTTCCCAGCATGCCGGCGTCGTCATTGTTGCCGATGGCACTGCCGCTGCAGCAAAACGGCTGGAACGCGTGCTATGGAATGATCCGGGCACTGGCGTCATGCGCCATGCCGACGCCGGTTATGATCTGGCGGTGGACTGCGCCCGCGAACAGGGTTTGACCCTGCCTTTCCTGGCCAGATGAAAGGAAATCTGACTGCCTGCTCAGCAGGTTGACCGGAAAACCAGCAATCCAGAGGCATTGGCCGGCCTGAATTCTTAACCTGCTTCGGGGTATTTTTGCGCTATGCTAGGCCATCAATCTCCGAGGAAAACACCATCGCCACGCCCGCACTTTTGCGCCGTTTTGACCGCCGCCTCCTGATCACCGGGGGCGGAATGGTCGCGGTCATTCTGATCCTGGGCTATGTCGGTTATACGCTGCGGCCTTCCACACGCGATGCTGAAACGAATTTCTACACGCCTGGTGTTACGCCAAAGCGTGAAGACTGCGTGATCAACCGCATGAAAACCTATGCCAAGCTCGACAAGATGGTGATGCAGAGTATCGCCACGGAGTGTGAGTTGACCGTGCAAAGCATCGAGGGGCACGAGAAGCTGCGCCAGGCCTGGGAGGAACGCCAGGCCGTGCGCGACGCAGCGCCCAAGCCTGTTGCCGCGCCAGAGCCTCCGCCCGCCGAAGCCGATAGGCTGCGTCGTGTTTGGCGCTAAACCAGCTGGCGATACAGTCTGATATAAGCCTCGACGCAGGTGTCCAGGGCGTAGCGCTCCTGCGCGCGGTTGCAGCCCGCCCGCCCCATGCGCAGGCGCATATCCTTGTCACCTGCCAATATGCGAATTGCTTCCGCGAGATGGACGGGGTCGCGGGCCGGCACAATCAACCCGGTCTCCCCATTGCCGACCGCCTCACTGTTACCGCCGACATCGGTGGCGACCACCGGAAGGCCAGCGGCCATATACTCAATAACGGCATTCGAGAAGCCTTCCTCATGCGAGACCAGCAGGCCGATATCGGCCGCGGGCAGCAGTGCTGGAATATTCTCGACCGACCCGAGCCAGCGAATACGGTTGTCCAAGCCGAGCGATCGCGCACGATCCTGCAGACGCGGGCCAATACCATCGTCACGCCCGGCACAGAGCAGCACCCAGTCTTCCGGCAGATCAGCACTGGCCAGCGCGAGAGCCTGCAACAGATCCTGATGGCCTTTATAGGGAATCAGGTTGGCAACGATGGCCAGGACCAAAGTATCCTCGGCAATATCGAGGCTGGCACGCGCCGCCTGTCGTGATGGACTAGCAGCGAAGGCAGCAAGATCGACACCATTATAGATCAGATGCAGCTTATTCGCGGACACGCCCTCTTCGCCAAGCTGACTGACCACCTTCTGCGAGTTGCCGATTACAGCAGTCATGCAGCGATGCCATACACGCTCGACCTTGCCGATCCAGGGCTGCGAGCGCTGATAATTATTCTGGCTCCGCCGGCTCATCACGCGGATACGACAGCGGGTGAGAAAGGCGATCGGCGCACCAAGAATATATGCTGCCGGCAGAAAGAAGTGGACAAGATCAGGACGACGAAACAGCAGGCGCAGGCTCAGATGCAAGGTACTGAAGAGTAGCTGCAACATCCGGATTGCACGCTGGCTGGAACGATGATCCCGCCCGATGACTGCCACGCCACGCTCAACCAACTCCCTGGCCAGCGAGCCTTTGTGGCTGAGGCAAAAAACCTCGACCGAGAGACCCCGCCGCACGAGACCTGGCAGAATCTGCAAAAGATGCCGCTCCGTTCCGCCGCGTTCCAGCGAACCAATAACAACGGTCAGGCTCGACGGCCTTGCGGGCGGTGAAGTCATCGTGGGATGGACTGAGGTGTTAAACAGCGGACAGCGGGCACATCTTTTGCGCGAATATATTCAGTTGTTCGGCTGCAAAAGTAAAGCCAGAGCCCCGGGACAGCTCAGTGCGCCCCGCCGAATTGCGTCTTCACCAGATCGGCGAACAGGCCGCCAGAGGCCACCAGCGCCTCGAAAGTGCCCCGTTCGACAATTTTCCCATTCTGCAGCACCAGAATCAGGTCGGCCTGACGGACCGTCGCCAGACGATGCGCGATGATAAAAGTGGTTCGCCCCTGCATAAGGGTATCCAGCGCCTTCTGAATCCGGACTTCGGTGGCGGCATCCAGGGCCGACGTCGCCTCGTCGAGGATCAACACGGGAGGATTCTTCAGCAGGGCGCGAGCGATCGCCAGCCTTTGACGCTCGCCACCACTCAGGTTTACGCCACGTTCACCGACCACGGTATTATACCCATAGCTCTGGCGCATGATAAAATCATGCGCTTCAGCCAGCTTGGCCGCCTGCTCGACCTCCGCATCACTGGCCTCAGGCCGACCGACGCGGATGTTATCGGCAATCGAGCGGTGAAACACCGCACTGTCCTGGAACACGACGCCGATATTGCGGCGCAGGCTTTCCAGTGTCACATCGCGGATATCGGTCCCATCTATCAAAATGCGGCCTGATTGCGGATCCCAGAGGCGGCTGAGCAAAGCCATGGTCGAACTCTTGCCCGAGCCCGTCGGGCCAACCAGAGCCACGGTCTTGCCCGCCTCCGCCTCGAAGCTGAGATCGGTGACCGCCGGACGTTTGTCATCATAAGACAGCGTAACGTGGTCAAAAACCACGGTGCCCTTAAGATTACCGATATCACGGGCATTGGGCTTTTCATGCACGGCGGATTCAGCATCGAGCACCTGGAAGAACTCACCCAGAGAATGCATCTGGAAGAACATGCGGCTAACAAAGCCCATCGCCGCTTCGAGCCGGCCGATCAGCATGGTAGCGAAGCCCATGAAACTGACGATCTCGCCAACCGTGGTCTCACCATGCAGATGCAACCAGCTGCCCAGTACGAAAATAGCGATGATCGTGATGGTGGAAGCCATACGGCTCAGCACCGTCATCAGCGCCCACAGATTCAGAACCGGAAACTGTGCTTTGAGCAGCCGCTCCATGACCAAGGCGAGTTCACGCGCTTCCAGGGCAAGGCGAACAAAGCTCTGCACCAGCACAACATTACCCAATGCGTCGCCGGCACGCGCGGCAAGTTCGGAATGATAGGCCTCGACCTGGCCCTGTGCCTTCTCGGTCTTGGCGACCACAATAGCACTGACCAGTGCGAACACGACGATCAGTCCAATCAGCAGCAGACCGAGCCGCCAGTTCAGATACAGCGAAAGTGGCAGAAGCGCGAGAACTGCAACGAAGGTGGACAGATGCTCTCGGAAAAAGGCGAGCCAAAGGCCAAACAGATTGTCAGCCCCGGTGAGCATGATTTTCAGCAAAGTGCCGGAATGGGTGGCAGAGTGGAAAGCCGCCGGCAAACTGAGTACATGCTCGAAATAGAGCCCCATCGCCGCAAGGCGGCGGCGATGCGCCAGCCTGTCTGCATGCAAGGCGACCATGATACCGGCAAGAATGCCGGCGAAGCCGGCGGCACACCAGATCATCAGTAGCTCAATGGTCTGCGCCCAACTTTCGTCGGGCGAGAGGCCGGCGGAATTCGACAGCACATCGATGATGCGGCCGAACAGGATCGGCTCAATGAAACCGACCCCCGCCAGACCAATATTGGCCATGGCGAGCAGCACGGCGAGCCGCCGCTCGGGTTTCAGGAGGGCCAGTACCCGGCCATAGATCGTAACGAAGCTCATGATTCGAAATATGCGCCGTCGCGGCGCGCCCCGCTAGCTCTTGCCCGTAAATTCAAATGGGCGATAGTGCCGGACCTCACCCGTCGGAGAATCGTATGACCAAGTCCACCGCCACCGGTTCGAGCCGGGATCGCCTGGAAGCCTGTCTGGCTCGTATCGAGGACCCCGCCGGCGAGGGCCGTCGGGCCATGATCCGGCTCTATACCGACCGTGCACGCGCCTGCGCCGATGCCTCGGACATCCGGGCCAGGCTCGGCCTTGGCCTTGGCCCGCTGGACGGCCGCGTCATCTCGATCAAGGACCTGTTCGACATACCCGGCGAGGCTACCACCGCCGGCTCGAAGCTGCTGCGCGATGCCGCCCCGGCGACCACCGAGGCCCCGGCGATTGCCCGCCTGCGCGCTGCCGGCGCCGTGATCATCGGCAAGACTAACATGACCGAATTCGCTTTTTCCGGCGTCGGCATCAACCCCCATTACGGCACGCCGGGCAATCCCGCAGACCGCAGCCGTATTCCCGGCGGCTCCAGCTCCGGCGGCGCCGTTTCGGTCGCCGATGGAATGGCTGAGATCACCATCGGTTCGGATACTGGCGGCTCCACCCGCATTCCTGCGGCGCTGTGCGGCATCGTCGGCCTGAAGCCCAGTCAGTATCGGATCCCGACCACAGGCGCCTTCCCGCTGTCCTTCTCGCTCGACAGTATCGGCCCGATGGGCCGCACAGTCGCCGACTGTGCGGCGGCGGACGCGGTTATGGCCGGCGAAACGCCAGCTGCATTGTCTCCGATGGCCCTGGCGGGCCTGCGGCTGGGGATTCCGCGCGGCCTGCTGCTGGAAAATCTGGAGGCTGCTGTCGTGCAGGCGTTTGACATCGCGCTCGCAGTACTGGGCAAAGCCGGCGTCAGCTTGAGCGATCAGCCGCTGGATCTACTCGCACCGATGCTGGAAGCGACCGGCAAGGGCCCATTCGCCGCCATCGAAGCCGCCCATATCCATCGCGACTGGTTTGAAAGCCGCGCTGGTGATTTCGACCCTCTGGTTCGCGGCCGGATCGAACGTGGCCGCACCATTCCGGCGATGGACTATGTCTTCGCCCAGCGCCGCCGTACCGAACTGATCCGCGCGATGGATGCCCGGCTGGCCGACCTCGATGCCCTGGTGCTCCCGACCACGGCAATCACAGCACCCAAGATTGCCGACCTGGCCAATGAAGAGGCCGCCTTTACCGCCGCCAACCTGCTGCTGCTCCGTAACCCAAGCATGGCCAATTTCTTCGATCTTTGCGCCATTTCCCTCCCGCTTCCGGTCAGCGGCCTGCCGGTCGGCCTGATGCTGGTGGCACGCAACGGCCAGGATCGCCGGCTGCTACAGATTGCCGCCGGAATAGAGAAAATCATATAAAGTATTGATAATTATAAATAATATAGCCTATTTTTAATTTGACCCTGCGCGCCGGGCCAGTTATCGTTCACACCATGAACGAAAAGACGCCCGATTCTGCTCAGTCCGACTCTGCCGCGACGATTGTCGCCCTGCTGAGTGCTGTGGGCGATTCCGACCTCCATACACAACGGAGCCTGGCGGACCGCCTGGACGTCGCCCTTGGCCTGGCCAACGCGCTGCTGCGTCGTTGCGTCGCCAAGGGCCTGATCAAGATCCAGAATGCCCCCGCCCGGCGTTATGCCTACTACCTGACCCCGAAGGGCTTTGCCGAGAAGAGCCGCCTGGTGGCGGAATATCTCGAAACATCATTGAATTTCTTTCGCCGCGCCCGCAGCCAGTATGAAGAACTGTTCAGCGCACTGGCGAATCGCGGCATCACCCGTGTGGCAATCGCCGGCAGCGGCGAACTGGCTGAAATCGCCTTGCTCTCTGCCTCCGCCGTCGGGGTCACGATCAGCGCCGTCATTGCACCGGGGCGTAACGAAGGCCTGTTCCATGGCCGCCCCGTGGTTGGCGATCTGGCCTCAGCAACCGCCCAGGGTGCCATGGCTGTCGTTATTGCCGATAACAGCGCGCCACAGGCCGTCTACGACCGGCTGGCGCGCGAAATATCCGCCGAGAACCTGCTCACCCCCCCGTTGCTGCACATTGTCCCCGCAGTGGCTGCTGGCAAGGAGAAGGCGGCATGACGACCGCATGGTATGTCGTCCAGACGCAGCCGAACAAGGAAACCCTGTCGGCACAGCATCTGCGTAACCAGGGCTTCGACGTGTATCTGCCGCTATACCAGAAGCTGCGCCGCCATGCCGGTCGCGCCGAGGTTGTCGCGACTGCACTATTCCCGCGCTACCTGTTTGTCAGGATTGATCTGGAGCAGCAGCGCTGGCGCTCGGTCAATGGCACACGCGGCGTCATCGGCCTAGTCATGTTCGGGGAACAGCTGACTCCGGTGCCCGATCCGGTGATCGAGGAAATCCGGACCCGGGAAGACGAACAGGGTTTTATCCGCCTGAACGCCCCCTGCTTCCAGCGCGGACAGACCCTGCGCATCACCGAGGGTCCGATGACCGACACCCGCGCCTTGTTCGAGGAGGCGGTTGATGGCAACCGGGCTATCCTGTTGATTTCGCTGCTTGGTCGGCTAGTCCGGACAAAAATGCCGCTGCGCCAGGTCGAGGCCGCCTGAACTGCCCGTCAATCAGCTAGCCAGCGCCCCGATTCGGGCTTATAAGCCGCCGCCATGACCAAGCCCGTTCCTTCTGCCGTCGCCCCCAAGGTCGGTATCGTCAGCCTCGGCTGCCCCAAGGCGCTCGTTGATTCCGAGCGCATCATCACCAAGCTGCGTGCCGAGGGTTACAGCATCTCGGGCTCATACGACGCTGCCGATGTCGTGCTGGTGAATACCTGCGGCTTCCTCGACAGCGCCAAGCAGGAGTCGCTGGAAGCGATCGGCGAGGCGATGCGCGAGAATGGCCGCGTCATCGTCACCGGCTGCATGGGTGTGGAAGCCGAGAAAATCCGCGGCATGTTCCCCAATGTATTGTCGATATCCGGTCCGCAGCAATATGAGGCGGTGGTCGAGGCCGTACATGAGGCGGTCCCCCCGCTGCACGATCCCTTCGTCGACCTGGTGCCCCCCCAGGGTATCAAGCTGACACCCCGCCACTATGCATATCTGAAAATCTCTGAAGGCTGCAATCACAGCTGCAGCTTCTGCATCATTCCGTCCATGCGCGGCAAACTGAAAAGCCGCCAGTCAAATGATGTGCTGTTTGAAGCCGAGCGCCTGGTAAAAGCCGGCGTGAAAGAACTGCTGGTGATCTCGCAGGATACCTCGGCCTATGGCGTCGACATCAAGCATGCCGAAAGCCAGTGGCGTGAGCGCAAGGTCAAGGCGCGACTGACCGAGTTGGCCGATGCGATGGGCAGTCTGGGTGCCTGGGTGCGACTGCATTACGTCTACCCGTACCCGCATGTCGACGAGCTCATTCCGCTGATGGCCGAAGGTAAGATTCTCCCCTACCTCGATATCCCGTTCCAGCATGCGGAGCCGCGCGTGCTGAAAAGCATGCGCCGCCCCGGCAACCAGGAAAAGGTGCTGCAGCGCATCCGTGCCTGGCGCGCGATCTGCCCCGACTTGGTGGTCCGCTCCACCTTTATTGTCGGCTTCCCCGGCGAGACCGATGCTGATTTCGAATTCCTGTTGCAATGGCTGGAAGACGCGCAACTCGACCGCGTCGGCTGCTTCAAATATGAAAATGTTGAAGGTGCCAGCGCCAACGATCTGGCCGACCATATCGCAGATGAGGTGAAGCAGGACCGCTGGGAACGCTTCATGGCCGCTCAGCAGAAGATCAGCACAAAACGGCTCAAGCGCTTTGTTGGTCGCACACTCGATGTGCTGATCGATGAAGCCAAGCGCACTACCGCAACCGGGCGCAGCTTCGCCGACGCACCGGAGATCGACGGAATCGTGAAAATAAAAAATGCCGCCGGGCTGCAGCCGGGCGACATGATCAAAGTGAAGATCGAAAAAGCCAGCGCTTACGATCTAAGCGGCAGCCCGATCTGATCGGGCCGCCGCATGTACAAGATGTCGCGCCCTACAAGTTGAGCAGCAGTGGAGCGGACGCGCCATTTGCCGGCACATTCGCTCGATTGGCACAGCGGTATAGCGCCATCGTGCCTTCCAGGCCCTCAAAACGGCTGGTGAAATTCACGATCAACATCAGCCGCGGCTTACTCCTGCAACGCGCACCGTAGTGGAAGCAATCATGCGCATTCAGGAAATAGACCTCACCCGCCTTGCCAGTGCAGCGTTTGAAATCATCCGGACGAACAAACCGTTCTATAACACTGTCTTCAACACGTTCATTCACATGTTTGATTGCATCGATGATTTCGCTGCTTTTTGATTTCGTAATGAAAGTGAACGGACCTGTATCCTCATCGATATCGTGGATGGGGACTATCATGTGCAATTGCCGCACCTGATTGACGTCACGATGAAACTGCTGCGACCCCAGCATCTCATTGTTGGGCAGGGTGTACATCAGCGACACATCGCCAATCACGGGAAACTCGCCGATATACTGGGCTACCAGATTCAGCACTTCATCTTGCTGACAATAATCCACGATAGGCTGCAGTTCCTGCGGGTCGGCGCAGATCGTGCCGGCGTCGGAATTCTCGAACTTTATTCCCAAAGCGTAGGGCGCACGGTAATTCTCCATGAGCCCTGCTTTCTTGCGATCAAACAGCGCAGCACAATGTCTTACCAGGGCATCGGTATTAGGGATGCCCCGCCCCACGAACAGGAACCCTTCGCGATCCAGTTGCGTAACATCAAACTGGCTCTTGCGATTCATGGCTAATAAACGGCGCCGCAAATAATCAACCGGAGAGACCGCAATCTTGATCGCGCGCGCAAAACGCGCCGCCACAGTCAGGTTGACACCGGTACGGCGACGCAAAAGCCCAGCCAGAACACGGCCAAGGCCGGTCTGTCTGGCCTGCTGGCGGTACGATTGTAGTGCGGCAATTTTCATGGCTGAGACTTGGCTCCAGGACGTCGAAAGTACGATCTGAATTACTTCAGCATGAGCTTGGCAAGACGAAAGTATGACCGGAAGCTGGGCTTGTCATCGAGAAGTTCGGTGACGTTATCGACAGCGTAGCCATACTTCGTGGCGAGATCACGGAAGAAGGCGAGAGAGTACCAGAAATTACGCGAATCCATCCGCGCATGCGTCCAGCCAGGCGGCAGGTGGTCAGGCTCGTCATGCGTGAAAAGGAACACCGTATCCTTATGCATAATCTTGCGGACATCACGGATGAGATCCTCCACATCCTGCTTCGGCATATGGCCGATGACGGCATGGCACCAAATGTAATCAACCTTCTTTCCGTTCAACCAATCGAAGGTGTTGTCTTCATTGACGATCAAGGTTGGTGCCTTCGGTTCAATTTCCGGCCCGAAGATATCGGTGCCATTCTTGATCCGCTCGCGACTGGAGTCGTTTCCAGAAAAATTGCCTTTATCGAGATACTGGATGAACCACTTGGCACTACGAAGCTGGCCGACGCCGAATTCATGCAGCGTGTGGTGCGGCTTCATCCCAGCAGCTACCAAGATGGCAAGGTCTTCCTGCCCACTATCGGCAAGATGCGCGCGACGCCACTTGACACAGTCCTCATCGCGGCCAGCAGCAGCCCACCGATCCAGTGTATCTGCATACCACTTGATATAAGGCCGCCCGAGTAGACGATACCAGGCGAGGCTCAGATAGAGCGCAACATCCGACCACTCATTCAGCACACGATTGGTCAAACGCCAGAGCATCCGGAACGGCCACTGCAAGGGTGCCGGCAGGGCCGCCTTCAGAGACGGAGCAAGGCCAGCCTCAAGGCGCCGACGCAAAGATTTATTTGCCATCTATTCAGTATCCTGCTTCAGCACAAAATTTCCGGGCATTGAATGTGGCCCCTTATAAAGACAGGCCTCCGCGCTAGCAACCCGGTCCTTCATATCGAGGCGACAAGATTCTCCAATATTTTCAATCGGAAAGCTAAAGGTGCATAGGCATTTTCACGACGCCGGCACCAGATTTCTGCGACCCGGGCGGACGGTAGGTGCGGGATGACCAACAGTCTATCCGGAGCGGAACGGAGATAGCGATCAAGTGGAAAAACAAAGCCCTGCTTGGGGCGATCCACCATCTCGGGTGGCAGGTAGCGGGCAAGCAAACGCCGCAGAACCGACTTCTGGCCGAAGGCAATCAGTGAGCGCGGATCCAGACTAGAAACGGTTTCGAGGACCGCCGTTGACAGAAATGGCGTACGAACTTCCAGGCTCGCCCGCATACTACCGCGGTCGATAGCAGGGATGTAACTGCCGGGCAGGCCGTATTGCAGGTCGAAATTGCGCGCTTTCAGAAAAAGCGGTGCCGCATCGGCAGTCAGCAGCGCGGCCCGGTCGGGCATGTTAGCCGTCAATTCCGCCAGCATGCCGATCAGCCCTGGATTCTTGACCAAGGAAAAGCGATCAAATTCGCTGCCTTGCAAATACCCCAACGCATTGCGCAGACCTGATGGCATGCCTGGCAATCTGCTTGCAGTCAGGCACAGTACCGTCAGCCAGGACGGCAGAGCGAAGGCATGCTGACGGCGCCACAAGAACATGTATTTGTTGTAACCGAAAAATATCTCGTCGCCGCCCAAACCCGAAAGAGCGACCGTCATATGCTGGCGAGCCAGGCGCGACATCAGACGCACCGACCATGCCGTGAAATTATCGTTGGGCACGCCGTAAAGCCGACTGAGTTCTCCTGGTGCATCCCGCCAGCTCTCATCGGCGTGGCTATCGACCACCACATGCGGCAGACCGAAATGACGAGCGATGGCACCAGCCGCCCCCGTCTCGTCGGCGCCATCGGGAAAGGCAACCGTGAAGGCCGTCACTGCCTGCCCACAATCCTTGGCGATCATTGCGGCGACGAGCGTGGAATCCACCCCCGCGCTGAGAAAAAGCCCGAGAGGAACGTCTGACCTTAGGCGACGGCGAGTCGATTCGGTCAGAACATCGTGGATCCGGTCCAATTCTGCTTCCGTCAAGATGGCCGGCTCGCCCGAGCCGATATGAGCTTCAGGCGGCGTCCAATACTTCTCTATGACCGGTGCCTGGCCACGGCGGAAAACCGCCAAGCTGGCTGGTGAAAGAGCCTTAAGCCCGGGATATCCTGTATTTGCTCCCGGCAAATAACCTAAAACCAGAAAAGTCGTCAGCGTCTCGGGCGCAGCATCGAAATCGAGGCGGAACAGGTTGATCAGAACCTGTGCCTCTGAGGCGAAATAAATTCCTTCCTCGCGCTGCAGCCAGTATAGCGGCTTCTCGCCAAAGGGATCGCAGGCCAGTGTCAGGCTGCCGCCGTCCCAGAGTGCCAAGGCAAACATGCCATCGAAGCGGCGAAAGGCCGCCTTACCCCAAGCCAAATAGGCCTGAAGCAGAACCTCCGTGTCGCCACTGGTATCAAACACCCGACCTTGCTGGCGCAGGGCCTCGCGGATTTCAACATAGTTGTACAACTCGCCATTATAACAGATCGTCACGGCTTGACGCCGCATCGGCTGATCGCTGGCTGCTGTCGGATCGATGATTGCCAGCCGACGATGACCGAAGAAAATTCCGGCATCCGCATCCTGCCAATAACCAGCGCCATCGGGCCCGCGATGCGCCAACATCCCCGTTCCCCGCTCTCCGCGTGCAACATCCTCCGGAGTGAGAGGTCGGTTGAGGTACATGCCGAATATACCGCACATGGCTACAGACTCCGCATCAGAGCGCGGTGCAGCGACAGGAGAGACACCATGAATTTTGCACCGCCTTGAGGCTGCGAAAGCCAAACCTGGACGGCCGATCGGATCCGGCCCCAGTCCATGTAAGGCATCGCGTCCGCCAACAACCCCGACTCCACTGCCTCCAGGATCATGCCGCGATAGGCCGGCTGGGTCCGGATATATGTATCGCGATCCGGCCAGGTGCGATCTTCGGCATGCGGTGCTCGGAAACGGCTGATCCCGGAAAGATGACGCATCAGCTTACGCGCGATCAAGCCCGCCGTCTTCGTGGTCGGCGATGCCGCCGCCGGTAAGCCCGTATTGCCGGTCGGCAAGTGCGCGAGACGAGGGTTTAGCTGCTTGAGTGCCATCCGCATTGCCTCACCGTTCAGGCGCAGATCGAGCGGAAGAGATAGATAAAAATCATAGACCGCATTATCGAAGCTCACGGCGCGGGGCTCGGCACAGGTCCATTTGCTGATAATATTGGGATGAGAATAATGTCGACACAGATTATGTGTGATGAGGAATTCCCATCTATCATAATCGTTGTGGCAGCCCGCTCCCGTCGCCAATACATCTCGGACCCCCTCAATCATCCAGTCTTTCATATGCTGGCGATGGTCCGGTAAAACATATTCCAACAAATCCTCGCGGCCCAGACCGAACGGCAAATTGGTGAGATAGAACTCCGCCAGATCGCCATCGATCGGACGCAGCCGGCGATAAAATGTCGGGCGCCCGAACCATTGCACGGTCTGGGACGGAACATACATGCCTTGGAATAGGTAGTCGAAACCATGCCCGTGAAACACCACATCGGCAACGGACTGAACAGCGGCTTCAAAGCCGGCAAAAATAGCGTTGTCTGTGGCGTAAAGTCCGCCACATAAATCCGCCAGGATATCCTGATAGCGTGTTAGATAATCATCCGGCAATTTTAGAAAACTATGCCCGGCCCCCACGGCATGCGCGGCCCTGCGCGCACAGGCAACCTCATAGTTCTCGCTGAATCCCACGGTGAGGCAGGCGGGCAGTACGTCCTTGAAACCAGCCAGGACGAGCCGGCTGTCATGCCCGCCGGACAGGAAATGTCCATAGCGTTTTTCATGCGCATCGCTGGTCTTTCGAACTATCGCCTCGGACAGGATGTCGGAAAATTCCCCCCCCGACGCATGGGCGCTTCGCCCATGGCGCTTGGAAAAATTCGGTATCCAGTAGCGATCAATGCGGTCAATCTCTGGCCCGAAGATCGCAATCGATGCGGGACCCAGGCACTTTGACAGCACATCAAGCGTGCCCTCGCCAAGCAACCTCTGCAACCAGATAAACTCGAAAAACGCCTCGCGACGAACCCCGCCTTGCCCGATCTGGTTCAGACGGCGGCGCAGATCGCCATACAGCAGACTTCCCATGATGCGGTCGTCGGTTGCTGCCATATAAACCGGGATGGCCGTGAACCGGTCATTGACCACTGTCAGAGTCTTACTGTCACGCGACAGCAAGATAAGGAGATACTGACCATCCAGCTGGCGCGCAAAGGCCTCCGTGATGCCATGATCGGCCAGGTGCCGCGCTACACGATCTGGATCAATCCGCCCATCCAGCGTCGGTGATCCGAAGACCCAGACCCGATTATGATCGGTGCGGCTGGTTGCCGGCTTAAGCCCATAGCCTGCGCTCTCCATCACAAGATCATCCGAGCCCCGCCGCCACTCGAACTGCAATCGCGGGAGCGTCACGCGCTCGGGTGTGAGAATTTCCGGCACCATATGCATTATCGCTTCTGCGCGCGCTGCACGAGTTCTGACAGATGTGAGGCGAATAAGGCTCCACTTTCCCGACCGTCTTGGTATTTCATATAGGTTTTCTGCCCAGTCGCAGCCAGAGCCAATCGCCGGGAGGTATCCCGCAATAGATCGTCGATCACAGATTCCAGGTTTTCCAGGTCCCACGAGAAGCATGCGATCGTTTCATTCGGCCGGAAGAAATCGGGCCACGTCTCCATATGACTGACATCCGGTTTCACCAGACAGCCGCCGGTCAGGAAGACCTCATAGTCTTTCAGTGTGATCTCTCCAAGGCCGAAAGGGGATAGGACCAAGCGACTATCACAGAGCTCGCGCCAGTAACGCCAGCGGCGCAGCTTGTCGCCATGGCGGTATTTTTCCAATTTTCTCGCGATCTGCTGTCGCTGGTAGGACACACTGGCACGATTATAATGCAGGCCCATCCGCATTTGCACCGCGACAGGCCGAACATCCTCCGGATAAGCGGAAACACGGGGAAGGCCAAGCAAACTAGGCAGCGGCAGCCGTTCGTAGGCAGCCATGCGATAGGGCCCTAGCAGCGAGTAATCGGCCAGGCCGGAGTTCCACGATAAAGCCAACTTGCCGAGCAACGCCTCGTCTTTCACTGGTGTCGAGAATTCCGGCTGGTCGTCGGCGACCCCTGACACACGGTGATAATAGTCAGCATAGATCCGGTGGCCATAATGTGGGACAAGATAGCCACGCCGATCTTTCAGTAACTGCGCCTTGGCATACAAATCCACCAGCGGCAACAGCTCAACTTGAACCCAGCCTGTCGAATCCGTTGTGTCACAGTAGATCACCGAGCCGATTCGATCGCGGAATCCAGAAAACTCCTCCAGAATTCCAGTCGTATCATCCATCCAGAGATCGCGGTGGAACTTGCTATCCACGAAGAGAACATCACAGTCGTACAACGCTGGCGTAACAGCTTGGTGCAGGGTGATGCGCAAGCCCGCGGCCTTCAGGGCACGCTTATGTACCAGAAGCGGAAAGAGGAACGCCCGACCATTGGGTGTCGTGAATCCTGGCGTTAGTATATGAATATTATACATTCCCGTTTACTCTTTAGATGCTGACAAACCTTGATTCACAAAGCTATGAAGACTGCGTGCTATCGTTGCAGTCTTGGAGGAGAGCATGGTTCTGGGCGAGCGTTTCATGGAAACCGGACGTGCAATGCACGGCTGGATTTCCGATCTTTTTTGGGTTCCACGTAGCCTGACCGGAAACGGGGTGCGTCAAACGCTGAGCTACCTTAAGAAATTGCTGCCAGAGCTTTCCGTAACCGAGGTCCCAAGTGGCACGCCCGCCTTCGACTGGGTGGTTCCGCTCGAGTGGAATGTTCGTGCTGCCTATATTGAAGATGAAACCGGCCAGAAAATTATCGATTTCTCTGTCAACCCACTGCATCTCGTTGGCTACTCCGAGCCCATATCGGCCTCGATGAGCCTAGAGCAACTCCAGCCTCATTTGCATTCACTGCCCGATCAACCAGATGCCATTCCCTATGTGACGTCCTACTACAAACGGCAGTGGGGCTTCTGTCTTTCGGAACAGCAGCGTACCAAATTGCGGGACGGCCGCTATCATGTTCATATTGACAGCACTCTGGAGGCTGGCAGCTTGACTTATGGAGAGGTCATCCTGCCCGGTGAATCGCCACAGGAGATTCTGCTTTCCACCTATATTTGTCACCCCGCCATGGCAAACAACGAATTATCTGGCCCAGTCATTGCAACTGCTTTGGGGCAGTGGCTGAAGCAGATGCCGCGGCGCTTTACCTATCGCATTCTGTTCGTTCCAGAAACCATCGGGGCGATCACCTACCTCAGCCGGCATCGCGAAGCCATGCGACGCAACACGATCGCTGGCTTTGTCTTAACTTGCATGGGCGATGAGCGCGCGGTTTCTTTCCTACCTTCCAAGAGCGGGACGACGCTCGCCGACCGTGTGGCGCGGCAAACGCTCGCGCATCTCGCACCAGAATATCACACCTATAGCTTCCTGGATCGTGGCAGTGACGAGCGGCAGTACTGCAGTCCAGGTATCGATCTCCCAGTCGCATCGATCATGCGCTCGAAATACGGCACCTATCCTGAATACCACACATCGCTTGATGACATGAAGCTGGTCACACCGTGTGGATTGGCGGGCAGTCTGGAATTGATGCAAGCCTGCATAGAAGCGCTTGAGGGTAATTACTTCTATCAGACGACCGTATTGTGTGAGCCCCAGCTGGGCCGCCGCGGACTATACGAGACGCTCAGTGGCAAGAGTTGGAGTCGCAAGACTTTTCTTATCAAGGACATTCTCGCCCATGCCGACGGCAGCCTAGATTTGCTGTCGATTGCCGAGCGTCTCCACTGTCCTTTCGAGGAATGCGCGCAGATTGCGCAAATCCTGTTCAATCACGATTTACTGCGCCGCTCGGCGACAAAAATTCCGCCACTGGCGTGAACGTCATGAAATCCCAAAGTGGAAAGGCGTGAGCCCATCCGGCAAAGTCAGCGTCGCCCTCATCTGGATCAAGCTGCGGATGCTGATAACCGACTAGTCCGAAGCCGCGCTCTGCCATGAGAGCCACGACGCGATCCAATGTTGGAACGACATTGAAAACCGGCTCACGGTATTCCGGTATTATAGCATATGGCAGATCTTTCCCACCATAACGGCCCGCCAGGAAGAATGTGGCATTCGGCTCCATCATCTGCAATTCGCCACGACCAGGGCGCAGTAGGCGCCGGAACTGATCGAGTAATGCGCCAATCGCCTCCGTCAACCCTTCCGCCTTTGCTCCAAGCATAAGCAAAAGCACGTCACTGAGGAAGATGATATCGAATTCACAATTCTTGTACTTAGATAGAAGGTCGACGACAGCCGCATCACCGGGAGCGAAACGGAATTCCGCCAGATTCCCATGGTTATGACGCGCCAAATCGATCAGCGCCTCGGCGGTATCCACCCCAACGACCTTGGCCCCTTGATCGGCGAAAAGTCTGGCATAGTGGCCGTTACCGCAGCCAAAATCTAATATTCGCATCCCACGCAAATTTCGCGATTGCACTACACTCCGCATGAAATGATCCTGCACGGCGCGATAAGGCCCCGGCTGCATTGCCGTTCCATCGGGTTGGAACTTCTGATCGTGCCACCATGTCCATTTGTCGCGCAGACGGAGCTCAAGCGTTAGATACTCTCCGACGCGATCATGGAAATTGCCCAGATGCTTGCGATCGAGTGGATTGGTTTTTGCGGCCAGGAAATCACGATAATCAGTCCCGTCCGGTTCGCACACAATCCAGCGCCGCTGCAATAACTGCATCAGCCGCTCACCTTGCGTAGCCTCGCCTTGACGTTCCCCCAGACCAGAAGGATCTCCCCAAAGGCTCTTTCCTTCAGCAAAGGCAAAACGCGTGCGATCATAACCCTGCGCCATCTGCAGGGCTGCCAGCATGGCGCCGCTGCTGTCCGGAAGTTGTGAAACTGCCCGCATCGCCGCGGCATCCAACTCCACATGCCCCCGTACACGTGGGTTCGATGCCAACCATCTACCCGCAGATAGCGGTGTGAATATGGCGTCCGGACAGGCTTTTAGAAGGTGATCAGTCATATCAGGAGCGGTTTTCCGTAAAGCGGCGCAAGCCATAACGAGCCATGGATTCGTTCAACTGCGCGACATCAAATTGATTGACACGCGTCAGATCGCTGATGACATTCAAGGCATCCCATATCCGCTCCTCGGATTCAGTCCCCACCGAGATACGCACAAACCGTTTGGTACTGTCGCCATAAGCTAGGCCCGGTACCACCGCAATGCCATGCTCAAGCAAAAGGTGAAGCGAGAAATCGAGCGAGTCACCAGGAAAGTTACCAATCGACACGAAGAAGTAAAAGCCAGCCGCGCCATCCATCCGCTTCAGACCAAGGCGGTCGATCATGGTGCCAACGCGATTGCGTTTAGCCACCACTTCACGGACCTGTGGCAGCGTGATGTCGATCAAGTCCTGAAAGTAGTATGACAGATAGTAAAGCAGGATGCTCGGCGCGCAGGTGATCAGATGCTGGTTCAGCTTGATCAACTCGGCAATCAAGGTGGGGTGCGTGATCACATAGCCGATACGCCACCCCGATAGCCCCATATTCTTGGAGAGTGAGTTAACGATGATCACCCCCTCCTTGGATGGCGCGATAGAGGCCAAAGAGGTAAATGGCTCATCGGTAACAAAATCACTGTAGGCCTCATCAACCATAACATAAATGCCACGCTGCCGGGCATCACGGTACAGGCATTCTAGCTCGCTCTTCGTGTAGAGTCGGCCCGCCGGATTATTCGGGTTATTGATGATCACCAATCTGGTCTTGTCATCATAATGCTCCGTAAATTTCTCTACCGGACAATCATATGGGATAAATACAGGTTCCGCTCCAACAAGCCGCGCCTGCTCCTGATAACTGACCCAGGCCGGCTCGTGAATCATCACCTTGGTACCAGGGTCCATGATGGCCTGCATGCACATGAAGATGGCCACCTTGGAACCAGCCGTAATGATCATCTCGAACATAGGATCTACTGCCGCGCCGTAATAGCGTGCATAATAATCCGCAATCTTCTTGCGCAGCTCCGGAATGCCAACAGAATCGGAGTAGTGAGCGCCCTTGACAAAATCGATCTTGCCAAAGTCGAAAGCTGGAATATCGAAGAATGCCTCGCCCAGAGACAAAGTGACGACATCATTGCCACGGCGGCGCAAGTCGTAAACCAATTGATTTATATAAATCGACAGCGCTTCAGGAATTGTCTGAACGCGCCTCGAGAGCGGCATGACTGGCAAGCCGGCATTGGAGGATTCTGTCATTGCATTTTACTTTGCGCTTGCAGGAATAAGGTGCTTCTGAATTTTCCCGCTTTTGGTGCGAGGAAATTCATCGACAGTGAAAATCGATTCTGGCCATTTGTATTTGGCAACCTGCTGATGCAGCCACTGCTGCACATCGGCAACTATCTCTGGCGATTTATCAGCCTTTAGCTTCAAGGCCAATACATAGGTTTCGCCATAGAAATCATGCTTGCGTTTGACCGCGACTGCTTCAGCCACACCCGGATGCCGCTCCGCGATCAACTCTATCTCACGCAGGCCGACGAATAGTCCACCCTTCTTGATAATATCGCGTATACGGCCGTTGATGACCAACAGCTCGTCTTTGATTTCCCCCAGGTCACCGGTCGGCAGTAGCCCATCCGCATTCGTCGGCAACACAATACTGCCGTCACGATTCAGATAACCCAATGCCATGAAAGGTGTTTTGACATAGATCTCCGTTGGCGCACTGCCCTGTTCGCGCTCATCTTCCGAGACATGAACAAACTCAAGCTTGATGCCGGGGATAATGCTGCCTGTCGTGCCTTCAGCACGCGACTGGCGAGTCGCCATGGTCTCAGTCGAAATGAAAGTTGTTTCCGACAGTGCGTAATTTTCCAGGACCGGGATGCCAAACTTCTGCTCAAATGCCTGCTTGGATGCGATATCTATAGGTGCGGTCCCCAGGAATGCGGCGCGAACGTTAACCGGATCCACTGCCTTGCGGCGATTGACACGTTCAGCAACCGAAAGCAGTCCGCGCAGAATGGCCGGCACCAGCCAGATTACGTTAATCTCAAATCGGGAAACAGTTTGCCAGAACGTCAGGAAGGTTTTGCCGCTAAAGGGCTCGCCGATCACGACGCTGCCGCCCGCCACCAGCGGAATGATGCCGAGGTTGAATAGGCCGCCAAGATAGGACATCGGCAGGAGATTATAGAAGCGTGACGATTCATCGACAAAGTCATGCTGCGAGATGAATGCCGCACCGCTCGACCACAGCCGGTTTGTATCAAACACCACCGCCTTCGGCTCTCCCGTAGAGCCACTGGTCGGCAACAGCAGTCGACCAGCTTCCGGTTGCTCAGTCAGTAGAAAACCTTCCTGCGGCAGCCAGCCAAAGCCGACATCGAGATCAACCTCGATCACCTCAATCCCGAGTTCCCGGATCAGGTCGATGGTCGACACACTATGCGCGGTGGATACGATGCAAACTTGCGGACGCACCAAATCATGAACTTTCCGAATCTCGGCCGCGGTCGCATCCGTCGGGAGCGGGGCGAAGGCCTTGCCGTAGCAGGTGGTGGCCAGGAAAACCGCCAAAGCTTCAATCGAATTGGGCAACAGCGAAAGAAGCGGCCGTTCGCGCTGTATATTTTTATTATTGAACAGCGCGCCGAGTCGCTCAATCACGGACACTAGTTCAGCATAGGTGAGCGTTATCTCGGTACGTTCGTCAATCAAAGCGGGGCGGCTCGGATGACGAAGCGCATACCGGCGAAGATCGCGATACGGCTCGAAGAGATCAATACCCATCAAACAATTTCTCCATCGAGGATATATGGCACACCATCGATTTCCAGCGTTGGCCTGCGGAAACAAAAATCCAGGTGGAACGGTACGTCGTTTTTGCCGCCGACGGTGGCGTTCGAACCGAAACCAAAGTGCATACAGCCATTCGCACCTTCATCGGTGAGCATGATCCCCGTTAGACGAGCCTTCTCATTCAGTCCCACGCCACACTCCGCCAGAACATAGGCATCGGCAGTACCGACGCGTTCAAATAATGAACGCGCAGACTGCGCGATCACAGAATCATCGCTCTCAAAATCGACGATCTTGCCTCCACGCACATGCAATTTGACGGGTACCGCAAGCAAGCCGATTTCCGGGCATGGAATTGAGCCATCGACGACAATGATTCCCTCCGAAGCCGTTTCGATCGGCGAAACGTTCGCTTCGATATCCGGGGGCGATCCGAGATCTCCAGCCTTAGTCACAAACCCGGGGCAATAATTTCCAACCCGGCCATCGATCTTCAAACTGATGTCTGTACCCAGAGCGGTGGTGACACGAACCCGACTGCCCGAGGTGAAGGCATCAGCAAAGTGGCGCACGACCGGTGCACGGGAACGGAAATCCGTGGTCACCGATGGGTCCTCCAGCAACGGCAGCGAATATTCCGGCAAGCTGAGATAACGGGAACGCTTTGCACAGGCTTCAGCGCGCGCCCTGGTATGTGCCATTGACATCCAGGTAAGGCCAAGGATGAGATCGCTGTCAGCCATTTGCCGCGCGACCCCGGCTGGCGGCTCGACGCCGTGTTGCCTAGCCGGCGGAACTTCCACAAAATGAACCTGCGTGGCCGCTTCATCAGCGATTTGCTTGAAAAGGCTGGCGACTTCCGTAGTGCGCTCGTCATAAACAATGGAAACAACATCGTCTCTCTTGAGGCTTCCGCAGTGACTGATGATATGATAGGCAGCTTGAAATTGCGCTTTATTCACTGCACTCACTCCGTATCATTTTTGATCCCTTATGCCTGACAATCAATCTGTAAGCACTGCCACCAAGGATCTTCTGTCAGCCATAACGCTCCTGGCCGGCAAGTCCGATAGGCCGATCGTCGTTTTCTCAGCCGTATGGCCTATTGCGCGGGCCCTGAAGATGACGATTGAAGCCACTACAGACCTTTTGCTGGACCATCTCGTCAGCATCGCCCGCAATCGCACCCTGCTTCTTCCTACTTTTTCCAATGGATATAAGGATGGATTCCTAGACCTTGATACGACACCGAGCACGACTGGTATTCTAAGCGAAAAATTCCGCACACAACAGGGCAGCCTGCGCACGGCATCGGCGTTTTTTTCGTTCAGCGCCATCGGCCCAGGAAGCTCGGAACTGGCCGAACTGCAACCCTCTGAAGCCTGGGGTGACGGATCCTCATACCACTGGATGGAAGAGCAAAACGCCCTGCAACTCATGATCGGCGCTCATCCAACCCACTGCAGTTACCTGCACCGAGTGGAGTGGCTGCATCGCGCCAGCATTCCATATCGTTACAACAAGACCTTCTCTGGTACGATCCGCCTGCGAGGCCACACCACGACTTTGCAGGAAACATTGTTCGTGCGCAGCCTCAGTCCAGAAGCGCGCAATGACTTTACAGTATTGCACCAACCGCTTCTCGCGAATGGCATGTCATCATTACGCATCGGGCCTACGGTCATAACGGCCATGTCGACACTTGACATGCACGATGCAACATCGGCGCTTCTTAGGAGTGACCCGCTATACTGCCTTTCAAACCGGCGCGACTTTGAGACCTGACCGCCCGCCACGTTGACAGTGGATCGATGATCCAGATAATGCCGTTCGACCGCATAGGACAAGGCAACATGACTAACGAAGAGAACATCCTGCAAATCGTTTTCGACTTGGCTCCCGAGCACAAAGCCAAAATCACCGCCGATACCGACTTATTCGCCGCAGGCATCATCGACTCATTTGGCATGCTCAATCTTCTCAGTGCTATCGAAGATGCCTTCGGCGTTGCGATCGCGGACGACGACTTGGACCAGAACAACTTTCGCAGCGTGACTTCCATCGCCGCTCTGGTTGCCCGCCTCAAGCAATAACCATTCGCAGTCAAGCCTGCGCCTTGCGCATATTGAGCGCTTGGAACATCAACTCGGCGCGCACCCAATCCTCTTCGGTATCTATGTCCTGCACGAGATGGCGTGGCAGAACCAAGCCGAGCGCATCCTCGCTGTAAAAAACCACATCATCTTTGATTGTTGCCGGGTCGAGCCAATAGAACTGCCCCGCGTCATGATAAGCCTCTGGAAGGTCATTGCTCCGGACCTTCATATTTTCAGGCCAGAACATAGCAACATGCCCACTTTCCTCTCGCCGTAATGATCTGAAAATAGGGAACGGGAATGACGTGATGGTGAAAACCGAGCTGACTTTCCTGGTCTGAATCATCTCCAGGCCCCGGCGCAGATCCTCACTCCGGATGAACGGTGCTGTTGCATAAATGCAGCATACGTAACTGACAGCAGCTCTGTCCTCAAACCTAGCCCAGGCATCGGCAATCACCCGCCCCGTACCAACATGATCATCCGCAAGGGACTTGCTGCGACGGAATGGCACTTCGGCGCCAAGCCGCTCTGCCACTTTTGCAATTTCATCAGAGTCGGTGGACACAATGACACGGTCGAACACACCTGACTTTTGAGCTGCCTCGATCGAATATTCGATCATTGGTCGGCCACAAAAAACCCGGATATTCTTTTTTGGAATTCGCTTGCTGCCGCCACGCGCTGGAATAATGGCGATTCTCATTGCAGCCTCACACTTCCAAGCCAAAGAAATCATCGACAAAATCTGAATTAACCAGGATCAATGCGCGCTCGATGGCTTCCGGAAGCGCGCGCCAATCGGTCATTGAGCGATTTTCCTCGTCCAGCTTTGCCGGTAGGAAGGCACAGCGCGATTGCGCATGCTGCAAGGCAGCGTTCGACCAATGGCAGTAACCCATATCGGCAATAACAATTGGCTTCTTGAGCTGCAGCGCTAACGTCAGAGTGGTGCTCCAGCAGAAGCCAAAGATGATGACGTCGGCGCGGTGCTGACAATCCTCAAAGCGCGCGCGCTCGATCTCCGCCCCCAAGACGGTCGCATATCTTTCAGGAAATCCATATGGACTTTCGGGGTGCGGCTTGTAGATTACTCGATAGCCTTGCTGTCGCAGGTTTGCGATCATACGACTTTCCCAATCGACAAGGGAAATAGCAGGTGGCATGGGAGTGAAATTGCCATGCTCGTCATGGAAAACAGTTCCCATCAGCATGACCGTCATCTGAGCCGCTTTGCGATCAAACTTTTCAACCAAAAGTTTTTTTCGGCCCTCGACCGGTAACGATTCGATGCGTGGAGATGCAACATGCGGAAGCATGTCGACGCGCATCTGTTGCCGTGAGATTCTCGCCTGCAACGCTGTATAGGTTATAAATCGATCTGCGAGTGGCAGCTCGGTCGCAACATGGTGGTACCCTTTTGCCATCGCCTGCCCTTGGCCATGATCATGCGCCACGACATAACCACCATTCAGTCGGCTGGCTAGGCGCAGCGTACGGGCGAGAAAACTGCTGCCGCCAGTCATCCATAGACGTCGGGGGATACCGGCAGGCGCTTTCAACATACGGCTCAAGTATCGATCTGCCAGCTCCAGATAGCCCGATACAATTCTCCGCAAGTATACAGCATTAGCTTCGTTCAAATTCTCCCCATGAGCAGTGAAAGCCGCAGAAACCTCAGAAATGAAGGATTCACAAACCGCATCATGCTCCGCTGTCGCAAAAGCGGCTCGATCCGTCGCCTGCAATGACCTATACCAATGCAGGTTCGACACGAGTCGAATCCGCTCGTCGACACCCGCTGCATGCTGAAGAATGATTGCATCCTTAGTAACCGAAACAATATCGCGGCGGAAATCAACCTGACTGTGCGCCGAAACAGCAGGAAAGCGTGGCGTGAACCAGCCGCGCATATGCCGCAAGCCTCGGCGCAATCCCGCTTCCTGCGAGAAGCCACGCTGCATACGATCAAGATTGACCGGCGTTGGCGGCGTACGCCCCTCGGATAACGCCGCCCAGAGTTGAGTCCGATCTCCACCAACCAGCTTTACATTTTCCTGGGCGAGACGCCGTTGTAGAGCAACTCCCATGAAAAGCGCCAGGACATCGGCGAGGACCGTGTTCATGATTACAGACAACAATAGGAAACCGTTTCCTTCGTTACTCCGACACAGTGTCGACAAGGAAAGCCACAGGCGATCACGGAAGGCCGCTCGTTCGGCCTGGCCAAGCGGCAGAAGAAATCCCGGCACGCCATTCTCATCGAAGTCGTAATGCACAGGATCCGGGCTAAAAACACGCAATGTCATGCTGATCGTCAATTCTCGTGCCGCTGAAGATCAATCGGAGAAAAGCTACCATTCTCAAGCAGGTAAGCCTTGTCGGCTGCCTCCATGATCGCTGGCTGATGGGAAATCGCAACAATCGTGGTGAATGTTCGGAGATGCTGAAGTGTCTCGCATATTGCCCGCTCGGCATCCGGATCCAGCGCAGTGGTTGGCTCATCCAAGATCAGCAGCTCTGGTTC
Source organism: Ferrovibrio terrae (assembly GCF_943372915.1). GTDB lineage: Bacteria > Pseudomonadota > Alphaproteobacteria > Ferrovibrionales > Ferrovibrionaceae > Ferrovibrio > Ferrovibrio terrae_A. The sequence continues at coordinate 37,080 of NZ_CALSAN010000010.1, read as the reverse complement.
TCGGACCAGAGCCCGCGCAATTGAAATGCGCTGACGCTGCCCACCGGAAAGACTATTTCCGCGCTCAGCGACCACAGTATCTAGTTGATCTGGCAGCTGGGTCACGAAGTCCATGGCCTCGGCCATCGTTAATGCGCGAATTACCTGTTCGCGGCTGATAGCGGGATCGCCAAGAGTGACGTTGTTTGCGATCGTATCGCGGAACAAAACCACTTCTTGCGCCACATAACCAATGCGGCTTCTCCAGTCGAAGAGATTAACCTCGCCCAGAGAAACTCCGTCAAGGAAGACGCCGCCTTTCTGGGGCGTGTGCAATCCAAGCAGAAGATCAATGAAAGTGGACTTACCGGCCCCGGATGAGCCGCGGATAGCCACAAAGCTTTTCACATCGATAGTGACATTCAGACCTTGAATGACAGGAGCTTCACGTTCGTTGTATGCGAATACCAAATCACGACACTCTAAACACTTCTCCAGATGTGCGGATTTCCCAGGCACAACCACTTCCCGCTCGCTTTCGGCCGCTGCGGTCAGCTTTCGCACCGACCAGTATATTGCCTCGTAGCTGGCCAGTTTCTGGTAGATATTCTGGATTTGGCCAAGTTGTCCCATGATCTTGTAGAACAACGCGAGCAAGAACAGGAACTCAGAGAAGGAGCTCTTGAACTTTACCGCGACCACATACACGACAACTGCCATACATATTGCGATCAATGGCTCGCGCATATAATTCATGATAAGGCCGATATTCTGCAACCGGCGCTGAACGCGATTGATCTCTTCATTGCTGTGCTCAAGCAATGGCGTCAGACGATCTTCTCGGTGCATGGCTTTCAGTGGCTTGATCATCTGAAGGCCTTCGACCAGCCGTATCATGAATGTATTCAGAGCATTGGTTTCCTGCTCGCCGACTCGTCGTGAAATCGGCACTAGGCGGTGCATGATCAATATCACAAGCAATCCGCCGCCAATCGCCGACAGCGTGAGCTGCCAGGATGTCAATGTCGCCAGAACACAAAACACGGCCACCTGGATGATTGTGGCCGCCAGACTGGTGACAGACAGGTAAACGTTGGCGGCCTTGCTGACCTCCATAGTGGCGGAATTCGTCAGACGACCGGCAGCCTGGCTAACAAAGAAGCTCCAACGCGCGCGCATAATGGCATTAATCAGATTAAGACGCATTTTAGCGGTGAAATTTAGCGTCGAATCTCCAGCCAGCCGCAAAGCCCCCATCGATAGCAACGACTTCAGGGTCATGCCGACCACCAGCAATACCAGCATCGTACCCAACTGAGGCGTTAACCCAACATGTCCGAGTATGTTTGAAATAACACGCCCAAGTTCACTTTCGCCCGCACCACCTCCTGAGGCCAGCTCAATGATTGGCAGTAGAGTTACAATGCTCAGGCCTTCCGAAAGACTGGAAAATAGCAGCGCAGAAAGTACGAGGATGCTGCGTAAGGTATCGGAAAAAAATACATCCCCGATCATCGCCTTCGTGGCCGGGCCAGGAAGGAATGGAATACGCAATGTTTTCACGCTTGTTCATCCCCAATGAGAGGCCACGACAGCGGAGTGCCTCGTGCAATAAAGGAGCCCGCCCTTCGCCCCATCACCTCCGGCAGATAACGCGGCGCCAGACCATATCCGGGGCGGATGGAGCGAATATTCTGAGGCGTTAAAATCTCACCCGCAGCGATATCCACGACCGCATAAAGTGAGCGGCGGAATTTAGCATTGGCTTTCTCCGAGCCTTTCTGGCTGTAATCGATGCGGCCGCGTGCTGCCCACGCCTCTCGGCAGCCCGCGATGAGAACCGCCATGTCTGCTGGCTCGAGCGAGAACGCCGCATCGGGACCGCCATCGGCACGCGACAAGGTCAGGTGCTTCTCAATCACGCAGGCGCCCAGCGCTGTTGCGGCAATGGCGGCATGGACTCCCAGTGTATGATCGGAAAAACCGGTTATGACATCAAAAGTTTCCGCCAAATGCGTAATACAGGCGAGATTACAGTCCTCCATGGGGGTGGGATACCCGCTCACACAATGCAGAACGATAAGTTCATCGTTGCCTGCATTGCGCGCCACAGTCACGGCATCCTCCACCTCGCCCAGATCAGCTAAGCCAGTTGATATGATGAGTGGCCGCCCAGTCTGGGCAGCTTTCTCAACAAGTGGCAGGTCAATCGCCTCGAACGAAGCTATCTTGTAGGCTGGAACGCCCAGTTCGGCCAAAAAATCGACGGCGGTAAAATCGAAGGGGGAACTGAAGATCGGTAAATCCAAACCACGTGCGTGATCAAACAGTGTTTTGTGCCAACTCCACGGCGTGTGAGCTTCCTCGTATAGCTCATACAGATAGCGACCATCCCACAATCCGCCTTCGATGAGAAAGTCCGGACTCTTGTGATTTAAAGTTATGGTGTCCGCCGTGTAGGTCTGCAGCTTGACCGCATCAGCTCCAGCAGCTTTCGCCGCATCTATTAGCTTGAGTGCGCGATCAAGGTTGCCATTGTGATTGCCTGACATCTCGGCAATCACATAGGGGGGATGAGCGAGTCCAATCTTTCGCCCACCAATGGAAACTTCGCGGTTGGCCATAGATGGCTCTCCCTTCAAGCGCAATTCAAATGCCAGTTCTCTCCCACCGGATTATATCCGGCAGCTTTGAACAGGCGCTGTGATGCAACATTCTCTTCCATGATATAGGCCCAAAGATCTGCAGCCGGCGCCAGCCGGCGGCCAAGCTGAAGGGCAGCGAGTCCGGCACCTCGGCCCTGTACCCTCGGATCGATCAGGATCGAGACTTCGAAAGCAGTCTTTCGTCCGTCGCGTGGATCGAGCCGAAGCATTCCGACGGCCTTATTATTCAGCAACACCTGTGTGAATATCCGATCCGGACTGCCGACCCGACTCCCGTACCAGCGGACATGTTCACTCAGGGTCGGCGGTTTCGGATTTCGTGCATAGCGACGAATCTCAGGAAGGGTCTGCCATTCAAAAAGCAAAGCTGATTCAGCATGAGTCATGACGTCCAGGCGAACTTCAGCGTCATCATCGAGCCGCACTGTCCCCGCCAGAGCACAGAGCACACGACCGGTCCCAAAGCCGTCACAGATCTTCGCGGCGGCCACGGCCATGTCCGCCAACATTGACGGATTCAGTGTGAATTCGGTCAGCGCCGCGGTCAGCCGCACAGCGAGACCGCTGTCATCCATACCCAGATCCAGCCCGGCCCCGGCCCTTACCAGGGCGGCAATGACCGCTTTCTGATTGTCTGCCACCCGAATCAGTAGAGTCGGCAAGCCAGTTGCGCAGCGTTCCCAGCTTGTCGTCCCGCCAGCACCGATGGCAAGGTCGGCTTCTCTCATCAATGGGGCAAGAGAGGCAACATCGCAGTGCACCGTCACATTAGGCAGATCGCGGGCGATATCCAACACCGCCTGACGGAATGGCATTGCGCGCGTAACAATCACATCCGCTTGCAGTTCAACCGGCAGCTCGCGCCACATCTCAAGGATTCGAAGGGTTAGCCCTTGCGAATCCGTGCCGCCGAGCGATATGAGCACCCGCTTCAGGCTCCGCCCCGTCCGATTGGGCGGATATTGTGCAAAGGCCGGCTTGAGCAAGGCGAACTCAGACCCGACCATGAATCTACAATCCGCCGGCACGAAACCCGCGTAATCTCCGGGCTGACGGCCCAAAGTCTGATCCAACAGCCAATCCGCGTGGTGCGATCGGTTGGCGAGATCATCAATCACCAAAGTACACCGAGCATTGAAACGCTGTTCGAAATCCCGCCCAAGACCGTAGTGATCTACAATCAGCATATCAGGAGTATCGATATCGAATACTCGATCCGCATGCAGGTCTGGCCCCAATGCGATCGCCGGCTGAAATTCTTCCGGCAGCAGCGGATTAATAAACGAACAAACTCCATCGTCGCCGGCAAAACGGCATTGCCATCCGAATAGCCTGAGACGAAGCGCCAGCGTCAGGCAGCGCATCAAATGACCCAACCCTATTATCGGGCCGGCATTGACCACAAAAACCGCAGAGCTCAAGTGGCGACCACTTTTTCCCAAACTGCATAGATGGCAGCGGGATCGTGCTTCGCCATCACACGCCGCCGCGCCTCACCACCCAGCCGACGCGCGAAGTCACGATCAAAGGCGAGACTATCGATTGCATGCGCGAGCGAAGTGATTGCTTCAGCAGGAACGATCAATCCACTTATGCCGTTCTCTATTAGGTCGACTGCTCCTCCACAGGTATCGGAGACGACCGCGGGAAGGCCGAAGGCTGCAGCTTCCAGCAAAGCATTTGGCATACCCTCATAGCGGGATGGCATCACGAATATCCCGGCCCGCCTGTACCAGGCCGTCGGATCTGGTTCATAACCGCGCAATTCAATGCGATCACCGATATGTAAGGATTCTGCCTGCTGTTGCAGAGCTGCATGCAAGGGTCCCTCACCCAGTATTACTAGCCTCCAGCCAGTCTGTGCGGCGCGGGTCACTGCGAAAGCGGTGAGTAGAACATCGTAAGCCTTCTGATGATGCAGACGGCCGACGGCCAGAATCAGCAATTCATTGCTATTTTGAACCTCGTCCTTCGCAATCAGGCACTGCTCTGACAACTGGTTCTCTATCACCTGCAGCTTATGATGCGGTACATAAGCCGCGAGCGTATCCCGGGCCTGCCGACTGTTCACTGTCACACAATCAGCAAAGCGGTAAAGCAGTTGTCGCAGTGTCGACCAGACCCGCCCCAGACTCTGGCGCTCCGGGTTGTTCCGTTCCGAGATGATCACCCGCGACGACAGTCCAAAGCCTGCCATGACCGCGAGAATATTCGTAGTTCCGACAAAACTGACGACAACCACCGGATTGAGTTGGCGAAAGACCCGACGCAACACAAAAATTCGCCGCATATTGGCAATTACACCTTGCCAGGCCGTTCCGGACTGCATTGACAGATCAAGCGATATTCGCCTGATCGCGCTATCTAAACGATAGCGATCTTCAGCTGCAGCAAGAGTTACAACGGCAACCGAGAGGCCGGCATGACACCAATGCGCCGCCAGATCGCAGGCGATACGCTGCGCGCCACCACTGCCCAGATCCGAAATCACCACCATACGATCAACCGAGAGGAGTTCCCTATAGAGCTGTCCCATGCGTTTCGCATGGCTGACAGCTGAAAAATCCATAGCTCGACGCTTACCTTGAGCGATCAAATTGGCGGAAAATTCACTATTGCGCAGGACACGGCGCAATCCTTCTGCCATTCCTTCTGCCATATCGGCAGCATTACCCGATGATACCAGAACTGCATCCTTGCCGTCCGTGGCGATCTCGGAATGGCCGCCTGCCGCAGTCGCCACCACCGGTATGCCAAGGCTCATCGCCTCGACAAGGGTGCGGCCGAAGGCATCCTTGCTCGATGTAGCGAGAACGGCGTCACATGCCGAAATCCAGCCGGTGACCGGGGCATGAAAGCCGGGGAATAGCAGAACGGCTTTGCCGGCATCGGCCTTCATTTTTGCAATCCAGCCTTCCCGATCCTCGCCGAACCATACGCCAACGACCGGCGTGCTTTCCGCCAGTAGGGAGAGTGTCCTGGAAAACAGCATCGGTTGCTTAACAGCAGAGATATTGCCAAAAACTCCGACAATGCGGGCGTCATCCAGGCCTGCCCGCATCAACAGTTTCTGGCGATAATAGTCTCGGTCGCCATCTACAGTTTCTATTGCGACGGCATTATATACAACCGAGGTCTTGGCCTGCGCCCAGGCCGGCAGAGTTGCCGCACTGAATCTTGATATTGCAACTATCCTTGCTGCAATGGCCCAGCCGAGTGAAAGAACCCGTGAGGCATAGGCGACTGTCCGCTGATGAGCAACAAGCGGCAAACGGCACCACAGTGCTGGCAGAGCCCAAGTAACAATCATCCGCGCGTCATTGGCGTGGACCAGGTCTATACCCTCGCCTCTCAACCAGGTGACAATTGGGACGATCGCTTTGGCAAGGGCAGACAGCTGACGGAATGCGTTTGGCTGGCGTCCAGCAACCGACGCGTTCGCCAGCATCGCATATGGTAGCCCGATCTGATCCAGGTAGCGTGAAAGCGCGCCCTCAGTATGCAAGACAATCCTTGGATCAAACCCCTGCCCAGGCAATTGCTGGATCAGCGTAATGGCAGACAGATGACTGCCGCCCAAGGTATCCCCTACGAAAGGAAAGGCTATGCGACGCGGCTTAGGCATCTGACTTAAGAAGTGACCTAACATCCTGCCAGCCGAACAGCGGGCTGACAGGATAAAGTGAATCAAAGACGGCTGACATCTCGCGATACTCTTCAGGCGTGTCGATCATCAGGCCCGGCATGGAAGGCACATATGGTGCGGTCACCGCGGCAGTCATGAATTGGTCACGATGATCAATGATCCACTTCATCACCAGCTCGCGCTCTTCGGCACTGGTCAATGTCGCATCGCACAGTCCGATCAACTGACGCGACACCACTTCCACCGTCAATCCGGCCGGCCAGATTGGCTCAAACTTGTTGGCAGCGTAGTCGCAGCCGGGTTTGGTCAGATAGGCATCCACAACCGCTTGCATGAGTCCGACATCGGGCATCGGGCAATCCGCATTCACCTTTAGCACAGCATCAGCACCCGTGGCCTCAAAAGCCAATGCGATGCGGCCGACGATGTCGTCCTCCTCAGAATGCCGGACGACCACCCAGCCCTGCATCTGCGCATAGGATACCATCGGATCATTCCGGGAATCGGCCGTTGTCGCCAGCACAATACCGGTAACTGGCCGAACCTGGACCAAGCGATGGGCGATGTGCCAAATGAGCGGCAAGCCCGCGAGCGGCAGCATGACTTTGCCAGGCAGGCGGCTCGACCCCATGCGGGCCTGGATTAATCCAAATAGTTTCATGCCAGTGAACGTATAATTGCGTCGAGGCGATCGAGCGATCCGTGCAGGCTGGCGCGCAATGCCCGGTTGTCGCACATCGCAACCATGGCAGCATCAGCGAGTTCTGCGGCCGACCGATACAAAGGCGACAAGCCACGGCGCGCCAGCGGGCACAGTACCTCACCGGATCCCGGCAACAGTGAAACAACACGACGGCCACCCAGAAATGCCTCCACCATGCCGCCACTGTAGACGCCGGCAATGGTGCCACACTGGTGCAGTCCCTGCTGCAGAGTCATGGTTTCGGCCAAGGACAGACTGCCTTCAGGCAGCCCAGCCTTCGGACCACGCGCCGGGTGCGGGGCATAGACCAAGCGCTGAAATGCCTGCGGCTGCAATCGGGCAGCGTCCTGCATCATCCCCCAGGCATCCTGTTCAGTGTAACCAAGGTCAGGCCGTACCGTCGCAATCGGCTGGTCGAGAAACAGCCAGTTGCCGAGCGGTGCATCATCCATCGGCGCGATCGCTTCCCAGGCCGGATGACCGGCAACAACCAGCCTTTCCTGTGGCAGGCCTTCTTCGGCGGCATCGCTGCAGGCCTGGTCGTCAATGACCGCCATCATTCCGGCGCGCAGGTCACTGCGCCAGGAGAAACCGTAGAGGGCATCAAGCAGGTGGAGCGAGGGGATACCGTTTTTCGTGGCCCAAGTCAGCGCCGCTGCTTCCACCGGTTCACGACTGGCCGAACAGACCAGGCGATCGAACTGCCGTTGTCGCAACTCATCCTGCAGTTTTTCGCTGTCCCAGGCATCCAACAGAGGCAATCTGCCATTCAAGCCCAACCGCTCGATCTGCAGCAGCGCAGCAGGATGTGCAACGATGTGCCATGAAAGACTCGTCCCACTCTGCAGCCAACGCCGCCATAGCGGTGCCAGGTAATCCGCCGTACCGGCCTGGCCGACGACAAACAGCGTTGCCGCAGAAACGCCCATGGTCCGTTATTGTAACGCCAGAAGGGCATCGCGGTTGCGCAGCACCTTGGCGCAGGCCTCGACAAACCGATCCATATCCGCCTCGGTCAGCGGCGGGTAGATGATGTTGGTGACCAGCAACTGCTTCTCCGCCAGGCGCTCGACAACCGGGCAGATACCCTTGGCATAGGAGAGATTCCCCTGGCGCGGATTAGCATTGAAAGGAAAGCCTTTGTCGCCGAAAGCGATACGCTTCTGGTAAAGCGGCTCCAGATATAGGGGTTTCACGTAGCCGGCCCGCAAGGTGAAACCTTCCGCCTGCACAGCCTTTGCGAAGACATCACGCGGCAAACCGGTTACCGTTTCGTCGTAAAGGATGGGGTAAAAATAATAAACATGCGTGCAGCCATCGGCGATATGGGGCGGTGCCAAGCCGGGGATATCATGCAGGCCCTTTGACAGTCGATCAGCCAGAGCAACACGCCGGGCGTTCAATCCAGGCAATTTTCCGAACTGCACGCGGGCAACGGCCGCCTCCATTTCCGTCATCCGGTAATTGAGGCCGACCGTATTCACGATATCGTCGACACCCATGCCCGCCACCACCACCTCACCGTGGTTACGTACCAGCTGCATTTTCAGCGCCAGCTTTTCATCGTGACAAATCGTCACGCCGCCTTCACCACACTGCATGGTCTTGTGGCGGTTGAAGCTGAACACGCCGATATCGCCGATTGTAGCGGTATAACGGCCATTGATCGTGGCACTCGGGGCCTGCGCATTGTCTTCGACCAGAAACAGGCCGCGGCGGCCGCAGATCTCGCGCAGTTGCAGCAGCGGCGCCGGATGACCGAACAGATTCACCGCCACGACAGCCTTGGTATAGGGCGTGATTGCCGCCTCGACTGCAGCCGGATCAAGACAGAAGGTCTTGTCGTCAATATCCGCGAAAACCGGCACCGCGCCAGTAAACAGAACCGCGGTCGCGCTGGCCGACATGGTATAGGGCGGCACGATGACTTCATCGCCCGGCCCAATCCCCGTTGCCGCCATAGCGCAATGCAGACCCGAGGTCGCCGAATTGACCGATATGGCATGCGCGACACCATAGACCTTGCGGAAATCGGCCTCGAGTGCGCGGACGGCACGGCCGCCGTAGAACTCGTCGCCGTTATAAGCAATGAAGCCGGACAACTCGCCGTCATCCAGGACATCCATCACCGCAGCCTTCTCTTCCGCGCCAATCGTATTATAGCGCGGCAGCGGTTCTGCGCGGACAGGCGTGCCGCCGAGAAGTGCCAGGCGATCCGCATTCGTCATTGCCGTCTCCTTGTATACTGCGTCACAGATGAATTGCCTTCGCTTGCGCGGCTGAACGCAGCAGAGCGTCCTGAATCCGCAGACCGACCAACGCGCGATCCGGATTGCAGCCAGGCATGGGAGCCGCAGCGGAGATAAAATTCCCCGCCGCTTCGTACAGATCGGCAAAGCCACCGATCGGTGCCGCCGGCGCCAGCTCGACGGCCGGGCCGAGCTGCAGGTAATCAGGATAGTACCGCCCACGCTCAGGTATCTGCCGCTGGCTTGTCGCGCCTCCTGCACCAATTAGCGTGCGGCCCTCAGCCGTCCAGATCTCCATTTCAAAAACCGCACAGTCACCCAGGCCGATGCCATGCATGGTCGCCCGATCGCCGGAGTGGAACATCAAACTGGCATCGACCAGTGGATCGACAGCTTCGGTCAGGCCGAAAGTCTGCACTCGCGCCACTGGCCCGCACCAGTCGAGCAGAAGGTCGATACCATGGCTGCCGAAATGATGCAGACCATGGCTGTACCAGAGAGCAATCCGCCACTGCCCGTTACGGCCCAGGCTTTCGCGCAGGTGTCTGTAGGCCGGGGACAGGGCCCGCGGATAATTGACCCGCAGTTCCACGCCAGCCGTTCGATACGCCGCCACCAGAGCTTCCGCAGTGGACACGTCGGCGGCGAAAGGCTTTTCAGCAATCACCAGCCGAGGCTTCAGCGCCAGGACCGCCATCAGGTCGGCCGTGCGTCCGGTACTCGCACCGGCCACCGTCGCGATATCGATATCTGCCGCCTTAATCTCGTCGAGTCTCGCATACAGCCTGTCGGCAAGATGTGGCCAGCGCCGAGCCACCGCCGCGCGCGCACCAGGATCGGGATCGACGAGGCCCGCCACATCAAGACCCGGCGTTGTTACAATGGCACCCAGATGCGACAAGGCCGGCCCCACATATGCGGCATCGGCATCGGCCTGCGCGCCGATCCGCCCCAAACCGAGCAGGACGACCCGGATCATTTGCCGGAAGTCGCCTTTCGCGCTTCATATTCCTCACGCAGTATGCTCATCATCTGCGCGTCGTAATACTGGCCGTTACGGTAGATAAGCTTGCGGCGAATGCCCTCGGTCACGAAGCCCGATTTCTCATATGAACGGACCGCGCGGATATTCGCGCAATTCACTCCGAGATAGATCAATTCAAGATTCAGGTGTTCAAAACCGTAAGCAATGATCCGATCACAGGCCTCGGAGCCATAGCCACGACCAAGCGCCGCGCTGTCGCCAATCAGGATGCGGAACTCTGCGCGCCGGCAGATCCAATGGATCAGATACAGGCCGGCAACACCAATCGCCTTGTTACTCGCCTTGTCGATGATGGTGAAGATGGCGTGGTCAGGCGCTTCAGTCGACGTCTTGAAGATAGCTTCCAGTTCCGTCTCGTGAGCCGGCCGCCAGCCGGTTTCCATAAACTTGGTCGCCTCGCGATTATCAATCCAATTCGCATACAGGGGCAGGTCTTCGCGGCGCATGCCCCGGAGGTTGATTTTATCGCCCTTGATGAAGTCGATGGCATCTTTGGCTGTCAGCATTACAGGTCTTCCCCGTCAGACGCGTTGTCAGTAAACCCGATCGACATCCGAAATCGGATGACCGTCCACATAGCCACGGTGCAAGGTGACATAGGCCTTGCCGTCTACACCGCTCTCACGAGGCGCAGTTGTGCGAAAATCGCTCCAACGCTCTGCGGGAACCAGCGCCGCAGCCGGCTCTGCTGTAGTGGTTTCAAGCATCGGTTGACGCAAGTGCCAGTCACCACTTTCGCCGCGCCGCCAAATTCTTGGGTCGCGATGCGCATCAATCTTGGCCATCAGGTCGGCACGGCTGAGTGACAGCCAATCCAACAGCAAGCCCGTATCCTCGGGCTCTATGCCAGCATACCGGCGTGCCATCGCCAACCCCTGATCGCGTGTCATACGGCGCAGACGAATTTCACGACTCGCATGATCAATAACCTTGCCATAACCCAGTTTCCAGAACTTGATCGCGTCATGCAGACCGCTGTAATGCACGCAATCGGCATCGTTATAGGAATCAAATGTCCGCTGTTGCGGTAAAGATTCATACCCATAGCGCTCGATCATGCTTTCATGCTGCGCCTTGGAGTCCCAGCGGATATAATTGCCGAGGTAGATCCCACGCACGCCGACCGCCTGAATGTCTTTGTCGTGCGGATAATACCAGGGGCGGAGATCACGCTCCGGCAAGCCATCGGCCTCCGAGACGATATCCTCCGCCTCAAGCCCCATAAGGTCGTGATTCTTGCGATATTTCCGACTCATCTCGACTTCGTCGGTGTGCGAATACATGCCGACTTGATCGAGGCCCTGATGATGGCCCCAGATTACCAGGGGAATCTTGTAGCGAACCGCCACCTGAACCGGCAGCACGGTCTGCCCGGCAATTACATGCCAATAGATGCTGCCGCGCAGGTCGAGAGTCCTGCGTACGATATTCTGCACCAGTTTCCGATTGGGTAGGTAGGAGTAGAAATCGGCATCAAAAATGCTGCGTAGATAGGCCAGGTTGCGATGGCCGGTGCTGGTGTTCCAGAGCTTGTTGTAATTGACCAGCAGAGGATTCATGCCGAATTCGCGCTTCAGCACATGCACGATGAAATAGCTGTCTCGCGCGCCCGACACCGGCACGACACAGTCGAAGCGACTGCTCGACTTTCCGCGATACCGGTCCAACAGAGCCCCAAGTTTCTGCCGGCGCGCTGACCAGTCGAGCACATCTTTTTCTTCATGCACACGACAGCCACTGCAGATGCCGTCAGCCGCGATGACGATGCCGAGCGGATGATATTCGCCATAGAGGCAGCGCTGGCAGACTCTCATATCACTTCATCCGGGATATGGCGGAAGAACAGATCATCAAGCTGCGCCTCGGGCTGCCGGCCAGGCCGCCCCATCATATCGAGCGCCTGCATCGCATAATCGGCATAGGAATCATTCCGCACCGGAATGCCGGCTCGGGCCAAGGCCGCCTTAATCAACAGGATAGAATGCTCGGTGTAATTCAGCATATTGCCGATGGCCGCCGCAGATGCCTTGGTTTGGCGGAACAGCGCCACGGCATGATCGGGATGGCCACAGCCACCCAAGGCAATCACCGGCACATGCACTGCCTGTGTCGCCGCTGCGATCAAGGCGAGATCGTAACCATTGCGGCTGCCGTCGCGATCGACGGACTGAACCAGAATTTCTCCTGCGCCGGCGGCCTCAGCACGACGTAACAATGCGAGAAACTCTTCCGGCCTACGCTCCCGCGCGGCGTTCGACGTGACCACAGGACCTCGATCAACATCCGACAGTACATCGAAAGCGGCGATCGCGCACTGCGCCCCGAAACGGTCCGCAATCCGGCTGATCAGGGAGGAATCCTGCAAAGCCGCCGTATTCACGGCAACCTTGTCGGCGCCGGCGGCAACCGCATCATGCACCTGCTCTACCGTCGATAGTCCGCCGGCCACGGCCAGTGGCACGAAACAGGCGCGCGACACACGTTCTATCAGCGCCAGATCAGGCCCACGCTTTTCGCGCGGTGCCGAGAGATCGATTAGCATGATTTCGTCGGCACCCCAGCGGCTGAAAAATTCCGCCGCTATCGCCGGATCGCCAATCGGCAGGAACCGGTTGAACCCGATACTCTGCACGGACTGCCCCTGTAGGACAAAGATGCTGGCCGTAACCCGTTTCTTCAACATCCTGATATACCGGCACGTTGAGTTGCCTCGACCACGCGGGTGAAGTTACGGATTAGGCGCAGACCGTTGACCTGGCTCTTCTCGGGATGGAACTGCGCCCCCATGATAGTGCCAGCCTCAACAGCTGCCGCTAGCGGTTGACCGTAGTCGGTTCGCCCTACCACCTGGCTTTCAGCACCGAGAAAGCAGTAGCTGTGATCGAAGTAAAAATGCGCTCCAGGCGCGATACCGGCCGCCAGCACGCTACCATCGGTCCAGGCCACTTCATTCCAGCCCACATGCGGTAACGGCAGGTCGTTGACCGGGACAAGCTCAACTCGCCCTGGCAGCAAACCCAACCCCTCACAGGCACCACCCTCAGTCGCATGTTCCGCCAGAAGCTGCATGCCGAGACAGATACCAAGCAGCGGCACCCGCTTCTCGCCTGCGATCTTGCGTATAGGGTTGATCAGACCAAGCTGTGCAAGCCGCCCCATGGCATCAGCAAAAGCACCAACTCCGGGCAGAATGATGCCGTCAGCGTTTTGCAACGCTGCCGGGTCACTGCTCACCGCCGGCTGACTGCCCAGGAAACGCAGGGCATTGGCGACGGAGCTGAGATTGCCCGCGCCGTAGTCGACAATGACTATCACTGGCTTATCAACGGAGTTTATAGCGCAACTCCCATTCGCCATGATTGTTCATTTGCCATAGCTCTTTGCTGCGCAGCTCTTCGACACGGGCATCGAAAACGGCGCGCGGCACGCCGAGATACCCGCACAAGCGGTTGATGTAGCGGTCACTGCATTTCCCATCGAACATCTCAACCAGATCAATGCCCTGTTGGCGGTCAATCACGCCGCGGCGAATCTGCACGCTGGCCTGCTGTGTGATTTTTCCAAAACCCAGCTTGAGGTATTTCAGGTGCTGATTGACATGAACGAATTCGTCATCCAGCGCATCGGCCGGATTGAGAGAACCAGTTTCCTCTGGGCGTGCATCGATACCCTTGCGCGGAACCAGACCATGCTCCAGTGAGAATTCGGTGTTGGCCGTATCATTGAAATCGCGCATGTAATAACCGAGATAGATCATGCGCAGGTCGGCACGCCGGATGTCCGCATCAGACGGATAAGCATACCAGTACAGCATTTCGCGCGGCACACCGGCGGCCAGCCAGGGTTCGAGCTCCGCGCCACCGAGTGTATTCGCCTCGCGCAGGCGATTGGCATTGCCGTCGAAAGAACCCGTGAAACCGCCAAAATTCAAACCCGGATTCTCGCCCAGAAAGATCAGCGGGATGCCGAAGGCGATGGCCGCGCGCGGCAGACAGGAATACAGAGCCAGTTCGGATGCCTTGAACAAGTTGCCCCAGGTCTCGAAGGCATATTTCATCAGCTGTTTCGAGGTCTGCGGGCCTGGCGCCACAATGTGGATATCAAAGCCGCGCTCCGCCAGATTGGCCAGGTTCGTGTTGCCGCGCTCGGTCTGCTGCTCGGGTGGATAGCTGCAGGAAACCAGCAGCGGTTTCATCTTCAGCTCGTCGCGCACGTAAAACGCCTGGCGCGTCGAATCCTTACCGCCGCTGACACCAATGATGCAGTCCCAGGCGCTTTTCGAGGTGGTGCGGCCCCAATCGGCGATCTCTTCCAGCTCACGCCGGCGACTGACCCAGTCGATGGCATCCCACTGTTCGGCATAACGGCAGGGCATGCAGATGCCCTCAGCATCGAACACCGATCCCGGAAAGGTGCGCGGTGTCAGGCAGCGATGGCAGAACATCGCCTCGTCCTGCGTTCCGGGCTGGGCTGCCACGAACGCCGATTTTTGGGCCGCGTCAGGCATTGCGCTCGAAAAACAGGTCGCCGGTTTCACTTTCACCGGACACACCATGGCGACGATCGTCAACCTGCACGAAGCCGTGGCGGGTCATGATGGCCTGCACCTCAGGCCGCGTCGGGCCGTTTGCCTCAATGACGGCATGGCGCAGGCCCGGCATGGCGAGCAGCCTTTCCGCGCCGGCCAGCGCACGCGTCTCAAGGCCATCGATATCCATCTTTAGATGCGTTGGCTTCGGCAGCTCGGTCTCCAGCATCTCGTCCAGCGAAGCATATTTCAGCCACTGGCTGGACCCGATGCTGACAGCATCACGACCACCATAACAATAGCTGCCCACGGCATCGCCGAGCGAATTGAGTGTCTCACCCGGGACTGGTCGCGTGTGCATCAGAAAACGACCAAAACCCGGCTTGTCACCGATGGCGGCCTGCACCACCTCGGTGCGCGGACGCACACCCTTCGCCCGCTCCATCAGGTAGAGTGATTTCAGAATGGTTTCTATGCTGGGCGTGAACGGCTCGAAAAAAACCACCTGGCAGTCATTCAGATGTGCTGCCGTGCAGCCCTCCAGGCCATTCGCCGAGCCAATATCCCACAGCACGCCATCATGCCCGATTGAACCGAGCCAGCGGTACATCGGATCCTTCGGATTGTCGAAGAAAGCGATCCAGCGCCGCAATTCACGCATCGAACGAACAGCTACACCAAGTGGGCCACGCTCCGCAAAGCCTGGCAGCGATTTGCGGGCCTCCCAGGCGCCCAGTTCACCGTTCCAGCGGAATCGGCCGCCATGGCGCAGGAAGCCAAGATAAAGCTTGAGGCGATGCCAGTGCAGTCGCAGGAAGGCAACATACGCGACGGAAGTATTGGACATGGGCACAGGCTTGCTCTCACTCATTCTGAATAATCCATCGCCGCATTCGGTTTGCGGCGCGGGAATAGACGATTACGAATGCGCCGCAGTTTGACTTTCAGCATGTCCCAGCGCTGCAGCAATTCTATGACCCGCCGCACCGTGCGATAATGCGGTGTCTTGTCGAAACCGCGCATATGATAGAGGTCATAAGGGATCATCGGGCCATCAGCTCCGATGCCGAGCCATGAGAGTTGACGCTGGTTGAGGCGGCCGAGATCCGTCGGCAAAACCGGGATTGGGGTCTTGGTGCGATCCTTGAATGCCTTACGCTCGTAAAAATCCCAGATCAGTACGGTACGCTGAACGGTGACCGGCTGCTCGGGGCCATGGAAACCGCGATCGTCAAACAGAACCACATCGCCTTTGCAGCCTTCAATTCGCACTGTGGCCGCCTCGATCTGCGATCGCATCGGCTGAGGGTAGCGGTTAAGCGATGAGCCATGTGGCGCGCCGAGCGTGTGCGTACCAATAGCGTAGCAGAAAGCACCATCCGTCGTGTCATGCAGATACATCATGGCACCCACACCAAACCGCCTTTGCATCAACTCGGCGGAAATCACCGGATTGCCTTCGCGCTGGATCCAGGTGGAGCCGGCGGCGAAATCACTGTGCATGGGGAAATATAGCTCGTCGGAGCCTTCGTCATGCTTCAGTGTGCATTCTGCCAGCCAGCATTCACCTCCGACATACTCGGTGACGACATCGAGGATGTTATTCTCCAGTACAATCTCCGGTGTAGGCGCCCCGAGCAGAAGCGGATCGTACATCCGCTTGGTATAACCTTTGCGGTAGTAGCCAACCGAGCCAAGCAGCGATGGTTTGGACAATATGCGATTCGCGGCTGCCGCAACCGTATTAACGGCTTCGGCCGCAATCAGGTTGCGCAAGACCACCACGCCATCACGACTCAACGCCTCGCCAACCGAAGCCCAGGTAAAGTTGCTCGCCATGGTGTCGAGAACGTAGAAGTTTTCACCCTTCCTCACCGCAGCCTCCACTCATCTGGCATTGTCGCCAATGCGCCATCAAATGTCGCCTGAAGTCCCGTCGTCGCGCGATCGACCACCACGGGTTCGAACTTGTGGGGCGTGACGTTGGAATAACTTCCCATATCAAAGCAGACCCGACGAACCGCTTCCTTCAGCCTCGCCCCATCCCGCTGCGCTTTCGGTCGGTCGATTTCGGTTTCCACCAAATCACGAATTGCGGGACGCAAGTCGTCATCGCGCCAAACCCTCCGCACATGGTCAAGAAAATCATAATAATTATGGCGGCCGAACAGTAGAACAGGTTTTCCAGTCAATGCCGCCTCAAGCCCACCACTTCCCGTCATCGTTGCCACGGCCACCGAAGCCTGCATGACATCGATGCCACGCTCAAAGGCATCGATGACGACAACATTTCTGAAAGCGCGCAACTGCTCGTAAAAATCACGCGGACGACGCCCAAAGCCATAAATGGTTTCTTTCACCACCAGCAAAGTATCCGCCGGCAGGTCGCGGGCTAGGCGCGCGATAGCCTCCAACTGGATAAAGCACTCGGGCGACATCCAGTGCAGAGACATTTCCGGCTCGGTATGCAGCGGGAAATAAACGAACTTCTGATCACGCAGATCGTCCAGCCGGGGAACGCGTGGATAGCGCAGGCGGTATTGGTCCAGAGCTTCCCGTACCAGATATGCCACATTGGACCAGTAATAGTAACTGGGTCGCATGCCGGAGCGATGACGGAAGCGATAGAACCACTGATAGGTGATCGACCACAGGCGTTGCAGCAGGCGTCGGTAAGGCTTTGTGCCGACGATCAATCGTCGCTGCCCTGCATCCTGAGCATACTGACCAAGATCCTCGATAACTTCGACATGTGATGCTTCGAGAGCGCGGAACGCCGGCTCAACGAATGGATTGTCGATCATCTCGTTGACAGCCCAGTAAAACAGGTTGTCAATCCGCGCCGCGTAGAGATAACGCACCGGCACATTCAAGGCCCGCGCCACCACAGCTTCTTCTTTTAGAGGATTGAGATGCAGGGTGATGCCCTTATTCCTATATTCATCAAGCCAGAAATCGAACAGCTCGTTATAGCCATTCACCATCTGGGGCCAGCTCGGCACTTCAGAATAATAGGCCTTGGGGTGACCCGATCCACCCAGATAAAAGCCGCGGCCGAAATCTCGGCGGATCATGCGGCTGCGGTTATAGGTATCGTTCAGCACACCTTCGATACGGCGCGCACGGGCAAAGACGGAAACTTCATCCGCAACCGGCTCCAACGCCACCAGATGCAGAAGGTCCTGCTCGATCACTTCATCGAACCAACCCAGTGCCCGATAGTAATCACCCGAATCCTTCGAACGGCAGTAAGCGATTAGTCGCGAGCCATATTTCTGCTTCAACTGTCGACAGACTTCCGCCGTAATCCAGCGCAATTCACGACCGTCGGTGACCGCGATGGTCTGGAATACATTGGCGACGCCATGATCGAGCTTCATCACTTACACTTTCTCCAACACCACGCGCGCCTGGGCCAGCGCCGCCGCCATGGCCAAATCCTCTACCGTGTCGATATCGACCGCCGACCAGAAATCCAGCGGCTGGAAACGGTGCCCTGGACCATAGAAAGTACCGGCCTGCCGCAGCGCAGCGGCATCGGCCAGCCAGATCGCGCCGGTCGGGCAATATAGCGCCGGAAGTTCCTGTGAACGCTTGAGACGTTGCTCCGGAAATAGTGCTTTTGGTTGGCCATCCGGCGCCAGTTCCGCGGCCCACCAGGGATTGGTCCAGCCATAGCCGGTGCAACTGATCTGAAAACCGCCGTTGCCGGACTGGAAAGCGCTCAGCGCCGTTCTGATCGCCGCCGCGTCGCGCAGCGGGCAGTTCGGCATCAGCTGCGCCACCACATCATAGCCCTCCCCCCAATGCCGCTCTGCCTGGTCCAGCGCCGCCAGTGTCGCCGCGCTGGCCGGCGCCATGTCGTCGGCAGCAGTCAAGCGCAGGAACGGTGCTTCGGCACCGCAGGCCAGGGCAACAGCCTGGATTTCTGGATCATCGGTCGACACCAGCACACGGTCGAACAAACCGCTCTCCAGCGCCGCCGACACGGTCCAGGCCATAAGTGGCCGGCCATGAAAAGGTACGATATTCTTGCGCGGGATCCGTTTGGATCCGCCGCGCGCAGGAATAATAGCGATGTGGCGCTGTTTCACCACAGCGTCCAGCCTCCGTCTGCTGGCAGCGTGACACCGGTGACCGCGCCGGCCGCATCGGATAACAGGAAATCAACCGGGCCGGCAATTTCCTCCGGCGATACCATGCGCCCGGCTGGACACAACCGGGCGTAATTCTCCTTGAAAGTCGCATCGACGCGCCCCTCAATGCCACCGAAGCCGACAGCATTGACGCGAATACCGCGACCGGCCAGGCGCACGGCCAATTCACGGGTCAGGTGATTGAGAGCCGCCTTGACCACACCATAGTGGATCGGCGCAGCCGCAGTGGGATCCGCGTAAAGACCAGGATTAACCGCCACCGCTCCATACATGGACGATATATTCACCACCGCACGCAGACAGGAGCCAGCCTGCTGTGCCAGGGCGCTGGTCAGCCTTTCACTGGCGATGACGCCCAGCATGAATTCAGCCTGCCATTGCGCGGCATCAGGGCCGCTGGAACCGACAGCCAGATTGCTGCGCTGCCTCGCATTGTTGATCAGGGCGTGCGGCAACAATCCACGCTGCCGAAGTTCGTGACAGACAGCGGTGACCCCTCCTGGCTGCGTCAAATCTGCACCCAGGCAGACCAGGTCTTTGCTGTCGAATTCAGCCTGTAGGCTTTGCGCACTCTCCGGCCGGCTCGTCAGCGCCACCAGCCGGTCGCCAGCGGTCAGGAAATGCCCGACCAGTCGCCGGCCAACAAGGCCACTGGCTCCCGTTAGGACTATAATGCGTCCGCTCATGCCATACCTGCCTCGATAAGGGCCGCACTGATACGGATACGGTTGGCATCAAACATCCTGCGACGCAGACGGACGCCATCAACAAATCGCTGCAAGGCCGTGCGGAAAGCGGTGAAGCTGTCGCGGAAACGTAACTCGATCATGCCGGCCGAGCCAAAGATGCGGAACGCAATCGGCGATGGCAGCGAGCCCAAGCAGGCAAGACCCAGGCTGGTGCCGTCCGGGAAGCTCGCCGTCGCCATGGTGCGGTCTTCACTATGCAATACCGTGGTTGCGGAGGGAAACGCATCCTGTTCCAGGATTGCGAGGGCGGGCTCGATCAGGTGAACGGCATAGGTAGGCCAATATTTTGGCGTCGCCGCCTCGACGTGGCGGATGGCACCAAGCGCCGCCCGCTGCGTGCCCGTCAGTTGCAACTCCTCGGCATGGCTCAGCGCACTACCGGCGAAAATCTGCCCCGGCCAACGTTCTGCCCCCAGCAGATGGTCGGCTGCCCCCAGATTCAGCGCCAACGGTTTGTCTATATAGACCGGCAGGCCGGCTTCCAGGATTGGCAAGGCAAAACCGGCATGGTTTTCGGCATCGTCGCGCGCCAGCAAGATTCCATCGACAGTACCCAGCATGTCGCGCCAGTCGTGCACCACCGTCGCAATGTGGGTCGCCGCGGCAATCTCGGCCGACAGAGTGGCATCCTGCGTCCAGACGTGGGTCACAACGGCGCCCTGCAGGCGATCCTGCGGCCATGCGCGCTCGGCGAGATAGGCCGGTATCGCCGGGAAGGGGCAGCGTGCCATGGCAACAGGGTCATAACCATTGCAAATCGCCGACCAGGAATAGGGATGGCCATTGCCGGCACTTAAGCCGATAACACCAAGTCGCAGCATTTCAGGCCTGTGACCAATTGCGCGGATCGACCAGTCGTGGATCGCTCACCGCCAGATCGGCCAGATCAACCATGCAGCGTGGCTGATGCCAGGCCGCAAGGGTCTCCTCCAGCTGCCGCAAGCTATGCGCGCCGACAATCACCCGGCTCACCATTGGTTGATCGCGCAGAAACGTTAGCGCTGCCGCCAGCATCGAGCAGCCGGCGGCAGCCATTCGCTTGCCGGCCTCGCTCAGTCGTGGGGCCAGTGGACGCAGGAATTCCGGTAGCTGCTCGGGCGGCGTCAGCAGGATACCCTGCAGATATACAGACCGAACATGGATTTCACATTCATGCGCGGCCAGTAAGTCCAGCGAGCCATCATCCAGCAGGCGACGATCCATCCAGCTGAGCGGCAATTGCACGATATCGGGCTTCCAGATGTTTAGAATCTTCTCGATGGCTGGCCGATCATAGACTGAAACACCGATTTGCTCGACCAGTCCCTGTGCCTTGAGTGCCTCGGCGGCATCTCGCCACTGCGCACCCTCGCCTTGGATGAGATCTTCCGCTGAATGAAACAGTAGGCCGCGGATACGGGAAAGCCCCAGCCGCGCAAGGCTTGCTTTCAGACCGCCGGAGAGATCTTCCGGCCGCAAACCCTGCGATGTCATGAACGGCCGGGTCTTGCTGACGATGGCAAACGGCTTGATGTCGCACCTGCCAAGTACAGCTTCGGCCTCGCCATAGGCAGCTGCGGTATCCAACATGTCGATACCGCCGGAACGTGCGGTGCCCAGCAATTGGCCGACATCGGCCTCTTCGACCCGCGTCCATCCGGCAGCGAGGCCGTATGGAATGCCGAACTGGGCTGTACCCAAGGCCAGCCGTGCGGTCATGCCGCGAGCACGCGCCCCAGGGTTTCCGCCACGCGACGGACATCGGTTTCGGTCAGCGTAGCATACAGCGGCAGCGACAGCGTATCGCTATAGTACTTCCAGGCGCCCGGGAGTGGGGCTGTTTTGGTATGCTGCTGATAATAGGGCTGCAGTTGCACCGGAATGTAATGCACCTGGGTGCCAACACCGGCCGCCTGCAATTCACGCATCACTGTCGCCCGCGTCTTGCCCAGAGCGGCAAAGTCTATCCGTGCCGTATAAAGGTGCCAGCCCGGTTCACCAGAGGTGCGGGCCTGCGGCCGCACCATAGGCGCCAGCTCGGCCAGTGCCGTGTCATAAAAATCCACCAGCGCCGCGCGGCGCTTCACGAAATGCGACAGCCGCGTCAGCTGGGCGGCACCGAGTGCGCAGTTGATGTCGCTGAGTCGGTAGTTGTAACCGACTTCCTGAAGCTCGTAATACCAGGGATTGGGCTTGCCATCGGCATCGAAAGCCAATTCCTTATTTTGGAACGCACTGCTGCGCCGGGTCAGGCCATGCGAGCGTAATTCACGCAGCCGCATTGCATATGCCGGATCGGCGGTGGTGACGGCACCGCCTTCGCCGGTGGTTACCATCTTCGCCGGATGTAACGAGAAGCAGGCCGCATAGGAATCCGGGTGCGCGCCCACCCCCACCATCTCGCCGTTGCCGGTCGGGTAGGTGCCACCCAGCGCGTGACAGGCATCCTCCAGCAACTTTACATCCGGCGCATGCTGACGCAGCGCGCGCGCTAGGCCAGGCATGTCGCAGGTGCGTCCAGCCAAGTGCACAGCGAACACGGCCTTTAGTCGCTTCGGATCACAATTGCGCATCGCTGCCAGTAGCGTATCCGGCGTCATCAGCCCAGTATCGGGATCGACATCGGCAAACACCACATCACCACCGACATAGCGCACGGCATTCGCCGTTGCCACGAAGGTGATGGCCGGCACGATCACCTGATCGCCCGGCTTGAGGTCGAGCCCCATCGTAACCAGATGCAGCGCGGCCGTGCCGCTATTGCATATGACCGATTCCGCCGTGCCGGTAGCCTTGTTCAGTGCCGCCTCGATACTCTCGACCGCCGGCCCTGTCGTCAGCCAGTCCGAACGCAGCACATCGATGACCGCCGCGATATCGTCTGCATCGATATCCTGGCGACAATAAGGCAGGAAGGCGCTCATCACATCCCCAGCCGGCCAAGCAACGCACCAATCTCGGGAACGTCGAGCCAATGCGGATTGTTGTTGCTGGAATAATGGAAGGCCTCCTCGCAGGGCTTGGCACCCCGAGCCAAATAGGCATCTGGCCGCCAGGACGACAGCATCGGCTGAATCACATACTGATCCTGCAGCTCGATGGTCTGCGCGGCATCATCGGCCGTCACCATGATTTCGTGCAGCTTCTCACCCGGCCGAATACCAACGACCTTCTGCGGCAGATGCGGTGCGATCGCAGAAGCCAGATCCGCCACCTTGATGCTCGGAATCTTCGGCACGAAAATCTCACCACCCTGCATATGCGACAACGATCGCAGTACGAAATCAACGCCATCTTGCAATGTGATGAAGAAGCGCGTCATGCGCGGATCGGTGATCGGCAGATGATCATGGCCCTGCGCCACCAGATTGCGGAAGAACGGCACAACACTGCCGCGCGAGCCCAGCACGTTGCCGTAGCGCACACAGGCAAATCTCGGCTTGCGCCCACCAGAGAGATTGTTCGCCGCAACGAAAATCTTGTCTGATGCCAGCTTGCTGGCGCCATACAGATTGGCGGGATTGGCGGCCTTGTCCGTCGATAGCGCCAGAACGCGGCTAACGCCGGCGTTAATGGCTGCGGTGACGACATTCTCGGCGCCGATCACATTGGTCTGAATGCATTCGAAGGGATTGTATTCGGCGGCCGGAACATGCTTCAGCGCAGCGGCATGTACCACAATATCGACCCCGCGCATCGCCATATGCAGCCGTGCCGAATCACGCACATCACCCAGGAAGTAGCGCATGTTGGGATAGCGCTCGACCGGGTATTTCTGCTGCATCAGGAATTGCTTGTACTCATCCCGCGAGAAGACGATGAGCCGGGCGGGCTTGTAGCGCTCCAGCACCGTATCGATGAATTTCTGGCCGAAACTACCCGTTCCGCCCGTCACCAGAACGGAAAGACCATCAAAGGTCGGCAAGTCTTGTTCGGGCATGCGTATGTCCTTCCGCGCCATCATGCGCGTGGGTAAAAAGTTGCAGGCTGGTTGTGAATAGCTACCGCAGTCCGGGTGAGAATAGCTTCCTCACCGGACCTGACGTCAGGATGATGGCTGTGGCCGGAAAACAGGTGGGATGGCTGAGTTCAGCCAGATCCTGTTCCTAAATGGCCTTAAACGGCCAGGTTTTCCGCCCTCTCCATCGAAGAGGCTGAGGCAAAACCACGCCGCATTGACCGAATCGGCCCCCGCCCGCCATCGTTCACGGCATGAACACTACAGGGCAGCCAGTTTTATGTCAATTAACTGGATAATTTTGGCGTGTGACAGATCATTCTGGGAAGACCCACAGCGGGTCTTAACCTGACTTAGCTGACGATAGTCGGGGCAAGAAATTATATTTAAAAGTGTATTATTATAATAAAAACAATTTATACGATTGCCCTTGTTTCAATGGACCCGCCCCAAAACAATCAGATAAGCCCTAAAAAATAAGGGCACCTCCAATAGGCTGAGCGTGAGTGCCGACCACTGCGGTCCTTCTAGAAACAGCCGTGGAGTTGCTGCAGACAGGTTTCCTGCAAACAGCTCAGTGCGCCAGCCGACATGCCGATGCGAATGGATGTCGTCAAGGATAAGGCGCGGGCGAAAGCGCCCTGCCGCGGCGCGATGGTTTTGCTTCGAAACATCGGCATTGGTATTGCGGCCTGCGCACAAGCAATTCACCGGTCAAGGCATCTCAAGATCCGGCATCGCCGACACACACCAAGTTACAGCGGAGAATTGACAAGGGGGCATCAGCAACAGAGAGTTTCCTTTAACTATTAAGGTCTTATAACCCGCAGATGCTCTACGCCCTGTCCCGACGCCTGATCTCACTCTGGCAGGAAGTCCGTCACCATCGCCGGGAGCACCGCTTCGTGTTTCGCGACTGGCGCAGTATTGGCGATCTGCAGCGCAGTGCGGCGGTGCTCGACACCCTGCGCTTCAACGACCTGATCCGTCCGAGCCTTGTCGACCCGACACAGGGCGGCGCCGTCACCGTCCTGGCACCGCATCCTGATGATGAAGCCCTCGGCGCCGGCGGTACCCTGCTGGCGCTGCATGACCACGGCATCAGCGTCCGTATCGTGTTTCTTACAGATGGCGAGGCCGAACCCGGCGCCACGCGCCGTCGGCAGGAGGCGGCAGCATCCGCCGCCCGCCTTGGCGCAGAAGCGATCTTTCTCGGCTTTCCTGCCGATGCCATCCCAGTCGATCCCGCCGCCCGGCAAAAGCTGACAAGCGTAATCGGGCCAGCCGAACGGCTGTTCCTGCCCTTCCTACTGGACGACAACGATGATCATCGACGTGTCAGTGAGCTGCTCTGGCGATGCCACGAAGATGGGCTGTTGCCGCCCGCCCTGCAGATCTGGGGCTATCAGGTCTACACACCCATACCCGCCAATGTCCTGGTCGATATCTCGGCATTCGCCGAGCGCAAGGCCGCGTTAATCCATCTGCACGAGAGCCAAATGCAAACGCGTGACTGGGCTCATTTCTCGCTCGGTCTGAATGCCTTCAATATCCGTCTCGTGCGTGGACCGCAAAAGCGCACCATCCGCTATGTCGAAAGCTGGACGGTCCTGCCAGTTGCCGCCTATGCCGATCTCTGCCGCAGCTATTTCGAACCCAATGCCGCGATCTGCTATCGGAACGACGCATACCACATATGAATCACACTGTTGCCACCGCAACGGCCACAGATGCCGCCGCATGCCGTGACTTTCTGGCGCGTCACGGAGTTTTCCCCGGCCATGTCGATTCCCGCTGGGCGACGATTTTAGCATCGCACTACGCCATGCAGGCCACCACATTGCTCGCGCGGACATCCGAGGGTGCGATCAGTGGACTGTTGTTCTGCTATCATCGCAATGGCGACGGGCACACCCTTTACAGTCCGCCTTATGGCCTGATCGCCGGCGACCCTGCAGCCGCAGCGGCACTGCAGCGATCTGCGAGTGAAATCGCCAAAGCTGCCGGGCTCGGACGGACAATCATCACCAGCGGCACAACGGATCTTGCAGGTCCGCATCACCGCTGGAGCAGGCAGAGCATTACACTTGCCCTGCCTCGCCTGGCCGATGACGAAGCGGTTCTGGCCTGGTTGCCGCAGAAAACACGCAACATGGTGCGCAAGGCACGACGCAATGGCCTGAAGATTTCCGACACGCCGCAACACCTGCCGGATTTCTACCGCGTATACCGCAGCCGCCTGACTGAGAAGGGACTGACCCTCAAGCCACCCGGCTTTTTCACCGATATGGCGACCCTGTTCCAGGACGAGTGCCTGCTGCTGACCGCTCTGG
The DNA here is from genome assembly GCF_943372915.1 of Ferrovibrio terrae. Taxonomy (GTDB): domain Bacteria; phylum Pseudomonadota; class Alphaproteobacteria; order Ferrovibrionales; family Ferrovibrionaceae; genus Ferrovibrio; species Ferrovibrio terrae_A. The sequence continues at coordinate 11,088 of NZ_CALSAN010000010.1, read as the reverse complement.
AGAATGATACAGTCGCAGGTGCTATGCTTTTCCAGATATCTGGTACTTCAGCGGCTTATCTCTACAACGCAGCGACCGAGCGCGGATTACAGGCAGGCTGCAACAATCTGCTGATGGCAGAAGCCGCCCGCAACCTGTCTGCCCGCGGCATCACCCGGCTCGACCTTGGCGAATCGATGCCAGGTTCAGGCGTATTCGACTTCAAGACCAAGGGCTGCGGCGGTCAGGCCGAAGTGGTGCACTATTACGATTTGATGCGGCTGGCAGATACGCCGCCACCTCGCCTTGCAGTCGGCCTTGCCGAGCGCGTCTACGGTTACGCCGTTTCGCGCAGTGCATTTCTGCCCGCGGCACTCCGTGAAGTTCTGTTGCTAAAGGCTTCAAGCTATGGCCGCGTTCTATAAGCGCCTGTTCCGCCAATTGGGCTATCGCCGCGCCGATATCCGGCTGTTCACACTGCAGCAGCGCGGCGCCAGCCCATTGCAGGTGGATGGTCAGGTCTATCGTTTGCTAGATGCGGCAGACTTCACACGCGACCCGATTTTCGCCGAGAAAAGCCGGCGGGCAACATACATTGCACGCCTCGGCGACGGCCATCAGTGTCACGGCCATGTCGGCACCGATGGCGCCGTGGCGAGCTATCAATGGATCAGCGACGGCGGCATGGTCGCGCCCTTTGAGGCCGGATTGAAACTCGATGTCCCGGCTGGCCACCGTTATATCTGGGATTGTCGCACTGCCGCCTGGGCCGCGGGACGCGGCCTCTATCGTCACGCCCTGCAAACACTCGCGGCGGAAACCGCATACGTAAAATGGATCATCTGCGAGGCCGGCAATGCCGCTTCGGCGCGAGGCATTCTCAATGCCGGATTCGAGCCGGCGGGCAATTTAAAGATTATCTGCGCCGGCCCGTTCTGCTTGCTGCAGGATGGTCTGGAGACTGTGGTCTGCAGAAGCGTGACCCCGCTGGCTTTCCGCCATTGGGGCCACGCGCCACAGGCTTAACGACTAGCGGCCCAGCAAGACAGTGCGGATGCCGCCGCGACGGCAAAGCATCTCGACGGCATGCTCAGGTGCGATATCACTGAAGATCACACGCTTTACATCATCGCTTTCGATTGGAGCGCTGCCGCGATAACCGTACCCTTCGATCACTGCCGTACCGCGTTCAGACGATGAGCCAGCCAGGCGGACGCGATAACCGCAGGCGAACAGCCGGCGCAGCGGCGCTTCGATGTCATGCTCAGCGCCATAGCGCGACAGATGGGTTTCGAAAATAATCATCGGTGCCTGCTCACCTTTCTCGACGGCAGGCAGCAGGCCATTGATGACTTCGACTTCATGGCCCTCAACATCCATGCGGATCAGGTCAATCTGGCGGCCCGCCGCGATCTCGGGCACCGTCGCCGTCTGCACTTCGATCGTTTTACCCGACAGATGCAGGTTCGCATCCGTAGTGTTGTGGAAGGTGTTCAGATTGGACATCTCCGACATGAAAAATGTCCGCTCGCCACTGCGGTCGGACATGGCCTTCTGGTGGATTTCGATATCGTGGTAACCATTCAGCGCGAGATTGCGGCGCAGCAAGGCAACATTAGACGGCGAAGGCTCGACCGCGATCAGTTTGCCGCGCTGGCCGATCAGCGTGAGCTCCATCAGGGCGTAATAGCCAATATTGGCGCCAATATCGAGAACAGTCATGGCCGGCTGCAGCACCTGCTCCAGCATCAGCTTGTGCTCCATCTCGCGACGACCGAACAGCAGCAGGGTCCGCGAGATGCCGCGATCCTCCAGATCGAGCAGCATGCGGTAGTCGTAGATCGGGCGTTCGACAAAGCGCTGCCCCATCAACCGACCGGCCTCAATACGGGCGGCATTCACACTGGCCTGAACCGTCGTCCCAAATCCCCGGGTACGCAGGGTCGTCAGCAAACTCGACAGTCTCGGCATCAAACGCTCCGGTGGGCAAACACGACAGGGGGTTGGCGCGAAAAGTAGTCATTTCCGCCATATAGTCAAAAGGTCCGGCCAGCTTGGCCGGTATTTTTCTCAAATCTCAAGTGTCGGCCAGGTATCAATTCGAACAAGCGATTGCATTTACTGGGGAATTCCTTACCTTGCGGGCATTAACCCCTTGGATCAGGCATGACATTTCCCGTAGATAGTCTGACCCAGTGCGCCATGCTGCCAGTCAATCTAGGGAAGCCCGACCCGCACCTCCTGTCCGCGCGAGACGGCCGCCACCAGACGCACCCGCTTTCAGTGTTCCAGTCATCCTGAATACATGCCGACCGTCGCTATCTTCCTTCAGGGGCTCGCCGCTTTCACGCTGGCCGCATTGGGCGTTTTCATTGGCATGCAGATCGCGGCGCGCACGGGTGCAATGGCAGAAGTGCGGCCTGACCGCTGGCATACCGTCGGTAAGATCCCGAAATTGGCTGGCCCCGGCCTGGCTGCGGGCATGTTTTTGGCTTTGCCGCTCGAACTCTGGCTAATTGCGGCCACCGCGGGGGCCATTGGCATCTATGATGACCACCGGCGCCTAAGCCCAGCGGCCAAGGCCTTGCTGCTGCTGTTGCCCGCCGTCGGCGCCATGCTGGTGACCGGCCTGTGGTGGGTCGGCCCGGCGATCTGGATCGCTGCCAATGCCTGCAACCTGCTCGACCATGCCGATGGGATCGCGGCCGCCACCGCGCTTGCGGCCTGCCTGTTCGGCGGTCATGCGGATGGCGCGATTGCCGCCGCCGCCATTGCCGGTTTCCTGATTTTCAACCTGACCCCGGCGCGGAGTTTCATGGGCGATGGCGGTAGCCTGATGCTGGGCACTGCCTTGGTTCTTCTGTCGATGGGACAGGGGCCTGTGGTGAGCGCGGCCTGGCTGGCCCTGCCCTTGGCCGATTCACTGCTGGTGGTGATCAGCCGCCTGCGGCAGGGGCAAAAGCCTTGGATTGGCGGCACCGATCATAGCGGCCACCGCCTCCTGCGCGCAGGTGTTTCCCCATATCTGCTACCATGGCTTTACTTCGGGTTAACGGCAATCATTGCCACGCTCGCCCGAATGCTTTAGCCCCGATAACGCGCCAGCCAACGCCGCAGAATCTGAGGCAGATCTGAGGGCAGATAGCGCAGAACGATAAGCGCAAAGCGTATCCACAGCAAAAACGAAATTCCGGACAGCGTCCAGCGCGGGTAAGATTGCTGAAAGTGCTTCACGAAGTAATAGCTGGTGCTGCGGGTCTTGTGCCATTCAATGAACGTTCGCGACACATCACTGGTACTCAGGTAATGCGTGATCGGCACATGACCGGCATACCAGATTTGACCGCCCTGTTGCCGCACACGGATGCATAGATCGGCATCATCAAAATGCAGGAACAGATTGTCGTCCATACCCCCCAACCGCTCGTAATGAGCGCGTGAGATCATCATGAAGGCGCCGCTGACAGTCGGAACCTCGACAGGTTCGTAAACCGGTTCATCCTCATGGCTGTGCAACCGAGCGAAATAAGGATGATGTGGGAATATCCGATCCAGGCGCGTCAACTCTACAAAAGCACGCCAAGGCGACAATATCTCACGCCGCCCGCCACGCTGCTCTCGCCCATCGGGATGCTGGAGGCGACCACCCACCAGCCAAGCCTGCGGATGATCTTCAAAGACATCAAGAACTGCGCTAAAAGTACCCGGATCAAGCACGCAGTCCGGATTAATGAAGGCAAGACGGTCAGCAGTCGCAATCGAAGCACCTCGGTTGCACCCCGCAGCAAAGCCGATATTCCGGCCACTCTCGATCAACTGAATACGCGGCTGCTGAAGAGCCAACTCGCGCAGGCGCCTGATCGTTTCCATATCCGATCCATTCAGCACCAGGACCAGTTCAATCAATTCCGGCTGAGCCAACACGCTGTCTATGCACAGCCACAAAACCGGACCGGTGTAATAAATCACGATAATCGCCGAGAGACGGCGCTCGGACGCTGCGATGCTTGATACGGAATTTATAGTGGTCATGCAGGTGAATAACCGATAGTCGGTAAAAAGTCGATTTTCGTTCAGCTCGCTGGCGCAGAAATCTTGGTCTTGAAATCTTCTTCGAGCGGGATATATCGCTCGACACCCAGATCAATAGACCGTCGCAACAGGGACAGGCCCTGCTGGCGTGATTGTGGATCCGGCTGCAGCACGAAAACCCCGCCTTCGTAATAGAGCCCTACGGGATCATCCGAATCCCGCTGCCGCAAACGGCGCGCCCAGATCAGCACTTCGTTATAGTCTCCAAGCGCGAGCCGCCAGGACATGTAACCGATTGGCAGATCGCTACGTTCCGGTGCCAGCACCATGGCCCGATCCAGCCAGCGTGGCCAGCGTGACAGCCGTTCGGCAAAAGAATCACGCAGAGCGGATAGGTTTTGGCTCAAAGCCAATTCGACCAGAAGGTTACTGCCAACGATCGGTAATGCCGGGTTCCGGGTTTCCGGAATTCTGGCATCAAGCATCGCAATCAGCCACTCCAAACGGCGGGCCTCAGTCTCCACCTCCAGCGTATTTGCGGTCGCGCGATCTTTCATACCTTCGATTGCATCGGAAATGATTGCCGCCAGAATGCGGTCGTCTCCACGCAGATCGACCAGGTATGGCGGAGATGCCTGCGGCATTTTGAGCCAGGTGATCGCATGGTCGGCGCTTCTGGCCTGTTGCAACAGCAGGATTGCTGCAGCGAACAGTGTGATAGCGCCGGCACCCGCCAGCCCTCCGGCAAGATAGCGCGCGCGCGCACTCACAAATGATATCGCCGTCGCCTTCGTATGACACAGAGCCGCAACCGCCAGTGCGAAAACCGGCAGTGCAAATGCCAATTCGAACCAGACCCCCGAGGCCAGCAGCCATGCTCCTGCAAAGGCAATGGCATAGGGTCGCTTGGCTGTTGGTGATAGCCACACAGGAATGGCGAGAACAGCAATAGCGAGTACAACGCCCGGCAAGCCTGCCGCCAGTACTGCTTCCATCAGGATATTGTGACTATGGAAATAGTCCCGCTCCAGAAAATCCCACTGGGCACGGTCCCAGAGCGGTGCCTGAACGACATCGAGATGAGTGGCGAAAGCCTCCGGCGTACGTCCCCATCCCAGGCCGATCCACCAGACATCCCATTGCTCACGCATGCGTGCCAGGACGATTTGGGACACCAGAACCCGCGCCCGCATAGATGCCCCCAAATGTGCCGCCAGACCGGAGGCGACCATGATGAACGGGAGCACTGCTGCAGCAACGAGCACTACCAGCCCAAATGACTTAGACTGCAGCCATGGCAGCCGTGCGGCACAGCGCCAGGACAAGGTGCAGAACACGACTGCGAGCAGCGCGATCAAGACGAAGGTCTTGCTGTCAGCAGCGATCAGCAATGCCAACGCGGCGCCCAGAATGGCAATAACGCGCAATGGCCAACCCGGCCCGCCTGGATGGGCAAGTAGCATGGCAGGCAAAGCCAAAGCCGGCCATGCGTAATAAGCCGTGACGAATATCAGCAGCGGATTGTCGCTCAACCGCCCCCAGATGGCGATCAGGGCCACTACCCAGCCTGTTGCGGCAGCCAGATCGGTCAGGAGCCGCCATGCCGCTGCCGAGCGAACTGCCAGGCCGGCAACAATCAACCACAGAGCAAGATCGAGATACCAGATAGCCCCTTGCCCCGACTGGGGCGCACCAAGGACTCCGGCGGTGAAGCTATCATACCACCACGCTCCCACCAGCGACCACGCCGCGAGCACCACCGCCGGCCAGGCTGAACGTAGATCGTCCATGCCAAGCCGCCCCGCTATGGCCAGCGCAGCCAGGGCAAGGGCAGCCAGTGCGGCAGTGGCATGCGCCGCCATGACAACTGGCTCGGCGCGCGCCCATTGTCCGGTTTCAAAGATTGGCAGCGAAGCCAATGGCAAGAGTATAGCCGGCACCAGGACAAGAGCCGGAAGCCTCTGTAGCAGCAACTCCTTATCCATTTCACGTATCGGGTCGGTTGGCCGGCGGCACTCGGGCAAGCTCCGGCCAGAGATCTGCCCAGCAACAAGTATGATCTGCTCGCGGCACAAGGGTGAGGGTCGAGGCGCTCAAACGGGCACGCCGCAGATAGGATTGAGCAACCAGCAGCGGCACTGTTTTGTCACGCTCACCGATAAAATGGCGCTGCGCGATACCGCGCAGAAGCCCGGCGTCGTCCGCCGGATTTAGGGAGTATCGCAGGGGACTATCACCAAAATGACCCGTCCAGGCCTGGTGATCGAGCACGCCAGCAACCGTCACCAGTGCACTGACGTCCTTGCGTCGTGCGGCGAGCAGCGCCGCCATGGTGCCGCCACCGGAATAGCCATAAAGCATCACCGCCCTAAACGCATGCACTGCGACGGCTTGGTCGATTGCCTGGTTCAGAGCTGCCACGGTCTCCGGTGCGAAGCGCCCGGTCGTCCAATAGAGCGGCTCGCAACTCCGGCGATGCGGTCCCTGGGCATATTGGCAGGGCCTAGCCAGGTACAAGACATTTGATGCGGGATGGCGCACTGCCATTTCGAGCGCTGTCGGGCGCTCGGGCGTTGGATCGGAGGAAACTTCCGTGCGGCTTATATAGGAAAGGCCGTCACCTTCAATAAAAATGGCCAATACGCCGTCGGCCGGCTTAGTGATTCGGACGTAACCCGTCAGATCAAAGCGCTCCGTTCGAAAAACCTGCTTCTCCCAGCCGGTGGCAATCTTGTCGGCGTAGGCACCACGGCTAATGAATGGATTGAGATCGGGCGCGCAACTACCAAGCGTCAGCAGCAGCGCGAGTGCAAAAATAAAGAGGGCCAAACCTTGCGGTTTGGCCCTCTCGTTACGCGGAGTATCTGGGTGCAAGCGCGGACTTAGAACCGCAGGCGCAGGCGACCCAGAACCGACCAGACGTCAAGGTCGTCACGGCCCAGCGAGTTGTAGCTCGTCTCGACGGTGCCGCTCAGCGGGCCGGCCGAGAAGAAGTCCACACCGACGCCGACCTGGGCACCGAAGTCTTCATCGTTGGTGAAGGTGCCGTTGCCAATCGCGAGGGAGTCCGGATGCTCGAAGTCCCATTCACCGATCAGCTTGAGGTACGGCATCATGGTGCCCATGGCGTAACCGACGCGACCACCAGCGTAGGCACGGCCGAGCGTGATCGTGTTGCCGGCAACCCGGTTGCCATTCGTCTCGCGATAGCCGTCCTGGTCTTCTTCCATGTACAGAACGCCGACCTTGGGCAGCAGGCGGAAGCTGCCGGCCGAGTAGGTGCCGTTCAGCGAGCCATTGGCGAACCAGCGGGTCGCATCGAAGCTGCCGTGCACCGTGTTGCCGCTACGAGAGCTGTCATAGCTCAGCCAGCTGTAACCAGCGGTCAGATCAGCAGTCCACTGGTTGGTCAGCTTGAAACCGATATACGGCGCGATACCCATGCCATCGTTCTCAAGGCTGCCGGCGCCGCTGCTAAAGGTCGCGGTGCTGATATCAATAGTTTCATAGGTGCCCGAGATACCGATGACCAGACGATCGCTGAGCTTGTAGTCGAAGCCGGCGAGCAGGTTGACGATGCTGCCGTCGAAGGCGGCGCCGGTCTGGCCGTTATCAACATTGGTATAGGCGCCCTGGACCCAAACGCCGAACGGCTTGTCAACCGCGCCAGCATTCCTGCCGGTGTCGCGCGAATTCAGATAGCTGGTAACATTTGCTGCGCCGCCGCCGCCGCCGCCACCGATTGCGTTGCTGATGGCGCCGCCAATGATGGTCGCCGCCTGGGCTGAAGCCTGGGTCGCGGTCTGAGCCGTGACATTCTGGTTCGGGGTCGAGGACACCGAAGAGGCCATGGCAGAACCGGAAACGAACATCCCGATACCAACCAAGCCAAGTGCAACCTTACGCAGCATGCAGAGCTCCTACGGATTATTAGTTGTGCCCCCAGGAAACCCCGGCGGTAAATTTCAAGCTCAGTTCTCGAAGAAAGGGCCCTTTTTGTCAACGGGTTTCGCAGCTTCGACAAAAGCCCACAGCCGGTCGCGGAGCGCTGTTGCATGGAAGACACACCTTGCCTTGCATCGCGGGCTTCGCATTGCAGCACAATAACAGTTTGAAAGTGTTTTATTCGCCACTGCAACTATTAATCGTTGACCCGGTTCAAATCGCCGCCTACACCCGGCGCGCCAATGGCCGGACCGGATTCCATGCAAAACCCTGCCCTGCCCGGGATGTTGCGCTTTGCGCTTTATGCCGGCCTTACCGATATTCAGTCCAGCTTCCGCCGCACCATCCTGGGCCCTCTGTGGTCGACGATCGGGCTGATGACCCTGACAGCCAGCCTCGGAGTATTTTTTGGGACCGTGCTGAAACAGCAACTCCCTGAATATGAAGTATATATTCCATTTCTCGCCGCCGGCCTGATTGCCTGGACCTATCTGGCTAACTGCATCCACCAGAGCTGCAGCCTAATCTGGCAATTCCTGAATACCCTGCGCCACAATCACATCCCCCTGCTGGTGCCAGTTCTGCGGGTCATGGTGCGTAATATCGTATCCCTGCTTGTGAATATCGCCGTCAGCCTTATTGCGATCAGGCTGTTCCTTGCAACCTCGCTCCCGGCCTTCGGGCCGCTGGCTGCCGGCTTGGTGCTATTTGTTATCAATGTGCTGTGGATGAGCTACCTCGCAGCACTGCTCTGTGCCCGCTTCCGAGACCTGCCGCAACTGATCGCCTGGGGTATCCACCTCGCCTTCTTCCTGACGCCGATTCTGTGGCTTGAGTATAATCTCGGCCGATTCTCCTATCTGGTGCAGTTCAATCCATTTTCCTGGTTGATCGCCCTGATCCGTCAGCCGCTGCTCGGCCTGCCCATCAGTCCCGAAACATGGCTGCTAACCGGTATCCTGGCTGGCTTGGGCGTTCTGTTTTGTGGAATCCTTGGCCGCTACGCAGCCCACCGCCTACCCTACTGGCTCTGAGCGATGGCAACACTTGATCTGCAACAGGTAGGCGTCGACTTTCCTTTGTTCTTTGCAGGGGATCGTTCCCTGAAACGGAACCTTGTCGGCACTGTCACAGGGCATACTTCGGCGCAGCGGACGACCGTGCGGGCTCTCCACGATGTTTCCCTCTCCATCCAGCCTGGCGCACGCATAGCTCTGCTGGGCGGAAATGCCGCCGGCAAGACCACCCTGCTCCGGGTTATGGGCGGCCTGCTAGCGCCATCTGGGGGTCGAGCTCGTATCAAGGGGCGAGTTGCCAGCTTGCTGGGGACAGGAATCGGTGTCGATCCTGGATTTACGGCTCGCCAGACCATCATCGGCCAGGGCCTGCTGTATGGCTTTACCCTTACGGAATGCCGCCAGCGCCTTGGGCACGCGGCAGACTTCGGTGAATTAAACGATTTCCTCGATATGCCGCTCACCACATTGGCGCAGGGCCTTCAGGTTCGAGTCGCGCTCGGCATTGCAGTCGCATTCGAAGCGGATATCCTGCTGATCGACGAAATGCTGGAACACCTGACGCCATCCTTTATCGATCGCGTCATCGCGTTTATCGATACCGGGATGCCGAAAGACGCAATCGTCGTGTTGGCCGAGCGATCAGAATCCCTGCTGAAGCGCATCTGCACGCAGTCTGTGGTGCTAAATCAGGGGCGCCTTATCGATCAGGGGGCCATGGCAACCATTGCAGCGCGCCACGATATCCACCTTACCCGTTGACGGGTAATTGCTGGCATACCGCTTTGATGGTAATTTTCCGCCAGTATTTACAATGGAATAGCTCGCGTGTCGCAGATTTCTCCATCGCTTCTGGAGCCCGGTCGCACCGTCTTGATCTCGGGCGGCGCCGGCTTCATTGGCTCGCATCTTGCCGAAGCGCTCCTGGCTCGAGGTATCAAGGTCATCGTTGTCGATGACCTGTCGAGCGGTCGGGTCACCAATCTGCCGATCGGCCACCGGTTACTGCGTTTCACGGAAGCCCGCCTGGGCTCGCCGGCGGGCGACTCAATCTTTGCCGCTGCGCTGGCGGAAGCCGATCTGCTGTACCACCTTGCCAGCCCGATCGGCGTACTGCAGGCGCATGCCGAACGCTACAGTATGGTGCATGAGATGCTGGCGACCGGCCTTAGCGTCAGCGACCATTGCCGTCGTCTGCGCAAACCGCTGGTTGCGATCTCCAGTTCCGAAATCTATGGCCCCGGCGAAGATCGCCCGCTCCGCGAAGACGATCCCTGCGGCTTCGATCTGGCATCGCGCTGGGGTTACGCCACCGGAAAGTTTGCGCTCGAGCAACTGGTCGCCGGTCTTGTGGCCGAACACGGCATTCCCGGCTGGATCGTAAGACCGTTCAATATCGGCGGGCCGCGACAGCGTCCGGAGACCGGGCTTTGTATTGCCGCTTTTGCCGCCCGGATTCGTCAGAACAAACCGCTGGTGATCCATGGTGATGGGCGGCAGCGACGGGCCTTCCTGCATGTTGCTGATGCGGTGAAAGCCTTGCTTTTGATCCCTCAGGCGGCTGACCTGATTGGCCGCCCAGTCAATCTTGGCAGCGACCAAGCCGTCGCGATCCGCGATCTGGCCGAGCGCATGATCACGCTGCTGAATCATTCCAAGGGATGTGAATTTCACCCTTACGAAGAGGTTTTTGGCAACGGCTTTGCGCCGGCAGGAACCCGCGTACCTGACATCAGCCGCCTACGCAATGCGACAGGCTGGCAGGCCGAAAAGCCACTCGACGATGTTCTGCGCGACTGTTTCGACCATCTCGCCGTGCCTGTTCCATGAACGATCCCCTCGACCAGCTCGAAGCGCAGAGCATCTACATCCTTCGCGAGGCCTACAGCCGGATCAAGCCGCTGGCGATGCTGTGGTCGCTGGGCAAGGATTCCAATGTGATGATCTGGCTGGCCAAGAAGGCGTTTCTCGGCCGCGTGCCGTTTCCGGTGGCGCATCTGGATACCGGGCTGGAATTCCCCGAGACCTATGCCTTCCGCGATCGCTATGCCACCGAATGGGGCCTGGAGCTGATCAAGGATGCCTGCCCGCCGCTGGAAGACACCGACCCGACCCT
>NZ_CALSAN010000009.1:0-149827 GCF_943372915.1 Ferrovibrio terrae | reverse complement strand
GATGCTGGTGGCGATCAGGGTCGCATCCACCGTGCCGCCGCGCAGCGCCGCCACGGTCTGCACATCGCCGCCCAGCGTACCGGCCGGGAACACAGTCACCTTCAGCTTGCCCTGGCCCTTTTCGTTGACCTGATCGGCAAAATACTTGGCGCCGCGCCCCTGGAATGTATCCAGGTTGACCGCAAAACCGAGACGCAGGTTGCGCTCGCGGACTTGGGCTTCGGCCGCCGAGCAGGCGAGACCGGCGGCCAGGATGGCTGCCGCAGTCAGAAATGTCTTGATACGCATAGATAATCCTCCCTTTTTGGATTTCACTTGTAGTTACCGAGCAAAGAAGAAGTTCGCCGGGCCGGTAACAAGCCACGGAAAGACGATCAGCAGAGCGAGGACGATCAGTTGCGCGACCATGAAGGGCCACACGCCCTTGATCATGTCGTCCATGCTGATTCTGGAAACGCCGGCAACGACATTAAGCACTGTTCCTACCGGCGGCGTGATCAGGCCAATCGCGTTGTTGATAATGAACAGCACGCCGAAATAGACCGGGTCGATGCCCGCGGCCTTGATGATCGGCATCAGGATGGGGGTCAGGATCAGGATGGTCGGCCCCATATCCATCGCGGTGCCGACGATCACCACCAGGATCATGATGATGACCATCAGCAGCATCGGTTTGTCGATGAAAGGCTGCACCAGGTCGACCAGTGTGCTGGCGACCTCGGATACCGTGATCAGCCAGGAGGACAGCATGGCGCCGGCAACCAGGAACATGATGACGCTGGTGGTCATCGCCGCGCGCACCAGGATGCCGTATAGCGCGCTTAGCTTCATTTCGCGGTAGATCACGGTCGCGACGAAGAGGGCATAAACGGCAGCAACGACCGCGGCTTCAGTCGGCGTGAAGATGCCGAACTTGAGCCCCAGCACGATGATCAGCGGCAGGCCCAGGGCCCAGAAGCCATCGATGAAGGCCCGCAGAATCTGTGCCGCATTCTGCCTGGGCAGGCGCTCGACATTCTCACGCTTGGACACCCACCACCAGGCAAAAGACAGGCCAACCGCCAGCAGGATGCCCGGCACGATGCCAGCCAGGAAAAGCTTGGTGATCGAAACGCCACCGATGACGCCGAAAATAACGAAGCCGATGCTGGGTGGGATGACCGGCGCGATGATGCCGGCAGCCGCAATAAGGCCGCAGGAGCGCGCTTTGTCGTGACCGGCCCGCACCATCATCGGTACCAGGATGGCAGACAGCACAGCGGCATCGGCAATCGCCGAACCGGATAATGCCGCCAGGAAGGTGGCGGCAAGGATGGCGACATAGCCCAGACCGCCCTTGACATGGCCGATCAGGGCAATCGCAACATCAACGATGCGGCGGGACAGGCCGCCTGCATTCATGATCTCGCCCGCCAGAATGAAGAACGGTACGGCTAGCAGCGGGAAGCTGTCGACGCCGTTGATGACATTCTGGGCGACGATCTGCGGATCGAGCAGATCCAGGTAATGCATCAGGGCCGCGCCGCAGACCAGTAGCGCAAAGGCCAGAGGCATGCCGATGGCCATGGCCCCGAGCAGGGAGCCGACGAAAATGGCAATCGTCATTTCGGCTCTCCGGGCAGGTGCTCTTCGCTTTCCGTGACGGTGATCAGCTCTTCATCGGTCAGTTTGTCGGCCAGCGCGCGATACAGGTCATAGGCAATCATCGGCAGCGCAGATGCACTGAAAGCGACGCCCGCTCCGTAGAAAACACCGCTGGACAGGCCGGAAACCGGGGCCGGAACATCCATGTTGATCTGCATCTGCGTCCAGCTACCCGACAGCAGCAGCCAGGTGACGTACAGCATCAGCGCCTGGCTGACGATAAGGCAAAGACGCTTGCCACCGCGTGGCAGGGCCATGATGAGCGAGTCGAGGCCGAGATGCTGGCGCTCGCGCAGCGCCACGGTAGCACCAAGAAAGGTCAGCCAGACAAAGGCCCAGCGCGAGAGTTCTTCGGAAACGCTGATCCCGGAGTTGAAGCCATAACGCAGCACCACGTTGCCGAACACCATGACGACCATGGCGGATAGCAGAACGACCAGAATCAGCTTCAGGAATCGGAAGTAATAGTCTGCCACTGCGCTCATTCAGCCCTCGGACAGCGGCCTGCAACGGCCGCTCTGATGCGTTTCCCCGACCAATCCGCTGAATGTACGGTTTGGTACATTTTGTCGGCGCAAAATGTACGAACCAGTTCATTCTGTCAACAGCAGCGAAAAATGATGCGGCGCAGCATCTGCAATTTGCGTTTCTCGATACCGCTGCCCTGTGGTAATTTTTCGATGAAATGTACCATTTAGTACATTTAACGAATGCAAAAACAATTGGAGGAAACATGATCAGAACATTACTGGTCGCCGCGATGGCGACGCTCATGGCCTGTGCCGTTCAGGCCCAGCCGCTTGCTGACAAGTCTTTACCAGTGCGCGTGGAGCTGCACCCGATTCCCACACTGACCATCACCGATACCCAGTTCCTGTCTGGCGACAACAAAGGCAAAGAGGTGGTGCTGGGTGGTGAGTTGAGCATCGCGCAGGGTCCGGGTCGTTTGCCGGTCGTCATATTGATGCACGGATCGGGCGGCGCCGGCGCCAACACGCAATACTGGCGGCGCCATCTAAACGGAATGGGCATTTCGACCTTCGTCATCGATGGCATGACGGGCCGTGGCCTGACCGGCGTGGGTGACAATCAGATTCTTCTGGGCCGTCTCAATTTTATACTCGACATCTATAGATCGCTGGAAATACTGGCCAAGCATCCTAGAGTCGACCCCAACCGCATCATCCTGATGGGATTCTCTCGCGGCGGCCAGGCGGCGCTCTATGCCAGTGTCGAACGCTTCCAAAAGCTGTGGAATAAGAGCGGGGTCAGTTTTGCAGCCTATATCGCCTTCTATCCCGATTGCGGCACCACCTATCGTGAGGATGGCAAGGTCGCGGCCCGACCAATCCGCATCTACCACGGCACACCGGACAATTATAATCCGGTCTCTTCCTGCAAACCTTATATCGAACGCCTGAAGAAAGCCGGCACTGATATTCTGCTGACCGAATACCCCAATGCACCGCATGGTTTCGACAATCCGCTCGGCGCCAATCCCGCCGTCCCCACCCGGGCTGACCAGTCGGTCCGCGACTGCAAGATCAGGGAAAACGACCAGGCCATCCTGATCAATGCGGCCACCAATACGCCATTCACCTACAAAGATGAATGTGTGCGCATTGGTCCGACTGTGGGTCACGATCCAGACGCCACCCGCGCCGTCACCATTGCAGTCAGCGAGTTTGTGCAGACCGTGTTGAAGCCGTAGGACTGCCGTTCAAACAACTGTAAAGCAGGCACCACAAAATGGGGCTCCTCACTGATCGGCAGGAGCCCCATTCCGCGAGCGCTGTTTATCAACGCTGGCGAATATTTCTAGGCTGACAACGGGTTCAGTGCCGTTCGCCGAGATTTCGAGAGCGCGCAAATCAGTTAGGACACTCAGAAGAGACGCCCAAATGAGATGCCAGATACTAGAGTTTGAAAATGCTCTGAAAGACCGATCGGGTGATAGACCCGAGAGGCCTCGAGAAAGCACCTCTTGTGGAAGCAATCCCTGCCGAGGCCATATCTGGGCAATCTGAATGGAGATGCTAGAGGACCAGCAAAGCCTAGCGGGATAGATTGCCCCGATCATTGTCGCGTGCAAAGAGGCTCAAGCCAATGAGCGACATGATCGGTTGACTCAATCCGGAACAGGAACGCTCGATTCTTCAAATGATTGTCAGCATCTCAAACCGTGGCTTGCATGGCGCTGGGGGGGGGGTCGTTAGTAAGGCTTAGCCCAGTTGGCACTGTTGTCGATGACCTTGTCGAGCAGCCCCAGAAGCGTTTGGCGCTCGCTATGATCAAGGCAGGCCATCATGTCGGCTTCGCGCGCCACGAAGCTGGCGAGAATCTTTTTATAAATCTCACGTCCAGCACCCGTGAGATGTAGCACGAGACGACGGCCATCTCGCACATCGGCGCTCCGCACGATCAGCTTCTTGTTCAGCAACTGCCGGACGGCCTTAGAGATGCTGGTCTTTGGTCGGCCTGAGACGTCGCTGATCTGCTGCGCGTTCAGATCCGGGCGCTGCGTCAGGCAGAACAGAATGATCCACTCAGGACGTGACAGGCCGAACGCCTGCTCCATATTCTTCACAAGGGGGCCGACATAAAAATTCGCCACGTAGTTCAGGCGATAAGCCACCGGGATCGGATTGCCTTTCAGGACGGCCGCCAGCCTCTCGCGGCGGCCGAAATCGCCATCGGGCTCCCATACCGTACGCCCTTCATCTGCTGGCAATTTCGCAGTCTTTCTCATCTTCGGATCTCTCGGTCGAGTGATTCGCTTCTGTCTTCGTCCAGAAAACGCCTGATCGGATCATACCACTGGCGCCGGTTTCGCTCGACGCACAGGAAATGGGAGCCCGGCGACACGATATGATATTCCTTGTCGCGCGACGCCACGCGGCCCAGCAGACTACGCGCGTCGCTATCTGTCGATGTCGTGTCGCCAGCGCCGCGAATGATCAGGATCGGCATTGTCAACTTTTCTGGCTCATAGAGCGGCTGACCATTGAACACGGTGACAAGATCCAGAAGAGCCCCATTGGGGATCCGCAGCGCCGGCGGACGATGTGACTGCGCGCGGGGATCGGCGGCAGAGAGCGCCGAAAAGATCGCCTCCGCGATGTTCGGCTCACGGCGACTATCTGGGTCCTCGCCCCCAAGATCGCCCGTCCAGCGCAGCGTCAGCTCCTCCAACGTCAGCAGGCGATAAGCGCCAAATCGCGGATGGAGTTGCCGGCGGTTGTCAGGGTTCGCGATACGCTCGAGCCATGCCTCGTTCTTCTCGGCATAGAGCGGTGCGGAAAGCACCAGCCGCGCAACGTTCTGCGGGTATCGGGTTGCATACAGCGCCGCCGTGATCGTTCCCCACGAACTTCCGATCATATCGAGAGCGCCCGCGTTCTCACGAGCCCTGATGAAGTCAACCGCCGCCCCGATGTCCAGGACGGCATGTTCCAATGTACCGAATGGCGGATTCGCGTCCGGCGGCGCGTCCATCACGCGGCCATTCAACGACAGGCCGTAGCCGCGTATATCGATCGCATAGACCGCGCGACCGCTGCTCGCCAGGTCGCGCAGCATCGAATATCCCGCGACGGGCAAGTCAAACAGGGTGGCGCCGAGGGTCGAACCGTGAACTACCAAGACCGGCCGCAGCCTATTATTCTTGCCCCGGCTCCCGCGTTGAATGAGCCCGAGCCAAACGTCGTCCGCCTCGGGGGCGCGCAGCCGATGCAGGTGGGCTTGTTCGCCGTTCCCTATTCCATCCTTGATCGTTTGCACCATCGCCATTCCCCGGCCCGCCACTCCGTCTCAAATGAGCTTGGATTCCTCGCGCGCTCGGCATATAGTACATTGATGTACTAATTCGTGCTAGTACCAACTATTATGCCGAACGGCAAATGAAGAAGAATCCACAGGGGAGAGAACCGATGAAGATCACTCGCCGTACTGCCATACAGACCAGCCTCGCCGCCTCGGCCATGCTGGCCGCGCCCAGTATCGTACGCGGACAATCCAGGCCCAGCGCGGCGCGCACAATCCGCGCGGTCATGCACGGCGACATCCCGACCTACGACCCGATATGGACGACGGCGAATATGGCCGGCTACCACGGCGGCATGGTCTACGACACCCTGTTCGGCATTGACGGCAACCAGCAGCCCCAGCCGCAGATGGTCGGCCGACATGGCGTCTCAGACGACAAGCTGACCTATACATTCGAGCTGCGCGACGGGCTCAAGTGGCATGATGGCTCGGCAGTCACCACGGCCGACATCGTGCCCTCTCTGAAACGCTGGGCCGCGCGCGACGGCGGCGGGCAGCATTTGATGGAAAGGGTCAAGGACCTATCCGCCAAGGATGAGAAGACGTTCAGCATCACACTGCGGGAGCCTTATGGCCTGGTGCTGGACGTACTGGCCAAGACCAACATGCCGATGTGCTTCATGATGCGTAAGAAGGAGGCCGAGACCGATCCGATGCAGAAGATCGATCAGGTCGTCGGCTCCGGGCCTTTTACGCTCAACCTCGACGAAACCAAGCCTGGCACGCAGTATGTGTACGACCGCAACCCGAACTACGTGCCGCGTGCGGAGGCCGCGTCCGGTATCGCTGGTGGCAAGGTCGCCAAGGTCGACCGCGTCATCATGATCAATATGCCGGACGCACAGACCGCGGTCGCCGCCTTGCAGGCCGGCGAGATCGACTTCTATGAAGTGCCGCCAACCGATCTGCTGCCGCAGCTCGAGAGCGACCGCAACATCAAGATCGAAGTGCTGAACGGGCTTGGAAATGTCGGCCAGGTACGGCTCAACTACCTGCATCCGCCCTTCGACAACATCAAAGCACGCCAGGCAATGCTATACATCGTAAAGCAGAGCGACGTGCTGAAGGCCACCTTCGGGGATTCGAAATACGTCAAGCAGGTGTCGTCGTATTTTGGCATGGGCACACCCATGGAAAACGACGCCAATATCGATTGGTTCAAAGGCGGGCAGAACCTCGCCAAGGCGCGTGAACTGTTCAAGGAGGCCGGCTATGACGGCCGCCCGATCGTCATTATGCAAGCGACGAATATTGCTGTGATGAGCAACACGAGCCTCGTTATCGCGCAGGCGATGCGGCAGGCCGGCCTTAACGTCCAGGTTGAGGCTATGGACTGGTCGAACGTCGTGCAGCGTCGCTCTAGCAAGGCCCCGCCAAACCAGGGCGGCTGGAACATCTTCATCACTTGGTCGGGTGGTGCCGCCATTGGCAATCCGATCCTTCTCTCCGCCCATGCTGCAACCGGCGACAAGGCCTGGTTCGGCTGGCCCTCCGATGCCAAGCATGAGGACCTGCGCAACAAATGGGCCCTGGCCCCGACGCTGGATGCACGCAAGACTGTGGCCCGTGAGCTCCAGGAAAATGCGTGGAATTTCGTGCCCCAGCTCTACTACGGACAATGGGTGCAACCGGCGGCCATGCGCCGCAATCTGCGAGGCGTGATCCCGGTCGCGGAGATTGTCCCATGGTGGAACGCGGAGAAGGTGTAAGCCTGATTATGCCCCCGGCGGCGCGGAGATGTAGAATATTCCTCCGCGCCTCCGGGACGAATTCTCCGTGAGCAGAGGCAAGATCGGGAGCACCACATGACTGCGTATATCATTCGGCGCCTGCTCATGACGATCCCTGTCATGGGCCTGGTGGCCGTCTTTGTCTTCCTTCTCCTGCATCTTGCCCCCGGCGACCCAGCAGCCATCATGGCCGGGGACAATGCCTCGCCCGAGAACATCATGGAAATCCGTCGCAAGCTGGGCCTGGACGAGCCTTTGTGGCGGCAGCTTCTTGTCTGGCTCGCCAGCCTAGCCTCGGGCGACCTTGGCCGTTCCATGTTCTGGGGCGATCCGGTCACTACCCTGATCGCCCAGCGTGCCGAACCGACAATTTCTCTTGCCGTCACCACCATCGTGTTCGCCGTGACGGTAGCCGTCTGCCTTGGCGTGATTGCTGCAGCCAACGTTGGACGCGCTGTCGACCGCTTCGTGATGGGCCTCGCTGTCGCAGGCTTCTCTGTTCCGGTCTTTGTTGTCGGATACCTGCTCATCTTTTTGTTCTCCATCGAACTCCGCTGGCTGCCGGTGCAGGGCTATACGCCGCTCGCCGACGGCATCCTGGCTTGGCTTCACAATCTCATCCTGCCGACGCTGGCGCTCGGTCTCGCCTACGTGGCTCTTATCGCGCGCATCACGCGCACGACCATGCTCGATGTGCTGGCGGAGGATTACATCCGCACCGCCAACGCCAAAGGTGTGGCGAGGGCCCCAATGCTCTTGCGCCACGCCCTGAAGAACGCGGCCGTGCCGATCGTAACGGTCATCGGCATTGGTGTGGCATTGCTGATCGGAGGAGTGGTGATCACCGAGACGGTGTTCAACATTCCGGGCATAGGCCGGCTTGTCGTCGACGCGATCGCGCGGCGCGACTATCCGATCATTCAGGGCGTCATCATGATCTTCTCTGGCATCTATGTGCTGGTGAACCTGCTCGTCGACCTGTCCTACACGTTCCTCGACCCGCGCATTCGGTATTGAGATGACAGCCTTTTCCCAAATACGCGGCCGAAGAGCCGGCCTCCCCGCCCGCCTTGCCGAATTCGGGCGGCGCAGCCCGACAATCGTGATCGGCGCCGCGATCCTGATCTTCATGGCCTGCGTCGCGATCCTGGCGCCGCTCCTGGCAGGCGATCCCACCTTCATCAATCCCGTAGACCGCCTACAGCCCCCCTCTGGAACCTACTATTTCGGCACCGATCATCTCGGCCGGGACATCTTCGCGCGCTGCGTCTACGGGGCCCGCGTATCACTGATCGTCGGGCTGTCGGTGGCGGCTCTCGCCGTGGCCGGCGGGCTCGCCATCGGCCTCGCTGCTGGCTACCTGCGAAGCGTCGATAATCTGGTGATGCGGTTGATGGACGGATTGATGGCTATTCCGGCAATTCTGCTGGCCATCGCCCTCGTGTCCCTCAATCAGGGCGGTGTTGTAATCGTCATCGTGGCAATCACCATTCCGGAGATTCCCCGCGTCGTGCGTCTGGTACGCTCCGTCGTGCTGACCACCCGCGAGCAGCCCTATATCGAGGCGGCGATCAGCGGCGGCAGCCGCAAGCTTAAGATTATCCTGCGTCATATCCTCCCGAGCACGATCCCGCCGCTGATCGTCCAGGCAACCTACGTGGCCGCGTCGGCCATCCTGATCGAGGCCGGGTTGTCTTTCCTTGGCGCCGGCGTCCCCCCCGAGACACCGACCTGGGGCAATATCGTCGCCTCGAGCCGGCTGCTTCTGGCACGCGCACCGTGGACGATTTTCTTCCCTGGTGCCTGCCTCGCCCTCGTTGTCCTGGCAATCAATCTGCTTGGTGACGGACTGCGCGATCATCTCGACCCACGCCTGGCACGGCGGATGTAGCCAATGACCGCCCCCGTTCTCGAAGTTCAGAACCTCCACACCCAGTTCTTTACCCGCGAGGGCGTCGTGCGTGCCGTAGACGGCCTGTCCTTCACCGTCGGCGCGAAAGAGACGTTATCAATTGTCGGCGAATCCGGCTGCGGGAAGAGCGTGACCGCTCTATCGATCATGCGTCTCATCCCGGAGACCAGCGGCCGCATCGTATCCGGCGCAGTGCATTTTGGCGGGACCGATCTCACGAGCCTGCCGGAGGCGCAGATGCGCGGCATCCGCGGCAACCGTATAGCCATGGTCTTCCAAGAACCGATGACTTCGCTCAACCCGGTGATGACCATCGGCGATCAGATAGCCGAGACCGTTATGATTCATCAGGGTTTGGCGCGTGCGGCGGCGCTTGACCGAGCCCGAGCCATGCTCGATCTGGTTCGCATTCCCGATGCAAAGCGTCGCCTGGGCGACTATCCGCATCAGTTCTCCGGTGGAATGCGGCAGCGTGTCATGATCGCGATGGCGCTGGCCTGCAACCCTATGGTGTTGATTGCCGATGAGCCCACGACGGCGCTTGATGTCACGATCCAGGCGCAAATCCTAAAGCTCATGCGTGAGCTCAAGGACAGATTGGATGCCGCGATCATCCTGATCACCCACGATCTCGGCGTCGTCGCGGAAAACGCGCAACGCGTGGTCATCATGTATGCCGGGCGAAAGGTCGAGGAGGCGCCGATGCTCGAACTCTTCGATCGCCCGCTTCACCCCTATACGCGCGGCCTCATGGCTTCGATCCCGCGCGGTCGCCGCCCGGGAACGCACACGCGGCGACTGGCGGAAATTCCCGGGATCGTGCCATCACTGCGAGAGCCAATTGTGGGATGCGCCTTTGCGCCGCGGTGCGGGTTCGCAACTGCACACTGCCACGCCGAGGCGCCGCCGCTCACCGAACCTGTCCCGGGCCATATTGTGGCGTGCTGGGAAGCCAACCGGAGCACACCCGTATGACGGCGCCGGTGCTCGAGGTCGACAAGCTGATCAAACATTTCCCCGTCCTTCGCGGCGGGCTTCGTCGTGCTGTGGGCCAAATCAGGGCCGTCGATGGCGTCTCCTTCGCCCTGCGCGGTGGCGAAACCTTGTGCCTGGTTGGCGAGTCTGGGTGCGGCAAGTCGACCGTCGGCCGTCTCCTGGTCAGGCTCATGCAGCCGACCTCGGGCCGCGTCATGCTCGATGGCGTCGACGTGACACATCTCGACGAGGAAGGCATGCGGCCGCACCGCCGGCGTATCCAGATGGTGTTCCAGGATCCTTATGCGTCACTCAATCCGCGGCTCACGGCCGGCCAGATCGTCGGTGAGCCTCTGGAGAACTTCGAGGAGCTGACCAGCACGGCGCGCGAGGAAAAGGTCGTGATGTTGCTGGAGCGGGTCGGCCTGCGCGCCGACGCGATGGTCAAATATCCGTTCGAATTCTCCGGAGGGCAGCGCCAGCGGCTCGGCTTGGCGCGCGCCCTGGCGCTACAGCCGGCGGTGATAGTGGCCGACGAGCCGGTCTCAGCGCTCGACGTCTCAGTGCAGGCGCAGGTCATCAACCTGATGATGGACCTGCAAGAGGAATTCAACCTGGCCTACCTCTTCATCTCGCACGACCTTGGCGTTGTCGAGCATATCGCACACCGCGTGGCAGTGATGTATCTAGGCCGCATCGTCGAGATGGCGGACAAGGAGGCACTGTTTGCTCACCCCCTGCATCCTTATGCGGAAGCACTGATCGCCGCCGCCCCTGTGGCCGATCCGCGCGCCCAGCGCCGCGAGCTGGTGATCGAAGGCGACGTGCCTAGCCCGATGAACCCGCCACCGGGCTGCCACTTCCACACACGCTGTCCCTACGCGATCGATCGCTGCCGGATCGAAACCCCCGATTTGCGGGAAGTGACGCCAGGCCGCTGGGTGTCTTGCCACCTCCGCGAATCAGCGGCTTGAGAAGTCCCGCCTAACGGACACTAGGGTCTGAGGTTTCAGCGCCGGATGGATCTGAGACTCGAAGCCCGAACGCATGCACTGACACAAATGCTAAGTGTCACGGAAGCTGTCCAGAAACTGATGCTAAGTCATTGATTCCGACACTTCCGGTGCCGAGGAAGTTGTCCCGGATTGCCTCAGAAGCTGTCCTGTTTTGCAAGCCGTGCCTCAAAAGCTGTCCTGTTTGAGCCAAGTTACTGATTTTTGGTAACCGCATCAGATTTCTTTTTACGTCCGCGCTTCTTCTTCCAGGCGGACGTGTCGACGCCAACGAGTGCCTGCTTGATCACTCGGGGAAGCCTGTCGCCAACTTTCATCCTGCTGAGATGCCAAATCCAGTATGGATCCGATTGGGGCTCGATCGCCAACAGAGATTTACGGATGGCCGCCCCAACCTTGTCAGCGGGCTGGGTCATCATTGCGAGCCCCAGACTGAGCGCGCGGTTCAGATCAGGGAATGCACCGTCAACAATTGTTTGGTCGCCACTTTTAAGGTCGCCGTATCGGGCAAGCCCGCCTGGATCTGCCGCGTCGTCCAGGATGTCCAACCTGATTGCCATTGGAAGGTTGGCGGCTGCCACCAGAACCTGGGGCAGCGTCGCCATTGTCAAACCGCTTAGTAACTCCGGGGTATCGCCGTCGGAACCAAAAAGCTGCCGCTGGATGTAGGAAGCTCCCTCCAAGTCGACATCGGATACGGGTTCAGCGGTCGCTTCAGTAAGATCCTGACCGCATTGGCAGGCCCGGTTACTGTGGGTGCGCCACCGGTGTCCCAATTTGCATTTTGGCTTGGGACATATGGATTGGAGTTGCACCCGATGCTTCACACAAACCCTAATGGCATAAAAGGTCCAGGCCAGCCGGTGATATGGCGCATCTGCCAGGCAATGTGGGCAGTAATATCGGTGGCCCCTTTGCAGTTCAGGCCAAGCGTCGCCCAAGTAGCGCCCGTATGCAGGCGTTGGTTCCATCGCCGGGTTCAGCGAAAGCCAAGGGGCCCGGATTTCCTCAATGGGCGTATCTGCGAGCAGCGCCAAACGTGAAAGCTGTTCTGGGGTGAAGTAAAGCAACGGGAAATCGAGCCCCGCTGATTTAGAGACCTTAATAGGATCGCTGAACTGGTTGGCTTCGGTGATCCGGATGATCAGGCCATTTATGGCTTCATCAGGATAGACCCGGGGCACACACCATTGAGGGAGCGGCGATATATCGTCTTCAGGCAATCGTTCAGACCAGATCTGCCCGAAGGAAAACCTTGCGAGCCAAGGAAAACTGGCTCGATATGGCAAGGATTCTTGCTGAAATTCAAGTATTCACCTTAATTTCGAGCATTCGAATGGCGGAATCCTTGAATGCTTTCAGCGGCTCACCACCGTAGGCGCTCGACCTCAGCCCGCCAGAATACGAACTGGCGCCCCCCATCGACACCTGGACCGGTCACAGGCTTTAGGCCCGCAGCTTTGAGCTGGTCGGAAGCCCAGCCTTGATAATGCCCGACATCACGGCCGAGCTGGCTGGGGATCACATAGGCATTTCTGAAGCGCGCCAACTCGGTCTCGGAAACGACGCGCCCTTTGTATCCTGGCCGCCGCTCTGACTTCAGCAGAACACGACGTTCTAGGTGATATGCGACTTCCTGCTTCACCCCGAGCGCCTTGGCAGCTTCCGGCAGCGTCAGGACGTCGAGGCCGGTCATCTGGCGGGTGAGCGCACAGGCATCTACACCAATACGGGCCAACCCGACTTTCTCCGGAATAAGCCGCCCTGGCACGTGTCGCATCGCCAGGATGGATTTGAGTAACCGGGCCATGCCGATTCCACGTGTGTTTAGCTCGCTGATGACCGAGGTCATCGGCCGCAGAACACCCACCGGCAATGTCGGGTCGATGACACGCTCGAGTTCCCTGACCAGCCTGTCGACCCGGCCACGGTGCCATGCCTTCCTTCTGAACAATTCGGCAGCCAGCCCATCGGACGGTACCAGGTCCCACCCCCGTATCAATCGCCTCGTTAGAAGTTTAGTGCAGCCCAGCTGCTGTTGGATGCCCCTACGGTCGACCAATCCGTTTATCTCTTCTCGAAGATTCAGGACGAGTTGCGTCCGCACGAGAATCGGCGCGCCACTGCCACCACCAGTTTTCACGTGACCGCCAGCTATGAGCAATGGCCTCAGGCGTTCCACGCGACAGCGCAGGTGCCGTCTGGCCTCAGTCAGGGTCATCCGGTCGACGCTGTGAACTGCCTCCAAGCGTCTTGTCCTGGTGCGAAGCTCCGGGTGGTCGGCGAAGTGAGCCCGCAACGCTTCTTTCAGGAAACGCTGCAGCGTCGGTGAGTGATCGCCATAGAGCAACCAGTTTCCAAAAGCACCAAAGGAACGCTCGAAACCATAGCGGCCTCGATGGCCGATAGCGCCAGCTAGGCGTCTATCCAGCAAGTCGCTGAATGCGTGAGGCCAGTTCCGGCATACCTCCACGCCCGCTGCGAGGATACCGGGGATGCCGTTCGATGCACTGAGATTACGGATTGGTCTCGGTCGCCGCGTACGCCCTGTTGCATACCAGCCCATCAGGTAGGCCAAGGTAATCTCGTCAGCCGGAGACAAAACCACGCCAGGCAAAATACCCTTGCCATTCTGTCCTGGTTCAAGCGTCTGCACTAAGGTGGTCAGGCCTGCCAGCTCTGAATCTCGCACCATTCTCTTTCTAGCGCGCCGGAAATCAAAAGCGCATTCGCAGAGACACAGACTGGACCACTTCCATCCCAAACGACGGTCGCAGGACGGACAACTGCTTAGCAGTTCCCTGCGGTGCCGGTGGCAAATCGTGACAAAACTCAGGTCCCAGATGGCGCGGTGATAAGCCGCCTCCTGGAGGCATTCCGGGCACGCACGTCGCTGCTCGACGGTGACAAATTCACGGGGAATTTTGTGACCCTGGAAGTTCACTGTCCGGCGGGCCATTGGCCAATAAGCCGCGTTTTTCAGAGCGCTTCGAGGCACACCTGTCAACGCTGACAGCTCAGTCAGGTCAAAGGGTACGGTGGCGGCAGAAGGAATGTATGGGGAAGAGATTCCCGCATCTAAAAGAAGCGGCAATGTGCGCCCGAAATGATTGGCCTCGGATACCCGTGCGGCAAAGCCGATCAAGGACTCGCCTAGGATAATGTCTACGGTGGTAGGCAGGCACGCAATGTAAGGCTTCGGCATGGCGTGCCTACGGTTATAGAGCGTCTTTTTGCCGGGCCTTGCGTGCCCCGCGGCGGCTACGCAACGCCTTGTTGGAAAGATCCAGTACCGCCTTCTCTGGAACAAGCACCGCTTCTTTGGCGAAGGGGTTAGGCTGAGACCAGATTCGAGCAGACCTGCCCTCGTCGAACTCTTGCTGTTTCATCCTCTCGATGGCCAGATAGAAGTGTTCATGAGTGAGTGTCGGTGCCTTCCTACGCACAGCGAGCTTTACAGCCGCAATCACGACATCTGCCGTCAGACCAATTAGGCCACCCGTGAAGACATAGAGGCGTAGCGCAGTGTCCGGCTGCCAGATTTGGGGCAACGGGTGGAACTCGGTCATCAGGGCTTCCATATCAGCAAGGAAGCCCATGAAGTCCTTACGCTCATTCGGATCGTGCCAGTCCATTGCCTCCATACGGATGAACCCATCGGAACGTCGGCGAAGCTCACTGCTGATGTTGAAGATTCGAACAATCTCCGGCGTCCCGCAAATTGCGATGGATGCCCCACATACATTCGCGAGATGTACCAGGTGACGGCGGACACTCACGATAACCTTGTCGCTCTTATCCAGCGCGTGCTGCGCCTCGTCAAAAATAATCAGCAAGACGCCTGCGTCTTTTATTCGCTGGATGACCTCCGGCGTCTGTTGCTGCTCGACACCCGTATGCGCCAGGAAAGGCTTAAGACCAAAGGCACGGTTGATAGCCGCATTCACACCTTTGATAGTCGCATTGGCAGGTATGCTCACAACGACGACAGGGTATATTTTCTTGTCGCCCACTTTTTGCACGGGATAGTGTCTGGCCCACTCTTCGATTGTGAAGGACTTGGCGGCTCCGGATTCGCCCACAATGTAGATACTGCGGGTAGGCCGCTTTTTATTGAGCCCAATGCGCCCGTACTGAAGGCAGTCGTTCAGTTCATTCCAGATTTTGCCTTCCCCTGGATAGCGATGATAGGTAGACGCGAGCCTCTCGAGCATGGTTTTGACAGGCGTTTCGGCCATCACTTCGTCCAGGCTGATGGCGCGAACGCCATAGCTTTCTTCAATCATCGTGGTCTCCTCCATTGTACTTAGCCTTGAGCCCTGCTGCGCTTGTGGGCCTGAATCTCGTCCAGTGTAATAGGCCCTGCCGCCGGGACCGGAATCTCGGCCTTGGGCGCCGCTGGTGGTCTGGCAACAGCGTTGCCTTCAGTTGGGCGCGTATTTGAGTTGTCGTTGGACTGGTCTGCCATGACCTTTGCCTCCATATGAGCGTTGAGCGCCCGCAAGTTCCGGTCGGTGAGATTGCCCTCTTCGCGCAGTCGCACGGTGAACTCGTACAGCCATACCTTCGCCTTGCGCAGATCATTCTCGTAATACTTGTTGGTCTCACGGGCATCTTTCAGAACGCGCTGCCGGATTAGGTCATGAACTTCCTTCGGCAGC
Source organism: Ferrovibrio terrae (assembly GCF_943372915.1). Taxonomy (GTDB): domain Bacteria; phylum Pseudomonadota; class Alphaproteobacteria; order Ferrovibrionales; family Ferrovibrionaceae; genus Ferrovibrio; species Ferrovibrio terrae_A. The sequence goes on along the minus strand of NZ_CALSAN010000009.1, from coordinate 134,067 downwards.
TTGGAGGCATAGTCACCCATTCGCAGCACTGGCACTTCGATGTACGGATTCATGCCGGGCGCCTTGATGTCCGGGTCGCGTACCCAGATTTTCGAAATGTCCCGCATGTCGTACTTGAATTCGACTTCGTCGCCTTTATGGCGATTTACCAAGGAGACAAAGGCTGGTGACTTGGAGGAGTAGTCCAGGCTGAACGTCCTGATGCCGTTGAGCGACAGGACGCGTCGCCTCGTAATCATAAGGGCGTTGTCGAGCTGGCGTGTATCCGGCGGCGGCAATTGGCGCACTTTGGCCCGCCTCCAGACCTCGAGTGGCGGCAACATGTTCAGACCGGCGTGCGGTTGACAGTGGTAGACGTCCACGATCCACTTGGTAATCCAATATTCCAGCTGCTCCAGCGTGAATATGGCGTGCTTCTTGGATTTATACCGACCCCTCTTCCAGTAATTCGGGAAGGTCGTTCCATCCAGGGTCTTCATCTGGCCCTGGAAAGTGCGGAACCAGCTCTCGATGCTGCCCTTGAACCAAGGCTTCAGCTTGGGGCAAAAAATCATCGTCGTGTGCAGGAAGCGCAAAGCTTCAGAGACGGAATCGCTGTGCAGATCCTTGCCGTTGTCACACACGATGTACTGCGGGCGGCCGCCGCAGGGCCAGTCTTGGTTAATCTCTTTAAACTTTGTTTTGATGTACTTCTTGCTGAATACCGCGTGGCGCAGGGCAAGTAGTACGGTATGAGCTGAGGGCGGCGCGTAACCGATATGGAAACCGACGATCATACGGGAATACCTGTCGATGATGGTGGTAATCCACGGGCGTTTCAGGACAATCTTGTGCTCCCAGTCCACCACGATGATGTCCACGGGCGAATGGTCGACCTCCAACACCTCCATCGGTCGGGTGGCTTCAGGACCGTATATCTTTGGGTCAAGCTCGGCCTGAGCCGCAATCTCATCCTGTTGCGCCACCATCTTTTTGCGCGGGTCTAACTCTGCCAGACGACGATAGATGGTGCGCTTTGACGGCAATTTGACGTGGGGAAACTTGTCTTCGATGTGGCTTTTCAGATAGCTGTAGAAGTCCGCACCGTTGCATGGCGGTTGGCGCATGTAGTGCTGCTGGAGCATGTTGTGGAAAGGTATGTCGAAGTCCGCGCCAGTCATGATGTCGCGGGAGCCTTTTTCAGCATGACGCGGAATGACCGCGTTCATACTGGGGATTCCTGAATTCTTTGCCGCCCGAATCCAGCGCTGCACGGATTTCACCGACGGCCTTCCTAACATGGGGAGCCTTCTAAAGACGCCCTCAATCACAATCTTCACCAATCGCGGCTTGGGGCCACCACTGTTACCCGACTTGAACCAGGCGTCGACATACGCCCAGTGCCATGCGGTCTGCGCTGCAGTCGTGCCCTTGAGCTCTGACGGCAGGACGCTGGCGTAGTCCATTCGTGTCCGGCGAAAATCGAGCGGGTCTTCGACACTGTTGGTTTCCAGCTCGCCAGTGCTGTGCAACTCAAATAGTTCAGCAGTGTCGATGGCTTCGTCGCGATTGTCCTCGATATGCCGCAGATTCAGCTTACCCGACCGCGAGTGATCGCCTTTGACGGCGAATACCTCTCCCCGGATTCTGAGCCGCTTCAGTTCGTGGTAAGCAATATCAGCCATTGGCTTCGCCTCCTGAGGCGCTCACATGTCCCGTCCGCAGTATGGTCTTAAGGCTTGGCGCTGCTGATTCGGTCGGAGCGCTCGCTTTCCACAGGATGCAGCGTGGTTCGTCCTGCAGCCCGGTCGTCTAGGAAAACCTCATAAACAACTCCCTGGATCCGAATGAACCGGGTATTGGGCACCTTCGATTTGGCTTCAGGGGAGTTCACATCGGCTTGGGTAGCGACACTTGGAAGCGCGCTGTCGCGCGGTGAGTTCGGGCCAGTGATGGACGTCATCACATCACCTCCTTTTCGATTTTTATGGCGCAGGGATATATCGGACTTGCTGAGACCGGGCTATTAGAACCCAATCGACACGTCACGATATCTATGGAGAACCTGCCTGTTGCTGCAAGCTGCAGCAGTTCGTCCGGGTCGTTCACAAAGGAGTCGACGATTTCCAGCAGCTCGCCGAACGTGCGTGGGTTGCGTTGGTCGAATGCCAGGCTGACGGCCATCGGCAGATGTTCGTTAGGCACTACCCAAGGATTGCAGGCATCCCACAGCGTCAAAGCATTTGTTCGGCGTGGCTCAAGCAGAATCTCTCCGGATTCCCGAATGCTGTAGATGACGCCTTTAGCTGCGAGCTGTTCAGTAAGGATCTCCGTACGCTCACGGAAACTTTCCACCTTCCCGTCGGGCTTGACTTCGTAGAGGTACTTCCTCTTGTCGTTGTCTATGGATTCCAGGTCCGGCGTATGAGTGTGTTTAACGCCTGCCTTGTCTCGCCACTTTATAGTCTCTGGCTGCTCGAAGTACGACTGCACAGTGTTGTCGACCTCGTGCAGAATCTGCAGAACGTGTTCAGCCAATGAGGCACCGCCCACTGAGCGTTCATTCTTTCTGCTCGGCATCAGGTAGACACTCTTGGTCGTCCGAGGCGTAACCACCTTGCGAACCGGGTTGCGCTCCTTGCGCTTGACAGGATTTTTAGCCATTCGTCGGCTCCCGATACTTGCCCAGCCGGATATGCGCTGTGTGGAACCTCGGGAAAACCGACAACCGCTCGTGCCTATCTGGCGATCGAAGCTGGCACTCGGTGATTCCCCTTGGCATGGGAATGAACGTGCTCTTGATCCATCGCCTCAGGGTCCGGACCGACGGCGGCCGTTTGTCGCCAATTTGTTTGGCGGTTCCGTGTATGGAGTATTGCATGGCATCTTTTCGGCTAATGTGAGCGAGATCCAAATTCGCGAAATCCCTCACATAACGTGACCTCAGGTTCGCCTCCTGCAACGTGCTCATTGTCGACCCACAGACTGGGCGGGCAAGCATTGCAAGGTCAGACGCGTCTACAGCTTCGGCAGTGTCTTCCTTGGTCATAATTGCCTCCTTTCAGGCATAGGGGTGCCTTTGCGGGAAGCGCAAACTTCCCGCTGGCGGTAGAAGCTAAAAGCAGTGGTTTCTTGTTACTTGCGGTGGCCCGGCATCAACGCAGGTCCCACCCGACTTCCGTCTGCCGTCCGGCTCACTAGGTCGGCATCGGCGTGATTCTTCGCGAGCTGCTCCAGAAGTTGAGCAGTGACTAATTCTTTCCCATTGTCGCAGACAATTGTCGCAGGCAGACCGAAGCTCGGCCAGTCGCTGGTAATTGCTATGCTGCGCACTTTCATTTCAGGCTCAGCCATTTCTCGGCTCCACGACAATGATATCCAGTGGCGCGTGGTCTATTTCGACCACGACTGAGTCAGCCAGTGAACTTTCAAGAATTGACCTCACGAGGTCTGTGTCAGGCGCAGCTTCGGAGACGTGAAAACCAGCTATCATCCTGCTGTGCTTGTCGATAGCGACCGTCAAGTAAGGTCGCTTCCCGACTGCACTGCGCTTTGAGGGATAGTGAGAATCCGCATCGTTCTTCCTGATGGCCTTCATATTGGTTCTCCTTGTCTACGAGTTCATTACGCTGTTGAGATCGAAAGAGATTGCTAAATTGCGCCTCTTCGTTTCAGCGACAGCGCACTAAAATCTTTCGCATTTCTTTCGTCTGCGCATTAGCAACATCTCCACTTAGAACTTCAGCAACGCGTGATCGCAGGCGCCGAAATACCCACAGGTCCAAACAACACACAATAGGGATTCACACAGGGCTACGCAGATTCAGGAAAGACCGTGAACACGGAGGAATCCCGTTCTTGTCAACATTGCGGACATGGGATTTGCGTTCTTGTCAACATTCAACGCAGTGAACAGAGCGGCAGCTCTAGATTCCAAGATATGGCATCCGATCGTACGCTGCGGTGTTCGTATTTCGCGGCGACACGCATACCTAGGTGGACCTTCGGATAGCGTCACTTGCATCGATGGCCGCTATCATTTCGAAGAGCGGACACTTACCGCGATTGAAGTCCAACTTTCCTCCGATTCCCACATGTCAAAGACGAGTTCCGAATATCGCGGTCACGGTTCTCAACAGCGAAAAGCAGTTGGGCTCGGCCAGATCCGTCCGATCGTGAGGCCGAACACCACGCCGACAGACGCCAGCACTGGCCCGAAGCGGCCTGTTGCTCGACACCATCGTGAGACCATCCTCAACATACTCGCTAAGCGGCAAGGGCCGGTTAAATGGACAGAGTTCCGGCAGGCGCGCGTGGAATCCACCGCCATGCGGGACATGGTGCGAGAAGGTACCGTGATCCACCCAACACCCGGCGTCTTCGCATTGCAGAGGGAGTACGAACCTCTTCCCTTTGCACTCAGCGTTCTGCGCGCGCATGGCACTGAGTATTTCCTGTCGCTGACCAGTGCGGCTCGCTATCACGGGCTTATCCCAGAGATTGATTCATTTCTCTGGGTCGTGATGCCTGACAATCGGAATACTCTCCACGAGGTCGCTGGGTTCTTCCCCGTGCCTGTTCGCTGGCGCCAGATGCACCTTCCTTCAGAGCCGTTCACGTTGTCCGACGGCCAACGACTATCAGTAGGGTGGACGCCTGGCATGTCGCGCGAAGAATCAACCGAAAGATTTCTTGGGGTGTATCGGGAGTGGATTTATGGCGCCGAAGTCAAGATCACATCACCGGCGAGGACGATTTGCGATCTTCTGATGTTTAGGAATCGTCCGATTGGCCGCGTCGGTCTGGAGGGATTGTTTATTGAGGACAGCATCGCATTCAGTGCCGTTGCCGAATACGCCCGCAACTTCGAAATGGCCTCAGCGCTAACCATGGCCGAGCGGCTGGGATATGGCGACAGGGTCACAAGCTCGCTTCGGATTGCAAGCCATATGCTGGAAACGCCCGCGCCGCGCTTGTAAATGTTCTCTGTAAAGCTAGCTGTTGGCAATACTAGACAGGCTTATCTGATCCTATCCACCGCTGCCGACCTGATCAGCCCGTCTTTACTCTCTTCCGCGGCCGCTTCACGGGCTCAGTCCCCGTCGGCTTCTCCGCCAATATCGCCAACAACTGGTTCGCCTCGGCCAGCGTCACCGGGCCGGTCGACGTCAACATCGACCTGAACTTGCCCACAGCGTCATCCACCGCAGCCTGCGATTTGCCCTTTCGGACCCGGGGAGCCCAGGTGAACAGTTCGTCCAGGTTACGGCGCAGGTGCCAGCTGATTCGATAGAGGATCCCAAGCTGGGTGAAGAACTCGCCCCGCTCAAGGTTGCCGATCGTATCGAGGCTGGTCTCGACCTTGTCAGCCAGTTCCTGCTGGGTCAGCCCGGCTTCCAGACGGAAACGGCGGATTTGGGCCCCTAGCTGGATCAATAAGTCTTTCTCGCGCATCGGCGGACATTGGGCCGATACGGTGCCTATGTTCTATGGCACTGTATTCCATGTTTTAACGAGTTGACTCATTTCAATATGGCATATACCTACAGATGTACTGCCGGATGCGGCTTACCGCGTCTGGCGAATCGATAGTCAATGGTCAAACTTTGGGGGTAACGGTGCTGGTTGTGGACGGTCGGCTCGAGGTGGTCGGGCCAAGCATCAGCGACAGGAGCGGTCTGCGGAAATACGAGTACCTTCGGTTCCGGGATCCATCCGGCAAGGATGCCTTGATCAAGGACGTCATGGCGCTCGAGTTGGTCGCCTCGTACCTAGTGCCTGACATCACCGGACGGTTCATCTTCGGCGACAGAGGCATGATCAAGCTCATTGCCATGAAAATTGGAGATAAGGTCGTCGACGATTGTGACAAATGGCGCGAAGAGAAGAAGGCGGGCTTCCTGGCAGCGGCTATCATTACTGGACTTCCGTTCGCCGTCGGATTGGGCGCAGCCCTGTTCAAGAATGGCGTCATCTTTTTCATGGCAGTTCTGTTTGCGCTTCCGGCCTGGTTATGGGCGTTTTTCGTAATCTTTGTGCCGCACCTCAAGTATGCAATTCCCGCCCAGTCCGAAATTGACCAGGCGCTGGGCCAGGAGTAGCCCGGATTCAGTTCAGCGAGGACCAGATATGAAACTCATCGCCCCCAAAGCCAAAGGAACAAGCCATTTAGTGGCTCCGCCTGCCCGGTCCCCAATGAGCAAAGCAGACTTCGCGGAGCAGTTTTCAGCAGTGCCCGTTCATCACCTAGGCGATGACACAAATCCCTTCTCGCAGATCCAACTCGCGACAGAGATGCAGGCCAGGATGACCCGCCTGGTTCGCAAGTAAAGTTAAGGGAAGCGCCATCGTGAAGGGCCACCAGAACAACTCTCGCACGGGCGGGGCTGCAGCCAAGGTGGTTGCCGCCGCGCACAGTGCTCCGCCCGTCCCAAGCTTCACTCGCACACGTGTCCGCAGTATCCGCCGCAAGGCGAAGTGCAGCCAATCCACGTTCGGAATTTTGCTGAATGTGGGAAAGCCAATGGTTGTAGCTTGGGAGCTAGGTTCAAAGAAACCGCGCGGTCCGGCTGCCCGGCTACTGGATATTGTCGACCGCAAGGGTATCCAGGCTTTGCTCTGACTGTCGCCAAAAAATCTCGGCGGCCGGTCAATGTGGCATTGACTCCTACATTTGTGCCGCTATTGTTCTCCGCATGAGGTGCTCAGACCCGCATTCGGCCATTCAGCTGGGGAAGTCCCAGCCACGAACCGACTACGGCCTCGTTGCCCCTGGCGCCGGAGCGGCCCAGTCCCCCCGCATATCCGCGGATTGGCAACCCAACCTTATGGCTGTCAGGGGACAAGACGATGCTTATCATCTCGCCGAATGGCGTCGACCGTGACGCTGACGTCGAACTGCGCCGCCTTCAGGCGCTTTGCAGTGATTTGGCCAAAATCGCTGGTGGTTACCAGCCCGTAGCGGAATTGGCCGACGCACCATTCCTAGACAACTACGCAGGTACTTTCAGGATGGCCCCGTGCTTGACTGGAATTATCCACGGCCATCCGACGGTCCGCGGACCCGCTGTATTGACGTCTGATCTATGGGTCTATGCGCCTGAGCTCGGCTGGGCTCGAACGCTAAACCGATTTTACCGCCTTGGGCGACCAATGGCGGAACGCGATGGCGTCCGACGGCACTGACGTGCCCACCAGACCACCGAACCTTAGACGCAAGCCGTCTCTCGCTTCGTTCAACCAGGTAGGAATCCATGATCACCATCGATTGTGGTCGCCAAATGCACGGCGACTTGAATGCCCGCATTGCCCAGCTGACGGATCTCACCCGCGATCTGATGCTCATCGCCAACGGAGATATCCCGATCCCAAGCATTGAAGCGGCGCCATGTCTCGACCAGGTCGTCCTCGCCAAGAGGGTAATGCCCTGTTTGATCGGACATTTGGATGAAGCGACCGATTACAGCCGCGTCTTCCGGACATCCGAGCTCATGGTCGCTGACTGGGAAACCGGCTGGGTGCGAACCCAGGGGCGTTTCTATCGCATCCGGCGCGTGCTGGACCGAGCCACGAAGTGACGTCGCTGGAGGCACATCGTGGAGAACACCCCGCCTATCCGAGGCCGCCGCTCGTTCCTGAAAGACCGCGGCACCCTGAACAGCAGGTAAGAGCAGATAAGGAATAGCGAGATGCCAAACTTTGATTTCACGGTGATTGTGAAGCTGCCGCATGGGGCACAAAACTCGCAGGTATATCTCGATGCCTTGTTTGAAGATGGGTGCAACGATGCCTCTGTTATTGAAGTCACGCCAGAAAAAATTTCACTCCACTACCGTCGGACTTCAGGAAAGAAATTTGACGCAATTGACGACGCTATCCGTGAATTTATCGATAGTGCGGTCTGGGTTCGCCGGGATGCCGGAACTCTGACAGAGACCTATCTCTTCGATGTCTTGGATGATGGAGAGAAAATTGGCGACGCACGGTTCGATCTGACTCAGAACGGCCGGTGAGACATGAAAATTGCACTCATGTCCGATCTGCATCTGGAATTCGAGAAGCCCTCAGCTCACCCCCTGCTAGACGCTGAGGATACTCACCCCGCACACGCCGCAGGTTCGGACGACCGTAAAACCATGAAGGGGCCGGACCTACGCGCATTGAAGGCAGGGCAGCCTGACATGCTCATCTTGGCTGGTGACATCGATCTGGGCAGCAAGGCGATGCAATATGCGAATGCTGTCGCCCAGTACCTTGAGACCTCAGTGGTTCTGTTGCCGGGAAATCACGAATTCTACGGGGCGACAATTGAAGGCGTGACGCAGACCTCGACGGAGCAAGCCGATCAGGCCGTGTTTGCAAGCAACACCGTCTTGAGAATGCCTCAGCACGGTGTCCGCATCCTATTCACGACTCTTTGGACTGATTATGACGATGTACCGCCGAGGCTGAACGACTATCGCCTTATCGGTTATCAGGGACGACTTCTTAGACCCTCCGATACCCAGAAGTTCCATAGAGATGCAGTTGCTTGGTTGGATAGGGAACTATCCAACCCATGGGATGGCAGGACCGTCGTGGTTACGCATCACGCCCCAAGCCTGCGGAAAGAACTCTGGAATGTTCAATACGAGTTCACCCCTCTGATGAGGGCTTTCCATGCCGAACTGGACGACTTGATTGCGCATTACCGACCGGATGCCTGGTTCTTTGGGCACCACCATTGGTGTCTGGACGTCACAATCGACGGCACTCGGTTCGTATCCAATCAGCGAGGGTATCCCAAAGAATTCACGGGAGGGTTCGACCCCGCCAAATTTGTTGTCGTTTAGCTTTGGAGCAGGAGAGTTACTCAATGCCAGTTCGGATTATTGGACTGCCGGATGGCCTAAACGATTTCATTGAGGGCATGGTTCGTCTCGGCCGCCATCCTAGTCCCGACGGGGTTATCGTTGCCGCTCTCGAACGATATCTGCATGACATCGTCTCTGAAATTTGTCTGGCGGCCAATATCGATATGGGCAAAGCGGACATGGCCGCGTTGAAGTCGTTCCTGGACCAGTACGACGCAGCGCACCCAACCCTACCTGTACCAATCACAGAAGAGCTCAAGGCTCGAATCGAAATATTGGTCGGTCCAATCGCAGATATTGATTTCGACCCGGATCAGCCGATTGAGGGTGACGTGGAATTATGAACAGGCATGTTGCGTCAACCCTGTCACACACTACCCCGGCCATGGTCGATGCGTACTTCGCTGCGCGCATCGAACCCATCACAAACGCTGAGGACGCCAACCGGCTTCGCCTGTATCTGAAAGGACTGCTAGAGCAAAGAACATTCCCTCCGCTGCGTGGGAACTCCATCAACCTAAATGCTGCTGCTAAACTATGCGGCATTCCCCCAGATGTTATGCGGGAGATCCGGAAGCACCTGGTTCCCATTTCGAACAGCATATGCCGGACCCTTTTTGCGGTTGGTGCGCAGCCATACAGGGCGCCACCGACCAACATTCGACCGGAAACACTGAAGACCCAGCCAGCGCATAAGGCAGCCAAACCTGCGAACCCGCCCGATAGCGGGAAGCCTCGTCGAGGCAAGCGGAAAAAGACGATCGTCGAATTCCCTGAACCACTTTGGGATGCGAACACGGAGCGCATGGCCTTTCCAGCAGCTCTTGCTACCGAAATGAAGCGGCATGGCGATACTGTTCACCATCTCTACCGAGCAGTTGGTGAACCGGACCGGCTGGTCGACCCTCATAGCATCCGGATGTGGTGTACAGGCGAGAGGCAGCCCAGAACCATCCAGAGCTTCGAAGCACTTAGTCGTATTGAACGCCGTTACAGGCTCCCGGTCGGCTACTTTAAAGCCAGGCTGGCGCATCCGAGCCGGGCATTGACCGGGCACAGGATGCCTCAGGTTAAGCGAGCGGAAGCCCGCCGCCTGGCATGGCATCTGCCTGAGGATTTCAACCTGCGTTCCAGGGAGGAGCAGGATGAAATCTTGACCTGGGTACAGGCGAACATCATCACCGGTGCAACCGAATATCGGCGTTACCAGTCCACGGCTGCAAAAGTGCCCTACGCAGTGCGGTTCAATTCCCTGCAAACCAAGACACGCCGTAGGGGCACGGTTGAGCAGTCCGATGAGCCGAATGAGCTTGACCCCGAAATTCACAAGACTGCGTTCACCGCGCCGCCTCGACTGGAAGCCGAGATGAACGAGCTGGTCCGGTTCAAGACAGCAACCCTGACTGCACTCGGCCAGCAGCGGAACGGGGTCTGGAACAGCGAGACCGCAGCCCAGCGCATCGAGCACTTTGGCCTGATGTTCGGCGCTTTCGCGGCCTCCCCGCGGTCAGGCGTACGGGGTTTCGGCGCCCGCCTCGAAAGCCTGACCTTTGCAATGATGGTCTTTCCCCAGGTCTGGGACTGGTACCTGAACTGGCGAGAGCGGAAGCGCGGGTTCTACACGATGTGGGAATGCGACATGCTGGTTCTGGGCGCCGCCCTGACCCGCAAGGATACAGGTTGGCTGCGCCAGTCACCTCAGATCGCCCAGCATCTGGAGGTAATTCCAGGTCTAATCACGCAGGAGGATCTTGTCCGCGTCCAAGCAGATTGGGATCTGGCTTGCGAACAGCTGCACCAGCATACCAAGCTTCGGAACCGCGAAATTGAGCGTGTGGCGCGTGTTCACCGCGACCCATTCGAGCCTATTCTCGTGGTCCTGGAAGCCGAGAAGCCGGTTGCGGAGTACCGAAAGATTACGGATGAGATTGTGCGGCTGATGCCGGATGAGCATGTTTATCCCCTCAGTCATGCCGAGGCGGTCCGGTCGTTCCTGCTGCTGCGTCTGGGCCTGCATCTAGGCCTAAGGCAGCGGAACATGCGAGAGCTCATGCTCTGCCTTCCAGGCGACAACCCTCGGTCAGAACGGCGGCTAGAAGAGCTCAGACGCGGCGAACTGCGCTGGAGCGATCGCGACCAAGGCTGGGAGGTCCTGATCCCCAGCGTAGCCTTCAAGAACGGAACATCATCATTCTTCGGCTCGAAGCCATTTCGGCTGGTGCTGCCAGATCTGGCTGACCTGTATGCCTACCTGGAGGCCTATATCAATCGACACCGGGCGCGGTTGCTGAATACTGCTGAGGACCCGGGCACCTTTTTCGTCAAGACAGCCAAAACCACCAGCACCGAAGCGGCCTACGACCAGAACACGTTTTACGAGGCCTGGCGTCTTACAGTGCAGCGATACGGAATCTTCAATCCATACACCGGGAACGGTGCCATCAAGGGCTTACTTCCTCATGGACCGCACAACATCCGGGATGTTCTGGCCACCCATATCCTGAAACAGACGGGTTCCTACGAGCATGCCAGCTATGCGATCCAAGACACGCCTGAGATGGTGTCAAAGCACTACGGGCGGTTTCTGCCGCAGGACAAGGCCGGGATCGCTGCCCAGGTACTGAACAGGGTGTGGGAAGGCACATAGAACTTTGTTCAACATTTTAAGGAGAATTGGACGATTCGGGCAAAATTTGCTGTGGATACTATGGGGGAAACGCCGATTTGACTCGAAGCGAATAGGAGCGCGCTATACTATATATTGTAGCTTAACATTTTCCTGTCCCGAGCTGTAGATGAAGTACATAAGCCTATTCAGTGGGGCCGGTGGTCTCGAGCATCCGTCGACTGTACCTTTACTGGTCTGCGAGAAAGACGAGGCATGTATTCGGGTGTTGGAGCGCCGGGTCGGCCCTGCCCAGATTCACCGGGATGTAAATTCGTTACAGCCCCCCAAAGCCGATGTGGTCGTAGGGGGATGGCCTTGCCAAGACATCTCTATTGCCGGTTCGATGGCAGGCCTTTCCGGAGCGCGATCAGGGCTTTTCTACCGAATGGTAGAAATTGCCATTGAGGCTGGCTCACATACGATCGTCGCTGAGAACGTCCCAAACCTGCTGACAATGAATGGGGGCAAGGAGTTCGAGGGGGTTCTGGCGTATTTTCGACAGGCCGGTTACCCATTTATTTCTTGGCGGACACTAAACGCTCGTCAATTTGGACTTCCACAGGATCGGAAGCGGGTCTTTATGGTCGCGTCCAAAGTTCGTGAAATTGCAAACACTCTTCACGCCCAAACTCCATCGGCGCCCATTAGCTCACAGACGGAGAGCCCAAGAGCTGCTGGCTTCTATTGGACAGCCGGAGGCCGATCGATTTGCTTTAACCGTGGCTACACCCCGGCATTGAAGGTCGGTGCATCTGACAATAAGGGACGGTCAGTCGTAGCTGTCTTTACCGACGGCCAAATTTCGAAACTGTCGGCCGACGGTTGTGCGCGTTTGCAGGGGTTTACCCCCGAAGACTTCGAGGGAGAAACGAAGACCGATATTGTTCGCATGGCGGGAAATGCAGTTGCTGTTCCAATGGGTCACTTTGTGATGAGCTTGGTCTTCGAACAACATAGATCCGATGTAGGAAGTTTTGGAGCTGGGCTTCAGGTTGGATTTGCTGAGATTTCTGAGAATGGATTTTCGGAAGACGGTTTTATTTGGACCGTCGCTCATCCTGAAGCTGAGTTTGCGACTAACCTTGATGAGTTTGTTCAAAATGACACTGGAGAGCCGCTGAGCGGACAAGCAGCTGCGGGCCTAATTGTAAGAAGCGCGCGAAGTGGACACGCACTTCCGCTCGATCTGTTCGACTCCTTGCTGGAGATCGCCCTACGCGGGGGGCCCATTAGAGGGTCGAGGTCGAACAGCTTTAATGAATTGAAAGAACTCGATCTTTCCAGCTACCGAAACGAACTAGAGCGAGTATTTCTGTCGGCGGCCTAGCTCAAGGCGCGAGCAACGCCTGTAAATCTGCCTGCCAATTATTATCCATTACAATCGCTGCCTTCCAATTTTTATAGACCCCTTCGTCATGTGAACTTCCAAACAGGGCAGATATAAGCTCAGACTTATACTTTGTGTCTTCATTTCCAGCTAAATGCGACCCTTTGGTTTCGAGCACAAGGAATTCCTCGTTACCACTCTGCTTTTTCAACGAAACCAGAAAATCTGGAAAGATTCTCGCATCTCTCCAACCGGTGAGTGACCAATCGCCAAACACGGGGACTCTATACCACCAGTTCACCGCTTTCGACTTGTCTAACGCCCGAACAACCTCAAGCTCAAACCCGTTGAGCATCGAGTGATAAATTCTTTGATAGACATTTTTCTTCAGCGCACTTCCGTCACGTTGGGCGACTGCAGTGTCAGACTCTGACTTTAAAATCTCAAATGAACTTGGAATTTTAATTTGCTTTCCACTATGAGTCTTCGAGATTAGCTGAACTTCCTTTGATTTCACCAAACTTAGAAAAATTCTGCGCGATTGATCCTGGATCTGCTCCGCAACATCGCGACGAATCGCCTCAACAAGTGCGGCCCGTGCGCCAGACACTACCTGAGAAGAAAACCCCCGACCTACAAGTGCTGACTCTGCGGAGCGCAAAATACGAGTAGCTTGCCAAACGTTCGGGACTGTCGAAACTAAATATGCCACAGAGGCCGCTAGGCTTGAGCCTAAAAGAGGAATCTCTGTGTCGCTGTTTGATTTGACGGAGACTGCCGTGGCTTGAGAGCCAGTCTTCGAGATACTGATAGAAACGTCTGTTTCAGAAGCGGATTGAGGCGGGTCGAATTCCGCGATTTTGCGAAAGTGAATGTTGTCCCAATCCAAGAGCGGCAAAATATGAGCTTCTGGTGAGAATTCTTCCCACAGACCCTTTCCATTCAAACGCCCCACAACTGGTAAGTTGATCGCAGCGGGGAAATTCTTCGTATTGCTGCTGATAGAGACGCTGTCCGCCGAGGAAGTGCTGATCATACGAACATACGATCCAAGCTCGATCATGCCGTCGTTAGAAAGTCCATCGCGGACCGCAATTACCGCCTCTTTCACATCTTGATTCATCGAAAGCACGTAGCTCTCGTTAAGACTACGCGTGGAGAACAACTCTCCGCCTGGTTGACGGAGTATTCGACCCACCATCTGTGTCAGAGTGCGAGATGAAGTAGTGTTTGATAAAACCGTCAGAATGTATGCGAAAGCACAGTCCCAACCTTCGCGGAGAGCATCTTTGGTTATTACAATCTGAACTTGAGACTCTGGTGACATCAAATCTTCGTCGCCGAGCTCGTTTATATCGGCCGTTTTTACGCGAACTTTTTCGGGCGAAACCCGGAGCTTTTTTTGCAGATAGTCGCGCACATCTTCGGAATGGATTCTTTTTCCATCCTTCTTGTCGCGTCCAGTTGCCTCTACTCTTACAAGCAAGATCGGGCGAACGTAGCTGCCGGTATTTTTCCGCTCAGATTCGGCGTCAAGAGAGAGTTTATCCAAAAGCACTAGTGACCGCTTGACCGTCGCTCTCCAATCATCCCCATCTACGTTTAGAATATTAATGGGGAGCTTGATCATGTTTTCTTGTTTCAGATCTGTGCCTGAAACATCGACAAGAATATTGCTCTTGTGCTCATTTGAATTTGGAGTGGCGGTTAGCTCAAGCACAAACGACGGATTTAAGTTCATAAGTGTCTGATGTGCGAGTTCGCTATATGCGCGATGCCCTTCATCAATCACAAATACAGGCCGGAGTAGCCTCAGGACATTTGCAAGACTGTGCCGAACTATCGTTCCCGGGAAGTGCCCTGATCCGTTCAAGTTGTTTAGAATGTCGGCATTTAGGACTGCCTGCCTGAATGCTTGATTGCCTGGCTCATCATCGACCGCCGGAAAGAATGATGAATACCCTCCTGAATCTCGGAAGACCCTCAGTAAATCGTCATTCTCTCTGACTGTCGACTGCAGCATTATAACGAGGACGCAAAGATTATCTGCGACATCAATCGACGTAAATGCATCTCCCTTTTTGAGAATGATGGTCCTGCCACCAGAGTATGCATCGAGAGCCATCCGATATGGATGCCTTCGGTCAGAAAGACGGGAGTACGTCTGCCTAAGAATTGCATCAGACGGCACGACCCAAACTACTAGGCCCGTCTGTCGTCCAAGAAATATTTCTCCAATCCGCCCGACTGCATGACATCCCAGCAGAGTTTTTCCTCCGCCAGTTGGCACCTTTATGCAAATATTAGGGACCTCTTGTTGAATACCATTGACGCGAGGAATCCATGTCGGATGCGTGGCGCCTAACTTGGGAATCAGGTCTCTTGACGCAAGCTCACTCCATGTAGTTGCGCAATAAGCAATCGGCGGTGGAGTAGCCCCGCGAGCTCGTTGAAAGCTCTCGAATTCACGCGCGGCATCGCGGTTTTTCGCTAAAGACTCTAGATAGTCTGAAAGTCGATTGAGTACCTTGGTCTGGTAATCTTTGAGATTCATTTTGAAATCCGCGTTAGTCGATATATCTGCAGCGGCAAATGGCAAAATTCGATACCAAGAGCCTCAAGGTCGCGCTGCGGTACATATTTTCCACTGGCAAATACAACAGATTTGCGGCCCGCTTTTCGCCCTTTAGCTATTGCCTCGGCGGAGCGGATATCGAGCATTGATGCGCTTGAGCGGAGGTACTCTGCTTTCGGCTCATACAATAGGTGGATATCAATATTTTGATGCTGACCTATCAAGCTACCCTTGTTCGAAATGACATCCTCTAGAGTCGCTCCCGTAGAGGTGCTGTAGATATACCTTGCTAACTCTTGTCGGCCCGGTAGCGAAGCCCCCGAGAGCAACTCCTCCGCATCGACAGAAGCGCCGATCTCGTAAAAACCAAACCCAGCTTTGATCCCATTTTTAATTAACCTGCGGGTACGCTCAGCCACAATTTTATCCGCGTCGTCCTGGGCGATGACAACAAATTTCCTGGAAAGTAGCTTTTCCCCGAATCGCTCGAAGGCATTGGCCTCCAAAACAGCTTGCGGTCCTTCCCCTGCGCTTCCGAATGGGAAAAGCACCGCATCGTTCTCTTTGCAGCAGAGACGCATCAGGTGTCGAATTAGTCGAGCCGGTTTACCATCGCGCTTCGCATCAGGGATTAGGCTTCGAAGCTCCTTAGCGGCTTCGTCAGTATGTCCAACATCCTCGTATGGCAGGAGCGAGGCGGGTACCATTCCCTTTTGAACTTCATCTAGGAAGTTTTTTAAGGACGGCATTTTGTTTTTGCCGTCTTTACCCCACCAAATACGATTCTCTTCTTCGTTAGTTTTGTGTTCTTCTTTTGAGTAAGCCCAAACTCGTGTTTTGTTAGGGTAGATCTTTTTACCTGTATGCGGATTAGTGATGGCGTAGTAGAGATTTTCTCGCTCAGCCTTCGAGTATCTGCATGTGTAATCCATTGCCTTCCATGGACCGCGGTTATCGCCATCGTGGTTTCTGTATCTAGCGAGCTGTTCTTCGGTCGCTGGTAGTCGGAAGGGATGAAATGCCCCCCTCTTTCTATAAACCAGGATACATTCGTGAACGTAGCCTATGTCCTTAACATCAGGAGGCGTGGAATATTTCTTCTGCCACACCAACGTAGCGAGAAAATTCTGCTCTTGGAAAATTTCATCCATTAAGCACTTAAGACGATGCATCTCATGGTCGTCGATACTGACGCAGATCAGCCCGTCGTCAGAGAGCAGTTCATACATCAGGCGCAATCGTGGGAGCATCCACGAAAGCCATTTGTCATGACGATCCGGGTCATCCTTTGCCGGAGTGGAGTTTAGCCATTCCTGGGTTAGCGGCGTGGGTATGTCGTCGTTGTATTTCCAGTTGTCGATGCCGTTGTTGTACGGGGGAGTTGCATAGATTAGGCTGAACCCATTTGCGTATCGGGATTGAAGCGATTTGAGCGCAATCAGATCATTTCCTTGAATGATCATGTTGCTTGTCGCGTTGGTTGGCCCAACGCTCTTTGTCTTGTTCAATACGAATGCGTGGGTTGGAATAGTTAAGTGGTGGGAATACACGAGTCCTTTCCCACGGAATTCAATTGACGCCATTGTTCCCACCGTCGCCTGAGTTAAGTTTTCTTGGTCCGCTGTTTGCCGCGGACGACCCCATATCTACACGGGAAAGTGTAAAGTTGTCAGGTGCCGAATGCAATCCAAGGATGCGGGTCCGGTGGGGCCGCGAGTCCAGCGGCCGAGGCAGCGTTGACCCAAACCTAGTAGATCCCCGTTTCAGTAGGCGAGATGCGCCGTCTGAGCGTCTGGGTACTTTTGCGGAGCTTGATCGAGACTGCTGCTAGAGTCTCGATATCGAAAGCATAGTTTAGCGATATGACGCTCGCGGGATCGCATGTGCAACCTCTACAGCCAAACTAAAGGCCCTCAGGCCATCCGCGACTTTGTGGATGCCACCATATCGTCAGTCGGCAATATGCCGCCGCAACCCGGTATCTTCCCGGACTTCATGGCTCCCATTGTGCGCAACACGCCCGAAGGCCGTGAACTGACTATGGCCCGCTGGGGACTTCCGTCACCCGCCTTCGCACTGGAAGGCAAAAAGTCGGATCCTGGCGTCACAAATGTTCGCAATACAAAGTCACCGCACTGGCGCCGCTGGTTGGGCGTCGAGAACCGTTGCGTGGTGCCGTTCACGTCATTCAGCGAACCAGCACCTCAGCCTGACGGGACAAGGCCTCCGGGCTGGTTTGCACTCGGCGAAGAACGGCCATTGGCCTTCTTTGCTGGCATCCATGTGCCGCGTTGGAAGTCCGTTCGGAAGGTGAAAGAGGGCGAGACGACAAACGACTTGTTTGCCTTCCTGACCACCGATGCCAACAAGGAAGTTGCCATAATCCACCCCAAGGCGATGCCTGTTGTTCTTACGACGAAGGCTGAGGTTAAGACCTGGCTGACGGCGCCTGCAACTGAGGCCCTGCAGCTACAAAGGCCCCTGCCTGATGGATTTTTGAAGATTGTGGCGATTGGTGAGAAGCAGGACCCGCCGCCAGCACCATTCGAGTAAGCGGGCCTACCGGCGCAGTGCGAATCCCGACTCTATTCGGCGGGGAGCTTGTCAACTCGAAATCCATACTGTCGGCGTATTGCTGGATTTTGACGGCCCAGACTTTCCGCCAACTGATTGCTGAACCAGACCCATTTGGCATAGGCCCGCTGATTCCTGGATTGTCTGAGTTGGTCGAGCGAAACCGTGACGGCTTTACAAGCTTCATCGAAGAGCTGCTGCGGCGACGGGGTTCGACCATCCGGTGCCTCGACTGGGCTCAAGAAGATATCCTTGAAATAATCAATGTGCTTCAGACCATCGATATCGGTCAGGATGCGAGGACTCCTTGCCCAGTTCAGTCGCGCCGCAACTTGCGCTGAAAGCACCACCCGGGGATACACGGAAATTCCTGATTCAATGCGATAGGCCTCGACCATTCCCTCGCCGTACACAACGCCGCCTGAATGGAAAAGCCTGCCGATGGTCGCCCCGCCTCGTATCAGGAAGCCAATGCGCAAGGCAGCGATGGCCAGCCACGACAGGAGCTTTGAAAAGCCATCCAGTATGAATGTCGGCGTCTCCGCATCGCTGTAGTAGCCCTTGGCTCGAAGCTTCTCGAGTGGATAGCTAATGACGATATTGTCAGAGAAAGTGGTGATATTCGGAGCGACCTCAGTAGCGACACCATCCGGGGTCGCTCTTGTCTCGACCATGAATTCCGACTGCACCTTCGACAAAGCAATCAATAGTGTCAGCAGCTTCGTTCGCGCTTCATCGCTCGCGGAATCGATTGCATCCACGAAGCCCAGGAAATCAATGAATGCCACGAAATGCTCTTCGTATTCGAAGCGGGTTTCTGACTGCATAAAATCAATATCTCTTTGACAAACTTGAGCTGCACTAAAGGCCAAGCGCTGCCATCAGCTGAACCTTCGACATCTCATATCGTCCCACTATCCCACGCTCGGTGGCACGCTGGCGCAATTCCCGCATCGAGAAAACCGGAATTTGTTGGGGAGCGATTGTCGCCGTCGCAGTCCGGTCATTCGTCCTGATACCCACCGCGCCATTCCGGATATCACCTTTTACCGGGTCATCGATTCCCAGCTTGGGTGTATTGGTGCGGATGGTGTCGGCTACATAGCTTTTGGTGAAATGGGCGTAGAACTTCTCGCATGTTTCCGTACTCTGATGGCCAAGATTCTTTGCGATGACTGCAATGGGAACCGCGCTCATAGCGAGCATGCTGGCATACGTGTGACGGAACATATGGAACGTAACGTGCCGGAGCCCCGCCAGTTGGCATGGTATCTTCAAACGATGCGAGCAATCGCTGCTGAGCCACTGTGAGCCGTCTGCGCGTCTGAACACGATATCATTCTTGTGCAGATTGTGCGTCATTCGTCGAAAGAAGGTGGAACCTTCTTCGGTGAGAATGACATGACGAGACGAGAAGTTTTTCGATGGGAGCAGGTATATGCTGCCAGCGCGTTCATCAAAGTCTCCTGCTGTTACCTGAGCAAGTTCTGTGAAACGCGCCCCTGTAAACAAAGCACCCCTGACAAGCTCGCGAAAATCCGGAGATAAGTGCGGCAATAGCTGCTGGCATTCCGCGACTGACAGGCACTCCGCGCTGGAGACCTCGACCAATCGGAATTGTTTCGCGCCACGCCACCCTGCATCGGTCTCTACCAGCCCATCGCGATAAGCCATGTTCAGGGCGGCTTTCAGGATCGAGAGGTCTCGATTAGCCGTGTTCTTACGCTTTCGCTTTTCTTCATCCGTCTTGGGCGGCGGGCCATATCGCCTAGGTTCTCCGAATGCGGCATGTATTGACTTGGGTGATTTTGAAATGTCGTCGTGCCATTTCCGAATCTCTTTAACGGTCAGGCTTGATACCAACCTGTGACCGAATTTCGGGAGGATGGAGGCATTGATTTGATACTGGGTCTCTCTGACCCGCCGACGATGGCAGCGGAACCAGCGCATGTAGTCATCTATGCACTCCGCAACGGTGTAGCCTATGTTTTGAGTTGGATTTGAAGATGGCAATATCTGCTTCGAGGGCGTCCGGCTGGCGGGATTCAGTTTCTGCGGCTCTGGCGGATAGAACCCATAGGCTTTTGTTGAGATGCCGCTTTCACGATCAAGCCAGATATCGAGGACTTTGCGATCCCATAGCCCCAGCGTGGGAATGGGATTCGGGAATCCTTTGTCCTGTAGCTCTGGTAGCAGATTCGTGAGTTCGGGAATGGTGAGCCCAAGGTAAGTGGCCGTAGCCTCCAGGGAGAGCATACGTGGCACCTCGGCGACCTTCTTTTTGGCGGTCATGAGCACCTCCCATGTGGGATGAAGGTATCCTACGCCTGATCAGTGAAACGGCTATCTGATTAAGATTTATGGGGCTAGCGCGTGAGACCAGCTGCTATCGCCTCCACAAGGCATAGCGATCTGATGCACTCATACCCACTAAATAGGCTTTGAGTCTAGGAAAAAGTACATATTGAGAACATATTGGGATAATAGTAGAACATGAAGCCTTCCCATTCGCGCGGAGGCGATTCATGAACCAGCTCTCTCCCCTGACCGATCTGCGCAGCAAGATGGAGCGCATCACCGGCATTAGCCGCCGGGCTGCTGTCGCAGGTGTGCCCATCGGAGTGGCCGAGATCGACGCCTTGCTACCGGGCCGCAGCCTGGCTCGCGGCGGCTTCCACGAGTTGCTCGGCGACCAGGGCGCCATCACCAGCTTTCTGGCCGCGCTGCTTGGGCACCAGAAGACCATCCAGCATGTGCTCTGGATTACTCCCAGCGCCGACCTCTACCCGGGCGGCTTCGCTCAGCTCGGACTCTCCCATCGACGCATGACGATCGCCTGGACCCGGCAGACCGACAATCGGCTGTGGGCGGCCGAGGAAGCCTTGAAGGACATGCCCGGCGGCGCCGTGGTCGCCGAAGTTGAGCAAGCCGACCTGACCGAGACCAGGCGTCTGCAACTGGCGGCCGAGACCTGTGGCTCGATCGGCTTCCTGGTCCGCCGTGACCGGCAGCCGTCTGCGGCACTGACGAGATGGCGGATCGAGCCCGCTCGAAGTCTCGACATCCGACCATGCTGGCGCCTGACCCTGGAGCGTGTCCGGGGTGCTGAAGCCGGAGGGACATGGGTGCTGGAGTTCGACAATGCGTCGCTATCTTTCAATCTGGTTGCCGAGGTTGCCGACCGATCGCTTGAGGCGGCGGAATAGCCCGACCACCGGTCCCTTCGCGCTGACCCAGGCGACTGCTGGCACCTTCCGGCTGTCCGCGGTCAACCTGATGGCAATCCAGCTCGGCCTGAAGGCTGGCATGCCGCTCGCTGATGCGATGGCGCAAATCCCGCGCCTGGTCACCGCTCCGGCCGACCCGCTGGGCGACCAGGCTGCCCTGGAGCGCCTGGCCGACTGGTGCTGTCGCTGGTCGCCGACGGTTCAGGTGGATGGAGCTGACGGCATCGTCATGGATGTCTATGGGGTCACGCACCTTTTCGGAGGCGAGGACGCCATGCTGCAGCAGATGCGGGCCTCCTTCCGGCGCATGCAAGTCACCACGCGTATCGCCTTTGCCGCCTCACCGGCAGCAGCCTGGGCATGGTCACGATACGGCGCTGGCGGCTCGCTGCCGGAAGACCGGACTGCAGCCTTCGAGAGCCTGAAGGATTTGCCAGTCGCGGCTCTGCGCATCGACCACGACATTGTGGATGCGCTGAATGGTCTTGGGCTGAAGACCATTGGCTCGATCGCGAACATGGCAAGAGGGCCGCTGGCCAAGCGGTTCGGCCAGGGACTACTGGCACGCATCGACATGCTGATGGCACGCCAGCCGGAGCCGATAACGCCCCGTGTACCCCAGGCGCCATGGCGGTCCCGCGCCAACCTGGTAGAGCCGGTATCCACTAGGGATGCCATCGATACCGTGCTGGACTATCTGCTGGATGCCCTGTGCAAGCTGCTGGCCGATGAGCATCTGGGCGCCCGTCAACTCGCGTTGACGGCCTTCAGGGTCGATGGCGACATCCAGACCATCCGTGTCGGCACGTCATATCCGAGCCGCAGTCCGAAGCACCTGAAGCGGCTGTTCCGCGACCCGCTGGATTCCATCGCACCCGGCTTCGGTATCGAAAGCTTCACCCTGGAAGCTCTGACAGCCGACCCGTTCAGCGCCGACCAGGCATCCCTGGAAGCCACCCAGCAGGACGATAGTCGCTTCGCCGAACTCATCGACCGCCTGCAAGGCCGCCTGGGCGCCCGCAATGTCTTCCGCTTCGAACCGCTGGGCAGACACACGCCGGAGAATGCTTTCGCTCGCTTGCCACCAATGGCCCGATCCAATCGCGAGATGCCGGACTACGACCCGCGGCCGACCCGGCTGATATCGCCGGAACCTGTCGAGATGGAAACCACCGGCGACGCCTTCACCTGGCGCCGCATCCGCCGCCGCATTGCCATGACAGCTGGCCCGGAGCGGCTGCACGGCGAATGGAAGAACGGCGGCATGGATATCGCCGGACGCGACTACTTCCAGGTCGAAGACGAGGTCGGTCGCCGTTACTGGCTGTTCCGCAGCTCTGCGGGCGACTGGTTCATGCACGGGATATTCTGATGGAATATGCTGAGCTCCACTGCCTGTCGAACTTCAGCTTCCTGGAAGGCGCCAGCCATGGCGAGGAACTGGTTCTACAGGCCGCTGCCCAAGGCCTGAAGGCCATTACGGTGACCGACCGCAACACCCTGGCAGGTGTCGTCCGCGGGTACTCGGCCGCCAAGAATGCCGACATCCAGTACATCGTCGGCGCCCAGCTCGATTTCCAGGACGCACCCAGCCTCGTCTGCCTGCCGACAGATCTGTCGGCCTATTCTAGACTGAGCCAGCTCATTTCGTTGGGCAGGCGTCGTGCGCCGAAAGGCCAGTGCGAAATCTACTGGGCTGACCTGGTCGAACGCATTGAAGGCCAGCAAATTATCCTGCTGGCGCCCAGGAAGCCGGAGGCGGCCTTCATCGAGCGGATGACGGCGCTGCGCGACCTGATAGGCGACAATCTGTCGCTAGGCGTTTCCAACCTGATGCGCGGACGGGACAGGCAGCGGATAGCAGTCTGGGCCGGAGCGGCTAGGGAAGCAGGTGTCGCGCTCGTCGCCATCAACAGCGTGCTCTACCACCATCCATCGCGTTCACGCCTGCAAGACGTGCTGGTCGCCACCCGCCATAAATGCACGGTGGAAGAGCTGGGCGTCCAGGCTGAACCGAACAGCGAGCGCTACATCAAGTCGCCGGAGCAGATGGCCAAGCTGTTTCGCGACTATCCGGAAGCGATTGCCCGAACCGTCGAAATCGCCAACCGCTGCAAATTCTCGCTGTCGGAAATCAAATACGTCTACCCCGAGGAAAGCCGCGGGCAGAGCGATACGCCGATGCAGGAGTTGGAACGGCTAACCTGGAGGGGTGCGCGCGGGCGATATCCAAATGGCGTGCCAGACAAGGTGCGCGACCAGATTCTTCATGAGCTGAAGCTCATCGCACAGCTAGACTACCCCAGCTACTTCCTGACCGTTCAGGACATCGTCAAGTTCGCCCGGTCAAAAGGCATCCTGTGCCAGGGACGCGGCTCAGCGGCGAACAGCGCCGTCTGCTATGCGCTGGGCGTCACATCCGTCGACCCGGCCTGCCAGGACGTGCTGTTCGAGCGCTTTATCAGCGCTGAACGCAACGAGCCGCCAGATATCGATATCGACTTTGGGCATTCCAGACGCGAAGAGGTCATTCAGTACATCTATACTCGGTATGGCCGTCAGCGTGCTGGTCTGGCTGCCGTCACCATCAGCTTCAGGACCAAGCTGGCGATACGCACGGTCGGCCGCGCCATGGGCATGTCGCTGGACACCATCGCCAGTATCGCGAAGACCATCCACTGGTGGTCGAAGGAACGCTACTCGGAAGCGTCACTGCGTGATGCCGGTATCAACCCGGATTCACCGCTCGTCCGCACGGTCGTGGAGCTGGCCAACCAACTGGTCGGCTTCCCGCGCCACCTCAGCCAGCATCCTGGCGGTTTCGTCATCACCAATGGGCCACTGGCTGACCTGGTGCCAGTCGAGAATGCCCGGATGGCGAACAGGACGATCGTACAATGGGACAAGGATGACCTCGACCAGCTCGGCCTGCTCAAGGTCGATATCCTGGGCCTTGGCATGCTGACCTGTCTGGATAAAGCATTCCAGCTCGTTCAGCAGCACTACGGCAGGGCCTATGACCTGGCCAACATCCCTCAGGATGATGTCGCCACCTACGACATGATTTGCGCTGCCGACACGATTGGTGTGTTCCAGATCGAGTCCCGTGCCCAGATGTCGACGCTGCCGGTCATGCGGCCGCGCAACTATTACGACCTCGTGGTCGAGGTGGCCATTATCCGGCCCGGCCCAATTACCGGCGGCATGGTTCACCCGTATCTGCGACGCCGCCAGGGCCTGGAAAAGGTCACCTATCCCAGCGAAGAGCTGAAGGGTGTTTTGGGCAAAACGATGGGCGTGCTGCTGTTCCAGGAACAGGCCATGAAGCTGGCCGTTGTGGCCGCCGGTTTCACGCCAGGTGAATCCGACCAATTGAGGCGCGCGATGGCGACCTTCCGGAATGTCGGCACCATACATACCTTCGAGGAACGCTTTATAACCGGCATGGTAAACCGCGGCTACAAGCAGGAATTCGCCGAGAACATCTTCAAGCAGATCCGCGGCTTTGGCTCGTATGGCTTCCCAGAATCGCATGCCGCCAGCTTCGCCCTGCTGGCCTATGCATCGAGCTGGCTGAAATGCCATTACCCTGCGGCCTTCACGGCGGCGCTACTCAACAGCCAGCCGATGGGTTTCTATTCGACATCCAGGCTCATCATCGACGCCAAGGACCACGGGGTCGAGGTCAGGGATATCGACGTCAATTACAGCCACTGGGACACCGCGCTGGAGCCGACACCTGGGAAACACGGCCACGCCCTGCGCCTGGGCTTTCGCGAGATACGCGGTTTCAAACAGGAAGATGCCGACCGTCTGGTGGAAGCCCGTGATGGTGGCTACTCGGCCGTCCGGGATATTTGGCGCCGAGCCAAGCTGAACAAGGCTGCGTTATCACTGTTGGCCAAGGCTGACGCGTTCGGTTCCTTAGGTTTGGACAGGCGCACTGCCGACTGGCGCATCCGGCCACTCTCAGACAAAGAAATGCCGCTGTTCGATTTTGCAGAAACCGTGGTCGCGAATGGCAATCAGCCAATTGACGATGTCATTGAGGAGGAAATCATTCTTCCAAAGATGCCGATGGGTGAGAACGTAGTCCACGACTTCCGCTACAAAGGCCACTCAAACCGGCCGCACCCCCTCCAGCTTTTACGCCCTCGTCTACACAACCGAGGCATCGTGTCGGCCCGCGACCTAGTGAGCATCGAGAATGGCACCCGGGTCCTCATCGCTGGTCTGGTGCAGGTGCGCCAGCGTCCTGGCACTGCCAGCGGTGTCATCTTCGCGACCCTCCAGGATGAAACCGGCGACAGCAATGCCATTATCTGGCCGACCATCTTCGACAAATACCGGCGCGAGACACTGGGCAGCAAGCTCATGATTATCGAGGGCAAGGTCCAGAAGCGGGTCGTCGTGATGGATGGGGCCGAGCAGAAGAAAGTAGCGACTATCCATGTCATCGCGGACAGCATAGAAAACGGCAACGAATACCTGGGCGAGTTGGGCGACATCGATATCGACGCCGACTTCAACATCCTCTCAAAAGCTGACGAAATGAAGTCGCCGCCGCGCCAGCCCAAGGAAGTCCTGGTGGCATTACCTGACAGCCGTGATTTCCGATAATGGTGCGCTACAAAGACCTGCTGACGCCTGCGCTGTTACGGAAAAGGTATCCGTTTGTCGTCGAGATACCATTACCGCCCATGGGCTTCCGGCACCGCTTAGTGCTCATGGAGCAATGGCTGACGGACTACTCGGAGACCGGCGACTATGGGCGTTGGGGCACCAGACGAGAGCAGCAGGACATTGCTGTATGGGGATTCCGTGACGAGGTGACGGCAGCGGCATTCAGGGCGAATGCTGAGATGATACTGAAGCTGACGGATAGGCAGGTGACGAACAGGTTGGGGAAGCGTGGGTACTGATGCAAAAGACACTCTTCTCAGCTAAGCCCGCCCTCCCGGCCTTCTGCAAGCGCAACGATATCTGGATACTTCTCGCGCGTCTCCGAAAGATACCGCTCCGGTTCTCGACCTGCGCGGTCCATCTGGATAAGCAACCTTACGCCGAATCCCTGTATGAAATTATATTCGCGCCGATCCAAGCGCCACAAGTAGTCAATATAACTCCTGAGGAGCAACAACACCCAGCCGATAACCGCGCCATACACCAGCGGTGCAACGATAATCAAGAGAACTATCTCCCAAGATACCCTATAAATTGCACTGTCCGGCGGTTCTAGCAAACCGGACAATGGATCAAGCGCGGAGGCTTCTTTCAGCGCTACAGTCATAGCCACAACCATTGCCGCTTCTCTCCTTTGGCGGTTCGGCTGTGTCGCCAAGATTCGAGCGTGATCCCACGCTGCACGACGCAATTCCTTTACCCAAAACCCCAACTGACGACGCGCCGAAGCCGGTAAAAACCCGAGGAAAAAACGTGCTCGCCCGACAGCGCCTTGATCAGATAAAGCAATCCTCATGCTCCTAGGGAACATGGGCCGCATTACAAAAAAAATCTTTTCGCCTTCAAACTCCGATGGGCACGGATCCCATGCTCCCGTGCCCGGCCAATCATTTGCGATTGCCCTAGGCAGATCATAACTGATGTGAAGATACGCGCCCGCCACAAGCTTAAACATGCGAGGCTGAAGCCTCTGCCATTCCCCACGATATGCATCAAGACTCGGCTCAGTATTCCATTTGTCGCGTTCTAGCTGGAATGTCGCGACCAACCGAAGAAGCCACGATTGCTCGCGGCCTAAAAGCCTCTTGTTCGCATAATGAATAATTTGTTGCGTCACGGTTTTGTAGACGCGATCAAATGGCTCTAGGTCCCCTGACGAAAGCGTATTGACCATCACCACCAACCGCCATGAATAGCCTCTTTGTTCCGATATTAACTTCAGTTCTCTAAAATACGCGAGCGCATATCAGTCGGAAGTATAAAAGAGTATGCACCACCCGTCACTTTCCGATGTTCTTCAGTGTCGCGCACTTTCACTTTAGTGATTTTTATTGCGCACGTGCCGCCTCCTGATAGCGTTGGGGCAGGTAGGCAATACCCAAGAGGTACGGCTACATTCATTGGGGAAAATATGACAGCGCATCTGAAGCATGCCGGACAGCTTTTGTCCGCGCTAACGCTCTTGGTCTGCTTGACGGGAACTTCTGCAGCCGAGCCGCCGCCAGAACCAATCGAGACATTCACGGCCGCGAAAAAAATTGCGCGCAATTCTATATTTGCGGACAGGCCAATCGATTACTACTGCGGCTGCGAGTATCGGCCCACTGGAAAAGCCTCCGACTCCGGTGGCCAAATGAAGCTATCGACTTGCACTTACAGAGCCCGCGCCAACCCTGAACGCGGGAAACGTCTGGAATGGGAGCACGTCATGCCTGCGAAAATCTTCGCAGGTGAACGGGCTTGCTGGCGGGGTGAACCTGCGAAATGCCAAGAAAGAGGCATCAAAGGCCGGTCCTGTTGCAATGCAGCGGACTCTACCTTCAAAAAGATGGAAGCAGACCTGCACAACCTGGTGCCATCCGTAGGTGAGCTGAACGGCGACCGTAGCGACAAACCTTACGGAAATGTCCGGGGGGAACCCCGGCAATATGGCCAGTGTGATTTCGAGATTGGTGGCAAACCGAAAGTTACCGAGCCCCCAGCAAACATCAAAGGGGACGTAGCTCGCATATGGTTCTACATGTCGGATGCTTACAACATAAAAATCGACGTAGACACCATCGCTACCCTTGAAAAGTGGTCAGAAGACGACCCCGTCGACGACTGGGAACGGCTGCGGGACAAACGCGTAAGGGCCGCACAAGGCAACAGCAATCCGTTCGTGACCGGGCATTAGGAGCTGGCTATGTGGCACTGGCTCCTTCAGTAGGCAATGGACGCCGATGGCCTGCGTTTGGCACTGACCCTTGCATCCGGTCCTCCCGGTGCAAGTTATACCAGAGCTAAAGGCCCGCATCGAAATTGTGATCGGCCCGATTGAGAAGATTGATTTCAACTTGGATGAGCCAATGGAGGGGAATGATGCATTAATGCGGCAGAGAATGGCCAATGCCGCTTATTGATGCGGCCTTTCTAACCTGAGAGAACCTCTATCTCCCCCTCATCGAACCATCCTTCAGACATAGCGTTGGCCTTCACCCTAGCCGGGTCATTCGCATACGCCACGATCGCCAAACTAGATTCAGACCGACTACACGTTACGTAGAACAGCCGCCTAGTACGGTCAGCGCTCGTCTCATTGCCAGCCTGCTCGTTCTTGATATCGGTATCGGACTTCTCTTTGACCCCGAAGAGCTTGTCATAGCTAAACATGAAGCCGCGCGCAGCCTCATCGTCCACGATTACCATTACCCTCGGGAATTCCAGGCCCTTCACCCCTTGGTGCGTTCCAAATCTTGCCTTCTGCTGAACATATGCGGAGTAACCTTCAATTTGAGAAAAATTCGATTCGAGAACCGCTAGCCAGGCAATCCGTCGTTCCTTCTGACTCTCCGTTTCTCCGGCGTCTTCTTCCTCACTATCGGCGCTTTCCTCTTCACCTACTTGCGCAGTGACCTCTGCACCCACTACCGCAAAACGCAAAGAATCTGGCACTTCGAACAGGTTTGTTCGCGCCACTTCCTGAAGCACCTCGCCAAAGGTTGGCTCCCGCTCTCCGACCCAGAGCAACAACAAAGACTCTGTTGCTTCTTTAACTGCCGCCAACTGCCTGAGCTGCACATCAAGCAGTGCGCGTTTCTGCTCCTCAATCGTAGGCGCTTCACGTACCTGCACGTCCGGCAGCTCGCCTTTGAGCAGTTTCAACAGATGTTTCTTGTCTAAGGCCGGAGACTTCTCACGCGCAATCGCTGCAACGGCGAACCGATTTCCCTGCTTTAGAGCGTTCACCATCGGCAGTACAGTTTCGGCGAAGAAGCGCAATCCAGGAAGCGAACCATCGAGCAGACCGGTATCGTAGGAAGGCACCTTGCGGAGTGCCTCAAACATTACGTCGAAGCCCATACGGATGGCCGCCATATGATGTTCAAGAATTAGCGCCTTGACGCCATCCTCCTCATTCCAACCAGCGTCTTGTGAAAGCTCAGCCATTCGTGCGCTGACTTTGGCTTCGACAGCCGATTTGTCCCTGACGCTTTGGGGAACAATGAACAAGCGCACTGTACCTTCCGGATTGTCCTTCTTCCCGACCTGCGTTTGGTCATCGACGGCAGATCGAATCTTGTTAATCAGTCGGATCACGCGCTCCGGGCACCGCCAGTTCATGCGCTTCACTGGTTTCGCCCAATCCGGCGGCAGTTCCTCCCCCAGGCCTACTTTCCCGTCAGCATAGATGCGCTGCATGGTATCCCCGAAGAGGCCCAGGCAGAACGACTGACGATGCGTCGCCTGGACAACGAGAAATGCCTCCATAAGGGCTTTGAGGGTGTCTTGGCTTTCGTCAATGAATAAAATTGGATAGCCATTAATCAGAATCTTCTGCAGGGCTGGCTTGGCAGTCAGGAAATCCGCAGCAATCTTGATGACCTCGGCGTGGTTCAGCGAATCACGGGTTCGGTTATCGCCGGTCGGGCTATAGATGAACTTCTTGATATTTGGCAGGTCGGCTAGACGCCGCTGGCTGCGCTGAATATCCTGCTGCCGCTTACGAGCTGCTTGCGAATTCGCTCGGCCTTTGGCCTGCGCTGCCTGCAGCTTTTCAAGATTTTCAGTTATATCCGCCCTTAGCCAAACCTTGATGTCGGAATGGTAGTTGCCAATGAGCTTCCATGCAAAAGCGTGGATAGTAGACACCTCGACAAGTGCGTCAAAATCGAGGCGCTGTTTAATTTCATCGCATGCAGCATTTGTATAAGTGATTACACCGATACGACGGCCACCCAATGCAAATCGCTTCCTGTGCTCCTTGCGGAACCGATCAATTGCGGTCACTAAGGACCGCGTCTTACCAGATCCGGCACCTGCATAGAGGAAGAAACTTCGCGGCGCATCTGGATTCAGAAAGCTGAAGATTTCATCATCTACACCAGCGTCAAGGTTGTCAGAATTCTCCGCGCTCATGGTGCGTCACCGACGATAGGCGGAAGCACTTCGACCTGACGTGCCTGAAGCTTTTCTTCGAGCCATTTCAGGCCGTCTGCAATATACGCCGGAACCGTCAGGCTCTCGAAATCGTCCAAAGCAATGACGTCCAGTGCGAACTCGGCCTTCTTACCCTTCCTCAGCGCGTTGAACATTTTCTCACTTGCCTCGGAAATCGTTGCCTCTGCCAACGCCTCTCTAAATTTCCGAACCAAGCCATTTCCATCCATGTCTTTGAAGCACTCGACATTCGACCACACCAGCGCATCCTCGAACGTGTACGGATAGGCCGGTCCCTCGACTCCCTCCCTCAACGTGACCTGTATCGCGGTCTGGTATGCTACACGAACAGCTGACAGCGTGCTGTTATCGACGACCTTTTCCCTATCGTCCGTGGTCAGAAGTTCATCGACTGGCTCCTTGCCCGGCGCCCAAGTCTTGATCGTCTCGTTGCCGGAAATCTGGCCTGCGCCAGGCATAACCGGCACTGCCTTTCCATCAGCACCGGTGGCATCGAGGTCGGAGACCACCAGCGTCAGAAGTCCGATGTGCTTGATAAGTGGCTTTAGCTGGTGTGCATGGCTTCCACCGATCTCAAGCAGGGTTATGTAGCATTGGTTGAGGAACTGGTGATGCCTCAAGATGAAATGAGGAACCAGCATACGTTCAGCCGGTCCCTCGACCAGAATTGCAGCATCGGCAAAGAACAGGTCAGCGTGCTGTGCGCGTAAGTAGCGGGTCACAAATTCCTTAGTCTCATCGCCCGGACCGAACACTTCGGTCATATTGACGACAATGGAGACCGGGACTTCAGAGACCACACCGGCGGGAAGGCGCCTGAAATAACGCAGGCACGAAAAAGGCGTTTCGTGGGCGACATGACTGGAATGGGTACTGACGATGAGCTGGGTGCGAAGTGACCCGTTCCGTCCCAGGTCTACGTGATCCCTGAGTACCTTGTAGGCTTTCTTAATGAATACCTGCTGGACTTGCGCATGGAGGTGGGCTTCTGGCTCCTCTACCAGCACCAGATGCAACGGCTCCCGCGGGCTATCACCTCCTGCGTCCCGATCGGCCTTTCCGACACGCATCCAGGCGTCACGGAAGCTCATGAGCCTGAATACCATCGAGATTAGGTTCTGGTAGCCAAGCCCATTCTGGTCCTCGGGCAGCCTGAGAATGGCCCTCGGCACACCATTCGCGGCAGCCATCTCGATTTCATATGACACGGCTGCGTCGTGGTCCAAGGCGTCTACCGCCCGGAGCCTTGTCGAGACCTTTAGCTTGGGGTCGGTCACACCAGGATAGCCAAGACCCTCAACTTCACGCAGCGCCTTCTCGAAGCTTTCCTTCAATCTCTCGTCAAAAGCGTCCTGCGCAGCCTCTATGGCCTGGAGAGCACCAATATCCGCAGGCCCGGGCCGCTGAGATGGGTCCAGGTGCTTCGTATAGTATAGGCGCAGCTGATCGGACAGGCGGCGGCTTTCCCTGCTCGGAGCCCCTTCATCAGACGAGGAATCGTCAGACTGGCCGAACCCACGCTGGGCATTGATTTCGTTGACACGAATGAGCTGGGAAAGCGGATTCCCCTCGAACGCGACTGAAGATTCCGGCAGCGGCTGAGGCTTGGCGTGGCCATTCACGGGTGAAGCCACGCGAGCAGGGTCCAGCGGATATGCCCTGAGGACGAAATGGTCCCCAATATGCCGGTTCAAGAAATCGATCATATCAGCAGGCCAAAGCGTCAGCTTGGGTGGTGGTTGGTCTCCAGCCGCTTGCGCGACAGCCGCCTTTACATCCTCGGCACTTTTGACTGCTTCCACATACTGTTTGAAAAGGTCCTCAGCCTTCTTCGGCTCCATTCGCAGCCGAATACCCAATCGCCCACCAGGCCAATCGAGTGTCGGCAGCATGTTTCCGACATGATGGAGCTCGCCGTCCTCAATGGTCAGCCAGACGTCAAGAACGGGCATAACCCCCACCCAATCGTCGCCAGACACCTCTAGCGTCCGGCCCTCTTTGTTGGCCGCCACCCAGGCGTCACCAATGGCATTGATTGCTGACCAGTGGGAGAGCGTCAGGTCGTGCGTCCTAATGTGCTTTCCGCCGTCAACGAGGAACCGCCGGAGCGCCAGCATCGCTGACGTCTTACCACTGTTATTGGCGCCAACCAGCAAGGTCGTTTCGTCCGCGAAGTCCAGCCGCACAGACAGCAGCTTCCGGAAATTGGAAATTTCTACAAATGCGATTTTCATTCTGCCGACCCGCTCTCAACCTGCCCGGTTTGCCACAGGCAAGTGGTCGGGCGCCGCTATCCGCGGTCCCGCCAAATGCCTGCCCAAAAACCCCGGCTGGATTTTACCAAGTTGCTTTGACTTTCGCCTATCTCAATCGAGCCAATGGCGCATCGCATACATAGGTAGGCATTGCCTTTGCCACGAATCAGGAATGGCCTGATAATCTCTTCCGAGTCGCGCGGACAGGCCACACATGGCGGATACAGACGATTTCGAAAAGATGATGGAGATGCTGTCTGGTCTCACCGATGACCAGGGCACACCTCAGTTTGCCCGGCTCTCAGCAGAGATGCCGAAGCTGGCCACTCGGCTCGCAAAGTTCGGAATGATTGGTACGGCCGCCATCGTCAGTGGCCTGATGACAAGGCCCGAGAACCACCCGGCCTGGCCTAGGCTCGAACTCCTGCAGCATCTTGTCCTGACCCATTGCCGCGGACGCGAGATTCCGACGTCCGCTCAGATCCGTGCAATCATTAACGACACCATATCGAATTCTTCCATCGCCATGGCCGAAGACCCGTCATCTGACGTCTTCGTCACGAATGTTGGCGGCTACCAGGGCAATGTTCGCCTGTTTGAAAGCAATTGGAACGACAACGACTATTCCTTGGAATCCTGCCTTCTTGCGCTCACCTTATTGCCAGAAGCGCCCTGGAAGGAAAGCACAATCAGGTCGGTGTCGGCGTTTCTGCGCTGTGCTGAATACATAGGCGTCACCTCAGAACTGAAGCGAAACACCTGGCTCGAAGTCGTCCCCAGACAGCCACTTTTGGTCACGACAAAGCTCATGAAGGACTTGAGCTTCCGCGTAATGATTCCGAAGCGGTATTTCTCAGATCAAGCCATTGCCGACCTAGTGCCGTTCACACTGCAGCATGCCGATCTGGACATCATGCTCCAAGGCGAACTTGGCTCATCGATACTGAACAGAAAACCACTCATCCTGACCAACGACTTTATCTGCTTCGCACTGCCACCGGCAGCAAGCCCGGCGGCCCGGCAGTTCATCCTGGACCGTGTGCAGGTGGCGGGCGGCCTGGGCCAGTTCGCAAAAGCAATCGCAACAGTCCAGTGCCAGGATATGCGCTTCCACGGAAGACACGGATGGCGCATCCGGCAAATGGATGCCGACGAGTTAGGCTTCCAGCCTGGACCGGATGAGCTTGTTGGTCGGTTCGACGATGGCGGCTATGTCCATGTTGTCTATCTACCCGGCGACCTCGGTTCAATTGTCGATAAAGGCCTGATGAACGGCGAAACTGACGCCACGCCCACTGAGACGCTAGTAGAACAGCGGGCTGCACAACTGACAGCACGTCCGGATTATCGTCGCGGCCTTCTTATTGTCGTGTTTGGCGGCGTTGGCGGGATGTTCAAATTTAATCCCAAAAAGCTGCCCGACGACTGGAACATGCTCGGATTGCGGTGTGGCGATTTTGTCCGAATGGCGGGTGACCCCGAGACGAGTGCCATGCGGGCCTGGAAGCTACTGGAACAGGAGGATCTCCTCCGCCAGCGCGGCGTCACCATCATGAACCTCAGCGGTTTTATGGGTCTGTATTCCTTTGCCCGGAAACAGGATTTTAGCTTGCTGCCCAGAGAAATGGGACAGGGCATGCTAACGCTCGACGCTACCTTTGAAGCGCCGCTGCGCCACCACCTTCGGACGATGGCAGACGCCCACGTCGTACCTTTGCCACGGGTCCACGCCTTCACCGGTGTCCAGCGATTCATCCCCAGCTCTTACATGAGCGGAGTCGAACCTCTGCCGATGTACTACAGCCCAAACCTGCGCGGCGGTGGCCTGATGGCGGGCTGCCGGGAAACCGACCGCCGTGTCTGGTGGGTCGAAATGCATCAGGGAGAGAATAACGACTATACCCCGTTCGCCTTCGCCCTGTGGGACCTGTCGCTGTGCTGGATGACCCGCGTGGCCACCGAAGTCGAAGCAATTCTCCCCAACCTCCCCCTCGGTGCTCTCGCCATTGTCGTGAAGGCACCTGCGCTGTCGGACCATGATCTGTCCCAGTTGCCAGTGGCCGACCCCGTGGTCGCACCCACCGTAGCCGTTGAAGGGAACCTAGCCACTATCAGCTGCTCGCCAGAGTTCGTCACCTCCTTCCGCCTTCCCGAGAACGACGGCGATCGCATGATGGTCGCCGCGATGGTCCGTGCCGCCTTTGGCCTTGCCAATACCCCTATTGATGAAGCCCAGGTAGCCGCCGTGGTCGCCGCTGTCATCCCAGACAGTCACGCGCGCTTCATCCACGCACGACCTGCCAACTCCATCCAAGACCACATTTTCCAAGGATTTGACCTGCCGCACCTTCGGCTCATCGAAGCAGAAGACCTATCTTGGGCATATTACGGGCTACCCGAAGCCGCTGGCTGGATCGGAGGCCCAGGCATCGTGCCAGCCGACCAGACGTCCGGCGTGCTGCACCGGACCGTCGATGGCTTGTGGCAGCGCATTAAGGCAAAGCTGCAGAAGTTCAATCGCTCCAGCACAATCGCCAAAGCTCTCGCCAACTACGAATCCATCGAGCGAGATCGCTCCTTCGGCAAGACAACTGCCGCAGCGACACTGTCCTTGTACGAGCCACGCGATGTAGTTTTGACCTATGCCATTAACCGTGAAGGCCGCCGGTCCCTTGCGGGCCTCGCCAGCCGAGTCCTTGCCGAAATGGCAGTTTGCGAATGTCCGGCGAACGGTGGCCTCCCACTGACCGGCATTGACCTTGACACCCTGATCGCCGATATCGCAGTACTGATTGAATGCGCAGGCCATGGTGACAGCCTGCGATACGGCTTATCGACTGACCCTTTGGTTGTTCATCCTAACGGTACCTTCGGCTTTGACACTTCGGTGATGTTGAAGCTCCAGGCTCCATACATGGAAGCGCACGGCACCCGCCAATTCGTATCTGCTGCTACTGCCTATGCGAAAGCCTATGAAGTCCGGGCGGATGAGCCTTCGGAGCCCCCTGGCACCGAGCTTGATGACGCATTTACAGCAGAATTCGGCCTGACAATCGGCGCACTTGGCGCTTTCACCGGAGAAGTCTTCAATCGATGCGTCGAAGCCCAGAGTTCGCAGGCCTTCCTGAAGCGCTCTGCTGTCGTGGAGATGCTGCGCAATGCAGGTGCAAGCGACCCTGGAAAAGCCTTCTCCTCCCTGACGCTTCTTCCGCGCACAGCCTGGGATGAGAAGGTCCCGCAGAATGCCATGCCGCGGGACTGGTATCCGTGGCGCTACAATCGCCGCCTGTCCATCACCCGCCGTCCAATGGTGCAGGTCGATACCGCTGAAGACCCGCTCATTCTCGCCATGCCCACATTGCTCGGCCTCACTGGTCGCTTCCTACTGGAGGTCGTCGGAGGCAACCTGCCCAATACGCTCTTCGATTCAGAAGCTATGAAGGCGCTAATCGGCCGCGCAGTCGACCGCGAAGGACATGCCTTCGAAGTCCAGGTTGCCGATCGACTCAAGGAACTCGGCTACCAGGCCCGGGAGGTCGAAATGACCGAGATAGGCGGTACTGCTGAACAGGGCAACATCGACGTGCTGGCGTGGCGGCCCGGTAGCACAGGCGTCCTCATCATCGAGTGCAAGCGCCTGGCCTTTGCCCGCACGCCTGGCGAAATTGGCGAGCGCCTTGAGGAGTTCTCCACAACTGGCGGAACCGGCAAAAAACGCACCCCCATCCAGAAGCACATCGATAGGATGGATTTTCTCAATGGCGCCAGACCAGCCGTCGCGCGGGTTACCGGCATTCCAGCCGACAAGCTGGCCCTGAAATCTGTTCTCGTCACCGATATTCTGGTTCCGATGCAGTTCTCTCAGGCTGCTTTGGGCATGGTCGATGTTGTGGCCGACTACAGTCAGCTGCAGGATAAGTTCGGCACATGAAAACTAATGCAATTTGGAATGGGGAATCACTGTGGAGCCCGTAAATTATTCCGCGCACGCAATCGAGGGACTAAAGCAATTTGCGGACGATCTGTCGTCCTGGGCTCCCGCCAGCTATCAAGCATTGCACAACGTAATCGGGATGCTTCAAGACGGCGTTAAGTTTTTGCTGCCGAACAAATGTGAGTTGCTCGACCCCACCGAGCTTGGTCAGACGCACCTAGACCTCATCAAACTTCCATTCCCTTGCACAATTTTCGAAGCCCCATGGCACGGTGAAGGGGACATCATTTCAGTCGGGGACGTGAAGCAGGTGCCAGCTACGAAGAGAATTGCACTTTGCTGGGAATCAACTTCCGACTATGAACCGCTTCCCAGATTGGACAAGATTCATAAGTCATTCCCTAAAGGAGGAATATTCGTCTATTCGATATTTTGGGTGCCAAGCTTCAATCGCTGGGTTCCGTCCGTTGGGGGGTGCTTCGTACCGTACGACAACAAAGTGATTAAGCTGGATTTGGAGAATGCGCTTCCAGCAAGCCGAATAGCGAATGAAGCGGTCATAAAATCAGGATTGGCGCAGGAAAAGGGGGCAAAGCAATACAGATCTGAACCGTTTTTCCTACTTCCTGAAGTGTTCGAGCGCTCAGTCCAGGCCTACGGCTCAAGCGACCGAGCATTCGCCGATATCCTGATGGAGACACGCGACGAAACGATGATGCTTATCCAAGCTTGCAGTGTCCTGAACTGTGCGAATATCGAAACTGGTGAAATCGAAGCGCCTATAGCACTCAACAAGAAACGAGTTGCCAAAGGTTTGCAGCCATTCTTTTCCTACAAAGTCCTTCAGCTTTCGGAAAAGAGGTTCGGGGGCGATGACAGCAATTTTGGAGGCACTCATGCAGCGCCACGGATGCATCTTCGGCGCGGGCATCTGAGGCGCTTGGAGACCCGGACTATCTGGATACGACCGGCAATGGTGAACGCGAACAGCGCCATCGGAATTGTGGAAAAGGACTACAAGCTCCGCAGAAAGACTGATTGAAGCAGCCGCCTCACAAGTTCAGTCCGCCTTATTCCAGCTACATGCCGCCGGGCGAGTCGCGGCCAAACCAGACAGCACTCCGGTACGGGTCAATGCCGCAGCTTAAAGCCGCCCGTATAGCCGCTGGGAGCTTCAGCGTCCGGCAACATCGCCTGGAAGCCGGTCAGCATCTCGACAATGGGTCCTAGATCCGTCGTTCTGCCGTAATCGAACATCTCGATTGGGCGGTACCGGCCCTGGGTAGCCAGCCAGCCGATAGCGGCAACCAGCTTTGGCTCAGGTCGGCCGTCGGAGACCACCGGGACCACCGCGCCCAGAACCAGGATGCCCGACCATCCAGCCTCCGCCTCACAGGCGTCTATGACTGCATCCAGGGCGTCCTGGATTTCACCCTCAGCCATGGGCAGCCGAAGGCACTCTATAGGCACACCAGGGGTCTCCGGGCTGGCGAGGAGTAGATAGTGTTCAGCTTGGTACCATGGGCGGTGTCCTTGGGGGGAGTGTTCCCAAGGATGGGGGGAGGGCGAATGCAAGGATGCGCGTCTAATACGGAAAAATGGCTAGACGGAAATGTGCGCCAAAGTACCGATTTTTGACGCCAGGATAGCCAAGATACCTTTTTTTCCAGTAAACCGCCGAAAAAATCGGACAGCTACTGACAAAACCGGACAACTATCGTGGCACTTAGCACAAAAATCAGATATCGAGATTCACCACGTTCAGCGCATTGCCCTGAATGAAATCACGGCGCGGCTCGACGACATCCCCCATCAGGGTCTCAAACACGTTGTCGGCATCCTCGGCATGGTCGACCTTGACCTGCAGCAGGCTGCGTGCCTCGGTGTCCAGCGTGGTCTCCCACAGCTGCTCGGGATTCATCTCGCCCAGACCCTTGTAGCGCTGCATGGTGATGCCGCGCTTGCCGGTGGCCTGTACACGCTCCAGCAGATCAATCGGGCCGCGCAGCGGATGTTTTTCATCCTTGCGGCGCAGTTCGGCCGCCTGCATGTAGGTGGCCTGCAACTCGCCGGCCATCTCGTTCAGCTTGCGCGCCTCGGCCGAACGGAACAGCTGGCCGTCCAGCACATAGCTTTCGGTATAGCCGCGTAGCGCGCGTTTGACCACCAAAGTGCCGTCCCCGGCGGCTTCGGCCACCCAGCCGCGCTCCAGGTCCGGCGTCATCTGGTTCAGCCGGTTGGCGAGTGCCTCCGCCTTGGCCGGGTCGGTAACGATATCGGCCTGCAGCATGCCCAGGATGGCCGCCTGTTCGACAATCCACGGATTATAGCGCTTGCCGATCGCGGTCAGCAGCGAGCGAGCCATACGGGCATGATCGAGCAGGATCTTGAGATCGTCGCCGGCACGCTGGCTGCCGTCATGCAACTGCAGCACGGCGCCCTCCATGCCTTCATTGATGAGGAAATCTTCGAGTGCCGCCTCGTCCTTCAAGTAGCGCTCCGACTGGCCGCGCTTGATCTTGTAGAGCGGCGGCTGGGCGATATAGAGATGGCCGGCATCGATCAGCGGCTTCATCTGGCGGAAGAAGAAGGTGAGCAGCAGCGTGCGGATATGAGCGCCGTCCACATCCGCGTCGGTCATGATGATGATCTTGTGGTAGCGCAGCTTGGCCAGGTCGAAATCGTCATGGCCGATGCCGGTGCCCAGCGCGGTGATCAGCGTGCCGATTTCCTGCGACGACAGCATCTTGTCAAACCGCGCACGCTCGACATTCAGAATTTTGCCGCGCAGCGGCAGTACCGCCTGGTTGGCGCGGTTGCGCCCCTGCTTGGCCGAGCCACCCGCCGAGTCACCCTCGACGAGGAAGAGTTCAGCCTTGGCCGGATCGCGTTCCTGGCAATCCGCCAGCTTGCCCGGCAGCGAGGAGATATCCAGCGCGCCCTTGCGCCGCGTCAGTTCGCGCGCCTTGCGCGCGGCTTCGCGGGCGGCGGCGGCCTCCACCACCTTGCCGATGATCTGGCGCGCATCGGATGGATGCTCCTCCAGCCAGTTGGCCAGCAGGTCGGTGACCATGCCCTCCACCACCGGCCGCACTTCCGAGGACACCAGCTTGTCCTTGGTCTGTGACGAGAATTTCGGATCCGGCACCTTCACCGACAGCACGCAGGTCAGGCCTTCGCGCGCGTCTTCGCCGGTGATCGAGACCTTTTCCTTCTTCAACACGCCGGTTTCGGTGGCGTAGTTGTTGATGCAGCGGGTCAGCGCGCCACGGAAGCCCGCCAGATGCGTGCCGCCATCGCGCTGCGGGATGTTGTTGGTGAAACACAGCATCGTCTCGTGATAGCCGTCGTTCCATTCCAGCGCCACTTCGATGCTGATGCCCTCGCGCTCGCCACGGATGGCGATCGGCGGCTTGTGCAGCGGCGTCTTGTTGCGATCCAGGTAGGCGACGAAAGCCTCGACGCCGCCCTCGTAGCGCAGTTCGACCCGCTTGGGCTCGACGCCGCGCATGTCTTCCAGCACGATCTTCACGCCGTTGTTGAGGAAGGCCAGCTCGCGCAGGCGATGCTCCAGCGTGGCGAAATCGAACTCGGTCTTGGTGAAGGTTTCCGACGACGGCAGGAAGGTCACTTCCGTGCCGCGCTTGCCATCGGCGGGGCCGACCTCGGCCAGCGGCGCCACCGGTTCGCCATGGGCAAACCGCATGTGATAGGCCTTGCCGCCACGCCAGATGCGCAGGTCGAGCGTCACCGACAGCGCGTTGACCACCGAGACGCCGACACCGTGCAGGCCGCCCGACACCTTGTAGGAATTCTGGTCGAACTTACCGCCGGCATGCAGCTGGGTCATGATGACCTCGGCCGCCGACACGCCTTCTTCCGGATGGATATCGACCGGAATGCCGCGGCCGTTGTCGCGCACCGTAACCGAACCATCGGGATTGAGGCCGACATAGGCCTCGTCGCAATAGCCGGCCAGCGCCTCGTCGATGGCGTTGTCGACCACTTCGTAAACCATGTGATGCAGGCCGGTGCCGTCATCGGTGTCGCCGATATACATGCCCGGGCGCTTGCGCACCGCATCCAGGCCCTTCAGCACCTTGATGGCGGAGGAATCGTAATTCTCGCCGTTGCCTTCATTGCCCTGCGGATTCACTGCTTCGCTCATCGTCCTGTAACCTCAACTGCCAATCAGCATGATACGGCGGCCCGCGGCGTCACCACGCCATCGGTCACCGTGAAAAATTCCGCCCGGCCGGACAGACCTTCAAACAGGTCTTCATCCGTACCGGTCAACCAGACCTGCCCGCCTATGCTGAGCAGCTCCTCATACAAGGCCGCGCGGCGGCGGCCATCCAGATGCGCCGACACTTCGTCCAGCAGCATCAGCGGCGCCATGGCGCGACGGGCGCGGATCAGGCGTGCATTCGCCAGCGTGATGGCAATCAGCAGCGCCTTCTGCTCGCCGGTCGAACACTGTGCGGCCGGCTGGTCCTTGTCGGCATGCCACACCGCCATGTCGCTGCGATGCGGGCCTTCGGTGGCCGCCCCCGCGTCGCGGTCGATGCCGCGCCGGTCGGCCAGCAGCGTCCGCAGTTTCTCTTCCGCCGCCAGCGCCGGCATATCGGCCAGCCAGGTTTCGACCGGCCCCTGCGCCGCCAGCCTTGCCCGCGGAAACGGGCCGGTGGCCAGCGCCATGCCGGCCTCGATGCGGGCAAGGCCGTCGCGCCGCGCGGCCGCCACGGCCACGCCATGCTCGGCCATCTGGCTTTCCAGCGCCGCCAGCCAGGCCGGGTCGGCACCGCCAAATTTCAGCAGGCGGTTGCGTTCGCGCATCGCCTTCTCATAGGCCGCCACCTGGCGGGCATGACCGCCATCCAGGCCATAGACCAGCCGGTCCATGAAGCGCCGCCGCGTGGACAGACCCTCGACGAACAGACGGTCCATCTGCGGCGTCAGCCACACCACATCCAGATACTCGACCAGCCCGTTGGCGCTGGGCGCCGCCTCGCCATTGATGCGCACGACGCGACGTTCCGAACCATCGTCTTCGCCGCCTTCGGCCAAGCCGGTGCCAATCGCCACCGGGCCCACCATGCTGGCGAGTTCCGCCTGTGCCACCCAGCCCGCGCTGCCGCAATCGCTGCGGCTGACATCGGAAAGCTTCGCGCGGCGCAGGCCGCGGCCGGGGCTGAGGAAGGACAGCGCCTCCAGGATATTGGTCTTGCCGGCCCCGTTGGGCCCGGTCAGCACCACCGGCCCGCCAGTCAGGCGCAGATGCAGCTCGGCGTAATTGCGAAAGTCGCGCAAATTGAGCGACAGGACGGCGGTGCCGCCTGCTGTCGTGCCCTCATACGACTGTTCCGCAACCCGCGCCGCGCTGCGCAGCAACTCAGACTCGCATCGGCATCAGCACATAGAGCGCACCGTCGTCGCTCGGGTCGCGCACAACGGTGGGAGCCAGTGCATCAGCCAGCAGGAAGCGGGCATTCTCGCCTTCGATCTGCCCGGCAATGTCGAGCAGGTAGCGCGAATTGTAGCCCACTTCGATCGGTGCCGAGCTGTAGGCCGCCGTCAGCTGTTCGGATGCCGAGCCCTGGTCGGGGCTGGTGGCCGACAGCTCGATACCCTCGGGCTTCAGCGACATCTTCACCGCGCGGCTCTTCTCGGTCGAGATGGTGGCGACGCGGTCGACGGCGGCGGCAAAGGCCTTGCTGTCGACTTCCATCACCTTGTCATTGTCGCGCGGAATCACGCGCTCGTATTCGGGGAAGGCACCATCGATCAGCTTCGACACCAGCACCAGATCGCCAATCGCGAAACGGATCTTGGTATCGCTCAGCTCGATGCGGGCCTCGCTCGAGCCGCCTTCCAGCAGCTTGCGCAGCTCGCCCACGGTCTTGCGCGGCACGATCACGCCGGGCATGCCGGCAGCACCGGCCGGCAGCGGCGATTCCACGCGGGCCAGACGATGGCCATCGGTGGCGACCGCACGCAGCATCGGCACGCCGGCACTGGAGGCCGCATGCACATAGATGCCGTTGAGATAGTAGCGGGTCTCTTCGGTCGAGATGGCAAAGCGCGTCTTGTCGATCAGGCGGCGCAGCTGGTCGGCCGGCAGCGTGAAGCTGTGCGGCAGCTCGCCGGCGGCCATCACCGGGAAATCTTCCTTCGGCAGGCAGCTCAGCTTGAAGCTGGAGCGGCCGGCGCGCAGATCGAGGCGCTGTTCGGCCGCCGTGAAGGTGAGTTCCACCTCGGCACCCTCGGGCAGCTTGCGCACGATGTCGTAGAAGGTATGCGCGGCCACCGTGGTGGCGCCGGGCTTCGACACCTTGGCCGGCAGCTTCTCGACCACCGCGATGTCGAGGTCGGTGGCGGTCAATGCCAGCTTGTCGCCATCGGCTTCCAGCAGCACGTTCGACAGGATCGGGATCGTGTTGCGACGCTCCACCACGCTCTGGACATGGCTCAGGGCGGTCAGCAGAACGGCACGCTCGATGGTGAGTTTCATGGTTGGAAACCGGTCATGTTTTTGTTGGTTTGCGGCAGGAGCTGCCGAGTCCGTTAAGTATATCAAAGCCCCCTTTTGTACGCGAGGGATTTGCCCCCTTCCGGGGTCGTTTTTGCATATGCGAAGGGCCCGCCTTGTGGCGAGCCCTCGTTAATTTTAACTATATGATTTTATTGAGTTTTTTTTAAAACTCAACTTTCCAGTTTGCGGCGCAGCAAATCGATGTCTTCCGCGAAGGCGGCATCGATCTCGCGCAGCTCCTCGATCTTGCGCACGGCGTGCATCACCGTGGTGTGGTCGCGACCGCC
The DNA here is from genome assembly GCF_943372915.1 of Ferrovibrio terrae. Taxonomy (GTDB): domain Bacteria; phylum Pseudomonadota; class Alphaproteobacteria; order Ferrovibrionales; family Ferrovibrionaceae; genus Ferrovibrio; species Ferrovibrio terrae_A. Next base: position 90,734 of record NZ_CALSAN010000009.1, on the reverse strand, counting down.
GAATTTGCGGCCGATTTCCGGCAAGGAGCGCGACGTCAGCTGCTTGGCGAGATACATCGCCACCTGGCGCGGACGCGCCACGGCTCGCGCCCGGCGCGGCGAATGCATGTCGGCGAAGCGGATCGAGTAATGCTCGGCCACGCGCTTCTGGATTTCCTCGATCGTCACCTTGCGGTCGTTGGCGCGCAGCAGATCCTGCAGCACTTCCTGCGCCGAGGTGACGGTGACCGGCTTGCCGACCAGGCTGGCATAGGCAGAGATGCGGTTCAGGGCGCCTTCCAGCTCACGCACATTCGACGTGATGCGACGGGCGAGGAATTCCAGCACATCCTGCGGAATGTTGGTCAGGCCATTCTTCTCGGCCTTGGCCTGCAGGATCGAAAGCCGCAGCTCGAAGTCGGTCGGATGGATATCGGCGACCAGGCCCCAGCCCAGGCGCGAGCGCATGCGCTCCTCGATGCCTTCCAGATCCGACGGCGAGCGATCGCCAGAGACGATGATCTGGCGGTTCTGGTCGCACAGCGCGTTGAAGGTGTGGAAGAACTCTTCCTGGGTGCTTTCCTTGCCGGCGATGAACTGGATGTCGTCGATCATCAGCACGTCGACCGAGCGGAACTGCTCCTTGAAGGCCATCGTGTCCTTGAAACGCAGGGCACGGATGAACTGGTACATGAACTTCTCGGCCGAGAGATACACCACCCGGCGCTCCGGGAAGCGCTGGCGGATATGCCAGCCGATCGCATGCATCAGATGGGTCTTGCCCAGACCGACGCCGCCATAGAGGAACAGCGGGTTGTAGGTCACCGTCGGGCTTTCGGCCACGCGCAGCGCGGCGGCACGGGCCAGCTCGTTGGATTTGCCGGTGATGAAGCTGTCGAAGGTGAAGCGCGGATCGAGCGGCGCGGAGAGTTCGCGCTCGACATCGTCCATGTCGCGCACCTGCAGGGCCGGACGGGCCGGCGTCGCATTGATCGAAACCGGACGACCGGTCAGCGGCGACGGCGCGCCATGATCGGCCGACGGAGCAGATGCGGCCATCGCCTTGCTCGCCTGCGGCGGCTGGGTGGCGCCGGTCGGGCGGACATGGATGATGACCCGGCGGACATCGGCATTTTCCAGGCGCCAGATTTCACGCAGGCGTTCGCTGTAATGATTGGCGACCCAGTCGCGCATGAAACGGGTCGGCACGGCCAGATGAACATCGCCATCCTTGGCCAGGCCCTCATCGGCCAAAGCCAGAGGCTTGAGCCAGGAATTGAAGGCGGCATCGCCAAACGACACGCGCAGGCGGGCACGGACGCGCTGCCATTGCACGTCCAGCGGTTCACCCGGAATGCCGGCCGGTTGATTGTCCGACAATTCGGACATGGAGACAGATTGCGGCTGCGGTTGCGACGACTTGACCATATCCGACCTCAGCTCTGAATCCAGGCGAGACCGGCAGACTTCCAGCCGCTCAATCGTCCACGGTGCTTTTCGGCATCGAGGTCACCCTCGAAGCCGCCAGCGACATTATAACAGGGCCCCAGACCAGCGGCCGTCATCGCCTTGGCGGCGGCACGCGAGCGGGCACCCGAACGGCAGATGAAATACAGCGCCTGGCCGGGCTTGATGCCCTGGCCGCGCAGTTCGTCAGCAAAACGGGGGTTAACACTCATCTCAGGATACACTTGCCACGATACGAATAAGGGACGCTTGCCGAGTTTGCCGAGATCCGGCGAACCGACGAAGCTCCATTCAGGTTGGGTACGAACGTCGATCAGCAGCGCGTCGGGATCGGTCGCCAGCTGGTTCCAGGCTTCGGTCGTCGAGATATCGCCAGCATAATCTTCATCCCCCGCCATTACCGAAGCCAACATCCCCGAACCTCGCGCCACGTTCTTGTTTCAAAATCTATGTTTTCGTCACGCGTGCAGCCGGCGGTTCAGAGCGTCAGTCAGAGCGTCGTCAGACAGTCAGGCCATTTACCAAACGGAAGCGTTCTTTTTTGCGCTTCACAAGGCGGCCTCGAAAGCTCTTCAACAAGCGGCAGCCGGGGCATTAAAGGGAAATCACACAGGCCACGCAAGCGGACAGATGAAGACTCACCGAAAAAAATTTTTCCCTGTTGCAGAATTAGAACTTGCTGGTGCGATTTGCGCCTTGGGCGCATAGCGCACGGACTAATCCCCTCACCAATAAAACGTCTGTGAACACGGCAGACGTGCGATGCTTACCTTCGCAGTCGCATAAAAAAACATCGCCCGCTGCAAAAACAGACGGGCGATGTTTATGTCGTGTTTAGTTGACCTCGGCCGCGCAGGCGCGGCCGGTAAATCAAGCCATAGCTTTGACGCGGGCGTTCAGACGCGACAGCTTGCGCGAAGCAGTCCGCTTCTTCACCACGGCCTTGCCCACACTCTTGTCGAGGGCAGGCTGCGCCTTCTTCAGGGCGGCCGTTGCGGCAGCCTTGTCGCCACTGGCGATAGCGGCTTCGAGGGACTTCACCGCTGTGCGGACCTTGGTGCGACGGGCACGATTGACGGCCGTGCGCTTCTTGGTCTGGCGGGCGCGCTTCTCCGCGGACTTATGCTGAGCCATAGCTTGCGATTTCCGATAGTTGTAGGTTGCCTTGCGGCCAAATCGAGGCCGGGGTTATAGCCCCGCCCCCGGCAGGCGTCAACCCTGCCAAGAGAGGCATTCCAAGCGGAGTTTTGGCATTTTTCACAGCCTTTGCCGTGTCTTGGCGCAGACTTGCGGCGACTCAGGCCGGTCGGCATAGTGCAGACATGCCTGACATCGCCTTGATCGCACAAACGGTTTATCTGCTTGGCGGTGCCTTCTGCCTGTTTCTGGTGGCCCGCAGCCCGGTTCCTGCCGCACTCTTCTGGGGCATTGGCGCGGTGCTGCATGTGGCTGTGGCCGCTGCGGAACTGGCCGCCCTGATCGGCTGGTCGGGTCTGGCCGGTCTTGAGGCGGACCTGCGCTACCTGGCCGCCGGCCTCGGTTTTGCCGGCCTGGCGCTGGGTGCCGTCTTCAGCCTGATCATCCCGCCAGGGTCCAAACGCCTTACCCTGTTCACCGGCATTGGCATCGCCATCGCCATCGCCGTGGCCGCTGACCGACTGCCGATTGGCGCCCTGCCCCTGCCATTGATCCTGCTCGGCATTCTGCTTCTGGCTGTGCTGATCGGGCTGCGACATCGCCCCGTACCGGCCCGTTGGCTGCTGATTGGCGTGCTGGCGGCCGCACTCGCGGAACTGGCGCGCTATCGCTATCTCGGTTTCGTGCCGATACCGCCCGCCAGCCTGTCGCGCATCTGCTTCGGCGTCGCCCTTGCTGCTTTCGGACTGACCGCATCGCGCGCCCGCTGAGCCTGCGACACTGCGGCAGGCCGGCGATGAAAAGAGCCGCTTGCCGGAATTTATTTTAAATATAAAATATATTGGCGAGCCGGATCTTGGCCGCAGAGACGGGGATTGCCATGCGTGTATCGATTGTCGGGGCCGGTCCGGCCGGCCTGTATCTGGCGCTGCTGATGAAAAAGGCGGATGCCGGACATCAGATTACTGTTTACGAGCGCAATCAGCCTGACGACACCTTCGGCTTCGGCGTTGTCTTCTCTGACGAGACACTGAACCAGTTCCTGGCCGAAGATGCCGAGACGGCCCAGGCGATCCGGGACAACTTCGCCTACTGGCAGGAAATCGATGTGGTCGCCGGCGGCGAGACCATCCGCTCTGGCGGTCATGGCTTCTGCGGTCTGGCACGCAAGAAGCTGCTGCAGATCCTGCAGGCCCGCTGCGCCGCAGAAGGCGTCGTGCTCAAGTTTCACAGCGAGCAGCAGGACTTCGAAAGTCTGCGCCATGACTGCGACCTGCTGGTGGGTGCCGATGGCATCAACAGCCTGGTGCGCGAAACCTGGAAACAGACCTTCAGGCCAAGCATGGACTGGCGCCGCAACAAGTTCGTCTGGCTCGGCACCAGCCTGCCGCTCGACACCTTCACCTTTATCTTCGAAGCCAACCAGCACGGCCTGTTCCAGGTGCATGCCTATCGTTTCGAAGACGGCCTTTCGACCTTCATTGTCGAGACCACGGAAGAGACCTGGAAGCGCGCCGGCCTGGATCAGGCCACCGAGGCCGATACCATCGCCTATTGCGAGACGCTGTTTGCCAAGCATCTCAAAGGGCACAAGCTGCTCACCAACCGCTCGATCTGGCGCACCTTCCCGACGATCAAATGCGAACGCTGGGTGCATGACAATGTCGTACTGATCGGCGATGCCGTGCATACCGCGCATTTCTCGATCGGCTCGGGCACCAAGCTGGCCATGGAAGACGCCATTGCGCTCAACCGCGCACTGAATGCCGGCCATCCCACGGTACAGGCCGCCCTCAAGGCCTTTGAGGATGCCCGGCAGACGGAAGTTTCGATCCTGCAGCATGCCGCCCAGGTGTCGCTGGAATGGTTCGAACATACCGACCGCTACCGCAACTTCGAGCCGATCCAGCTGGCGCTCAGCCTGCTGTCGCGCTCCAAGCGCATCACCTATGAAAACCTGCGCCTGCGCGATCCGGCCTTCATCGGCCAGATCGACCGCTGGTTCGCCGAAAAGACTGCCAAGGAACAGGGCGCCATGCTGGCGAAGGCCGGCAATCCGCCGCCGCCGATGTTCACGCCCTTCCGCCTGCGCAATATGACGGTGGCCAACCGCGTGGTGGTCTCACCGATGTGCCAGTATTCGGTCGAGGACGGACTGCCGAATGACTGGACCCTGGTGCATCTGGGCAGCCGCGCCATTGGCGGCGCCGGCCTGATCATCACGGAAATGACCAATATCGCCGCCGAGGCCCGTATCACCCGGGGCTGCACCGGCCTGTGGAATGAGGAGCAGGCCAGGGCCTGGCGCCGGATCACCGATTTCGTGCATGGCAACAGCACGGCCAAGATCGCCGTGCAGCTCGGCCATGCCGGCCGCAAGGGCGCCACCACGCTGCCCTGGGCCGGTGGTTATGACAAACCGCTGCCGCCGGCCGAGGCCTGGGAAATCCTGGCGCCGTCGCCCCTGCCCTATTTCCCTGAAAGCCAGACGCCGCGCGCCATGACGCGGGCCGACATGAATGCGGTGCGCGATGATTTCGTTGCCGCCACGAAGCTCGCGATAACGGCGGGCTTCGACATGATCGAAGTGCATTTTGCCCATGGCTACCTGCTCTCGACCTTCATTTCGCCGCTGACCAACCAGCGCACCGACGAGTATGGCGGCAGCCTGGAAAACCGCCTGCGCTTCCCGCTCGAAGTCTTTGACGCCATGCGCGCGGTCTGGCCGGCGGACCGCCCGATGTCGGTGCGGCTCTCGGCGGTGGACTGGGTGCCCGAACGCGGCCTCAGCATCGAAGACTCCATCGCAATTGCAAAATTGCTGAAGGCCCATGGCTGCGACCTGGTCGATGTCTCGGCCGGCCAGACCACCACCGAGGCGAAACCGCAATACGGCCGCATGTTCCAGACGCCATTCGCCGATGCGATCCGCCAGGAAGCCGGCATCGCCACCATCGCCGTCGGCGCCATCACCACGGCCGATCAGGTCAACACCATCGTCGCCTCGGGCCGCGCCGATCTCTGTGCGCTGGCCCGGCCGCATCTGGCCGATCCCTATTTCACCCTGCATGCCGCCGCCGATTACGACTGGCGTGGTATAGCCTGGCCGAAACAGTACGAAGCCGGGCGGGACCAATTGTACCAATTGCGCATGCGCGAACGTGAAGAGGCCCAGGCGGCGGATTCTTTCGCAAAGCAGCGCGCCAGACGCGACGAAATCTGAGGCGGCCCTGTCGCATCCGGATTGCTCTGGTGTAGGCTGATCCCATCAGCCTTCTCCGGAGTTCCGATCAGCCATGCGTGACCTGCATCTGCCCGGCCGTTCGGTGGCCATGGGCCGCCACGGCGCTGCCGCCACCTCGCACAGCCTTGCCACCATCACCGCGCTCGACATCCTCAAGCGCGGCGGCAACGCCACCGACGCGGCGATTGCCGCCTGCGCCGTGCAGGGCGTGGTCGAGCCCGGCTCGACCGGCATCGGCGGCGACAATTTCGTGCTCTATGCGCCGGCCGGTACCGATACGCGCAAGGGCGGCAAGGTCTATGGCCTGAACGGCTCGGGCCGTGCACCCAAGGGCCTGACCGCTGATCTGCTGCTGAAGCAGGATATCAAGGAAATCCCGCTCACCTCACCGCATGCGGTCACCATTCCCGGTGCCGTCGACAGCTGGAGCAAGCTGAACAAGCGGTTCGGCAAGCTGCCGCTCGGCGAATTGCTGCAGCCGGCGATCCGCTTTGCCGAAGAAGGCTTCCCGATCACCGAGCGCGTCGCCACCGATTGGGGCCGCAACGAGGCCAAGCTGAAGGCTGATGCCAACACGGCCCGCATGTGGCTGAAGGATGGCCGGCCGCCCAGGGCCGGCGAGATCTTCCGCGAACCGGAACATGCGAAAGTGCTGCGCGAGATCGCCGACAAGGGCCGCGACGGCTTCTATACCGGCTGGGTGGCCGAAGACATCGTCAAATACCTGAATGACCTCGGTGCCACGCATAGTCTGGAAGACTTCGCCACCCAGGAAGCCTTCTGGGTCGATCCGATCGCCACGCGTTACAAGGATGTCGAGATCCTGGAGATTCCGCCGAATGGCGTGGGCATCATCACCCTGCTGATGTTGAACATCCTGAGCGGCTTCGACCTGAGCAAATACGATCCGGTCGGCGTCGAGCGGTTCCATATCGAAGCTGAGGCCACGCGGCTGGCCTTCCAGGCCCGCGATCTTTACGTGGCCGATCCGGCCTTTGCCGATGTGCCGGTCGAGAAACTGCTGTCGCCGGCTTTTGCCGACGAGCTGCGCGGCCGCATCGACCTGAAAAAGGCGATGGCGGCGCCGGGTCCCGTGGGCGGCCAAGCCTATCGCGATACGGTCTATATCAGCGTGGTGGATGCCGAGGGCAATGCCTGCTCCTTCATCAACTCGCTGTTCTGGCCTTACGGTTCGGCGCTCACCAGCCCGAAAACCGGCGTGCTGCTTCAGAACCGCGGCTGCGGCTTCAAGGTGCAGCCCGGTCATCTGAACTGCGTCGAGCCGTGGAAACGGCCGCTGCACACCATCATCCCGGCCATGGCGCTGAAGGATGGCCAGCCCTGGCTGTCCTTCGGCGTGATGGGCGGCGGCTTCCAGCCGGTCGGCCAGAGCCATGTGCTGACCAACATGGTCGACTTCGGCATGAATGTGCAGGAAGCCATCGACTGCGCGCGCGGCTTCCACGTCGCCGGCAAGTTCGAGGCCGAACGCGGCATCCGCGAGGATGTGCTGCAGGGGCTGGCCAATCTGGGCCATGAGATCAAGCGGGCCGAGATGCCCCATGGCGGCGGCCAGGCCATCCTGATCGACCGCGTCAACGGCGTGCTGCAGGCCGGCTCGGATCCGCGCAAGGACGGTTGCGCACTGGCCTACTAAGCTGCAGGGAAGCGCGGCGCGCCGGGTTCCAGCGCCACACCGGTGGCGTTCACCGTGAACGACACCAGATGATAAAAGCCGACCAGCGCGATGATCTCGATCAGCTGGTCGGCTTTGTAATGCGCGGCTGCCCGCTGCCACAGCGCGTCATCCACCGTGCCGCTGTCGACCAGCGCATCGGCGATTTCGACCAGCACAGCCTCTTCAGGTTTCCAGTCCGATGCACCGCCATGCACGGTGGCGGCGATCTCGGCTTCGCTGAATTTCGCTTTGGCACCGAAAAAGCCGACATGCACGCCCCATTCATATTCCGCCTTCAGCCGCGCCGTGGTGCGCAGGATCAGCAGCTCGCGCTGGCGCAGCGTGATCGAGCCCCGGTCCAGCAGCCCGCCGCCCCGCCAGCGCGACAGCACGCGCGGGTTATGCGCCACGGTGCGGAACAGGCCGATATCGGCCGGCATCTGCGCCAGTTCGGCGGCAGCCTCGGGCGGATAGGGTTTGGCCAGGGGTGCGAGACGGGGCATGGCAGGGCGGTTCCTTTTGTGCTACTAAATATGTAGCACAGAATATCGCTACTAAATTGATAGCGCAAGGAGCCTGCATGGCCAGCCCGAAACCGCCCCTGCCCCATCACCCGGTCCGCGGTTCGACCACCGGACGGCCGATCATGGCCATTCTGGACCTGCTGGGGCGGCGCTGGAGCCTGCGGATCCTGTGGGAGCTGCGGGACGAGCCGCTGACCTTCCGGGCCCTGCAGGGCGCCTGCGACGCGGTTTCGCCCACGGTGCTGCAGCAGCGCCTGAAGGAGCTGCGGGCCGCCCGGCTGATCAGCCATGATGCCGGACAGGGCTATGGCCTGAGCGCCACGGCCCGCCGCCTGCTGCCCACCCTGCTGGCCCTGAACGACTGGGCCGAGACCTGGGCCTCAGAGGAAGAACACTAGCCCGATCAGGACAAAGCCGAGCAGGATCACCGTCTCGGCCAGGATCAGCAGCAGCGGCTTCCAGCCCAGCGCAAACAGTTCGGCAAACGAGGTCTTCACGCCGAGCGCGGCAATCGCCACCAGCAGGCACCAGCGCGAGATCTCCGACACCGCGCCCACCACCATGGCCGGCAGCTGCACCACGCTGCCCAGGATCACCAGGGCGACGAACCCGATCAGGAAATGCGGCAGCAGCGGCTGGGTCTGCGTGTTGGCGGCACTGTGCCGGGTGCGATAGACGAGGCCGATGCCGATCACCACCGGCAGCAGGCAGGCCACGCGCACCAGCTTGACGAAGGTGGCGACATCGCCGGCCTGCGGCGACACCGTGAGGCCGGCGCCCAGCACCTGGGCCACGTCATGGATGGTGGCGCCGAACAGTACGCCCGAGGCGGTCTCGTCGAGGCCGAGCGTCTTGGCCAGCAGCGGGTAAATGATCATCGCCACGGTGGACAGCGCAGTGACGCCGATGACGGTGAGCAGTGTCAGCCGTTCGGCCTGCGGCGAGCGCGGCAGGGCTGCCGAGATCGCCATCGCAGCGGATGCACCGCAGATGCCGACGGCACCGCCCGAGAGCAGGCCTTCCTCGCGGCCGCGGCCAGCCAGCCGGGCCAGCAGCAGGCCGCTGCCGATCGCGACGCCCACGCCGCAGACAGCCAGCAGCACCGGAACGGGGCCGAGATCGGCAATGCGGTCCACGGTGATGCGGATGCCGAGCAGTGCCACACCGAGCCGCAGGATGGTGCGGGCCGAGAGATCGATGCCTGGCCGCACGCGTGCATCGGCACTGAGGAAATTGAACGCCATGCCGAGCAGCAGCGCGAGCAGGAAGGGCGGCCCGCCATAATGTTCGGAAATGAATCCGACCGCCAGCGCCACGGTGCCGGCAACGGTCAGGCCCGGCAGCAGGCTGCGCACTCGCTCCATGATGGCAATGGATGCTGGCATGGCCTGTCTCAGCGGAACGGTTCGCGGCCGATGATCCAGTGGGCCAGCGAATAGCGCCGCCCGCGGGTGACCGGCTTGACCTGGTGCAGCGCATAGCTGGGAAACACGATCATCTCGCCGCGTTCGCGCGGCGCCGCCACCAGGCTCTCGCTGCTCTTGTGGAAGACCAGCTCACCGCCCTCGTATTCCTCGGGGTCGGTCAGCTGCACCACCACGCTCAGCTTGCGCAGGGAATACGGCTCCTCGATGCCCATATCGATATGGCCGATGTAGTGCTGGCCCACCTCGTAGCGGGCGATCTGGATCTGCTCGGCGCCATCCAGCTGGAAATTCCAGAAGTCGCGGTTGGCCTGCAAGGCCGTGGCGATCATCTTGTCATACAGCCAGGCGGCATCACCGCCGCGCGGGATGAAGGTGATCGAGGAATTGCGCTGGGCCGCATCGGTCGTCACGGTGCCATCGATCGTGCCGGGGCGCAGGGCGGCGGCTTCGGTCAGGGCGATGGCCCGGTCGCAGTCTTCCCCGGTCAGCACCGGACCGAGAAAACCGAACAGCGGCAGGCGGCGCATCAGAAGCCGCGCTGCTGGCGCACCTTGTCCAGCTGGTCAGCCGGCAGTTCAAGACCGACCAGGATTTCAAATTCGGTGGTGCGGCGACCGTTCAGCGGCAGCACCTGCTCGAACTCATCGCCGACCACGACGCGGCGCTGCGCGTCCTTGAACGGGATGCGGGCCACAAAGCGCTCGCGCGAGATCACATTCTGCTGGGTATCCACCAGGGCGACGAAATAGGGCACCAGCGCCTCGGTGCCGGACGCGGCGGGGCCGCGGGCTGCGCCGATCTGCAGGATGAAGCTGATCACCACGGTGGCCTGCTTGTCCTGGAACTTGCAGGTGCCGTTATAGTCCAGCAGCTCGGTCTGGAAGGTTACGTCAGTCAGATCACGGCCGGGGCCGTCGCGATACTGGGTCGCCTTCTGTGCATCCCCCAGAATGCCGACCCGCGGGCAGGGTGGCGTATTGCGCTTGTTGCCGCCGCAGGCCGACAGGATGCCGGCCAGCAGGACAACGGCCAGAACGGTGAAAAACGGAAAACGGGAGAGGCGCAGGCTGGTCATGGCAGAACGCTTACCGGTGCGACGGATCGAGGACGGCTGGGCGAGCGGAGCGGCACCGGTTTGGTCATGGCGGCCTTTCCTTCGCACGGCGAGTGTATTAGCTTGCCCGGCAGTTTTCCGGGCCCCATTCTGTATAGAAGAGGGGCTTGGCCGAGACAAGCGACAGGCCTGCAACCCGTTGATCCGAAATGGCTGATTCTGCAGCCTCAACCGCTACCCCAGACGCCGGTAAAGACAGTCACACGATGAACCCCGCCGACCGCCCTTCGATTGCCCTGGTGCTGGCTGCCCCGCGCGGCTTCTGCGCCGGCGTCGACCGCGCCATCCAGATCGTGGAGCGGGCGCTGGAGCGATTCGGCGCGCCGGTCTATGTGCGCCATGAAATCGTGCATAACCGTTTCGTCGTCGACAGCCTGGCCGCGAAGGGCGCCATCTTCGTCGACGAGCTGGATGAAGTGCCGGCCGGCGCCCATGTGGTGTTTTCCGCCCATGGCGTGCCCAAGTCGGTGCCCGCCGATGCCGAGGCCCGCAAGCTGTCCTATCTGGACGCCACCTGCCCGCTGGTCAGCAAGGTGCATCGCGAGGCCGAACGGCATCACCGCGAAGGCCGCCGCATCGTGCTGATCGGCCATGCCGGCCACCCCGAAGTGATCGGCACCATGGGCCAGCTGCCGCCCGGCGCCGTGGTGCTGATTGAGACGGTGGCCGATGTCGCCGGCCTGCAGCTCGCACGCGACGATGAGCCGCTGGCCTATATCACCCAGACCACGCTGTCAGTCGATGATACCGCCCATATCATCGCGGCGCTGAAACAGCGCTTCGCCCAGATCGAGGGGCCGAAGAAGGAAGACATCTGCTATGCCACCACCAACCGCCAGGTGGCGGTGAAGGCGATTGCCGCCCACAGCGATGCCGTGCTGGTGATCGGCGCGCCGAATTCGTCCAACTCGCTGCGGCTGGTTGAGGTGGCCAAGCGCGAAGGCTGCCGGATCGCCCAGCTGGTGCAGCGCGCTGTCGATATCGACTGGGCCGCGCTGGACGGCGTGAAATCCGTCGGCATCACCGCCGGTGCCAGCGCGCCCGAGCTGCTGGTCGAAGAAGTGATCGCCGCTTTCCGCGAACGCTACAGTGTCACGGTGCGTGAAATCGAAACCGCCACCGAATCCGTGCAGTTCAAGCTGCCGGTTGCGCTTGACGCCTCTGCCGCCTGACCTGCCCGGACTGACCCCATGGCCGTCTACACTGAAATCGACGACGACCAGCTGGCCGCCTTGCTGGCCCGCTACGAGATCGGCCGCGCCGTGTCCTGCAAGGGCATCGCCGAGGGCGTGGAGAATTCCAACTATCTGCTGGTGACCGAAACCGGCACCTATATCCTGACGCTGTATGAGCGCCGGGTGAATCGCGGCGACCTGCCCTATTTCCTCGGCCTGATGAACCATCTGGCCGACAAGGGTCTGGCCTGCCCGACCGCACTGCATGACCGCGACGGCAATACCCTGAACGAAGTGGCCGGCCGCCCCTGCGCCATCATCAGTTTCCTCAAGGGCGTGTGGCCGCGCAAACCCAATGCCCGCCATTGCCAGCAGCTGGGCGCCGCCACAGCGCGGCTGCATCTGGCCGGCCGCGACTTCCCGATGCAGCGCGTCAACGCTTTGAGCGTGGATGGCTGGGCCAAGCTGGTGAGTGATTGCGAGGCCCGCGCCGACAGCGTGCAACCGGGCCTGGCGCGTGAAATCGTGCGCGAATACGATGGCCTGAAGGCCGCATGGCCCGATACGCCAGGCCGCGCCGGCGACCGACCCCTGCCCCATGGCGTGATCCATGCGGATCTATTTCCGGACAACGTCTTTTTCCTCGACGAGCAGTTCAGCGGACTGATCGACTTCTATTTCGCCTGTAACGACTATTTCGCCTATGACCTGGCGATCTGCCTGAATGCCTGGTGCTTCGAGGCCGATGGCGCCTTCAACGTGACCAAGGCGCGCGCCCTGCTGACCGGCTATCAGTCGGTGCGGCCGCTGACCGATGGCGAGGTGCATACCCTGCCGCTGTTCGCCCGCGGCTCGGCCCTGCGCTTCCTGCTGACCCGGCTGTATGACTGGCTCAACCAGGTGCCCGGCGCGATGGTGAAGCCGAAGGATCCGCTGGAATACTGGCAGAAGCTGAAATTCCACCGCCAGGTTCTGGGTGCATCGGCCTATGGCATCGAACGCTGAGATGCCCGACCCGCTGAGCGTTGAAGTCTTCACCGATGGCGCCTGCCTCGGCAATCCCGGCCCCGGCGGCTGGGCCGCCCTGCTGCGCTATGGCGAGACCGAGAAAGAACTGAGCGGTGGCGATCCGCAGACCACCAACAACCGCATGGAACTGCTGGCGGCGATCATGGCGCTGGAAGCGCTGAAAAAGCCCTGCAATGTCGCGCTGTATTCCGACAGCCGCTATGTCATCGACGGCGCCACCGGCTGGCTGAGGTCGTGGAAGGCGCGCGGCTGGAAAACCGCCGACCGCAAGCCGGTGAAGAATGTCGATCTGTGGCAGCGCTTCGAACTGGCGGTGGCGCCGCACACAATAAGCTGGAACTGGGTGCGCGGCCATGACGGCCATGTCGAGAATGAGCGCGTCGATGTGCTGGCGCGCAATGCCGCCACTGAAATCGCCGGCGATACCATCAAGCCGAAAAAGAAAAAGCCGGCCCGGTAAAACCGGACCGGCTTTGCATTTAGTCCTGCAGGCTTAGATCTGGCCGAGCAGCGTATTCGCGTCCGACACCTCGAAGGCGCCGGGCTTTTCCAGATTCAGCTGCTTGACGACACCATCATCGACCAGCATCGAGTAGCGCTGCGAGCGCACGCCCATGCCGCGCGCGGTGAGGTCGAATTCCATGCCGATCGCCTTGGTCAGCTCGCCTGAACCATCGGCCAGCATCACCACCTTGTCGCCGACATTCTGGGCCTTGCCCCAGTTGCCCATCACGAAGGCGTCATTGACCGACAGGCAGGCAATGGTTTCCACGCCTTTCTTCTTCAGGTCGTCATATTTCTCGATGAAGCCGGGCAGATGCTTGGCCGAGCAGGTCGGCGTGAAGGCGCCCGGCAGGGCGAACAGGGCAACTTTCTTACCCTTGAAAAACTCGGCTGCTTTCACGGCCTGCGGGCCCTGATCGGACATCACATACAGCGTGGCATCGGGAATGCGGTCGCCAACCTTGATGGTCATGGTTTCCTCGTCTTGGTTTGGGATCTTGGCCGTTACAAAGCCGCGGATACGGCGGGGCTAAAATGATCCGCTCCGCTGCGAGACACAAGGGTCATGGCGGCAGCACCAGCTCCGCTTTCAGCGCCGGATCGACCAGGGTGAGCCGCAGCGGCTGGTCCGCCTTGCCGGGCGGGTATGTCGCCGTCAGATCGAACCGCACGTCGCGACCATCCGCAGCCAGGGTGATCTCGGGCCGGCCGAACCAGCTGTCCGGGCTGCCTTCCACAAACAGGTCAGGCCGCTGCAACGGAACCTGGCTCTGCAGGATCACGATCAGGCGGTCGGGTTTCAGGCGATGCGACACCAGTTGCACCCCGGCCTGCGCGGCCGGTTGCGGCACCTTGGCCCGCCACTTTGCCAGCATGACAAGATCGGTGGTCGCGGGATTGTCACGGCTGGTCAGCATCAGTCTGTCGTTGCGCAGGATGCAGATATCCTTGCAGACGCCGTATTCCATCGTGAGGCTGAGGCCGTAGCCCTTGTCCGCCTGCTGGCGCTCGACACGGATCGGCAGCACCACTTCATCGGCATAGCCGTAGATATCCGACTTGCCGAGCGGGATGCGCTGCGGCGCCGGCCAGGCCACATCGACTCGCGCGACATTCCGTGAACCGCTCCAGTCAAACTGCGCCGGCACCCCGCCCTCGCCGGGAGTCCGCCAGTAGAATTTCCAGCCCGGGCCGAGCTGAATCAGCAGGCCGGCTTCATCGCCACTGCCTTGAATCAGGGCAAGTTTGATCGGCACATGCGGCAGCTGCAGCCCCTGCGCCCTGGCCATGCTCAGGGGGCAAATCATCAGAATTACAGCCATAAAAATCCCGGCCAGCGGGGCGAAGCTGCGAGGGGCCTGTCTCATGCCCCGACTCTGGCTTTTGGCCTGCCAATTGCAAGGCTTGTCTGGGGTCGGCCGTATGGACAAGCCGACCGGGTGGAGTAACATTCGGGTGAAACCGGAGTGTGGCGATGACCGACACCAGCGACAAGGCGATATCCGGCTATCTTGAACGGCAGCTTCTGATTGCCATGCCCAGCATGGGTGACCCGCGGTTTTCGCGCACGGTCATCTATATGTGCTCGCACAATGCCGAGGGTGCGATGGGTCTGGTCATCAACAAGCCCTATCCGGGCCTCACCTTCCCCAATCTGCTAACCCAGCTCGGCATTGAATCCACCGCCGAGAACGACATCGTCGTGCGGCTCGGCGGCCCGGTCGAAACCGGCCGCGGCTTCGTGCTGCATTCGACCGACTACATGCGGCAGGGCAGCGTCAAGATCGATGAATCCATCGGCATCGGCCTCACCGCGACGCTGGATGTGCTGCGCGCGATTGCCACCGGCACCGGACCGCAGCACAGCCTGTTTGCGCTGGGCTATGCCGGCTGGAGCGCGGGCCAGCTCGATACCGAAATTCAGGAGAATGCCTGGCTGGCCGTGCCGGCGGATTTCGATCTGGTGTTCCACTCGCATCTCGACAGCCTGTGGGACCGCGCTGTGCGCAAGATCGGCATCGATGTGGCCAAACTGTCGAGCGTTTCCGGCCACGCCTAGGCGTTGACCGATACCGGGTCGCTGGCCAGACGGGCGTATAGCTGGTGATCGCGCCAGACCCCGTCGATTTTCAGGTATTCGCGTAAGATTCCCTCGCTGCGGAACCCGGCGCGATCCAGCAGCTGCCGGCTCGGCGTGTTTTCCGGCAGGCAGGCCGCCTCGATGCGATGCAGCTTCAGCATCTCGAAGCAATGCCCCAGCATGACCGCGAGCGCACCGGTCATATGGCCCTGGCCGGCATAGGGCTTACCGATCCAATAGCCCAGCTCGCCGCATTGCGAGGCACCGCGCCGGATATTCGACAGCGTGATGCCGCCGAGCAGTGCGTCATTGCGGCGCAGATAGATGAAATAGGCTTCGCCGTGTTCCTGGCGGCGCAGACGTTCGAACCAGGCGAGCCGGCGGCGATAGCCTTCGCGGGTCAGCGAGTCTTCCGCCCAGCTGGGCTCCCAGGGCTGCAGATGCTCGCGGCTGATCGCCCGTAGGGTCGCCCAGGCCTCGTAATCATTGAGATCAGGCGCGCGAAGATAAACTTTCTCGCCATGCAGGATGGGCGCAGCGGGGGGAAGGAAGCGGCCGAACAGCATGCTTTCCCCCTGCCCCGCCGATCCGATCAGCCGAATCTGGCGGCGAAGCGGCTGTAGCTTTCCAGCCGGTCGACCGGACCCAGGGCCGCCACGGTCGGCGGCGCCGACCGCATCACCCGCTCGGCCACCTTGCGCACGGCGGCGCCATCGACCTGGTCGACTGACGCCAGCACTTCATCGATATCGAGCGGGCGGCCAAACAGCAGCATCTGGCGACCCAGCTGCTCGATGCGCGCGCCGGAGCTTTCCAGCGACATGACCAGGCCGACCTTCAGCTGGGCACGGGCACGCTGCAGTTCGTCGTCATCGACGCGACCGCACAGCTTGCCCAGTTCGTCGGCCAGCACGGGCATCAGTTCCGGCAGCTTTTCGCCGCCGGTGCCGGCATAGATCGTCATCAGGCCACCGTCACGATAGGACGACGGATAGGCATAAACCGAATAGGCCAGGCCGCGCTTTTCGCGCACTTCCTGGAACAGGCGCGAGGACATGCCGCCGCCCAGCACCGTGGAATAGACCTGCATGGCATAGTAGTCGGGGTCATCGAAGGCTAGGCCCGGCAGGGCGATGGCTACATGGGCCTGCTCCAGCTCGCGCACGGCGCGGCGCTCGCCACCGCCGCCATACAGCGCGGTCTGCTGCGCCGGGCGCGGCGTGCGGCTTAAGGCCCCGAACAGCTTTTCCGCCTCGGCCATCAGCCGTTCATGCTCGACTGCGCCCGCGGCCACCAGCACCAGGCTGGGGCCATGGTAGAAGCGGTCCAGAAAGCCCTGCAGGTCGCCGCGCTGCATGCCGGTGACGCGATCCACGGTGCCGAGGATCGAGCGGCCGAGCGACTGCGCCGGGAAGGCGGTCTCCTGCAGATGATCGAAAATGATGTCGTCCGGCGTGTCTTCCGACTGGCCGATCTCCTGGATGATGACTTCGCGCTCGCGCTCCATCTCATCGGCATCGAAGACCGAGTGCTGCAGGATATCGGCCAGGATATCCAGCGCCAGCCCGGTATCCGCGGCCATCACCCGCGCGTAATAGGCGGTCTGCTCGCGCGAGGTGAAGGCATTGAGATGGCCGCCGACCGCCTCGATCTCCTCGGCAATCGCCAGCGCCGAGCGCCGCTCGGTGCCCTTGAAGGCCATATGCTCCAGCATATGGGCAACGCCGTTGATCTCCGGCGTCTCGTCGCGCGCACCCGCATCGACCCAGACACCGACTGAAACCGTTTTGACCTGCGGCATGGTCTCGGAGACCACGCGCATGCCGTTGGAAAGCGTACCGATCCTGACTGTCATGCTTTTACTCTACGCGTTTCGATGAAGGCACGCACCGTGCCGTAGTCATTCTTCAGCACGGTCTGGCGCTCCGGGCGCTCGAACAGGTCGGCCAGGCGCGGCGGCAGGGCCGGATGGCGGCCGGTGGCGGCCTCGACGGCAGCCGGGAATTTGGCGGCATCGGCGGTCGCCAGCGTCACCAGGGCGGTGTCGGCCGGCAGGGCCTTGCTACTGCGCTGCTGCGCCGCCACCACCAGCCCTACGGCCGTATGCGGATCGACCAGCAGGCCGTTGCCGGCCTCAAAGGCCGTCTTCAGCATGGCCTTGGTGGCGGCCTCGTCGGCCTTGCCAGCCGCGAACAGCTGCTTTGTTTCGGCCAGCGCATTGGACGACACGGTGAAGCCGCCATTCTTGTCGAGTTCAGCCATCAGCTGACGGATCTGGGCGCCATCGCGGCCATGCATGTCAAACAGCAGGCGCTCGAAATTGCTCGCCACCTGGATGTCCATGCTCGGGCTGATGGTCGGCTCGACACCGTTCTTGCGGTAGTCGCCGGTGGCGAAGAAGCGCGCCAGGATGTCGTTGCGGTTGGTGGCGACGATCAGCTTAGCGATCGGCAGGCCCATCTTCGCAGCGGCATAGCCGGCAAAGATGTCGCCGAAATTGCCGCTCGGCACGCAGAAGGCCGGCGCCCGCTCCGGGCCGCCGAGACTGAGCGACGCCGTCACGTAATAGACGATCTGCGCCATCACGCGGGCCCAGTTGATCGAATTCACCGCCGTCAGGCCGACTGAATCACGGAACGGTGCGTCGTTGAACAGCGCCTTCACCATCGCCTGGGCATCGTCGAAGGTGCCCTCCAGCGCGATGGCATGCACATTGGCGTCGGCGATGGTGGTCATCTGCCGGCGCTGCACATCCGAGACGCGGCCCTCCGGGAACAGGATGAAGATGTCGAGATTGGCGCGGCCGCGGCAGCCTTCGATGGCGGCCGAGCCGGTATCGCCCGAGGTGGCGCCAACGATGGTGGCGCGCTTGCCCGAGCGGGCCAGCGCCCAGTCGAACAGCCGGCCGAGCAGCTGCAGCGCCACGTCCTTGAAGGCCAGCGTCGGGCCATGGAACAGCTCGAGCACCCAGTCATTGGCATCGCTCTGGCGCAGCGGCACCACGGCCCTGTGGCCGAAGGTGGCATAGGCCTCGGCGATCATGCGCTGCAGCTCGGCATCCGGGATACTGCCGCCGATGAACGGCTTGATGACGCGGAAGGCGACCTCGGCATAGCTCATGCCCCGCATGGCACGCCAATCGCTTGCTGAGAACTGCGGCCAGCTCTGCGGCACATAAAGGCCGCCATCGCTGGCCAGGCCGGCCAGCAATACGCCTTCGAAATCGAGGTCCGGCGCCTGGCCGCGGGTCGAAACGTAACGCATCGGTTTTCTCAGCTCAGATAGCGCGTCTTGAGATGCGCCTTGAAGGCCGCGGTGCCCAGCGGCTTGCCGGTGGCCTGGCGCAGCAGCTCGTCGGTGGTGAGCAGCGAACCCTTACCATGCACATTGGCGCGCAGCCAGCGCAGCAGCGGCTTGAAGTCGCCCTTGGCAATGCCGGGCTGGATCGCCGCGTCCTGCGCCTTGGCCGCGGCAAACAGCTGCGCCGCCGCCATCGCGCCCAGGGTATAGGTGGGGAAATAGCCGATCGCCCCCGACGGCCAGTGGATATCCTGCATGCAGCCCTGGGCATCGTTGGGCACTTCCACGCCCAACAGGGTCTGCATGCCGTCATGCCAGGCATGCGGCAGGTCGTTGACCGACAGGTCGCCATGCAGCATCGCCTGCTCCAGCCGGTAGCGCAGGATCACATGGGCGGGATAGGTCACCTCATCGGCATCGACGCGGATCAGGTCAGGCTTCACGCGCGCATAGATGCGCAGCAGGTTTTCCTCCGACCAGGCCTCGCCCTCGCCCTTGAAGGCCTTGCGCAGCAGCGGTGCGGCATAGGTGAGGAATTCGGCGCCGCGGCAGACCTGCATCTCGACCAGCAGGCTCTGGCTTTCATGCAGCACCATGCCGCGCGACTCACCCACCGGCTGGTCGCGCCAGGCTTTCGGCAGGCCGAGTTCGTAGAGCGCATGGCCGGTTTCGTGCAGCACGCCCATCAGCGCCTTGGTGAAATCGTCTTCCGAATACCGCGTGGTGATGCGCACGTCGTCCGGGATGCCGCCGGTGAAGGGATGCAGGCTGACATCGAGGCGGCCATGGTTGAAGTCGAAGCCGAGCGCCTTCATCAGCTTGAGCCCGACCGCACGCTGCGTCTCGGTGGCGAACGGGCCCTGCAGCGGCAGCGGCGGTTTGCGCTTGTCCTGCTTCACCAGCGCCCGGTCGATGAAATCGGGCAGGAAGCTGCCCAGATCGGCGAACAGCTTGTCGATGGTGGCCGACTTGCCGCCGGGCTCATACTCGTCCAGCAGCGCGTCATAGGCACCGACGCCAAAGGCCGCCGACTTGGCCGCCGCCACCTCGCGCACCATCTCCAGCACCGGCTTGAAGGCCTTGGCGAAGGATTTGAAATCGTCGTCGCGGCGGGCTTTGCGCCACACCATCTCGCAGGCCATAGTGGTCCTGGAACGCAGCGCCACCAGCTTCGGCGTCAGCGCCGTGGCATGGCGCCACTGACGCTGCATCTCGCGCAGATTGGCGCGCTGCCAGTCATTCAGCGTTGCCTTCTGGGCCTCGGCCTCGCCCAGCAGATCGGCCAGCTTCGGATCGGCGATCCATTCATGGCGCAGCACATTCAGCGTGGCCATCTGCTCCGAACGCGCCCGGGCGCCGCCATCGGGCATCATGGTCGCCTGGTCCCAGCCCAGCATGGCAAGGGCGCCGTTGATGGCGCCGATGCGGTGGAACTGCTTCTCCAGAGCCTTGTAGCTTTTCATCATTCGGCCTTTTCGCGCGCCCGCCGCCGATGCCATAGCACATAAATGACGGCCAGGACCACGGCACCGCTGTACCAGGTGAACGCATAGGCCAGGTGGTTGTTGGTGAAGGTGAGCCGGGTATGGCCGGCACGCGGCCAGCCGCCGGGCACCGTCACCTCGGCATCGGCATCAACGAACAGCACCGGGGCCTCCGTGATGCCGGCCTGGGCCAGCATTTCGGCGGCGTTGCCGTAGTACCAGAGATTGCGCGCATGGTCGTTGTCGGGCGTGAACCAGCCCTTGCCCCAGGGCGCATGGGCCACGCCGGTGATGGTGACCTCGCCCTCGACCTGGCCCTGGGCGCGCCGCGCCGGGGCCTTGTCCTCGACCGGCACCCAGCCGCGGCTGACCAGCACCCAGCCGGGCGCATCGCTGCGCTTGAGCGGGGTGATGACGTGGTAGCCGAAATTGCCGCGTTCGGAATGCGCTAGCAGATGGAATTCACGACTGTGGTCGAAGCTGCCCTTCACCACCACGCGGCGGAAATGCCAGGCATCGGCATCCAGCGGGCCCGCCGGCAACATCACCGGCGCGGCTTTCATACCCTCCTCGACACTGGCGATCAGGTCGAGCTTCCACAGCAGCCGCTGCACCTGCCATGTGCCAAGCGCCAGCAGCAGGACAAGGGCCGGAACGGTGATCAGCGTCGGCACCAGGGCGGGCCGGAAACCAAGGATTTTCAATGGATTACTCGCGCATTAATTCGATGTCGGACGACGCCTTGTGGCGGAACTGCAGGGCGATCAGCACGCCCTTGAACGGCCGCAGCATGCCAATCGACCCGCCCAGAATAAGTGGGGTCCACAGCACCAGATGCAACCACAGCGGCGGACCGAAGCGCAATTCGACCCACAACGCCAGGCCGACGACAATGAATCCGAGGATGAGGATGACAAACACTGCCGGCCCGTCGCCGGCATCGATCTTGGCATAATCCAGATCGCAGGACGGGCAGCGCGACTTGATCGTCAGCAGCCCGTCAAACAACGGGGCTTCGCCGCAGCGGGGACACCTGCAGCGAAGCCCCGTCGAAACTGGCGACAGCGGCGGATAAAACGAGGCCGCCATCGTCTATGGCCTTAGTGGGCCGGGCCTGCACCCCACCAATACACGGCGGCGAACAGGAACAGCCAGACCACGTCGACGAAATGCCAGTACCAGGCAGCCGCCTCGAAGCCGAAATGATGGTCGGACTTGAAGTGCCCCTTCATCGCGCGCAGCAGGCAGACCAGCAGGAAGATGGTGCCGACGATGACATGGAAGCCGTGGAAACCGGTCGCCATGTAGAAGGTCGAGGCATAAATGCCATCGGTGAAACCGAAGGCGGCATGGCTGTATTCAAACGCCTGGCAGGCGGTGAACAGCACGCCCAGGATGACGGTCAGCGTCAGGCCCTGCACCAGACTCTTGCGGTCGTCATGCAGCAGCGCGTGATGCGCCCAGGTCACCGTGGTGCCCGACAGCAGCAGGATCAGCGTGTTGACGAAGGGCAGTTCCCAGGGATTGAAGGTCTCGATGGTCGCCGGCGGCCACTGGTGGCCGATCGCATCGGTGGGATACAGCGCGGCGCCGAAATAGGCCCAGAACCAGGCGACGAAGAACATCACTTCGGAAGCGATGAACATCACCATGCCGTAACGCAGATGCAGCTGCACCACCGGGGTATGATGGCCCTCATGCTCGGCTTCGCGGATCACGTCACGCCACCAGGCAGCCATGGTGTACAGCACCACTGCCAGGCCGGGCAGGACCCACAGATAGCTGTGGCCATGGAAAGCGTAGACCGAGCCGATCGCAAGCGCGAAAGCACCCATCGAACCGATGAACGGCCACGGGCTGGGGTCGACGAGATGGTAATCGTGATTACGGGCGCTACTGGCCATGGTGATACCCCCTTTTACAGACTCTAGTTGACCGGCCGCGCGGCACCGCCGCGGTCGGAGACACGGGTGGGATCTTCCTTGCGGAAGAAGGTGTAGCTCAGCGTGATGTCGAGCACGTCGCGGGTCTTCGGATCCTTGAGAATCTCCGGATCGACGAAGAAGGACACCGGCATGTCGACGCTCTCGCCGGGGCCGAGCAGCTGTTCGGTAAAGCAGAAGCAGGCAATCTTGTTGAAATACTGGCCGGCCTTCTCGGGCGTGACATTGAAGCTCGCCGTGCCCATCACCGGCCGTGCGGTCGGGTTGATGGCGCGGTAAAATGCCAGGGTTTCCTCGCCCGGCCGCACCTTCATTTCACGCTGCACCGGCTGGAACTTCCACGGCATGCCCGGCGCCACATCCGAATTGAAACGCACAGTCACCAGCGTCTCGTTCGGATCGGTCACGCCCGGCGCCGCGGTGGCGCGCAGCGGGGTGCCGGCAAAACCGGTGACGCGGCAGAACATGTCATAGAGCGGCGCCGAGGCGAAGGCGCCGGCGATCATCACCGCAACCGTAGACACGCAATACAGCGCGATGCGGCGATTCCTGGCCTGCAGGCTGTCGCGGCGCGCGCTCACGGCACACCTCCGCCCATGCGCACGATGGTGATGGAGTAGAACAGCACGACCAGCGCAAACAGCGCCACGGCCAGAGCAATGTTGCGCGCCCGGCGGCGCTTGTGGTCGTCCTGCCTCGGCATCGCGCTCATGCCCCCCAGCCAAGCCCGCGCTCAGCCAGCAGCAGGGCGAACAGCAGGAACAGGTAGAGGATCGAATAGGCGAACATATGCTTGGCGGCGCGGTCGCCGGTGCCGCGCCAGATGCGCACGGCGAGGCCGAGGAAAATCGCGCCGAGCACAGCCGTCGCACCGCCATAGAGCGGGCCGGCGAGACCCAGCATCCAGGGGCTCAGTGTGATCGGCACCAGCAGCAGGCTGTATATCAGGATCTGGCGGCGGGTTTCGCGCTCGCCGGCCACGACCGGCAGCATCGGCACTCCGGCGCGGGCATAGTCATCCGAACGATACAGCGCCAGGGCCCAGAAATGCGGCGGCGTCCACATGAAGATAATGGCAAACAGCAGCAGCGGCAGCAGGCTGAGATCGCCGGTGACGGCGGCCCAGCCGATCATCGGCGGGAAGGCGCCGGCGGCACCGCCGATCACGATATTCTGCGGCGTGCGGCGCTTCAGCCACATGGTGTAAATGAAAACGTAGAAACCGATGGTCAGCGCCAGGATGGCAGCCGCCACCCAGTTGACGCCCAGGCCCATCACCAGCACCGAACCGACCGACAACACGCAGCCGAAGCCGAGCGCCTCGTCACGGCTGATCCTGCCCTGCGGGATCGGGCGGCCCTGCGTGCGGCTCATCACCGCGTCGATATCGGCGTCGTACCACATGTTGATCGCACCCGATGCTCCGGCACCGATAGCGATGCACAGCAGCGCTGTGAGCGCCAGCACGGGATGCAGTTGACCAGGCGCCAGCACCATGCCGACCAGGCCAGTGAACACGACCAGCGACATCACGCGCGGCTTGAGCAGCGCGAAATAGTCGGCCGGCCGGGCATCGCCGGCCCCGGTCAGACCGTGCTGGCCGTAAGCGGCATCGAGGCCGGCATTGCCGGCCTCGTTACCCTGTCCAATGAAACTGGCGTCGGACAAACTGGGACTCCTGGGGCTGGAGTTCCGGTCTTACTTGATGACCGGAAGCTTCTCGTACTGATGGAACGGCGGCGGCGACGACAGGGTCCATTCCAGCGTCGTGGCGCCCTCGCCCCACGGATTGTCGGCCACCTTCTTCTTCTTCATGAAGGCGTAGAGGACCGAGCCGACGAAGAACAGCGTCGAGGCAAACGAGATATAGGCGCCGATCGAGGCGACGTAGTTCCAGCCGGCGAAGGCATCCGGGTAATCCGGAATACGCCGCGGCATGCCCTGCAGGCCGAGGAAGTGCATCGGGAAGAACAGCAGGTTGACGCCGACGAAGGTGGTCCAGAAGTGAATCTGGCCGGCCGTCTCGCTCAGCTCGTAACCCGACATCTTGCCGAACCAGTAGTAGAAGCCGGCAAAGATGGCGAACACGGCGCCCAGGCTGAGCACGTAGTGGAAATGCGCCACCACGTAATAGGTGTCGTGCAGATAGGTATCGACGCCGGCATTGGCCAGCACCACGCCGGTGACGCCACCCACCGTGAACAGGAAGATGAAGCCGATGGCGAACAGCATCGGCACGGTGAAGCGGATCGAACCGCCCCACATGGTGGCGATCCAGGAGAAGATCTTCACGCCGGTCGGCACTGCGATCACCATGGTGGCCGCGGTGAAATAGGCGCGGGTGTCGACATCCAGGCCCACCGTGTACATGTGATGCGCCCAGACCACGAAGCCGACCACGCCGATGGCGACCATGGCATAGGCCATGCCGAGATAGCCGAACACCGGCTTCTTGGAGAAGGTCGAGATGATCTGGCTGATGATGCCGAAGCCCGGCAGGATCAGGATGTACACTTCGGGATGGCCGAAGAACCAGAACAGATGCTGGAACAGGATCGGGTCGCCGCCGCCCTCAGGCTTGAAGAAGGCGGTACCGAAGTAGCGGTCGGTCAGCAGCATGGTGATGCCACCGGCCAGAACCGGCAGCGACAGCAGCAGCAGGAAGGCGGTGATCAGCACCGACCACACAAACAGCGGCATCTTGTGCAGGGTCATGCCCGGCGCGCGCATGTTAAAGATGGTGGTGATGAAGTTGATGGCGCCCAGGATCGACGAGGCACCGGCAATATGCAGGCTGAGGATGGCGAAGCCGACCGCCGGGCCGGGATGGCCAACGTCGGACGACAGCGGCGGGTAGATGGTCCAGCCGCCACCCATGCCGAGACCGCCGGCCGGGCCTTCCACCATGGTGGAGATCAGCAGGCAGCCGAACGAGGGGATCAGCAGCCAGAAGGAAATGTTGTTCATGCGCGGGAAGGCCATGTCCGGCGCACCGATCATCAGCGGCACGAACCAGTTGCCGAAGCCGCCGATCATGGCGGGCATGACCATGAAGAAGATCATGATCAGGCCGTGGCCGGTGACCAGCACGTTGAACAGGTGATGGTTGCCGCCCAGGATGCCGTCGCCCGGGTTCATCAGTTCGGCGCGCATCAGCACCGAGAACAGGCCGCCGATCAGGCCGGCGATCACGGCGAAGATCAGATAGAGCGTGCCGATGTCCTTGTGGTTGGTGGAATACATCCACCGACGCCAGCCGGTCGGCGTGTGATGATCGTCGTGGTGGTCGTGACCCGCGTGGGCGTGGTCATGGGCCGCGTGGGCATGAGGCTGAGCCATGGCGTTCCCTACTCCTCGAATCTGATGCGGTTACTGGGCGGCGCGCGCGTCGGCGAGACGCGGCGACGGACCGTCGACAGTGGCGAATTTGGTCTTGGCTTCGGCGGCCCACTTGGTGAAGGCCTCCTTGGAAACCACTTCCACCTTGATCGGCATATAGCCGTGATAGGCGCCGCAGATTTCCGAGCACTGGCCGTAATACACGCCTTCGCGCTCGGCGCGGAACCAGGTCTCGTTGATGCGGCCCGGCACGGCATCCTTCTTCACGCCGAAGGCCGGCATGGCCCAGGCATGGATCACATCGGCGGCGGTGATCAGCAGACGCACGTTGGTGTCCACCGGCACGACCACGACATTGTCGGTCTCCAGCAGGCGCTGCTGGCCCGGCTTGATCTCGTTCGCCGGCACGATGGTGGCGTCGAAGGTGAAGTTGCCGTTGTCGGGATATTCGTAGGACCAGTACCACTGCTTGCCGATCGCCTTGACGGTCAGTTCCGGCTTGGCGGTCTTGTCGGCGAAATACAGCAGCTTGAAGGAGGGCACCGCGATCACGATCAGGATCAGGATCGGCACCACGGTCCACAGCACCTCGATCAGGGTGTTATGCGAGGTCTGCGAGGGCACCGGGTTGGCGGAGGCGCGGAAGCGCACCATCACGTAGATCAGCAGCGCCAGCACGAAGACCGAGATGAGGATGATGATCCAGAGCAGCAGATCGTGGAAATGCTGCATCTCCCGGGCCACCGGGCTCACCGTGGGCTGCATGCCCAGATGCCAGGGCGTCGGCAGGCCGGGCGTCCCGCCAGCCTGTGCGGCCGCTGGGGCGACACTGGAGATCAGGGCGGCAAGAGCCAGCCCGGGAACGGCCAGAGCCGTGGTCAAAGCCGTAACACGGCGTGCGGCCCAGCGGACGGCCGCAAACGAAGTCCACCCCATCGTTCAATACCCTCGTTTAATGACTTGGGAGTCTAAACTCTTTCGAGGGCGGACCATACACCGGCACATGCCGCCCGCCCAGTCTGCCGGACGTCGTCTGCAGCCCTTGTGCGACGATTTGTCGCTGCACTCCCGCGCCCCCCGATTTCGACCCCTTAAGCATTGATTTGGCTTGTGCTTGCGCCGCCCGGGTCGGCCCCCTAAGCTGCCCGTTCCCGGGGGCTCAAGGCATGCTCGATCCGAACCAGCGGAAACTGACGCAGGACATACTGGACTGGCTCGACCGGCCGGCATTTACGGTTGAATATGGCCCTGGCGATGATTACCGCTACGTGTCGTGCAACACCGCCTATGCCGCGCTGACCGAGATGAATGCCGAGGCCCTGGCCGGCCAGGGCCTGTCGGCCGGCTTTGCGCTGGGCGAGGTCGCCAAGGTGCGCGACCTGCTCGACATGACCCGCCGCGAAAATCGCCGGCAGATCGGCAACACCCTGATTCGCTGGGCCAACGGCTGGCTCTGCCAGGGCCTCACGGTCGCCCCGCTCAACGACAATAACGGCCGCATCACCGGCCTGATGGTGATCGCCGAGGCCAGCACGCCGGAAAAGATGCACCAGGTGGCGCTGCAGGTCGCCGAGTACAAGCTGCGCGACTTCGCCGAACTGGCATCCGACTGGTTCTGGGAAACCGATGCGGATCATCGCTTTACCTGGATTTCCGACTCTTCCTCCAGCCACACCATGGCACTGCGCACGCTGTTCCTCGGCCGCTGCCGCTGGGAGGTCGCCGTGCAGGGCGATTCCGAGGCCGACACGCTGTTCTGGGACGAGCACAAGCGCCAGCTCGACCGCCATGAGGCATTCCGCGGCTTCCGCTACTGCTCGCTGTCGGGCGACAGCGAGCTGTGGATCGAGATCAACGGCAAGCCGGTCTTCGATGCCAATGGCCGCTTCATGGGCTATCGCGGCTCGGGCCGCGACATCACCGAGCAATATCGCCAGCAGCGCCGCATCGAGGCCGCCTTGCGCCAAGCCGAGGAGGCCAGCCGCGCCAAGAGCCAGTTCCTCGCCAATATGAGCCATGAGCTGCGCACGCCGCTCAACGCCATCATCGGCTTCTCGGAAATCATCCGCGACCAGATGTTCGGCTCGGTCGGCGTGCCGCGCTATGTCGATTACGCGCGCGACATCAACGGCTCGGGCACCCATCTGCTCGCGCTGATCGGCGACATTCTCGACATGTCGCGCATCGAGGCCGGCTATTACGCGCTGGATGAAAAGGCCGTCGACCTTTCTGCCGTGATCCAGTCGGCGCTGACCATGGTGCGGCCGCAGGCCGAGCGCGGCGGCATCACGCTGCGCAACCTGTCGCCCGATACGCTGCCGCAGCTGCGCGCCGATGAGCGCGTGGTCAAGCAGGTGCTGATCAACCTGCTCGGCAATGCGGTGAAGTTCACCCCGGCCGGCGGCACCATCGACGTGGTGTTCCGCCAGCTGCCCGACGGTACGCCGTCGCTGACCGTGATCGACACCGGCATCGGCATCACCACCGAACGGCTGGAACATATCTTCGAGCCGTTCCAGCTCGCCAAGGCCGAAGTGGCACGCCAGCACGGCGGCACCGGCCTCGGCCTGTCGATCAGCAAGCGGCTGATGGAACTGCATGGCGGTTCGCTCGGCCTCAGCAGCACCGTGGGCAGCGGCACGCAGGCGCAGATGACCTTCCCGAGCTGGCGCCTGCTGTCGGATGCCGACCAGGAATGGACGCCGCCGATGCCGCTGGCCGAAGCGCCGGCACCCCCGCCCAGCCCGCCGGCCGCCAGCCTGCGCAAGCCCGAGCCGCCGCCATCGCCGGCCGGCCAGGGCGATCTGGCCGAAACCCTGCGCGAACTGGTCGCCACCATGAACGAGGGCGTCCTCACCATCGATGCCCAGGGCAACATCGCCAGCGTCAGCGACACCTGCGCCACGATCTTTGGCTACCCGCCGGGCGAGTTGGACGGCCAGAATGTCAAAATCCTGATGCCGGAGCCGTTCCGCTCGGGCCACGATTCCTACATCCGCAACTACATGACCACCAAGCGGGCGAAGATTCTCGGCCTGGGCCGCGACACGCTCGGCCGCAAGAAGTCGGGTGAGATTTTCCCCATCCATATCAGCGTCGGCGAATATGCCGGCGAGGACGGCCCGGCCTTCATCGGCCTGGTACGCGATATTTCCGACCGCCGCGATGTCGAGCTGCGCGCCGAATTCGCCAGCCGCAACGACCCGCTGACCGGCATTCTCAACCGCTCCAGCTTCATCGCCGAGACCGAGCGCATGCTGGGCGCCCAGCATCGCCTGGATGGCGGCCTGTGGGTGCTGTTCAACCTCGACATGGACGGCTTCCGCGATATCAACGAGGGCTTCGGCTACCATATCGGCGACAGCGTGCTGAAAGGCACCGCCGAGCGCATGGGTGAGGTGCTGCCGCGCGAGGCGCTGGTCGGCCGTATCGCTGCCGACCAGTTCGCCGCCCTTGCCGGCGTCCACGACCTCAACAACGCGCTCAACCTGGCCCAGGCGGTGCACGCGCATCTGACCAAGCCGATCACCGCGGAAGGCCGGCTGGTGCCACTGAAGGTCAGCATGGGCGCCGCCATCGTCGACGATCCGTCGGAAAAGATCGGCGATGCCTTGGCCAAGGCCGAGCTGGCGATGAAGCTGGTGCGTGCCGCCGGCGGCGATTCGACGCGCTTCTACAGCCCGGAAATGACGCGCGCCGCCGAGCGCCGCCTGCGGCTGACCATGAATCTGGATGCCGCCATCGACAATGGCGAATTCCATGTCGTCTACCAGCCGGTGGTGGAAACCGCGACCGGCGCGATCTGCGCCATCGAGGCGCTGCTGCGCTGGAAGCATCCCGATCTCGGCGCCATCTCGCCGGCGGAGTTCATCCCGCTGGCCGAGGAAACCGGCGCCATCATCGCGATCACACGCTGGGTGTTTGCCACCGTCACCGAACAGATCCGCGACTGGCGCCGCCAGGGCATCGAGCCGCGCCGCGTCTTCGTCAATGTCTCGGGCCAGCAGTTCATCCGCGACGACCTGCCCTCCTATTTCCGCAAGATGGCGAAGGAGGAGCCCGACATGGTGTCCTTCATCGGCATCGAGATCACCGAACAGGCGGCGATCCAGAATATGGAAGCCACCGTGCAGGCGATTCGCGACCTGGCCGAGATCGGCGTCGACGCCGCGCTGGACGATTTCGGCACCGGCTATTCGTCCTTGAGCTACATCCAGCGGCTGCCGATCCGCAAGATCAAGCTCGACCGTGCCTTCATCGCCGACCTGCCCGGCAACGACCGCGACATCGCCCTGGTCCGCGCCATGATCGGTATGGCCAACGGTCTCGACCTGCCGGTGGTGGCCGAGGGCGTGGAAACCGCCGCCCAGCGCGACTTCCTGCGTGGCGTGGGCTGCAGCGAGCTGCAGGGCTACCTGATCAGCCGGCCGGTACCGCCCGAGGACATGGCCGAACTGCTGCGCCAGAGTGACCGCCGTCGTCGGAATTGACGGCCGCCCACGCCGATTTGAGCCGTCGCCTCTCTGCAGGGGGCTGTATTTTTCTTAACCGCGGCGCCATATAATCTGCAGTCGCGGGTCGTTTCCCGATTTTCCCAGTCTTTTCAGGCTTGTTACGAGGTTCGTCATGACCGGTGCTTCGACTGCCCAGGATCTGTTTTTCACCCGCGCCGGGCTCGACCGGTCGCGGCTGCAGTCGATTGTCGGCGACTCGCTGCATGGCGCCGATGACGGCGAGTTGTTCCTGGAATACAGCCAGTCGGAAGGCCTGACCTTCGATGACGGCCGCCTTAAGGCCGCGGCCTATGACACCACCCAGGGCTTCGGCCTGCGCGCCGTGTCGGGCGAGCAGACCGGTTATGCCCATGCCTCCGAGCTGTCCGAGGCCGCCATCAAGCGCGCCGCCACCACGGTGCGTGCCGTGCGCGCCGGCCATGGCGGCGAGATGAGCGTCGGCCCGGCCGCCACCAACCGTCATCTCTATGGCGACGACAATCCGCTGAACGAAATTCCCTTCGAGCAGAAGGTGGCGCTGCTGCAGGCGATCGATGCCTATGCCCGCGCGAAAGACCCGCGCGTGAAACAGGTATCGGTCTCGCTGGCCGGCAGCTGGCAGGCAGTCGCCATCCTGCGCGCCGACGGCAAGCTGGTGGAAGACATCCGCCCATTGGTCCGTTTGAATGTTTCGGTTGTGGCCGGCCAGGGCGACCGCATGGAAAGCGGCAGCCGCGGCGCCGGCGGCCGCGTCGGCTACAAGCAGTTCTTCGATCCGTCCCACTGGCAGGCCGAAGTGGATGATGCGCTGCGCCAGGCGCTGGTCAATCTGGACTCGGTGCCGGCCCCGGCCGGCGAGATGCCCGTCGTGCTCGGCCCCGGCTGGCCCGGCGTGCTGCTGCATGAAGCGGTCGGCCATGGCCTGGAAGGCGACTTCAACCGCAAGAAGACCTCCGTCTTCGCCGGCCTGATGGGCCAGCGCGTCGCCGCGCCGGGCGTCACCATTGTCGATGACGGCACCATGGACAAGCGCCGCGGCTCGCTCACCATCGACGACGAAGGCACGCCGACCGAAAACACCATGCTGATCGAGGATGGCATCCTCAAGGGTCTGATGTATGACCGCATGAATGCCCGCCTGATGGGCGTGAAGTCGACCGGTAACGGCCGGCGCCAGTCCTTTGCCCACAACCCGATGCCGCGCATGACCAACACCTTCATGCTGGCTGGCGACCGTGACCCGGGCGAGATTCTCAGCAGTGTGAAAAAGGGCATCTACGCGGTCAATTTCGGCGGCGGCCAGGTCGACATCACCTCGGGCAAGTTCGTGTTCTCCTGCACCGAGGCCTACATGATCGAGAACGGCAAGGTTGCCGCGCCGATCAAGGGCGCCACGCTGATCGGCGCCGGCGCCGAAGTGTTGAAGCAGGTGAAGGCGGTGGGTAACGACCTGCAGCTCGACACCGGCATCGGCACCTGCGGCAAGGCCGGCCAGGGCGTACCGGTCGGCGTCGGCCAGCCGACCCTGCTGATCGAAGGATTGACCGTGGGCGGCACAGCCAAAGCCGCCTGAACATCAAGATTGAAGGGTATGCGAGGGGAAGTCCCATGCCAGCCAGCCTAAACAAGATCAGCAGCCCGGATCTGCTCAAGCACGATCCGGTCTGGCAGCGCATCCGCGAGGAAGCCGCTGTCGTCGCCACCCAGGAGCCGGTCCTCGGCAGCATGGCCCATTCCGCCGTGCTGCATCATGAGCGGCTGGAAGATGCGCTGAGCTACATCCTGGCGCAGAAGCTGGGCAGCGCCGAACTGCCGGCGCTCGGCCTGCGCGAGGTGATCGAGGAAGCCTTCGATGCCGATCCCGATATCGGCCATGCGGTGCGCGCCGATCTGGTCGCGGTCAACGAGCGCGATCCGGCCTGCCGCAGCTTCCTGAAGCCTTTGCTGTTCTTCAAGGGCTTCCAGGCGCTGCAGACCCATCGCGTGGCTCACTGGCTGTGGCACCAGAAGCGCGAGACCATGGCCTTCCTGCTGCAGAGCCGCAGTTCGGAGACCTTTGCGGTCGACATCAACCCGGCTGCCAGGTTCGGCCGCGGCATCCTGATCGACCACGGCACCGGCGTGGTGATCGGCGAAACCGCCGTGGTCGACGATGACGTGTCGATGCTGCAGCATGTCACGCTTGGCGGCACCGGCAAGGAAACCGGCGACCGCCACCCCAAGATCCGCCGCGGCGTGCTGATCGGCGCCGGCGCCAAGATTCTCGGCAATGTCGAGATCGGCGAAGGCGCCAAGATCGGTGCCGGCAGCGTGGTGCTGATCCCGGTGCCACCACATTGCACGGCGGCCGGCGTGCCGGCCAAGATCGTCGGCGACTGCGAATGCGAGCAGCCGTCGCGCGAGATGAATCACGGCCTGCCCTATCATCGCGACTGACCGGCGCACGGTGATGCACCGGCTTGTCTTCGGTCTGCTTCTGGCCGCGCTGCCGCTTGTCTCGATACAGGCGCAGTCGTTGACCGGCGCGCTGGAATGGCTGCCGCCCGGCAGCCTGTCGGTCGAAAGCCTGACCCGGCATCCGCAGGAACAGCTCGAAGGCGATGAGCAGCAGAGCTTCTATGTCGAATTCGGCCGGCTGGCCTTTCGCAGCCCGGATATCCTGGGCGGCACCGCACGCAAGGCTGGGCTGTCCTGCCAGGCCTGCCATGCCAACGGCTTCGCCACCAAAGCCTTCTTCATCCCCGGATTATCAGACAAGCCGGGAACCATCGATGTCAGCCACGCCTTCTGGAATCTGCGTGGCGAGGACGGCATTGCCAATCCGGTGGAGATTCCCAGCCTGCGCGGCGTGAAGACCAAGGAACGCTTCGGCCAGGACAGGCGCATGGCCTCGCTGCGCGAATTCACCCGCCGGGTGATCGTCACCGAATTTGCCGGCAGCAAGCCCGATGCGTTATTGCTGGATGCGCTGGTGGCCTATCAGGAAAAGCTGCAGCCGGCCGCCGAAACCACCGTGCCGGTGACCCTGCAGCAGGATCTGGCCGACCTGCTGCGCTATCTCGATGCGCTACGCGTGCCGCTGGCCGAGGAAGAGCCGGCGCTGGCCGCGCGCATCACGGTGATGATCCGCGGCCAGATCGGCTTCATCCACGAACGTTTCGCCGAAGCAGACATGCGCGGCAGCCGCGGCGCGCTGGAGGAATGGTCGCGACGGCTGGCGGCGATTGCCGATCAGGCCGAGGCCGGACACTGGCCGCAGGCGCGCGAGGCCCTGAAAGCCTTGCGCCAGGCCGTTGCCGCGCCGCCGCCGGCGCTGGCGGCCGATCTGCCGCGCGCGCTCTACAATCCCGAAAAACTCAGGGCCTGGATCAGTAAGCCAGTTCGGTGAAGGCCGGATCGACCGACTTGTTCCAGCGGCCGTTATAGAGCTTCAGCAGCCCTTCCGCCGGGGTTTCACCGCTTTCCACGATGCGCACCAGCGGTTCGAGGAAATGCGTCTCGTCCTCGCCGGCCGGTGACAGGCGCGCGCGCGCCTTCAGGCCGCCCATGGCGATCTGCACCATCTGCTCGGCGTAATATTTCAGCGGCCGGCCACGCAGCGGCGTGTGCAGGCCGTATTTCGGCGCATCCAGCCGCAGCTGCTCGCGCTCGGCCAGGGTCCAGTCACGACACAGGTCCCAGGCCGCATCCAGCGCGCCCTTGTCGTAGAGCAGACCGACCCACAAAGCCGGCAGGGCACAGAGCCGCGACCACGGGCCGCCATCGGCACCGCGCATTTCCAGGAAACGTTTCAGCCGCACTTCGGGGAACAGGGTGGTGATGTGATCGGCCCAGTCGCGCATGGTCGGCATCGCGCCCGGCAGGGCCGGCAGCTTGCCGGCCATGAAGTCGCGGAAGCTCTGGCCCGAGGCATCGATATACTTGCCGTCGCGATACGAGAAATACATCGGCACATCGAGCGCGTGATCGACATAGCGCTCGAAGCTCATGCCATCCTCAAACACAAAGCCCAGCATGCCGGTGCGATCCGGATCGGTATCGGTCCAGATCTGGCTGCGATAGCTCAAGTATCCGTTCGGCTTGCCCTCGGTGAACGGCGAATTGGCAAACATCGCCACCGCCAGCGGCTGCAGCGCCAGGCTGGTGCGGAATTTTTTCACCATGTCGGCTTCGGAGGAATAATCCAGGTTCACCTGCACGGTACAGGTGCGCAGCATCATGTCGAGGCCGAGATTGCCCTTCTTCGGCATATAGGCGCGCATGATGTTGTAGCGGCCCTTGGGCATCACCGGGATGTCTTCGCGCCGCCATTTCGGATTGAAGCCCAGCCCCATCATGGCGATGCCGGTCTCGTCGCCGACCTCGCGCACCTGTTTCAGATGCGTCGAGACTTCGATGCAGGTCTGGTGGATGGTTTCCAGCGGCGCGCCCGACAGCTCGAACTGTCCGCCCGGTTCCAGCGTGATCGACTGCTTGTCCTTGACCAGCGCGATGACATTGTCGCCTTCGTTCACCGCCTCCCAGCCAAAGCGCTGCAGCCCGACCAGCAGGCCCTTGATGCTGGCGCGACCGTCATAGGGCAACGGGCGGAAATCGGATGTGTTATAGGCAAACTTCTCGTGCTCGGTACCGATGCGCCAGTCGGCTTCCGGCTTGGACCCTTCCGCCAGATACTCGACGAGCTGCGCCTTGGATGTAATCGGCGTCTCAGGCGCCTGGGCCGGTCCGGACATGAAAACCTCGGTGCTTCTTATTATCGTTTTGTGGTGCGCTGGTAGGCGGCCGAACGGCTGCTTTCGGCATATGGGGCAGATGTAAGCCGTTGTCCAGCCCCGGTATACTGCGGTTCAGTGACGCTGGGAAATTGAACTACGTCTTGAATGGCTCGTCTAATTCTGCCGCACGGATTGTAAAATAGCCAAGGCCGCAATCGCTGCTGTCTCGGCCCGCAGGATACGCGGCCCCAGCGACACCGGCACCACCTGCGGCAGGGCAGCGATCCGCGCCAGTTCCTCCGGTGCAAAGCCGCCTTCGGGGCCGATCAGCAGGGCGCAGGGCCCCGTCACGGCCTGGGCGGCCGCCAGTAAAGACAATGCCTCGGCACGTTCCACGCAGACAAACAGCCGGCGATCGGCCGGCCAGTCGGCCAGTAGTGTCTCCAGCGTAACCGCTGCCGCCACCGCGGGCACATCTAGGCGCTCGCATTGTTCGGCGGCCTCGCGCGCATGGGCAAACAGCCGCTCCGCATTCACCTTCTGCATCTGCACCCGCCGGGTGATGACCGGCAGCAGGCGGCCGGCCCCCAGCTCGGTGGCCTTCTCGACGATCATCTCGATGCGGCCCTGCTTGATCGGCGCGAAGCAGAGCCACAGATCGGTCGCCGGCACCTGGGGCCGCAGCAAAGCCTCAACCGTCAGCCGGCAGGCCTTCTTGCCTGCCTCGGCGATCACGGCGCGGAATTCGCCGTCGCGGCCGTTGAACAGCGCGACGGCATCGCCCGGTCCCAGCCGCAGCACATGGCGCAGGTAATGCGCCTGATCGTCATCAAGCGCGACCGTGCCGCCGGTGCTGAGCGCATCGGTCACATAAAGGCGGGCTTTGATCGCGTCGGTCATATCGCTTGTGCGGCGCTTTTGGCTGGACTACAGCAGCGTTATGACAAAGCCGGGCGATGAAGTCACCGATCAGGCACCTGCCGATGCCGTGGCTGGCCACTGGGTCGAGCGCTGGCTGCCGGCCGGCTGGCGGCCCTATGCCCGGCTGTCCCGGCTGGACCGGCCGATCGGCACCTGGCTGCTGCTGCTGCCCGGCTGGTGGGCCATCGCGCTGGCGCGGCCGGAAAACGCCCCGCTCGACCACGGGCTGATCCTGCTGTTCGGCATCGGCGCACTGGTGATGCGCGGCGCCGGTTGCACCTTCAACGATATCGTCGACCGCGATTTCGACGGCCAGGTCGAACGCACCCGGCTGCGCCCGATCCCGTCCGGCCAGGTCAGCGTCAGCCGCGCCTGGCTCTGGCTGCTGGCGCAGGCCCTGGTCGGGTTTTTGATCCTGATCCAGATGAATACGCTGGCGATCTGGCTTGGCGTCGCCTCACTCGGCCTGGTCGCGCTCTACCCCTTCATGAAACGCTACACCTGGTGGCCGCAGTTCTTCCTGGGGCTCGCCTTCAACTGGGGCGCCGTGCTGGGCTATGCGGCGGTGGCTGGCCGGCTCGACTGGATCACCCTGGTACTCTACGCGTCGGGCATCGTCTGGACGCTGGGCTACGACACCATCTATGCCCTGCAGGACAAGGAAGACGATGCCCTGATCGGGGTGAAATCCACCGCACGCCTGTTTGGCGACAAGGCCCGGCTGTGGATCGCCGGCTTCTACGACCTCACCCTGCTCGGTCTGGGCATCGTCGGCTGGATGGCGGGGCTGGGCTGGCCCTTCTGGATCGGCCTTGGCCTGACGGCCGTGCATTTCGCCTGGCAGGCCCTGACGCTGAAACCGGATGACAGCGCCGACTGCCTGACCAAATTCCGGGCAAATCGCGATGCCGGCCTGATCCTGTTTGCGGCTTTCCTGCTGGGCTGAAGCATATCGCTTGGCGAAGATCGGCACGCCGCGTATGTTCCGCCCATGACCAAGCGCCGAATCGCACCGCAGGACTTCGCGAGCCTGTACAGCCAATACAACGCCAACCTCGCCTTCGTGGATTGTGGCCGCAAATGCGCGCCGCTGAACGGTGGCCAGCCGGTCTGCTGCTCGACCGAGAATGCCATTCCGGTGGTCGACAAGGCGGAATACAAGCTGCTGAAAAGCCGCACCGACCTGTGGTTCGACTACAAACCGAACGATGCCGTGTCGCGCCGCATTGTGGATGAGCTGAACGATCATGCCTGCGCGGTCGAGTGCAAGGGCGCCGCCTTCTGCGAGCGCGACAACCGCACCATCGCCTGCCGCTCCTTCCCCTTCTATCCCTATCTCGACAAGGCCGGAAAGTTCATCGGCCTGACCTATTACTGGGATTTCGAGGACCGCTGCTGGATCATTTCCAACATGCAGGTGGTCGAGCGCAAGTTCGTGCAGGAGATGGTTGCCGCCTTCGAGCGCATCTTCAAGCTCGACCCGGAAGAATACGACACCATGAAAAGCCATTCGGCCAACATGCGCCGGGTGTTCAGCCGCAAGAAGAAGATCATTCCGGTGATCCATCGCGATGGCGGCTATTTCAAGATCAAGCCGGGCGACAAGGGCAAACTGACCGCCTGCACGCCGGACGATTTCAAGAAATTCGGGCCCTACAAGTCGGAAGCCGCCTATATCAAGGCGGTGAAGGCGGCCGGCGGCAAACTGGAGCCGGCCCCCAAGAAAGGCTATCTCGCCGCCTGATCGGCGAAGAGAAACGTCCCCAGCAGCACCCAGCGCCGGGCATCGCTTTCTTTCTTCGGCTTGGCCCGCAGCGGGGTGGTGTAATGCCAGAACGGCAGGCGATAGGCCGTCACCAGCCCGGCCGTCTGCGTCACCTCCACCATCTCGGTGAAATGCCCGGTTTTCGCATAGACCAGATACTGGTCGCGCACGGCAGGCGTGGCAAAACTCAGATGCATGTCGAGATAGCCGCGCCGGGCGTCGGGTTCTTCCGGATGATGGTCGGTATGCGGCCCGGCATAGTCGCCGGCGCCATAGGCGATCGCCTGCAGGCCGTATTTCTTTTTCAGCGGCCGCCCGGCCAACGCGGCGGCAAAGGCGCGGTAGCTGTCTGAGCGCAGCATGGCGATCAGGCCGATCTCGCTGGCGGCCTTGAACGCCGCCGAGCGCGCATTGTCCAGATGGGCGGTGCGCTGGCGCATCGTCTTGGGCAGCACTTCCGCATAATTCTGCGTCTGCTCCCAGATCGTCTCCGGCGGGATCGGCTGCGCCATCTCGCGCACATGCGGCAGCAATGCCTTGTCCAGCAGGGCGGCCACCGCCCGGGCCGGGCGGGCATCGACCAGGCCGCCCAGCGCCAGGAAGCGCGTGCGCGGCGCGGCCAGCGCGCCGGCCTGGGCATGGCGGCCGGCCAGCAGGGCGGTGCCCTTCGGTGTCAGCAGATCGGCGAATTCAGCAGGGAAGCGGCGCATGATCTCGGCTTAGGCCCTGGCCAGGATCGGGTCAAGCACTGGTCTGCGGCAGGCGCGGGCCGTAATCTGCCAGGAATGGAGAATGCCACTTCCGCCCGCGACCTGCGCATCGCGCAGATCCTGCTGTTCATCACACCCGCCATGTTCACCACCAATATGGTGATGGCGCGTGCCACCGCCGGCCTGATCCCGCCCGTCGCGCTGGCCGAACTGCGCTGGCTCGGCGTGGTGCTGGTGCTGCTGCCCTTCTGCGGCCGCGAACTGTGGCGCGCGCGGGCCGCTATCCTGCGCGAATGGAAAGAGTTCGCCGTGCTGGGCTTTCTCGGCATGGGCATCTGCGGCGGCGGCGTCTATTACGGCGCCGCCACCACCACCGCCACCAATATCGGCCTGATCTACGCCACCTCGCCGGTGATGATCATCCTGCTCAGCCGCATGCTGTTCGCCGAACGCTTCTCCCTGCGCCAGGGTCTGGGCACCGCGCTGGCGCTGACCGGCGTGCTGGCGATCATCCTGCGCGGCGACCCCGCCACCATCCTGCACCTGACCTTTACGCCCGGCGACCTGATCATCCTGGTCGCCGCCGCCTCCTGGGCGCTCTACAGCGTGCTGCTGAAGCACTGGCCGAGCCGCCTCAGCGTCTCCGCCCGGCTGGCCACCATCGCCTTTGCCGGCGTGCTGGTGGTGCTGCCGGTCCAGGCCCTGGAACTGGCCGTCGTCGGTCCGCCCAGCTTCGACCTGCGCACCATTGCCGCTGTGGTCACCCTGATCCTGGTGCCCGGCGTCGGCGCCTATGCCACCTTTGGCTACATGACCAAGCATCTGGGTCCCAACCGCACCGGCCTGATGCTGTATCTCTCGCCGGTTTATACCGCCATCATGGCCTGGCTGCTTCTCGGCGAGGTGTTTGCATTCTACCATTGGCTCGGCACGGCGCTGGTTCTGCCGGGCCTTTATTTCGCCACGCATAAACCGGACAAGCCCTGATGCCCTACGCCTCGCTGCGCGATTTCATGACCCAGCTGGAGCAGCGCGGCCGGCTGGTGCGCGTGACCGAGCCGGTCTCCACCGTTCTCGAAATGACCGAGATCCAGACCCGCCTGCTGGCCGAGGGCGGGCCGGCGGTGCTGTTCGAAAAGCCGGTGCGCGCCGATGGCTCGCCCAGCGACATTCCCGTGCTGGTCAACCTGTTCGGCACGGTGGAGCGCGTCGCCTGGGGCATGGACCGCGAACCGGCCGGCCTGCGCGAGGTCGGCGAGACGCTGGCCTTCCTGCGCCAGCCCGAGCCGCCCGGCGGCTTCCGCGAGGCGCTCAGCCTGCTGCCGCTGGTGAAAACCGTGATGGCGATGCAGCCGAAAACGGTGAGCAGCGCGCCGGTGCATGAGGTGGTGCTGCAGGGCGACGATATCGACCTGAGCAAACTGCCGATCCAGACCTGCTGGCCCGGCGAGCCGGCGCCCCTGATCACCTGGCCGCTGGTGGTCACCCAGGGCCCGAGCAAGACCGACAAGACCGACCGCTTCAATCTCGGCATCTACCGCATGCAGGTGCTGAACAAGACGCAGACGCTGATGCGCTGGCTAAAGCATCGCGGCGGCGCCCAGCAGCACCAGCGCTGGAAGCAGGCCGGCAAGCGCGAACCGTTTCCCGCGGCCGTGGTGATCGGCGCCGATCCGGGCACCATTCTCGCCGCCGTGACGCCGGTGCCCGATACGCTGTCGGAATACCAGTTCGCCGGACTCCTGCGTGGCAAGAAGGTCGAGCTGGTGGATTGCAAGACCATCCCGCTGAAGGTGCCGGCCGAGGCTGAGATCGTGCTGGAAGGCCATGTGTCGCTGGAGGATTACCGCGACGAAGGCCCCTATGGCGACCATACCGGCTATTACAATTCCATCGAGCAGTTCCCGGTCTTCACGCTGAGCGCCATCACCATGCGCAAGGCGCCGATCTACCTGAGCACCTTCACCGGCCGGCCGCCGGACGAACCCAGCGTGCTGGGCGAGGCACTGAACGACGTGTTCGTGCCGCTGATCCGCCAGCAGTTCCCCGAGATCGTCGATTTCTGGCTGCCGCCCGAGGGCTGTTCCTATCGCGTCGCCGTGGTCAGCATGAAGAAGGCCTATCCCGGCCATGCCAAGCGCGTGATGATGGGCGTGTGGTCCTACCTGCGCCAGTTCATGTACACCAAGTGGATCATCGTGGTGGACGACGACATCAACGCACGCGACTGGAAGGATGTGGTCTGGGCGATGTCGACCCGCATGGACCCGGCCCGCGACATCACCTTCGTCGAACACACTCCCATCGACTATCTCGACTTCGCCTCGCCTGAGTCAGGCCTGGGCAGCAAGATCGGCCTCGATGCCACCAACAAATGGCCGCCCGAAACCAAACGCGAGTGGGGCGAGAAAATCCGCATGGATGACGATGTGATCCGCACCGTCACCGAAAAATGGCCCAGGCTCGGCCTGCCCGGATCGGGCAAACCGATCTGGAAATAACAGCTCCCCAACGAAAGAGGTCTCCCATGCGTATCACACGTCGATATCTGACCGGAGGCCTCGCCGCCGCCG
The DNA here is from genome assembly GCF_943372915.1 of Ferrovibrio terrae. Lineage (GTDB taxonomy): Bacteria > Pseudomonadota > Alphaproteobacteria > Ferrovibrionales > Ferrovibrionaceae > Ferrovibrio > Ferrovibrio terrae_A. The sequence goes on along the minus strand of NZ_CALSAN010000009.1, from coordinate 50,133 downwards.
CGCTGCTGCTCGCCCTGCCCGCCGGGAATCACGCCTGGGCGCAGACCATCGCCTGGACGATGGCGACCGAATATCCCGCCACCTCGATGCCGGGCGAAGGCCTGCGCAGCTTCGCGGCGAACCTGGCAAAAGAAAGCGGTGGCCGCGTCACCGTGACACCCAGTTTTGACGCCAGCGCCGGGGTGAAATCGGCCGACATGGTGGCCGCCGTGCGCGACGGCAAGGTCACGGCGGGCGATGCCTTCGCCGGTGCCATGGGCAAGGTCGATCCGCTGTTCCTGCTCTCCTCGCTGCCGTTCCTCGCCGCCACCAATGAAGATGCCCGCAAGCTCTATGACCGCGCCCGGCCCGCCTATGTGGCGCGCCTGAATGCCGAGAAGCAGCGCCTGCTCTACGCCACGCCCTGGCCGCCGAGCGGCATCTGGGCCAAGGCGCCGATCACCACGCCAGCCAGCCTGAAAGGCCTTGCCATCCGCACCTACGACGCCACCAGCACGAAAGTGCTGGGCGATGCCGGCGCGGCGGCGGTCAACCTGTCCTTTGCCGATACGATGCCGAAACTCACCGATGGCTCGGTGGTCGGCGTGCTGTCATCGGGCGATGGCGGCGCCGGCCGCAAGCTGTGGGACTTCCTGCCGCATTTCACCGAGATCAACTATGCCGTGCCGCTCAGCCTCTCATCCGTGAACGAGGCCGCCTACCAGGCCTTGCCACCCGACCTGCGCGCGGCGGTCGATCGCGCCGCCGCCGCCACCGAGGTGAGCCAGTGGCGCCTGCTGGAAAGCCGGCTGGCCGAGAATTATGCCCGCATGAAGGCCAATGGCGTCACCATCACCGGCAACAGCCAGCTGTCGGCCGATCTGCGCGCCCTGCTGGCGAAGAGCGCCGGCTCCGCCATCGCGGCCTGGAAAACCGAGGCCGGCGCCGCGGCTGCCGCCCTGCTGCCCTGACAGAAAACCGCCGTTCCCTGCCACGGCGCCTGTGACCTAAGTCACAGGGCCGTGGATTGACGGCCCCCGGCTTCCCCACGACAATCAGCCGAACAAGGACAGGACGAGGCACTCGGAACCATGCGGCTATGGCAAGGCCTGCGTGAACAGATTTGCGGCGGGGACGCAAAACCCGCCGCGGAAAACGAACGCCTGTCACTGGCTTTCCGTCATGAGGAATACGAGGCGCTGCGGCTGACCATCGGCCTGCGCTACGCCGTCTGCATCATTGTCGCCACCATCATCAGCATCGAGATGGGCTGGCCGCTGGCGCTGAACTACTACGGCTATCTCGGCGCCTTCGCCTTCTCGGCCTATCTGCAGGTGCTGCTGCGCAAGCCGGAACTCGACCGGCCATGGATGCACTGGCTGTTCCCCTTCATCGACATGGCGCTGCTCACGGCCGCCATCGTGCTGCCCAACCCGTTCGATCCCAATCCCCTGCCGGCACCGATGCGGCTCGGCTTCGACACGATTCTCTATGTCGCGCTGTTCGTCGTACTGTCGGCACTGGGCCAGTCGGCACGCACTGTGCTGCTCACCACGCTGGCCGCGATCATCTGCTGGAGCGTCGGCACGATATATATCGCCATGCAACCCGATGTCACTTTCGGCAGCCGCTTTGACAACCTGCTGCTTGTGCCGATGCAGGAGCGCATCGACTATATCCTCAACCCCTGGAATGTGCGGCTCGGCGAATTCCTGCCGCGCGTCATCCTGATCGGCATGATCGGGCTGCTGCTCGCCGTATCCGTGATGCGCGCGCGCACCCTGCTGGCGCGACAGGTCGAAACCGAACGCGCCCGCCGCAACCTGTCGCGGCATTTCTCGCCGCATATCGCCGAGGAACTCTCGCGCATGGACGATGCGCTCGGCCAGGTGAAGCAGCTGGATGCCGCCGTGCTGTTCGCCGATCTGGTCGGCTTCACCCAACTCGCCGACGACCATACGCCGGAACAGACCATCGGCATCCTGCGCGAGGTGCATCAGCGCCTGTCGCGCGCCGTGGCCGACAATGCCGGCACACTGGATAAATATCTCGGCGACGGCATCATGGCCTCGTTCGGCACGCCGAAACCCGGCCCGCGCGATGCCTCTGCCGCCCTGCTGGCCGCGCGCGCCATGCTGCGCGAGATGGATTTGCTGAACCGCCAGCGCAAGCTGCTGCGCCAGGTGCCGCTGCAGCTGGCGGTCGGCATTCATTACGGCCCGCTCACCCTGGGCAATATCGGCGATGAAACCCGCGTCGAATATGCCCTGATCGGCGAGACGGTGAACGTGGCGCACCGGCTGGAGCAGATGACCCGCACGCTGAATGCCCAGCTCTGCCTGAGTCAGGCTTTTGTCGACAAGCTGGTGGAGGAAACCCGCGGCGATGTCGGCGCCCTGCGCGACATGGTGGCGCTGAAGCCGCAGCCGATCCGCGGCCTGCGCGACCGCATGGTGCTGTGGATTCTGGCCCGCCCGGCGATCACCGCCGAAGCCGACGCACCCGAGCCGACGCCGACCATTCACTGACCGGATCGATGCGCTTCCGCCAGCCCCTGTCCCTGTTCCGCAAAGCCCGACCGGCCCAACGCGACCTGCTGCCCTGGTGGCATCCGGCCAGCCTGCTGCGCGGCGCCTGGAACCTGGCCTTTTCGGCGGCCCTGGGCGTCGGCATCGGGGCCATCGCCCTCGACCTCGCCGCCCAGATTGCGGCCAAGATCACCGGCAGCGACTGGAAGGAGTGGCATGACCCGCTCAGCCCGCTTGCCTGGGGCATCGGCGCGGTCGTCGCCTTCGTCACCTTCATGTCCTATCGGATGGACGCGAATAGCCGCGATTAGACGGCGACCTTGCCACCTGCATTGCTGGCAGTCGCGTTTAAAATCGGCGGATGGGTGACGATCGCTTTCAGCGCCGGCGTCGCCTGGGCCAAGCGCCGTGGATCCGGGCGCGGCCGGCGGGTCTCGGGCGTCTGCGCAAATGCCGCCTCCATCGCCCGGGCAATGCCGAGCAATGCGGCATCGCCGCGGAACCGCCCGGTCAGTTGCAGGCCGAATGGCATACCGACGCCGTCGACGCCGCAAGGCAGGGCCAGCGCCGGGTTGGTTGCCAGCGTCACCACATAGGTCAGCGCCAGCCAGCGGTAATAGTTTTCCAGCTGCACCCCATTGATGCTGTCGAGATATGGCAGGTTCCAGGGGAAGGGCGAAACCGGCGTGACCGGCGACAGGATGACATCGACCTCTTGAAAGACTTGCTGGAAACGGCGGAAAATCCGCGTCTGCTCCATATGCGCCCAGGTGGCATCGTCCAGCGTCATCGCCTGCGCCATTGCTACATTGGCGCGCACATTGGGCCCGAGCGTGTCCGGCGCCCGTTCATAGACCTCGCGGAAACCGGCTACGAAGGCCCCGGCACGCAGGATATCGAAACAACGGTCGGCCTCGCCCATGTCGAGTGCGATTTCGCTGCAACTGCGGAACAGTGGCCGGATCGTCGCCATGCGCTGCAGGAACAGGGCACGGATACCGCTATCCACCGGGCAGAAGCCGAAATCGATGGTCCAGCCGACCCGCAGGCTGCCGAGATCGACCGGTGGCGGGTTGAGGAAATCGCTGCCACCGACCGGATAGGACAATGGATCGCTGTCATGCCCGGTCGCCGTCGCTGCCAATTGCAGGCAGGCCTCCTCCACCGTGCGCCCCATCGGACCGATCACCGAGATCGGCGACCAGCCGAGAGCGCGACGCGACACTGGCACCAGGCCGGGCGACGGGCGGAACCCGACCACGCCGCACAGCGCCGCCGGAATGCGCAGCGAGCCACCGGTATCGGAACCGGTGCAGACCGGCAGCATGTCGCAGGCCAACGCCGCCGCCGCACCGCCTGACGACCCGCCGGCATTCTTCATCGGATCGAAAGGGTTGCCCGTGGCACCCCAGACGCCGTTGCGCGTATTCGCCCCGGCGCCCATCTCGGGCACATTGGTCTTGGCCACCACGATGGCACCGGCCTGGCGCAGCAGGTGGACGACAGCGCCGTCCTGGGCCGGTACATGGCCGCGGAAATTCGGCGAACCGTAGGTGGTCAGCAGCCCGGCAGTATCTTCCAGATCCTTGATGCCAGCGGGCAGGCCGTGCAGCAGGCCCAGCGCATCGCCGCGCAGCACCGCCGCCTCGGCCGCCCTGGCCTCCTGCCGCGCCCGTTCGTAACAGGTCGCCGTCACCGCGTTGACAGCAGGATTGATCGCAGCGATGCGATCAATGCAGGCCTCCAGCAATTCGACCGGCGAAATCTCTTTCGTGGCGATATGACGGCGCAATTCAACGGCGGATAAGTCCACCAACCCTTCAGGTTCAGTCATGCGGCAGGCTACTCAATCCGGCTTGATATTGGCGCTGACGGCAATCGCCTTCATCTTGGCGATATCGGCGTTGACCATGTTGGCCCAATCGGTCACCCGACTATAAGCGGGCTCGAAGCCAAGACCGATCAGCCGCTCGCGCACATCCGGTGTCTGCATGATTGCGCTCAGCTCCTTGTCCAGTCGCGATTTCACCTCGGCCGGCAATCCGGCCGGGCCGACCAGGGTGGTCAGCGAGGCGATCTCAAAACCGGGATAGCCACTCTCGGCAATGGTTGGCACGTCAGGGAGCTGTGCCGAGCGGGTTGCGGTGGTGACAGCCAGAACCTTGACCCTGCCCGATTTAAGCTGTGGCAGCGCCGCCACTACGGTATCGAACAGCAGCGGCACCTGGCCGCCCACCAGATCGGTCATCGCCGGCCCGCTGCCCTTGTAGGGCACGTGCTCAAGCTTGACACCCGCGGCAGCCTTGAACATCTCGGCGGCAAAATGCGACACCGTGGCATTGCCAAAGGACGCATAGAAATACTTGTCCGGCGCCGCCTTGGCAGCGCTCACCAGTTGGCCGACATTGGAAAATGGCAGACTAGGATGCGCCACGATGGCCAACGCGCTGCGGGTCAGCATGGCGATGGGGTCGAAACTGGTCGCTGAATTATATGGCAGGTTTGGCAGCACCGCGGGATTGATGCTGAAGGTGGTGTTCGAACTGATAAACAGCGTGTAGCCATCCGGCGCAGAGCTGGCAACGGCCTGGGCCGCGATCACCGTGCCGCCACCAGCCTTGTTAATGACCACCACCGGCTGGCCCAGACGGGGCTCCAGTTCCTTGGCCAGCACGCGCCCCAGAACATCGGCGGAGCCACCGGCCGGAAACGGCAGTATCAGCTGGATTGGCCGTTCGGGATATGCCGCCGACGCATCCCCGATGGCGGCACCGCCAAGAATCAGCGCCGTGATGGCCAGCAGGCCCAGTCCTGCATTCGCACGAAACATCACACATCCCCCTGCTCGCGTTGCATGTCACGGGCACGGCGCTCGTTCGCGCGGGGCGAATCCAGCTTTCCTGTACTCCGTACAGGAGAACTAATGTACACCGTACAATTCCGCGTGCAACAGAATTGATCCGGTTATAAAATAGGCAACAACCTTACAAAACCGGCACATCATAGTGCCGTGGTACACACAACAGGAGGGCGCGCTTGGCCGGCAGAAGTCTATCCGCGAATACGCGTCGCCCGAAGGCCGCGGGAAATCTTAGCAAACCAGCAATTGTCGCCGCGGCACTCGATCTCATTGACCGCGATGGACTGGAAGCTTTCAGCATGCGCGGCCTTGCCCAGGCGCTCGGTGTTTACCCTACAGCACTCTACTGGTATGTGCCGAACCGCAACGCGCTGTTGGCCGAAATGGTGACTGTCGCCATGCAGGATGTGCTGCCATCGCCCCGGAAAAGACCGTGGCAAGCTTGGTTAAAGGAATTATTCCGCCGCTATCGCCGGGCCGTCAGCCGCCATCCGCACCTGGCCGCCCTGATGGGCGCGCAGATGGTGTCGAATGCCGGCGTCGACCCTGTCCTACCCGAACAGATCCTGGGCGTTCTCAGCCGTGCCGGCTTCAGCGACCGCCAGATGGTGCATGCCTTCAACACGGTCATCGCCACCATGGCCGGTTTCGTTACACTCGAATTCGGCCCGGCGCCTGCCGATGACGACGGCAGTTGGGCAAAGACATTCCAGCATAGCCTGCGCACGGTCGATGCTGCCCGCTTCCCCCTGCTGGCGCGCAATATGCCCCGGCTCGAAAACCGTGCCTTCATCACCCGCTGGCAGAACGGCGTCGAGGCCCCACTCGACGACAGTTTCGAGCTGTTTATCGAAGCGGCGATCCACGGCCTGGAACTGCAGCGCGTGCGAAAACGCCGCACGCCGCCCCGGGGATGAGATAACCCTGGAACCTGCGGGATTTCCGACACCTCTGCGCCCCGAAACCGGAGCCGGCTACTTGTCGGTTCGTGGTTTTAGTCCTATGTCCTATAGACGTAGAGACAGGCCTGTCCCAGCCGCGCATTCCCGCCACGATGCGCATCCGATTTGAGAGTGCAATGTCCGATACTGCAAAGCGCGCAGCCGATGCGCAGTCCCTGGTTGCCGACCTGATCGCCGCCGCCCGCAAGGCCGGCGCTGAAAATGCCGATGCGCTGTATCATGAATCGCGCTCGCTCAGCGCCGGCGTGCGTCTGGGCGAGCCCGAGGATGTCGAAAGCTCGGAAAGCCGCGAGCTGGGCCTGCGCGTACTGCTGGGCCAGCGCCAGGCCTGCGTTTCCACCACCGACTTTGCCAAGAGCACCCTGGACGAACTGGTCAGCCGCGCCATCAGCATGGCGAAAGTGGCGCCCGAGGATAAATTCTGCGGCCTGCCCGATCCATCCCAGCTGGCAAAGCAGCCGCAGGATTTCGACCTCTTCGATGGCGTGGAACTGGAAATGCCGCAGCTGCTGGAGCGCGCCAAGGCCGCCGAGGCCGCCGCCATGGCCGTGCCGGGCGTCACCAATTCCGAGGGCGGCAGCACCGGCCGCGCCTTCAGCATGTCGGCCTATGCCAACACCGTCGGCTTCAACGGTGCCGGCTGGATCGGCTGGCATACCGTGTCGGCCTCGGTGATCGCCGGCAAGGATACCGGCATGGAGCGCGACAGCGATTACGAAGCCCGCGCCTATCTCAGCGACCTGCCCTCGCCCGAAAGCGTTGGCAGGAAGGCCGGCGAGCGCGCAGTCAAGCGCCTCAATCCGCGCAAGCTGGACAGCGGCACCATGCCGATCCTGTTCGACCCGCGTGTGTCCTCGGGCCTGATCAGCCATTTCCTCGGCGCCATCAACGGCGCCGGCGTGGCGCGCGGTACCTCCTTCCTGAAGGACAAGCTGGGCGAGATGGTGTTCGCGACAGGCGTCAGCATCATCGACGATCCGCTGCGTCCGCGCGGTTTCCGCTCGCGCTGGTTCGACCTGGAAGGCGTCGCCGCGCCGCGCCGCGAACTGATCGAGGATGGGCGGCTCACCACCTGGCTGCTGGATTGCGCCACTGCGCGCCAGCTCGGCATGCAGAGTACCGGCCATGCTTCGCGCGGCACCTCCTCGCCGCCCTCGCCTGCCCCGACCAATGTTCATCTGCAGCCCGGCAAGCAGACGCCGGCCGAGCTGATGGCCGATATCAAGGAAGGGCTGTATGTCACCGAGCTGATCGGCATGGGCGTCAATGGCGTGACCGGCGATTACAGCCGTGGCGCCGCCGGTTTCCTGATCCGCGACGGCCAGATCGCCGAGCCGGTGTCGGAAATCACTATTGCCAGCAATCTGAAGCACATGTTCGCGCATCTGGCGCCGGCCAATGACCTCACCATCCGCTTCGGCTCTGATGCACCCACCGTGCGCATCGACGGCATGACCGTCGCCGGCCGCTGATCGCGAGTACCGCGCGATGGCCGTCTCGTTCAAACAGGATCATGAGCTTGCGCTGGCCGCAGCCCGCGAGGCCGGTGCGATTGCGCTCCGCTTTTTCCGCGGCGATGTGAAATCCTGGAACAAGAAGCCCAATGATCCGGTGTCGGAAGCCGATATCGCCGTCGATTCTCTGCTGAGCGAGCGCCTGTCGGGCGCGCGGCCCGATTACGGCTGGCTCAGCGAGGAAAGCGGCAGCCGGCCTGGCAAGACCACGACGCAATGGATCATTGATCCGATTGACGGCACCCGCGCCTTCATCGACCGCAAGCCGGAATTCACCATCTGCATTGCCCTGGTGCAGGATGGCCAGCCGATGCTGGCAGCAATCTACAATCCGGCCAGCGAGGAAATGTTTGATGCCACCGCCGGCGGCGGCGCCCGGCTGAATGGCAAACCGATCCAGGCGTCTGGCCATGCCAGCCTGATGGAAGCGCGCTTCCTGGCCTCCAAACGCACTTTCGAACGCCATGGCTGGCTCGCGCGCACCGCCAAGGCCGATTTCGCTTATCGCAACTCGATTGCCTATCGCATGGCGCTGGTGGCCGCCGGCAAATTCGATGCCGCCATCAGCCTGACCGAGAAAAGCGACTGGGATGTGGCCGCAGCCGACCTGCTGGTGCGCGAAGCCGGCGGCCGGGTCACCACCGCCGACGGCCTGCCGCTGGTTTATGGCAGCGCGAAATACCGCCACCCTTCGGTGATCGCCACCGGCGCCTATGTCTTCGATGACGTGGTCGACCTGCTGAAGACGCGCAAACCGTAAGCTCTCGCTTACGGCACGCCGTTGCGGCCATGGGCGCGATAGCCCGGCCGTTCATTCAGGCGGTCGTAGTAGGCGGCGACATGGCTGTAGCCGGGGCGATCCGCCATCGGCACCGCATACCAGCGATGCACCGCCAGGCCGATCGGAATATCGGCGAGCGTGAAGCTGTCGGCGGCGATATAGCCGCCCTGGCGCGCCAGCTGCGCATCGACGAGGCCGACAGCCGTATTGAACTGCTGCAACGAAGCGGCAATGGCCTCGGCGCTGAAGGCCGGGTTGCGGCGCACCAGCCCCATGAAACAGGCGCGCCAGCTGTTGTTGAAGTCCGAGGCCTGCCAGTCCATCCACTGCTCGATGCGCGCGCGTCCGGCCGGGTCGGCGGGCAGCAGGTCGGTGCGGCCGGCTTTTGCGGTCAGATAGCGCAGGATGGTATTCGACTCCCACACCAGGGTGCCGGCATCGTCGATCGCCGGGATCATGCCCACCGGATTGAGCGCGCGGAATTCCGGGGCATCGACCGAGCCGAACTGGCCATAGCCGCCCCAGTCGATCCGCTGATGCGCAAGATCCAGCTCGGCGCAGAGCCAGAGCACCTTGCGCACATTGATGGAATTGGGATGGCCGTAGAGTTTCAGCATGACGCCAGCCTGCCAGCGACCCGCATCGCGGCCAAGCGCGGCGGAGACATTATATTGTCCCGCTTGTCTCACTTGTGCCGATTGTCACCCTGCCCGCTTGAAGGATGGCGCGCTGGTGCTATCTCAGGACTGTCGCTGTTGGCGATCGTGAATCAGGCGCGCCCGCACCGGGATAGAACCGGATCGACTGGGATCGCATTGGATCGAATGGGCTCCACTGGGATCGCATTGGCCTGCACTGGGATCGCCTTGGCCCTGAATGGGACGGCATTGGCGCCCCACCGGCGGCCGTTTGGCTCGCAATGTCGCACTATTCCAGAGGCTTAGGCCTCAGAGGGGCGAATCCAGACAGCATTGTCATGGAAGGCGGCGCCGCCATTGGGCTGCGCGGCATCGGCGCCGGTCAGGGCGTTGATGCCCATGCCGTCGACAAAGGCCGCATGCGGCCAGATACTCTCCACCACCACCACGCCACGCTGCACACCGCTGTAAGGCTTGGCGTGAATGCGGATATCGCCGCGCCGGTTGCCGATCCGCACCAGATCGCCTTCGGCGATCTTGAGGGCGGCGGCATCCTCGGGATGGATGAACAGGGTCGGCCGGCCTTCGCGCTTCACCGAAGTCGGCGTCTCGGTGAAGCTGGTGTTGAGGAAATTGCGCGCCGGTGAGGTGATCATGCGGAAGGGATGCTCGGCGGTCGCCGGCTCGATGCTGAGCCAGTGATCGGGCAAGGCCGGCATGCCGGCGGCATCCGGACCCATGGCCGCCCAGTCGGGCTTGAAGCGGAATTTCTTGTCGGGCCAGCCGAAGCCGCTGCTGTAATGCGCGGTGGCGAAATCCGGCTGGCAGTCATGCCAGCGGCGCTCGCGGAGTGTCGCCACATCCGGCCAGCCAGACGCCTTCAGCGTCGCTTCGACCATTTCGATGGCGCTCATCCCAAAGCCCGGATGCTCGGCGCCCAGGCGTTTGGCCAGTTCGGAAATGACGTAGTGATTCTCGCGCGCCTCGCCCGGCGCCTCCACCAGCTTGGGGCCCAGCAGGATATGCTGCTGGCCGCCGGCCTGGTAGATGTCGTCATGCTCGGTGAACATGGTGGCCGGCAGCACGATATCAGCCATCTTTGCCGTCGGCGTCATGAACTGCTCATGCACGCAGGTGAACAGGTCGTCGCGGGCGAAGCCTTTCTGCACCAGCCGCGATTCCGGCGCCACTTCCATCGGGTTGGTATTCTGGATCAGCAAGGCGGTGACTGGCGGGCCATTTTTGAGCGCTTTCGCGTCGCCGGTCAGCACCGGGCCGATCTGCGACTGGTCAAGCAGGCGGATGCTGGGGTCGACCGCATCCATGCCTTCGATCAGCGTCTTGTCCCAGTGGAAGATCGCGCCGTTATTGTGAAAGGCGCCACCGCCTTCATACTGCCAGGCGCCGGTGACGCTGGCGATGCAGGTGGCGGCATGCATGTTGACCGCGCCGTTGCGGCTGCGGGCAAAGCCATAGCCGAGGCGAATGTAATGTTTCTTCGTCTGGCCCAGCATATGGGCGAAAGCCGTGATATCGGCCGCCGGAATGCCGGTGATGGCTTCCGCCCAGTCCGGCGTGTGCGACTGCAGATGCGCCTCCAGCTCGGCCGGCACATCGGTATGGCGTGCCATGAAGTCGCGGTCGGCATAGCCGTCGCGGAACAGCACATGCATCACCGCGCAGGCCAGCGCACCATCAGTGCCCGGCCGCACGATCAGCGCCAGATCGGCCTGTTCGGCGGTGGCGTTGCGATAGGCGTCGATCACCACGATCTTGGCGCCACGCTCCTTGCGGGCGCGGATCGCGTGGGTCATCACATTGACCTGAGTATGCACCGCATTGGTGCCCCAGATCACCACCAGATCGCTCTTCGCCATCTCGCGCGGATCGGGGCCATGCAGGCTGCCGGTGGCGGCAATATAGCCGGCGCGGGCCAGGGTGACGCAGATGGTGGAATGCTGGCCGGAATAGCGTTTCACATGTCGCAGCCGGTTGATGCCGTCGCGCTGCACCAGCCCCATGGTGCCGGCGTAGTAGTAGGGCCAGACGGTTTCGCTGCCGAATTTTTTCTCGGCGGCCAGCAGCGCTTCCGCGGTGCGGTCCAGCGCCTCGGTCCAAGAGATCGGCACAAACTGCCCGCTGCCCTTCGGGCCCACCCGCCGCAGCGGCTGCAACAGGCGCTCGGTGTGGTTGGCGCGCTCGGCATAGCGCGCCACCTTGGCGCAGATCACGCCGGCGGTGTAGCTGTTCTCCTCCGCCCCGCGCACCTTGCCGATGGTGCCATTCGGCAGCAGCTCGATTTCCAGCGCGCAGGTCGACGGGCAGTCATGCGGGCAGGCGCTGTGGCCGATCCTGGGCTTGGTCTTGGCGGGCGGGGCGAAAGGTGCGTTCATTTACCGGAGGCGGCTGGGGCTGAGGTCGTGTTCGGCGAGGCCGAGATCGACCACATCCTGCGGCAAACTGCGGCCCTGCGCCAGCGCCGCGGCGACCCGGGCCATGGCAGCCGAGGTCTGGATACCGTAGCCGCCCTGGGCCACCAGCCAGAAGAAACCGGCCTTTTCCGCGTCAAACCCGCAAACCACCGTGCGGTCATCGACGAAACTGCGCAGGCCGGCCCATTTGGCCGCCAGCCGGCGCACCTGCAGGGTGGACACGGTTTCCAGCCGGTCGACGGCGATGGCGATGTCCATCTCGTCGGGCTGCGCATCGCAGGGTTCGGAATCGGTTTCGTCGCAGGGCGACAGCAGGATGCGGCCGGCATCGGGCTTGAAATACCATTCCTCGTCGGCGTCGATCACCATCGGCCAGGCGTGAATATCCGTGCCGTTCGGCGGATCGAAGGTCACGGCCGTGCGACGCTTCGGCTTCAGGCCGATCGGCTTCGCTCCCGCCATGCCGCCCACCACATCGCCCCAGGCCCCGGCGGCATTGATCACCACCGGCGCGGCGAACACACCCTTGCTGGTCTCGACCTGCCAGTCGTTGCCCACCTTCTGCAGGCCGGTGACTTCCGCATCGGTCACCATGCGGCCACCGGCCGCGGTCATGCCGCGCAGCAGGCCGTTATGCAGGGCATGCACCTCGATATCCATGGCATCGGGTTCGGCCAGTGCGCCGCCGCTGACGGCCTCGGGCTTCAGCACCGGCATCATCGCCTGGGTCTCGGCAGCACCCAGCCGCTGCACCGTCGGCACCAGCTTGCGCATGTCGTCGTATTTGCTGTCCAGCTCGGCGGCCTGGGCGGTGCTGCCGATATGCAGCGCACCGCGCGGGGTGAGGATCGGCACCGAGGCAAAGCCGGCTGGCGGATTCATCAGGAAGTCGCGACTGGCCACAGTGAGCGCGCGGATCGGCGCATTGCCATAAGTCTCGGCGAACAGCGCCGCCGAACGGCCGGTGGTGTGGTAACCCGGCTGGCTTTCGCGTTCCAGCAGCACAACCTTTTTGCCTGCGCGTGCCAGTTCATAGCCGGCACCGGCGCCGGCGATGCCACCACCGATAATCACAACGTCACAACGATCCGCCATGCGATCCTCATCTAAGTCCGGGGGCTGCCGCGGCATCTTTTGCGCCGTCGGCAGCCCCGACTATAATGATCGCCGCATACCGCGACCAATACCTTCATGGCATGGCGCGATGTTGCGCCGTGCCGTCTTCAGATCAAACACCGCCGAAGCAGAGGTATTTCAGCTCGATGAAGCTGTCGATGCCGTATTTCGAGCCCTCGCGGCCATGGCCGGATTCCTTCACGCCACCAAATGGCGCTTCGGCCGTGGAGATCAGGCCCTCATTGATGCCGACCATGCCGTATTCCAGCTTCTCGGCCACGCGCCAGACCCGGCCGATATCGCGGCTGTAGAAATAGGCCGCCAGACCGTAGGGTGTGTCATTGGCGAGCCGGATCGCCTCGGCCTCATCCTTGAACCGATACAGCAGCGCCACCGGACCGAAGATTTCCTCCTGCGCAGAATCCATCTTGGTGGTGGCATCACCGATCACGCTGGGCTGGTAGAAAGTACCGCCCAATTCATGGCGATCACCGCCGACCAGAACCTTGGCGCCCTTGGCCTTGGCATCGGCAACCAGGCGCTCGACCTTGTCCAGCGCATCCTGGTTGATGAGCGGCCCCTGGTTGACCCCATCGGTGAAGCCTGTGCCGGTCTTCAGCTTCTTCACGGCCTCCGTCAACTTGGCAGCAAAGGCATCATAGACCTTTTCCTGCACGAAGAAGCGATTGGTGCAGACGCAGGTCTGCCCGGTGTTGCGGTATTTCGAGATGATCGCGCCGGTAACGGCAGCATCGATATCTGCATCGTCGAAGACGATGAAGGGCGCATTGCCACCCAGTTCGAGCGACAGCTTCTTCAGTGTATCCGAACTCTGGCGGGCGAGGATCTTGCCGACTTCGGTGGAGCCAGTGAAGGACACCTTGCGCACGATCGGGTTGGTGGTGAGTTCCAAGCCAACCTCAGCGCCATGAGAGGATGTGATCACATTGAACACGCCCTTCGGAATACCGGCCTGCTCGGCCAGCCAGGCCAGCGCCAGCGCGCAGAGTGGCGTGTCTTCGGCCGGCTTGACCACCACCGGGCAACCGGCGGCCAGGGCCGGCGCCACCTTGCGGGTGATCATGGCAATCGGGAAATTCCACGGCGTGATTGCCGCCACCACACCGATCGGCTGCTTGATCACCACGATGCGCTTGTCGGCCGCATGGCCGGGGATGGTATCGCCATAGATGCGACGGCCTTCCTCGGCGAACCATTCGACGAAACTGGCGCCATAGACCACCTCGCCCTTGGCCTCGGCCAGCGGCTTGCCCTGCTCCAGGGTCATCAGCGCGCCGAGGTCGTCCTGGTTCTGCAGGATCAGGTCGTACCACTTGCGCAAGATCGCGCCGCGCTGCTTGGCGGTGAGCGCAGCCCAGGCCGGCCAGGCCGCCTGCGCGGCTTCAATGGCGCGTCGCGTCTCTGCCTTGCCCATATCCGGCACTTCGGCGATCAGGCTGCCATCGGCGGGGTTGGTGACCTTGAAGCTTTTGCCACTGTCTGCCCCCACCCAGGTCCCGTCGATATAGGCCTGACGGCGCAGCAGATCGGCATGCTTGATATGGGTCATCGGGCGTCCTCCTCAAAAGCCGGGCGTTACTTTGATACGCAGCGCGCGATCCGGCAATACCCGCGCCGGCTTTCTCCGCCATGCTCATATAAGGGCCCCACGCAGAAGGGGTATTGCCGCTGCGCAATCAGCCAAGGCCGTGTTGACGCATATCAAGAGCCGCTAGCGGTCTTTGTGCCATTGTGACGCGTCGAACCAAGGAGAACAGCCATGGCGATCCCTCTGCCATCTCCCACCTGGATACTGGTCGCCGATGCCAGCCAGGCCCGGGTTTTCGAACTGCGCAGCCTGGCCGGCCCGCTCGCCGCGGTGCCGGACTTCACCATGACAGCCGAGGATACCCACGGCTTCTCGCGCGACCTGAAAAGCGATCGTCCCGGCCGCGCCTTTGCCAGCAGCGACAACCGTCGCGCCGCTGTAGAGCCGCGCCATGATCCACACCAGTTGGCCAAGGACCGCTTCGCCGAAGCCATTGCCGAACGCCTCAATCATGCCTGTGGCGAGAAACGCTTCGTGCAACTGGTGGTGATCGCGCCGCCGCGCCTGCTCGGCGCTTTGCGTCAGGATTTCGCTGCCGCTGTTCGCGACATTATCGCCGTGGAGATCAACAAGGATCTGGTGAAGGCGAACCAGGCCGATATCCTGGACCACGTCAAAACCGCGCTGGCTCCGGCAGGCTGATGGCACTCGGTGACCTAATCTGGATTTTCTTTATCGGCATGGCACTGCAGCCGATGCTGCGGCAGCGGTTCCTGATCCTGCTGCGCGCTCGCAAGATCATGCAGCTGCAAAGATTGCGCGGCAGCCAGGTGATCACTCTGGTGCACCGACAGGAAACCATGCGTCTGCTCGGTTTCCCTCTGGTGCGCTATATCGACATCGATGACGCTGAGGATGTGATCCGCGTGATCCGCGACACCCATCCCGACACGCCGATCGATATCATCCTGCACACGCCGGGCGGGCTGGCCATCGCCACGCTGCAGATCGCCGCCGCCCTGCGTCGTCATGCCGGCCCGGTCACCGCTTTCGTGCCGCATCTGGCGATGTCTGGCGGCACCCTGATCGCGCTCGCCGCCGATAGAATCGTTATGGCTCCGGATGCCATGCTGGGACCGATCGACCCGCAGGTTGGCGGTTTCCCGGCCGCGTCGATATTGCGGGTGCTACGCGACAAACCAATCGCAGAAATCGACGATCAGACCGTGATCCTGGCCGATATCGGCGAGAAGGCGACACGCCAGCTGCGCGAGGCAGCCCTGCAGTTACTGGTCCGGCACATGCCACCCGAGAAAGCGGCAGACCTGGCTGATCAGTTGAGCAAGGGCCAGTGGACGCATGACTATCCGATCACGGTGGATGAAGCCCTCAGACTGGGTCTGCCAGTCAATACCGAATTGCCGGACGAAGTAACAGAACTGATGCAGCTCTATCCGCAGCCGGTGCGCACGACACCCAGCGTGGAGTATGTTCCGCCGGTGCCACGCCGGGCGGACCACCCGGGACGCTGAGCATGCCTTATGCCAGCAATGCCGATCTGCCGGCGAATCTGCGCGAAAGACTGCCTGCCCACGCGCAGGATATCTTCCGCGCCGCCTTCAACCATGCCTGGCGGGATCATAGCGACGACGCGGAGCGGGAAGCGATCGCCCATCGCATTGCCTGGGCCGCCGTGAAGCGCCGCTATGAGAAGCAGGGCGAACGCTGGGTAGAGCGGCGCTAGGCCGCCAGCCGGCCATCGCCAAGCGCCGCGGCCTCGAAGGGAAACACGATCTTGCGGTCTGGAGCCAGCAGCTTGGCCTTGCCCTTGTTTTTATAGTCGACCCGGCTGAGCAGGTCGCGGATCAGATTGAGCCGGGCCACCCGCTTGTCGTTGGCCTGCACCACGGTCCAGGGCGAGGCTGGCGTGCTGGTGCGCGACAGCATGACGTCTCGCGCCGCGCTGTAATCCTTCCAGTGCTTCAGCGCCGCCTCGTCGATCGGGCTGATCTTCCACTGTTTCAGCGGATCCTTACGCCGGTCGGCGAGGCGCTGCTTCTGCTCGGCCTTGTCGATATCCAGATAGTATTTGAACAGGTGGATACCATCGCGGATCAGCAGGTCTTCGAAAACCGGTACCGTGGTGAGGAATTCCTCATAGGCCGTCTTGCTGCAGAAGCCCATGACATGCTCGACACCGGCGCGGTTATACCAGCTTCTGTTGAACAGGACGAATTCACCCGCGGCCGGCAGATGCGGCACATAGCGTTGAAAGTACCACTGGGTCTGCTCGCGATCCGATGGTTTCCCGAGAGCGACGACACGGGATTCACGCGGGCTCATATGCTCTGTGATCGCCTTGATGGCGCCGTCTTTGCCGGCGCCGTCGCGGCCTTCCAGCAGGATCAGCAGCTTGCCACCGCTGGTGATCAGGTGCCGCTGCAGCCGCACCAATTCAATCTGCAGTGCGCGCAGCTGCGTGCGATAGGTCTCTTCACTGCGGGGCGACGCGCGTTTCACATGCCCTCCATTACATTCCTTCAGGCAACGGAATGAATTCCGTCTCACCCAGCACCTTGGGCCAGTTGCCTGCGCGCCAGTCGGCCTTGGCCTGTTCGATACGCTCCTTGGACGACGACACGAAATTCCACCACAGATTCCGTTCGCCATCGAGCGGCGCACCGCCCAGGACCATCAGCCGCGCCGCGCCGCGGGCGGCGATCTTGGGCTGCGCACCGGACTTGAGCACCAGCATGGTGCCGCTTTCATAAACCGTACCGTCAAGGCTGACTTCGCCGATGGCAACATAGACGGCGCGCTCTTCATCATCGGGCAGCGGCAGCGTCGCGCCAGGGCTGAGCTGGGCGTCGATATACACCATCGGTGCAAAGACCTGGGCCGGTGACGTGGCGCCGAAGGCACTGCCGGCAATCAGGCGCAGGCGGGCGCCGGGTTTCTCGATTTCTGGCAGGCTGCTGGCCGGGTGGTGATGGAAGGTCGGCTCGGTTTCCTCATGGGCTTTCGGCAGGGCGAACCAGGACTGGATGCCATGCAGCGCTGCGCCGGATTGCCGGATTTCATCGCGCGTGCGTTCGGAATGGGCGATGCCGCGACCCGCCACCATCCAGTTCACATCACCGGGCCGGATCGGCTGGATCACGCCAAGGCTGTCGCGATGCATGATCTCGCCTTCGAACAGGTAGGTAACGGTGGCCAGGCCGATATGCGGATGCGGCCGCACATCCAGGCCCTGGCCGGGCGCGAATTGCACCGGTCCCATATGATCGAAAAACACGAAAGGGCCGACATGGCGCCGCTTGGCATAGGGCAGCACGCGACGGACGGTGAAGCCATCCCCCAGGTCGCGCAGGCGCGGCACGATCAGCAGATCGACGGAGTCAGGCAGGGCAGCTTCGGACATCGGTGGAGCCTTTCAGAAACCACCCGAGACTAACGCGATCCGCTCAGCCCTGCCAGCAGCCATCGTTCACGATCCCGGTCAGGCGTGCCAGATCGGGGGCAATATCGATGCCCTGTGCCGCGAGCCAGGCATCGTCATAATAGCTGCCAGCATAGCGGTCGCCGCTGTCGCAGAGCAACGTCACCACGCTGCCCCGTTCGCCCTGGGCCTTCAATTCGCAGAGCAGCGTCAGGGCGCCAACAAGATTGGTGCCGGTAGAGCCGCCGACGCGGCGGCCGAGCAGGCCCGACAGCAGCCGCATGGCGGCCAGCGAGGCGGCATCGGGCACGCGGATCATGCGGTCTACCACATCGGGCATGAAGGAGGCTTCGACACGCGGCCGGCCGATGCCCTCGATGCGCGAGGATTTCGGGCAGACCAGCCCGGGATCGCGGCCATGCCAGAAATCGTGAAACACCGAATTCTCGACATCGACCACGCACAGCCGGGTATCCAGCCGGTGGTAGCGCAGATAACGGCCGATGGTGGCCGAGGTGCCGCCGGTGCCGGCACCGACCACGATCCAGGCCGGCTCCGGGTTTTCCTCGCGCGCCATCTGCTCGAAGATCGATTCGGCGATGTTGTTGTTGCCGCGCCAGTCGGTGGCGCGCTCGGAATAGGTGAACTGGTCCATGTAATGGCCGCCGCAATCCCGTGCCAGCCGCTCGGCCTCGGCATAGACATGGCTGGCCTGCTCAACCAGATGGCAGCGGCCGCCATAGAATGCGATCTGCGCGATCTTCTCCGCCGAGGTGGTCTTCGGCATCACCGCGACGAAGGGCAGGCCCAGCAACCGGGCGAAATAGGCTTCGGAAACCGCGGTCGAACCGGAGGAGGCTTCGACAATGGTGGTCTGCGGTCCGATCCAGCCATTGCACAGGCCGTAAAGGAACAGCGAGCGTGCCAGCCGGTGTTTCAGACTGCCGGTCGGATGGCTCGACTCATCCTTGAAATAGAGCGTCAGGCCGGGAAACGCCGGCAGCTCCAGGCGAAATAGATGCGTATCGGCCGAACGGTTGAAATCGGCATCGATGCGGCGCAGGGCTTCGTTGACCCAGTCGCGGGACTTAACGGCAGACATTCGGGGTTCCTTCTGGCTGGCCTAAGCCATAGCCCGAAGGAACCCCGGAGCCAAGCCTTTTACGAAATTATGTGTAATTAGTGGGTCGGGCCGAGGATCAGGTTGGGCAGGAACAGCGAGAACTGCGGCACATAAGTGACCAGGAACAGCGCCGCGATCAGGGCGCCGTAGAAAGGCCAGATCGTCTTCATCACATGGCCGATGGAGACCTCGCCGATGGCGCAGCCGACGAACTGCGTGGTGCCGACCGGCGGCGTGTTCAGGCCCAGCGCGCAGTTGATCAGCATCAGCATACCGAACTGCACCGGCCCCATGCCGTATTGCATGCAGATCGGCAGGAAGATCGGCGTGCAGATCAAGATGGTGGCTGCCATGTCGAGAAAAGTGCCGAGCACGAACAGGATCACGTTGACCAGCAGGAACACCATCCAGGGATTGGTGGTGATGGCCGAGAGCGCCTGGCCGGTCAGGTCGGCGACGCTGTAGAGACTGATCAGATAGCCGAAGGTGTTCGACACGCCGATCAGCAGCAGCACGATGCCGGTGGTTTTCACCGCCTTGGCCGCCGCCTTGATCAGATGTTCCCAGGTCAGTGACTTGTAGAGCAGTGTGGCCAGCAGAATGGCATAGACCACGGCGATGGCGGCAGACTCGGTGGCGGTGAACACGCCCGTCAGGATGCCGGTGATGATGATCACCACCACGAACAGGCCGGGTAGCGCGGCCGCACCCGAGCGCAGCACCACATGCCAGCCGGGGAAGGTGCCGGCCGGATAGCCACGCCGGATCGCCACCAGATAGGCCGCGACCAGCATGCAGAGCGTGAGCAGCGCAGCCGGGATCATGCCGGCCACGATCAGGGCAGCAATCGAAACCTTGCCGCCGGCGGCGAGCGAATAAATGATCATGTTGTGGCTGGTTGGCATCAGAGCGCCGACCAGCGAGGCATGCGTCGTCACATTGACGGCGTAATCGGCGTCATATCCCTCTTTCTTCATCATCGGGATCATCACCGCGCCCATCGCCGAGACATCGGCGACCGGCGAACCGGAAACGCCGCCGAACAGCGTGCAGGCCACGACATTCGACATGCCCAGGCCGCCACGGATATGGCCGACCAGATTCTTGGCGAACTGCACGATGCGGTCGGCAACGCCGCCGTAGAGCATCAGTTCACCGGCGAAGATGAAGAACGGGATCGCCAGGAAGGAAAAGATGTTCATGCCAGCGGCCATGCGCTGGAACACCACGGCGAGCGGCAGGCCTTCATAGACGATGGTGGCAATGGCCGAGAGGCCGATGGCGAAGGCTACGGGTACACCAAGAACCAGGAAGCCGAAAAAGCTGACGGCCAGAATTGTCAGTGCCATGACGGGCGAACCTCTTCGCCCTGCACCAGGGCCAGAATATGCTCAAGCGAGAACAGGGTGATCAGCACGCCGGCAATCACCAGCGGCAGGTGGTTGAGCCCCTCGGAAAGGCCGAGCGTGGGAATCTTGTAGGGCATCACCGACTCGGCCAGCACCCAGGCATTCCAGCCCATGACCATGCCGAACGTGCCGACCAGCAGATGGATCAGGATTTCCACCCAGATCCGGTGCCGCTCGGGCAGCACCATCACCAGCACCGATTCCAGGCCGATATGGCCGGCATCGCGCACACCGACAGCGGCGCCGAACATGGTGACGTAGAGAACGAAGACCAGCGCCAGGCTCTCGGCCCAGGTGGGCGTGTCGTTCAGCACATAGCGGCCGAAGACCTGGTAGGTGACGACCGCGACGATGCCCAGAAGACCCGTCACGGCGACATACATACAAAGCCGGGATATCCAGGCGTTGATGGGGCTTAACCAACTCAGCATGGATACTCCCGGCTTTGCAATCTCAGTGCTGCAGTGTTTCAGGCGACGGTCAGTTGGTGTCCTGGATACGCTTGACCAGAGCCTGCAGCTTGGCGTCACCGGCAAACTTGGCATAGACCGGCTTCATCGCGTCCTGGAACGACTTCTTGTCGATATCACTGATGATCTGCGAGCCGCCGCCTTCGACCGTCTTGCGCGACTTGGCTTCCTGATCGTCCCACAGCTTGCGCATGTAGGGCACCGACTCCTTGGCCGCCTTGCGGATGATGTCCTGCTCGTCCTTGGCCAGGCCGTCCCAGACCCGCTTGGAGAAGACCAGCAGTTCCGGCGCCATCGAATGTTCGGTCTGGCTGTACATCTTGGCCACTTCGTAATGGCGCGAGCTGTCATAGGACGGCCAGTTGTTTTCCGCGCCATCCACCACACCGGTCTTGAGCGCGGTATAGACTTCGGCATAGGGCAGCGGCGTGGCATTGGCACCCAGCGCCTGCATCATGGCGACCCACATATCCGACTGCTGGACACGGATCTTCATGCCCTTCATGTCGTCGACGGTCTTGATCGCCTTCTTGGTGGTGTAGAAGCTGCGCGAGCCGCTGTCATAGAAGGCGAGGCCGACGAAACCCTGGGGCTCCAGCGCCTTGAGAATGTCTTCACCGACCGGGCCGTCGAGCACGCGGCGCATATGATCCTTCGACTTGAAGACGAAGGGCAGCGCGGGAACGATGGTTTCCGGCACGATGTTGTTGAACGGCGAGATGTTGACACGAACCATGTCCAGCGCACCGAGCTTGGTCTGCTCGATCGTGTCTTTCTCCGAGCCGAGGGCACTCTGACCAAACACCTTGACGCTGTGCTTGCCGTTGGTGCGCTCACCGATCAACTTGCCCATATAGGCCACGGCCTGGACGGTCGGATAGTCCATCGGATGCACGTCCGATGAGCGGAATTCCTTGGCCGAGGCCACGCCGGCAAAACCGGCCGCCACCGCCAGCCCGAGCAGAGCGCGAGCGACAATACGAGTCTTCATTTTGGTCTCCTCCCTTGCAGGACGGCTTGGTGCCGGCCCGTTCACGACATAGGTTAGTCGTCGTGTTATCATACAACACTTCTGCGAATTGAAGTCAACGCCGATCCAGAGGGCTGGTAAAATTTTACCAAGCCTGCAGATTTAACAGCTGATTATATGGATTTAACCTGCTGCACCGCAGCGAATCGGTCCGTACCCTGGAGTATCTGCCATCAGGCTAAAAAGCCATAACCCATCAGTTGTCATACAAGCTGAAGGATGATAATTCTCGAATCCGACCAATGGAGGACTTCCTGTGACGGCACTCCGCCGACGCGAGACCCTGACCTCGCAGCTGACCAAGACGCTGACCGAGCGGGTTGCCAAGGGCGCGCTCAAGCCCGGCGACAAGCTGCCCAGCGAACAGGAGCTGATCGAGGAATTCGGCGTCAGCCGCACCGTGGTGCGCGAAGCGATCTCGTCGCTGCGTGCCGCCGGGCTGGTGGCGACCCAGCAAGGTGTCGGTGCTTTCGTGCTGGCGGCTGCCGCGAACCAGCCCTTCCGGATCGACGAAACCAATCTCGACCTGATCCGCGAAGTGATCAACGTGCTGGAGCTGCGCATCGGCCTGGAGGCCGAAGCTGCCGCGCTGGCCGCCCAACGCCGCAAGCCGGAGCATCTGGAGGCGATGCGCGGTGCGCTCGACCGCATGGCGCTCGCGATCGAAGCCTCGGAAGATGCCGTGGCGCCGGACCTGGATTTCCACCACACCATTGCCGAAGCGACCGGCAACCAGCATTTCACCCATCTGTTCGGCTATCTCGGCGCATTGATGATCCCACGTGCGCGGGTGCAGACCTTCCGTTTCTTCGCCGATGACCGCAGCGCCTATCTCAACCGCGTCAACGGCGAACATGAAGACATCTACCAGGCCATCGCCCGGCAGGATGCCGATGCCGCCCGCTCAGCCATGCGGCTGCATCTGAGCAACAGCCGCGAGCGGCTGCGCAAGGCCATGGAGCAGTCGCGCGAGTCATCGCCCGCGCTGCCCAGAGGCGCCTGACCCCTTCTCCACGCTATTTCTTTGGTACAGAGGTGAACTGATGGAACCCAATGCCCTCAAGGCCGCGATTTCGACCGGTCTGCTGTCTTTTCCGGTGACCGATTTCGATGCGGCCGGCAATTTTGAGCCGAAGGGCTATCGCCGCCGCCTGGAATGGCTGGCGCCCTATGGAGCCAGCGCGCTGTTCGCGGCCGGCGGTACCGGCGAATTCTTCTCGCTGGCGCCCGATGAATACAGCGCCGTGATCAAGACCGCCGTTGATACCTGCAAGGGCAAGGTGCCGATCATTGCCGGCACCGGCTATGGCACCCGCCAGGCCATCGCCTATGCCCAAGAGGCCGAGCGCCTAGGCGCCGCCGGCCTGCTGGTAATGCCGCATTACCTGATCGAGACCGATGCCGAAGGCGTCAGCCGCCATGTCGCCGCGATCTGCAAGAGCGTGAAGATCGGCGTCATCGTCTATAACCGTGGCGTCTGCCGCCTCGGCCCGGACCATCTCGCCAGACTGGCCGAGCAGTGCCCGAACCTGATCGGCTTCAAGGACGGCATCGGCGATCTGGAACTGATGGTCGCCGTGCGCCGCAAGATGGGCGACCGTTTTTCCTATCTGGGCGGTCTGCCGACTGCCGAATTCTTTGCCGCGCCCTACAAGGCGATGGGCGTGCCGGTCTATTCCTCGGCCGTGTTCAACTTCATCCCGAAGACGGCGATGGACTTCTATCGCGCGATCGCAGCCGATGACACCGCGACCTGGACCAGGATTCTCGACGATTTCTTCATGCCCTATTCGGCAATCCGCAACCGCCGCCCCGGCTACGCCGTCAGCATCATCAAGGCCGGCGCCAAGCTGGTCGGCTATGATGCCGGCCCGGTCCGCACGCCACTGGTCGACTGCAGCGAAGAAGAGCATAAAATGCTCAAGGTTCTGATCGACAAGATGGGCCCGCAGTAAGCGGGACGACGGAGGAAATGACGATGAAGCGTGTTCTGCTTACCGGCGCCAGCGGTGGCGTCGGCACCCGGCTGCGCCAGCTGCTCAAGCCGCTGTATCCCGAACTGATCCTGAGCGATCTCAAGGCGCCCGCCGACCTGCGCAGCGACGAGACCTTCATCCCGGCCGACCTGGCCGATGCCGCCGCCATCGAGAAGGCCTGCGAAGACGTCGACGGCATCGTGCATCTGGGCGGCTTTTCGGTCGAAGGCCCGTGGGAAACCATCCTCAGCGCCAATATCATCGGCTGCCACAACCTGTTCGAAGCCGCGCGCAAGCAGGGCGTCAAACGCGTTGTCTTCGCCTCGTCCAACCATGTGATGGGCTTTCACCCGCGCAGCAAGAAGATCGGCATCGAAGCCGTGCCGAAGCCCGATACGCGCTATGGCCTCAGCAAGCTGTTCGGCGAAGGCCTCGGTTCGCTCTATGCGCACAAGCACAATATCGGCGTGCTCTCGATCCGCATCGGCAATTTCGGCGACAAGCCGATCGACGAGCGCCGGCTGGCGATCTGGCTGAAGCCCGATGATCTTGTGCAGCTGATCCGGATCGGCCTGGAAAAACCCGGCCTGGTGTATGAGGTCGTTTACGGCATGTCTGACAACAAACGCGCCTGGTGGGACAACAGCCACGCGCTTTCGCTGGGCTACAAGCCGAGCGGGAAATCGGAAGACTTCGCCGCCGAAGCGGTGGAAGCGCAGAAGAAGCTGCCGAAAGACCCGGTGGGCGATTACTTCCAGGGCGGCAGCCCGTTCTGCAGCCAGGAATTCGCCGGCGATTTCGAGAAACTGAAAAAGCTGTCCTGAACCGATGCGGATCAAGAGCGTCGATACGGTCACGCTGAAGATCCCATTCAGCGATCTCTATGAGGGGCCGCGCGCCAAGCGGCGCGGCTGGACCGAATTCGATACCCTGCTGATCCGCATTGAGACCGAGGATGGTCTGGTCGGCTGGGGCGAGGCCTTTGCCTATGGCTGTGCCAGCGCCGTGCGCGCGTTGCTGCAGGATACGGTGGCGCCGCTGGTGATTGGCCAGAACATCACCGATGTTGCCGCCTTCACCCTGAAGCTGCAGCAGGATCTGCATATCTGGGGCCGCTACGGCATCACCATCTTCGCCATTTCCGGCATCGATATCGCGCTGTGGGATCTTGCCGCCAAACAGGCGGGCAAAAGCCTGGCAGCGCATCTGGGCGGACGGGTGCGCGAAAGCGTAACGGCCTATGCCAGTCTGGTGCGCTATGGCGGCGCCGCACCGATAGCCGCCATGACCGCACGGGCGGTGGCGGAAGGCTATCGCGACATCAAGCTGCATGAAATCGCCTATGATCCGATTGCGGCCGCCCGCGCCGCCATCGGGCCGGATATCCGGCTGACCACCGACGTGAACTGCGCCTGGAGCCTCACGGAGGCCGAGGCGATGCTGCCGAAGATGAAGGCGCTCGACCTCTACTGGGTGGAGGAACCCACCTTCCCGCCCGAGGATTACGAAACCCACAAGGCGCTCAGCCGCTTTGGTGTCGCGCTGTCGGCGGGCGAGAATGCCTGCACGGCGATGGAGTTCGCCCGGCTTTCGGCGGCATTGACCTTCCCGCAGCCCAGCGTGATCAAGATCGGCGGCGTCAGCGAATTCGTCAAAGCGACCAAACATGCCGCAGCACTTGGCAAGACGGTGATGCCGCACTCGCCCTATTTCGGACCCGGCTATTGGGCAACGCTCCAGTTGGCCGCCCATCTCGAACCAATCGGCCTGTTTGAATACATGTATGTGAAGCCCGAAGCCTATTGCGGTCGTGATATTCCGCTGCCGCAGCAGGGCCGCATCGCCATCCCCGATGCCCCCGGCATCGGCTTCACCCCCGATGACGAGACATTGCAACGCTATCGCGTCGCCTGATTCTGGAGTCCACCATGGAATACACCCGCGTTTTCACCGGCCCGAAGCCGAAGCTGCAGATGCCCAGGGGCGCCTGCGACACCCATATCCATTTCTACGATGACCGCTACGCCACCGTGCCCAACACGCCGACCCCGCCGCCCGTCGGTGTTCCAGAATACCGTCAGGTGATGGACTGGCTCGGGCTTGAACGGGTGATCGTGGTGCAGGCCAATGCCTATGGCGATGACAACCGCCTGGTGATGGACACCACCGCCGAACTGGGGCCGGACAAGGCCCGCGCCGTGGTGGTGGTGAAGCCGGGCGTCGCCGATGCAGAACTCGAGCGCCTGACCAAGGGCGGCGCGCGCGGCCTGCGCATCATGAACCTGCTCGGCGGCACGCTGGGGCTGAATGTGGCCGAAGACATGGCCGCCCGCATCAAGCCGTTCGGCTGGAGCATGCTGCTGCAGCTCAACGGTCGCGAGCTGCCCGAGCATGAAGCGATGATCAGGCGCCTGCCGGTGAAGATCATCATCGACCATATCGGCAAGTTCATCGAGCCGGTGCCGGTGGACCATCCGTCCTTCCAGTGCCTGCTGCGCCTGATCGATACCGGCAATGTCTGGGTCAAGCTGGCCGGCTGTTACGAGACCTCGCTGAGCGGCAAGCCGAACTACGAGGATGTCGGCGTGTTGGCCAAGGCCCTGATCAAACATGCGCCGCAGCGCATGATCTGGGCCAGCAACTTCCCGCATGCCCAGGCCGCCAAATTCGGCTATCCGGACGAAGCCGCCCTGCTCGACCTGATGCTCGACTGGGCGCCGAACGAAGCCGACCGCAAGAAAATCTTCGTTGATAATCCAGCAGAATTGTACGGTTTCTGACAATTACCGGTTATTTCGCTTGACGGCAGGCGTTTGAGACTCCATATACCGGCTGCCGTCCACGGACTAATCAGCGTCGATAGCCTTTCGCGCCAGGCCGCGTGAACGAGGAGCGCTCCAACTGCTCTTTCGTCCTGCCGGGTGCCTTCAGTCTCTCTTCATTACGACCCAGGTCACGCGGGGCGTTTCATCGGTCCCCGCGTCCGACCGTTGCGCTGCAGGCGATTCACGCCCCGCGCCGTCGTATGCTTTGTTTCAAGGATTTCCCTTTGACCAGCTTTAATGATCTTGGCCTCAACCAGGCCCTGCTCACCGCCATCACCGCCGGCAAATACACCCAGCCCACCCCGATCCAGGCCCAGGCCATTCCGCCCGTGCTGCAGGGCCGCGATCTGCTCGGCATCGCCCAGACCGGCACCGGCAAGACCGCCGCTTTCGCGCTGCCGATCCTGCATCGTCTGGCCGCCGGCAACCGCCGCCCGGCACCGAAGACCTGCCGTGCACTGATCCTGAGCCCGACGCGCGAACTGGCCTCGCAGATTGCCGAGAAATTCCGCTCCTACGGCCACGACTCCAAGCTGAGCGTCGCCACCGTGTTCGGTGGCGTCGGCATGAACCCGCAGGTGCAGGCCCTGGCCCGCGGCGTCGACGTGCTCGTCGCCACGCCCGGTCGCCTGATGGACCATATGCAGCAGGGCACCCTGCGCCTCGACGCCGTCGAAACCGTGGTGCTGGATGAAGCCGACCAGATGCTGGATCTCGGCTTCGTGCATGCGATCAAGCGCATCTCGCAGGCCCTGCCCAAGCAGCGCCAGAGCCTGTTTTTCTCGGCCACCATGCCGCAGAACATCGCCCAGCTCGCCGCCGGCTTCCTGAAGGACCCGGTGCGCGTTGAGGTCACCCCGGCCGCCACCACGGTCGAGCGTATCGACCAGCAGGTGATCTTCATCGAAGCCGAGCGCAAGCGCGCCCTGCTGCTGGAGATCATGGCCAACCCCGACATCACCCGCGCCCTGGTCTTCACCCGCACCAAACATGGCGCCGACCGTGTCGCCCGCCATCTGGCCGGCGGCAACGTGCCGGCCGCAGCCATCCATGGCAACAAGTCGCAGAGCCAGCGCGAGCGCGCCCTGGCCGACTTCAAGGCCGGCCGCATCCGCGTGCTGGTCGCCACCGATATTGCCGCCCGCGGCATCGATGTCACCGGCGTCAGCCATGTGGTGAATTTCGAACTGCCGAACGTGCCGGAAAGCTATGTGCACCGTATCGGCCGCACCGCGCGCGCCGGCAAGGACGGCATGGCGATCTCGCTCTGCTCGCAGGACGAACGCGCCTATCTGCGCGACATCGAGAAGGTGACGCGCCAGCGCATTGCTGCCACCGACCGTCGCGGCGACGAGAAGCTGGCCGCAGCCACCGCCGCCGAACCGCGTCACGAAAGCCGGCCGCAGCAGCAGCGTCCGCATGGTCAGAACCGCAACAATCCGCGCGGCAACGGTCAGCGTCACGGCGGCCCGCGTTCCGAAGGCGGCCGCTCCGACGGTCAGCGGCAGCAGCGCCAGGGCCAGGGTCATGGGCAGCGCTCCCATGGCGGTGGCCAGCGCAGCGGCCAGCAGGCCAAAGCGACCACGCACTGAAAACCAGCAGCATCGTCTGAAATGGAAACGGCGCCTCACGGCGCCGTTTTTCTTTACTGGCCGACGCTCCGCCGCCTTAGAACTTATGGCCGTCCTTCTCCATCTGGGCGAAGACTTCCTCGGCCCAGTGGGTGGCGCTGTTGGCGGCCGGCACGCCGCAATAGACGGCCGCCTGCTTGATCACCGCGCGGATATCGGCCTTGGTCAGGCCGTTGTTGAAGGCAGCCTTCACATGCAGCTTGAACTCGTCAATGCGGTTCAGCGCGATCATGGTGGACAGCACCATGCAGCTGCGCGTCTTGCGGTCCAGCGTGGTATCGGTCCAGATCTCGCCCCAGGCATAGCGGGTGATGAAGTTCTGGAAGTCGCCATTGAAGTCGTTGATCTTGGTCAGCGAGCGGTCGACATGGGCATCGCCCAGCACACTGCGCCGCACCTTCATGCCGGCGTCGTAACGCTCCTTGTCATCCATTTCAGTCTCTCCTAGCCGGCGAGGAAGCCGATCAGCGTCTTGGTGAAATCGGCCGCCAGCTCGACATTGGAAAGATGGGCAGCCGGGAATTCGACATAGCGGGCACCGGGAATTGTCTCGGCGACAAACCGCCCGTCCAGCGCAGTGGTTGCCAGATCATGCGTGCCGGCGATCACCATGGTGGGGGTGCGGATGGCAGCAATGCTGCTGCGCTGATCCATGTCGCGCACGGCGCCACAGGCACCGCAATAGCCTTCCGGCCTGGTCGCCAGCAACTGGGCGGAAATCCGCTCCACTTCAGCCGGCTGCGCCTTTATGAAACCTTCGGTGAACCAGCGCTGGATCACGCCCGGCACGATGGCGGCCATGCCGCCCTTCTCAACCGCGGCGATGCGGGTGTTCCAGACCTCCGGCGTGCCGATCTTGGCAGCCGT
Source organism: Ferrovibrio terrae (assembly GCF_943372915.1). Classification (GTDB taxonomy): domain Bacteria; phylum Pseudomonadota; class Alphaproteobacteria; order Ferrovibrionales; family Ferrovibrionaceae; genus Ferrovibrio; species Ferrovibrio terrae_A. Next base: position 21,004 of record NZ_CALSAN010000009.1, on the reverse strand, counting down.
GTTGCACAAGACCAGCTTGGTGAAGCGCTGCGGCGCATGCACACCGAGCCACATCCCGGTCATACCACCCATCGAAAGGCCGCAGAACATCGCCTTGGGGATCGCCAGCGCATCCATCAGGGCCAGCACATCCTTGCCCAGGCGGTCGACCTGATAGGGCGCCGGCGGCAGTCCCGACTGGCCATGGCCGCGGGTGTCATACCGCAGCACGCGGAAAGCCTGCACCAGGGCCGGCATCTGCGGCTCCCACATGCTGAGATCGGTGCCCAGCGAATTCGACATCACCAGAACCGGCGCCCCTTCGGGACCGTCGAAACGGTAATGCAGGGCGACGCCATCATCAGTGGCGATTTGCGGCATGGACTCCTCCGATATGTTTTTTTGGTGTTATCGACGGCGTTTGGCGAGCACCCGATCTATCAGGGCGGTGGCAACACCGATATAGCCCAGCGGATCGAACAGCTTTGTCAGCGCTTCGCCTTTGAGGTGGGGTTGCACGGCCTGGTCTTCGGCCAGCACATCGCGGAGATGGCGCTTCTCGGCCACGGCGCGCTTCGAGGCGGCTTCGACCAGATGATGCGCGGCCTGTTTGCCGAACTGCGCCCCCAGCGCCATGGCCACGGCTTCCGCCATGATCAGGCCATTGGTGACATCGAGATTGGCGCGCATCCGCGCCGCATCGACCTCCAGTCCGGCCATGGTCTCGGTCATATGCGCCAGTGCGCCGGCGCTGAGCTGCAGCAGTTCGGGCAGCACGGTCCATTCGGCATGCCAGCCACCGAGGCCGCGCTCATGCTCCTGTACCATGCCGCTGAGCAGGCTGCCGACCAGATGCGGCACGCGGGTGGCGGCGGCCAGCACGGCGGCAGAGGCCACCGGATTGCGCTTATGTGGCATGGTGGACGAACCACCGCGCCCCTCGCCAGCTGGCTCGAAGGCCTCACCCACATCGGTCTGCATCAGCAGCGCCACATCGCGCGCCATCTTGCCCAGGCTGCCGGTGAGCAGGCCCAGCACCGTGGCGAGTTCCACCACGCGGTCGCGGGCCCCATGCCAAGGCGTAGCCGGCATGGTGAGGTTCAGCTCGGCGGCCAGCGCCTCGGCCACCACCAGGCCCTTGTCGCCAAGGGCTGCCAGCGTGCCGGCAGCACCACCGAATTGCAGCACCAGCAGGCGCGGCTTCAGTTCGATCACGCGCTCGCGATGGCGTTCAATGGCATCGAGCCAGCCGGCAGCCTTGAGGCCAAAGGTGACCGGCAGGGCATGCTGCAGCCAGGTGCGGCCCACCATGGGCGTTTCACGATGTTTCTGGGCAAGCGCCGCCAAAGCTTCGGAAAGTCTGGCGAGATCGGCTTCGATCAGACCGATCGCGCTGCGCAGCTGCAGCACCAGGCCGGTATCCATGGCATCCTGGCTGGTGGCGCCCCAATGCACGAAGCCGGCCGCATCCTTGTCCTTGGCCGCGACTTTTGCCGTCAGCGCCTTGACCAGCGGAATGGCACTGTTGCCACCACGGGTGGCGCCATCGGCAATGGCAGCCAGATCATACAGCGCCGCATCGCATTGCGCGGCGATCGGGCCGGCTGCGGCTGCCGGGATCACGCCGGTTTTCGCCTCGGCGCGCGCCAGCGCGGCCTCGAAATCGAGCATGCCCTGCAGATGGCCGCGGTCGGTGAAGATCGCGGCCATGGCAGGGCTGTGGAACAGCGGCCCGAACAGGTTCAGGGATGCAGGGGAATCCGGATGGGTCATGCCAGCATGTTGCTGACCCGGACGCGGATCAGCAATCGAAAAAGACGGTTTCGCCTTCACCCTGCATGCGAATGTCCCAGCGATACTCCGCCTTGCCGGATGCACGATCGGCAATCAGGGTCGGGCGCCGGGCCGCATCCTCGATCACGCCCAGCACGGGGTCGTTGGCATTGGCTGCCGCCTCGTCCGAGAAATAGATGCGGGTATAGAGGTGCTTGAGCATGCCGCGCATGAACAGGCAGATCACGATATGCGGCGCCTGCAGCGTGTTGCCCGGGCCCGGTACGGCGCCCGGCTTCACCGTGGTGAAGCTGTAGCGGCCTTCCTTGTCGGTGGGCACGCGGCCAAAGCCGGTGAACTTGCCATCCAGCGGCTTGTCCTGGGTGTCTTCCGGATGGGCGTATTTGCCGGCCGCATTGGCCTGCCAGAATTCGATCAGGGCATCGGGAACCGGCTGGCCTTCGCCATCCAGCACCCGGCCGCTGATCACGATCGTCTCGCCTTTGCTGGCGTCCTTGGCGATGTCGTTCACCGAAAGCGGCACCAGGCCGATATGCAGGTAGGGACCGACAGTGGCCGAAGCCGTGGGCATCAAGGTCATTTCAGGTATCTCCGGCCGTCTTACTTGTTTTCCATGTAGGTGGCGTCGCGGCCACGCAGCACGATGTCCCACTGATAGCCCAGCGCGAATTCCGGCACCGTGGTTTCGAAATCGAATTTCGAGACCATGCTGTCGCGCGCGCGCTGATCGGTGACACAGTTGAAGATCGGGTCAAACGGCAGCAGCGGGTCACCCGGGAAATACATCTGGGTGACCAGGCGCGTCATGAAGCTGGGCCCGAACAGCGAGAAATGGATGTGCTGCGGACGCCAGGCGTTGTGATGGTTGCGCCAGGGATAGGCACCGGGCTTGATGGTGACGAAGCGGTAGCGGCCTTCCGAGTCGGTGACGGCCCGGCCATAACCGGTGAAATTCGGATCCAGCGGCGCGTCATGCTGATCGCCCGGATGCGGATAGCGACCACAGGCATTGGCCTGCCAGATCTCGATCAGCGAATGCGGCACCGGCTTGCCGTCCTCGTCGAGCAGACGGCCGGACAGCACGATACGCTCGCCCAGCGGCTCGCCGGCATGTTGCTTGGTCAGATCGTTGTCGAGCGGGCCAACCCGGTCATGGCCGTAAACCGGCCCGGTGATCTCGGAAAGGGTCTGGGTCATCTTGACCAGCGGCTTGCCAGGGGCGCGCTTGATCGAAGACTGGTAAGGCGCGTGCAGATAATTCGGCTGGGTGCCGGCTGCCGGCCGTTTATAGCCGATCAATTGGGACATGGTTTCCTCCGTCATACTCCGCTGGCGACTATATCCGGTCGCCGGTGGTCTTGCGCTGATCTGTGTCAAAGAGTTCGACAATTTCTTGACTTATTGTGCGGATAACGCACAATAGTTATATAATCAAACATTACAGGGAGGCCACGCGGCCTTGTCAACCACCATCAACGCCCGGGATTTCTCGACCTCGCTTGCCCGTGGCCTGCGCGTCATCACCGCCTTCGACCGCGACAACGACGAGATGACCCTGAGCGAGGTGGCCCGCCGCGCCGATATGACGCGTGCCGCCGCGCGTCGCTATCTGCTGACGCTGTGCGAACTCGGTTATGTCACCGGCGACGGCAAGTATTTCCGCCTCACCCCGCGCGTGCTGGAACTCGGCTTTGCCTTCCTGACTTCGATGCATATCTGGGAACGCGCGCAGCCCTTCATGGAGCGGCTGACCGAGCAGGTGAATGAATCCTGCTCGATCTCGGTGCTGGAAGGCAGCGACATCGTTTATGTCGCCCGTGTGCCGACCAAGCGCATCATGTCGGTCGCACTGGGCATTGGCACCCGCCTGCCCGCTTTCTGCACCTCGATGGGTCGCGTGCTGCTGGCCGACCTGCGGCCCAGCGAACTGGAGCAGTTTTTCAGCGAGAGCAGCTTCAAGCCCCTCACCCCGCATACCGTGACCGACCCGGCGGCGCTGCGCGAGCGCGTCAACGAGGCGCGTCGCGACGGCTTTGCCATGGTGGACCAGGAGCTGGAGATCGGGCTGCGCTCGATTGCCGTGCCGATCCGCAACCAGTCCGGCCGCGTGCTGGCAGCGATGAATGTCAGCGGCCATGCCAGCCGCATCACGGCGGAAGAGATGCAGCAACGCTATCTCTCGCCGCTGCTGTATGCCGCCGAAGGCATCCGCATGGCGCTGGCCTGACCCTTACTCAAAGAGTTTGCGAATCGCATCCGGCACCGGCAGGGCCTTGAGCCGTCCCGGCTTGTCTGGCCGTTCCGCCGCCCAGACGCGGCGCTCGTAACCTTCCACCGCCTGCACCCCGGCATTGAATACCTTATGCACGACGAGGAAATGCTTCTCACCCCATTCGGGAATGGAGGAATGCACCTCGATCACGTCGCCGAATTTCGACGGGCTGAGGAATTTGGCATTCGCCTCGGCAATCGGGATGCCGACCACGCCATGCTGGTCGAAGATGGTGCGCATATCGATGCCAACGCTTTCCCACAGATGCCGCGTGGAGGCATCGAACCAGGCAAAGTAGCGCGGATAGAACACGATGCGGGCTGGATCGGCATCGCCCCATTCGACGGGCACGCGATGGATGCTGGTTTTCATATTGGTTTGCCTCCCAACTATTTCAGGCATTCTGGCAGCCGGGCCTGCGCGGTCAAGACCGGCAGTCCATTTTTGTTATATAAGACAACAATACTGGAAACCGATTATCGGAATTTCGCCATGTCGATTGTCAGGCCGGCCGATATTGTCTAAACCGGAAGCCATGGCCGCTCCCCGCCGCAAGTCCGCTCCCGTCACAGCCGAAATCCCTGAGGAAAAGCAGCCGGTCGATCTCGGCCTGCTCGACAACCTGCTGGGCTATCGCCTGCGCCGCGCCCAGCTCGCCGTCTTCCAGGATTTCCTGGTCGCGATGAAAGGTTTCGAGTTGCGGCCGGCGCAATTCTCGGTGCTGGCGATCATCGCCGCCAATCCGGGCCTGAAGCAGTCACGCGTCAGCGAGGCACTGGGCATCAACCGCGCCAATTTCGTCGCCCTGCTGGATGAACTGGAGCAGCGCAAGCTGGCCCGCCGCGCCCCGGCACCCGGGGACCGCCGCTCGAACGCATTGTATCTGACGCCCAAGGGCGAAGGTTTCCTGAAGGACGCCTATCGCCACCTGGTGGGCCAGCATGAAAAGCGGGTCGAGGCCGTGCTGGGCAGCGCCGACAAGCAGCTGCTGCTCGGCCTTCTGGATAAACTGACGGCCCTGGCCTAGCGTTTCCGGCCTAGTGTTTCTTGGCCGCGTCGGGATTCTCGATCAGCAGGGCGATCCCCTGCCCGCCGCCGATGCAGGCCGAGGCCACGCCATAGCGCAACCCCGACCGCTTCAACTCCCGCGCCACCGTCACCGACAGGCGCACGCCAGTGGCGCCCAGCGGATGGCCAATGGCAATCGCACCGCCATTCACATTCAGCTTCTCGCGCGGGATGTTGAGCGCGCGCATGCAGGCCATCACCTGCGCGCCGAAAGCCTCATTGATCTCGAAGCGGTCGATCTGATCCACTGAGATGCCAACCTTGGCACAGAGCGCCTGGATCGCCGGCACCGGACCGATGCCCATGATTTCCGGCCGCACCCCCACACTGGCGCCCGCCACCACGCGGCCCAAAGCCGTGCGGCCCTTGGCGCGGAGGTAATTGCCGGACACGACAATGGCGGCGGCGGCACCATCCACCACGGCGGATGAATTGCCACCGGTCTGCACGCCGCCGAAAGCCGGCCGGATCTTGGACAATGCTTCTACGGGCGAGGGCCGCACGTGGCTGTCTTCGCTGATCTCCGGGGCCTTGCGGTTCATCTTGATGCCACGGCTGTTATAGCCCGGCAGGGCGAATTCCTCGCTGGCGACCGGTGCGATCTCGCCCCTGAAATAGCCGTCTGCTTTTGCCTTCACGGCGCGGTCGAAGCTTTCGGCCGCGTAAGAGTCCACTTCCTCACGGGTGATCTGGTATTCCCGCGCCAGATTCTCTGCCGTATCCCCCATCATAATGCCAGGTGCCGGATCAATCAGGGCTTCCCAGAGGAAATCCTTGAACTCGACCTGGCCGAGACGGAAACCGTTGCGATGGGTATAGGCGGCAACCGGATTGCGGCTCATCGACTCCGCGCCCACCACCAGGCCCGTCTCGGTCTGGCCCATGGCAATCTGGCCGGCCGCCTGCATGATCGCCTCAATCCCGGTGCCGCAGACGCGCTGCACCAGATGCGCAGGCACTTCGACCGGCACGCCGGCATAGAGCCCGACATGGCGCGGCAGCATATAGGCATCATAGGAAGCCTGCGCCATGTTGCCCGCCACCACGGTGCCGATATCTGCAGCCGGCATCTCGGCCTTCTTCAGCACTTCCTTGGCCGCCTTGATACCAAGATCAATCGGCGACACGTCAGACAGCGCGCCCATGTAGTCGGCAAACGGCGTGCGCATGCCATCGAGCAGCCAGATATCGTCATAGGCTTGGGCGAGACCGGGTTTAGGCGACATGGGCAATGCTTTCCTTGGCAGTGATGACGCGGGAAGACGGTTGGGCGGCATACAGGTCAGCAACCAGTGCGGCGCGGTGATCGAGCACGGCACGCTGGTTGATCGATCCCTTGTCGGTGACTTCACCGACATCCAGCGAGGGCATCTCATCCATCAGGACAATGCGCTCGATGCGGCTGGCGCTGCCGGTGGCCTGCTGCGCGAAACTCGCCAGCAGCTCGGCGAAACGCCTGCGGACATTCGGGTCATGGGCAACCTCGGCAAGACCGGCGTTGGCCGGCAGATCCGGACAGAGCGCACGGCAGTTATCGAGATCCAGGATCACCAGGCCGGCGAGCGTGTCGCGATCATGGCCCGCGATCACTACGTCGCGCACGAAAGGTGCAAAATGGGCGATAAAGCGGCCGCGCAACGGCCCGACACTGACCCAGGTGCCGCTGGTGAGCTTGAAGTCTTCGGAGATACGGCCATCAAACATCAGGCCCTTCTCGGGCTTGTCGGCGTCAATGAAGCGGGCGGCATCGCCCATCTTGTAATAGCCATCCTCGTCAAAGGCCTTGCCGCTGACCTCGGGCATGCGCCAATAGCCCGGCGTGATGTTGGGGCCACGCACGCGCACTTCCAGCTTCTGGCCGTTCGGCACCAGTTTCAGTTCAAGACCTGGCACCGGCAGACCGATGATGCCGGAGCGGTCGACCGGCCAGTTGGCACAGAGCGCAAAGGGTGCCGTCTCGGTGGAGCCCAGTCCGCTGATGATCGGAATCCGCATGCCGATGGTTTCGACCGCCAGGTCTTCCATCGCGGTCCAGACATGCTGCGGCAGGGCGGCACCGGAGAAAAAGATCATCTTCAGGCGGCTGAAGAAGTTTTCGCGCAGGGCCCGGTCGTCCCGCAGATACGGCACCAGCATCTCAAAGCCCTTGGGGACATTGAAATAGACCGTCGGCGCGATCTCGCGCAGGTTTCGCACCGTGCGCTCGATCAGGGCCGGCACCGGCTTGCCATCGTCGATATAGAGCGAACCGCCATTATAGAGCGTGATACCGATATTATGGTTGCCGCCGAAAGTGTGGTTCCACGGCAGCCAGTCGATGAAGACCGGCGGCTCCTCGGCAAAGACCGGCAGCGACTGCGCGATCATCTGCTGGTTGCTGCACAGCATGCGCTGGGTGTTGATCACGCCCTTGGGCATGCCGGTGGAACCGGAGGTGAAGAGGAATTTCGCCACCGTATCGGGCGTGACAGCGGCATGGGCCTGCTCGACCGCTTCAGCCGGCTGCGATGTCAGCAGCGCATCGAACCCGGTCACGGCCCGGCCGCTGATCGGATTGACCGTCACCACGATTTCCACATCGGCCGGTACGGCGGCATTGAGCGCGGCGGCATAGCGCGTGCCGTCATTGGCGAAGACCAGGCCAGGTTTCAGCAGGCCAAGCACATGCTTGAGTTTGGCATGGTCGGTCGAGACCAGCGCATAAGCCGGGGAAATCGCCGCCGATGGCACGCCGACATACTGCGCCGCCAGAGCCAGCTGTACATGCTCCAGATCGTTGTCGGACAGGATTGCCACCGGCCGGTCGGCCGACAGCTTGCGGTCCAGCAGGGCCTGGCCGATGGCGCGCACATTGCGCAGCAGGCCGGCATAGGTGAGCCGGCGCCATGTTCCATCACCCGCTCGCTGAGCCATGAAAGTGCGCTCAGGGGTCAGCTTGGCCCAATGCAACAGGCGCTCGGTCAGCTTGTCGGGATAGGCATCCAGCGGCTCTGGTGAGCGCATCAGGATGGTGCCATCCGGCAACCGGGTGAATTCAGTATCGGCGCGGCCGTAATTGACCTGGCGATGCGGATGACTCATACGCAGTGACTCCTCCCGAGTCTGTTTTGTCGCCCTCTGCCGGGGCCCCTCTGATGGGGTATGGCCGCCGCGGTACGCGCGGTCGGGCCGGTAGACTTACTTCTTGCCGACCTTGCCGGCGCGCTTCTCGAGGAAATCCTTGATGCGCGTTTTTGCTTCGATATCGGCCTGGGCGATGGAGGAAATCATCGCCTCCATCATGTAGCCGGCTTCTGGTGAGCTGTCGGCAATGCGCGGCAGCGCATGCATAACGGCAAAATTGGTCATCGGCGCATTGGCGGCAATCTTCTGCGCCAGTTCCATCGCCTTGGCCATACCCTCACCCGGACCGACCAGGTATTGCGACAAACCCAGCGCATGGCCTTCTTCGGCGTTATAGACCCGGCCGGTCAGCATCATGTCCATCATGCGGGCCGTGCCGATCAGCTTGGGGATACGCACCGAGCCGCCACCGCCGACAAAGATGCCACGCTGGCCTTCGGGCAGTGCATAGAAGGCCGAGGCTTCGGCCACCCGCACATGAGTGGAGGCCGCCAGTTCCAGGCCACCGCCGATCACAGCGCCATGCAGCACGGAGACCACCGGCACCTTGCCAAACTGGATATGGCGGAAGGACTCATGCCACATGCGCGAATGGAAGACGCCGTCGGTGGAGGACAGCTCCTGGGTCGCACTGAGATCGAGGCCGGCAGAGAAATGCTCGCCTTCGCCATCTAGCACCACCACCTTCACCCCGGTTGGCGGATTCAGGAAAAACGCCTGCAGGCCCAGCACAGTGACATTGTCCAGCGCGTTGCGCTTTTCCACGCGCTGCAGCTTCAGCACGGCAATATCGCCTTCCACGCTGACCGACAGCGTTGGCGGCAGGCCGAGATTGGCAGCAGTGTGGCGGTCGGCGGGATCGAGACGCATGGTGCTTATCTTTTTTGATTGATGTATAATTGTTATGAAGCATAACGATTTCTGCCGGGATGGCAAGACAGCAGAATCCCGCCTGAAAACCCATATTTTCAGGGCTGAATTTTCATGAAATGGCGTGCCGGGGTCGCAGCCAGGCCGGCAGGCCGTCTGGCTGGCAGGCCGTCTGGCTGGCGTCAGGCCAGTGGCTGTGGATCAGGCCATCTGGCGGCGCTAGCCCAGCGAGATGGAGCCATCCTCGGCGATACGCTTGGTGGCACCCTTCCGGGAATGCGAGGTCTCGCGCAACTGCCGCTCGACCGCCTCGAAAACATGGGTCACCACGGCCAACTGGTCGCCCTTGGATTCACGCCGCGCTTCGCTGTCTTTTACGACGATCACCGGACGGCCGCGCAATTCGACTTCGACCGAGATGGCCAGCGGCAGCTTGGCACCACCGGCACTGCGATGCGGGATTTCAGCGACCACGCGGCAGCCAATGATATGGGCATGCTGCTGCAGCCTTTCGACCCGCTGGCGGATCGCTGCTTCAAGGGCAGGTGAGCTTTCCATGTTGCGAAAGACAATCTGTAGCGGCCGTTCCATCCCGGTCTGTGCCATGCGACATCTCCCTTTGCTTCACACAAATCCTACAACTCTTTCGCCATCGACATGTTCCTAAAAACAATGCCGCAGTCTGATTAACTGCGAAAAAAGCAGTAACCTGAGCAGCAAACTCCCTTTCGCTGCTTCAATTCGGAACATCCCGGGGTGCAGTGCGTTTTATCTGCGTCACTGCAACAGACAGGAGCGCATCATGGACAAGGATCGTATCGCAGGTACGGCCAAGCAGGCCAAAGGCAACCTGAAGGAAGGCGTGGGTCGCCTGACCGGAGATGCCAAGCTGAAAGCTGAAGGCAAGGCCGATCAGATCGAGGGCAAACTGCAGAATGCCGTGGGCGGCGCCAAGGATGCCGTGCGGGACGCAGTGAAAAAGCACTGAGCCTTAAACCTCGACCTTGATATCCAAGAAAACCGGACCCTGTGGGCTCCGGTTTTTTTGTTGCCTGCTTGTTACCCGCACCCACAGTTGATGGGTGAAACGCCCAATTAGGCAGCAGCCGCATTCGAACAATTGCCGCCATTCTGAGCCATATCCGGCGCGACTCGTTCAAAATAAGTGGCTGAACTCTGGCACTTTTCTTGCGTATACAGCCTGCATACAAAACCAGCCAGGCCACGTTTCCCATGTCAGTTCCGCTTCCCGCCCCGGCGTCCGCTCCGGCTTTGGCTATCACCGGCGCCAGTGGCTTCATCGGCCTGAATGTGGTCGAGCAGGCGCTTGCCGCTGGCCGCCGCGTGGTGGCCTTCGATCTGCAGCCTTTGCCTGAAGCCGCAAAACACGCATTTGCCGCGCTGCCCGGCAAACTGGTGGAACATGTCGGCGATCTCACCATGGCAGCCGATCGCGCCCGCTTCCTGGCGGAACCCAACATTGCTGCCCTGATCCAGGCCGCCGCCATCACGCCCGATGCCGCGCGTGAGCGCGATGCGCCGGGCTCTGTCTTTGCCGTCAATACAGCTGCCACGCTGGACTGCATCAGCGAGGCTGTCGCGCGCGGCATTCCCCGCATCGTCGCCGTCTCGTCGGTATCGGCCTATGGCATGGTGCCTGACGATTTCGCAGTCATCGATGAAGACACGCCGCTCAAGCCGTTCAATCTTTATGGCCTGTCGAAGCTGGCGCTGGAGCGCGGCCTGGCCCGGCTGCAGCAACTCAAGCCCTTCAACCTGACCATCGCCCGGCTCAGCCCGCAGTTCGGCCGCTGGGAATGGCGCAGCGGCAAGCGCGATGCACTGTCTGCCCTGCTGCAATGCCTGGCACTGGCCCGCAGCGGCCGTGAAGCGGTACTGCCGCGCGATGTCACCATCGACTGGCTCTATGCCGCCGATGCCGGCCGCGCCCTGCTCATGCTGGCCGATGCGGCCAGTGTGCCGTTTGCAGTCTGCAATATCGGCTCCGGCCAACGTTTCCTGATGTCACAGTGGTGTGAGCAGATCGCGCAAGTCCTGCCCGACTTCCAGTGGCGGATCGCCGCCAGTGAAGCCAATGTGATCGTCAATCCGGGCTTCGACCGCGCACCACAGAGCATCGCGCGCATGGCGACCCTTGGCTGGCAGCCCGCACTCGATCTGACCGCTGCATTTACTGATTACAGCACGTTCATCACCCGGCATCCCGCCTTTGCCCCGGAACGGCAATGGCTGGCTGCATCCTGATTACGCGTCATCCGAAGATCCAACCCACGGAGCCTGCCATGACCATGTTAAATCGTCGCGTTTTCCGCCCGCTCAGCCTGTCGCTCGCCGTCATCGCCGCGCTTGGCGCTGTGGCCCTCGCCAAACCTGCCGCAGCGCAGACCACGGTGAAATGGGCCTATGTCTACGAACCCGGCGAACCGCATCACAAGGGCGCGGTTTTCGCCGCCGAGCAGATCGAGAAGCAGACCAACGGCAAGTACAAGATCCAGCTCTTCCCCTCGGCCGTGCTGGGCAAGGAATCCGACCTCAACCAGGGCCTGTCGCTCGGCACTGTCGACATGACGATCAGCGCCGCCAGCTTCCAGGCCCAGGTCGCCAAGCGTATCGGTGTCGCCTACTTCCCCTTCGTGTTCCGCGATTTCGACCATGTGATGGCCTATGCCCGCAGCGACATCTACAAGGAATTCGCCGAGGATTACCGCAAGGCCACCGGCAACCATATCGTGGCACTGACCTACGCCGCCGAGCGCCAGGTCACCTCCAACAAGCCGGTGCTCAAGCCTGAAGACATGCGCGGCCTGAAGATTCGCGTGCCCGATGCCGCCGCCTACATGGCCTTCCCCAAGGCGCTGAGTGCCAATCCGACGCCGATCGCGCTGGCCGAGGTGTATCTGGCGCTGCAGAGCGGCGTGGTCGATGCCCAGGAGAATGCCTTCAACACCATCTGGTCGCGCAAGTTCCATGAAGTGCAGAAGCACATCATGCTGACCGGGCATGTGATCGACTCGCTCAACTCAATCATCAGTGGCGGCCTGTGGGCAAAACTCTCGCCCGATGACCGCAAGATCTTCGTGGCGGCGATGCAGGCCGGCGCCCTGCTCGCCAGCCAGCAGATCCGTGAACAGGACACCCAGCTGATGAACGAGATCAAGAAGCTGAATGTCACCACCATTCACACCGTCGACAAGGAAGCCTTCCGCAAGGCGGTGCTGGCCAACTCCAAGCCGGAGGATTTCGGCTATCAGCGCAATGATTACGACCGCATCCTGGCGCTGAAGTAAGGCGGGCGCCGGGCATGACCGAGACCAAGCCGCCTCCCGGTATTGAAGAGGCCGTGCTCGACGAGCACGGCCAGTTCAACATTGCCGATGCCGAAGTCGACCTGAAGCCCTACCGCTTCGAGGACTGGCTCGCCATGGGCATCTTCTGGGTGCTCGGCGCCACCGTCTTCTACCAGTTCTTCACCCGCTACCTGCTCAACGATTCCGCCGCCTGGACCGAAGAGATCGCACGCTATCTGCTGATCTGCGTCGTTTTCATCGGCGCCGTCGGCGCCGTGCGCAAGAACAACCATATCCAGGTCGATTTCTTCTATCACATCCTGCCGGCAAAGCTGGTGCGGGGCATGTCGACCGTGATCGACCTGCTGCGCATCAGCTTCTTCGCCTATGCCTGCTGGATGACATGGAACCTGATTCAGCGCATCGGCTTCCAGCCGATGTCGGTGGTCGATCTGCCGATGGGCATTGTCTACAGCGTGGTTCTGCTGGGCTTCGTGCTGATGACCGGCCGCGCCGTGCAGGTGGCCATCACCCATTGGCGCCAGGGCTACAGTGTGCTTGAACGCCCCGATACGAACTGAGGTCCGCCGTGAGTGCCACCGCCTTCAAGCTGATGTTCCTGGCCCTGATGGGATCGGGCATTCCCGTCGCCATCGCCATGGCCGGTGCCGCGCTGATCTACATCATGAGCACGGGTATCGCACCGGATTTCGTGGTGATCCACCGGATGTTTTCCGGCCTCGACAGCTTTCCGCTGCTGGCCGTACCATTCTTCATCATGGCTGGCAACCTGATGAATTCCGCCGGTATCACCAATCGCATCTACAATTTCGCGCTTGGTCTGGTCGGCTGGATGCGCGGCGGCCTGGGCCATGTGAACGTGGTCGGTTCGGTGATCTTTGCCGGCATGTCGGGCACCGCGGTGGCCGATGCCGCCGGCCTCGGCACCATCGAGATCCGCGCCATGAAGGAACATGGCTATGACGTGGAATTCGCCGTCGGCATCACCGCGGCGTCTGCCACGCTGGGGCCGATCATTCCGCCATCCCTGCCCTTCGTGATCTACGGCATGATGGCCAGCGTCTCGATCGGCCAGCTTTTCCTGGCCGGCATCCTGCCCGGCGTGGTGATGGCGGCACTGATGATGCTGACCGTCAGTTTCTTTGCCTGGCGCAACAAATGGGGTGGCGACATTCCGTTTGAATGGCGCCGCATCCTAGGCGTCTTCACCGAACTCGCCGTGCTGATCCTGATGCCCACGCTGGTCTTCTTCGCCATCGACTGGGGTGCCCCGCCGCGGACGACCGTGATCGTCGCGCTGGTCCTGCTGCTGGTGATGGACAAGGTCTTCCGCTTTTCCGCCGTCCTGCCGCTGCTGACCCCCATCCTGCTGATCGGCGGCATGACCTCGGGGCTGTTCACCGCCACCGAAGGCGCCATCGCCGCCTGCGTCTGGGCGCTGTTCCTCGGCCTGGTCTGGTACCGCACCCTGAACTGGAAGATGTTCGTCAAGGCATCGCAGGAGACCGTGGAGACCACCGCGACGGTCTTGTTCATCGTATCGGCAGCATCCGTCTTCGGCTGGGTGCTGGCCGCATCGCGCACCACCGAAATGATTGCCCAGTGGGTGCTCGATTTCACCAGCAACCCGATGATGTTCCTGCTGCTGGTCAATATCCTGATGCTGTTTGTCGGCTGCTTCCTCGAACCCACCGCCGCGATCACCATCCTGACACCGATCCTGCTGCCCATCGTGCTCAAGCTCGGCATCGACCCGGTGCATTTCGGCCTGGTGATGGTGCTGAACCTGATGATCGGCCTGCTGCATCCGCCGATGGGGCTGGTGCTGTTCGTGCTGGCGCGCGTGGCCAATCTCAGTCTCGAACGCACGACAATGGCCATCCTGCCCTGGCTGGCACCCTTGCTGCTCAGCCTCGGGCTGGTAACCTATTTCCCCGCGATCAGCCTGTGGCTGCCGCAACTGATGAAATGAACCGAGGCCCGTTGTGTTGAGAAAAAACAGCCTTAAGCCCCGCCTGCTCGCCGGTGAACAGGTGCTCGGCCCCTGGGTGACGCTGGATAATGCGGCGACCAGCGAAATTTTCGGCCTTGCCGGTTTCGACTTCGTCATCATCGACCAGGAGCATGGCCGCGGCACACCGGAAACCCTGGTCGGGCATCTGCAGGCGCTGTCGAACAGCACAACGACCTGCCTGGTGCGCGTGCCCTCCCACGACCCGGTCTATCTGAAGAAGGTGATGGATGTTGGCGTCGAGGGCGTGGTGATCCCGAATGTGCAGTCGGCTGGCGAGGCCAAGGCACTGGTCGCGGCCTGCCGCTATCCGCCGCGCGGCGTACGCGGCTCCGCCATCGGCCAGATCCGCGCTTCCAATTATGGCCTGGATGGCCCGGCCTATCGCAAGGCGGCCGATGACAACCTGCTGATCGTCTGCCAGATCGAAACCGCCACGGCCGTCGATGCCATTGCCGAGATCGCCGCCGTGGACGGCGTGGATGCACTGTTTGTCGGGCCGTTCGACCTGTCGGGTTCGATCGGCCATCTGGGCGAGTTCGACCACCCCGATGTGATTGCGCTGCTGGCGAAAGCCGAAGCAGCGCTGAAAAAGACCGGCAAGCCATTCGGCACCGTGCCGCGCATCGGCATGACCTGGGCCGATATGTTCGCGCTGGGCTATACGATGGTGACGGCGGACAATGACGTGGTGCGCCTGCGCGACACCGCGATGACCGATATCGCGCGGTTCCGGGCCAGGGCCCGCTAGGCACTTATGATTGAAGGATTGGTGGTGCCCCAGGCCGGACTTGAACCAGCACACCCTTGCGGATAACAGATTTTGAGTCTGTCGCGTCTACCAATTTCACCACTGGGGCAACGCGGGCCGGATATTACCGAACGCCACGCCTGAATCAACTGCCGGACCGCTGACGAAAACTCCCGGTAAACACCGATTTGTCATGGCCCTGCGACTGCCCGGCGCATGGACAAGCCGCCAAGCCTCCGGCATACACGATACCCGTCTCCGGAGATCGACAGAACCGTGTTCCGCAGCCTCTATGACTGGACCATGCGCCAGGCCGCCCGGCCCAATGCCAACCGGGCGCTTGCCGTGGTGTCCTTCCTCGAAAGCTCGATCTTTCCCATCCCACCGGATGTGATGCTGATCCCGATGTGCCTGGCCAACCGCCAGCGCGCTTTCTACTACGCCTTCATCTGCACCGTTGCCTCAGTGATCGGCGGCCTGTTCGGCTATGCCATCGGCTATTTCCTGCTCGAAACGCTGGGCCGCTGGGTGATCGACCTCTACGGCTATGGCGAGAAATGGCAGGCCTTCGAGGCAGCCTATGCCGAATGGGGCGTGTGGATCATCCTGATCAAGGGCCTGACGCCGATCCCCTACAAGATCGTCACCATCGCCAGTGGCGCGGCGCATTTCAGCTTGGGCGTGTTCATCATCGCCTCGATCGTGACCCGCGGCCTGCGATTCTTCCTGGTTGCCGGCCTGCTGCGGGCCTTCGGCGAACCGATCCGCGACTTCATCGAGAAGCGACTCAATATCCTCGGCATCATCTTCGTGGTCGCGCTGGTTGGCGGTTTCGTCGCCGTGCGCTATCTCTTCTGATCATGATCGACAGCCTGCTCAAACCTGATCGCTCCGGCCTGCTGGTCGCCCTGGCGGCCGGCGGCACGCTGGCGCTGGTGCTGATTGCACAATATGGCTTCGGCCTGCCGCCCTGCGAGATGTGCCACTGGCAGCGCTGGCCGCATATTGCCGCATTGGTCTTCGGCCTCGCCGCCCTGGCACTGCCACGCTGGCGCGCCCCTCTGCTCGGGCTGGCAGCCCTCAGCTTTGCCATCACCGGGGCTATTGGCGTTTTTCATGCCGGCGTCGAATGGAAATGGTGGCAGGGCCTGACCAGCTGCAGCAGCACCTCCACCGCCACCACGCTGGAAGACCTGCGCGCCCAGCTGATGGCAGCCCCTGTGGTGCGCTGCGACGAGGCCGCGATCCGCGTGCTGGGCCTCTCCATGGCCGGCTGGAATGCGCTGTGGTCGGCCGCCCTTGCCGCTTTCGCCCTGCTGGCCGCAAGGCGCGCCGCACAAGGAACCCCGTGATGCAGAAACGGCGACTGGCTGGCGATCCCGATCCGCGCGCCCAGCTGGAGCGTATCCTGCGTGTCGATCATGCCGGTGAGTATGGCGCCAAGCGGATTTACGAAGGCCAGCTTTCCGTACTGAAGACGGCGCCCTCGACGCCGACCATCCGCCATATGCTGAAGCAGGAGCTGGAGCATCTGGATACGTTTAACCGCCTGCTGCCGCAGCGCCGGGTGCGCCCCACCCTGCTGACCCCGCTGTGGCATGTCGGCGGCTTTGCCATGGGGGCAGCCACCGCCCTGCTGGGCGAGAAGGCGGCGATGGCCTGCACCGAGGCGGTCGAGGAAGTGATCGACGCGCATTACGCCCGGCAGGTCGAAGCCCTCGGTGATGCCGAGCCGGAACTGCGCGCCACGATCGAGAAATTCCGCGCCGACGAGATCGAGCATCGCGATACGGCGCGCAACGAAGGCGCCAGCGAGGCGCCGGCCTATCCGCTGCTGTCGCGCGGCATCAAGGCGATCACGCGCGGCGCCATCTGGCTGTCCGAGCGCGTTTAAAGCCCGTTGCTCTTTCTGGGGCCTTACGGCTCCAGCTCGCTGTCCCAGTAGAGAAAGTCGCGCCAGCTCTCATGCAGGAAGTTGGGCGGGAAGCCGCGGCCATTGCGCTGCAGCTCCTGCACGGTCGGCATATGCGGACGGATGCGCGGATGCATGTGGCAGTCGTTGGGCATGCGGCCGCCCTTGGTGAGATTGCAGGGCGCGCAGGCCGCCACCACATTGTCCCAGCGGGTGAGGCCGCCGCGCGAGCGCGGGATCACATGATCGAAGGTCAGTTCATGCCGGCTGCCGCAATACTGGCAGGAGAACCGGTCACGCAGGAACAGGTTGAACCGGGTGAAGGCCGGCCGCCGTGCCGGAGCGATATAGCGCTTGAGCGCCACCACGCTGGGCAGCCGCATGCGGAAGCTGGGAGAGCGGATTTCCTGATCGTATTCGGAGAGGATGGTCACGCGATCCATGCAGACCGCCTTGACCACTTCCTGCCAGGGCCAGACCGACAGCGGGAAGTAAGACAGCGGCTGATAATCCGCATTCAGAACCAACGCCGGACAACTCTCAGGGTTCATTGCTTCCCCAGTTCCGCTACGACGTATTCCCCTTACCATATGCGGGGTTACCGCGTTATGACAACCACCTTATTTTGTAAGCTGGCCGGGTTATCCACACCGGGCGGGCAGAGTCTATGTAGCGCGGGCCAGCGATTCGGCGAGGAAGGCGCCGCCGAGCGCCAGTCCCGGGCCATCGATGCCATGGCCCAGTCCCCGGCTGACATGGAAACGGGCGGGGCAGCCGGCCGCGTTCAGTGCGTTCAGTGCCGCATGCATGGCCTCGATCGGCACCACCTCGTCGGCATCGCCATGGATCAGCAGGATCGGCGGCCGACCGCGAATCTGCTGCTCCAGGCCGGCACCGCCCAGCAACGCCCCGGAATAGCCCAGGATGGCAGCCGGAGCGGGGGCGCGGCGCAGGCCGAGATGCAGGGCCATCATGGTGCCCTGGCTGAAGCCCACCAGGGCCAGATCGCCCGGTCCGAGATGGTGCCGACTGAGTTCGGCATCCACAAACTGCTCCAGCGCCGGCGCCACCTGTTCGGCGGCGCGCTGCATGGTGGCATAGACTGCCGCGGTCTGGTGCGGGTCGCGGCGCAACAGGTTCGGGTCATAGGCATCGAGTGCAAACCACTGCCGGCCGCCGCCCATGCCGGGCGGAAAGCCGGGGATCATCGCCGGCGCATGCGGCGCGACAAAGGCCGCCTCGGGCAATGTGCTGCGCCATTGCGCCCCCAGTTCGATCAGGTCGTCGCCATCGGCGCCATAGCCGTGGATCAGCACCACCAGCTTGCGGGCGGGGCCTTTGGCCGGGGCCAGGCGGGGGCCGTCGATCATGCCGTCTTCTCCTCCACTCGATCGGTGGTGGCGCGTTTGGCCGTCACGGCGTAATAGCGCCATAACAGCCGGGCGGCGACGCCGCGATGCGGCCGCCAGGCCTCGGCCATTTTATCCATCTTCTTCACATCCGGCCGCGTCTTCAGACCGAACAGCCGCTTCATGGCCTCCTGCAAGGCCACATCATGCGCTGGCCAGATATCCTCACGATCCAGCGCGAACATCAGGAAAATCTCCGCCGTCCAGCGGCCGATGCCCTTCACTTCGGTCAGCATCGTCATCGCGGCGCTGTCCTCCAGCTTTGGCAAGAGGTTGAAATCGATCGCGCCGCTTTTTGCCGCCTGCGCCATGTTGCGCACATAGCGCACCTTCGGGCCGCTCAGGCCGCAGGCGCGCAGGCGCGGCTCGCTCAGTTTCAGAAGCCGTTCCGGGCTGAACACGCCATTGGCACGGCCTTGCACGGCAGCTTCCAGCCGGCCCCAGATGGTGGCGGCTGCGGCGACTGAAATCTGCTGCTCGATGACGATGCGGCACAGATTGGCAAAATCGGCTGGCCGGCGACGGTCGGCAATAAAACCGACGGCAGAGAAAGCCTCGGCAAACCGTGGCTCACGGGCACAGAGCTGCTCCAGCGCCGCTTTGGTGCGCTTGCGGATGTCGGGCTTTGCGGGAGGCGGAAGGTTTGCCATAAGCTATCGCATGAGAATCGCCCATGCAGTCTGACACCGTTACACGCTGTGCGCCAAGCCCGACCGGCTATCTGCATGCCGGGCACGCCTATGCGGCCGGCATCGCCTGGCTGCGCGCACGCCAGGCCCATGGCCGCTTCCTGCTGCGCATCGAGGATATCGACACCACGCGCTGCCGGCCGGAACTCACCGATGCCATCTTCGAGGATCTCGCCTGGCTGGGTCTGAGCTGGGAACAGCCCGTGCGCCGGCAGTCGCAGCATTTTGCCGAGTATGCCGCAGCGCTCGACAGTTTGCGCCAGCGCGACCTGCTCTATCCCTGTTTCTGCACCCGCAAGCAAATCCAGGCCGAGATCAATGCAGCAGGTCAGGCGCCGCATGGCTTTGAGGGCGCTGTCTATCCCGGCACCTGCCGGCATTTGAGCGGTGCCGAACGCGAGGCGCGCATGGCGGGCGGCGAGGCTTATGCATTGCGCCTCGACATGGCAGCAGCCTGTCAGCAGGCCGGCCGCTGGCCGCTGCACTGGCATGACGAAACCGCAGGCGCGCAAAGCGTAACGCCGGATCTGTTGATCCAGGGCTTCGGCGATGTGGTGCTGGCGCGCAAGGAGATCCCGGCCAGCTATCACCTCTGCGTCAGCCATGATGATGTCCTGCAGGGCATCACGCTGGTAACGCGCGGCAGCGACCTGTTTGCCGCCACCCATCTGCACCGCCTGCTGCAGGCCCTGTTCGGCTGGCCGGTGCCGGATTATGCGCATCATCCTCTGCTGCTGGATGACAGCGGCGAACGACTGGCCAAGCGCAAGAATGCGCCGACGCTGCGCGACCAGCGCGCCGCCGGCGTCACGCCGGCCGCTCTGTGGCAACAGGTGGGCCTCGATCCTGCCAGCTTCGGGGGCTGACACTCAGCGGCGGGTGCTGACCCGCTTGCGCGTTTCAGGATCTAGCCATTCAAGCATCGGCTTCAGCCAGGGCTCATCGGGATGCGCCGCGAGAATGCGGTCGATATCCGCGACCAGCCGTGCCGCCGTCGGTGTACGGTTGCAGGTGACGCCACCATCGTTGAAAGGTGGCAGCTCGGCGATCGGCAAGGTGGCAAGCACCGGCGCGGTCTGCTCCTGCCGGGCCAGCCAGATCGCCTCAAACGGATAAAGCAGAACCCAGTCGACCCGGTTGGCGGCG
This sequence comes from Ferrovibrio terrae, assembly GCF_943372915.1. Taxonomy (GTDB): domain Bacteria; phylum Pseudomonadota; class Alphaproteobacteria; order Ferrovibrionales; family Ferrovibrionaceae; genus Ferrovibrio; species Ferrovibrio terrae_A. The sequence goes on along the minus strand of NZ_CALSAN010000009.1, from coordinate 651 downwards.
AGCATGGAAACCATGCCGCTTGTTTTCGGCAGCCGCGCGACCGGTGCTGATGGCGGTGCCGCGCGCAACAGGGCATCGAGCGCCGGTCCGTAGGAGCGGTTTTCGTTGAACACGCCGTCGAGCTGGGTCTGCTCCAATACACGACGGAATTCGATCATACCACGGCTGTCGCGGAGCGGCGCGAAGGCCGCCACGTCACTGCTGCGCACCACAAGGCCAAGCGCCGGCATACGCATGATATCGCGGCTGATCAGGAACTGCGTTTCCCGGGCAGGTGTGCGCAGCAGGTTGCTGGTGCAGATGGTGGCAAGCGGGTCTTCCATCTGCTTGAGCAGGCGGGCCAGCGGCAGGGTGCGGATCTCGTGGCTGTAGTCTGCCGGCAGGCGTTCGATCAGCCAGGCCATGGCCTGGTCCCCGAAGCCCTTGCCGCTCGACGTGAAAACCGGCGGCCATTCGGTCTTCAGCCACAATACGGAACCCGGGGCCAGGGCATCGCGCGATCCGCTATCTTTCCCCTGCGCTTGCGCGGAGCCCATGGGCAGGAGGACAAGCAGCGCAAGGATGAGCGCACGAAAGAGAATGCCTGGGCGCATTATGCCTCAGTCAAATCAACCAATGGCATAGCAACAGGCAGCAGGACCGGACGCGGGG
>NZ_CALSAN010000008.1:0-159137 GCF_943372915.1 Ferrovibrio terrae | reverse complement strand
CTGCGTGAGGTCCTCGGCGCAAGGCCGAGGACGACGGGGAAACGGATTGCAGCCGCGCGCTGCCTGCGCGACACTTCCCGCCATGATCGCCGCCCTCACCACCATCCTGCTCTGCCAGCTGGCCGGCGAAGTGCTGGCGCGCGGCGTCGGGCTGCCGATCCCCGGCCCGGTGCTTGGCCTGGTGCTGATGCTGCTGCTGCTGGGCCTGCGCGACCGTTTCCGCGCGCGTCTGCATGCCAGTCTCACCGGGCCGCAGCTGGAAACCACCGGCAAGACCATCCTCGCGCATCTCTCGCTGCTGTTCGTGCCGGCCGGCGTCGGCGTGGTGCAGCGGCTGGATGTCTTCGGCGCTTATGCCACGGCGCTGGCCATCACCCTGGTGGTCTCCACCGTGGCGGCGCTCATCGCCACGCTGCTCACCTTCAAGCTGGTGCTGCGCCTCACCGGCGATACAGAGGTGAGCCAGTGAGCAACGACTTCGCCCCCCGCACATTTGAACTGTGGGTTTTCCTGTCGCGCTCGCCGCTGCTCTGGCTGACGGTGACGCTGGCGGCTTATGTGGCCGCCGACCGCGTCTCGCAGGCGACCGGCCGGCATCCGCTGGCCAATCCGGTGCTGCACAGCATCTGGCTGATCGGCCTGATCCTGTGGGCGACCTCCACGCCCTATGGCACATACTTCGAGGGCGCGCAGTTCGTGCATTTCCTGCTCGGCCCCGCCACCGTGTCCCTGGCTTTCCCGCTCTATGAGCATCGCAAGACCGTGCTGAAGGCGCTGGTGCCGATGCTGGCGGCGCTGTTCGTCGGCTCCATCGTGGCGCTGGGCAGCGTGCTGCTGGTCGGCAGCCTGCTCGGCCTGCCGCAGGAGCTGCTGGTGGCGATGGCGCCGAAATCGGTGACGGCGGCAGTCGCCATGGGCATCGCCAACACGCTGGGCGGCGACCCGGCGCTGACCGCGGTGATGGTGGCGCTCACCGGCATCCTCGGCGCCATTATCGTCACGCCGCTGTTCAACCTGCTGAAGGTGACCGACTGGCGGGCGAGGGGCTTCGCGGTCGGCCTGGCCTCCCATGGCATCGGCACCGCACGGGCCTTCCAGGTGCATCCGCTGGCCGGGACGTTTGCCGGCATCGCCATGGGCCTGAACGCGCTGCTCACCGCCATCCTGGTGCCGCTGGCGCTCGGCCTGCTGGCGGGTTAAGTAGGATTGCGATTTGGGAGTGAAACGATGACCAGCAAGCCTGCTGACAAGAAAGCCACCGGCATGAAGCGCAACCTCGCCAATTATGGCGATGCCGGCTTCTCCGTCTTCCTGCGCAAGGCCTTCATCAAGGCACTGGGCTACACCGACGAGGCGCTGGAACGCCCGATCATCGGCATCGTCGATACCGACAGCGGCTACAATGCCTGTCACCGCAATGTGCCCGACCTGATCGAGGCCGCCTCGCGCGGCGTCATGCTGGCCGGCGGCATCCCGGTGCCCTTCCCGGTGATCTCGATCCAGGAAAGCTTCGCCAATCCCACCAGCATGTATCTGCGCAACCTGATGGCGATGGATTCGGAAGAGATGATCCGCGCCCAGCCGATGGATGCCGTGATCCTGATGGGCGGCTGCGACAAGACCGTGCCGGCGCTCCTCATGGGCGCCGCCAGCGCCAATGTGCCGGCGATTATGCTCGTCACCGGCCCGATGCTGGCCGGCTCCTGGCGCGGCGAAAAGCTCGGTGCCTGCACGGATTGTCGCCGCTTCTGGGCGCGCTATCGCGCCGGCGAGGTGAATGACCAGGAAATCAACGAGGTGAATTCCGAACTCGCCCCCACCATCGGCACCTGCGGCGTGATGGGCACGGCCTCGACCATGGCGCTCACGGTGGAAGCGCTCGGCATGATGCTGCCGGGCGGCGCTGCGGTGCCCGCCGTGCATGCCGAACGTCGCCGGCTGGCCGAACAGACCGGCACGCGCGCCGTCGCCATGGCGGCCGAAGGCCTGACGCCGGACAAGATCCTCACGCCGGCCGCCTATCGCAACGCGCTGCGCGTGCTGCTCGCGGTCGGCGGCAGCACCAATGCTCTGATTCACCTTACTGCAATGGCAGGCCGCAGCGGCATCGCCGTCGATCTCGAAGGCTATGACAGGATGGGCCGCGAGACGCCGGTGCTGGTCGATCTCAAACCCACCGGCCAGCATTACATGGAAGACCTGCACAAGGCCGGCGGGCTCACGCCGATCCTGCGCGAGCTGGGCGGCCTGATCGAGCGCGACTGCCTCACGGTGACCGGCAAAACGCTGGGCCAGAATATCGACGCCATGCCGCCGGGCTGGAAACAGGATGTGATCCGCACCATGGCGGCGCCGGTGTACAAGAACGGCGCCATGGCGGTGCTGCGCGGCAACCTGGCGCCCGATGGCGCCATCATCAAGCAGGCGGCGGCGACGCAAAGCCTGCTGCAGCATGAAGGCCGCGCGGTGGTGTTCGACAGCCTGCCGGATATGGCCGCACGCCTGGACTCACCCGATCTCGATGTGAAGCCCGATGATATCCTGGTGCTGCGCAATGCCGGCCCCAAGGGCGCGCCGGGCATGCCCGAGGCCGGCTATATCCCGATCCCGAAAATGCTGGCGCAACAGGGCGTGAAAGACATGGTGCGCATTTCGGATGCGCGCATGAGCGGCACCGCCTATGGCACCATTGTGCTGCATATCGCACCGGAATCGGCCGCCGGTGGCCCGCTGGCGCTGGTGCAGACCGGCGACCGCATCAAACTCGACACCGAGGGCCGCCGCATCGATCTGCTGGTGGACGAGGCAACACTGGCGAAACGCCGCGCGGCATTGCCGCCGCTGCCGACCGGCGAGGGCCGGCGCGGCTACGAGCGGCTCTATTTCGATACGGTGACCCAGGCCGAGCAGGGCTGCGACTTCGACTTCGCCATGCCGGAGATCACGAAAAAGGTGCCCTAGTATTTTCTATGAAACGATCTCATCCATAATTTTTCGAATCTCCAAGCTACTAAGATTGGTGTTGTCAGAAAGGAATGTGGAAAGTTGGTTATTGCAAAAATCTATTACCTCGGTTGGTTTCTTTTGAACTCCTAAATAATGCTCCAAGTCGCCATTCTTTAGAATGTAAACGTGGTTAGAGTAGTCACTATCGATGTTGGCTTCCCAGTCTGGATAAGTGGACTTAAAATCGGACACTTCTTGCAATGATTTTATGGATTTTGATGGCGCACTTGAATAAAAGCGGCCTCGAATAAAATCGAAATCGGCGATGAAGTAGACTGCAAGGCCAAAACTCTCAAAGAGATTTTTCCATTCATTGTAATTCTCTTTTCCTTCAATATTTAGAACCGCGATTTCTTGATCTAGATTTGGATGCTTTTCTTGCAAAATGGACTTAAAGAGATATCGATCAGTGTATCCCTCAGTTAATAAAACTTTCTTGGCAAAGAATGCATATGTTGATCGCGTATTATCCAGTATTCGAATTAGTGTTCTCTGATCTGCTGTAAGTTGAGGTGATTTTATTTCTGTGTTGCCTTCCTTATTTAGGGAAAAGCGACGAACGTGATTGATAGTGGTGGAGTTTATCAATGCCTCAGAGTGAGTAACCAAAATGTATTGACAGTTTTGATCTTTATTTAGTCCATATATTACTTGTAGGTATTCATTTTGAAATTGGTAATGCAGGTGGACTTCAGGCTCATCAATAATGACCAGGCCTCCCTTTAAATCTCCACGGCCGTATGCTTCAAACACAAGATGAACGATGGATTTTTGCCCCGCACTCAGGCTGTTAATGTCGTTTAAGATTTTATTTCTTCGCAAGTCGTGAAATTCAAAGCTGTATTGCCAGGTACGTTTATCGACGAGTCTTATTTTGCAACTTAGATTTACGACCTTTAAGCGTTTGTTTATTTCGGTGATGAATGGCAATTTGTTTGCTTCAGCTTCACACTCAGCTTCGGTGAGTTTCTCAGAGATAAGATCGTAGTGCTTCTCTGCTACACGAAGCCTAACTAGCCAAAAAACTGTTGGTTCAGATTGATCCCCTGCATTCATACTTTTGGAGTAATCTAGGTCACGTATGCCTCGAAACTGTTGAGACGGATTTTGGTCTCTTAAGGAAATAGATTTCTCGAAAGAATGATAATTTCTATAGCTACTAATAAGCGCGAATGATTCGTACATTGGCGTTATCTGGGCATCCGGATGTTCGATGTTGTACATCAAGATGGACTCTTTATAGAAATTGTAATCACTCAAGTATTCGAATCCGAAATCCTTTTCTCCCCCTACGAATGTGAGAGAGAAGTTCTGGTTTGGTCTATTAAGAGCTATATCGAGCGTATATACGCTTCCACTTGCGCTCGGAGCGGAAATTCCGCGAGTTGTATATAGACTGATGAACGGGCCTATCTTATCCAGATTACTTTTCAGATTCTGAATATTGGCTGCGTCAATATCATCTAATTTTATTTCAACTCTAATAATTTGTGGTTGGTTTGGTGTGTCCCAGTTTGGGTCTAAGCGAAACCCGTTAAAAGTATTGTTATCTCCTGGAAGAAGGATTTGGCGCCGGTCGTTTGCCGGAATTGCGTTCCTGCGCAAATAAAGGTCTTGATTGAAGTTATATTGTTTATTGAAAACTCGCTTGAACAAGAAATTTATGATTTCAAGCGCGGTTGACTTACCAGAGCCATTCTCTCCGATGATGATATTCAAACCGTCTTCGAATGTAATTTTTGCGGCATTGGCGATATCGTCATGATGCTTGAAGCTGAGGATATTAGATATTTGAAGTGATTTTATTTTCATTTGTCAGCTTCCCGGATTTTAATAACCATATCCTTTGATCGTTTAACCTGAACGGATTTTTTTTGGGCACCAAGTAATGGGTGGCGTTTTCCACTCTTGCCTATTGCATAATCTTTGCCTACCGCCAGCTACCCAGCCGGCAGTTTGCATGTGTATGCAGCCACCACTCTCACCCGGCCGTCGACCTGATCGCCGCCGCCAGCGTCCTGAGCGACTGCCGCGCGGTGGGATCAGACAGGCTGGCATAGAGCACCAGGTCGCGCGGCGGCAGCGGCGGCAGGCCGAGCGCCGGCCCCATATCCACCACGTCCGGCGGGGCGACGCGGCGGCTGAGCACGGCAATCGCCAGCCCGGCCGAAACGGCGGCCGCAATCGTCCCCACGCCGCCGCCGACAAACACCTCGCTCCAGGCGATGCCGGCCGCATCCAGCGCGGTCACGCCCATGCTGCGCAGGCCGCAGGAGTCGGATTGCGCGGCCAGCGGTAAAGGCTCGCCCGGCCGATGGGCGAAATCGCGCGCCGCCATCCAGCCGAAGGATTCTGACAGCAGAACCTCGCCGCCGCGTCGTCCCGCGTCTTGCCGCGTGTCATGGCCCAGCACGATCACCGCATCGAAGGCGCCGGCATCGAAGGCGGCGAGCAGGTCGCGCGAGCTGCCCACCTGCATTTCCAGCACCAGGCCCGGCTCGGCGCGTTTCACCCGCTGCAGCAGCAGCGGCAGTTCGGCGCCCACCGCATGGTCGCTGATGCCGATGCTCAGCCGCCGCCGCTCGATGGCAAAGGCCTCCAGCGCATTGCCATGGGCGGCGATCAGCTGGCGGGCGCGGTCGAGAAACAGCTGCCCGGCGGCAGTGAGCCGCACCTTGCGCGGCGTGCGCTCAAACAGGCGGCGGCCCAGCTCGTCTTCCAGGCGCTTGATCTTCAGGCTGACGGCCGACTGCGTGGCGTCCATCGCCTCGGCGGCGCGGGTGAAGCTGGCCAGGTCGGCCACCAGCACAAAGGCCTGCACGCATTCGATATCCAGCGCCTTCATGGCAACCAATCATTTGAAATGGAAATCATTGAAATATGATTTCATATCATTTTCGAATGGTCAATCCCGCGCTACCCTCCCTGTCATCGGTTTCACCAGGAGGATCACCCCATGCCGCTCACCCGTGTCTCGCTCCGTCGCGGCAAGCCCGCCGCCTATCGCCAGGCCATTCTCGACGGGCTCTATGCCGCCATGCGCGAAACCTTCACCGTGCCCGAGGACGACTATTTCATGCTGGTGAGCGAGCATGACGCCGCCGATTTCTGGTGCAGCCCCACCTATCTGGGCGTGGCGCGCAGCGACGATCTGGTGGTCATCCAGCTCACCGTCAGCAACACGCGCAGCAGCGCGCAGAAAAAGGCGCTGTATCGCCGCATCACCGAAAAGCTTACCGCCAGTCCCGGCCTGCGCCCGGAGGATGTGTTCATCAACCTGGTCGAGACGCTGCCGGAGAACTGGTCGATGGGCCATGGCCTCGCGCAGTATGCCAAGGACGAAGCGGCGTAAGCGGCGCCGTCTGTTTCGCCATGGCGGAGATCACCAAAGCGGGTGCCGTGAGCGTTTATTTGGTGAAATAGCCGTAGCCGCCGCAAACACCTTTGACGCTGTAGTTGATGTCGGCCGGCTGTGTCTTGTCGCCGAAAGCAATGATAATCAGCCTCTGGCTCCCGGCGTCGTGGCCGATGGCGAAATAATATACCGGCTCCGCCGTGTCGATGCCGCCGCACAGACTGTTGCCCTGCCGGATCTGGCGCGGCTCCAGGTCGACCGCCTGATAGAGGGAAAAGCTGGGAATGTGGCGCCATTCGCTTATCGGCTTTTGCGGCACGATTTCGGCGACGAAGCGCAGCTTGTAGGTCACACGGCCATCGAAGGTGATGCTGTCCGGCGTCATCCGCATGTCGCCGGTAATCCCCATCGCGGTGGTGCTGCCGGCGATCCAGTCACGGTCGAAGATCGGTTTTTCCGGCGGCGTTGCCGCCTGCAGGGCGAAAGGCGATAGGCCGAGTGCCAGCAGACAGAAGAGAACGAGACGGTATCGGTTCATTTCTTGTCGGCTCCGCTTTGATAGGTTCCGTTCAGAAACAGGTTGCGCTCGGTGTTGCGTCGCGTGACCAGGCCGTTGCTCTGCACCTTCTGGCCATTCTGGGTGATCTTGTCCCACATCAGCATGGCATCGGCGGCGGCCTTGTAATCGCCCTTGTTAAGCTGCTTCAGCGTAGTGGAATCGGCAAAGCCGCCCTGGCCGATATTATAGGCCAGGCTGACGAGTGCATCATATTCCTGTTGCGACAGCGGCGACTTCACCAGCCGTTTCACCGCTGCTTCAGCAGCGGCGACATCCTTGGCCAGGAGTGCCGTTGCAGTCTTCTCATCGATCGGACCAGCATACAGCTTCTCTTCCCCGGGCAGCAGTTTGTGGCCATAGCCGATGGTGTTGTGCCCGGCCTGGTCGCGATAGGTTTTCTGCTGCAGCGTTTCATGCTGCCTGATCGCATGCAGGCCCTGCTCGCTGAGCGCATACCCCTTGGTCTCGCCACGCACCGGCGCCGCATGCTCCTGCATGCCGGCCTGTGCCCATTGCTGGTGCTGGCGATCCACCTCCTGCGGCGTCGGCACGCGCGTGCCCGCCATGTCGGCCAGGTCGTCGCTCAGGCTGCGCAGCGTTTCGCCATCGGGCAGCATCAGCCCGTCGACGCCGAGGCCGCGCGCCTTCTGATAGCTGCGCAGGCCGCGCGTCAGTTCGCCGCCGGGCCAGCCGGTCGGCCCGCCCAGGCTGCCGAGATCGAGATGGCCGGCGCGGTCCAGCATCAGCTGCGTCTTGATCACATCCTGGCGGTCATTGTCTGCCTGGGCGCCGACCGAGCCCGAGAGGCGGAACAGATCCTCCGTGTCGACGGAGGGCAAAGATGTGGGCTGCGCGGTCGCCGGCAGCAGGTCGTCCAGAAGGGAAAACGGCATGATGTGTCTCAATATGAAGTGATGGAAAAATGAATTGCAGACTATGCCTCAGTGTACTACTTTTGTTCTCATTCTTCAAGATCTTTGTTTGCTCCTGATCTTGGTCATCGTGCATCCCTGCCAATCATTGCCGGCCGTCCAGCCGGCGGTTCGTGTTTGCGGCTGTCGGATCGAACCGGATCGGATGGGCTGCACTTGGCTTTACTTGGTTTCGATTGGATCGCATTGGCATCCAATGGGATCGACTTGGCCCTGAATGGGCTGCACCTGGCGCCGAACTGGCCCGGTTTGTCGCGCTCCGGCACAGTCTTTTCAGTGCGTTAGCCCGATTTTTTCAGGCCCAGCAGCCTGAACACCGGCGGTACGGCGATCACCACCACCGCGATGCGGAAAATATGCATCGAGGCGACGATGGCGACCTCGACGCCAAGGCCCAGCGCCACCAGGCTCATCTCGGCCATGCCGCCGGGCGACAGCACCAGCATCAGCGCCTCGCTCTTGATGCCGGCCCAGTCCGCAAACGCCACCGTCATGCCGACCGCCACCGCCAGCATGGCGAAGGTGGCGAGGGCCGCATAGGTCGCGATGCGGCCCACTTCCTTCAGCGGCGTGCCGACAAAGCGGCAGCCCAGCGCTGCGCCCATCACCACCTGCGCGGTGGCGACCAGTTCCGGTGGCGGCGAGGCATGCGACCAGCCGAGCAGATGCACGATGGCCGAGACCACCATGGGGCCGACCAGCTGCGCGGCCGGAATGCGGAAGATGCGCGCGGCATACCAGCCGATCACGCCGCAGGCCACCAGCAGCGCGCCTTCATGCCACTGCAGCTGCCACAGATGGTCGCCCTGTGCCATCGGCGGCACGTTCAGGTTCTCGATGAAGCGGAAATACACCGGCACCGTCATCACGGTGAGAAACACGCGCAGCGCATGGGTCAGGATGATGCTGCGGCCGTCGCCGCCGTAATGCTCGCCCACCAGGGTCATTTCCTGCAGGCCGCCGGGGGCGGCGGAGAAATACGCCGTCACCGGGTCGAGCCGCGCCAGCTGGCGGAACATCACGTAGCAGATCGTGGTGACGATCGGGATATAGGCCAGCATCAGGATGATGAGGCCAATCCATTCGCGCGCGCGGTCGATCATCTCGGGCTTGAAGGCGCTGCCCAGCATCACGCCGATCACGGTGATCATCACCGCGCGCAGCCGCGGCTCCACGCGCAGGGTCACGCGCTTGTCGAGGCCGCCGAGCGCCAGCACGCCGGTCAGGAACATGCTGCCCAGCATCCAGGCCAGCGGCATGCGCAAATACAGGAACACCGCACCGCCCGCCGCGCCGATCAGCAGCGCGGGCAGGCTGGATGCCAGGTTGCGCAGCATGTCGTTTACGCTGCGATGTAGCGGCCCAGCCGCACGGCCGTCTGCCCGGGCTTCAGCCGCTTGGTCGGCATGATCAGCACGCAGTCGTCATAGGGTGTCTTGATCGGCGTGCTGCCGTCATGGGCGATCACGGTGCCGGCGCGCGGAATCGATTCCAGGCCGCTGTAGGGCTGCGCGAAGCTGAAGTCCTCGGTGGCGATGGTGATCGCATCGGTCACCTCGACGAATTTCTGCACCGCCTGCGGTGCCGGCGCCAGCTGGTGCCGCGCCAGATCGGCGGCAGAGGCCTGGCCCACCGCATGCAAGAAACGGAACATGGTCTCGATGGCGACGCCGCGGCTCGCCTGGTCCCAATGCTGGCCGCATTCCACCAGCAGGGCATTCTTGGTGCTGTCGGGGTCGCCGAAGCCGCCGTAATCGCGCATGCGCAGGCCGGCCTTGTGGCCCTGGTCGGCGACGACCGTTGCCGGCACGCCGACTTGCGCGGCAAAGGCGCGGCCCTTGGCCAGCGGCCCGGCCAGCATCAGCGGCGGCGAGGGCTGCTGCATCGAATGCAGATCCAGCAGAAGGTCGACTTCCGCCAGCAAAGGCTCGATCTCGCGGGCGCGGTCCAGTTCGATGGAGCGGCGGGTGCTGTCCAGCGCATTGGCGCCCCAGACGCGGTTCATGTCCTCGTCGACAAAGCGCGAGGCGGTCGGCTCGTTCGGGTCGAAGCGGGTATAGGCGGCGACGTTGCAGAAGATCAGGGTCAGCCGGCCGGCGGCGGGCTGGAATTTCTCGCGGAACAGCAGGTCGAGCGCATGCGCCCCACAGACCTCGTTGCCATGCACCAGCGCGGTGATCGCCGTCTGCGGGCCGGGGCGGCCGGAGTCCAGCACATGGGCATAGGGAATGCCGGTATTGCCTTCGCGGTACTGGGAAATCGGGAGCGGGAGCAGCGGATTGGCGGGGAGCGCGGACATCGGTCTCGTTTGGAATGAATCGCAGGAAGGGCCTTGCTGCTGTTATAGCCCCATCATTGTGGCCAAGCCCAGTCGCAGGGGCAGCCTGTTGGCAGGGTTGAGGAAATTTCCCGCCCGGGATAGCGTGGCGGAATGATCTCGATGAGCGGACTTTCCCCGATTGCGGCCTCGCTGAACGGCCTGCGCCAGGCCGAGCAGTCCCTGGAAGCGGCGGTCGAGGCGGTCAACAGCGGCAGCCTCGATCTCGACAGCATGGCGAAGGCGGCCGTTCTGCTGGTCAGCACCGATACCCAGGCCGGCGCCAGCGGTGTGACATTGCGCGCCGGCATCGACCTGCAGAAGCACGCCATCGACATCCTCGCCTGAGGACTTCAGATTCCGGCAACAGAGCGCTGCATCGCCACGCGCTTGGTAATGTCCAGCCCGGCGGCATGCTGGCGGGCGATGACAAAGCGCAAATCCGGCCCGATGGCATCGTCGGGGATCTCGCTGAAGCCAAGCCGCGCATAATAGGGCGCGTTCCACGGCACATGGCGGAAGGTGGTCAGCGTCAGCCGGTCGAGATCCAGCATGCGCGCCAGGTTTTCTGCAGCGCCCAGCAGCGGGATGGCCAGCCGGTTGCCGGCATGGTCGGGATGCACGTTGAGTTCCTGCACATACAGGCCGTGATCGAGTTCGCCGCACAGCACGAAGCCGACCGGCCAGTCGGTCATGTCGGCAACCACGAACAGCGTGCCGTCATTCACCGCCTCGCGCAGGTCGTCGCCATGGGTCGGCTCGTAGCCGGCCACATCGGGAAAGCCGGCGGCGATGAAGGCCTGGCCGGCGGCGCGTTCGATATCGCGCAGCGTGCCGGCTTCGCTGCGGCGGGCGGGGCGGACGGTGTAGGTCATGCGGCCATCATAACAAAATGGCCGGGACAAGCCCGGCCATAATGCATGCGGGATATCGGACCGAGATTAAGCGAAGGCGTCTTCCCAGTTGCCCTGGGTCGAGGCCTTGGAATATTCGGTGGCGCGGTTCTCGAAGAAATTGGTGTGTTCCACGCCGTTGAGGATCGCATCCAGCCAGGGCAGCGGGTTCTTCGCCACGCGGTACATCGGCTGCAGGCCGAGCTGCAGCAGGCGGCGGTCGGCGGTCCAGCGGATATAGTCCTTCACTTCCTGGCCCGTGAGGCCCTGCACGCCCTCGATCTCGAAGGCGAGGTCGATGAAGGCATCCTCATGGTCGACGATGGTGGAGCAGGCGACATAGAGATCGCGCTGGAACTCGTCGTTCCATACTTCCGGGTTTTCATCCACGAAGGTGCGGAACAGCTGGATGATCGAGTTGGTGTGCAGGCTTTCGTCGCGCACCGACCAGGAGATGATCTGGCCCATGCCCTTCATCTTGTTGAAGCGCGGGAAGTTGAGCAGGATCGCGAATGAGGCGAACAGCTGCAGGCCTTCGGTGAAGGCGCCGAACACGGCCAGCGTCTTGGCGATATCGGCCTTGGTCTCGACGCCGAACTGCTGCATGTAGTCGTATTTGTCCTTCATCTCCTTGTAGCGGAGGAAGGCCGAATACTCTTCTTCGGGCATGCCGATGGTGTCGAGCAGGTGCGAGTAGGCGGCGATATGCACCGTCTCCATGTTGGAGAAGGCGGCCAGCATCATCTGCACTTCGGTGGGTTTGAACACCCGCGCGTAATGCTTCATGTAGCAGTTGTTCACTTCCACATCGGCCTGGACGAAGAAGCGGAAAATCTGCGTCAGCAGGTTTTTCTCGCCCGGCGTCAGCTTCTTCTGCCAGTCCTTCACGTCGTCGGCGAGCGGCACTTCCTCGGGCAGCCAGTGCACGCGCTGCTGGGTCATCCAGGCTTCGTAGGCCCACGGATACTTGAAGGGCTTGTAGACCGGCTTGGAGTCGAGCAGCGACATGGGTTCCTCACTTGAGATTCTGAGGCCGCAATATCGCAATATCTGGTGTCGGGGACAAGCCAAATCGGCCCCTGACGCTATATCTAGTGGGCCTTTTGGGCTGTGGAAAACCCCGGCGGATGGCCGGAAACTGTGGATTATTCCGGCGTGTTGGCGATCAGCCCGTCGGCCAGGCCGCGCAACTCGGCCCGCAGCCGGCCAATCTCGGTCCGCTCCAGTGGCAGCAGGCAGCCCAGGTCGCTGTGCACCTTGCGCATGGTGGCCTTCAGCTTGCGGCCCTCGGCGGTCAGCGCGACCACGACCTGGCGCTCGTCTGCCGGGTCGCGGGCCCGCTGCAGCAGGCCGGCCTGTTCCATCCGCTTGAGCATGGGGGTGAGCGTGCCGGAATCGAGATAGAGCCGCTCGCCGATGGCTTTCACCGCCAGGCGGTCCTGTTCCCACAGCACCAGCATGACCAGATACTGCGGATAGGTGAGGCCGAGCGGCTCCAGCTTGTCGCGATACAGCCGGCCCATGGCGTTGGACGCGGCATAGAGCGCGAAGCAGAGCTGGTTGTCGAGCTTGAGCTGGTCGTCGGCAGACATGGGATTCTCGCGGCATTAGGCGGCGCCGGGCGGTAAACCCCGGCGCCGCGAGTCGCAGTTTAGACCGAAGTTTCCAGCGTCGCCTCGATATTGCCCTTGGTCGCCTTGGAATACGGGCAGACCTGGTGGGCGGCGGCGACCAGCGCCTCGGCCTGGGCCTTGTCCATGCCCGGCAGGGCGACGGCGATCTTGGCGTTGAGGCCGAAGCTGGTCTCGTCCTTGCCGATGCCGATGGTCACGGTGACCGTGTTGCCGGCCGGCAGCGCGACCTTCTGGTTGCGGGCGACCAGGCCGAGCGCGCCCTGGAAGCAGGCGGCATAGCCGCTGGCGAAGAAGGTTTCCGGGTTGGCGGCATTGCCGGGGCCACCCAGTTCCTTGGGCATGGCCAGGGTCATGTCGATGATGCCGTCGGCCGAGGTGACCTTGCCCGAGCGGCCGCCAGTGGCGGTGGCAGAGGTGGTGTAGAGCGGGGTGATGGACATGGGGAACTCTCCTGTTGGGTGGCGAAGGGTGTCGCTTACAGGGAGAAATATAGCGAACAATTAAATTGTGTACAAGTTAAATTGGTGTGACAGGGATCACCAGCGAGGCCGGGGGCGCGCGTCATGAAACTTTCATCGAGGAGTCACGGCTGAGTCACCGCCCGTATCTAGGTATTGCGAAATCCAATCGCAGGCTCTGCAGGATTACGAAAGGTGATTCATGGCGACCCAATCTACCCGAGGCCAGCCGGTCCTTCGCCTGCAGAATGTGGGAGTTACCTATCCCGGCGGGGTCGTAGCGCTGCGGTCCGCCAGCATCGACTTCCACAAGGGTGAATTCGCCGTTCTGCTCGGCCTGTCCGGCGCCGGGAAATCCACGCTCCTGCGGACCCTGAACCTGCTGGTTCGTCCGACCACGGGCGACATTGTGTCTCCAGAATTCGGCCGGCTTGGCGCATCCGGTGCACTTCGTCAGCACCGCCGCAAAACGGCGCTCGTCTTTCAGCATCATCAGCTCATCGAACGCCATACTGCGCTGGCCAACGTGCTCACCGGGCGCCTGGGGTATCACGGCACGCTCCGCAGTTTCCTGCCGCTGCCACGGGCCGATATAGAACTGGCTTTGCATTGTCTGGAGCGCGTCGGGCTGGCCGACAAGGCCATGTCCCGTGTCGACCAGCTCTCCGGCGGTCAGAAACAGCGGGTGGGCATTGCCCGGGCCCTGGCCCAGCAGCCCAGCATGATCCTGGCCGATGAGCCGGTAGCCAGCCTGGACCCGGCGACGTCCGAGAAGATTCTAGAACTGCTGCGCAACATCTGCCGGGCCGACGGTATCACCGCGGTGGTCTCGCTCCACCAGCTGGAATATGCCCAGCGTTTCGCCGACCGCGTCGTTGGTATCGCCAACACCCGAATTGTCTTCGATGGCACGCCGGCAAATCTCGGCAGCGGCGAGCTGGCCGAAATCTATGCCGGCCACCTGAAGCCCTCACCGGCCGCCATCGTCAGACCTGTTGTCCATACTGCCACCAGCCCAGCTTTAATCCCGGAAATGGAGATGTCCGCATGAACCGCTTGTTAAAACTCGCTCTTGCCGCGGCCATGGCCGTTGGCCTGACTGCGCCGGTCCTGGCCGCCGAGGCCAACCCGGATACCCTGAAAGTGGCCCTGCTGCCGGATGAGAATGCTTCCGAACTCATCAAGAGGAACCAGCCACTCAAAGATCTTTTGGAAAAGGAGCTGGGCAAGAAAATCCAGCTCGTGGTTACCACCGATTATTCCTCGATGATTGAGGCCATGCGCTTCGGTCGTATCGACCTGGCCTATTTCGGTCCGCTGTCCTATGTGCTGGCCAAGACCAAGGCCAATATCGAGCCGTTTGCCGCCATGACCCAGGATGGCAAGCCGACGTATCGTTCGGTCGTGATTGCCAATGCGAATTCGGGTGTCAATTCGTTTGCCGATATCAAGGGCAAGAAGATGGCCTACGGCGACCGGGCCTCGACCTCCAGCCACCTGATCCCGAAGACCGTTCTGGCGGAAGCTGGTCTGCTTCAGGACAAGGATTACAGCCAGCACTTTGTCGGCACGCATGACGCGGTCGCGGTGAATGTCGCCAACGGCAATGCCGATGCGGGCGGATTGTCGGAAGTCATCTGGAAGGCGGTAACCGAGCGAAAGCTGGTCGACGCCAGCAAGGTCAAGGTGCTGGGCTACAGCAAGGAGTATCCGCAATACCCCTGGACGATGCGCTCCGACCTTGATGGCAAGCTCAAGGACAAGATCCGCTCGACTTTCGTGAACATGAAGGATCCGGCCGTCCTGAAGAACTTCAAGGCTGATGGCTTCGCCCCGATCACGGACAAGGAATATGACGTCATTCGGGACATGGGCAAGCTGCTGAAACTAGACTTTGCGACGATGTGAGTGAGTGACATGACCGACGCCACGGCGATTGCGTTTACAAAAGCCCAGGTTCTGGACGCCTACGGGAAGTCCTGGAAACGACAGGCAATACAAATCGCCGTGGTGGCGGTCATTGTTCTCACTGCGGCCTGGTATGTCGGCCTTCTGGATGTCGGAACCCTGGTCAATGGCATTCCGGCCATCCTGACGCTGGCCGGCGAGTCCATGCCGCCCGATTTCACCAACGCCCAGAGCTGGGTGAAGCCGTTGGTCGATACGCTGGCGATGAGCGTTGCGGGTACCGCGGTCGCAGTTCTGCTGTCCTTTCCCTTGGCCTTCCTGGCCGCGCGCAATACAGCGCCGCATCCCACCATCTTCCACGCGGCGCGCACATTGCTGAATGCGCTTCGCTCGGTCCCTGAACTCATCATGGGCATCATTTTCGTGGCCGCCGTCGGATTCGGTGCGCTACCCGGTGTCCTGGCGCTCGGCCTGCACAGTGTCGGCATGGTCGGAAAGTTCTTTGCGGAAGCGATCGAGCATGTGGATGAAGCTCCCGTGGAGGCCGCCCGCGCGGCGGGCGCCACGCCGCTACAGGTTCTGTTCCACGCGGTGCTGCCTCAGGTGCTGCCTCAGTTCGCCGATGTCTCGATTTACCGCTGGGAATACAATTTCCGTGCCTCCACTGTAATGGGCATGGTCGGTGCGGGTGGTATCGGCTTCGAACTGATGGGGTCGCTGCGCATCATGCAGTACCAGGAAGTCAGTGCCATCCTGCTGGTTATCCTGGTCATGGTGACGATCGTTGATGGCCTGAGCGGCCATCTCCGGAAGAAATTCAAGTAAGGGTGCGCCGGTGAAGCCTCGCGTTGTCCTGACCCATAAGGTTCATCAGGAAGTCCTCGAATATCTCGGTCGCGATTGCGATCTGGTCACCAACCAGACGCTGGATACGTTAGCAGCAAGCGAAGTGATGACCCGTACTGCGCAGGCCGACGCCATGATGGCATTCATGCCGGACCGGGTGGACGCGGCGTTCTTGTCGGCCTGCCCGAAACTGAAGATCATCGGCGCCGCGCTAAAGGGCTATGATAATTTCGATGTCGACGCCTGCACGGGCCACGGCGTCTGGTTGAGCTTTGTGCCCGACCTGCTGACCGTGCCTACAGCCGAGCTGGCAATCGGATTGACGATCGGGCTGACCCGCAAAATCATCGAAGCCGATTCCCGTGTCCGTTCGGGAAAATTCCAGGGCTGGCGTCCCGAGCTTTACGGCCTTGGCATCGAAGGCTCGACGATCGGCATTGTTGGCATGGGGGCGATCGGCCAGGCCATGGCGGCGCGTTTCAAGGGGTGGGGCGCCCATGTGGTTTACACAGACCGCACCCAGGCTTCAGGCAATGTTGAGACCATGCTGGAGATCGGTTGGACGAATCTCACCGGTCTGCTCCAGGAGTCCGATATCGTCATTCTGGCGCTGCCGCTGACCCCACAAACCATTCACCTCATCAATGCCGGTCGGCTGGCACAGATGAAGCCCGGCGCTTTCCTGGTCAATCCTTGCCGTGGTTCCGTGGTCAACGAAACTGATGTCCTGATGGCCTTGCAGTCAGGCCATCTCGCTGGCTACGCAGCCGATGTCTTCGAGCTTGAGGACTGGGCCAGGGCGGACCGGCCGCGCGAGATAGCACCGGAACTGCTGGCACATCCCCATACGCTCTTCAGCCCGCATATCGGCTCTGCGGTCCAGAAGGTTCGGCTCGCCATTGAGATGCGGGCAGCGGAAAACATCCTGCAGGCCTTGTCAGGCAAGCGGCCGATGGATGCTGTCAACGATCCGCGGCAGGCGGCTTGACCATGCTGAATCTGGTGTGGGTCCAGACTTTCCTAGCGTTGATCGAACAGAAGAGTTTCCTGGGGACCGCGGAAAAGCTTGGCATTGCGCAGCCGACAGCAACCCTGCATATCCAGAAGCTGGAAGAGCAACTCGGTAAACCCCTGTTTCTTCGATCACGCACGGGATGCGAGCCGACGCGGGATGCCTTGAACTTCCTGCCTTATGCCCAGAGTATCCTGCGGGTCAATGACCGCGCGCTTGCGGCAGTATCGGGAGATCACCTGCGAATTGGCGCCAGTTCGAATATCGGCATCTACCTGTTGCAGCCGCATATCCGGTCCTACCTGCGGACGCACGGGGACAAGGCCTATGACATCGTTATCGACCGCAATCCTGCTATCGCCGAGAAGCTGGAGAACAGCGAGATCGATGTGGCGGTGATGGAATGGTGG
Organism: Ferrovibrio terrae; assembly: GCF_943372915.1. Lineage (GTDB taxonomy): Bacteria > Pseudomonadota > Alphaproteobacteria > Ferrovibrionales > Ferrovibrionaceae > Ferrovibrio > Ferrovibrio terrae_A. Next base: position 141,807 of record NZ_CALSAN010000008.1, on the reverse strand, counting down.
GACAACCGTGATGGCTGTCATGCGCAATATTGGAAAAGCGAACCGGTTGTGGTCATCGTGCCGCCTGACCATGCGCTGGGCCATCAAGCCCGTATCTCATGCGATGAATTAAGCCGGCACGATCTCCTCGGCGGAGAACCGGGTACCGGCACCGGCCGGATGCTGGCCCGTTATTTCGGCGGCACCGTACCAGTGCCTCGGGTTGCGATGCAATTGGGCAGCACCGAAGCCGTGAAACAGGCTGTCAAAGCCGGTTTGGGGATCTCGCTGGTGCTGGCATCGGCAGTGGCAGATGAGGTGAAGGCAGGGAGCTTGCGTGCTCTCCCGTTCGTAGCGCCGCCGCTGGAGAAAGAACTCTATGTGGTCTGGCGCGGTGGCCTGCCGGGCCTGCCCGCGCCCGCCTTCGTGCAGCATTTGTTGTCCGGGACAGATATGGCGGTTGCCCAGGTTAGTTGACTGGCCGCTCCAACCAGTCCGCCCGGTCGCTGCCCAGCTTCGGCGTCGGGCGTGACCAGCGGCAGGGCGTGTCTGACATCCGCAACACCGGGCCGAGCGTCTTGAGGTCGCCGTAAACGGTATTGTCGACACGCACCGCAAGCGCGTCGAATTCGGCCGGCGTGAGCTGTCCCGGCGCATCCTCGAAGCCGTCGACCAGTCCCTGGCGCTGAAACAGCATGGCGGCCTGACACAGCGACACCTGCACGCGATAGCTGCCGCCCTCGCGCGCCCGCCGCGCCAGCGCCAGCAGGGCGCCGAAGGTGCCGAGGAAGCCGGTGAGGAAATCGCACATCGGCACGGGTGTCAGTTTCGGCTGGCCGGCCCCGGTTGCCAGCCCCTGCGTGTGGCAGATGCCAGTGATGGCCTGGGCGATCTGGTCCCAGCCGGCGCGGTCGGCCAGCGGCCCGCCGGAGCCGAAACAGTTGACGCTGACATGGATCAGCCCCGGGCGCAGGGCGATCAGCTCGTCGACGCCGAAACCATGCGCCGCCAGCCGGCCGGGACGGTAGCCATCAACCAGAATATCCGCATCCCGCACCAAGGAACGGAAGGTCGCGGCGTCCTCGGCGCGCTTGATGTCGAGGAAGCAGCTGCGCTTGCCATGGCTGGTGTCGCGCACGAAAGAGGGCACCTGCGGCAGGTCGGGTGCCGTCACCATCAAAACATCGGCGCCATGTTCGGCCAGGCCCAGGCTGGTGGTGGGGCCGGCGAGGATGCGCGTCAGATCGAGCACGCGTATGCCCGACAGCGGCTGGTCGCCGCCCGCGGGCAAAGGCTCCGGCGCGCTGTCGGCCACCCGGGTGATCTCGACCACGGGGCGCGATGCCAGATAGGCGCCCTGGGAATGCGCCAGCCATTCCTCAGGCGTCAGCACCTTGGCGGCACAGGCGTTGGCGGCGGCGATTACCCGGTCCAGATCATCGGCGTTCCAGCGCGCCACGGCGGCCTTGATGGAGTCGACGGTGTTGTCGCATTGGAGCACGTCGAACACGCGGCGCTGCAGATGCGGCAGGTTGGTATGCGGCAGCACCCACCGGCCATCGGCGGCCTGCCAGGGCTGCGTCATCGCCACCATATGCTTCAGCGCGGGGGCGACCGGAACCGGCTGGTACTGCCCGTCCGCGTCACGCAGCAGTGTCACCTCCCTGCCATACAACGAGGTCATCGCCGCGGCGCGGGCATCGACCGCGATTTTCTGCCGCTGTCCGGTACGCAAGGCCCAGAGATCGTTGGCGGCGACGCCGCGGGCGGCCAGCGCCATGGCCAGGGTTTCACCGATGCGGAAGGGGGTGCGGAACAGCGGGTCGCTGCCGGTGATGGTGACCTCGCCGGCTTCAGGCCTGCTGCCGGCGCGGATCGCCATCAGTTCGGCAAAGGCGCCGGATAAGCTTTGCTCTGCAGATGTCATGGACTACGCCCGTCTGTGCAACTGAATCGATCTCTCGGCACCGGCTCCGCTGGACCGGCATTTTTCTCATTGCAGGCAATGTGATGCGGGCTGAGTCGAGGCTGTGCGTCAGCCTAGTGAGCGGCCCGGCATTGCTGAAATAGTTTGACCCGATGCCAGCCATCTGAACGGGAGATAACACCGCGAGTGTGGTTGGACTGCCAGGAGAAGACAGGCCGGGTAACCTGCAAGTTTATGTAACGACAGCGGTTTCCGATCCTCGCGACACGGGTGTCGATGGCGGCATTATCAATATGTAACTCTTTGCCGGGGCCGGCGATCCGCTAAACCGATAGCATGACACCCGCCTTCAAGCCGCTGGACCTGTGCCAGCGCAATATCGCTGCGTTACGAGACTGCCTGTCCAAGGTGCAATCGCCACGGCTTGCCGATTTCATCCGCTACATGCTGTCGATCCACCCGACCAACCGGCTGCCGCGTCGGCAGAATTTCGATCCGATGGAAATTCCCTCGCTGCTGTCTGGCGTGGTGCTGGTCACGGTGCATCGCGAGGTGGACCGCACCCGTTTCAAGATGAAGGTGGTGGGGCAGGATGTGATCGATGCCTCGCCGGTCACGATCGGCCATCGCTATCTCGACGAGATCGTCGCCGAATTGCCCGCCGCCTCCATCATCATCGACACGCGGCAAAAGGTGCTTGAAACCGGCCATGCCTATCTGCGGCAGGGACCGCCGACCATGCCCTTCACCTTCAAGATGACGGTACTGGAATATATCCATTGTCCTTTGGCTGAGGATGGCGAGACCATCGACCAGATCGTGTCCTTCTTCAGCTACCGCGGCCACAAGGGCGCACCTGCCGGCTGATCTCGTGAACCGGCGCACGTAATCTGTGCAGATTGCATGCTTTCTGCAAAGATGATGGGCAGATTCCACCTGCTTCGCCCGCACCCATAACGGCAGATTAAGGGCAAGGCGCAAATCGGCATACGACATCCCCCGCATGCTCGGTCAACCTTGATACCGAAACCGGCGATCCCTGCACGGTCCTCTCTGATCGTAAGCAGTCATCGACGGCGACATCGGTAACCAAGGGGAATCGACAATGATCACGCATACGATGCAGAAGGTGCTTTGTGCGGCTGCGCTGATTGCGCTGCCGTTTTCGGCCACGGCAGCCGACAAGGTCCGTTTCCAGACAGATTGGCTTCCGTCCGGCGAGCACGCCATGTTCTATGGCGGCTGGCAGAAGGGCATTTACGCCGCCGAAGGCATCGACGTCACCATCACCCGCGGCTATGGCTCGGGCGATACGGTGACCAAGCTGGCTGGCGGCGCCGCGGATTTCGGCATTGCCGATCTGGGCGCCGTGCTCACCGCGCGGGCGCGCGCGAATGTTCCGGTCAAGGCCATTGCCATCAACTACCAGTTTTCGCCGCATTCGCTGTTCGTGCTGAAAAGCTCAGGGATCACCAATTTCAAGCAGATCCAGGGCAAGAAGGTCAGCACCACGCCCGGCAATTCGCATCAGCTGTATTTCCCAAAGGTGGCGGAACTGGCCGGCGCCGATCCCAGCAAGATCACCTGGGTGAACATGGACGGCGCGGCGATGGCCGCGCAGCTGATCGCCAAGAATATTGATGCGGCGCCGTTCTATTCGATCCACCACTATTATCAGAACAAGGCAGCCGTTGCGGCCAAGGAAGAGATTGTCGTGCTGCCGTTCGTGGAGACCGGCTTTGCCATCTATGCGGCAACCGTGATCGCAACCGACAAGATGATTGCTGAGAAGCCGGACCTGACCAAGCGCTTCCTGCTGGCGACGCGCAAGGCCTATGAATGGGCCAACGCGAATCCCGAAGAGGCTTGCAAGGCGCATGTCGAGAAGGTTCCGGAAGTGGCGCTGGATGACTGCATCGGCAGCGTGAAGGCAACCACCAAGTTCGTCTTCACCGATTACAACAAGGCCACCGGCTACGGCAAGGAAACCGCCGAACGCCTGAACTTCACCTGGCAGGTGGTGGCGGAGTCGCAGAATCTGGACAAGTCGTGGAATCCGGCCCAGGCGGTAGATACCAGCCTTCTGACCAAGTAACGCATCCAGCGGGGGACCGGTCGTGATCACGATTGACCGCGCATCCAAGGTGTTCCTGACGCGCGACGGTGAAGACATCGTCGCGCTGAAGGATGCCTCGCTCACCATCGGCGACTGCGAGTTCATCGCCCTGGTCGGTCCCTCGGGCTGCGGCAAATCCACCTTGCTCCGCCTGATCGGCGGCCTGCTGCCGCTCAGCAGCGGCACCATCACCATCGACGGCGCCACCGTCACCGGGCCGCGCGAAGACACCGGCATCGTGTTCCAGGCGCCAACCCTGCTGCCCTGGGCCACGATCAAGGACAATGTGCTGTTTCCGCTCAGCCTGATGGGCAAGCTACAGCCCGACAGCAAGGTCAAGGCGAGCCAGTTGCTCGATATGGTCGGCCTCGGCGGTTTTGAGCAGAAATACCCGCGCGAACTCTCCGGCGGTATGCAGCAGCGCGCTGCCATTTGCCGCGCGCTGTTGCATGACCCTTCCGTGCTGCTGATGGACGAACCCTTCGGCGCGCTGGATGCCCTGACGCGGGAAGAGCTGACGCTCGAACTGCTGCGCATCTGGACCGAGCGGCCGAAGACCATTGTCTTCGTGACCCATTCGATTCCCGAGGCCGTGCTACTGGCCGACCGCGTGGTGGTGATGTCGCCGCGCCCGGGCCAGATCGTTGAGATCATCGATGTGCCGCTGTCGCGGCCGCGCAGCTTCGACCAGGAGGGCAACGAAGCATTCCAGGGCTGCGCCCGCCGCATCCGCGAACTGATTTTCGGCCGGAGGGGCGCCCGTGCAGCCTGACGCCATCATCCTGACGACGCCGGCACCGCGCCGGAAGAAAGCCGCGCTGTGGCGCCGGACCCAGGAATTCTGGCTGCCGCTCGTTGTGCTGGCGCTGCTCGTTCTGGCCTGGGAAATCGCCTGCCGGGTCTTTGGCGTGCCGGCTTTCCTGCTGCCCAGCCCCAGCGCCATCTGGGGTGAGACCTGGGCCATGCGCATGCAGGTGCTGACCCATGCCGGCGCCACCCTCACCACCGTGATGGTCGGCTTTCTGGTGTCGGTGATCATCAGCCTGCCGCTGGCCGTGGCACTGACCTCCTCACGCATGATCGCCAATGCAATCTATCCCATCCTGATCCTGACCCAGTCGATCCCGAAGGTGGCGCTGGCGCCGATCCTCGTGGTGGTGCTCGGCGCCAACGAACTGCCGCGCATCGTCATCACTTTCCTGGTCGCATTCTTTCCGCTGGTGCTGTCCTGTGCCGCCGGCCTGCTGGCGGTACCGCCAGAGTTGCTGGAGTTGGGGCGAGCTTGCAAGGCCAGCCGGTGGCAGGAGCTGGTGCGCATCCGGCTGCCCTTTGCCATGCCGATCGTGTTCAGCGGGCTGAAGGCGGCGATTGCCCTGGCGGTGGTGGGCGCCGTGGTGGCCGAATTCGTCAATGCGGATCGTGGCCTGGGCTATCTGATCGTCAGCGCGACGGCATTTTTCAAGGTGCCACTGGCCTGGGGCGCGCTTATCCTGCTGTCTTTCATGGGCATCGTATTGTTCCAGATTGTCGTCGCCATCGAACGCATTCTGGTGCCCTGGTCGAACGATAACGGAAAACAGTGAGGAAAGTCGGCATGGCCAAGCGCAAGACGATCATCCGGGGCGGCAAAATCGTCAATATCGCCAAGCATCGCGCCGATGCGGCCGATATCCTGATCGCCGGCGACACCATTGTTGAGATCGGCAAGCCCGGCATGGCGGCGCCGGCCGATGCCATCGTGATCGATGCGCGGCGTCGCCTGCTGCATCCCGGCCTGATCAACGCGCATACCCATGGCCATGGCAATCTCGCCAAGGGCATGGGCGACCGCTGGACCCTGGAACTGCTGCTCACTGCCGGACCGGCGATCAGCGGCAACCGCACGCTGGACGATAAATATCTCACCACGCTGATCGGCGCGGCCGAAGGCCTGCTGAAAGGCTGCACGGCGGTTTACGATCTGACCGTCGAATTCCCCATGCCGTCGGTGGACGGTCTGCAGGCCTGCGCCCAGGCCTATGCCGATGCCGGCATGCGCGCCGTGGTCGCCCCGATGGTGGCCGATCGTACTTTCTTCGAGGCAGTGCCGGGCCTGATGGAGCGGCTGACGCCTGGCCTGCAGAAGGATGTCGAACGGCTGCGGCTCGCGCCCTACAAGACCAGCGTGAAGGCCATCCGCAAGGCGCTGAAGGCCTGGAATTACGACCATGACTTGATCCGGCCCGCGGTTGCGCCCACGATTCCGCATCACTGCTCGGATGATTTCATCGCCGATTGCGTGCGGATCGCCCGCGATTTCGATGTCGCCATGCACAGCCATGTTTCGGAATCCAAGCTGCAGGTCATCGCCGGCTACAAGCGCTATGGCAAATCGCTGACCAGCCATATGGATGACATGGGCGCGGTCGGCCCGAATTTCACCGTGGCCCATGGCGTCTGGCTGGATGATGACGACATGAAACGGCTGGGCGACAAGGGCGCCTCGGTGGCGCACAATCCCGGCAGCAACATGCGGCTGGGCAGCGGCCTGGCCGATGTGATCGGCATGCTGCGCCGCAAGGTCAATCTGGGTATCGGTACCGATGGCGCCAACTGTTCGGATAACCAGAATATGTATGAATCGATGCGGCTGGCCTCGATGGTGTCGAAGGTGCGCGGCCCCGATATCGCCGACTGGCTCACCACCGACCAGATCCTGGAGGCCGCAACGGTCGGCAGTGCCAAGGCACTGGGCTTCGAGGGCAAGCTGGGGCAGATCGAGAAGGGCTACAAGGCCGATATCGTTTTCCTCGACCTCGACAGCATCAACTGGATTCCGTTCAACGATCCGGTCAACCAGCTGGTGCATACCGAGGACGGCACATCGGTCGATGCCGTGATGGTCGGCGGCAAGATGGTGGTGGAGAATCGCAAGCTCGTGAATGTCGATCTGGCCAAGCTGGCCAAGCAGGCCGAAACCGCGCGCGCCCGGCTGGAGGCGATCAACAAGCCCAACCGCGTGCTGTACGACAAGCTGGAAAAGACCGTTGCCAGCTATTGCAGCGGCCTGTGCAAGGAGCCGCTGCATATCCACCGCTATGGCGCGCCGCTCGGCAGCCACAGCCATGACCACAAACACAAGCACAAGCATCACTGAGATCGCCAGTAGGCAGCCGGATCGGTGATCGGTTAGGCTGCGGTCAGCCCTAAACCCAGACGGCAGACCCGCAGCATGACCGATCACCGGCTTGAACCGACCCCCGATACCGTACATTGGGGCTTCTTTGATGCGACCCTGCAGCCAGTACTGACCGTGGCCTCGGGCGCCAGTGTCACCATCCGCACCGTCTCGGGCGGTGCCGATGTGATTCCGCCCGCCAGTGCGGGCCTGGCCGTGCTGCCCGAGCATCGCACCATCGTCGAAACCCTCAAGCCCGTGCTGCCCGGTCATATCCTGACCGGGCCGGTGGCCATCGAAGGCGCGATGCCGGGCGATGTGCTGGAGGTGCGGATCGAGGATGTGCGGCTGATCCAGGACTGGGGCTGGAACGCCAACCGGCCGCTGCGTGGCAGCCTGCCACATCGCTTTCCCGACGGCCGGCTGCTGCAGATTCCGATCAACCGCAATGCGATGACGGCGACGTGCCCCTGGGGCTCGGTGGTGCCGCTGCGGCCGTTCTTCGGTGTCATGGGCGTGTCGCCTCGGCCGTCCTATGGCCGGGTTTCCACCATCGAGCCGCGCGAATATGGCGGCAATATCGACAATCGCGAACTGATCGCCGGCACAAAACTGTTCCTGCCGGTCTTCGTGCCCGGCGCGCTGTTCTCCACCGGCGACGGCCATGCCTGCCAGGGCGATGGCGAGGTCAATCTCACCGCGCTGGAAACGGCGCTGGAAGGCGACTTCACCTTTGTGCTCCACAAAGGCCGCAGCCTGCCGCGACCGCGCGCGGTGACGCCGACGCATCTGATCACCATGGCCTTCGATCCCGATCTGGACGATGCCGCGACGCGGGCGCTGGAAGACATGATCGACCTGCTGGGCGCCGTGGCCGGCCTGGCGGCGAATGACGCCTATGCGCTCTGCAGCCTGGCCTGCGACCTGCACATCACCCAGCTGGTGGATGGCAACAAGGGCGTGCATGCCATGCTGCCCTTCGACGTGCTGCCGCAGGTGGAGCAGGCGGCGATTCCAGGGTTTTAAGCCGGATTCCCACGGCAACCTGACGGCTTAAAAAAGCCACACTGCAGGCCCAGCCTGCTGGCCGGCCGTGCTTTGGAGCCCTATGTGATTCGAAGAGCCGTGCGCGATGCACGGGGGAAGCAGCCGCCGCACGGCCTTTTCAGCGGGATCACCGGCGTAAGCCGACCATCCCGGAGGAGGAACGTCATGGCCCATGCCACGCATCACCACCCATCCGGACATCCGGAACCCAGGGCGAAAACGCGCCGCTGGCAGGACTGGACCAACATGATACTGGGGCTGCTGCTGGCGGTATCGCCATGGCTGTTGCAGTTCACCGGCCTGGATGCGGCGACGCTCAATGCCGTCATCATCGGCGGTCTGATCTTTGCGCTGTCGGCCCTCGCGCTGACGCTGCTTGACCGCTGGGAAGCCTATATCAATGGCCTGCTTGGCCTGTGGGCTGTGCTGTCGCCCTGGCTGATCGGATTCACCAGCTATGACATGGCGCTGATTGCCCATATCGGGCTGGGCGCGGGCGTGGTGGTGGTTGCCGCCATCGAGATCTGGCAGATCGGGGCACCCGACGCTGTATGATCCGTGTGTAGACCGGCGCGGCACCGGCCGCGACCCCAGCGATTAAAACAGATCTGTATTTGGCCTGACCCGGTCAGGCTGAAATGAAAACGGCCCGGGGTATCGCTCCCGGGCCGCAATCTTTATCGAGGGTTTCTGCCAACGCTTACTGGCAGGACAGGCACTCATCGTAATCGACCGCTTCGCGCGGGCCGCCAGCCGCCGCCATGGCGGCGAGCGGCAGTTCCGGTTCCAGCTCCGGCATGCCCCCGGGCACACCCATGGGGCGTTCGCCGTCGTTGATCTTGCCGACCAGCGGGATGGTCACCACGTTGGTCTTCTCGATGGCCGACTGGCCCGACACTGTTTCGGCACGCTGGATCGACAGCGAGCGGCAGTAGTAGAGGCTCTTCACGCCCTTCTTCCAGGCCTGGAAGTGGATCTGGTGCAGATCGCGCTTATGCACATTGGCCGGCAGGAAGATGTTCAGGCTCTGCGCCTGGCAGATATAGGGCGTGCGGTCGGCCGCAAGGTCGATCAGCCAGCGCTGGTCGATCTCAAACGCGGTGCGGAACACGGCCTTCTCATCTTCATTCAGGAAGTCGAGATGCTGCACCGAGCCGCCATTGGTGGTGATCGACGACCAGGTGTCGTCGTCGTTCTTCTCATACTGCTCTAGCGTCTTCTCAAGATAGCGGTTGCGCACCGAGAAGGAGCCCGACAGCGTCTTGTGCGTGAAGGCATTGGCCACGTTCGGCTCGATGCCGGGCGAGGCGCCGCCGGCAATGATCGAGATCGAGGCGGTTGGTGCAATCGCGATCTTGTGCGAGAAGCGCTCCATGATGCCGTATTCGGCGGCATCGAGGCAGGCGCCGCGCTCTTCCGCCAGCTTGCGCGAGGCGGCGTCGGACTGGTCCTTCACATGCTTGAAGATGGTGCGGTTCCACACCTTGGCCATCACGCTCTCCCACGGCACGCCATTGGCCTGCAGGAAGGAGTGGAAGCCCATCACGCCGAGGCCGACCGAACGCTCGCGCTCGGCGGCATAGCGCGCCTTGCTCATGCTGTCGGGCGCATTGGCGATGAAGTCGCTCAGCACGTTGTCGAGGAAGCGCAGGCAATCCTCGATGAACACCGGGTGTTCCTTCCACTCATGGAAGTATTCCAGGTTCAGCGACGACAGGCAGCACACGGCCGTGCGCTGCTGGCCATGATGGTCGATGCCGGTCGGCAGCGTGATCTCGCTGCACAGGTTCGAGGTCTTGACCCGCAGGCCGGCCAGCTTGTGCTGCTCCGGCAGGGCGCGGTTCACATGGTCGATATAGACCAGGTAGGGCTCGCCGGTCTCGATGCGGGCGGTGAGGATGCGGATCCACAGCGCGCGGGCCGAGACGGTGCGCTGCACGGTCTGGTCATGCGGGCTGAGCAGGGCCCACTGCTCGTCGGCCTCCACGGCGCGCATGAAGGCGTCCGAGATCAGGATGCCGTTATGCAGGTTCAGCGCCTTGCGGTTCGGATCGCCGCCGGTCGGGCGGCGGATCTCGATGAATTCCTCGATTTCCGGATGGTCGACCGGCAGGTAGCAGGCGGCCGAACCACGGCGCAGCGAGCCCTGGCTGATCGCCAGCGTCAGGCTGTCCATCACGCGGATGAAGGGGATGATGCCCGAGGTCTTGCCGTTCTGACCGACTTTTTCGCCGATCGAGCGCAGGTTGCCCCAGTAGCTGCCGATGCCGCCGCCGCGGGCCGCCAGCCAGACATTCTCGTTCCACAGGCCAAGGATGCCATCCAGGCTGTCATTGGCTTCGTTCAGGAAGCAGCTGATCGGCAGGCCGCGGTTGGTGCCGCCGTTCGACAGCACCGGCGTCGCCGGCATGAACCAGAGCTTGCTGATGTAGTTGTACATCCGCTGGGCATGGGCGGTGTCGTCGGCATAATGGCCGGCAACGCGGGCGAACAGGTCCTGGTAGGACTCGCCGGGCAGCAGGTAGCGGTCGTCCAGGGTGGCCTTGCCGAAATCGGTGAGGAGACGGTCGCGGCTGCGGTCAACATCGATACGAATGCCGCGTTCGGTTTGCAGAGTGTTGAGCACGGATTGTGTCCCCTCATTATCGCGGTCGGGCCACCCCTGAATCAGGGCAGGCCGGGCCGGCCGTCGTCTATGAATCCAAAGGTTCCGTCCGTTGCTCTGTCCCGGCGGCCGCGCACCCCGCCCTTTCACCTTCGAAAACCCTACAAAAACAGCCCCAAATGGGCTCTCGAAGGCGGCGCAGCGTCGTCACGAAACAGGTCCAACGAACACAACATATGGTACTCAGGGTTAAGGGAGGGTCAATACAGTGTATGTGACACGACTGTAAAAAAACTTATTGACGGACTCAGCGCAGCGTGAACCCCCTGATTTTATGCCGTGTCGCGCACGGTGGGCATTTTTCGGGAGGCGCCAAAAAGGTTATCCCCGCTATCCACAGGGTGTCTTTCGACTCCGGTTTGACCGCTTTTGACCGGGCTGGGCAAGGCTGCGTTAACCATTGGATCCCTAAATATGGTGTGCTACCGGCGCGGGTTTTCCGCCTCGTCCCGGTCTTTGTGTGTTTCAATGCGGAAGATGACGCGATCCGACCGGACCGGGGACTCCTCCTGGCGGTCCGACGGGGGAGGTTGCGATGCTGATCAAACATCCGCGGGCCGATATGGCCGCCAATGCCGCAAAGTCGGCGAGCGAACAGGCTCTGGCCGAGGCGGACAACCGCGCCGCCGCCCTGGTGGGCACGCCGATGCTGGAACGCCGGCGCCTGATCATGGTCGGCATCGGGGGCGGCATCAGCCTGCTCTGGGTCGTGATCTGCGCCCTCTATATCGAAAGCTCAATCGGCTGGGCCAACCTGTGGCATGCGCTGCCGCACGAAATCGGCGCCTTCATCGCCGGTATCGCCGCGCCGCTGGCCTTCCTCTGGCTGATGCTGCTGAACATGTGGCGCGGCATGGCGATCAAACGCCAGTCCGCCGCCCTGCACGAATTGCTGCTCGACCTGAGCTATCCGACGCCGGAAGCCGAGCGCCGTGTCTCGGCGCTGGCCGGCGCGCTGCGTCGCCAAGCCCGCGAGATGGAAGAGGCGGCGCAGAGCGCCACCGACAAGATCGCCACGCTGGGCGAGACCATGGCCGGCCAGCAGCAGGCGCTGCTGGCTGCCGCCTCTGGCGCCGGCGAACAGGTCGCGCTGCAGGCGCGCCAGATCACCGGCACGCTGAACCAGTCCTCGCAGTCGCTGCTGGCGGCGGCCGAGCAGGTGAACCGCGACCTCGACAATACCGTGAAGGGCCTGGCCGGCCGCTTTGAAGAGCAGAGCCGCGCCCTGGTCGACGCCGCCGACAAGGTTGGCAGCGAGATGAATGCCAAGGTCAGTGGTCTGGGCCATACCGTATCGACCCAGGCGCAGGTGCTGCTGCAGGCTGCCGATGTGATCGTGCGCGAGGTGGAAACCGCGCGGGGCATCTTCCAGGGCAAGGCGACTGAAATCGCCCGCATCACCTCGGCCATCCAGTTCCAGAACGAGCGCGTCGACGAGCTGTCGCGCCGCCATGGCGAGCTGATGGACCAGGCGGTGAACCGCGCTGCCGAAGTGGCGCAGCAGATCACCGAGCAGCTGGAACAGAAGATCGTCGCCCTCGAACAGTCGGTCACCCGCGCCAGCGGCGAGGCTGACCGCATCGGGCTCAGCTTTGCCGAATCTGCGCAGACGATTACCACGGCTGCCGAAGTTACTGTCGCGCGCGCCACAGCGGCCAGCGAGAGCTTTGGTCGCGAGAGCCTGGTGTTCAGCAGCACCAGCCAGAAGGTGGTCGACAGCGCCGAGGCCGCTGGCACCGTGCTGCGCGAGCGCGTGCGCGAGATCGAACATGCCACCGGCACCACGATCAGCCGCATCCGCGATATCGGCGAGACGATCCGCTCCGAAGTCGGCGCGCTGGATGACCAGGGCGCCCGCGTGGCTGAACGCCTGCGGGTTGCCAGCGATGACATGCGCGGCCGCACCAGTTCGCTGGAACAGGCCGGTGCCTCTGCCACCCGCCAGGCCGATGCGTTTGCCGAAGCCGCCACCCAGGCCGAGCAGCGCCTGAAGCTGACCGGCGATCTGGTGCGCCATCAGGCCGACCAGCTTGGCTCAGCGGCCGAACTGGCCGACCAGCGTCTGGCCCAGGCGGGCGATGCGCTGCGCCGCGAAGGCGCCAACATGACGCAGACCCTGCAACAGATCGCCGACCGCGCCATGCGCACCGGCGACGAACTGAAGCAGCGTGCCGATGTGCTGGATGAAACCGCCGGCCGTGCACTCGGGAAAATCGGCGAGGCCGACGAAGGCATCCGTGCCCGCATCGAAACTCTGGCTCAGTCTGGCCGCGATGCCCTCAACATGGCGGCACAGGTGCAGGAAACCATGGTGCAGGCCAATGCGCTGCTCGCCCAGGCGACCCAGCGCACCGACGATCAGGTTGGCGCCGCCGGTGCCCTGCTGCGCGGCCATGCCGAGCAGTTCGGCGTCACCATCGACGGCGTTGCCAAACGGATCTCCGAAACCGGTACGGCCGTGCGCGACCAGGTCGATGGCCTCGACCAGGCCGCCGCGCGCACCGCGCAGCGGCTGCGTTCGGCTGGCGAAAGCGCCGGTCAGGATGCCGTGCAGCTACAGGCTGCCGCCGAACGTGCCGCGCAACGCCTGCATCAGGTGAGCGAGACCGCGCAGGTGCAGGCCCATGCGCTCAGCGCCGCGTCCGAACGTGCGGCGATGGAATCGCAGCTTGCCGGCAGCGCCGCCCAGGCGCGCGCCAAGGATCTGCAGGACCTGGCGATCAAGGTGGCAGAGGCGATGGCGACCCTGGCCGAAAAGGCCACGGCACAGACCTCGGCGCTGGTGGCGATGAGCGACAAGGCTCAAATGGAAGCTGTCGCCCTGAATGCTGCCGCCGAGAAAGCGACCGGCAGCATCAATACGGCTGGCGATACGGCGCGCATCCGCTCGATCGAACTGGGCGATGCGGCGCAGAGCGTGGTCGACCGCACGCTGGAACTGCGCAGCACCATCCACGAGCAGGCCGGCGCGCTCACCTCACTGTCGAGCGAGTTGACCCGCCAGGCCGAAAGCATCCGCGAGAACTTCCGCGGCCGCGTACAGGAACTGGCCGAAGCCTCCGACGCGGCGATCCTAAAGACCGCCAATATCGGCGACAGCTTCCGCCGCCAGGCCCAGGAAGTCGCCCGCGTTTCGGACGAAGCGGTCAACCGCGTCGAACAGGTCGGCTCGACCTTCGATGCCCGCGCCCGCGAGATCAATCTGGCGGTCGGCAATGCCTCGGGTCGCATCGACGATGCCAGCGAAGTGCTGCGTAACCGCACGCGCGAACTGGCCAATATCGTCGAGGACGCGATGAAGCAGACCGACCGGATGAGCGACGGCTTCCGTCGCCAGGCCGACGAGGTCGATACCCGCGCCGCGCGCCTCAGCGAGAAGGTGGCCGAGATCGGCGAACGCATGGCGCGCACCGGCACCGAATTCGGCGCTGTCACCGACCGCGCCACCGCACGTGCCGCCGAGACCGCCGATATCCTCGGCCAGCGCGCCCAGGAACTGGCATCGTCGGCAGCCCGCGCTGCCAGCGAAGCCGCCTCGGCCGAAGCCAGCCTCAAGGCGGATTCCAAGGCTTTGGCGGAGGCCGCAAGAACGGCCAGTATCGAGGCCGAATCCCTGCGCAAGGCCACCCAGGCGCTGCGCGGCGAGCAGTTCCTCAAGACCGCGGCCTTCATTACCGGCCATCTCAACTCGATGGCCATCGATATCAGCCGTCTGCTCAATCGCGACCTGTCGGAAGAACTGTGGCGCCGCTACTACAAGGGCGAGCGCGGCCTGTTCACCCGCAAGCTTATCGACCAGAAGGATCTCGACAAAATCCGCAGCAAGTATCAGGAGAATGGCGAGTTCCGCGACTTTACCGACCGCTACGTGGCCGAGTTCGAGCGCGTGCTGGCCGGTGCCAAGGGCGTGGAGCATGAAGAGTTGCTGACCTCGGCCTTTGTCACGGCCGATATCGGCAAGGTCTACCTGCTGCTGCGCGAGGCGGTGGGCAAATCACGGCAGTGACGCTAGACTGCCGGCATGGCCGATAAGACATCGCTGAAAGATTGGATCGGCGGCCAGGATGAGGCCGCCGATCTTTTTTTGCCCGAACGCTGCATCGCGCTGGCGCGGGCGCTGGACCAGCCGGATGCACACCTGGTGGAGGAGGCGCCGCTGCCGCCATTGCGGCACTGGCTGTACTTCTGGAGCCCGGCGCAGCGCGCCCGGCTCGGCCGCGACGGTCATCCGGCACTTGGCAGCTTCCTGCCGGATGTGAGCCAGTTCTGGGGCGGCAGCCAGACGCGCCGCATGTGGGCCGGCAGCCGGCTGGACTTCCATCGCCCGCTGATGCTGGGCATGCCGACGCGCCGGCTCTCCACCGTTGAGTCGGTAGAGGAAAAATCAGGCCGTAGCGGGCGGCTGGTCTTTGTCACCGTGCGACACGATATTTTCGACGCCGATACGCCGGCCGTGACTGACCGCCATGACATCGTCTATCGCGAGGAGCTTGCGGGCGCAGCCTTGCCGGAGCCGGATACGGCATCGGGCGATTACCAGTGGTCGGCGAATTTCACCGCCGATCCGGTACTGCTGTTCCGCTATTCTGCTCTCACTTATAACGGCCACCGCATCCATTACGACCGCGACTATGCGCGCGACGTGGAAGGCTATCGCGGCCTGGTCGTGCATGGCCCGCTGCTGGCGACGCTGCTGGTCGATTTCGCCACCAGCCTGCGGCCGGGACTGGGGTTAAAGCGGTTCAGCTTCCGTGGCCGTCGCCCGGTGATCGACAGTCAGCCGTTCCAACTGCGCGCGAAAAACGCGCATGACGGGTCGCTTTCCTTATGGATCGCCGATGCCGATGGCGCCCTGGCGATGACGGCAGAGGCCGCTTTCGCCTAAGGCATCACGCACTCGAAGCTGGCAGCCGCATTGACGTCGCCGCTGCGGTAGCGCGGGAACATCGGATAGCGGCACATCGGGCGTGACATGGTGATGGCAAAGGGCGGTGCCGGCTGGTGCGCGCTCTGCACCAGGTTACCCGGCGCGCGGCCTTTCTCCACCCAGTCGCTCACCACCTCCAGCATGTCGACCGCCGAGGGCGCACCGGTACCGACATGGTCGGCGCCCGGCGTCACGTACATGCGCATGAAGCGGTCAACCACCGGCTGGCTCATCCTGGCCACCACCGACTGGTAATACTGGATGCCGGCATAGGGGCTCTGGGCGTAATCGGCCATCTGCTCGGCCACCACCAGCTTGCCGCCGCGATTGGCGAAGGTGCTGAGATCCGGATTGGTGGAATCCATCAGGCCGGAGATAAGCTGTGCACGTTCGCGGAAGCTGTCGACGGTATAGGTGCGCGGATCGTAATTTGCATCGCGGGCGAGGAAATACTGGATCGCGCCGCTGCCATAAAGCCAGGCGCGGCTGCTGGCATTGGTGGCGGGCACAGTGGGCGGCGCGGTGCCGGTCTGCCAGCTGACCCAGCCGCCGACCGGGCCGGTGCCGGCCCAGGCCTCGCCGCCGGTGCCGAAGCCGGGATAGCTGCGCACGCCATTGGCAAGATCGAAATTGAAGTTCACCGAGCTGTGCAGTGTCTGCACCGAGCGGATTTCGGCCTCGGTCAGGCACATCGGATTGCTCGGGCCGGCGCAGCGCAGGCGGCTGACATCGAAGATGCGCTTGCAGCCCTCATGGTCGCTGACGATGCCGTCTTTCAGCCCGTCACGGTCATCGCAGGCCGCCAGCACGGCGTCATGCACCAGTTTCACCTTGTCGGGTGAGATCCAGCCTTGCGTGAGCGCAATGCCCATGCGGGTTCCGGCAGCTTGGAGGCCAACCCAGTTGATCACCGGTACGCGGCTGAAAATGCCGTCAAAGTCGTTGGGATAGCGCTGGGCCATGGTCAGGCCTTCGCGTCCGCCTTCGGAGCTGCCGAAGAAATAGAGTTTCTCCGGCGCCTTGCCGTAGCGCCGCTTCATCAGCTCGACCGCCACATCGCGCACCTTCTTGTAAGAGGCATGCGAGAAGTTGACCAAGGCCTCGTCATTCAGTGCAAAAGCCTGCAGCGGCACATTCGGCGCATTCTGGTGGCCGGAATCCGTGCCATAGGTGACATAGCCGCGCGCCAGAGGATGCGGTCTGTCGGGGCGGGCGGCAGGCGGCATGGTCAGGCCGGTGATCAGCACGCCGTTGAAGCCGCCGCCGCCATATTGCAGCGAACGGCCGTTCCACTGGCTCGGCAGGTTGACCTGGAAGCGGATCGGCGGCGCCTGGGGGTCGACCGAGGCGATGGCGCCGATCACGCGGCAATGCTCGGGCAGGGCCGGTACGATCATCTCGGGCGGTGTCGGTGCGAAAGGCGGGTTGGTGACGGCGCCTGCGACCTGGGGCTGGGTGAGGGTGGCGGATTCGATGGTGGCGCCACGCGTTTGCAGGCCAATGGCGCCAGCATCGATGGGGCGGGTCAGATCGGCGCAGGCCAGTGCCGGATCGCGCGGCGGCGTGGCGGCGCAGGCGGTCAGTAGCAGGGCAATGGCAGGAATAGCGGTGAGACCCGCCAGACGAGGCAGCGCGGACATGGTTTCCTCCAGTGGCCGCTTATCTGCGGCCTGTGCCGAAGGCTAGGCGCAAGGCTGTTATGAGTCAAAACGATTGCGTGTTGCGATGCAGGGGATGCCACACGGTCATGCGAATATCGCACGCCACAGGATTGCCACAGCGTGATACTGTGCAAACGTCGTCCCGCCCGTGATTCGCCAGCCCTGCCGCTCTCGTCTTTCCGGACCAGTTCAATGTCCTTCCTCTCCGTTCCAGGGGACCGTCCACCTGTCACGCCCCATTTGCTGATCTGGGGACTGGCGCTCGGCCAGATGGTGTCCTGGGGTTCGCTGTATTATTCGCTGGCCGTGGTGGCCCTGCCGATGGAGCAGGAACTTGGCTGGTCGAAGGTCGAGATCAATGCCGGCCTCACGGTCAACCTGCTGGTCGCCAGCATCATGGCGCTGCCGATTGGCGCCCTGATCGACCGCTTTGGCGGCTACTGGTTCATGGTGCTGGGGGCAACCGGCGGGGCAGTGCTGCTGGCCATCTGGTCGATGACGACCTCGCTGCCGGTGTTTTACATCGTCTGGGCCGGGCTTGGCCTGGTGCATGCCTGCACGCTGAGTGAAAGCGCCTATAATATCGTGGTGTCGAACCTGACCGACCACCGGCGGGGCATCACCATGATCTCGCTGCTCAGTGGATTTTCTTCCTCGACGGCCATTCCCTTCATCACGCTGTTCAGCGAGACGCTTGGCTGGCGCCCGGCCATCATGATCGTCGCGGTGATCCATTTCCTGGTGCCCGGGCTGGTCAGTGCCTGGGTGCTGCGCGGCATTCGCGGCGGCGGCCGAAAGCCAGATGCTGACGGCACCAGTGTTGCACCTCTGCGCCTGCCGCTGCGGCAGATTCTCCGTGATCGCATTTTCTGGGCATTGGTGGCGGCCTTCAGCGTGCACACCTTTGTCGGCAACGGCATCACCTTTCACACCATCCCGCTGTTGCTGGAAAATGGCTATGCGATGAGTCTGATCGTCGGCATCATGGCTATGCATGGGCCGAGCCAGGTGCTGGCGCGTTTCGTATTGCTGATGGTTGCCACGCGCATTTCCACCGCCGGCTTTGGCCGCATTGCTTTCGGCCTGACATCGATGGGCGTGGCCATGCTGGTGCTCAGCGCATGGTGGGGCGTTCCGGCCCTGGTGATCTTTGCCGTGCTCTATGGCATGGCGACGGGCATGCTGACGCTGGTGCGGGCCAACAGTGTGATCGAGTATCTCGGCGCCTATGGCTATGGCGCGGCCACGGGCGCGCTGACGATGGCGGTGACGCTGCCGCGCACCACGGCCGCCGTGGCCTTCGCCCTGCTATGGGAGACCTTCGGTGGCTATGGCCCGGTGCTGTGGATCGCGCTGGCGGTCAGCTGCGGCGGCCTTGCAGCCTTCTGGCTGGCAACGGTGTGGAACAGCCGCCGCGACCTGATCCGGGGGCTGTGATTACTGCGCCCTATTACGGTTGGGGTGCCACGATCTTGCGGCCGCGCCGGCGCGGTGCAGTCAGCTTGGCGACATCAAGGATATCGTCGAGCTGCGCCTCGGTCAGCCAAGCCTTCTCGATGCAGAGTTCGCGCACCGTGCGTCCGGTCTTGAGCGCTTCCTTGGCCAGCCAGGCCGATTTCTCGTAGCCGATATAGGGATTGAGCGCGGTGACGATGCCGACGCTGGCTTCGACATGGCGCTTCGCTTGTTCCACATTGGCCTGGATTCCCGACACGCATTTCTCGGCCAGCGTGCGGGCGGCGCGCGACAGCAGCTGCATCGAATTCAGCACGTTGTAGACGATCACCGGCTCCATCACGTTCAACTGTAATTGCCCGGCCTCGGCTGCCATGGTCACCGTGATATCGTTGCCGATCACCTGGAAACAGACCTGGTTGACCACTTCGGGGATCACCGGATTGACTTTGCCCGGCATGATGGAGGAGCCCGGCTGCATCGGTGGCAGCGAGATTTCATTCAGGCCGCCGCGCGGGCCGGACGACAGCAAGCGCAGGTCATTGGCGATCTTGCTGAGCTTGACGGCGATGCGCTTGAGCATGCCGGAATAGAGCACGAAGGCGCCCATATCCCAGCTCGCCTCGATCAGGTTGGCGGCGCGCACCATCTCGATGCCGCAGATACGAGTCAGTTCCTCAATCGCGAGATTGGAATATTCCGGCTCTGTGTTGATGCCGGTGCCGACCGCGGTTCCCCCTAAGTTGATCTCGCGGAACAGCTTGATGATCTCGTCGCCACGCGCCACGTCTTCCTTGATGTTGATGGCAAAGGCCTCGAACTCCTGGCCCAGTGTCATCGGCACGGCATCCTGCAGCTGGGTGCGGCCCAGCTTGATGACATCGGCAAATTCGACGCCGCGCTGGCGGAATTCATAAGCTAGGCTATCCAGCGCCTTCATCAGCTCGGCATGGCTGAGGATCACGCCCAGCCGCACGGCGGTCGGATAGACGTCGTTGGTCGACTGCGACAGGTTGACGTCGTCATTGGGATGCAGATGGCTGTATTCGCCCTTGTGGAAGCCCATCAGCTCCAGGCCGCGATTGGCCACCACCTCGTTGACATTCATATTGGTGGAGGTGCCGGCGCCGCCCTGAAACACGTCGATGGTGAACCATTCGTGCAGCTTGCCGTCGATCAGTTCATCGCAGGCCTTGGCGATGCCCTTGTATTTCTCCGGCTCCAGATAGCCCAGCTTCTTGTTGGCGGCGGCACAGGCCTTTTTCACCATGCCAAACGCGCGGATCAGGTTCGGGTAATGGTTGATACCGATACCGGAGATATGGAAGTTGTCGAGCGCGCGCTGGGTCTGGATGCCGAAATAGGCGGCGGCTGGAATGGCCATCTCGCCGAGCGAGTCATGCTCCATGCGGGTTGCCGGATCGCTGCTCATTTTTGCCTCTATGTGCTGTTGATGCTGCAGATCGAACGCACATCATTCTGCCCTGACGCTACGTCAAAGCGAAGCCCTCGGCATAGTATATTTCATTGAAATACCTATGGTTTCCCATGCAACTAATGCATCGGAGCCGATCAGCGCGGCTTATGGACAGGGCTTGGCGTCAGACCGTGCGCTGCGCCTTGTCCTTGGCATTGGTCGTGGCGATGCTTTCGCGGATGTCCTGCCATTCGGCATCGTTGAGGTCGGTCAGCGCACCGAAGCCGCCGGCCGAATTGAGCCATTGGCCGCCGTCGATGGCGATCACCTCGCCGGTCAGATAGGCCACATCATCGGCCAGCAGGAAGGCAGCGAGATTGGCCAGTTCCGCCAGGTTGCCGACGCGGCGCATCGGGATCGCGCCGATCATACGTTTCTCCAGGGCTTCGGTCGGTGCCAGTCGCTTGGTCATGCCTTCGGTGGGGAAGGGGCCGGGCGCGATGGCATTCAGGCGAATGCCCTTCGGTCCCCATTCCACGGCCAGCGACTGTGTCATTGCCGCGATGCCGGCCTTGGACATGGCAGACGGGATGACGAAGGCCGAACCGGTCCAGACCCAGGTGGTGACAATGGACACCACGCTGCCGCCGCGTTTGGCCGCGATCCAGCGCTTGCCCACCGCCTGGGTGACGTAGAAGCTGCCATGCAGCACGATATTGGCGATGGCATCGAAGCCGCGCGGGCTGAGGTCTTCGGTGCGGGCGATGAAATTGCCCGCAGCATTGTTGACCAGGCTATCCAGCGGGCCGTGCACGTCCCAGATCGCCTGCACCATCTCGTCCACCGCCTGCGCCACGCGGATATCGCAGGCATGGCCGTAGATATTGCCGCCGGTTTCAGCAGCCAGTTCCTTCGCCGTTTCCTGCAGCACGCCATCGCGCCGGCCACAGATATGCAGTTCGGCGCCGAGTTCCATCAGCCGGAGCGCCATGGCCTTGCCCAGCCCGGTGCCGCCGCCGGTGATCAGGATGCGTTTGCCCTGGAACAGATCATTGCGAAACATGTCGCCTCCCATATTCTATTGATTGACGGAAAGCTTAGCGCAGGCGTCGTGTCCGACGCCATCAGGAGGATTGCATGGATCTGAAACTCGACGGCAAGGTCGCGATTGTCACCGGTGCCAGCAAGGGCATCGGGCAGGCGATTGCCGAGGTTCTCGCAGCGGAAGGCATGAAGCTGGTGCTGGCGGCACGCTCGACCGATCTGCTGAACGGCGTGGCCGGCGGCCTGAAGACCGAGAGCCTGGTGCAGGCGGTGGATCTGCGCGATCCGGCAGTGCCGGCGCAGGTGGTGGCTGCCACCGTGGAAAAATTCGGTGGCGTCGATCTGGTGGTGAACAACGCCGGCGCCACCAAGCGCGGCGATTTCATGACGCTGACCGATGATGATTGGGCCGATGGCTTCGCACTGAAATTCTTTGGCGCCATGCGGCTCAGCCGCGCCGCCTGGCCGCACCTCAAAGCGCGACAGGGCAGCATCATCAGCATCATCGGCATCGGCGGCCGCACCGGGCAGGCCGAATTCGCCATCGGCGGTTCGGTCAACGCGGCGGGCATGAATCTGACCAAGGTGTTGGCCGACCGCGGCATTGCCGATGGCGTCCGGGTCAATGCGATCAACCCCGGCGCCATCGCCACCGAGCGCCTGCAGACCCGCATCCGCAGCTTCGCCAAGGAGCAGGGCCTCAGCGAGGCCGAGGCGGCCATCAAGCTGCCGCGCAGCATGGGCATCGGGCGGTTCGGCGAACCCGCAGAAATTGCCCGGGCCGTGGCTTTCCTCGCCTCGCCGCAGGCGGCCTATCTAAATGGCGCCGTGATCGATGTCGATGGCGGCCAGACTCGCACCCTCTAGGGCCTGAAAGCCTGTAACACTCGGAGTCGCGGGCGAAAAGCCCATTGATTTTTACCGGCGGGAATGCCACTCCGAGTGGATGATGCGTGCACAGAATGTCGCCGCTGACACGGACGGGGGCTCAACCACGATGGATCGGACCGGTAGGCCGCAGGATAACCTGCGACTGAGGCAACAGGATTCGCCCTGATGCCGCGCCGTTTCAGCCCGCTCATAATCGAGCCGCAGCCCGAAGCGCTGGCCGGAGCCGCGCGACGTTTCGTGCTGGTGCTGGTCGGCACCGTGGTCGCACTGTCAATCGTGCTGGCGACGTATTTCTATATCCAGCAGCGTGAGTACAACCGCATCTCCTACCAGACGGTGATCTGGGACAGCGTGCAGTTCCGCAATGCCCACCAGGGTTTCCGTATCGCCCTGCTGGAAGCTCTGACCGGTACGTCAGGTCGCGAAAGCACCGAGGTGCGGCAGCATTACGATCAGTTGCTCAGCCGGTTGCAGCAGATGCGGGGCGGACCGGGTGCCGTCATTTATGCTGGCGATGCAGACCTGCAGGCGCTGTTGTATCGGATTGAACCGGCGATCCGCAGCTGGGACATGCAGCTGACGGCCTTTGCCGCGGGCAATCAGGGGGCAGCACATGCCGTGGCGGCGCAGTCGCAGGCCCTGGATGTCGACTTCAACGCCCTGGCTGACGGGATAAATGCCATCGGCCTGCGGCGCCTTGAGCTATCTCGCGATCGGTTATCCAATCTTTACACCGTTTTGATCGCCGCCGGCGTTGCAACCTGGCTGCTGGTGCTGGGTTTTGCCTATGCCCTGATGCGACAGCTGCGCGCCACCGAAGTGGCGCATGCCGAGATGCAGGCGTTGACCGCCGATCTGGAGCAGGCGCGGCGCGAAGCGGAAGAGGCCAGCCGCACCAAATCGAATTTCCTTGCAGCCATGAGCCATGAGCTGCGCACACCGCTGAACGCCGTACTCGGCTTTGCCGATATCATGCGCCAGGGTCTGTTCGGGCCGATCGATAATCCACGCTATGCCGAATACATTGATGGTATCGTCAAAAGCGGACAGCATCTGTTGTCGCTGATCAACGACGTGCTCGATATGTCGCGCATCGAGGCCGGAAAGCTGGATCTGGTCGAGCGCGAACTCGATGTACTGCAGGCGGTTGACCATGCGCTGGAGCTGGTCGGCGTCACCGCCGACGGCAAGGGGGTCACCTTACAGCGGGCACTGCCGGCCGTGCTGCCGCGGTTGCATGCCGATGAACGGCTGCTGCGCCAGATGCTGCTCAATCTGATCAGCAATGCGATCAAGTTCACCCCTGAAGGCGGCAACGTCGAGATTGCGGCGGCCTTGCTCACCGATGGCGGCCTGGCGATCCGGGTGCGTGATACCGGTGTTGGCATGACCGACCACCAGCTCAAGCGTGTCTTCGAGCCCTTCTCGCAGGGCGACTCCCTGCGCGCCCGCGAAGCCGGCGGCAGTGGCCTTGGCCTGCCGATCACGCGCCGGCT
The DNA here is from genome assembly GCF_943372915.1 of Ferrovibrio terrae. GTDB lineage: Bacteria > Pseudomonadota > Alphaproteobacteria > Ferrovibrionales > Ferrovibrionaceae > Ferrovibrio > Ferrovibrio terrae_A. The sequence continues at coordinate 118,025 of NZ_CALSAN010000008.1, read as the reverse complement.
GATCGAGTTGCATGACGGCCAGATTCACCTGTCCAGCCGAAAGAGTGCCGGCACCACGGCAACGCTGATCTTTCCAGCTACGCGGGTGCGCCAGCTGGCGGGCGTGGCGTGATGCGGATCATCCTGATTTTGCTGGCTGGCTGGCTGGCGGTGGCCTGCGCACCACGCCTGCAGCCGCCGGGCGAAATGGCGATGCCGCCGGCAATGGTGGCGAACGAGACCGCCTGGCAGGCAGGGGATGGCCGTGAACTGCCGCTGCGCCGCTGGCCGGCGGAACCGATGCAGCCGAAAGCCATCATCCTGGCGCTGCATGGCTTCAACGATTACAGCACCGCCTTCACCGAGGCGGCGCAGTGGTGGGCCCAGCGTGGCATCATGACCTATGCACCGGACCAGCGCGGGTTTGGCCGCGCGCCCTATACCGGCCTGTGGCCTGGTGAGAACCGCCTGGCCGATGACCTCGCTGAACTGAATGCCGTGCTGGTTCAGCGTTATCCCGGCGTGCCGGTTTACTGGCTGGGAGAAAGCATGGGCGGTGCCGTGGTGCTGCATGGCCTGACGCGGAACCAAGCGGTGCGGCCGGCGGGTGTCGTACTGGTGGCGCCGGCGGTTTGGGGCCGCAGCAGCATGCCGTTGCTCTACCGCGCCACGTTATGGCTCGCCAGTTATACCATTCCATGGAAGACCTTCACCGGCAGCGGGCTGAAAATCCAGGCCTCCGACAATATTGAGATGCTGCGCCGATTATCGCGCGACCCATTGTTCATCAAGGCGACGCGGGCGGATGCCATCCATGGCCTGGTCAACCTGATGGATGAGGCGGCGCTCGCACGACCGACCAATACACCGCTGCTGCTGCTCTATGGCGTCAAGGATCAGGTGATTCCTCAGCCGCCGGTCGAGCGCTTTGTCGAGACCCTGAAGGCGACGCCGGATGTCAATATGCGCGTTGCGGTCTACGATCAGGGCTGGCACATGCTGCTGCGCGATCTGCAGGCTGAAACCGTGTGGCGCGATATTGCCGCCTGGATCGACAACCGCCAGACAGTCCTGCCATCAGGCGCGGAGCGGACCGAACTGCCGCTGTTCAGTGCTGCGGAAATGAAGGAGCGGGAATGACGGGACTGAATCGCGCCGGCCTGCTGGAGCTGCTGTGGATCGCTGCCGGCATCGTGCCGTGCCTTGGCCTGGTGCTGTGGCTGATCGACGCCGAACATGGCCTGGCGCTCACCTCGCTGGGCAGCACCGCGATTCTGCTGTTCTGCTTCCCGACCCATGAAGGATCACGACCGGTTGCCGTGCTTGCTGCACACCTGCTCGGCGCTGCCATTGGTATTGCGCTGCTGCAGGTGTTTGGCAGCAATGTCTGGACTATGGGCGTCGGTGTGGCTCTGATCGCGATTGTGATGAAGCTGCTCAACATCATGCACCCGCCGGCCGGTGCCAATCCGCTGATCGTGCTCAACCTGAAAAGCAGCTGGCTGTTCCTGGCCTATCCGTTGCTGCCGGCCCTGCTGATCATGCTGGTGGCGGTGCTGGTCTGGAGCCGGCTGCGGCCGGGGCCGCGCTGGCCGCTTAAGTGGATCTGAACGGCGGCAGGGCGGCAATCGCATCCGCGACGCTGAGATCCTGCAGGCTCGGGCGTTGCAGCAGGCGCACCCAGTCGCCACGCGGCGATACCTTGCGCGGATCGGATTCTGCCGAATAGAGCACCAGCGACGGGCAGCCGGATGCGGCGATGATATGCATCGGCCCGGTATCGTTGCCGATGCAGACTGCGGCAACGCGTCCCAGGGTGGCCAGATCGGCAATCGCGGTCTGGTCACAGAGGCTGATGGCATCGGGGCATGCCGCCTGGATGATGCTGATCTCCGCCTGCTCAGCGGCGCGACCGATCAGAACGGGTGTGATTCCCTGATCCAGCAGATGCCGCCCCAGTGCTGCGAAGTGAGCGGCCGGCCAGCGTTTTGCCGGCCGGTGTGGAGCGCCGCCCGGCACCAGCAGAGCGAACCGTGTCGGCAGTGCGAAGCGTGCAATATCGCCATGCAGGAAGTTCAGATCCGGCAACCCGGGGTCGGGAATGCCGACCAGGGCAAGCTGGCGCCGTCGCAGCTCGCTAATATGCATTGGCCCGCTCGGATCGGGAATGTGGTAGCGGCAGCCTGGGGCATTGCCGACCCAGATATCGGCGGGTGACCCCAGCATGCGGTAATAGCCTTTGGTCCGCTGGCTGCCCTGCAGATCGTAGATCCGGTTGAATCCGCCCCGGCGTATGCGCCGCAGCAGGGCCCAGAGCTTCAGCGGTTGCCAGGCTTTCGGGCGCGGATCAGCCCAGACCTCGTCGGCAAGCCCGGAGCGTTGCAGCAGTTCGACATAGGGCGCCGTGGTCAGCACGACGATACGTTCGCCGGCATGATGCTGGCGGATCGCCCGTAGCAGCGGCAAGGCGAGAATCATGTCGCCGAGGGCCGAATGCTTGACGACCAGGACTGCCATGACGGCTCAGGCCGCCTCTTTCAGGGCCAGCCGTGCTATGGCCATGGTCATCGACAGGCCGCTCCAGAACACCAGTGCCGGCCAATTGCTGAACATGCTTTGGCTGGCAATCAGTGGGAATAACAGCACCAGCAGGGCGCCGGCCACCAGCAGGCCGGTGATGCGGGTCATGGTAGTTCCACGCAGCAGGGGCCAGGCTGCCAGCAGCAGAAGGCCCAGGAAGACCAGATAGAACAGCAGGCCGATGGCACCGGTTTCGGCCAGCCATTCGATATAGACATTGTGCGGATGTGTCGGGCAGCCGTCAGAGACGTAATGGCCGGCAATGGCCCAGCAGGCACTCTCGAAATTCTTCATGCCGGCGCCGAACACCGGATAGCTGCGCCATACATCCAGGCCGATGGTGAACAGTTCCGCGTAATGGGATTTTGAGAACTGCTCAATCACGCGCGCGAATTCCTTGATGCGATCAAGGATCCGCGGGCTGCTGGCAACGACGCCACCGATGCAGGCGACCAGCAGGATCAGCGCACTGACGCCGTAGAGCCGATAGCGCGGGAAAACCAGTACGCTGCCTGCAATGCTGGTTAGCACGGCGATGAGGGCAACCAGTGCGGCCGAGCGTTCACCGGTCAGCAGGATGAAGGCGAAGCCGATGGCGCCCAGTATCGCGGCTGAAGCCATGGCCCCGCGCGAACGCGTACCCTCCAGCAACAGTGGCGCTGCTGCCAGCAAGGGAAAGCCGATACGCACGACGAACATGCCGATATTCGGTCGGTCGAGTGGTCCGGTCAGGCGGAACACATTGTACATCGGATGGCCAGTCAACGATGTGCCGCGCACCAGCTGAACCAGTCCATCAATGATGCAGAAGCCAATGGTAGCGCCCCAGACGGCGACGATCAGACCGAGATCGCGGCGCGACTGGATCAGCCAGGTGACGGTTGCCGCGAACAGCAGGGCAAACCGCAACCAGGCCACGCTGCGTGTGAATGATGCTGCAGGATCTACGGCCAGCGGCGAGACCAGAACATTCAGCAGCACCCAGATGGCCAGCAGTACGGCGAGCATCGGATGTGTAGCCAGGCCCCACTGGCGGCGGGAAATGGCAACGGCAAGAAAGCTGATGCCGATGATGCTGGCCGCGGCATCGGCGCCGCCACGCCAGAACAGCAGCAGCAGCGGTAGTAGGGCGAACAGGATCTGGTTGATCCGGCGCAGCACCCCGGTCCAGTCCTGCATAGCCGGCAGTTCGAGGGATGCGATATCGGTTCTGATCATGATGGCGGGGCGGATGGTGAAAGCAAGGGCTGCATCGATGGGGCGGCCTGGCGGATGCCGGGCAGGGCACGGAAGGCGGCAGCCGCACGATCTAAAAAGCCTGCCGATACGGCCATGCCGGCTTTACCCTGCAGGTATGCGCCGAGCGTTGCGAATTGTGCAAGGGGCAGGCCGCTGCGCCGCACGGCCTTCCAGGCGATCGATGCACAGGTGGCTGCAATCAGCTGGCGTTCCTTGGCTGGCAATGCGGGTTGATCGGCCAGCAGGTTATAATAAGCAAAGAAGCGGTCGTGATGCTGCTGCCGCTTGTCGGCTGAAAGATGCGAAGTTGTCTGTGGGGCCAGGGTCATGCCGCCACGGAAATCAACCAGCCGGTGGGCCTTGGCGGCCAGTCGCAGCGGCAGCGTTTCATCCTGGATGAAAATACGCGTGTCGCAGCCGCCGGCAGCGCGGAACAGTGCGGTCTCCACAAGCCATGTCATGCGCACGAAGCCGCGCCCTTGCAGGATCATCTGCAGCGGACGGTCGCCAGTCCTGCAATCCGGCATGCTGCCAAGTGCCGCCGGCACGATCTGCGCCGGCGGCAGCGTGGAACGGATCACCTTGCCATGCGCCATATCGGCATCGTGCAGTTGCAAGGCCTGCTGCATCAGCGCCACGGCATCGGGCAGGATCAGTTCATCGGCATCGATCAGGCAAAGCAGGCGGCCACGCGCCTGGGCTGCCCCCTGGTTGAGACGCACGCTGGGGCCGGCATTCCCGGTATTGCGCAATACCGTCACCATCCGCAACGCAGCGGGAGCCTCGCGTTCCAGCACGGCGACCGAGGCATCCGAGGATGCGTCATCCACGAAAATATACTCTGCATCCGGGCGCGGTTGCTGTGCCGCGAGCGCACGGATCACATACGGCAGCACATCGGCCTTGTTGTAGACCGGTATGACGAAACTGATCTCAGGCGAGGCGGGCATCGGCAAAGCCGCAGGCTGGACGGAAACAACAACTGTTCCGCCGAATACTGGCTTTCTCGACCGGGTACAAGTCTGACCTGAGGCGTTGCGCTGTCAGGCGATAATGTAGATCGACATTGCCGGTGCCGAGCGGCCAACGCCGTAGCCGTTATAAGTGATCGGTGCACTGTGAAATTCACGCACCGTCGCTTCCCGTTCCTGACGGGCTTTATCAGGGCCGCCCAGTTCCGCACGGATTCTCAGCAGCTGCTGCAGCATCACCTCTACGCCGGCGACGCCATTCGCATTGCCCACGATCTCCGAACGCGACCGTGTCCCCGCCGGGAGGATCACCTTGGCGATTTCGGCAGACAGCTGTGGTGCAAGACTGGGCATGGCAACAAGGTTACCAAATGGTTTATCCACAGGAAAGGTGGTGTTTTTAACTCATTAATTTCAGTGGCTTATGGAAATTCCGGGGCATCTGGGGCGGGGTAGATTCTGTGATGCGATATCTGGAATCCCCCCGGCTGACGGTTTCTTGCTATCGTTGTGCGATGCAGCTGGGCGACGACTCGATGGATGCGCGCCGCAGACCTGACCGACGATCCCTGCTGATCGCGGCCGGCGCTTCCCTTGCTGCCTTATCTTTCCCTCGAGAGACCATAGCCCAGCCACGCCAGGTGGATCTGGCCCTGGCTCTGGCGGCCGATTGTTCCGGCAGTGTCCATGCCGAGCATTATGCCCTGCAGCAGCGCGGCTATGGCGAGGCGTTCCGCAGCAAGGAAGTGATGCGGGCGATCCGCTCCGGCATCCATGGCGCTGTCGCCGTCTGCTATTTCCAGTGGTCAGGCTATGCGTTGCAGACGCTGATTTTGCCGTGGACGGTCTTGCGCAGTGACGAAGACATCCGGCAATTCGCCAGCCAGATGGAGCGGGCCGATCGCACCATCTTCGGCGGCGGCACATCGCCAACCGGCGCCATAGAGTTCGGCCACCGCCTGCTCAGCAATATGCCGGTGCAGGCCGCGCGGCGGGTGATCGATGTCTCTGGCGATGGCCGCAACAACACCGGCCCGGGCCCGGCCGAGGCGCGCAAGGCGGCCATCGCCGCCGGCATTGTGATCAACGGACTGCCGATCCTGCATCTGGAGCCGGATATCGACGAGTATTACGAAAAGAACGTGATCGGTGGCCCCGGTGCCTTCATGGTGCCGGCCCGCGATTACGAGTCTTTCGCCACGGCCGTGCGACGCAAGCTGGTTCTGGAAATTGCCGACCGGAACGCCCCTGCCATTCTGAATGAGGCGTTCCGCCGCGGCTGATCAGACGACGCGGAAATTCCTGAACTGCCAGGGGTCGTCACGGTCGATGTCTTCCGGGAACAGCATTTCGCGCCGCTGCAGCGGCGTCCAGTCGCTGTATACGCCAGCCATCTCGCCCAGATAGGGTTTGCTGATCTCCATGATGCGGGCGTGGTCGATCTCGTCGGCTTCGACAAGGCCCGCATTTGGATTCTCGATCGCCCAGACCAGGCCGGCCAGCACGGCAACCGTGACCTGCAGGCTAGTGGCGTTGTTATGCGGCGCCAGCTTGCGGGCTTCATCAATGGTGAGCCGCGAGCCATACCAGTAGGCGCCTTTCTTATGGCCCATCAGCAGCACGCCAAGCTCATCCATGCCGCTGGTGATCTCGTCCATCATCAGCCGCTTGCGCGACTGCATCTGCCAGGTCTTGCCGGCGATTTCGTGCACCGACAACACGGCATCGTCGCTCGGGTGATAGGCGTAATGCACGGTCGGTCGATAGGTGACCTTGTCGCCCTGTTTCACCGTGTAATAGTCGGACATTGAGATGGCTTCGTTATGCGTTACCAGGAAGCCGTGGAACGGGCCTTCAAGCGGGGTCCAGGTGCGCACCTGCGTACCGGCACCCGGGCGCAGCAGATAGATGGCGGAATCACAACCAAAGTCATGGCGGCGACCGTCGGCTGGCATCTGCTTCTCATGGCTGCCCCAGCCCAGCTCGGCCGGCTGGCAGCCTTCGCCGACGAAGCCATCGATCGACCAGGTATTGACGAATTCATCGCGCTGCTTGGGCTGATGCGCGGACACCTGGGTGTCGCGCTCGGCGATATGGATCACCTTCACGCCCAGCGCCTGCGCCAGGGCGCTCCAGCCGGTGCGGTCTTTCGGCACTGCAGTGGTAACGCCGGTATCCCGCGCGATATGCAGCAGGGCTTCCTTGACGAAATGCGACACCAGGCCGGGATTGGCACCATGGGTCAGCACCGCGGTGGGGCCGTTCTTGTATTTCGAGATGAGCGCGCGCGCAGATTCGCGCAGGGCATAGTTGGAACGCTGCGACGGTGTCTTGGTGGGATCGGTATAGCCGCCAGCCCAGGGCTCGATGCAGGTGTCCAGATACATGGCGCCCAGTTCCTGCGCCAGCTCGATCAGGGCGACGGACGAGACATCGACCGAAAGGTTGAGCAGGTAGTCGCCCTTGCCCAGCATGGGCTGCAGCACGCTGCGATAGTTGTCGCGGGTGAGGGTGATCTTCTCGAAGCGAATGCCGTATTCATTCGCCACGTCATGGCCGCGTTCTTCGGCGGTGACGATGACGATCCGGTCGGCGGGGATGTCGATATGGCGCAGGATCAGCGGCAGGACGCCCTGGCCGATGCTGCCAAACCCCACCATCACCAGGCGGCCGGCAAACGACACATGCTTCATCACTTCACTCCTCAAGTCCTGAAGGCGCGGGGGGCGCGTCCGGCGCGCCCCCCTTTTAACCGGGGAAAATGACAATCCGGGGCTAGGCGATAGCGTAACCGGGCGTTTCGAGCAACGGTGCGTCGGCCACTTCGATCAGGTAGCCCCGGTCGAATCCGTTAAAAGCCGTGCGCAGGGTGGCGCCGTAGGCGCCAAGCTGGCCCACTTCGACCCAGTCGCCCTCCGCGATATCCTCCGGCAGCCAGAAACCGCCATCCATGCGGTCCAGGCTGTCGCAGGTCGGGCCGAACAGGGTGAAACGGCGCAGGCTGGCACCACTCTGGCGCAGTGGCCGCAACGGGAAACGCCAGTTCAGGCTGCCGGCATCGGCCAGGCTGCCGTAGACGCCGTCGTTGATATACAGGGCATCGCCCTTGCGGGCGTGTACCTGCACCACCACCGACACGCCCTGAGCGACCAGGCCGCGGCCGGGTTCGGCCCAGATTTCACCGGGCGCCAGATCGCCCAGGCGCGCGGCCAGGGCGAAAACGCCGGCATCGATTTCGGCCATGAAGGCGCCGAGCGGCTGCAGGTCGTTGTCCGGATAGGCCACGGGGAAGCCGCCGCCGACGTCAAGAACGTCGAGTTTCACGCCAGCAGCCACGGCCACATCGCCAGCCATGCGGATGGCAGCTGACCAGCGCGCCGGATCGGTGCATTGCGAGCCGACATGAAAAGAGAGGCCGATGCGGGCAGCAACACGGCGGGCCCGGCGCAGCAGGGCCGGCGCCAGCTCGGGCGCAATGCCGAACTTGCCCGACAGGTCGAGGACCGCGTCGCCCTTCGGCAGGGCCAGCCGCACGATCAGGCCGAGATCGGTTGTGCTGCCAGTTTCGGCCAGAATCTTGTCGAGTTCAGCTTCGCTGTCGATGGCAAAGTCGCGCACGCCATGCTGCTGCCACGCCGTGCGGATGGCCGAGCGGCTCTTGACCGGATGCATGTAGTGGATGCTGGCTTCGGGCAGCACCTGGCGCACCAGCGCGATCTCGGCGGGCGAGGCGCAGTCGAAGGCCGTCACGCCGCCGCGCCAAAGGGCGGAAAGAACGCGCGGTTCGGGATTGCATTTCACGGCATAGAGCGTGCGGCCGTCGAAAGCATCGACGAAAGAGCGGGCAGCCGCGGTGATCGCTGCCGGGCGCAGGCAATGCATCGGTTCTTCCGGGCGCAGCGCGGCAACCGCGGCATCCACCGAGGGCAGCGCTTCAACAGGGCGTCGTCGCGCAGAATCGCGACGCAGCGGGGACACGGCAACACGAAGACGGGACGCGGTCATCCGCAGGTCCTCCAAGACGTCAAAACACGCCGCGCGAAAGCGGCGGTTAAAAGCGAAATTTGGTGGAAAGCTGCCGGCCTGGCTCACCGCAAAAGCGGATCATCGCCGGAAACCGGCAGGCAGAGCTAAACCAAGCTCCGAATGTGCCTGAACAACATCGTCAGCTCCTTCAAGGCACCAGCCCACATGGCTGGCTCTCCGAAAAGGACGCGTGCGTCGTTGCTTGACCGGGATTGGCCGAGGGCACGTGCGACCTGCGTCTTGGTCACTGCATTTAAAACAATTGCGCCGCGATGCAAGCGGAAATTCGGCTCAGACCGAAAATGTCATAATTCCGGCTGCAGCAGGGCCAGATATTCGTAGACCAGCGTGGCAGCCGCGAGCACCGTGATCTCGGCCTGATCGTAGGCCGGCGCCACTTCCACCATGTCCATGCCGACGAAGCTGAGGCCACGCAGGCCACGCAGCAGGGCCTGCGCCTGCCAGGTCGCCAGACCGCCGATCTCGGGCGTGCCGGTGCCTGGCGCGAAAGCCGGATCGAGCGCGTCGATGTCAAATGTCAAATATGCCGGTGCGTCGCCGGCCACCGAGCGGATGCGGGCTGTCACTGCCGCCACGCCCTGTTCGTGCACATCCTGCGCACTCAGCACGGTGACGCCCTGGCCCAGTGTCCACGCCATGACCTCGCGCTGCACTGGCGAGCGGATGCCGATCTGGATCATCCGGCGCGGATCGACCAGGCCTTCCAGGATCGCGTGATAGAAGCAGGAGCCGTGGCCGTAAGGCTGTCCGAAACTGTCTGGCCAGGTATCGACATGGGCGTCGAAATGCACCAGCCCGACCGGACCGTGACGTTTCGCCAGCGCGCGCAGCAGCGGCAGGGCGATGGAGTGATCGCCGCCCAGGGTGATCAGGTGGCGGAACGGTGCCGCCTGCCGCTCGATCAGGGCGAGGCTGGCGGGAATATCGCCCAATGCGATTTCGAAATCGCCGACATCCGACAGCCCCGCGGTGACGGCGCGGCGTGCCACCGGGTGATCGCCATCGACCAGCATCTTGCTGGCGCGCCGGATCGCGTCCGGGCCAAAGCGGGCACCGGGCCGGTTGGTGGTACCAATATCGAGCGGGATGCCGGCAATCGCGATGGCTGGATCGGCTTCGCGGCGCGTGACGCCCAGAAAACCGCCGGGCAGGGCGAAGGTGGGGGTTCCAGTCATGGCGATCTTACTTGAGGGCCCACTCGATGAAGGTCAAGACGATTTCAAAGACGATCAGCAGCACGATGATCGCTTCCAGGCGCAGGCTGCGCTGTGCATCGATCAGGTCGGTCACGGCCCTGGTCGTGGTCTGGATCACCGCCAGCTTGTTGGCCAGCGCGGTGGCACGCTCGGTCAGTTCGTATTCGTCCTGCAGGCGGCTGAACAGGCGTTCGAGCTCCGGCCGGTCCCACAGCACGTCCGGTTTGTCTTCCACCGCCACGCGGCCCGACATGCGGTGTTCGACCAGCAGGGATTCGCCGATCAGCTTCAGCAGCTTTTTACGGTTGCCGGGCACTATGCCCTTTGCCGCCATCGCGCTGGCAAGCGGGTCGATCTCGTCGAATACCGCGCCGACCTGGCGTTCGTTATGGGCCAGCGCGACGCTCTTGCCCAAGGCGTCGGCGATAATCAGGAAACGCTCAGGCGTCAGCTCTTTCAGCTGCAGCGGTCCACCCGGCGGAATCAGGTCTTCGCCATTGCTGTCCAGCATGATGACGACCACTTCGTCTTCCAGGGGGGCATAAGCCCCGCTGATGCGTGGGGCCAGCTTGCGCAGCAGGTCGTCTTCCTCCACCGGCGACAGGCCGGCCAGCACCGCCGCGCCATAGCGGAACAGCGCTACCAGACCATAGTCGCCGACGCGGAAGGCGAAGGGCGCGGTCGAGATGGTATCCGACCGCTCCAGGCCCCCGACATCCAGCCTCTCGCCCAGCAGAACGGCACGCACGGTCAGTCGGTGCGGAGCGGGAAGGGAAGGTGAAGAGTTTTGCACGGGATCACTGCCGAATGGGCTCGATTGGTGGACGTCCCGCAGCCAGCTGCTGCACCGGCCGGCGAGACCGGCGGTGAGTATACGGTATATGTGACGCTGATGTTGCGGTCTTGATAGACCTATTGAGGCGATGCGGTCCTGGTTTTGGTCTTGCTTTCCAGGATGGCAGCCAGACGGGTCCAGACAGCCTCGCCGCCGTGATCGCCGCAAGTCTTGAAATCGCTGGCGCGGCGACGGGCATAGCTGGGCGCGGTCTCGCCATAAGCACCGTAAAGACCGTCGGCATAAGCTGCCAGATCCGGTTCGCTGATGCCGAGGGTCATGATTGTCGTAGGCATGCCAACACTCTCTTTGTCCGGAGAATTGGCAGTTAAACGGGTCTGGATATTGAAGGCAATTGTCTAGGCCGCGCCACGGTGACGCACGGCCAAGATGTCACATAACTGACACGAAAAATGATCGTCTCGCTACCGATTGCGCGACCGTCGTTCACTTGCCGCGACCGGACGAAAGACGGCGGCAAAATCCTGGTGTCGCGGGACAGCCTGATCCAGTTTCAGGCGCTGCTCGATGTGATCGTAATGCTCGCGCGACAGGGCCAGGGCTTTGGTCAGGTCGCGCTGCCGCAGCGCATCTACCAGCGCGCCATGTTCGTCCACTGCACACACCGAGGATTGCGCCGGCTCGTAAACCGAGACCATCACCGAGGAGCGGCTCAGCAGTTCGCGCGAGAAGCGTGACAGTTCGCTGTTGCCGAGTGCATCCACCAGCAGCAGATGAAACGCGCCCGACAGGCGCACCGACTCCGCGCGGTCCCCGCGTCGTGCCGCGTCGCGCTCTGCGGCCAGATGCGCATCCAGCCGGGCCATGATGCTGTCGTCCATGGTGCGGACCAGCAGTTCAATGATGCCGGCCTCGAACACGCGATGCGCCTGGTAGATCACGCGCACATCGTCGCCGCTGGGGCGGGGAACGAAGGTGCCGCGATTGGGGATCACCTCCAGCCGGCGTTCGGCGGCGAGACGATGCAGCACCTTGCGGATGCGTTCGCGCGAGACATCGAACAGTTCCGCCAGCTTGTGCTCGGGCAGCTTGGTGCCGGCCTGCAACTGGCCATGCAGGATCGCGCGCGAAATCTCGGCATAGATCGCCTCGTCGAGATCGACGCGCCCCTTGCCGCTGCGAATGGGCCGTGGCCGCTTTGCCGTCACCGGTCCTCACGATATCGCGCTTAAATAATGTGCACAAAACCTTGAGAAAATGTGCACATTATTGGCGAAGCCTTCAGAATCATACACACACTGAATCAGACATATCTATATAGGTCAATACTTTAATAGATATGTGCACATTTGGCATGGGCTTTGCGTGATGGCGTTGAGCGGCGCGGGGCGCCACAATCGCGAGCGGGGGACACATGGCACGGATTTCACGCAGAAGCATTCTGAAGGCGGGCGTCGGCGGCATGGCGCTGGGCCTGATCGGCGCGCCGGCCCTGGTGCGGGCACAGACCAAGGAGATTGTCGTCGGCGGTCCGGCCGGTGCGGCCAAGTATTTCAACGCCGATATCTTCCCGCTGATGGAAAAGAAACTCGGTGCCAAGATCCTCTATGAAGGCACCAACTCGCTGACCAACCTGCAGAAGATGCAGGCCGACAAGGCAGCGCCGAAAATGTCGGTCGTCATCATGGATGACCCGGTGATGCTGTCGGCCGCCGACCAGGATCTGGTGGTGAAGATGAGCGCAACCGCGATCCCGACCATCGGCAAACTGTCGCCGAGCGCCGTGCATCGCGACGGCATGTGGGTGAATTACCAGCAGCCCTGGGCCGGTATTGCCTTCAACAGCAAGACGATGAAAACGCCGCCGGCCTCCTGGGCTGCGCTCTGGGCACCGGAGAACAAGGGGCGGGTGATCGTGCCGAGCTTGAGCAACACCGAGGGCTACTGGGCCCTGCTGGTGGCGGCACATCTGGAAACCGGAAAGCCGTTCAAGGAGGCGCAGTATGATATCGAGGCCGCCTTCAAGAAGCTGAAAAGCCTCAAGCCCAATCTGCTGAATGTCTACACCAACGCGCCGCAGGCGATTAACCTTCTGGAACAGGGCGAGGCGTCGCTAATCGGTGGCCAGTTCTCGGCCTATACGCTGATCCGCAAGGCGGATGGTTCGCCGGTCGACCTGTCGATCCCCAAGGAGGGCGGCTTCGCCATGCCGTCAGGTCTCGCCAAGGTGAAGGGCGGGCCGGGCAGCGATCTGGCCGATGCGGTGATCGAGGCCTTCCTCAGCCCCGAGGTGCAGTCGACGCTGGCGGCCAAGGCCTTTGTCGCACCGACCAATCCGGCCGCCACCAAGCCGGCCGGCTTCCCCGATGGTGCATCGCTGTTCGTGCCGGACTGGGCGCATTTCGCCAAGCAGCGCGCCGGCTGGATCGACCGCTGGAACAAGGAACTGCTGTGAGCGCCGCGCCAGCTGCCGCCCATCTGGATATCCGCGACGTCAGCAAGCGCTTCGGCGCCACGACGGTGCTGGATGGCATCACGCTATCGGTGGCAGCTGGCGAACTCATCACCCTGCTCGGACCGTCAGGCTGCGGAAAAACCACGCTGCTGCGCGCGATTGCCGGCCTGGCGCTGCCCGACAGCGGCACGGTGACGGTGGCGGGCCGCGACATCACCCGCCTGCCGCCGCACAAGCGGCATGTCGGCGTGGTGTTCCAGAATTATGCGCTATTCCCGCATTTGAGCGTGCGTGGCAATGTCGCCTTCGGCCTGCGCGTGCATGGCAAACCGAAAGCCGAAATCGATAGCATCGTCGATCGCTATCTTGGCCTGGTGAAGCTGGCGCATCTGGCCGAACGGCCGGTCTCGGCGCTCTCCGGTGGCCAGCAGCAGCGCGTGGCGCTCGCCCGTGCACTGGCGGTCGAACCGACCATCGTGCTGTTCGACGAGGCACTCAGTGCGCTGGACCGCAAGCTGCGCGAAAGCATGCAGGTCGAATTGCGCCAGTTGCTGCGGGATATCGGTGCTACCGCGATCTTCGTCACCCATGACCAGGACGAAGCGCTCACCATGTCGGACCGCATCGCGGTGATGAATGGCGGCCGCATCGAGCAATGCGCCGATCCGAAAACCGTCTATGCTGCACCAGCCACCCTGTTCGCACTGGATTTCGTCGGCCTGTCCACCAAGCTGAAGGGCCGCGTGGTCGAGGTGCCGCAGCGCGGTGCGATCGTCGTTGAAACCGCTGCGGGGCGGCTGACCGCCCGGGCCAATTTCGCCGTCGGTTCGCCGGTGGTGCTGGCGACGCGGCCGGAATACCTCGCATTGTCCGATGCTGCGACCGGCGAGAATGTGATCAGCGGCCGGCTGCAGACCACGGTGTTTCATGGGTCGCGCAGCATGCTGCATGTCGATGCCGGGTCCGGCGCACCACTGACCGTCGAGATCTCCGGTCTCGATGCACCGCTAGCCGGCAGCGCCATTCATCTGCGCTGGCCGCTGGAAGCCGGCTATGTCTATCCGGACCCCTCTGCATGATCGCGGCGCTGGTCGCCAATCGCGAAAAGCGCATCGCGCTGGCCTTGCTGGCGCCGGCGGTGCTGCTGCTGGTGGTGCTGTTCGTGTTGCCGCTGCTGCTTCTGCTGCCGGCCAGCATCCGTGGCGCCGATGGTAGTTTCACGTTGGCGGCCTATACCCGACTTCTGGGCGAGAGCTATTACCTCGGCATCATCTGGAACTCGCTGAAATTCGCCAGCCTCACCACGCTGTTTGCCTTCCTGATCGGCTATCCGGCCGCCTTCGGCCTGCTATATGCGCGCGGGTGGCTACGCAGCCTGCTGCTGATCTGCCTGTTCCTGCCGCTGTCGGTCGGCGTCATCGTCAAGGCCTTTGCCTGGACCGTGCTGCTGCGTCGCGACGGGCTGGTGAATTCCGCACTGCAGCTTTTGGGAATCATCGATGAACCGGTCCGGCTGATCTTCACCGAGCCGGCGCTGATCATCGGCGCGGTCAATATCTTCCTGCCCTTCATGATCCTGCCGGTTTATGCCGTGGTGGCGCAGATCGACAGCCGCCTGGGCGAGGCCGCCGCCACGCTGGGTGCGCCGCCGCTGACCGCCTTCCTGCGCGTCGTCTTCCCGCTCAGCCTGCCCGGCATTATCGCGGGCACGGCATTGGTCTTCGCGCTGGCCGTCTCGGCCTATGTGGTGCCCACGCTGCTGATGGGCGAGCGCTACCAGACGCTACCCACTCTGATCGCCAAGGCATTCCTGCTGGCCCGCGATCCCGCCTTCGGCGCTGTGGCCGGCATGGCACTGTTGGTGATTGCGCTGAGCGTCGTGCTGCTGAGTGCACGGCTGAACCGGAGTGCACCATGAGCAGGGGCATCGGCATCGCACTGGCCTGGATCAGCATTCTTGCGGCCGTGCTGTTCCTGGTGGCGCCATTGGCGGTGATCGTCGCCACCAGTTTCTCGCCGACGCCCGTTTTTGATCTGCCATCCGGTGGATTGTCGCTGCGCTGGTATGAACGCATCGGCCGGCTTGACGGATTCTGGCTGGCGCTGTCGCTGTCGCTGCAGATCGGCCTTCTGTCGACACTGTTGTCGCTGGTGCTTGGCACGCTGGCGGCCATCGGCATCCAGCGCGGCCGTTTGCCCGGCGCCAATGCGCTGGCTGCGCTGCTGGTCTCGCCGCTGATGCTGCCCGGCCTGGTGCTTGGCATCGCTTTGCTGCAGGGTTTCCGCATGGTGGGGCTGACCGCCGCCTGGCCGGCTTTGCTGCTGGCGCATCTGCTGATCACGCTGCCCTATGTGGCGCGCACCATGCTGGCCGGGCTGGCCCGCTTCGATTTCACCCTGGTGGAAGCCGCGCGCACGCTGGGCTGCACCTTCCCGGGTGCTGTAATGCGCGTGATGCTGCCGGCGCTGGCGCCATCTTTCTTCACGGCCACCTTCTTCGCCTTCCTCGCCTCCTTCGACAACTACCCGATTTCGATCTTCCTGACCGACGCGCGCACCAAGACGCTGCCGATCAAGATGCTGCAGTATATCGAGGAGGCGCCCGATCCCACGCTGGCGGCGCTGTCCACCGTGATCCTGGCGGCGACCATCCTGCTGCTGGTGCTGGGCGACAAATTCGTTGGCCTCAATCGCATGGCCGGCACCTCGGACTGATGCAATGGAGTTGTTCACGTGAGTCTGGATTCTCCGAAACCGCGGCGCGACCTGGCCGGCTATGGTGGCAAGCCACCGATGGTGCGCTGGCCGAATGATGCGGCTGTCGCGGTATCCTTCGTGGTCAATTTCGAGGAAGGCGCGGAATTAACCATCTCCGGCGGCGATGATCATAACGAGGCGATCTACGAGGTGCATCATCGCCTCGATGGAGCCGATCCATGCATCGAAAGCCATTTCGAATACGGCACTCGCGCCGCCTGGTGGCGCGTCATGGACCTGTTCGATCGTTATCAGGCCAAGGTGACGGTCAGTGCCTGTGGCCTGGCGGTGGAGCGTTCGCCGCAGCTGGCCGCCGATGCCATCACGCGGGGCCATGAAGTCTCGGCCCATGGCTGGCGCTGGCAAAGCCATGCCGGCATGGCGGAGGCGGAAGAGCGCGCCTGCATCGCCCGCACGGTCGAGGCGATCACCAGGGCGACCGGCGGACAGCGTCCGCTTGGTTGGCACACGCGCTCGGCCTCATCCGCCAACACACGCCGGCTGCTGATGGAAGAGGGTGGTTTCCTCTATGACAGCGATGCCTATAACGATGATTTACCTTTCCTCGTAACCGACGGCGCGCGGCGTCATGTCGTGCTGCCCTATGCTTTCGACACCAACGACATGCAGTTCCAGAACACCCAGCGCTTCCAGGGCGCGACGGATTTTGCCGCCTATGTCACCGATGCCTATGACTGGCTGGCGCAGGAAGGCCGCAGCGCCCCGCGCATGCTTTCCATCGGGCTGCATCTGCGCATGATCGGCCGCCCGGGCCGCATCGGCGCGCTCGATCGCATCCTGGCACATATCACCGCTTCGGGTGTGGCCTGGATTGCACCGCGCGCCGCGATCGCCAGGCACTGGCTGGCGGCGACCTCAGCGTAACGCGACAAAGCACTCGCAGATCCACTGGCGCAGCAACGCGACCGCCGGCTTGGTTTCCGATTCCGGCCGGGTGACTAGGTAGAAGCTGTTGGCAGCGCGCGTGCTGTGGTCCACCGGGCGCACCAGTGTGCCTTCGGCCAGGTAGCGCGAGGTGGTGACATTGTCGCCAATGGCGATGCCAAAACCCGCCGCGCTCATCTCGATGGCGGTGAGCGCATTGCCCAGGTAATGGCGCGGACCCAGAGCCAGCCGGGCCCGGCCGCTGCTGGCCACCCATTTGTCCCATTCATCGCCATTGTCGGCGCAGAGAATCGGCATGTTCTCCAGCAGGGCGAAGCCGCTGCTGCGCTTGCCCTCGAGCAGCGTGGGACTGCAGACCGGGATCAGTTGAACATCGCACAGATGGTCGACGATCTGCGCGGGCCAGCGCCCGTCGCCATAGCGGATCGCCAGATCAACCGGCGCGGCGCGGGCGGGGCGCGGATCGGTGGCCGGGATCAGCCGCAGTTGCAGGCCCGGATGGCGGGCCAGCAGCGGCCCGATCTGGCGCACCAGCCACAACGTCGCGAGCGCCGGCGGCGCGCTGACCACCACCTCGCCGCCGGTTTCGCCGGCGGCCATGCTGCGGGTCGCGTCCATCAGCAGGTCGAAGGCCTGTTGCAGCGGTTGCAGCAGGGCGGCGCCGGCGGGGGTGAGCTTCAGCTGGTTGCCGCGCCGCTCGAACAGCGGGGCCTCGGTCATCGCTTCCAGCTGGCGCACATGCTGGCTGATCGCCCCATGGGTGACGTTCAGTTCCTCGGCCGCCCGGGTCATCGACTGGTGACGGGCAGCGGCCTCGAAGGCGCGCAAGGCATTGAGGGGCGGCAGGCGTGAGGCCGGTGGTCGTTTCCGATAGTTTTTCTCTCGAAGTCCCATGCCGATAAACTCGCTTGTCTGCAAGCCATCGTCCAGCGCAAAGTTGTCATGCGACGGTAAACAGGGCCGCGCGATAGAAAACCTCCCAGCCAGCCGCCCCGAAGGCAGCCGGGAGAGTAGGGGTGACCGGCATGGACAAGGCCAGACTCGCGGCATTGCGCGAGAAATATGCCACCGCCAAGGGCGGCGATATTTTCGACGCCGACTTCGCCCGCGTGGCGACGCAGATTTTCCTCGACCCCGAACGGCGCAAATGGCCGTTTGCCGATATCGCCACCTTTGTCGGCTCGACCTATCGCCCGATTGCCAGCGACGCCGATTTCGCTGGCCTGGACTGCGCACTGGTCGGCGTGCCGATGGATCTGGGCGTCACCAACCGGGCCGGTGCCCGCCTGGGCCCGCGCGCCGTGCGCGGCATCGAGCGCATCGGGCCCTATGAGCATGTGCTGCGCCGGGCGCCGCTGGGCGAGATCAAGGTTGCCGATATCGGCGATGTGCCGATGCGCAGCCGTTTCGATCTGGCCTCCTGTCATGCCGATATCGAAGCGTATTACAAACGCATCAAGGCGGCCGGTGTGATTCCGCTTTCGGTCGGCGGCGACCATTCCATCACATTGCCGATCATGCGCGCGCTGGGTGCGGATCGCCCGCTCGGCATGGTGCATATCGATGCCCATTGCGACACCAGCGGCGAATACGAGGGCACCAAGTTCCATCATGGCGGCCCATTCCGCCAGGCGGTGCTGGATGGTGTGCTTGATCCGGAGCGCTGCATCCAGATTGGTATCCGTGGTGCCGCCGAATATCTGTGGGAATTCTCGATGGAAAGCGGCATGACCGTGATCCATGCCGAGGAGATCGACGGCATGGGTATTCCCGCCGTGATCGAAAAGGCCCGCAAGGTGATCGGCGACGGGCCGCTCTATGTCACCTTCGATGTCGATGGCCTCGACCCGGCTTTCGCGCCGGGCACCGGCACGCCGGAGGTGGGCGGCCTGACGCCGCGCGAGGCGCAGGCGATCCTGCGTGGCCTCGCCGGCCTGGATATCGTCGGTGGCGATGTGGTGGAGGTGGCCCCGCAGTATGACAGCAGCACGGTAACGGCCCAGGCGGCCGCCCAGATGCTGTTCACGCTGCTCTGCCTAGTGTCGATCAAAAAGACCGGAGCAACGGCATGAGCGGCAATCACACTGAAGAACCCGCCCGCCTCTGGGGCGCTCGGTTTCGTTCGCCACCCGATCCCGCACTGATGGCGCTGTCGCGCTCGCCCACGCATCACCACCGCCTGATCCCGTATGACATTACCTCCTCGATGGCGCATGCCCGCGAACTCGAACGCGCCGGTCTGCTGACAGCCGAGGAATGCAGCACCATCACCGTCTCGCTGCAGGGGATTCTGGCTGATCATGCCGCCGGCAGGATCGCGCCGACCGAAGCCGATGAAGACATCCATACCTTTGTCGAGCGGGTGATGACCGAACGGCTTGGCCCGCTCGGCGGCAAGCTGCGCGCCGGCCGGTCGCGCAACGACCAGGCCGCGAACGATCTGCGCCTCTACCTGCGCGACCAGGCCCGCAAGCTGAGTGCCCTGATTCTTGACCTGCAGGCTGCGCTGGCCGCTCAGGCCGAAGCGCATCTTGGCACCATCGCGCCGGGCTTCACGCATCTGCAGCCGGCCCAGCCGATACTGTTTGCGCATCAGCTGCTGGCCCATGGCCAGGCCTTCGCCCGCGATGTCGCCCGGCTGCAGGACTGGGACAGGCGTTTTGCGCGGTCTCCTCTTGGTGCCGCTGCGCTGGCCGGCTCGGCGATTGCCATGCATCCGGAGCTGGCAGCCAAAGAGCTTGGCTACGATCTGCCGACCGAGAATTCGATCGACGCGGTCGGCAACCGCGACCATGTGGCCGAATTCCTGTTCGCCATAGCCATGCATGGCGTGCATCTGTCGCGGTTGTCAGAAGAGATCGTGCTGTGGTCGTCGCGCCAGTTCAAATGGATCGAGCTGGACGATGCCTTCGCCACCGGCTCTTCCATCATGCCGCAGAAAAAGAATCCCGATATTGCCGAACTGACGCGCGGGCGTTCGGCCCGCCTGATCGGTGATCTGGCCTCCATGCTGGTGGCCCTGAAGGGCCTGCCGCTGGCCTATAACCGCGACATGATCGAGGACAAGGCGGCGGCCTTCGACGCCATCGACGGCCTGACGCTGGTGCTGCCGGCGATGACCGGGCTGGTCCGCACCATGAAGGTGTATGTCGACACGCTGCTGAAGCAGTCGACCGAAGGCTTCACGCTCGCCACCGAAGTGGCCGACTGGCTGTCGCGCCGCGGCGTGCCGTTTGCCAATGCCCATGAGATCACCGGTGCGCTGGTACGGCTTTGCGAGGAACGTGGCATCGGGCTGGAGGATGTCAGCGCGGCCGATCTTGCCCTGGTCGATCCGCGGCTCGATATCTCGATCAAGGCAGCGTTGACGCCGCAGGCGGCCGTTGCGGCACGGCAGGGGTATGGCGGCACGGCGCCGGAGCGGGTGAAAGAACAGCTCGGGCGCCTGCGCAAGCTGGGTGCGGAACAGAAAACGTGGTGCGAAACTTACGCGGGGCCGCGCTTCTGAATAGGTAGTTTTTTTGCATGCGGCGCTGCGGGATACCGCAGCCAGTCGGGGGACGCAGACATGCGCGATACAGTCACTTCAACAGCAGGGCCCGATTACGATATCGGCAAGCTCAGCATCGTGAAGCCACGCCATTATGGCCGTTGGCTGGCGGCTGCCGCGATCCTTGTCATCCTGCTGTTCATCGTGAAAGCCTTTGCCGATGGCCAGATCGCCTGGAAGGTCGTCGGGCAGTTCTTCACCGCGCCGGCCATTCTCACCGGCCTGGTCAACACCATCATCATGACCGCCTGTGCCATGCTGTTGGGCATCACGCTGGGTGTGCTGTTCGCCGTCATGGTGATGTCGCCCAATCCGGTGCTGAAGGGCGTTGCCGTTCTCTACATCTGGTTTTTCCGCGGCACGCCGCTGATCCTGCAGCTGCTGCTGTGGTTCAATCTGGCGCTGGTATTTCCGCGCATCGGCATCCCCGATGTGTTCAGCATCCGCACCGTCGAGCTGATCACGCCGTTTGTCGCGACCTTGCTGGGGCTTGGCATCAACCAGGGTGCCTATACGGCGGAAGTGGTACGTTCGGGCATCCTGTCGGTCGATAGCGGCCAGACCGAGGCGGCATCCTCCATCGGCATGACCCGGCTGACGGCACTGCGCCGCATCGTGATGCCGCAGGCGATGCGCGTCATCATCCCGCCGGTCGGTAACGAGGTGATCAGCATGGTGAAGCTGACCTCGATTGCCAGCGTGATCCAGTATTCCGAAATCCTGCGCAATGCGCAGACGATCTACTATGCCAACAACTACGTGATCGAAATGCTGTTCGTGGCCGCCATCTGGTATCTGGCGGTGGTCACCGTGCTCAGCATCGGCCAGCATTTCCTGGAGCGCTATTTCGGCAAGGGCCAGCGCAAGGCCGTACAGACCGAACGCACGGGAGCATTGGCATGAGCGTTGCCATGCAGAATGGCCCGATGCTAGTGGCCCGTAACCTGAAGAAAACCTTCGGCAGCTTCACGGCGCTGGAGGATGTCTCGCTCGATATCAATCATGGCGAGGTGCTGTGCATCATCGGGCCGTCCGGCTCGGGCAAGAGCACCTTCCTGCGCTGCCTCAACCAGCTCGAGCGCATTGATGGCGGCGCGGTCTGGATCGATGGCGAACTGATTGGCTATCGCCGCAGCGGCGACAGGCTCTACCCGCTGTCGGATGCCGAGGTGGCGCGACAGCGGCTGGCCACCGGCATGGTGTTCCAGCGCTTCAACCTGTTCCAGCATATGACTGCGCTGCAGAATATCATCGAAGGACCGGTCACCGTGCAGAGGCGCCGCAGGGCCGAGGCCGTGGACGAGGCGATGACGCTGCTGGAGCGCGTCGGCCTCGCCGACAAGCGCGACGCCTATCCGGCGCAGCTGTCCGGCGGCCAGCAGCAACGCGTGGCGATTGCCCGTGCCCTGGCCATGAAGCCCAAGTTGATGCTGTTCGATGAACCCACCTCGGCGCTCGACCCTGAGCTGGTAGGCGAGGTGCTGAATGTAATGCGTGGTCTGGCCGGCAGCGGCATGACCATGATCGTAGTGACCCATGAGCTGGGCTTTGCCCGCGAAGTGGCGCATCGCGTCGTGTTCATGGATCGTGGCGGCATTGTCGAGGCCGGTCCGCCGCAACAGATACTGAGCAGCCCGCAACAGGCCCGCACCCGCGAATTCATTGCCGCCGTATTGAACTGACAGCCCCAAAGGAGACTTCCCATGACCATCAAGCATCTCGTTCTCGGCTTCTGTGCAGCCCTGCTTGCATTGCCTGCCGCGGCCGCCGACCTGCCCGACCGCATTAAGGCAGCCGGCAAGGTGGTGATAGCCACCATGCCGAACTATCCCCCGATCACCTTCAAGGACCCGGCCACCAACACGCTGAAGGGATTTGATATCGAACTGGGTGCGGCGCTGGCCAAGGAGATGGGCGTTGCCGTCGAATGGCAGGAAATCGCCTTCGCCCAGATGCTGCCCTCGCTGCAGACCGGCCGCGTCGACATGGTGATGGCCGGCATGAGCGACCTGCCGACCCGTCGCGACCTGCAGGATTTCGTCGACTACCTGAAGACCGGCGCGCAGTTCTATACCTCGACGGCCATGTCGAAGGAGATCAAGTCGACCGCGGATCTGTGCGGCAAGAAGGTTGGCGCCAGCCGCTCGACCAACTGGCCGAAGCAGATCGAGGCCTGGAGCGAGGCCAA
Organism: Ferrovibrio terrae; assembly: GCF_943372915.1. GTDB lineage: Bacteria > Pseudomonadota > Alphaproteobacteria > Ferrovibrionales > Ferrovibrionaceae > Ferrovibrio > Ferrovibrio terrae_A. The sequence continues at coordinate 95,361 of NZ_CALSAN010000008.1, read as the reverse complement.
CTGTGTTGCCAAGGGCAAGCCGGCGATTGCGGTGGTCGGTACCGAGGGGTCGATTGATGCCCGCACCCAGCTCAAGACCCAGCGGATCGATGCCGCCGTGCAGGGTAACGAGACCCTGCCCTACCTGCTGACCCAGGAGCCCAACACCTACGTCATCCTGGGTGATGCCTTCACCACCACGCTGGCCGGCATTCCGGTGCTGAAGACCGAACCGAAGCTGCGCGATGCCGTGCTGGCTGCGCTGGAGAGCCTGCAGAAGAAGGGCGAGTATGACGCCCTGCTGGCCAAATACGACCTCAAGGCCAATGTGCTGAAGCCCGCCAGCATCAACAAGGGCGAGTGAGAAGTCTCAGCTTACCGTTACGCCAAGCCGGGCCAGCCGCTTTGCCACACTGGCATTGACGGCGCCCGGCGGCACCTGGCCGGCCACCAGAGCCGCCACCTGCTGCACGGTATCGAAGGCCTGATGCGACACGGCCTCCGGCGTCAGCCCGCCGATATGTGGCGTGGCGATCACATCGCTGCGCTGCGCCAGGAAGGGTGAGGGCATCTGGTCCGGGGCGCGGCCGACATCGAGCGCGGCGCCGGCGAGATGCCCGCTGTCCAGCGCCGCAGCCAGCGCCGCCTCGTCGACCAGCTCGCCACGCGAGAGATTGATGAAATAGCTACCCGGCCGCATGGCGGCAAACGTGCGGGCATCCATCAGTTTCTCGGTCTGCGCATTGGCCGGTGCCAGGCAGATCACGAATTTCGCCGCATGCAGCAGATGCGTCAGCGCCACCTGCTCGACATAGGGCTCGGCGATCTTTGCTTGCGGATCGCTGGCCAGCACGGTCATGCCGAGTGCATGCGCCAGTTCGCCGACGCGGCGTCCGATGGCGCCATAGCCGATGATGCCGACGCTGGAGCATGACAGCTGGATGCCCATGCGGATGGCTGGCGACTGCTGCGCCTGATAAGCGCGTACTGCCGCGCTGACGCCGCGGGACAGGTCGACCATGAAGCCGATGGCCAGCTCTGCCACGGCATCGATGAAACCGGCCGTGGCCCGGGTGACCAGAACGCCGGCGCGATCTGCCGCTGCGCGGTCGATATTGCGAATGTCGATGGCACAGCGCAGGAAGGCGACAAGATCGGGCAAGGCCTCGAAGACCGCAGCTTCGCCCGGAGTCTGGCGATCGGAGACGATCACCTGGCAGTCTCGCGCGGCTTCGATCAGTAGCGCGGTGCTGAGCGGCGCGTCGCCCAAATGCAACTTGACCTCGCCGTGACGGCGCAAGGCCGCCAGTGCATCCTCGCCATAGTAGTTTTGCAGGGCGTCGGGCGTGTGGGTCAGCAGGATGCGCATGGAGACTCGGTTAACGGGGCGGCGGGGCGACGGAGCCGCGCTCAAGCAGGGTGGATGCGAAACGGAATTCATCCGGCACCGTGCTGGGTTGCTTCAGGCGCAGCATGATGCGGTCGACCATGGTGCCGGCCAGATCGGGCAGCGGCAGACGGATCGTGGTCAGCGGTGGGGCCATATAGGCGCCAAGCGGGATACCATCCATGCCGACCACAGACATATCGCGTGGCAGCTGCAGTCCCTGTTCGCGCAGACCGGCCATCAGGCCGATGGCCATCATGTCGTTGATCGCCACCGCGGCAGTCGGCCGGTCGGTGTGCTGCACCAGCGGCGTGGCCAGGCTCTGGCCCAGCTCGGCCATTTCCTCATCGGCATAATGCGATGCCGTGCTGCCGGCGATCACCACACCCTTTATGCCGGCCTGCTGCACGGCGGCCATGAAACCCTCGCGCTTCTCGGCGCGGCTGAAGGTCCAGCCCGATGGCGTCAGGAAGGCGATGGTGCGGTGGCCCTGGCTTACCAGATGCTGCACGGCAAGACTGGCGCCCGCAGCATTGTCGGCAGAGACATAATCCAGGATCGGCTGGCGGTCGCGGCGGGCATGGCTGTCATAGCTCACCGCCACCAGGCCGCGCGATACCGGTTCCTCGAAATGCGCCTCATCGGCCAGCGAGGAAATCACGATCACGCCGCGCACGCCCTGCGACCACATGTCGTCGAGGAAGGCGCGTTCCTGCTGCGGCTCGCGGTAGGTATTGGCGACGATGACGCGATAGCCATGGCGTTCGCGGGCCACGATCTCGATTTCGCGGGCCAACAGGCCGTAGCTCGGATTGCCCATCGACGGCACCAGCAGGCCCAGCATCGCGATCTGCCCGGTCTTGAGCTGGCGTGCCGTGCGGTTGGGCCGGAAACCGAGTTCAGCCACGGCCTGCTGCACCCGGCCAAGCGTTTCCTTGCTCATCCGGTCGACGCGCCCGTTCAGCACATTCGATACCGTCGATGCGGAAACCCCGGCCAGCCTGGCGACGTCGGTGATGGTGGACATGTGTCAGTTCATGCCGAATTTTGCGGGAAGCCACAGCGAGAAGGTCGGAAACAGCACAAGTATAACGAGGCCGAGCGCCAGGATGGCAAGGTATTTCATCATCGGCCGGGCCACGTCCTGCACGCGCGTGCCGGTCATGGTGCAGGTGGCAAACAGGCCGAGTCCGACGGGCGGCGCAAAGAGCCCGAATCCCATGGCGATCACCATCACGGTGCCAAAATGCAGCGGGTTGACGCCGAGCTGGGCGGCGATCGGGGTCAACAATGGGCCGAAGATGATCAGGGCCGGGGCGCCTTCCAGCACGGCACCGAAAAAGATCATCACCACGGTGGCCAGCAGCACGAACATCACACTGCCATAGGCATGGCCGAACTCGATCATGGTGGCCGAGATCACGGACGGAATCTGCTCGATGGTCAGCGCATAGGCGAAACCTGAGGCGGCGGCGACAATGAACAGGATGCTGCCGGCCATCGCCGCCGACTGCACGAACAGCCGCATGGTGATCCGCAGGGTCAGTTCGCGGAAGGCGAGGCCGCCAACCACCAGTGCATAAACCACGGCGAAGGCGGAAATCTCGGTGGAGGTGGCGAGGCCGGCCATGACGCCGCGGCCGATCATCAGGATCATGATCAGTGCCACCAGCGAGCCGACGACCAACTGCGCCAGCGACCGGTCGCTGGCTTTCAGGTGTTTGGGATCGACCTTGCCGCCATACCAGATGGCAACGGCGGCCAGCAGCAGGGCGAGGAAAGCGGCCGGCACCAGGCCGGCCACGAAGAGGCCGCCGACCGACACATTGGCGACGAAGGCGAAGATGATCATGTTGACGCAGGGTGGGATGGTTTCGGCCATCACGGCGGTGCAGGCCAGCAGGCCTGCGGTTTCGTTGGGGTCCTGCCGGCTGCGCCGCACGGCCGGCATGATGATGCCCCCGACGGCGGCAATATCCGCCAGCTTCGAGCCGGAGATGCCGGAGAACACGGCGGTGGCCACGATGGTGATCAGGTTGATGCCGCCGCGCAGGCGGCCCATCATGCGCAGCAGCAGCTCGATCAGCCGCGACGACATGCCATTGGCTTCCATGGCCAGGCCGGCCAGCACGAAGAAGGGAATCGCCAGCAGCACGAAATGGTCGGCACCGGCCGCCACCTGCTGCGAATAGATCACCATCGGCAGCGATGGATCGGCGATGAAATAGACCAGCGAAGCAAAGGCGAGGGCAAAGGCGATCGGCACGCCGATGACGATGCTGCCGATGAAGCCGACCAGCAGCAGCACCAGCGGCGAGGGCGCCGAGGCCCAGGCATAGCTGTGCCAGGCCGCCAGAATGACACTGAGAATGATGACGCTGGCCAGCGTGCCGAAAGCTAGCCGGCGCGGCGCCTCGAAGGCGTTGGCGAGTGAGAAGAGTGCCATGCACAGGCTGCCGATCACCACCGGCCAGGCATAGATGCCATGCGGCAGACCGAGCGGCGTGGTCTGACCGGCGCTTTCGTCCAGGAGCATGTAGGAGGTGATCAGCAGTGCCAGCGATACGGCGGCGACGACCCACTGGCTGAGCTGCACCAGGATCTGCTGCCAGCGTTCGGGGAAGGCAGAGCGGAACACGTCGATACCGGCATGGTGGTTGCGGCCCAACGCGGAGGCGGCGCCGAAGAAGACCAGCATTACCATCAGAGCGCGCGCGATTTCTTCGGCCCAGTCGACGGGGTCGTGCAGGAAATAGCGGTAGATCACCGAGGCGAAAACGACGGCCACATCGACGGCGAGTGCCAGGCCGGCGGCATATTCGATCACCGTCAGGGCTCGGCGCAGACCGGTGCCCAGTCGCCCGTAACGGGCGTAGAGCAGGGGGGTATCGATGGCCGGAATGGCCGCGTTGCTGTTCATGATCCGCTATCTCCTGGTGACACCCGGCCGGACCTGGTTGGTCCGGCCGGGGTCTCACCTCACACTTGGTCAGGGGCGATGCTCAGGCGCGCGCCTTGGCAATCGCCTCGAAGACCGGCTTGGTGCTGGGATACTGCGCCATGAACTGGGCATACAGCGTGTCCGAGACCGGCTTGGAGATCGCGGCGCGGTCCGCGGCAGGGAAGGGCGTGAAGCTGACGCCCAGCCGTTCCAGTTCCTTCATTGCTTCGGTCGCCTTGGCATCGGCGATGCCGCGTTCGGCCACGGTCGCTTCGCGCGCAGCGGCCAGGAAGGCATCCTTGGTGTCCTTGGTCAGCTTGGCCATGCCGCGCTTGCCGATGGCGCAGATCATCGGGCTGAACAGATGGTCGGTGCGCAGGCAGAATTTGGCCACTTCATAGAAGCGGCTCGACAGCACGGTGGCGGGGTCATGCTCGAAGCCATCCACCACGCCGGTCTGCAAGGCGGTATACAGCTCGTTCACCGGGATCGGCACCGGCACGGCACCCATCAGCTTGAAGGTCTCGATGAAGGCCGGCGCCGGCAGCACACGCAGCTTCACGCTTTTCAGTTCGGCCAGATTGCTGGCCTTGGCGCGGGTGTAGACGCTGCGCGCGCCGAAATGGAAGCCCCAGCCCAGCACATTGATGCTTTTGCGCTCTTCCAGCATTGACTCGAAGGTCTTGCCGACGCCGGCATCCAGCGCCTTGGCGCCATGGGCGTAGTTGTCGAACAGGAAGCCCAGGTCCAGCGCGCCCAGCTCCGGCACGGCTGTGGCCCAGATCGACGAGCCGGTGATCATCATGTCGACCGAACCGATGATCACCTGCTGCACCACATCGGCTTCCTTGCCGAGCTGGCTGTTGGGGAAGAAGTCGAGGCGGATCTTGTCGCCCACCTTGGCCTTCAGGTTCTTCTGGAACAGATCGAACCAGACATGATGCGCGGCATTCGGATCGACCGGCATGCTGGACGAAACGCGGAAGGTGATCGGTGCGCCCTGGCCCAGGACGGCCGGGGCGGGGAACAGGCCGGCAGCGGCAATGCCGGCGCCAAGGCCAGCACCGGTGCCGAGAAAACGGCGGCGTGAAATCGACATGGTTAGGTTTCCTTCCCGATGGACGTTTTTTGAGAGCATTTGAATTTAGTGTATCGATTTACTAAATCGATTTACCAATGTAAGAGACCGGCTGTCAATCACAATCGAGGCGAGCCGATCCCGTGCAAGCATTTGTGTGCGCTTGCACACAGGGCTCCTGCCTTTGATCGCACTTCACAAACACGTGTGTCGGCGCTGTGGCCACCCCGGGTTGATAATCGCGGCCGCCCTAAGGCCCCGAGATATCCAGAAGCAGACGCCGGCATACCGCCAGCGGACCAGGAGGACGGCAATGCCCAAGCTCAACGTGAATGGCAAGGTGCGTGAATTCCAGGCCGAGGAGGACACGCCGCTGCTATGGGTGCTGCGCGAGCAGCTGAAGCTCACCGGCACGAAATACGGCTGCGGCGTGGCCCAGTGTGGCGCCTGTACCGTTCATATTGATGGCGAGGCGGTGCGCTCCTGCGCCATGCCGGCCTCGGCGGTCACCGAGAAGCAGAAGATCGTCACCATCGAAGGCCTGTCGCCGAACGGCAGCCATCCGGTGCAGCAGGCCTGGCTGGCACAGGACGTGCCGCAATGCGGCTACTGCCAGGTCGGCATGATCATGGCGGTGGCGGCGCTGCTGAAAAAGACGCCCAAGCCGACCGATGCCGATATCGACAACGAGATCACCAATATCTGCCGCTGCGGTACCTACAACCGCGTGCGCAGTGCGATCCATCAGGCCGCCGGCATTGCGCCGGCCGCTCCCCGCACGCGCAGCTGAGCCGGACAAGGAGAGCCATCATGACTGTCATGTCTTCGCCGTCTCGTCGCGGCTTCATTGCCGGTTCCGCTGCCGCTGCTGGCGGCCTCACCATCGGCTTCCATATTCCCTTTGATGCGCTGGCCCAGCAAAAGGCTGCCGCGCCGACGCCAGAGATCAATGCCTGGGTCGTGGTGAAACCCGACGACACCGTGGTGATCCGCATCGCCCGCTCCGAAATGGGGCAGGGCTCGCTCACCGGTCTGGCCCAGCTGGTGGCCGAGGAACTGGAATGCAACTGGTCGAAGGTGACCACCGAATATCCCACGCCGGGCCAGAACCTGGCGCGCAACCGCGCCTGGGGCAATTTCTCCACCGGCGGCAGCCGCGGCATCCGCGAGTCGCATGACTACGTCCGCAAGGGCGGTGCGGCGGCGCGCATCATGCTGGTGCAGGCGGCGGCCGAACAGTGGAAGGTGCCGGTGTCCGAATGTGTGGCAGCCAACAGCATCATCACGCACAAGCCGACCAACCGCACCATCAGTTACGGCAAGGTTGCCAATGCAGCCGCAAAACTGACGCCGCCCACCGATGTGCCGCTGAAGGATCCGAAGGACTGGAAGGTGGCCGGCAAGCCGGTGAAGCGTCTCGATACGGTTGAAAAGTTGACCGGCAAGCAGGTCTACGGCGTCGATCTGCAGTTGCCCGGCCTGCTGAATGCGGCGATCAAGGATTGCCCGGTCTTCGGCGGCAAGGTGAAAAGCTTCGATGCCGCCGGTGCGATGAAGAAACCCGGCGTAAAGAAAGTGGTGCAGGTGGGCGACAGCGCGGTCGCCGTCGTTGCCGATACCTGGTGGCGGGCTAAAACCGCGCTCGACACGATGAAGATCGAATGGGACGAGGGCCCGAATGCTGCCGTCTCCAGCGCCACGATTGCGGCGATGCTGAAAGAAGGCCTGGACGCCAAGGAGGCCGTGGCCGGCAACAAGGTCGGCGATGTCGAGGCTGCCTTTGCCAGCGCGGCGAAGAAGGTCACCGCCACCTACAGCTACCCGTTCCAGAACCACGCCACCATGGAGCCGATGAACGCCACGGCGAAGTACACGCCCGAGCTTTGCGAGGTATGGACACCGACGCAGAATGGCGAGGCGGCACTCGCCGCAGCCGCGGAAGCCTCCGGTCTGCCGCCGGCGAAATGCGAGGTCTACAAGCTGCATCTGGGCGGTGGCTTCGGCCGGCGCGGCGCGGTGCATGACTGGGTGCGCCAGGCCGTAGCGATTGCCAAGGAAATGCCGGGCACGCCGGTCAAGCTGATCTGGTCGCGCGAGGAAGACATGACGCATGGCCGGTATCATCCGGTCACGCAGTGCAAGATGACGGCGTCGCTGAACGACAAGAACGAGGTGACCGGGCTGCATATGCGCATCTCCGGCCAGTCGATTGTCGCCGGCATCTTCCCGCAGAATATCCGCAACGGCCTCGACCCGGTGGTGTTCCAGGGCCTCAATCCGCCGGGGCCGGAAGCATCGATCGGCTATACTTTCCCCAACCTGCTGATCGATCATGCCATGCGCAATCCGCATGTGCCGCCGGGCTTCTGGCGCGGCGTGAATCTGAACCAGAACACCATCTATCTGGAAAGCTTCCTTGACGAACTGGCCCATGAGACCAAGACGGACCCGCTGGAATTCCGTCGCAAGCTGATGGCCAATCACCCCAAGCATCTGGCGGTGCTGAATGCGGCCGCCAACCGGATCGAGTGGTCGAAGCCGGCGCCCGCCGGCATCTTCCGCGGCCTGGCGCAATGCATGGGCTTCGGTTCCTACGTGGCGGCCTGTGCCGAGGTGTCGGTGGCGAAGGATGGCAAGATCAAGGTGCACCGCATTGTTGCGGCCACCGATCCGGGCCATGCCGTCAATCCGCAGCAGATCGAGGCCCAGGTTGAAGGCTCGTTCGTCTACGGGCTCACCGCCGCTTTCTATGGCGAATGCACGGTGGCCAAGGGCCGCATCGAGCAGGAGAATTTCGACACCTACACGATGATGCGGATCGACGAGATGCCGAAAGTGGAAACGGTGATCGTGCCCACCGGCGGCTTCTGGGGTGGCGTGGGTGAGCCCACCATCGCGGTTGCGGCCCCGGCGGTGCTGAACGCGATCTTCGCCGCCACCGGCAAGCGTATCCGTGACCTGCCGCTGAAGAACCACGACCTGAAGTCGGCCTGACATCAGGACGTCAGGTTTGGGTCTTCGGGCGTTTGGCATTGCAGGCCTGATCTGTGCGTTGGCGGCATCCTCCGCCGGCGCACAGACGGCCACGCTTGTCGCCTATGTGGTCAGTGGCGATGCCATTCCGCAATCGCTCACCGGCATGCCGGGCGATGCAGCGCGGGGCCGCGCCATTGTGGTGAACCGCCAGAAGGGACTCTGCCTGCTCTGCCATACCGGGCCGTTTGCCGAGGAACGTTTCCAGGGCGATCTGGCGCCGTCACTGGCGGGCGCCGGCAGCCGCTGGAACGAGGGACAGCTGCGCCTGCGGATGGTTGATTCACGGCGTGTCAGTCCCGATACCATTATGCCTTCCTATTATCGGATCGATGGCCTCACCCGCGTCGGTGCCGCCTGGCGCGACAAGCCGGTGCTGTCGGCGGCCGAGATCGAGGATGTGGTGGCATTTTTGCAAACCCTGCGGGAGTAACCGATGAACCGCCTGGATGTGACAAGACGCAGCGCATTGATCGGCGGTATGGGCGCGGCCGTCAGTCTGCTGGTGCTGCGACCTGTCGCTTACGCCACGCCGACCGAGCTTGCCGGCGCCATCGCCGAATTCACCGGCAATCAGCCGGTGCAGCGCGGCCGGGTCACACTCGACCTGCCGCCGCTGGTTGAAAACGGCAACTCGGTGTCGGTGACCGTGCGCGCCGACAGTCCGATGACGCCTGAGAACCATGTGCGCGCCATCGCGCTGTTCACCGAACAGAATCCGCAACCCAATGTGATCACGGTGCAGCTCGGGCCGCGTGCCGGCCGGGCTTTCGTGAATACCCGCATGCGGCTCGCCACCTCGCAGAAGGTGATTGCCGTGGCCGGTTTCAGCGATGGCACCTTCTGGTCGGACCAGGTTGAGGTGATCGTCACCCTGGCCGCCTGTATCGAATAACGGAGTTACGAGCATGGTGCGCGCGCTGATCAACTGCCCGAAGACCGCGAAGAAGGGCGAGATCATCGAGATCAAGACCCTGATCTCGCATGTGATGGAAACTGGCTATCGCGCCGATTCCGTCGGCAAAGTGGTGCCGCGCGACATCCTGCGCCGCTTCACCTGCCGCTATGCCGGGGAGCAGATCTTCAGTGCTGATCTCTATCCGGCGATTGCCGCCAATCCCTTCATCAGCTTCACCACGGTGGCGACTGCCAGCGGCACGCTCAGTTTCACCTGGGACGGCGACAACGGCTTCACGCAGACCGAAACCGTGGCCATTATCGTCACCTGATGCCGCGTCACCTGATCCGTATCGTCCTGCCGCTGTTGCTGGCATCCGGTTTGGCCCTGGCTGCGGATGAGCGGCGGTCTGGCTTCGATTTCATGAGCAGCAATACGCAACAGATGCAGCAGGAGGACGCGCTCAATCCCGGTATGCTCTGGGTTGCCGAAGGCGAGGCGCTGTGGACTGAAGTGCCCAGGGGCGCAAAATCCTGCGCCGGATGCCATGGTGATACGGTGGCCAGTATGCGCGGTGTCGCGGCGCGCTATCCGGCTTTCGATGAGCGCCGGCAAAAGCCTGTCGACCTGCAGCAGCGCATCAACAGCTGTCGCGAGACCCAGCAACAGCAACCGGCCTTCGCGGCCGAGAGCCGGGCCTTGCTCGGCCTGTCCAGCTATATCGGGCTGCAGTCGCGCGGCCTGCCGGTGGCGCCGCCGGATGATCCACGCCTACAGCCGGCGCGTCTGCGCGGTGCGGCGCTGTTCAACACGCCGATGGGGCAGCTGAATTTTTCCTGCGCCCAATGTCATGCCGACAATCCGGGACGGCGCCTGGCCGGCAGCCCGATCCCGCAGGCGCATCCGACCGGCTATCCGATCTATCGCCTGGAATGGCAGGCGATGGGTTCGCTGCAGCGGCGCCTGCGCAACTGCATGACCGGCGTGCGCGCCGAGCCCTATTCCTACGGTGCCGATGAGATGGTGGAGCTGGAGCTGTATCTGAACACGCGCGCCGCCGGCATGCCGGTTGAGACACCGGCCGTGCGGCCGTAAGACCTCAGTTCAGCCCCGGCACTTGCGCCAGCAGCACCGGCAGCGACGGGTTGGCATTGCTGCGGCGCCAAGCCAGATGCAGCTCGACAATGCGGGCATCCACCTCGATCGGCCGTAGCACCAAGCCACGGAAGCGCAGGTTGGTTGCCGCCTGCGGCACCAGGGCGAGGCCGAGGCCGGCTTTCACCAGACCGAGGATCGAATGGATCTGGCTGATATGCTGCACATATTGGGGCGCGATCCCGGCCTTGGTGAAAATCGTTGCCAGCAGGTCATAGAAATAGCGCGCCTCGTAGGGCGAATAGGTGACCAGCGGCTGCTGGTCTAGGTCGGCCAGCGACACCGCCGATGCCTTGGCCAGCCGGTGCCCCGCGGGGGCTGCCAGCAACAGCGGCTCGCGCACCACGCAGCGCGAATGCAACTCGATGCGGCTGAAGGGCGGCCGGATCAGGCCGAGATCGATACGGCCGGATGCCAGCGCCTCGATCTGCTCGGCCGAAACCATCTCGCGCAGGATCAGGTCGATATCCGGTGCTGCCTTGCGGAAACCGGCAATCAGCCGCGGCAGGTAATCGTAACCGGACACCGCCGTGAAGCCGATGGTGACGGTGCCGGCCTGGCCGCCTGCGGTGCGCTTGGCCGAAAGCGCCGCCGCCTCGGACAGGCGCAGCAGCCGACGTGCTTCGGGCAGGAAGGTGGCGCCGGCCGGGGTCAGCGCAACGGAGCGGCTGGTGCGGTCGAACAGTTTGACCTCCAGCATATGCTCCAGCAGCTGGATCTGTCGGCTCAGCGGCGGCTGGGTCAGGTTCAGGCGGCGTGCCGCCCGGCCGAAATGCAGTTCCTCGGCTACGGCAACGAAGCATCTGAGCTGGCTGAGTTCGAACATTGATCCAAAAAAGGTATTGATCCAGTCTGTAATTAACTCAGTCTGACATCGAATGTCTATTACGATCCTCACAGCAGGCGGCACCAGACCGCCCAGCCAATGGTTATTGGCCACCATGTTCTAGGAGGAACGCCAGATGAAAACCCGCATGATCCGGGCTGTCGCCCTGACGGCGCTTGCCGTCGCTGCCTTCGTCTCCACCCCGCTCACGGCCGCACGCGCACAGGACTTCAAGGGTCCGGTGCGTATCGTCGTGCCGTTCGCGCCGGGCGGCACATCGGACATTCTCGCCCGCCTGATCGGGCCGAAGCTGTCGGAAGCCATCGGCCAGTCGGTGGTGATCGAGAACAAGCCCGGCGCCGCCGGCAATCTTGGCGCCGAGGCGGTGGCCAAGGCCAAACCCGATGGCCACACCCTGCTGCTGATGGATGTCGGCAATCTCTCCACCGCACCCAGCCTGTTCCCCGATCTCAACTTCAACATCCAGAAGGATCTCGCCACCGTCGGCATGGTGATGTTCGGCCCCTATGTGCTGGCGGTGCATCCCTCGGTGCCGGCCACGACACCCAAGGATCTGATCGCCTATGCCAAGGCCAACCCGGGCAAGCTGGCTGTGGCCAATTCCGGCGTCGGTGCGGTCAACCACATCACGGCCGTCACCATGGCCAAGTCGCTCGGCATCGAATGGAAGAATGTGCCCTACAAGGGCGGTGCCGCCGCGTCGCGCGCCGTAATCAGCGGCGAAAGCAACGTGATCATCAATGGCACCACCGCGACGTTACCGTTCGTTGCCAACAAGCAGCTGGTCGGCATCGCGGTCAGCGGCGAAGAGCGCCTGCCCTCGGCCAAGGATCTGCCCACCTTCAAGGAAGCCGGTCTGCCCGGTGGCGATGCCGGCACCTGGCAGGGCCTGATGACCACCGGCGGCACGCCGGCGGCCACCGTGAACCGCCTGAATGCCGAGCTGAAGAAGATCCTCACCATGCCCGATGTGCAGGCCAAGATCGCCGAGCAGGGCGGCGTAGTGAAGGTCGGGTCGCCCGATGACTTCAAGACCTGGCTCGCCAACAGCGTGAAGACCTGGGGCGGCGTGATCAAGGAGGCTGGCATCAAGCCGGCTGACTGAGGCTGATGTCGACACGCCGGATCGATTGGCCGGATTTCCTGTTCGGCCTGTTCCTGCTGCTGGTCGCGACGGGCACGCTCGTCGCGACCAGAAAGCTCAGCATCGGCTCGGCCGCCAATATGGGCCCGGGCTATATGCCGCGCGTGATTGCTATCGCGGTGATCGGCTTCGGGCTGTTCTTTGTCGGCCGCGGCCTGATCCGAGCCTATCAGGGCATTGCGCGGGTGCATCTGCGCCCACTGTTTGCCATCGTGCTGTCGGTGGCGGTGTTTGCGCTGCTGGCCGAGCTTGCCGGCCTCGCCATCTCCGCCACCGTCACCATCATTGCGGCCGCCTTTGCCACCCGTGAGGTGCGCCCGCTCGAAGCCGTCGTCTTCGGCGTACTGATGGCGGCGCTGTCGGTTCTGCTGTTTGTCTCTGCGCTCTCGCTGCCGGTGCCGGTCTGGCCGGCAGACCTGTTCGGGTAAGCGCGCATGGAACTGCTCGATAACCTGCTGCTTGGTCTTGGCACCGCCTTCCAACTCAAAAACCTGGCCTTCTGCCTGCTGGGTGCTGTTATCGGCACGGCTATAGGCGTGCTGCCCGGCATCGGCCCGATCCCCACCATCGCACTGCTGCTGCCGTTTACCTTCGGGCTGGAGCCGGCTTCGGCGATGATCATGCTGGCCGGCATTTTCTATGGCGCACAATATGGCGGCTCGACCACGGCGATCCTGGTCAATGTGCCGGGCGAAACCTCCTCGGTGGTCACCTGCATCGACGGCCATGAGATGGCCAAGCAGGGCAGGGCCGGGGCGGCACTGGCCATCGCAGCAATCTCCTCTTTCTTTGCCGGCACAGTCGCCACCGTTGTGATCGCGCTGCTCAGCCTGCCGCTGTCGGCGCTGGCGCTGAAATTTACTGCGGTGGAGTATTTCTCGCTGCTGGTGCTGGGCCTGATCGCCGCCGTGGTGATGGCGCATGGCTCGGTGTCGAAATCGCTCGCCATGGTGCTGCTCGGTCTGCTGCTTGGCCTGATCGGCGTCGACGTCAATTCCGGCATATCGCGCATGACCTTCGGCGTCACCGAGCTGTCGGATGGCATTGATTTCGTACCGGTGGCGATGGGTCTGTTCGGCTTGGGCGAGATCATCGCCAATCTGGAGCGCAAGGACGAACGCCGCGTGGTCAGCCAGCGTATCCGCGACCTGATCCCCACCATGGCGGATATGAAAGCCGCCTTTCCGGCAATGTTGCGTGGCACGGCCATCGGCTCCATCCTCGGCGTGCTGCCCGGTGGCGGCGCCGCCCTGCCGCCGTTCACGGCCTATGCGGTGGAAAAGAAAATCGCCCGCGATCCCTCGCGCTTCGGCAAAGGTGCGATTGAGGGCGTTGCCGGCCCGGAAGCCGCTAACAATGCCGGCGCACAGACCAGTTTCATTCCGCTGCTCACGCTTGGTATTCCCTCCAATGCGCTGATGGCGCTGATGATCGGCGCGCTGATGATGCAGGGCATCCAGCCCGGTCCGCAGGTGATGGCCGAACAGCCGGTGCTGGTCTGGGGCCTGATTGCCAGCATGTGGGTCGGCAACCTGATGCTGCTGGTGATCAACCTGCCGCTGGTTGGCGTCTGGGTTTCGATGCTGAAGATTCCCTATCGCCTGCTATTCCCCGCCATCGTGTTGTTCTGCTGTATCGGCACCTACGGCATCTCGAACAGCCTGTTCAATGTCTGGCTCATGCTGGGCTGCGCGGTGGTCGGCTATTTCTTCATCAAGATCGGCGCCGAACCGGCGCCATTGCTGCTCGGCCTGGTGCTTGGCCCGCAGCTGGAGGAAAATTTCCGCCGCGCCATGCTGCTGGCCGATGGCGATTTCAGCGTCTTCGTGCGGCACCCGATCAGCGCCGGTCTGCTGGCGGTGGTGGCAATCCTGCTGCTGGCAATGCTATCGCCGGCCGTGCTGCGCAAGCGCAAAGAAGCAATTACGGAATAACCACACCGAATAACCAAACGGGGGGAGAAGACAAAAATGAAAACCTACCGCACCGGATTACTGGCCGTTGCCTTTGCCTGCGGGCTTCTGGCGTCGGCCGCCCAGGCCGACACCTATGTCTATGTCGGCAATGCCGACAGCAACGATATCCATGTGCTCAAACTGAACAAGGCCACCGGCGATCTCGCGCCGGTGCAGGTTGCGCCGTTCCCGGGCATCGAAAAGGCCGGCCCGTCGACACCGTTGGCCGTCAGCCCGGATCGCAAGTTCCTCTATGCCGGCGTGCGTGCGGCACCGTTCACGGCAGTGGGTTTTGCCATCGACGCAAAGACCGGCCGGCTGCAGCACACTGCCAACGGCCCGCTGGCCGACAGCATGGCCTATATCGCCACCGATCGCAGCGGCAAGTATCTGCTGAGCGCGTCCTATGGCGGCCACAAGATCACGGTGAATCCGATCACGCCGGCTGGTACGGTGCAGGCGCCAAGCCAGGTGATTACCACCGGACAGAATGCGCATGCCATCCTGCCCAGTCCGGACAACCGCTATGTCTTTGCCACCAATCTGGGCAGCGATGTGGTGCTGACGTTCAAGTTCGACTCGGCGACCGGCATGTTAACCCAGAGTTCGCCACCCAACACCGTAGCACCGGCGAAGTCGGGTCCACGCCATCTCGTGTTCCATCCCAATGGCAAATTCGCCTATCTGCTCACCGAACTGAGTGCCGACATCATTGCCTATCGCTACGATGCCAAGGCCGGCACGCTGAAGGATCTGCAGACCGTCAGCATCATGCCGGCCGGTGGTGCCAAGCCTTGGGCCGCCGATCTGCAGATCACGCGGGACGGCCGCTTCATCTATGGCTCGGAGCGTACCACCAGCACCCTGACCGGTTTCAAGGTTGATGCCACGACGGGCAAGCTGACCCGCATCGGCGAGGTGCCGACGCAGAAGCAGCCGCGCGGCTTCGGGATCGATCCCTCCAGCACCTATCTCTTTGCTGTCGGCGAGCAGTCGCATGCGCTCACCGCCTATCGCATCAACGCCACCACCGGCGCGCTGACGCCGATGAAGGACTATCCGGTCGGCAAGAAGCCGAACTGGGTCGAGGTGATCGACTTCAAGTAAGACGGGTCGAAACCATCCGGGGCAGACCGGAGGGGCCGGGCCCCGGATGGCGACAATAGAGATAAATCCGCTTACGGATGAATACGGTCGAATTCAATTGACGCCGGGGTGATTCTGCCCTCACATTGTCAACAATCGACAATCGACAGGGATTCGCGGTGCTGACATCCGAGATTTCCATGGCCCCGGGCCTCGCCCGCCTGCCCAAAAGCACATTCCGGCAGCACATCGCCGAACAGCTGCGGGCGGCGATCCTGTCTGGCCAGATCGCGCCGGGCGCGCCCATCGTGGAAACCGCACTGGCCGGCCAGTTCCAGGTTAGCCGTGGTCCGCTGCGCGAGGCACTGCGGCAGCTGGTCGAGGAAGGCCTGCTGGTGACGGTGCCCTATACCGGCACCCATGTGATCAGCCTGTCGGTAGAAGATGTGCGCGAAATCCATTCAATGCGCGTCACGCTGGAATGTTTCGCCTTCGAGCAGGCCTGGGACAGGCGCGATGCCGCTTTCCGGGACGAATTGCAGCGCCGCCACGCCGCGCTGGTCGCCACCATCGACGAGGGCGACGACCGCGCCAGCATCCTGGCCGAACTCGATCTGCACGGCCTCGTCTACGAGGCCTGCGGTCACCGGCTCTTGCAGCGCACCTGGAGCAGCCTGCGCGGCCGGTTGCAGCTTTACTGGGCGGCGCATCATCGCGCCCATGCCATCCGTGGCCCGAAGCGCGATGGCCATGAAAGCTATGTCGAGACCGCGCTGGGCGATGATCTGGAGGCCATGCGCGCCGAGATCAGGGCGCATATGCAGCGCGGTGGCCAGCAGACCGAGAAATTCCTGAAAGGGATGGTACAGCCATCCACCAATTCATCCAAAAGGGGGTAAGCATCATGATTATGGACCGACGCAGTGTATTGGCCGGCCTTGCCGGTGTTGGCGCGACCTTTGCTGTTGCTGGTGGCGTCCGCGCCCAGACCGCCGGCACGCTGGCCGAGATCAAGAAGCGCGGCACGTTGCGCGTGGGCGTGACCCAGGCGCCGCCGTGGTATTCCAAGGATCCGAAGACCGGCGAATGGAATTCTGGCCTTGGCGTGTCGATGGGCAAGGCGATGGCCGCCGTGCTCGGCGTGAAGTTCGAGCCGGTCGAGGTCACCTGGGGCACCGCGATTGCCGCCCTGCAGGGCAACAAGATCGACCTGATGTACATGCTGGATGCGACGCCGGAACGCGCCGCCGCCGTCGATTTCCCGCAGAACCCGCTGCTGTTCTATTCGATGGCCGTGCTGGCGCGCGACGACCTGGCGGTGAAGACCTGGCAGGATCTGAACAAGCCCGATGTGCGCATCGCCGTGCCGCAGGCCAGCAGCATGGACAAGTTCCTGACCGAGACCGTCGGCAATGCCGCGATCCAGCGCTTCCCCGGCAACCCGGAAGCCATCGCCGCCTTCCAGGCCGGCCGCGTCGATGCGGTCTGTCTGTTCCATCCGCCGCTGCTGGCGGCGCGCCAGCGCCTGGGCGCCGGCAAGATCGTGGTGCCGCTGCCGGCCCAGTCGCAGCCCTCCAGCGTTGCCCTGCGCAAGGAAGACGACAAGGCCTTCCTCACCTGGGTCGACACCACCATCAACGGCTACTACACCAGCGGCCAGACCCAGCGCTGGTATGAAGAATTCCTGCGTGGCTTCGGGCTGGATCCGAAATCCGCCCCGCCGGTGATGAAAGAAATGCTGAAGTAATCCGGCGGCATTATGTACCGCTGGGACTTCTGGCCGGTTCTGGCGAATGCCGACCTGCTGCTGCAGGGGCTGGTCAATACGCTGGCCGTCACCGGCACGGCATTGGCCTTCGGCATTCCGCTCGGTCTAGTTTTGGCGCTGGCCCGTTTATCGGGCCGGCGCCTGCTGGCCTGGCCGGCGGGATTCGTGATCGAATTCTTCCGCACCACACCGCCGCTGGTACAGCTGTTCTGGTTTTTCTTTGCCCTGCCGGTGCTGATCCGTGTCGAGATGACGCCCTTCATGGCCGCGGCGCTGACGTTTTCCATTCAGTCTGCGGCGTTCTTTGCCGAAGTGTTCCGCGGCGGTATCGTCTCGATCGAGCGCGGCCAGTGGGAAGCGGCGCGCGCCCTCGGCATGACGCCGCCGCAGTCGATGCGCCGCGTCATCCTGCCCCAGGCGGTCAAGCGCATGATTCCCGCCTTCATGGAGCGCGCCATCGAGCTGATGAAGACCACCACGCTGGTCGCCACCGTGTCCTATGCCGACCTGCTGTTCCAGGCCAACGAGATCGCGCAGAAAACCTTCCGCCCGCTGGAAGTCTTCACCGTCACGGCCGGCATCTATTTCATTGTCATCCTGCTGTTCAGCCTGATCGCGCGCCAGTTCGAGCGCCGGCTGGCGGTCAGCGGCGAGTCCACGGTGCACTGATGAACTATCAGTGGAACTTCGCCTCCGTCTTCGAGAATGCCGATGCGCTGCTCTATGGCGCCGTCGGCACCCTGCGCATTTTCGTCATCTGCCTGGTGCTGGGCCTCAGCCTCGGCCTTGTGGTCGGCCTGGCGCGTTATGCGCGGAACCGGCTGTTCAACTGGCCGGCCACGGCCTTTGTCGAATTCTTCCGCAACACGCCGGTGCTGGTGCAGATTCTGTGGTTCTATTTCGCCCTGCCGATGCTGGTGCCGTTTGAGATCAGCCCGCTGATGGCAGCGGCATTGGGCATTTCGCTGAACTCGGCGGCGTTTTCGGCGGAGATCTATCGCGGCGGCATCCAGTCGATCGAGCCGGGCCAATGGGAAGCCTCGCGCGCGCTCGGCATGACCGGCCTGCAGGCGATGCGTCGCATCATCCTGCCGCAGGCGCTCCGCCGCATGCTGCCGGCGCTGACCAATCGCGCCATCGAGATTTTCAAGATGTCGACGCTGGCCTCGGTGGTGGCCTATGTCGAGCTGCTGCAGCAGGGCAAGCTGGTCGCCTCGCTGAACTTCAACCCCATCGAGACCTACAGCGTCATCGCGCTGGCATTTTTTGTGTTTCTCTTCCCGCTGGTGCGCGCGACCTATGCGCTGGAACGCCGGCTGGCCAAAGGCGATTGAGGCGCATCATGGCAGACCCCCTGCTCAGAACGATTGGCCTGCGCAAAAGCTACGGCACCCATGAAGTGCTGCGCGGCATCGATCTGTCCGTGCTGCCGGGCGAACGCATCGCCATTCTTGGCGCCTCGGGCTCAGGCAAGAGCACATTGCTGCGCTGCCTGAATTTCATGGAAATCCCCACGTCTGGAACTGTCGAACTCGGTGGTCGCCTACTGGGCAGCGAGGGCAGGGGCGGCAGCGCACGCGTCTATGCCGAGCGCGAACTGACCCAGGTGCGCCAGCGCGTCGGCATGGTGTTCCAGCAGTTCAATCTGTTCCCGCATATGACGGCCATCGACAATGTGATGGAGGGCCTGCGCACCGTGAAGGGCGTGAAGGCGCCGGCGGCGCGCGAGCGCGCTATGGCCGAACTGGCCCGCGTCGGCCTGACCGACCGTGCCGAACAGTATCCGGCGCGGCTGTCCGGCGGGCAGAAGCAGCGCGTGGCGATTGCGCGCGCGCTGGCGATGGACCCGGAGCTGCTGCTGTTCGACGAGCCGACCTCGGCGCTCGATCCCGAGCTGGTGGGCGAGGTGCTCGGTGTGATCCGCTCACTGGCCGAGGAAGGCCGCACCATGCTGCTGGTCACCCATGAACTCGGCTTTGCCTATCATGTCGCCACCCGGGTGATCTTCATCGCCGATGGCGAGATCCATGAATCCGGCACCCCCGACGCGGTGCTTAAAAATCCACAGCGCGAGCGGACCCAGGCTTTCCTGGCACGCCATCGCGAATTCAGTCTCTAACCGGTTCGGATTTTCAAAATGACCACAGCATCCAGTCACAGCGCCCAGGGCTACGTCGACGATCCCCGCAACAATGATGTGCTGGTCTATGTTAACGGCGAATTCGTGCGCCGCGACCAGGCGCGAGTCTCGATCTTCGACAGCGGCTTCGTGCTGGGCGACGGCGTCTGGGAAGGACTGCGCCTTGTCAACGGCAAGCTGATCAGCCTGGAGAAGCATCTGGATCGCCTGTTCGAGGGCGCCGGTTCGATTGCGCTGACTATCGATCTGGGGCGGGACGGCATCCGTGCCGCGCTGCTGGAAACGCTGAAGCGCAACAACATGCAGGACGGCGCGCATATCCGCTTGATGGTGACGCGCGGTACCAAGAAGACGCCGAACCAGGACCCGCGCTTTGTCATCGGTGGCGCCACGGTTGTCATCGTGGCGGAATACAAGACACCGAAGCCGGAAGCCTGGCAGCGCGGCCTGTCGCTGTTCACCTCCACCTTCCGCACCAGCAGTCCCGATGTCTTCGACCTGCGGCTCAACTCGCACAGCCGGCTCAACCTGATCCAGGCTCTGATCCAGGCGATCAATGCCGGTGCCGACGAAGCGCTGATGCTCGATCCGCGCGGCTTCGTCGCCAGCTGCAACTCGACGAATTTCTTCATCCTGCGCGGCGATGAATTGTGGACCTCGACGCCGGGCTGGAGCTTCCGCGGCATCACCCAGGGCAGCGTGCTGCAGGCCTGGGCGGCGGCCGGTGGCGTGGCGCGCGAATGCGATTTCACCCTGGCGCAGGTCTATGCCGCCGATGAGGCCTTTGTCACCGGCACGCTGGGCGGCGTCACGCCGGTGACGCGCATCGATGGCCGCGTGATCGGCGATGGCAAGCCGGGCCCGCGCGCGCGCAAGGCCTATGAGCTGTATCTGGCCGCTGTGGCAGACCAGCCGTAAATTTCGGATGTCTGAGGAAATGGTGGGCGGTACTGGGATTGAACCAGTGGCCCCAGCAATGTGAATGCTGTGCTCTACCGCTGAGCTAACCGCCCACGCGAAGCAGCGTATAAAGAGGCCGCCTCAGACTGTCAAGCGGCCTGTCTTTCCAAGGGTTTAGTAAAGCCCGCCAGTGCCCGAGATAGGCGCCGAACCAGCCGAGGCGCCGACGCCGGAGATGCTGTCGCGCTCGTCCGACATCGAACCATCCAGCACCCGGCTGCGCTCGCCCAGCTGCGGCTCCGAGCCGGGCCGGAAGGCTTCCAAGATCACGTTGCGGTCGCCCGGCCGCGCCAGCTCCCCGGTCTCGGCCTGCACGCGCACCAGCCGCACGCCGGGCGGTACACGGAACTGGATATTGGATTTACCCTGCAGCGCCTCGGCCATGAAGGCGCGGAAGACCGGCACCGCGACCGACGAGCCGGTCTCACGCTTGCCCATGTCTTTCGGTGTGTCGTAGCCGATGAAAACGCCGACAGCCAGATCGGGACTGAAGCCCATGAACCAGGTGTCCATGCTGTCGTTGGTGGTGCCGGTCTTGCCAGCCAGCGGCTTGCCCAGCTCGCGGATGCGGATGCCGGTGCCACGCTGCACAACGCCTTCCAGGATCGAGGTGATCTGATAGGCGGTGACGGCATCGATCACCTGCGGCCGCGGATCGGGCAGGGCGGGTTCGCTCTGCTGGTTCCAGCCGGTGGTGACCAGGCAGTCGGGGCAGGCGCGCTTATCATGGCGATAGATGGTGGTGCCGTTGCGGTTCTGGATGCGGTCGATCAGGGTGGGCGTGATTTTCCGGCCGCCATTGACGAATTCGGAATAGGCGGTGGTCATTTTCATCAGCGTGGTTTCGCCAGCCCCCAGCGACATCGACAGCACCGGCTGCATGTTGTCGATCACGCCAAAGCGCTTGGCGTAATCCACCACCTTTTCCATGCCGATGGCCTGGGCCAGACGCACCGTCATCAGGTTGCGCGATTTCTCGACGCCGACGCGCAGGGTGGAGGGGCCATAGAACTGGTCGGAATAGTTGCCCGGTTTCCACAGCGGCAGGCCCGGGCCCTGGTCCATCACGAATGGCGCATCCAGCACCAGCGAGGATGGCGTGAAGCCGTTGTCGAGTGCTGCAGCATAGACAAACGGCTTGAAGGCCGAGCCGGGCTGGCGATTGGCCTGGGTCGCGCGGTTGAACTGGCTCAGCTTGAAGTCATAGCCACCCACCAGCGCCAGCACGCGGCCGGTATGCGGGTCCATCGCCACCAGGCCGCCGCCGATTTCGGGAATCTGCCGCAGGGCATAGCCGTCCTGCGGCTTGGCCGGATTGATCGCGGTCACCGCGATCACATCGCCCACGGCAATCACCTCGGCGGGCGTGCGCGGCACCGGGCCGAAATGATCGGGGCCCAGTTTCTTGCGCGCCCAGCGCAGGCCGGCCTGCGGCAGCACGGCCTTGCTGCCATCGGCAAAGCCGATGCTGGCGCTATCAGATTCCACGCTCAGCACGGCGGCGACGCGCCAGGGCGGCAGGATGCCGACAAAGGGTGGCATCGCGCTCAACTGCGTGCGCCAGTCCGAGTTGGGCTGCAGCTTGGCCAGCGGGCCGCGCCAGCCGCCGGCGCGGCGGTCATAGGCTTCCAGTCCGTCACGCAACACGCGCTCGCCGATGCTCTGCAGCTTCGGGTCCATGGTGGTACGAACGCTTAAGCCGCCTTCATAAAGGCCTTTCTCGCCCAGCCGCTGCGCCAGTTCGCGGCGCACTTCTTCGGCGAACCAGTCTGCACGGGCCAGTTCCGATTCCGGCCGCGCCAGGGCCACCAGCGGTGCGGCAATGGCGGCGCGCGCCTGCTCCACGGTGATGACGCCATCTTCCTGCAGGCGCTCGATCACCCAGTCGCGCCGTGCCTTGGCGCGATCCAGATGGCGCACCGGATGATAGTTGCTGGGCGCCTTGGGCAGGGCCGCGAGATACGCGGCTTCGGGCAGTGTCAGGTCGTAGAGCGACTTGTCGAAATAGACCAGGGCCGCAGCGGCGACGCCATAAGCGCCCGAGCCCAGATAGATCTCGTTCAGATACA
The DNA here is from genome assembly GCF_943372915.1 of Ferrovibrio terrae. Taxonomy (GTDB): domain Bacteria; phylum Pseudomonadota; class Alphaproteobacteria; order Ferrovibrionales; family Ferrovibrionaceae; genus Ferrovibrio; species Ferrovibrio terrae_A. The sequence goes on along the minus strand of NZ_CALSAN010000008.1, from coordinate 72,921 downwards.
GCTCAAGGATCTTGTCCTTGCTGAAGGCTTTCTCGATGCGGAAGGCGAGGATGGCTTCCTTCGCCTTGCGGCCGATCGAGACCTCGTTGCCGAGCAGGAAATTCTTCGCCACCTGCTGGGTGATGGTGGATGCGCCGACCGGTCGGCGGCTCTGTGCCAGGTTGGCGATGTTCTGCACCACGGCGCGCACGATGCCCAGCGGGTCGATGCCGCTGTGTTCATAGAAATTCTTGTCTTCGGCCGAAAGGAAGGCCTGGATCACCGGCTTGGGGATCGCCTCGATCGGCACGAACAGGCGGCGCTCGCGCGAATACTCGGCGATCAGGCGGCCATCGCCGGCATGCAGGCGGGTGGTCACCGGCGGTTCGTATTTCGCCAGCTGCTGATAGTCGGGCAGGTCGCTGCCGTAATACCACAGGCCGGCCAGGCCGGCGGCACCAGCGCCGAGGACCGCCAGCACGGCGAGGAACAGCAGGAAGAAGAAACGCGACAACAGGCGCATGGGAGGTCAGCTTCCCCGGGGCATTAGGGCGTATTTTGGCCGTAGAGGTACCCCCGAACGGCCAGTCTGTATAGCCACAAGATTGTGGCGTGGATACGGCAGTCCTGCCCGATAGTTAGGGGCTGTTCAGCGCGGCTCGACGCCGAAAAACCGGTCGATGGCGCCCACCACGGCGGCGGCCAGGCGGTCGCGGCCGGACTCCGAGAACAGCAGGGCCTCGTCGGCGGGGTTCGACAGATAGCCCAGTTCCAGCAGGGCCGAGGGCACATCCGGTGCCGACAGCACGCGGAAATTGGCCGCCCGCAGCGCGTTGCGCCGCAGCGGTGTGGTCTCGCCCATCGCCGCCGTCAGCAGGCCGGCAAAGCGGCTCGACAGTTTTGCCGTATCGCGCGAGGCCAGGTCGAGCAGGATCGACACCACGTCATCAAGGTCGCCGGCACTGGCCGTATCGCTCAGCTGGTCGGCGCGGTTCTCGCGCAGCGCCAGCGCCTCGGCCTCGGTATCGCTGGCGGCCTCGGCGCGGGTATACACGCTGGCGCCGCGGGTGGCGCGGTCGGATGACAGGCTGTCGGCATGGATGGACAGGAACAGGTCGGCTTCCTTGCTGCGTGCCAGTGCCACGCGCTCCGACAGCCGGATGAAGCGGTCGCTCTCGCGCGTCAGCAGCACGCGATAGCGCCCGGTGGCGCGCAGGCGCTGGGCCACAGCCTTTGCGACGTTCAGCGTGATTTCCTTCTCGTAGCGGCCCGAGGCACTGATGGCGCCGGGGTCCTGGCCACCATGACCGGCATCCAGCACGATCAGGCGGCGGCGCTCGCCGGCCGTGGCGGTGGGCGGCGGCGCGATATCGACGGCGGTATCCAGCGGCAGATGCACGGGCGCGGCAAAGGCGGCGGCAAAGGCATTGGGTTCGGCCGGGCGCAGGTCGATCACCAGCCGATGGCCGCGTACCCCCTGGGGGCCAAGCCGGAAGGCCCGTTCCACCACCGCCGGCTCGATCAGGTCGATGGCGATATTCAGCTGCCCGTCCGGGCCGGTCACCGGCAGGCCCAGGGCACCGACCAGGCCGCCAGCGGTCACCTCCGGTGCCGGGGCGGCCCAGCGCGTGCTTGGCAGGCTCAGTTGCAGGCCCAGCCCGTCGGCGCTGGCGGCCATGGCGGCGTCCAGCGGGCCGGACCCCTCGACCACCAATCGCGTCAGGCCGGCATTCAGGCCGAGCTGCAGGTGGGTCACGCGCAAAGGTTCGGCCTGCGCCGGGATCACGACCCCGGCACCGATTGCAATCATAAAAATTAATAAAATCAGATGTTTAATAAAAAATCCCCCGAAGCTTCACCGCGCCGCGGCAAGAAAGACCTTGTGGGTATGGCCCGGCAAAGCGTAGCATGCAAATGCGAATATCCGAGTCAGACCCGACCGTCCAGCCAAATGCTTGCCCGACAAGGACTTACAATCCTTCAAGGCCAGCCGGCCCGGAGGCGGCGGATCGGCGTAACGACGGTGAGCCCGACCGCAATCATCCAGAGTTCAGCCCGAAGGAGGCGACCTGGCGCGAAACGGCCCCCAAAGTGGCGCTCAAGACACCACGGATGAGATTAAACCTTCGGGGCGCCCGTTTCGGCCCCAGCCTAATACCAGGCTAGGATCGAACGGAGGCTCGGCAGACCGGCGCCGCGGCGCGCTCAGCAACTGTCCTCACAAGACAACCTGCTGATGAAGCGCCCACTCACCGGTCACCAGGATCATTACCGGCACCCTCTCTCGGGATCGTGTCGGGCCGATCCGGCCGCAGTCAGCTCCGACAGCAAAGGCGCGCCGCCGTCTGTTATTCGCGCGGGCGGTGCCGTGCCGCAGGAATAGTGCCTCATGGGCATGCGTATGTTGATTGATGCGACCCATCCGGAGGAAACCCGGGTTGTGGTCGTGAAGGGTACTCGGCTCGAAGAGTTCGATTACGAGACCTCCACCAAGCAGGTAAACAAGGGCAACATCTATCTTGCGCGGGTCACCCGCGTGGAGCCCTCGTTGCAGGCGGCCTTTGTCGAATATGGCGGCAACCGCCACGGCTTCCTGGCCTTCAGCGAAATCCATCCGGATTACTACCAGATTCCGATTGCCGACCGGCAGGCCCTGCTGGCACAGCAGGCCGAGGAAGAGGCGCGTGCCGCCGAAGCCGAGGAAGCTGAGCTGGCCGCCGAGGAAGCCCGTGCCGCGCGCCGCAATGCCGGGTCGTCGTCTGCGGGCGATGCCGAGCATGATGGTAACGGTGACGCCGGGGTCGAGATCGTCGAAGGCGATTACGACACGGTCGAAGAGATCACGGCAGAACCGGTGACCTCGGACGCCGCCGCCGAAGCGCCGGCTGCTGAAACCGCTGCTGCTGCCGAAGCGGTTGCCGAAGCGGCGCCCGTGTCTGCGCGCGCCGAACAGGAAGAAACCGTTGCTGCACCGGCGCCTGCCGTCGAAGCGCCGGTTGAAGCCGCGACTGAATCGAACGGCCAGCCAGCCTACTGGAACGTGCCGCATGTTGCGGCGCCGATTCCCACCATCACGGCACCTGCCGAAAATGGCGACGACCACGATCACCACGATCACGATCATCATGAGCATGGCGCCGATGAAGCCCATGCCGATGAAGCCCATTCTGATGAAGCCAAGGGTGGCGAGGAAAACGGCGGCAAGGGCGATGACGGCGATGAAAGTCGTGCGCGCCGCCGCCGCACCAATGTCTTCCGCCGCTACAAGATCCAGGAAGTCATCAAGCGCCGCCAGATCATGCTGGTGCAGGTGGTCAAGGAAGAACGCGGCAACAAGGGCGCAGCCCTCACCACCTATCTGTCGCTCGCCGGCCGCTATTGCGTGCTGATGCCCAATACCGCCCGTGGTGGCGGCATCTCGCGCAAGATCCAGTCGCAGGCAGACCGCAAGCGTCTGAAGGCGATCACGGCGGAGCTGGATATCCAGGACGGCATGGGCGTGATCGTGCGCACCGCCGGCATGGAACGCTCCAAGCCGGAGATCAAGCGCGACTTCGAATACCTGCTGCGCAGTTGGGACAGCATCCGCGAGCGCACGCTGGAATCCTCGGCTCCGGCCCTGATCTATGAAGAGGCCGGCCTGATCAAGCGCTCGATCCGCGATCTCTATTCGGATCAGATCGACGAAGTGATCGTGGAAGGCGAGGAAGGCTATCGCTTCGCGCATGACTTCATGCAGATGCTGATGCCCAATCACGCCGACAACGTGAAGCAGTATCAGGACAAGATTCCGCTGTTCACCCGTTACCAGGTCGAACAGCAGCTCGATGCCATGTTCTCGCCCACCGTGCAGCTGCGCTCGGGCGGTTACATCGTCATCAACCCCACCGAAGCGCTGGTCTCCATTGACGTGAACTCGGGCAAGTCGACCCGCGAGCACAATATCGAAGAGACGGCGTACAAGACCAATCTGGAGGCGGCCGAAGAGGTCGCCCGCCAGTTGCGCCTGCGCGATCTTGCCGGCCTCGTCGTGATCGATTTCATCGACATGGAAGAGAACCGCAACATCCGCAAGGTGGAGCAGAAGCTGAAGGAATGCCTGCGCAACGACCGCGCGCGCATCCAGGTCGGCCGCATCTCCGGCTTCGGCCTGCTTGAGATGTCGCGCCAGCGCCTGCGCCCCAGCCTGCTGGAAAGCTCGACCATGCCCTGCCCGCATTGCCAGGGCCGTGGCTATGTCCGCTCGATTGAATCGACGGCGCTCACCGTGCTGCGCGCCATCGAGGAAGAGGGCATCCGCGACCGTTCGGCCGAGATCACCGTGGCGATGTCGGCGGAAGTGGCGCTCTATCTGCTCAATCACAAGCGTGATCGCATCGGCGACATGGAACGCCGCTACATCATGCGCGTGATCCTGGCCGCCGATCCCAGCCTGGTGCCGCCGGACTTCCGCATCGAGCGCAGCAAGACGCGTCAGCCGGGCGAGGTGAATCGTCCCGAGGCACCGGTCAAGCTCGACCCGATGCGCCCGATCACGCAGGAAAGCGCCTATGCCAGCGATGCCGAAGATGGCGACGCAGCGGAAGAGGGCGACAGCGAAACCGAAGCCACGACCGAAGCCGGCAACGGCACGGAAGAGGGCGCCGAAGGCGATGCCCGCCGTCGCCGCCGTCGCCGTCGCCGTCGTGGCGGTCGTGGTCGTGAAGAGGGCGGCCGTGAAGATGGCGTCAGCGCCGAAGGGGCTGAAGCCTCTGAAGGCGGCGATGCCGAGGCCGGCACAGCTGGCGACGATATTGCCGATGAGTCTGGCGATGACGAGGCCGGCGAACCGTCGACCGAGGCGCGCGATGGCGAAGCCCAGGGTGAAGGCCAGGATGGCGAAGGCCGTCGCCGTCGCCGTGGCCGTCGCGGCGGTCGCCGCCGGCGTGGCCGTGAAGACGGCAGCGAGGGCGGTGAACGCACCGGCGAGCGCCAACCGCGTGCCGAGCGGGCGCCACGCGAGGATCGCCCGCGTCGCGATGACAGCTACGACAATAACGTCAGTGCGATGACGCCGGCAGCGATCGGCGCCATGCTGGATGGCGTGCCCGATTTCGATTTCGGCGATGAAGAGCCTGCGCAGGCCCCGGCTAAGCCGATTGCCCATGCGCCGGAAGCCCTCAAGCCGGTTGAGGAACCGCCGGTTGCGGCGCCGCCCGTGATCGAGCAGCCCGCGGCTGCGGCTCCCGTGCCGCCGCCCGTCGCCCCGGCCCCGGCTGCACCCATCAGCACCGGTCCGGTTTTCGCAACCACGGTGATTGCGCCCGATGGCACTGCCGATACGGCTGCCGATGCGCCAGCCCCGAAAAAGGGCTGGTGGCGCCGTTGAGCGCACCGATGATCGAACCGCCAATCCGCCGCGCCACGTCGAAAGACGAGGCGCGGCTGGGTGCCTTGCAGAAGCGCGCCTATGTCAAATACGTGCCCCTGATCGGCGCCGAACCGCAGCCGATGGCGGAAACCGCCGCCGGCCTGCTGCAGGCCTACGAGGTTTGGGTGGTCGATGGCGTCGAAGACGGCCTGGCCGGTGCGCTGGTGCTGCGCACCGCCGCCGATCATCTGCTGATCTGGAGCGTGGCGGTCGATCCGACCCAGCAGGGTACCGGTCTTGGCCGTCGCCTGCTCGATTTCGCCGAGACGCAGGCGCTGGACCGCGGCTTCAGCGAGGTGCGGCTCTACACCAACGCGCTGTTCACCGAGAACCGCAAGCTCTATGCCCATCTTGGCTATGCCGAGACCGGTTCGGAGACCTACGAAGGTCGCGAGCTGGTGCATATGGCCAAGGCGCTGGACGCGACGGCGTAGCCAGACGGCTGGTCGATGACCGCCGAGTCAGCGCCCGCGCTCGAAGCCTATCTGCACAACCATATCCCGCTCTCGGCGGCGATGCAGGTTTCGGTCATATCGGCCTCGTTCGAGGCCGTAACGCTTGGCGCGCCGCTGGCGCCTAACATCAATCATCGCAGCACGGCCTTTGGCGGCAGCGTCTCGACGCTGGCGATCCTGTCGGCCTGGTCGCTGGTCAATCTGCGTCTGAATGCCGAAGGACTGCGCACCCGGCTGGTGATCCAGTCCAACCACATGGATTACGACGCACCGATCGAAAGCGACTTCACCGCCACGGCAACGCTGGCCGATCCTGCCGCCTGGCCGCTGTTTATAAAGATGCTTCGGCGCAAGGGCCGCGCCCGCATCGTGGCGCAGTCGGTGGTGCAGTGTGGTGAAATCCTCGGCGGGCGTTTCGAAGGCGAGTTCGTGGCGTTTCGCCTCGACGGCGCCGCCTGACGCCTATTTCACCCAGCCCTTCAGCCGCTTTGCTGCCTCGATCATGCGCTCGGTGCTGCCGGCAAAGGAATAGCGCATGAAGTAATGGCCGCGGCCGCGGTCGAAATCGAAGCCCGGCGTCGCCGCGATGCCGGTTTCGGCCAGCATGCGCTTGCAGAAGTCGTTCGCATCGTTGGTGAAGCGGCTGATATCGGCATAGAGATAAAATGCGCCATCGGCCGGGGCCAGGCGATCAAATCCAGCCTTGGGCAATTCGTTCAGCAGGATCTCGCGGTTCTTCGCATAGCGCGCCACATTGGCTTCAAGTTCTTCATATGAGTCGAGTGCGGCGACGCCGGCCACCTGGCTGATGCCGGGTGCCGAGATGTAGAAATTCTGCGTCAGGCATTCGATCGGCCGCAGCAGGGCCTCGGGCACCACCATCCAGCCAAGCCGCCAGCCGGTCATCGAGAAGTATTTGCTGAAGCTGTTGATCACGATGGCCTGGTCGGTCAGCGCCAGCACCGACTGCGCGCGGCCGTTATACGTGATGCCGTGATAGATCTCGTCGACGATCAGCCAGCGGCCGTTCGCGGCGCAGTCATCCACCAGGGCCTTCATTTCGGCATCGCCCAGCATGGTGCCGGTCGGATTGGCCGGGCTCGCCACCAGCACACCCCTGGCATCCGGCGCCTGCGCGTTGATCAGATCCGGTGTCGGCTGGAAGCGGGTCTCCGGCTCGGTGACGATCATCGCCGGATTGAGGTCGAGCGCCTTCAGGATGTTGCGATAGGCCGGATAGGCCGGCTCGCCCAGCGCGACCTTGTCGCCGGCATCAAAGGCCGAGAGAAACGCCAGCTGGAAACCCGCCGATGAGCCGGTGGTGACGACGATCCGTTCTGCCGGCACATCGAGGCCGTAATAGCTCCTGTAATGCCGCGCGATCGCCGCACGCAACTCGGGAATCCCGAGCGCCAGCGTGTAGCCGAGCGGATCGCGCTGCATCGCCTCCGTTGCGGCTTCGATGGCCTTGCGCGGTGCCGGCGTGGAGGGTTGGCCGACCTCCATATGAATCACATCGCCGCCGGCGGCCTCGCGCGATGCGGCGGCCTTCATCACTTCCATGACGAAGAAAGGGTCGATGGCGCCCCGTCGCGAAGGCTTCGGCATCATGGCGGCGTCAGTAATTGCGGCCAAAGGCGAGGCCGTAGCCGCGCCGGTCGGTGGCGAAGCTGCAGGTGGCCGGATCGCGCGGCAGTCCGCCGCTGCAATAGGTGAGGTTGACGCGACCAAGCCGGCCGATCTCGTTCACCGTGACGCCGCGCTGCTGCATCTCCTTGTACAGCGCCGGATCGGTGCCCGGCTCGACCAGCAGGGTCGATTGCGGATTGGCCTGGAATAGGCGCGGCATGTCCAGCGCGGGCGCGGCGGGATCGGTTTTCGTCTTGCCCAGCGCCACCTGCAGCACACTATAGGCCACGGCGGAGGCGCTCGGTGCGCCACCGCTGCCGGCCACGGCGAAGAAGGACTGGCTGGTGCGCGGCACGAAGCCGACCACGGCGGTAAGATACGGCGTTTCGTCGCCGCCAAGACCCGGCGGTGCGGCAAACAGGATGCCGGTCTCACGACCGACCAGGCGGGAGCCATATGACAGCCCCATGCTGAAGGCACAGGCTGCGGCGCCACCGCGGCTGTCCATCGCCGCGACGCTGCTGGAGCCGAAGCTGTTCATCGGCAGGGTGTTGGGATCGCTGCGATAGGCCTGGCCCAGGCTGGCGGCAAATTTGTCGCCGCGCACGGCGCTACCACTGCCGCTGCCGAACAGGTTGGAGTTGCGGAAGAAGCTGCCGCCGTCATAGGTCTGCTCCAGCAGCCAGGCGGCCACAGCGCCGCCAGCCGGCGTGTTTGCGGCATAGATGGTGACCGCGTTGTCGAACGGCACCTCGATCGGCTTGTTGATGGCGGCGGCATAGCCGCTGAGTTCCTCGGCTGTCACCTTGCCACCGGTGGCTGCGATATCGGCCAGCAGCAGCTGCGCCAGATTGCCCTGATACAGTTCGTTGGGGCCGCCCATGCGCAGCCGTGCCAGCACGCCAGCGAGGCTGAGCTGGGTGCGCGTTTCGCCTTCCTGCGGCACCATGCCGCTGCGGGTGCCAAAGATGGTGCGCAGGGCCGGGCTGTCGGTGACCGGCGGCTGCGTCTCGACCGCGGCCTGCACGAAGGCGCGGCTGGCCGCCTCGCCAAAGCGCGCCAGTTGCTCGGCCGGCGTGACCACGGCTTCCCAGCGCAGGCGACCGTATTTGCTCTGCAGCAGGCCCAGCCCCCGTACCATTGCCGGGATGGCGACCGGGCCGCCTGCCGTCGGCGCTATGGCCGGGAATTCGATGGTTTCCGCTTTCTTGGTGACGGCATTGCTGGCGACACAGACGCCGCCGCCGCCCAGGCCGGCGCCCGAGGGGTAGGTGACGGCATAGGCCAGTGCAGCCGCCACCACGGCATCGGCAGCGCTGCCGCCATTTTGCAGGATATCGCGGGCCACCATGGCGGCACGGGGCTCGTCGGCGGCCACGCCGCCGCGGAAATTGGCCAGATAGTTAATGGTGCCGGGGCCTTCTTCCGACTGGAACCAGGCGCCCTTCCCGCAGGAGGCGGTCATTAACGCTACCAGGGCGAGCAGGGCGCATTGACGGACGGTACGACCATGCTTACCTCTACGATGCTGCAGGAGGCCGCCCGTTGTGTTGGGACAATACTTCGCCATGCGCCGTTCTCTCATCCGCCGTTCGTTGATCCGACGTCTTGTGGCTGTCGGGTGTATGCTGCTGACGGCCGCCAGCGCGATTCTGCCGACCGCGGCCGAGGCCCAGCGCCGCAACAGCATTTCTCTTGTGCGCGACGCCGAGATCGAAAATACCATCCGCGCCTATTCGGCGCCACTCTTCGGGGCGGCCGGATTGTCCAATGAAGCCATCACGGTGCATCTGGTCAACGACCGTGCCCTGAACGCCTTCGTGGCCGGTGGCCAGCGTATCTTCATCAATACCGGCTTGCTGATCCGGGCCGACCGGCCGGCCCAGGTGATCGGCGTGCTGGCCCATGAAATCGGCCATATCGCCGGCGGCCATCTGGCCCGCCTGTCCGATGCCATCGACACCGCTTCCACCGCGATGATCCTGTCCCTGCTGTTTGGTGCTGCCGCGGCGGTCGCCGGCTCGGGCGAGGGCGCGGCGGCGGCCGTGCTCGGCGGCCAGCAGGTCGCCGAACGCAACCTGCTGGCTTTCACCCGGGCGCAGGAATCGGCGGCCGACCAGGCCGGCGCCAGTTTCCTGGAGCAGACCAACCAGTCGGCCTCTGGCCTGGTCGAATTCCTGCGCATCATCGGCAACCAGGAAGCCCTGATGTATGAGCGCCAGGATCCTTATGCCCGCACCCATCCGATGACGCCGGAACGCGTTGCCGCCCTGGAGGGCCGTTTGTCGCGCTCGCCGGCGCGCAATGCGCCCGATACGCCGGAGAATCTCGAGCGCTTCAAGCGTATGCAGGCCAAGCTGATCGGGTATCTCGATGGCCTGCCGGCCACACTGCGCAAATATCCGCAGAGCGATACCTCGCTCTACGGCCGCTATGCCCGTGCCTTCGCCTATTTCCGCGGCCTGGATTTCCAGAATGCGATCAAGGAAGTCGACGGGCTGATCGCGCTGTATCCGAACGATCCATATTTCCATGAACTGAAATCCGACATCCTGCTCAACCAGGGCAAGGTGGCGGAGTCGCTGCCCAGCATGCAGGAAGCCCAGCGGCTGGCGCCGAACGAGCCGCTGCTGGCGCTGGGTCTGGGTCAGCGCATGGTGGCGTTGGAAGACAACAGTCGCTTGGCTGAAGCGATCGATATCTTGAAGAAGGTGACGGTGCGCGAACCCGACAATGGCGCCGCCTGGCAGCAGCTCGCCGTGGCCTATGGCCGAACAGGCGATATCGGCATGGCATCATTGGCCTCGGCCGAGCGTTTCCTCGTATCGGGCAGTTACCGTGACGCGCTGGGCCAGGCCGAGCGCGCCAGCCGGATGATGAAAGAGGGCACGCCGGGCTGGCTGCGCGCGCAGGATATCGTCGCCGCCGCCAAGGATGGCCAGCGCGAGGATCGCCGCCGCGGCGGTCGCTGACCCCACCTTCACAGGCTTGTGGCTTGTGCCGCCGGCTGTGGCCCGGGCATAGTCCGGACTGATTTCCAAGAGGATTGAGACATGTTTCGCTTTGCCCGTTTTGCTGTTGTCGCGGTGGCCCTGTTCACAGGGTCTGTGGCATCGGCGCAGCCCCAGCCTTTCACGCCCGAGCAGAAGGCGGCGCTGCAGCAGATCGTGCGCGATGTGCTGATCAGCAATCCGGAAATCCTGGTCGAGGCGATGCATGCGCTGGAAGCCAAGCAGCAGGCCGAAGCCGGCAAGGCCGCCAAGGCGGCCATCGCCGCCAACCGCAAGGCGATCTTCGAGGATGGCGTGTCCTTCGTTGCCGGCAATCCAAAGGGCGATGTCACCATCGTCGAGTTTTTCGATTACCGCTGCGGCTACTGCAAGCAGGTGCAGCCCAGCCTGCTCACGCTGCTGAAGGAAGACAGCAAGATCCGCCTGGTGCTGAAGGAACTCCCCGTGCTGGGGCCTGACAGCGTGATGGCCTCGCGCGCTGCCGTTGCCGCACTGGAGCAGGACAAGGGCGGCAAGTATCTCGGTTTCCACAATGCGATGATGGCCTTCCGCGGCCAGATCAACGAGGCCGAGGTGATGCGCATGGCCACTGAGGCCGGGCTCGACCTCAAGAAGCTGAAAACCGACATGGCGAGCGCGAAGGTGGAGCAGGTGCTGCGTGCCAATCTGGCGCTGGCCGATACGCTTGGCATCCAGGGCACCCCGGGCTTTGTCGTCGGTGAGGAAATGGTGCCCGGCGCGGTGTCGCTCGATGCCCTGCGGCAGCTGGTCAAGCAGGCGCGCAGCTGAATCCCCATTCTGGCCCGGAAAACCGGGAGGTTTGACGAATTTGGCCGGACTGCTTATGGTCCGGCCGCAACACGCCGTTTTCTTACCAAGGATTTGTTATGCGCGCCGAAATCAGGGCGATGGCCGATGAGATCCAGCAGTCGCTCGGGCTGCTGAGGAGGTCTCTTTGACTGGGATAACGCAGTCAAGAAACTCGAAGAACTGAACGCGCGGTCGGAAGACCCCTCGCTCTGGAACAAGCCGGCCGAGGCCCAGGCCCTGATGCGCGAGCGCACCAAGCTCGATCGCGCCGTCAGCACCCAGCGCCGGCTCGAATCCGCGCTGCAGGACAATCTCGACCTGATCGAGATGGGCGAGGCCGAGGGCGACCAGGGCGTGGTCGACGAGGCCGAGGCCGTGATCATGGGCCTCAGCAAGGAAGTGGCCCAGGCGCGGCTGGAAAGCCTGCTGTCGGGTGAAGCCGACATGAATGACAGCTTCCTGGAAGTGCATGCCGGTGCTGGCGGCACCGAGAGCCAGGACTGGGCCTCGATGCTATTGCGCATGTATGTGCGCTGGGCCGAGAAACACGGCTACAAGGTCGAATACCAGGAAGAGAGCGAAGGCGAGGAAGCCGGCATCAAGTCGGCCACCATCAAGGTCAGCGGCCCGAATGCCTATGGCTGGCTGAAGAACGAGAGCGGCGTACACCGCCTGGTGCGCATCTCGCCCTACGACTCAAATGCGCGCCGCCATACCAGCTTCTCCTCGGTCGGCGTCTATCCGGTGGTCGACGACACCATCGAGATCGAGGTGCTGGACAAGGATCTGCGCGTCGATACCTATCGCGCCTCGGGCGCCGGCGGCCAGCACGTCAACAAGACGGACTCGGCCGTGCGTATCACGCATATCCCGACCGGCATCGCGGTCGCCTGCCAGATCAACAAGAGCCAGCATCGCAACCGCGACGAGGCGATGAAGATGCTGAAGGCGCGGCTGTACGAGCGCGAGCTGCAGAAGCGCGAGGCCGAGGCGCAGGCGTTGAACGACGCCAAGACCGATATCGGCTGGGGCCACCAGATTCGCTCCTATGTGCTGCACCCGTATCAGATGGTGAAGGACCTGCGCACCGAGCTGGAGACCAGCGATACGCAAGGCGTGCTGGATGGCGATCTCGACGCCTTCATGGCCGCTCAGCTCGCGTCCAAGGTCGGCAACGGGGAGACGGCGTAAGGCCACGCGCCACTTTCCCATTCATCGTCATCCTCGGGCTTGTCCCGAGGATCCATTTCCCTTCCGGCATGGTCATGGCGTGACAGGACCGGCGGATGGACCCTCGGGTCAAGCCCGAGGGTGACGGCTTTATTTTATTGGGTTGTGACACAAAAAAACGGCGACGCTGACTGCGTCGCCGTTTTCTCGTCTGCTAGTGACTACGCGTAACGTCGTTAATTCAGTTGGTGGCGCGGGCCAGGCCGGGCAGGCTGCCGATATCGGTGGCTGCGGCCGTCTGGCTTGCCTTGTGCGGCTTCTGCGTCGGCTTGTCGGCGGGCGCGTCCACGGCCTCTGGCAGCTGCACCACACTCAGCTTGGTGGTGCCGGCACCCTCGCGTGGGTTTTCGGCAAACTTGCAGAGGCCTTCGATCTTGGCGCCGGCGGCAATGGACAGAAGTTCGTGCCAGATGTCGCCGCGCACCTTGGCGGTCTTGTCGAGTTCGACCGACTTGGCGCGGATACGGCCAACCACCTCGCCGCGGATCAGCACATGCTCGGCCACCACCTCGCCGATCACCTTGGCATTCTCGCCGATGGCGAGGCGGCCCGCGGTGACGTCGCCGTTGACGAGGCAGTCGATCTGCATCTCGCCTTCGGAAGTGAGATCGCCATTGACCGTCAGGCCTGCGCTCAGGATCGACGGCGGCTGCTGCTTAGCGGCGGCCGGCGGATTGGTTTTCTTGCTGTTTGAAAACATGATAGCCAGCCTCAATGAATTTGCCGGGATCGATCTGCTCGTCATCGAGCAGGATTTCGTAATGCAGATGCTGACCGGTGCTGCGACCGGTCGAACCCATGGTGCCAAGCTGTCGTCCGAAGGCGATGGTCTCGCCGGCCTGTACCGAAATCGCGCTGAGATGAGCATAGCGGGTTTTCACGCCGAGGCCATGATCGATTTCGACCGCACGACCGTAAGGTCCCTTGCGGCCGGCGAAGACAACCACGCCGGGCGCGGTGGCCATTACCGGAGCGCGGGCCGGACCGATGAAATCGATGCCGGCATGGAAGGCCGGCTGCTTGGTGAAGGGATCGGTGCGCCGGCCATAGGTGGATGACACTTCCGCATCGGCGGCCATCGGCAGGTCGAGAGGCAGGCGCTGGGCCAGGGCAAGCAGATCGCCCCAGCGGCCGAACTTGCCTTCCAGGTTGTTCATTTCGCGATCGGCATTCGGATCGGCCGAGGCCACCAGTGCCGTGCCGTTGATGCTGCTGCCATTGGTTTCGCCCAGCGCGCGCAGCGGGCCGCCGACGCCGACATCGGCGCGTGCCTCGCTGGCGCGGGCCAGCATCGCGTTGACATCCAGGCCGGTGCGGCCCAGCGCCTTTTCCAGCATGGCGAGGCTTTTCTCGGTGCGCGAGCCCAGATCGTCGATCAGCTCGCGCTGATGACCGCGCACGCTCAGGATGCGCGTTTCGATGTCGCGCGGCTTCACAGCCGGAACCGGCGGCCTGGCCTTGCTCTCGCGCAGCATGCCTTCCAGATCCTCGATCGAGGCCGGATCGTCGTTGTCGCGGCCGCTAGCTGAAGCGATCTTCACCTCGGCCTTGTCGCCAGACTTTGCATCGGCGACGGCCGTGCGGCCGTCAGGCTTGGCAACCTTGGGCTCGGGCTTGGCAGCCGGAACCGCCGCATTCTGGCTCGCCGGCGGCGTGCTGCCCTTGGCAGCCTCTGCGGTGTCAGACGGCAGGGCGGGGGTGCGCTGCTTCATCGCCATGTCGTACAACCGGCGATAGCGCTCCTCGAGGTCGCGCGAGGCGACGACGAAATTCTCCTGGTTCTTTTCGTAATCGGCGGCGAGCCGCTCGTAGGCGTAGCTCAACTCGGTGATGCGGCGGTCGCGCGCATCCAGCATGGCATCGCGGTAAAAGACGTTAACGGAGGCATACCCGATCCAGCCGGCGAAGGCGACAATGCTGGTCGCCATGGCGATCTGGGCGCGACTGGAGAGAGCGACATAACGGACGTCGCCGCGGCTGCGGAAAATGATCTGCCGCTCCGGGAACAGGCGGTCGCGCAACTCCCGCCATTGCCGTCTCGCGCGTCGCGTCACTCAACCCCCCGACTTGTTTCAAGAATGAATGAACTTTTCGGAATTCTGCCCACGCTTTTTTAACCCCTCGCAGCGGGCCTCTGGATTAGGGCTTATTTGGTTTGGTTAATGCAAGAAAGAATCTGTTACGTTTTCCAAAAATACACGTGCGAACACGGACTTAACTCGTGTCCGACGAGTTATCCACAGAATGTGGATAACGGCCGCAAGCGCTTGATTCTAAACCCCCTGTGCCGCCTTCAGAACCGCATCGGCATGGCCGGCCACTTTGACCTTGCGCCAGACGGCGGCAATTTTGCCCACACGGTCGATCAGGAAGGTCGCCCGCTCGATGCCCATATAGGTCCGGCCATAGAGGCTTTTCTCGACCCAGACCCCATACGACTCGGTCACCTTGCCCGACTCGTCGGCGCCCAGGGCGACCTTCAGCTTGTGCTTGGTCTTGAACTTGTCGTGGCTGGCGGCGCTGTCGCGCGACACGCCGATCACCACCGCGCCCAGTTTGTCGAACTTGGCCTTGGCCGCCGTGAAGTCGATGGCCTCCTGAGTGCAACCCGATGTGTCGTCTTTCGGGTAGAAATACAGCACCACCGGTTTGCCCTTCAGCTCGGCCAGCGAAATCTTGCCGCCGCCATCGGTGGGCAGGCTGAAAGCGGGCGCCTTGTCGCCCACCTGCGGCCCGGGCGCAGCGGCAGCCGCCTTCGCCTTGGCTTTCTTGGGGGCGGCTTTCTTCGGTTCAGCGGTCTTGGCCATCGGTCTGTCCTGTCGTGTTGCTGTCTGGGTTCAGGGAATCGGCGAGCGAGAGATAGGGCTCGGCCGGGGTGTCGACCAGGGCAGCGAACAGCGCATGCACGGCCGCCTGGGTTTTCTGCAGCCGCCGGGTCAGTGCCGTCATGGTCTTGTCGCCCAGCAGCACCGGCAGGCGTTGCGCCAGCGCCGGCGGCCAGCGTTCAGGCTCTCCGGCCTCATCGCGCCCGGCCAGCCGCGCGGTGGCCAGCAGGGTGGCGTAGAGCCGGCCGGCCTCGATCAGGGTTTTCGCCTGCGCCGCATCCAGCAGCCCGGCATCGCGCAAAGCCTCGAGCGCGGCCAGCGGCTGCTGCTGCAGGATCGCCGGCTTGGCCGCGCCATGACGCAGCAGCAGGTACTGCACGATGAATTCCAGGTCGACTAGGCCGCCGCGCACCAGCTTCAGATCCCAGGGGCTCTGCACCTTTTTGTGCTCGGCCATGCGCCGGCGCATGGTCGCCACATTGGCCAGCAGCTTATTCGGGTCGCGCTTCATGGTCAGGATGTCGTGGAACAGTGTCTCGATCTTGCGGATCAGCGCGGTTTCTTCCTTTGAATTGTCGACACCGCAGACGACGCGGGCGCGTGTCAGCGCCATATGCTCCCAGGTCCAGGCGTCCTTGCGCTGGTAATCGGCATAGGCATCCAGCTTGATGGCAATCGGCCCGGCGCCGCCGCTGGGCCGCAGCCGCATGTCGATTTCATAAAGCCGGCCTTCGCCGGTCATTGCCGTGATCGCCGCGATCAGGCGCTGGCACAGCCGTGCGAAATACAGGCCCGGCGTCAGCGGGCGCGCGCCATCGGATTGTCCCGCCGTGTCCGGGCAGTCGAACACCAGCACCAGGTCGAGATCGGATTCCAGTGTCAGCTCGCGGCTTCCCAGGCGGCCGAGGCCGACCAGTGCGATGCTCGATTTGGCGATGCGGCCATGCTGGGCAATGAATTCCGCACTGACATGGCGCAGCAGATCGGCCAGCACCACATCGGCCACCGTGCTCAGGGCGGCACCGGCGGCGCTGCCATCCATGCGGCCATGCAGCAGGCCGATGCCGACCTGCAGTTTCAGTTCAGTGGTCCAGCGCCGCGCCCAGTCCAGCACATCCTGGAAATCGCGCGCCGCCGCCATCTGGCGCTGCAGGCTGGCGGCCAGGGCTGCGTGCTCGAAAACGGCCGGGTGGTCGGCATATTCGATCAGGCTGTCGAACAGCGCCGCATTCTGCGCCAGCGCATCGGCCAGCTGCGGCGCGGCGGCCAGCACCTCGGCCAGCGTGTCCATCACGGCGGGGTTGGCCTGCAGCAGGGCAAACAGCTGCACGCCGGCTGGCAGGCTGGCAAGGAAGTAATCGAAGCGGCGGAAGGCGACATCGGCGCTGCCGGTGCGCGAGAAGGCCTCCAGCAGCTGCGGCATGATTGCGGTGAGCTTCTCGCGCGCGCGTTCCGAGCGCATGGCGCGATAGCGGCCGAAATGCCAGCCGCGGATCATCGCCGCGATTTCGGAGGGTTCGCGGAAGCCCAGCTCGCGCAGTGTCTCCAGTGTGGCGGGGTCGTCGTCGGTGCCGGTGAAGACCAGGCTGCCAGCATCGCTGCCCAGGGGCGCTGATTCAGCAAACAGGTCGTCGTAATAGGTCTTCACCCGCTCCAGCGTCGCCAGCATCTGCTTGCTCATCGCCTTGGCATCCGGCGCGCCGAGGAAGCAGGCGAGGCGGGCCAGGCCGGATTTATCGGCCGGCAGTGTATGGGTCTGCTCGTCGTCGATCATCTGCAGGCGATGTTCGACGGTGCGCAAGTAGTGATAGTCGGCGATCAGCGCGTCGCAGACCGCCTGGCTGATTCGCTCGGTGGCGACCAGCGCGCGCAGCGCGTCGCAGGTGGCTGGCGCGCGCAGGCGGGTGTCGCGGCCGCCGGCGATCAGCTGCTGGGTCTGGGCAAAGAATTCGATCTCGCGGATGCCGCCGCGGCCGACCTTGATGTTATGGCCTTCCACCGCGATCTCGGCATGGCCGCGATGGGCATGGATCTGCCGCTTGATCGAATGGATGTCCTCGATGGCGGCGAAGTCGAGATTCTTGCGCCAGATATAGGGTGTCAGATGTTTCAGGAAGCGCGCGCCGGACTCCAGGTCGCCGGCCACCGGGCGGGCCTTGATCATCGCTGCGCGTTCCCAGTTCTGGCCGAAGCTTTCGTAATAGGCCTCGGCTTCCAGCGTCGACACCGCCACCGGGAAGGAGCCCGGATCGGGCCGCAGCCGCAGATCGGTGCGGAACACATAGCCGTCTTCGGTGCGGTCATGCAGCAGCCGCACCATCTGCTGGGTCAGGCGGATGAAGCATTCCAGCATCGAGCGCCGGCCGGTGTAGCGTGCAACATCGGGGTCGAACAGCACGATCAGGTCGATATCGCTGGAATAGTTCAGCTCGCGGGCGCCCAGTTTGCCCATGCCCAGGGCAAAGAAGCCCGATGACTTGCATGGATTTTTCTTGTCCGGCAATTCCAGTTCGCCATTCTCGGCGGCATCGCGCAGCAGCGCTGCAAAAGCCAGATCCACGCAGAGTGCGGCAAAGTCGCTCAAGGCTGCGGTGATCTTTTCCAGCGGCCACAGGCCGGCGATGTCGGCCACAGCGATGCTGAGCGCCACCTGCCGCTTGGCGATGCGCAGGGGCTGCGCCAGATCATCGGGTCTCGTTGCCTTGCGCGCGGCCAGCTTCAGGGCGGCCAGCGCGCCGGCCAGGGCCTTGTCCGGACCACTGCCCAGCAGCAGGTCGACCGTGGCGGGTTCGCGCAGGCAGAGTTCGGTCAGGAACGGACTGTTGCCGAACAGGGCCGGCAGCAGCGTTTTGCCGCCAAGCGCATTCTGGTCTTTCGCCGTTGCAGCCGCCAGCCGTTTGGCCAGGCTGCGGTCGGGTAATTCGGCCAGCGTTTCGCGCCAGGCAACCAGACCACGCGCGGCGGCATCGGCATCGAAAGCTGCGGGCAGCATGATGGCCGGGGCGAGGGGTGGAGCGATGCTCTGGGCACGCGCCTTGCCGGTCGCGGTTTTCCGCACCGGTTTGGCAGGCTTCGCACCAGCCTTTTTCGCTGCCGTCCCGACAATTTTACCGGGGGCCTTGGCAGCCGCCTTTCTTTTGGCGGATTTTGCCTTCAATACATTGGCAGGCATGGCGTTTCTCTCGTAGTCCCCGCGAAGTTCGGTTAAACTTGCGACAGGGTCAAGCGGCATGGCCCGGAGATCGCTCCAGGACAGAAAAAGGCAAGGGCGCGCGACGTGGTTCTAAGGTGGAGTCGATTGGTGGTGCGCACGGTCTCGGCCGTTGTCGTCACCATTGTGATTCTGCTCGGCGGGCTGGCATGGCGCATTTCCGAGGGGCCGATTTCGCTCGGTTTCCTGTCGCCCTATGTCAGCGAGGCGCTGGCGCTGCCCGAACTTGGCTTCCGCGTCGAGGTCGACGATGTGGTGCTGGCCTGGTCGGAACGCGAGCAGAGCCTGCGGCTGCGCCTGCTCAATGCGCAATACCGCGTCGATGGCGAACGCGTGGTGCTGCGGGTACCCTATATCGACATGGGCCTCAGCGGACCGTCACTGCTGCGTGGTGTGATCGCGCCGCGCTATCTGCTGGCCAGCGGCATTGAGGCGCGGCTGGTGCGCGATGCGCAGGGCCGCTTCCAGCTCGGCCTGCCGGAAGCCACGCCCACCGATGCGCCGGTTGAACCGACACCGATGCATGCCGACGACCAGGCGGCGCAGGCCATGTTTGCCGCGATCTTCGATCTGCTGTCGCGGCCACCATCCCTCGATGATCCGCTCGGCCAGCTGCAGACCGTTTCGATCATTGCCGAACGCCTGGTGCTGGAAGACTGGAAGCTGAACCAGCGCTGGGTGGTGCCGCAGGCACAGATCGGCTTCCAGCGCGGTGATGGCCATGTCTATGGGTCTGCAGTGGGCGCTCTCGACTGGCGCCAGCGCCGGGTCGATCTCAATGTCGAGGCCGATTACACCGTGGCCGAGCGCATCGCCCGCGTCGTGCTGAATTTCTCCAATGTCGAGCCGGCGGACTTTGCCGATGTGGTGCCGGAGCTGGCGCCGCTGAGTTACATCTCGGCGCCGCTGGCCGGCAGCCTGACGCTCACGGTCAACGACACTGGCGCCCAGCTCGGCCTCAATTTCGATCTCACCGCCGGTCAGGGCCTGATCACCGCGCCCGATATGCTGTCGATGCCGCTGGCGCTGGAACAAGCGCGCTTCCGTGGTTATGCCGATGCCGGCAAGGGCGTGCTGTTCCTCGATGAGGCCAGCCTGTCCTTTGCCGACAAGTTCCGCGCCTCCTTCGGCGGCACCATGACGCGGCAGGACGGCGAGCGCTACGGCCTGGATATCTCCGGGCAGTTCCGCGATCTCGCCACCAATGCGGTCGGGCAATATTGGCCGCCGGGTATGGCGAAGAATGCGCGCGACTGGGTCACCGGCCATCTGCGCGATGGCAAGGTGAGCGCCGGCCGCTTCGCTGCCAAGCTGACGCCGGAGATGGTGGCCGGTACTCAGCGTCTGCCGGCGGATGCGATCAAGCTCGATTTCGCCTTCGAGGGTCTGCAGCTCGATTATCTCGCACCGATGAGCAAGATGACCGACGGCAAGGGTATTGCTGCCCTGGATGCTGATGTGTTCACGCTCAGCCTGGAAAGCGGCCGCGTTGGCACCATCGCCAGCGGACCGGGCAATGTGCGGATCACCGGCCTGCAGGACCGTGATCAGTTTGCTGAGATCAGCAGTGTGGCGCGCGGCAGCAGTGCTGACCTGCTTGCCCTGATCGACCAGAAACCGCTCGGTTTTCCCTCCAAGCTCGGCATCAAGCCCGCCAGTGTTGGCGGCACCGGCGAGGTGCGGTTCCGCCTGCGTTTCCCGTTGTTCAACAACCTGAAGGTTGATGACATCGCGGTGAATGCCGAGGCCGATATGACCGACCTCAGCATGGACGGCCTGCTCGGACGCTATGCGCTGAGCCAGGGTCAGATGAAGCTGAAGGTCGATACCAAGGGCCTGGAGGCGAATGGCCTGGCGGCACTGAATGGCGTACCGCTGCAGATCGGCTGGCGCGAGGAGTTCAGCGCGCGGGCGCCGGTTACCGCGCGCTACACGCTGAAAGGCCGTATCGACGAAGCCCAGCGCAAGGCGCTGGGCTATCCGCTGGCGCCCTATATCGACGGACCCGCCGAGGCCAGCATGGAGATCGAGGAGCGCCGCGGCGGCGAGACCGCGATTGGCGGCGAGTTCGATCTCAAGGATGCCACCATAGCCATTGCCGATGCGCATCTGCTGAAACCCGCCGGCATGGCCGCCACCGGCCGCACCCAGATCCGCACCCGCAGCGGCCAGCCGGTGCAGTTCGACCTGATTGAGATTGCCAGCGCAGCGCTGGCGGCCAAGGCCAGTGCCGTGCTGAACAACGACAACAGCTGGTCGGCCGATATTGTTTCCCTCAAGGCCGGCCCGAGCGATACCAAGAGTGATGCTAAGAGCGATTCCATCAGCGATGCCCGGGGGCGCATTGTTTTTGCCGCCAATGGCGATTCGCAGATCGCACTCAGCGGTCATCGCTACGATCTGCGCCCCTTCGTGCAGGCGATCTTCGAGGACGACACGCCGCCCGGCACGGTGAAGCCGCGGATGACGCTGAGCCTGCGCTTCGACGAGGCGCGGATCGACGATGTGCTGGAATTGCGTAACATGGCGCTGACGGCGCAGCGCGAGCCGACGCGAATGGAAAAGCTCAGCCTGACTGGCGGTTTCTCCACCACCGGCGGCGTGACGCTGGGCATCGAGCCAGCGTTGAATGGCCGCGACCTCAGGCTGGTCACCGACAATGCCGGCGCCATGCTGCACTTCCTTGGCGTCACCGACATGCAGGGCGGCACCATGACGGTGAATGCCAGCTATGACGATACCCAGGCAGCCCAGCCCCTGGCCGGCAAGATGTTGTTGAAGACTGTGCGCGCCGTGCGCGCGCCGTTCCTGGCCCGGCTGTTCGGCGCGGCCTCTTTCTCCGGCCTCGGCGCATTGCTCTCAGGCGAGGGCATCATGTTCGAGAATGGCGAGGTGCCCTTCGTACAAAAGGATGGCCTGCTGACCATCCAGCCGTCGCGGCTGAGCGGTTCGCAGCTCGGCATCACCTTTGAAGGCAATATCAACCAGAAGAACGATACGGTCAGCATCAATGGCACCGCCGTGCCGGCCTTCGTGCTCAACACCATGCTGGGCAAGATTCCGCTGCTGGGTGATCTGCTGGTCGGCGATGGCATCATCGGCGTGAACTTTGCGGTTTCCGGCGCCAAGAGCGATCCGCAATTCACCATCAATCCGCTGTCGGCGATTGCGCCGGGCTTCCTGCGGCGCATCTTCCAGGCGCCGGAAGTCAGCGTGCCGACTCCGGGCGACAAGCCCGCACCGGAACGGCTGCCGATGATCCCGTCGGGACAGGAATAGGTGCTAGCGCTCGTCGAGTAGATCGAAGGCCCAGCTCAAGTCGGCCTCTAGGGCCTTGCGCACGGCGACGATGTCGCGCTTGCGCAACGCGGCGACGATCCTGCTGTGGAAACTGCCGCGCGTGCCGCGCTGGCTGACGCGGGTCTGGTCGGAATGTCGCTCCACCGCCGTGCGGATATAGGGCCCCGATTGCAGCCATAATGAGCGGATGATCGCCAGCAGGCTGGGCGAGCCGCAGGCCTCGTACAGTGTAAAATGGAAGCGCTGGTTGCACAGCAGTTCCTGGTCGGCATCGCCGGCTTCGGCAGCGGCGATATAGGCGGCATCGGCGGCGGCCAGTTGCGTTAGCAGCGCCGGCGTCACATGGGCAGCCGCCAGTTCGGCGGCATGGCCCTCCACCAGCAGGCGGGTGCGGCGCAGATCCAGCAGCCGCTCCGGCGTCATCGGCGGCACCCGCACCGAACGCTGCGGCAGGCCGTCGAGCGCCTTTTCGGCGATCAGCCGGCGCAGCGCCTCGCGCACCGGCATCACGCTGGTATCGAAAGCCGCCGCCAGATCCCGGATGGTCAGCTGCTGGCCCGGCTGCAGCCGGCCGCAGATCAGCGCGTCGCCCAGTTCGGCGTAGACGCGATCCTGCACGGTATCGCGCGCCACCGGGGTCACGGCGCGGCGCACGGCAGCCGAGCGATCGGCTGGGCCGCGATCTGCCAGGCCGCGCTTGGATTTGCGCGGCTGGACGGCAGGGGAGGGCTTGGCACGCCCGGGCGGACGGAGGCTTGGCATGACGGCAAGCTTGACAGAAAATCGCCCGGCTCTCTACTGTGATCACATATCATAAAGGGGGATGGCCGACCGCCAGCCATGCCAGACCGTTTCCATGCCGGGCCATTGCTTGCCGGCCGCCTTGAACGCGGCTTTGCCATTGCCGGTGCGCTGGCGCTGCTGGCCATGGCCGCAGTGGCGTTTCTGGACGTCGCCTTCCGCAGCATCAACCGCCCGGTCACCGGCGCCTATGAACTGACCGCCGTGCTGGTGGCGCTCACCGTTTTTGCAGCCTTGCCGGGCGTCACCCGGCGCGACGAGCATGTGCGCGCCGGCATGCTCAGCATGCTGGCCCTGCGGCATCCGGCGCTGGGGGCGGCAATGCGCTGGCTGCGCCGCCTGCTGCTGGTGGTGCTGTTCGCCTATCTCGCCGTCACGCTGTGGAAGATGGGCCAGACCTTCCAGCGCGCCGGCGATCTGGCGCCTTTCATCGACCTGCCGCTGGCCTGGGTGGCCTGGTTCGGCGCCGCCAGCAGTGTGGTCAGCGCGCTCTGCGCCCTGTTCAGCCTGCGCGGCACCGGGGCGGAACTGGCATGACTGCCGCCGTCATTGCTCTCGTCGCCATGCTGGCGCTGATCGTGGTGGAAGTGCCGATCGCGGTGGCGATGGCGCTGCCCGGCATCGCCGGCTTCCTATGGATGCTGGGCTGGGACCCCACCGCCTATATGGTGGCCGAAACCACCTTCAGCACGGTCAATTCCTACGCCCTGTCGGTGATCCCGCTGTTCATCCTGATGGGCAACCTGATCAACGAGGCCGATGTCTCGCGCGAACTGTATGACGCCGCCTATCGCTTCGTCGGCCATCTGAAGGGCGGCCTGGCGATTGCCACCGTGATCGCCTGCGCCGCATTCGCCGCTGTCTGCGGCTCCAGCCTGGCCACGGCGGCGGCGATGTCGAAGGTCGCCTATCCCTCGATGAAGCGCTACGGCTATGCCGATAACCTGGCTGCCGGCAGTATCGCCTCGGCCGGCACGCTCGGCATCATGATTCCGCCCAGCGTCGCTTTCATGGTCTACGGCATCATGACGCAGACCGATATCGGCAAGCTGTTCATGGCCGGCGTGCTGCCCGGTCTGCTCGGTGCGCTGCTCTATATCGGCGCCGTGATCGTTGTCGTCTGGCTGCGGCCGCAGGATGGCCCGGCAGGCGAGCGCAGCAGCTGGGGCCAGCGCTTTGCCGCCCTGCGCGGCACCGCGACGGTGCTCGGCCTGTTCCTGGTCGTGATCGGCGGTATGTATGGCGGCGTCTTCACCCCCACCGAAGGGGCGGGCATCGGCGCGGTCGGCGCCTTCCTGATTGCGCTGGCACGTCGCAAGCTGAGCTGGCGCCGGCTGTTCGCCATCCTGGTCGACACGGCGGCCACCACCACGATGCTGTTCTTCGTGCTGGTCGGCGCGCTGATCTTCTCGAAATTCATCACCATCGCCGGCTTCACCCAGGCGCTGACCGGCTGGTTCGCGGCGGCCGAGATCGGCCCACTCGGCCTGATCCTGATCATCTGCGCGCTCTATCTGGTGCTCGGCTGCTTCCTCGAAAGCATGTCGATGGTGCTGCTCACGCTGCCGATTGTCTTTCCGGTGGTGACTGCGGCAGGCTTCGACCCGATCTGGTTCGGCGTCATCATGGTCACCCTGATCGAGGTGGCGCTGATCACCCCGCCGGTCGGCATGAATGTCTACATGATGCAGACCCTGCTGCCGCATATCCCGATGAAAACCATCTTTGCCGGCGTTGGGGCTTTTGTTGCCGCCGATGTCATCCGTATCGTGTTGCTGATTGCGTTCCCTGCGATTTCCACCTTCCTTCCATCCCTGATGTAACGAGGCCTGCCATGACCGCATATCGTACTCTTATCCTTGCCGCTGTTGCGGCGACCAGCGTTGCTTCAGCTGCGCAAGCCCAGACCGTGCTGCGCTTCTCCAACTGGCTGCCGCCGACGCACCATGTCGTCACCGAGATGGTCACGCCCTGGGCTGCCGATGTGGAAAAGGCGACCGAAGGCCGCGTCAAGCTGCAGGTGCTGCCGGCGCTCGGCGCACCGCCGGCGCATTTCGACCTGGTCAAGAACGGCGTCGCCGATGCCGCCTTCGGCGTGCATGGCTACACCGCCAACCGCTTCAAGCTGACCGAGATGTCGGAACTGCCGTTTACCACCGATCATGCGGTGGTCAATTCGGTCGCCTACTGGCGCACCTACCAGAAGCATTTCGCCAAGTATAACGAGCATGAGGGCACCCATCTGCTCGGCCTGTGGACCAATGGCCCATACCAGCTGTTCACCAAGGCCAATGCCTTCACCAGCCTGGATGCGGTCAATGGCATCAAGATCCGCATTCCCGGCGCCACGGTGGAACGCATCACCAAGGCGCTCGGCATGACGCCGATCTCCTCGCCGCTCACCGAGGCCTATGAGCAGATTTCGCGTGGCGTCATCCAAGGCATGTTCCAGCAGAAGGAAACCGTGATCGCCTTCAACATGACCCAACATATGCCGGTCGCCAGTTTCGTGCCCGGCGGTTTCGCCCATTCCAGCCAGTTCATGGTGGTGAACGAAGCCAAGTGGAAGGGCCTGGAGGCGCGCGATCGCGATGCCATCGCCAAACTGTCGGGTGAGGCGATGGTCAAGCGCTTTGCCGCCATCTGGGAAGCCAAGGAAGCGGCGGCGCTGGCAAAGTTCGCCGAGACCGGCGTGAAGGTGACCAACGTGGAGGGCAAGCTGCTGGACGAGCTGCGCGCCAAGCTGCAGTTCGTCACCGACGAATGGCTGGCGGAAGCCACCAAGAAGGCGCCGGAAGCCCCGGCCGCGCTCGCCGAATACAAGGCGGCGATTCCGGCGGTGGCGCGCGAGCTGAACGTGAAGCCGTAATGGCTGACGACAGCTTCAGCCTCTACGACCTGCGCATCGAGTGGGTGCCGGGCGACCGCTGCTTCTGTGCAGCCAAGCCCGGCGACCATTTCGAGCTGCATGGCGAGCAGCTGCAGTTTCCGCCGGGCCAGTCCTGGTCGATCTATGCGCTGGCAGCGCTGCTGCCGCTGCTGCCGGCCAAGCAGCGCGAGACGCATCCAAATGACTGGATGAGCACCGATGCGCTGGTCGCCTGTCCCGATCCGAACTGCACGGCGAAATTCCGCATCCGCCGCCTGGGCAAACGCGCATTCCGCCATTCTGAAACCACAGCAGTCCCCCTGACGGGGAACGACGACAGCAAGGCGTAAAGATCATGGTCGAGCGGTATGAACTGGCCCCGGGCTACAGCATGTCGCGGCTGCTGAAAGGCGGCTGGCATCTGGCCGGCGGCCATGGCGATGTAGACCGCAAGCAGGCGATCGACGACATGGCCGCCTTTGTCGAGGCCGGCATCACCAGCTTCGACTGCGCCGACCATTACACCGGCGTGGAAGAACTGATCGGCGATTTCCGTGCCGCCTATCCGCAGCTCGGCCGCCGCATCGAGATCCATACCAAATTCGTACCCGATTACGACCGGCTGACCAGCTGCGACCGCACCTATGTCGAAAGCATCATCGACCGTTCGCTCACCCGCCTGCGCACCGACTGCCTCGACCTGGTGCAGTTCCACTGGTGGAATTACGCCGTGCCCGGCTATGTCGAGGCGATGGGCGTGCTCGACGACCTGCGCCGCGCCGGCAAGATCCGCCTGCTGGGGCTGACCAATTTCAACACTGCCACCACGGCTGAGATCGTCGCGGCCGGCGTGCCGGTGGCAGCGACGCAGGTGCAGTATTCAGTGCTCGACTCACGCCCTGAACGTGGCCTGGTCGAACTCTGTCGGGCGCATGGTATCGGCCTGCTGTGCTATGGCGCGCTGGCCGGCGGATTCCTGAGCGAGGCCTGGCTCGACAAGCCGGAACCGCAGGAACCGCTCGCCAATCGGTCGCTCACCAAATACAAGCTGATCATTGAAGACTTCGGCGGCTGGGCGCTGTTCCAGCAGCTGCTCGTCACCCTGCAGCAGATCGGCCAGCGCCATGGCACCGGCATTGGCCAGGTGGCGACGCGCTATGTGCTGGATCGCCCCGGTGTCGCCGGCGCCATTATCGGTGCGACGTCAACCAAGCATCTGGCCGCCAACCTGCGCGTCGATACGCTGCGCCTCGATACGGTGGACCGCACAGCGCTGGATGCGGTGCTGGCGCAACGCCAGGGCCCGCCGGGCGACTGCTACGATATCGAGCGCGACAAGACCGGCCGCCATGGCCGTATTATGCGCTACAACCTCAACGACGGGCGGCACTAGCGCTTTCTCGTCGTTCCCGCGAAAGCGGGAACCCAGTCGTGCCGCAGCCTGGATGCCCGCTTTCGCGGGCATGACGATGTGGGTCTTTTACGCCGCCGCGATCAGGCCGCTTCGATCAGGATGTGCTGCTTCTTGCCGAAGCTCAGGCGCAGCTGACCGTCGGCGCCGAGATCGGCGGCGGTGATCTTCTGCACTTCATCGCTCACCGGCTTGTCGTTCAGCTTGATCGCATTGCCGCGGATATGCCGGCGCGCCTCGCCGCCGGATTTTGCCAGCCCGGCTTCCAGCACCAGGGCAAAGGCCTCGATGCCGGCATCCAGCCGGTCGCGCGCGATCTTCACCACCGGCAGCGCGCCGCCGAAGCTGCCCTGCTCGAAGGCCTTCTTCGCCGTATCGGCGGCCGCCTCGGCAGCGTCGCGGCCGCGGCACAGGGCCGTGGCCTCGGTGGCGAGAATCTTCTTGGCCTCGTTCAGCTCGGCACCCTGCAGCGCCTCCAGCCGGGCGATCTCGTCCAGCGGCAGGTCGGTGAACAGGCGCAGGAAGCGGCCGACATCGGCATCCTCGCAGTTGCGCCAGTATTGCCAGTAGTCATAGCTCGGCAGCATGTCCTCGTTCAACCACACGGCGCCCGAGGCGGTCTTGCCCATCTTGTGGCCGGCTGCGGTGGTCAGCAGCGGGCAGGTCAGGCCATAGAGGCTGAGGTCATGCACGCGGCGGCCGAGTTCGACGCCGTTGACGATATTGCCCCACTGGTCGGAGCCGCCCATCTGCAGATTGCACTTGTAGCGCCGCGCCAGTTCGACGAAGTCATAGGCCTGCAGGATCATGTAGTTGAATTCGAGGAAGCTGAGCGGCTGCTCGCGCTCCAGCCGCAGCTTCACCGAGTCAAAGCTGAGCATCCGGTTGACCGAGAAATGCCGGCCATAGTCGCGCAGGAAATCGATATACTGCAGCTTGTCCAGCCATTCGGCATTGTTGGCCATGATGGCATCGCTCGGCCCGTCGCCGAAGCTGACGAAACGGCCAAACGCGGTCTTGATGCTCGCCATGTTGGCGGCGATGTCGTCGTTGGTCAGCAGCTTGCGCGCTTCGTCCTTGCCCGAGGGATCACCCACCTTGGTGGTGCCGCCGCCCATCAGAACGATCGGCTTATGGCCGGCCTGCTGCAGCCGGCGCAGCATCATGATCGACAGCAGATGGCCGACATGCAGGCTGGGGCCGGTGCAGTCATAGCCGACATAGCAGGTGATGCCGCCGGGCTGCTGCGCCAGCGCATCCAGCGCCGCATTGTCGGTGCACTGGTGCAGATAGCCGCGCTGGCTCATGGTCTGCAGGAAGTCGGATTTGAACGCGGTCATGGTCTGGCTCGGACGGCTTGATGGCTCGGGTAGGCTTTGATGGCCCGATGGTCTAACATATGGGCCCTGACTCGCCTAGCTTCCGGGCCCTGACCGTCGTGACCAAAACCCTTGAAAAACCGGCCTGGACACAGCCCCTCTGGATCATGGGCCTGATGAGCGGCACCTCGATGGACGGCATCGACGCCGCCCTGCTGCGCACCGATGGGGTGGGCATCGCGGGCTTCGGCCCGGCCCTCACCATGCCCTACGATCCGGCCCTGCGCGCGCGCATCCGCGCCTGCCTGAACGAGGGCCCCGGCGACAGTGCGGCGCTGTCGCGCGATCTCAGCCTGGCCCATGCCGCCGCCGTGCAGGCGCTGCTGCAGCGGGCCGGGATGGCGGCGCCGGAGATCGCCTGGCTCGGCTATCACGGCCAGACGCTGCTGCATCGTCCCGCCGAAGGCAGAACATGGCAGACCGGTGATGGCGCGCTGCTCGCCAAGCTGACCGGTATCGCCACGGTCAGCGATTTCCGCAGTGCCGATGTCGCCATGGGCGGGCAGGGTGCGCCGCTGGTACCGCTCTATCATGCCGCCCTGGCGCGCCATGCCGGACTGGACGCGCCACTGCTGGTGCTCAATCTCGGCGGCGTTGGCAATGTCACTTACATCGGCGGCAGCGATGAGCGCGACCTGATCGCCTTCGACACCGGGCCGGGCAATGCGCTGATCGACGACTGGATGCAGCACCATGCCGGCGTGGCACAGGACGAGGGCGGCGCGGCAGCCGGCCGCGGCACAGTAAACTCCGAGCGCCTCGCCCGCCTGCTCGATCATGCCTATTTCGCGGCGCCGCCGCCGAAATCGCTCGACCGCAACGACTTCACGGCGGCTGCGGTGGAAGGACTTTCAACCGAGGACGGTGCCGCGACGCTCGCGGCCTTCACGGCCGCCAGCGTGGCGCGGGGCTTAGGCCATCTGCCGCAGCGGCCGCTGCGCTGTCTGGTCTGTGGCGGCGGACGCCATAATGCGACGCTGATGCGGCTGCTCACCCAGCATCTCAACATGCCCGTGGAAGCGGTGGAGGCGGTCGGCTGGCGCGGCGACAGTCTGGAGGCGGAAGCCTTTGCGTTTCTGGCGGCGCGCGCCGTGCGCGGTCTGCCGCTCAGCCTGCCGGGCACGACCGGCGTGCGCGTGCCGGTGAGTGGCGGGCGGGTGTATCCGGTCTAGCCCGGTGTGACCGTGACGCTGCGCTGTGGAATGTGATCGGCGCGCAGGGCCTGGCGATGGCCCGGCGTGGCGATCAGTGGCGCCACGGCATCGCCGATCAGGAAGTTGAATCCCACCTGGCTGCCGGTGCGCAGATCGTCGGGGGTGCCGATATTCGACAGCAGCGATTCCAGTTTATGCCAGGCCGCGCGCTTGGCGAAGTTGGCCAGCAGTGCATTCTGGGTCCCGCTGTCGGCCGCCTCCACCGGCAGGCTGGTCTCGAAACCGTGTACGCCGCTGCCGGCATACAGATCAATCAGTTTCGGATCGGCAGGAATCTTGATCAGCCGCGATGCGCAGAATGGCTGCAGGTAGTTCATCGCATCGGCCACCCGACTGGCCGGCGTTCCGGGCGGGATGTTGCACAGGGTGATGCACAGCGAGCGGAACAGGCCGCGCGGCAGGTCGCGGAAACGGCTGAGATACAGGCCGCGGTTTTTCGAGGTCGCCAGGGTCTGGAACGACACCGGGATGATGATCACCCCCTGATGGCCGCCGGTCACCATGCGATGCATGCCGAGCAGGGCGGTGGTCAGGCGATAGCGGTCGAGCAGGAATTCGAGTTCCTCGGGATCCTCCAGCATCGGATCGCTGGAATCGGCCGGCCGGCCGGTTGGTACATGGCTTACGGCCACGGTGTAGAAGGAGAAGGCACGCCGCCGCGTGCTGAAATTCGGATAGAATGCCGCCTGGCATTCCTTCAGGAAACTGGCGCTTTTCTTTTTCTGGAACAGCGCGGTCAGCGACTGGTCGAGGTCGGCCAGATCGGGGCCCGCGCCGGTCACCGGCACGGCCGCCTGCGGCGCCACGGCCTGGCTGAAATCCTCGAATGGCTCGCCTGGATCGTCGTCGAACAGCATCACATCGCCTTGCGAGGACTGGCCGGTCTGCTGCACATGGTCGACCAGTTCGTGAATGGAGTCGATCTTGCTGGTGACGAAATCGCGATCGATCTCCGCCACGCGTGAGGTCACATGGATATCGGCGCCCGGCACTTCGCCCAGGATCAGCCGGCGCAGCTCGTCGGCGATCATTGCGGCTTTCGCCTTGGCCTGGGCATGCGTCAGGTGCAGGAACAGCACCAGATAGTCGTCGTTGTCGAGATGGAAATGCGCATCGCCCGGTTCAAGGCGGCGGCGGATCGCGCTATCGACGATCTGATTGATCTTGTCGCGGCGTTCCTGCCATTGGTCGGCCAGCGTATCGCGGATGGCCTGCAGGCCAACCACTTGCAGGTTGCTGGCTTGCAGGCGGGGCGGCAGGCCAGCCTTGGAGAGAGTCTGTTTGGATTGCAGGCGCGAGGGGGAGGCGGCGCTGTCGGGATCGTCCTCTGCGCCCAAAATCCGTTTGATCCAGCCGAATGCACCGACCATGAGGGTTCTCCTGCAACACAGGATAGGTGCCTGTAGACGGGTTTGCGCCGAAATTTCCGGTTACTGTTTGTGCCCCCAGAATTACTTTTTGGAAATGTCGAGACGGCTAAAGCGCCTTCACCATCGCATAGGTCGCGCCGCTGCGATGGGGCAGGTAGCTGACGCGGTGATAGCCAAGCCGCTCGTAGAACTCGACCCCGGTGAGCGAGGCCGAGAGTGCGAGCTGCAGATCGCCGCGCTGGCGCGCATGGGCCTCGATATGCTCCACCAGCAGGCGGCCGAGCCCGAGCCGCTGGCGTTCCGGCGCCACGAACAGCGCCCAGAGCTGGCCATCGGCATAGCCCACGGTAGCGACGATCTCGCCATCGATCTCGGCCACGAACACATCCTGATGCTGGATGCGCTGCAGCACGCGCCCGGCCGAGAAGCCGGCAAACACGTGGCTGATTTCTGCCACCGAATAATCGGCGGCATTGCTGACGCGCAGCGTGCGCTGGATCAGCGCCGCAATCGTGTTGGCATCGGCTGCAGTGGCAGGGCGTACCGGGATGGCGAACATGCAGTACAGATAGGGTGTCGCAGTTGACCCGGCCATAGGCCGGCTCGGACTACACGACTTACTTGGGACCCCCAGTCGCGCGACTACACCTGCGCAGCCTAGCTCTGCTGCGCAGCCTGGGCGCCCTTGCCGGCGCGGGCGGAGGTCGGCGTGAAGCTGGTCTTCACATACTTGTCGGCCGCCGAGGTCAGCTCATCCAGCTTGCCCTCGAAGAAATGGTCGGCGCCCTGTACCTTCTTGTAATCGATCTTGATGCCCTTCTGCAGCGCCAGCCGCTGGGCCAGCTTGGCCACTTCGGGTTCCGACACGATCTTGTCGTCGGTGCCCTGGATGATCAGGCCCGACGAGGGGCAGGGGGCGAGGAAGCCGAAATCGAACATGCCGGCCGGTGGCGCCACCGAGATGAAGCCGTCGATCTCCGGGCGGCGCATCAGCAGCTGCATCGAGATCCAGGCGCCGAACGAGAAGCCGGCGATCCACACGGCCGAGGCATTGGCATTGACGCCCTGCAGCCAGTCGAGCGCCGAGGCGGCATCGGAGAGTTCGCCCTGGCCGTTATCAAAGGTGCCCTGGCTGCGGCCGACGCCGCGGAAGTTGAAACGCAGCACCGAGAAGCCGCGCTTGGCGAAGACATGAAACAGGTTATAGACAACCTTGTTGTTCATCGTCCCGCCATACAGCGGGTGCGGATGCAGGATCAGCGCGATCGGGGCATTGGCCTCCGGCCCGTGGGTATAGCGGCCTTCCAGCCGCCCGTCGGGACCGGGGAATATGATGTCAGGCATTGTTGTTCGTCACTCTGGCGCCTCTGGGGAGGGGGCGGCGCTGTATAATCGGTTGATCAAGGTCCACTTTTACCATACTCGGCAGAGCGAAATTCAAGCTTAAAAGCAGGAAATGAACTCCACCTACCTTGACTATAACGCAACGGCGCCGCTCCGGCCCGAGGCCCGGGCTGCCCTTCTGGCCGCTTTGGAGGCCCCGGCGAACCCCTCGTCGGTGCACCGTTTCGGCCGTGCGGCGCGGGGAATCGCCGATATTGCCCGCCGCCAGGTCGCCGATCTGGTCGGCGCCGAGGCCAAACGGGTGGTGTTCACCTCGGGCGGCACCGAGGCCAACAATCTGGCGCTCCGTCTTGCATGCGAAGCGGCCGGGGTGAAAAGCCTGGTCGTGGCGGCCATCGAGCACGACTCGGTTCTCCGACCGGCCCGCCATCTCGGCCTGCCCCTGACCGAGATAGCCGCCGGGCCTGACGGGGTGGTTACCGTGGCGGCAGTCGAGGCCGCCCTGGCCAAGGCGGCTGCCCCCGCCCTGGTCTGCCTGATGCTGGCCAACAACGAGACCGGCACGATCCAGCCGGTCGCCGCGGTCACCCGGGCCGCCCATGCCGCCGGCGCCCTGGTGCTCTGCGACGCGGTGCAGGCGGCCGGCAAGATCCCGGTCGATTTCAGCCAGCTGGGCTGCGACTTCCTCACCCTGTCCGGCCACAAGCTGGGCGGCCCCACCGGGGTCGGTGCCCTGGTGCTGCGTGACGACTGGGTGCCGGCGCCCCTGCTGCGCGGCGGCGGCCAGGAGCAGGGCATGCGGGCCGGCACCGAGAACCTGCCGGGGATTGCCGGCTTCGGTGCGGCGGCTGCTGCCGCCCAGCAGGGCCTCTATGGCATGAAGCAGATCGCCGCCCTGCGTGACCGGCTGCAGGCCACCCTGCAGGAGGCTTGTCCGGCGGCCCCGGTCCATGGCGGCAGCGCGGAGACGCGGCTGCCCAATACCCTGTGTATAGGCATGCCTGGCATGCCGGCCGAGACCCAGGTGATGGCCTTCGACCTGGCCGGGGTGGCGGTGTCGGCCGGCTCGGCCTGCTCCTCGGGCAAGGTGACGCCGAGCCATGTGCTCACCGCCATGGGCCTGCCCGAACAGGCCGCCCGCGAGGCGGTGCGCTTCAGCCTCGGCTGGGCCAGCAAGGCTGAGGATATCGAGCGCGCGGCGGCAGCCTGGATTGCGCTGTGGCAGCGCAAGTCGAAGTAATGTTTTGAGTGATATAATTATAATAATATATTGATATTTAATAATAAATATAGATCAATTGAAGTGATTTACTCTCACCGCGTCAAGATGCCACTCGGTTGATCCTGCGCAAAGCGGCACCGCCCGGCCCTGGCTAGGTTGCTCCTGTCACGCATCCAGGAGAGGCACATGGCCGAGGCCGCAATCGCACCAGAACCGATCACCGAGGACATGGTCCGGGCCCTGGTCGAAACCTTCTATACCCGGGCCCATGCCGACCCTTTGCTGGGTCCGTTTTTCGCTGCCACCATCGCCGACTGGCAGGAGCATCTCGACACCGTGGGCGCCTTCTGGTCGCGGGCGCTGATGGGCACCGACCGCTATCGCGGCTGCGTCATGGGGGCGCATACCCACCTGCGCATGACCCCGGCCCACTTCGAACGCTGGATGGCCCTGTTCGATGCCGCCGCCCGCCAGACCCTGTCGCCGGCCGGCTATGAGCGGGCGATGTCGGTGGCCGGCTTCATCGAGGAGCGGCTGCGCGAATTCGGCCGCCACTGATCCCGGACTGCCGCCGGGCAGGGTTGCGACAGACCGGGGGGGGCGATATATCCACCGCGCCCCCCAGAGTGGAGTCTGTCCAGCGATGCCGAAAATGACCTTCATCCAGCCGGACGGGAAGCGCGTTGAAGTCGACGCCCCGATCGGCCTGTCGGTGCTGGAGATCGCCCATAAGCATGGCATCGATATCGAGGGCGCCTGCGAGGGCTCGCTGGCCTGCTCGACCTGCCATGTCATCATCGACGCCGACTGGTATGGCAGGCTGACCCCGGCCAAGCCCGACGAGGAAGACATGCTCGACCTCGCCTTCGGCCTGACCAAGACCTCGCGGCTCGGCTGCCAGCTGATCATGTCGGATGCCTTGGACGGTCTGGTGGTCAGCCTGCCGACCGCCACCCGGAACATGATGTAAGCCCGCCGCCGGCCTGCAGGTGGACCCGCTCTATATCGTCGTCGCGCTCGGCGCGGCCCTGGCCGGTTTTGTCCAGGGCCTGTCCGGCTTTGCCTTTGCCATGGTGGCGATGGCGGTCTGGGCCTGGTGGGTCGATCCCCAGCTGGCGGCTGCCATGGCCGTGTTCGGTGGCTTCAGCGGCCAGCTGCTGGCGGCGCTCACGGTGCGGCGCGGCTTCGACTGGAAGCTGTTGCTGCCGTTCGTGTTGGGCGGCCTGGCCGGCATTCCGGTCGGCGTTGGCATCCTGCCGCTGCTGGACGTGAATGTGTTCAAGCTGGCGCTTGGCAGCCTGCTGGTGGTGATCTGCCCGATCATGCTGCTGGGCAACCGGCTGCCGCGCGTCACCGCCGGCGGTCGTCTTGCCGATGCGACGGCCGGTTTCATCGGTGGCGTGCTCGGCGGCATCGCCGGCGTATCGGGCGCGATCCCGACCCTGTGGTGCACCCTGCGCGGCATGCCCAAGGATGCCCAGCGCGCGGTGATCCAGAATTTCAATCTCGGCATGCTGGGGGTAACGCTGGCCACCTATATCGGCACCGGTGTGATTTCGGTGGCGACGCTGCCGATGCTGGCCATCGTGCTGCCGGCCATGCTGATCCCCACCCTGCTGGGGGCGCGGCTCTATATCGGCATCAGCGAGGCGACTTTCCGCCGCATCGTGCTCGGGCTGCTCACGGTATCGGGCTTCGCGATGCTGGCCGCGGCGCTGCCCAAGCTGCTCTAGTCGCGGAACCAGGCCGGGTATTTCGCCCGGATGGTCGCACTGTCGGTCAGCGAGCGCGACAGGTGGTGGCGCAGCGCGGCGCGCGCATGCTCGGGATCGCCGGACTCGATCGCATCGACAATCGCCGTATGGTCGGCAACGATCTGCTGCGGTCGGCCCTCGATCGGCAGATACAGGCGGCGCAGGCGGTCGATATGGCCGCTATGGCGCCGCACAAGGGTCCACAGATCCGGCACGCCAGCAGCCAGATAAATCTCGCGATGAAACGCCTGGTCGGCATCGTTGAAGCGGGCGAGGTCGCCGCTCTCGGCCAGGCCGCGCTGCAGCGTCAGAATCTCGCGCAGGCGCGCGATCAACTCCGGGTCACGCTGTTTGGTCAGGAGCTGCACGGCTTCGGTCTCGATCGAACGGCGCAGGAAATGCGCCTGCTGCGTCAGGGTGAGGTCGATCGGGCTGACCCGGGTGGCATGCTGGGGGAAAATTTCCACCAGCGATTCTTCCGCCAACCTCATCAGCGCATCGCGGATCGGCGTCGAACTCAGGCCGAAGCGCAACTGCAGCTCGGTGCGCGACAGCACGGTGCCCGGCGGCAATTCCAGCGCGATGATCTTCTCGCGCAGATGCTCTAACACCTGTGGCGCGGCCTGACGGGAACGGTCGCGCGCGAGTTTGTCCTGCTGTTCCGCATTGAGCGGGCCAGGGCGGGTGAGCAGGGATGAAACGGTGTCCATGCGCCTCCTGTAGCATGATTGACGCACTAATGCATTAGTGCTTTAGTTCGCCCATAACAATAACCGGAGGAATCATCATGACATCGCAAACCCGATTCAGGCGCCTCGCCGGCGCCGCGGCCATGCTCGGCCTGCTCGTGACGCCCGCGCTGGCCCCGTCGGCCATGGCGCAGGCCTATCCCGACCGCAATGTCACGATGATCGTGCCGTTCCCGGCTGGTGGTGCCTCTGACATCACCGGGCGGAACGTGGCTGCGAAGCTGAGCGAAAGCCTGGGCAAGACGGTGGTAGTGGACAACCGCGCCGGCGCCAATGGTTCGCTGGGCGCCACCCTGCTCAAGCAGGCCGCGCCCGATGGCTACACCATCCTGGTCGGCTCGATCGGCGTGTTCGCCATCAATCCGGCGCTGTTCAAGGATCTGAAATACGACCCGATGAAGGATTTCGACCTGCTCACGGTCGCCGTGCGCACGCCGAACGTCCTGGTCGCCAACCCGAACTTCCCCGCCAGTACGGTGAAGGAGCTGGTCGAATACCTGAAGAAGAACCCCGACAAGGTGTCGTTCGCTTCTTCGGGCACCGGTTCGTCGGATCACCTGACCGCTGCGCTGTTCATGCAGAAGACCGGCACGGTGGGCGTGCATGTGCCCTACAAGGGCGGCGGGCCGGCCATTGCCGACCTGATCGGCGGTCATGCCAATGTCTCGTTCCAGAATCTGGGCGCCATCGCCAATCATGTGCGTGGCGGCAAGCTGAAGGCCCTGGCCGTCACCGCCGACAAGCGCAATGCGGCACTGCCCGATGTGCCGACCATGGCCGAAGCCGGCGTCAAGGACGTCGAGGTCTATTCCTGGCAGGCGGCAGCCGCACCCAAGGGCCTGCCGGCCGATATCCGCGCGCGCCTGGAAAAGGAGACCATCGCGGCGCTGAACGCGCCCGAGGTCAAGGCCAAGTTCAATGACATCGGCTTCGATGTTGTGGCTAATACCAGCAAGCAGTTCGAAACCTTCCTGGCGGCCGAAATTGCCCGCTGGAAAACCGTCATCGAGGTCGGCAAAATCCAGCCGGAATAAGCTACAGTCGCGGGGCGGGCAGCGATGTCCGCCCCATCTGCTTTTAAAAGAGTTGAGATCATGGCCAGCAAGAAGAAGACCCCGGACCAGCTGCGCAGCGCCCGCTGGTTCGCCCCTGACGACCTGCGCAGCTTCGGCCATCGTTCGCGCATCATGCAGATGGGCTATGCCGCCACCGAATGGACCGGCAAGCCGCTGATTGCCATCGTCAACACCTGGTCCGACATCAATCCCTGCCACGCGCATTTCAAGCACCGCGTCGAAGACGTGAAGCGCGGTGTACTGCAGGCCGGCGGCCTGCCGATCGAGCTGCCGGCGATCTCGGTTTCCGAAAGCTTCGTCAAGCCGACCACCATGCTCTATCGCAACATGCTGGCGATGGAGACCGAAGAACTGATCCGTAGCCATCCGGTCGATGGCGTGGTGCTGATGGGCGGCTGCGACAAGTCGACGCCGGGCCTGCTGATGGGTGCCACCAGCGCCGGGCTGCCGATGATCTACCTGCCGGCGGGCCCGATGCTGCGCGGCAACTGGAAGGGCAAGATTCTCGGCTCCGGCTCGGATGCCTGGAAATTCTGGGACGAGCGCCGCGCCGGCAATATCTCGAACCAGGAATGGAATGACATCGAGGCCGGCATCGCGCGCTCTTACGGCACCTGCATGACCATGGGCACGGCCGCCACCATGATGGCGATCACCGAGGCCATCGGCATGACCCTGCCGGGCGCGTCGTCCATTCCGGCCGCCGATGCCAACCATATCCGCATGAGCAGTGAATGCGGTCGCCGCATTGTCGACATGGTGTGGGAAGATCTCACGCCCACCGTGATCCAGACCCGCAAGGCCTACGAGAATGCCATTGCCGTGGCGATGGCGATGGGCTGCTCCACCAATGCCATTATTCATCTCATCGCCATGGCGCGTCGCGCCGGGCAGGATATTTCGCTGGATGATTTCGAGATCGCCAGCCGCAAGGTTCCGGTGATCGCCAATATCCGGCCCTCGGGCGAAGCCTACCTGATGGAAGATTTCTTCTATGCCGGCGGCCTGCCGGCGCTGATGACCCGCATCAAGCCGCATCTGCATCTGGATGCCGTCACGGTCAGCGGCAAGACCTTGGGCGAGAATATCGCCCATGCCCAGGTACATCAGGACGATGTGATCCGCACGGTGGAGAACCCGATCTATGCCGAAGGCGCACTGGCGGTGCTGAAAGGCAACCTGGCCCCCGATGGCTGTGTGATCAAGCCCAGCGCCTGCGAGCCGCGCTTCCTCAAGCATTCCGGTCCGGCGCTGGTGTTCGACGACTATCCGTCGATGAAGAAGGCGGTCGATGACGAGAATCTGGATGTCACCGCCGATCACATCCTGATCCTGCGCAATGCCGGACCGCTGGGCGGTCCGGGCATGCCGGAATGGGGCATGCTGCCGATCCCGAAGAAGCTGGTGAAGCAGGGCGTGCGCGACATGGTGCGCCTGTCGGATGCGCGCATGAGCGGCACGTCTTACGGCGCCTGTATCCTGCATGTGGCACCCGAATCCTATATCGGTGGACCACTGGCACTGGTGAAGAATGGCGACATCATTTCGCTGGATGTCGACAAGCGCACCATCACCCTGGATGTGCCCGAGGCCGAGCTGGCGAAACGCAAGGCAGAATGGAAGCAGCCCGAGGTGCGCTACGAGCGCGGCTATGGCTGGATGTTCTCCAAGCATATCAAGCAGGCCGACCAGGGCTGCGACTTCGACTTCCTGGAAACCGATTTCGGCGCCCCGGTGCGCGAGCCGGATATCTTCTGATGTGGACGCTGTCGACGTCGCGCTATCCCGATCCGGCCGTGCAGGTGCTGGACGACAGTTTCCTGAAGCTGCGCCTGCGCACCGCGGCAGTGGAAAGACTAACCACCGGTTATCGCTGGGCCGAAGGTCCGGTGTGGTTCGGTGACCAGCGCTGCCTGATCTGGAGCGATATCCCGAACAACCAGATGCTGCGCTGGGACGAGCAGACCGCCACGGTCAGCGTGTTCCGCAAGCCGTCGCATTATGCCAATGGCAATACGCGCGATCGGCAAGGCCGGCTGGTCACCTGCGAACACGAAACGCGCCGGGTAACGCGCACGGAGTATGACGGCGGCATCACCGTGCTGGCGGATCGCTTCGAAGGCAAGCGCTTCAATTCTCCGAACGACATCGTGGTGAAATCTGACGGCACGGTCTGGTTCACCGATCCGATCTTCGGCGTCAACAGCAACTATGAAAGCCGCAAGTCGACCTCCGAACTGCCGCAGCATGTCTATCGTCTCGATCCGGCGACCGGCGAGCTGAGCGTGGTGGCCGAAGGCCTGAACGGCCCGAATGGCCTGGCGTTTTCACCCGATGAAAGCCGGCTCTATATTGTTGAGTCACTGGCCGCGCCCAATCGCCTGATCCATGTCTATGACGTGAGCGGCGGCAAGACGCTGACCAACCGCAAGGTGCTGATCGACTGCGGCGCCGGCACGGCCGATGGCTTCCGCGTCGATACCGGCGGCAACCTGTGGTGCGGCTGGGGCATGGGCAGTGACGAGCTGGATGGCGTGATGGTGTTCAACGCCGACGGCCGCCCCATCGGGCGGATTGCGCTGCCGGAGCGCTGCGCCAACCTGTGCTTTGGCGGCGAAATGCGCAACCGCCTGTTCATGGCCTCCAGCCAGTCGATCTATGCCCTCTATGTCGACGCTCAGGGCGCGACACTTTCCTGATTGTTTAAAAAAGAAGGACCTCTCCCGTGACTCTCAAGGCCGAAACCCGCGACAAGCTGAAAACTGTCAGCACTGCCACGCTCGCAACAGCACTGTACAAGCGCGGCCTGCGCAATCAGTTCATCCAGGATGTGAAACCACTCAATCCGTCGCTGCCCACCATGGTGGGCGAGGCCTTCACACTGCGTTACATGCCGGCGCGTGAAGATCTCAACCCGATCACGGTGTTCCAGAATCCCGAGCATCCGCAGCGCAAGGCAGTGGAAATCTGCCCCGAAGGGGCCGTGCTGGTGATGGACAGCCGCAAGGATGCGCGTGCCGCCTCAGCCGGCTCGATCCTGATTTCGCGCCTGATGGTGCGCGGTGTGGCCGGCGTGGTGACGGATGGCGGCTTCCGTGATTCCGGTGAGATCGCGCAGATGAAGATTCCGGCCTTCCACAGCCGACCCTCGGCGCCGACCAATCTGACCTTGCACCAGGCCATCGACATCAACGTGCCGATCGGCTGCGGTGATGCGCCGGTGTTTCCGGGTGATGTGGTGGTGGGCGATGCCGATGGTGTGATGGTGATCCCGGCCGCGATTGCCGACGAGATCGCCACCGAAGCCGTCGAGATGACGGCGTTTGAGGATTTCGTCACCGAGCAGGTGCTCGGCGGTCGTTCGATCAAGGGGCTTTATCCGGCCACCGATCCGCAGACCAAGGTGGATTTCGAGGCCTGGCGCAAGCAGAAGGGGCGGTAACGCCAGTCAGCTTCGCCGCCAGCCTCGGCCTAGTGCCGAGGCTTCATCGGCGCGTTCCGATGCGCTGAGGGCTCACGGGGCAAAACTGAGGGTGACGACCGGATGGCGGCATATGGGCACTGCCGGCGCGGTTAAACCTGCTTGCGTGTCCCCAAAACTATTTTATACTTAAAATAATTGCAGTGCCGCTTCCAAGGGCGACACTTTTAAACACTGATTAATTGTGTATTGTGGTTAAACCTTGCTTTTGGTCGTGGAATGCGAAATATCCGCTGTTCAAGGTCACAGGATCACATTATATGTACACATATGATTTCGGCCGTGAGTTCCGGGCATCGCTGCTGTATCCCCGCGCTGCCCCCAAACGCTGATTCAGAGAAATCGGATTCCTGAGCCATGACCTCCTCCGCCGCTGCTGCCGCCATTCCTGTCACGCCCTCGCATCCGCTGCTCAAGCCGGGTGGCAATCTGCGCGAGGAGACGGTGACCTATGTGCATCACTGGACCGACACGCTGTTCACCTTCAAGACGACACGCGATCCCAGTTTCCGCTTCATCAACGGCCAGTTCGCCATGATCGGCCTGATCGTCGACAACAAGCCGCTGCTGCGCGCCTATTCGATGGTCAGCTCGAATTACGAGGAGTTCCTCGAATTCCTGTCGATCAAGGTGCCGGACGGTCCGCTCACCTCGCGGCTGCAGCATCTGAAGGTGGGCGACAGGATCATCGTGGGCAAGAAGGCGACCGGCACTCTGCTGCAGGACAACCTGACGCCGGCCAAGACGCTGTATCTGCTCTCCACCGGCACCGGTCTGGCGCCGTTCATGTCGATCATCAAGGACCCGGATGCCTATGCACGGTTCGACAAGGTCGTGCTGGTGCATGGCGTGCGCAGCGTGAACGAGCTGGCCTACCAGGACTTCATCACCCGCGAACTGCCGGAGAACGAGTTCTTCGGCGACGAGGTGAAACAGAAGCTGGTCTATTACCCGACGGTGACCCGCGAGGCCTTCCGCAACCAGGGCCGCGTGACCGACCTGATCCGCTCGGGCAAGCTGTTCGCTGATCTCGGCCTGCCGCCGCTGAACATCGAGACCGACCGCATCATGCTCTGTGGCAGCCCGGCCATGCTGGCCGAGATGCGCGACATGCTGGATGGCCTGAACTGGCAGGAAGGCTCCACCACCGGTGCCGGCCAGTATGTGATCGAAAAGGCCTTCGTCGAACAATAACGGCAACGGCCAGTAAGATTGAAAACGCGATTAGAACGTGCGGCGGCGAATTAGTTTTTGCCGCCGTTTCTTTTTATCCGCAGAGTTCACTTTAAATCCCATTAATAGGATTAATAACTTTACTTTTTTATATATTCGCTTTATGTTCTTATTGCCTCGATAATAAGGAGACTGCCATGACGATCCCTGTCTGGTCCCAGGCCGATTTCAATACGCTCTTTTCTCCACTGACCCGGGTGGCCGACGCCTTCGCGCCACGCGCTCAGGCGATTCCATCGCTCACAGTGGCGCTTCATCCCGGTCATGTTTTCAATGGTATTGGTCTGATCCAGATCGGCGCTTATCTCGTCGGGGACATCGCCAGTGGTTCGCCCACGGTTTCCAATCTACCTAGCACCGCGGGCCTCGGAGCCGGCCTCCAGGTGGTCGGTCTCGGCATTCCCGATGGGACGACGGTGAGCAGCGTGGGCAGTGGCAGCGTGACGCTGAGCGCCAATGCCACCGCCACGCTGGCCGGTACAGCACTGACTTTCCAGCAGGTCACGCCGGCTTTCATGGCGCCGAGCGGCAATCCGCGGATCGACCGCATTGTGGTGGATCAGCGCACCGGCATGCTCACGGTCGTTGCAGGTACGGCAGCAGCTACCCCCTCCGCACCGACCGTTCCCGCCGGCAAGATTCCGGTTGCCCAGGTGCGGCTTGAGCCGGGTGTCACCGGCATCAATGACGCGATGATCACCGATGAGCGCGATGTTTCGCGCCTGGGTCATGGCTATCGCCCTGTTGATACTGAAACCGGCGCCAACTACAGCTATCTCGACACTGACCATTACCGCCTGAAACAGCGCAGCAATGGTGGTGCCGCCATGATCGACACCCTGCCGGGCACGGCTACCGGCGTGATGCCCGCCGGCTGGCAGGTTACCATCGGCAATGCGGATGATGCGGCGTTGCTGGCCGTCATAGTGGGGAGCGGGGCGAGCCTGAATGGTTCAG
The DNA here is from genome assembly GCF_943372915.1 of Ferrovibrio terrae. Classification (GTDB taxonomy): domain Bacteria; phylum Pseudomonadota; class Alphaproteobacteria; order Ferrovibrionales; family Ferrovibrionaceae; genus Ferrovibrio; species Ferrovibrio terrae_A. The sequence continues at coordinate 30,201 of NZ_CALSAN010000008.1, read as the reverse complement.
CCTCGACCATCCTCTATCTTGGCCCGAGTCAACGCGCGACGATTGTGTCGGACGGGACGAACTACGTCACCTCGGAAAGCCCGGCGCGCTGCCGCCTGGGCGCAGCGACCAGCTTCTATGTGGCCACCACAGGATCTGATACCAATCATGGCCTGACCACGGGTGCGCCCTTCGCAACCATCCAGCATGCGATCGATGTGATCGCCAAGGCCATCGACCTCAATGGCTATCGGGCTACAGTGCAGGTGGCAGACGGGACTTATAGTGCCGGTGCCGCTGTCAGGGCGCCCTTCACGGGGGGCGGCGAGGTTTTCGTCATCGGCAATGTCACGACGCCGGCCAACTGCGTGATTTCAGCTGCCACCACTCATTGCTTCCTGCTGCGGCATGATGCAGTGCTTTCCATTGGCGGTTTCAAGCTGACGACTTCGACGGCAGGTTACGCGCTGTACGCCGATATCGGGGCGACGGGGTACATCAGGGAGGCCGTCGTGTTCGGTTCGATTGTGGCTGGGTACCATCATTTGCTGGCCCAGGCGGGAGGCAGCATTTATGTGCTTTCCAATTATTCAATCGATGGGGCGGCCGATATCCACTGGGCAGCGGTGGAGAGTGGGCGCATATACGCGAAAAACATCACGGTGACCCTGACCGGCATACCGAACTTCAGGAATCTGTTCGCCTGGGCCTCTTCCATGGGCATCATCTGGTGTGATGGTGATGCCTTCTCAGGGGCCGCGACCGGTGTTCGCTACACTTCCGATATCAATTCCGTGATCAATACCGGTGGTGGTGGCGCGAATTACCTGCCGGGCAGTGCTGCCGGCTCGACCTCATTTGGAGGGCTCTATTTCTAGCCCGTAGCTGGATCACAGACCGGGGGCTGGCAGGGGACAGGCTGACCGCCGGCAAAAAACCGCCCAGCGGCCTGCGGCATTTTTTGTCGCAGGCTGCAAAGCCCGCTTGGCCCTGGGCGCCGGCTTGGCTATCTTGCCCGCCATGCCTGCGAGTCGCGATTTCACCGCCTTCATTCAGGAGCTGTTCGCCCCCCTGGGCGGCGTGACCCTGCGCCCGATGTTCGGCGGCACCGGGGTCTATTCGCGCGGCCTGATGTTTGCCTTGGTCGCGGACGACACCGTCTATCTCAAGGCCGATGCCGAAGGCAAAAAAGCCTTCGAGGCGCGCGGCTGCGGCCCGTTTGTCTATGACAGCAAGGGCAAGCCGGTGCAGATGAGCTACTGGAAGCTGCCGGCCGAGCTGATCGACAATGCCGCAGAGGCGGTTGCCTGGGGCAAAACGGCGCTGGATGTCGCCAAGGCGGAGAAGGCGGCCATCCCGCCGTCGTCGCGCCGCATCACGCTGGGCGCCGCGCGGCGCTACCGTTAACCGCCCTTACTGCTGCTTCCCGGCTGTTCCCTTATTGGCAAAATCAGCGCCAATGATAATGAAGTTGCGCATAACCTCGAAAGCAGGGCGAGCTGTTTCCCAATCCTCTTCGGGAGCTCCGCTTGTGGTGACATAGACCATGTCCATCTGCTTGCCCCAGAACACTGAATAAAGAATGTGAAAGCGACGTTCTCCGCTCGGAGTTTTTAAAGTCTCTATGGTTTCCAAGCAGATGAGGAAGAAATCACCCTGATCGGACTGCGGACAATCGCGCAGAACCTGACCAGTCGTACGCTTCTGATTTATGAAATTTCTGACGAAGTCTGCGCGGGGCCGTTTGGTTCCGCTCTCCACGCCAATCAATAATTGTGTGCGCCAACCGATGTCATACCATTTCGTCGGGTCACTGGCGGCGATGATCCATGTCCAACCATTCGAGCCGGCGAAATCATGATATTGCCAATTGGCCGGTTTGGCGATTTGGCCTCCGGTCGGGCGAAGTTCCTGGAGGACATATCCTTCGGGCACATGAATTGTCTGAGCTTGTGCAATCGGAGCGACGAATATTAGTGCTGCAATGATGATGCGCCACATACAGAACCTGCTACAGGTTATTAGATGGTAGAGCTATATTGGCAGCAATTTTCATTGTCCATTGCAGAATCTGGGGTGCCTGTTTAGGCCTTTCCCCGCGCAATCGCCATGGCCTCGTTGAGCACCGCGTCGTCGCCGATATGGTTGGCGAGCAGCAGCACCAGCTTCGCCATCGCCTTCATTGCAGCAGTATCGTCCATCCCCTCGGTCATCTTCACCAGCGCGGCATAGGTGGCGTCGCCATCGGCCAGGTTCATGTCGGTATTGAGTTTGCCCATGCTCAGCCCCCGAGATTGGGAATGGTTGCGCCGCTGACTTCGCGCGACAGGCCGCGGAACAGCGCCACGGTATCGCCGGCGGCATCGCGCACGGTCATGTCATAGACACTGCTGCGACCCGCCGTCTCGCGCAGTTCGGCGGTGGCGGTCAGCAGCGTGCCGACGGCCACGGGTTTGAGGAAGGTGATGTCGCACTGCTGCGCCACGGCGTTGCGGTTGAAGCTGTTGCAGGCATAGCCGAAGGCCGAATCGGCCAGCGTGAAGATCATGCCGCCATGGCAGGTGCCATGGCTGTTCACCATGTCGGGCTGCACCGTCATCTGCAGCACGCAGCGGCCCGGCCCCATCGCGATCAGCTGCATGCCCAGCTTGCGCGCGGCAAGGTCGCGGTCTGCGGCGGCCTTGCCGATGGTGTCGGCAATCTCCTGCGGCGTCATTATTTGCCGCTGAACTTGGCGGCGCGCTTCTGCAGGAAGGCGGTGACGCCCTCGATGAAGTCGCGGGTGCGGCCGGCCACCACCTGGGCCTCGCGCTCGGCCTCCAGCTGGGCATCCAGCCCGTTGGTGGCTGACTGGCGGATCAGTTTGCGGATCTGCGCCAGGCCCACGGTGGGCCCATTGGCGAATTTGGTCGCCACCTTCATAGCCGCCGGCATCAGCTCTGTATCGGGCACGCATTGCCAGATCAGGCCCCAGGCGGCAGCAGTTTCGGCCGGTAGCTTCTCGCCCAGCATGGTGAGGCCGAGCGCGCGCGCGGTGCCGGCCAGGCGCGGCAGGAAATAGGTGCTGCCGGCATCGGGCACCAGGCCGATATTGGCAAAGGCCTGCAGGAAGGTGGCGGATTGTGCCGCGATCACGATGTCGCCGGTCAACGCCAGGCTCATGCCGGCGCCGGCGGCGGGGCCGTTCACGGCGCAGACCACCGGCATGCGATAGGCGGCCAGCCGGCGGATCACCGGATGGTATTTGTCATGCAGCGCACGGCCCAGATCGGGCATGCCGCCATCGTTGTTGAGATCGCCAGAGGCGAGGTCGGCGCCAGAGCAGAAGCCGCGTCCGGCACCGGTCAGCAGCAGGCAGCGCATGGTCGCATCGGCGTCGATCTCGTCGAGCGCCTTGCCCAGTTCGGTCATCAATTCGCTGTTCAGCGCATTGAGGCGGTCGGGCCGGTTCAGCGTGATGGTGGCGATGCCGTCGCGCTTGTCGACGATGAGCGTATTCCAAGCCATGCGTTTCTCTCCCTTATTGGAAGCAACGCTAGCCGATTTGTCAGGAGCGGAGAACCGTTTCTGTCAGAACAACGGCTTCCGTTGCGGCAACCACGCGGTTGCGGCCCTCGCGCTTGGCGCCATAGAGCGCGGCATCGGCCCGCTGGACGAAACTGCTGAGCGACTCGCCGAGGCGATATTCGGCCACACCGGCGGAGACCGTGATGCGGCCGAGCGGTTCGCCGGAGGTTCGCTTCACCAGCTTGCGGGTGGCGATCAGGGCGCGGATATTGTCGCCCAGTTTCACGGCCTGGTCGGCGCGGGTGCGCGGCAGCAGCAGGGCGAATTCCTCGCCGCCATAACGCGCCGCCAGATCCTGGCCTTTCACATTGTCGCTCAGCGTGCGGGCGACCAGCTGCAACACGGTATCGCCGGTCTGGTGGCCGTGGCGGTCGTTGAACAGCTTGAAATGGTCGATATCCAGCAGCATCAGCGCCAGCGGATCGCCGCTGTCCTGCGCCGCCTTGGCAAACAGGGTGAGGGTCTGCTCGAAATTCTTGCGGTTGGCCAGGCCGGTGAGCGAGTCAGACAGGGACTCGCGGCGCGCCTGCTCGAAATGTTCGCGCAGCTGCTGCACCTCAGCCGTGGTTTCGGCCAGGCGATCTTCCAGCGACTGGTTGCGCTCCTGCATGCTGCGGGTTTCCTGCAGCATGGCGCCGACCAGCGAGCCGAAGGCAGGAGCATGACCGTGCTTGTCGAGGCTGTCGGAGAAATCCTCCAGCTTGTCGCCGTAGGTGCGGGTGTCTTCCTCGGCGGCGCCAATGAAGTTGCGCAGCTCGTCCATTGCTTCCTGCAGCTTCTCGGTGGTTTCGCGCGAGGCGCGCAGCATGCGGGCCGGATTGAGGAATTCCTCATAGAGCTGCAGCGTGGTATCGGGCGTGAAAGCTGTGCTGGAGGAGAGCAGGCTGTCGATCGCGCGGCTGAGCGCCGGATCGCGGCCGGCATGGTATTCGTACCAGATGGTGAAATTGATCGGGGTCGGCGGAATCGAAAACCGCGTCATGCTGGCTACCGCCGCATGGGCGTATTCCGCTGCCTGATGCAGGTCGTCGTGATACACGCCGGGCTCCCCTCGGCGCCGGCCGTTCTCCCCCGATCACAGGCCTGCGCGCTGCCTACTTTGCGGCGCGGGCGCGGCGCTGTCCACGGGTTTGCTTATGAAATTCCTGCGCAGCCCGTCAGATGCCGAGATAGCGGTGCTGGATATCCGGTGCGGCCTGCAGCGCGGCGGAATCGCCCTGCCAGACCACGCGGCCCTTTTCGATCACATAGTGGCGGTTGGCCAGCTTGGTGAGCGCCCCGACATTCTTATCCACAACCAGGATGGCTTGTCCGGCCTGCTTCAATCGCTCAAGGCATTGCCAAATTTCCAACCGAATCAAAGGCGCCAGGCCCTCGGTGGCCTCGTCCAGGATCAGCAGATGCGGATTGGTCATCAGGGCGCGGCCGACGGCCAGCATCTGCTGTTCGCCACCTGAGAGTTGATTTCCCATATTGCCGGCACGCTCCGCCAGGCGGGGAAACAGTTCGATCACCCGCTCATAGCTCCAGGGCTGGGCCGTGCCATTACGATTGGCGGCAGTAGCGATCAGGTTTTCTTTCACCGAGAGGTTGGGGAAAATCTGCCGGCCCTCGGGCACCAGGCCGACACCGATCTTGGCGACGCGGTAGGAGGGCAGGCCGCGGATATCGGCCGAACGGAAGGCAATGCGGCCGCGTGCCGCCGGGGTCATGCCCATGATCGAGCGGATCGTGGTGGTTTTGCCCATGCCGTTGCGGCCCATCAGGGTGACCACTTCGCCGGCCTTGATGCTGAGCGACATGCCGAACAGCACCTGGCTGCGGCCATAGAAGGTGTCGATGTTTTCGACGGTGAGAAGGTCGGTCATCACACGGCCTCCGCTTCGTCGCCGAGATAGGCCTGGCGGACCTGCTCGTTGCGGCGGATATCGTCCGGCAGGCCGGTGGCGATGCTGTGACCATAGACCAGCACGGTGATGCGGTCGGCCAGGGCAAAGACGGCATCCATGTCATGCTCAATCAGAAGGATCGTCACGCTGCCCTTCAGCTTCTGCAGCATGGTGACCATGCGGGCGGAATCTTCCGGCCCCATGCCGGCCATCGGTTCGTCCAGCAGCAGCAGCTTCGGCTTGGTCGCCAGGGCCATGGCAATCTCGAGCTGGCGGTGCTCGCCATGGCTCAGCACGCTGGCGGTGATATCGGCACGGTGGCCGAGGCCGACCTGTTGCAGTGCCGCCATGGCCGGCAGGCGCAGGGTCTGGTCCTTGCGGGCATCGGCCCAGAAGCGGAAGGAATGGCCGTCATGGGCCTGCACCGCGAAGGCCACGTTATCCAGCGCCGTGAAGTTCGGGAAGATCGAGGTGATCTGGAACGAGCGGGCGATGCCCAGCGCCGAGCGCTGGTGCACCGGCATCGAGGTGATGTCGCGGCCCATGAAATGGATGCTGCCGGCATCGGGGCGCAGTTCGCCGATCAGCTGGCCGATCATCGTGGTCTTGCCGGCACCATTGGGGCCGATCACCGCATGGATTTCGCCCTCGCGCAGATCGAGCGACAGGTTGTCGGTCGCGGTCAGGCCGCCGAAGCGCTTGACCAGGTTGGCCACCTTCAGCACGGGCTCACTCATGGCCGCCTCCCACCGTCACAGCCTCGCCGCGCCGGCGTTTCTCCCACCACAGCACCAGCCATAGCAGGCCGATTGGCGCCGCGAAAATAAATGCCGGCACCAGCCAGTCGCGGTCGTAGACCAGGTGGATGCCGTAGACGATGTAGAACAGGCCAAGGCCTGCCATCAGCTTGCCGGTATGGCCGCGCAGGATGGCACCGTCGATGCCGCCGCGCGCAAAGATCACAACCAGCACCAGGATCGGGCCGAACACGATCTTCCAGAATTCGGTCCAGCTGGAGAGAATCTCCTCAAGCAGCAGGAAGGCCACGGTGCCGAACAGCGGCCCGAACAGGCTGCCCATGCCACCCAGCACCACCATGACGATCAGGTCGCCGGAACGACTCCAGTGCATCATCGCCGGGCTGATGAAATTGGAAAAGGTGGCGGTCAGAACGCCGGCCAGGCCGCAGATCATGCCGGCAATCACGAAAGCGGTGAGGCGATAGCGATGCACTGGAAAGCCGATGGTGGCCATGCGGCGATCATTCGACTTGGCACCCTGCAGCACCATGCCGAAACGCGAATTGACCACGCGGTGGCAGAAATAGATCGTGGCGGCCAGCAATGCCCAGCACAGATAGTAGAAGCTGGGCCGGTGATTGAGATCGATCAGGCCGCCGAAATCCGAGCGCTTGAGGATGTTCAGGCCGTCATCACCGCCATAGGCGAAGGCGCCGTTGCCCAGATAGTAGACCAGCTGGGCCAGCGCCAGCGTGATCATGATGAAGAAGATGCCCTTGGTGCGCAGCGACAGCAGCCCAATCAGTGTCGCGACAATGCCCGAGATGATGATGGCGAGCGGCCACTGGATCCACGCCGCATGCACGCCGTGGAAGGCCAGGATGCCGATGGTATAGCCGCCGATGCCGATATAGGCGGCATGACCGAAGCTGACCAGGCCGCCATAGCCGAGGATCAGGTTCAGGCTGACCGCGGCAATCGCCATGATGACGATGCGGGTGAACAGCGTGAGCAGGAAGGGATCGTCGAAGATCACGGCGAAGACCGGCACCAGGCCGAGCAGTGCCATCAGGATGACGCCGACAAGCGTGGTGAAGTTGCGCGGCAGGGCCGTGGTGATTTCAGAAGTCGCGGATACGGAAGCTTGAGACACGAACAACTCTCCTCAGCGGCCGGGCGCGGGGAACAGGCCCGCGGGACGCAGCACCAGCACGCTGGCCATCAGGATGTAAATCAGCATGGAGGAGAGCGCGGCCGACAGCGTGCCGGCATCCGATGGCGTCAGGAACGCACCGAGGATATTGGGCAGGAAAGCGCGGCCCATGGTGTCGATGATGCCGATGGCAATGGCGGCGATGAAGGCGCCCGGCAGCGAGCCGATGCCACCGATCACGATCACCACCAGTGCCAGGATCAGGATGTTGTCGCCCATGCCGATCTGCACGGTGGTTACCGGGCCGGCCATCAGGCCGGCGAGGGCGGCCAACGCAGACCCCAGGCCGAAGACCAGGGTAAACAGCAGCTTGATATCGATGCCGAGCGCACCGACCATCTCGCGGTTGGAGGCACCGGCGCGGATCAGCATGCCCAGCCGCGTGCGTTGTACCAGGATATACAGGAATACCGCACAGAGCAGGCCGACCACGATGATGAGGAAGCGATAGGACGGATAGGGCAGGCCGGGCAGCACTTCGATCTGGCCGTTCAGCCAGCTCGGCATGGTGATGATCATGCCGCCGGCGCCGAACATCACGCGCGCCAGTTCATTGAAGAACAGGATCAGGCCGAAGGTGGCCAGCACCTGATCGAGATGGTCGCGGGTATACAGCGTGCGCAGCGTGATCACCTCGACCGCGATGCCCAGCAGGGCGCCGGCCGGCAGGGCGAGCAGGGCGCCCAGCACGAAACTGCCGGTCCATTCGGTGAAGACGGCGGCGAAGTAGGCGCCCATCATGTAGAGCGAGCCATGCGCCAGATTGACCAGGTCCATGATGCCGAAGACGAGCGTCAGGCCGGCGGCGAGAAGGAACAGCAGCAGACCGATCTGCAGGCCGTTCAGGAATTGCTCGAAAAGCAGAATCATGGGGTCGTAGCACTCACTTGAAAGAAGGATGCGCCGTCGCGAGACGGCGCATCCGGGTCGAACTTACATCTTGCACTTGGCGGCGTGCGGATCCTGATGCGCGGTCAGCACAGTGCTGACCGTACGCAGATCATAGGCGCCATCGGCCGTCTTGTAGGCTTCCTGCTGGTAGACATTCTGGATCGGGAAATTGTTATTGCCGAACTTGAACGGGCCGCGCACGGAGTCGAACTTCGCAGCCTTCAGCGCCGCGCCGACCGCCTTCTTGTCCTTCAGGTTGCCCTTGGTGGCAACCACAGCGCTGCCGATCAGGTTGGCGGCATCGTAAGACTGGGCACCGTAGAAGGCCGGAGTTTCCTTGTATTTCTTCTTGTAGTCGGTGACGAACTTCTGGTTGGCGGCATAGGGCAGGTCGGTGCCCCAGGTCGAGGTGAGATAGGTATCCAGCACCAGATCCTTCTGCAGTTTCAGCGTCACCGCATCGATGGTGAAGGCAGAATAGACCGGGATTTCGTTCTTCAGGCCAGCCTGGCTGTACTGCTGATAGAACTGCACGCCGGCGCGGCCGGGGAAGAACACATAGACCGCCTGCGGCTTGGCAGCGCGGATCTTGGAAATCTCGCCGGAGAAATCAAGCTGGTCAGGCCACTTGGTCATGTCCTGGCCGACCACCTGGCCCTTGAACAGCGCTTTCACGCCGTTGGTGCCGTCGACACCGGCGGCATAATTCGGCGCCACCATATAGAGCGACTTGATGCCCTTCTGGTTCAGCAGTTCGCCGACGGCCATGTGGTTCTGGTCGTTCTGCCAGGAGGCCGCGAAGAAATACGGGCTGCAGCCCTCGCCGGCCAATTGAGACGGCCCGGCATTGGCGCTGATCAGGAAGGTGTAGGCATCCAGCACGGGCTTGTAGGAGGCCAGCAGGACGTTTGACCAGATATAGCCGGCAACGAAATCGACCTTGTCGCGCTGCAGCAGCTTCTCGGTTTTCTGCTTGCCTACCTCGGGCTTCTGCTCGTCGTCTTCGTAGATCACCTCGACCGGGATTCCGCCCATCTTGCGGCCCATATGATCGAGCGCCAGTTCAAAGGCGTTCTTCATATCCTGCCCGTAGGCAGCATTGGGACCCGAGAGCGTGGTGACGAAACCGATCTTGATCTTCTTGGCGGCTTGGGCCGCGGCGTCATCGGCCAGGAACGGCAGAGCCGTCAGGGCCGTGGCAAGCAGGGTAAGCGTCTTGAAGCTGGAACGCATCGTTTGTGTCTCCTTCAGTGACATGCCTGCGGAGCGGCCCATCAAGCGATGCACCGCCGCCATACAGCGTTTGTATTGCAAGCCCTTGGGAGTCCCCCGTTGAGATATTTTAAGCATCAAATACCTTGCGAGGCAATCGAAGTCTGACGCGGCAATGGCAATCCTGGAGCTAGACACAAACGGGGCGCCGATCGATGCCGGCGCCCCGCTGTTTTGCAGGTCAACTGCTGCTTATTTCATCGGACACTTGGCCGCATACGGGTCAACCAGGTCGGTATAGACCGTGCTGACCGTGCGGATGTCATACTCGGTGTCCGACACCTTGTAGACTTCCTGCTGGTAGACGTTGTGGATCGGGAAGTTGTTCTTGCCGAACTTCATCGGGCCACGCACCGAGTCGAACTTGGCGGCCTTCAGCGCAGCACCGACGGCTGCCTTGTCGGACACCTTGCCCTTGGTGGCCGTCACGGCCGAGGCGATCAGGTTGATCGTGTCGTAGGATTGCGCGCCGTAGAAGGAGGGCGTGTCCTTGTGCTTCTTCTTGAAGTCGCCGACGAACTTCTGGTTGGCGGCATAGGGCAGATCCGGCGCCCACCACAGGGTCTGGTAGGTATCCAGCGTCAGATCCTTCTGCAGCTTCAGCGTGATCGCGTCGACCGTGAAGGTGGTATAGAGCGGAATGTCCTTCTTCAGGCCGGCCTGGCTGTACTGCTGGAAGAACTGCACGCCGGCGCGGCCGGGGAAGAACACGAAGACGGCGCCCGGCTTGGCGGCGCGGATCTTCGAGATCTCGGCCGAGAAGTCGAGCTGGTCAGGCCACTTGGTCATGTCCTGGCCAACCACCTGGCCCTTGAAGGTGGACTTCACGCCATTGGCCATGTCCTGGCCGGCGGCGTAGTTGGGCGCCACGATATAGAGCGACTTGATGCCCTTCTGGTTCAGCAGCTCGCCGGCCGCCATGGTGTTCTGGTCGTTCTGCCAGGAGGCGGCGAAGAAATAGGGATTGCACTGCTCGCCGGCCAGCGGCGAAGGGCCGGCATTGGCGCTGATGAGATAGGTTTTCTCATCAACGACCGTCTTGTAGGAGGCCAGCAGCACGTTCGACCAGATATAGCCGGCAACGAAGTCGACCTTGTCGCGCTGCATCAGCTTTTCAGTTTTCTGCTTGCCGACTTCCGGCTTCTGCTCGTCGTCTTCGTAGATCACTTCGACCGGGATGCCGCCCATCTTGCGACCCAGGTGATCGAGCGCCAGCTCAACGCTGTTCTTCATGTCGACGCCGATCGCGGCATTCGGGCCGGACAGGGTGGTGACGAAGCCGATCTTGATCTTCTTGGCCTGGGCGGCCGCGGGCTGTGCCACGAAGGGCACGGCCGCAAGCGCGAGCGCGCTGGTCAGGCTCAGGACGGTTGAAAACTTCATTGGTGGTCTCCTCTCCCTGCGCGGTGCCGGATTGTCCGGCCCATCGCTTGTTACTGGTCGCTTGTGACTGTTATGGCCCCTGACGCCGCCTGACTGCGGCGCATGCCCCTGTACCCACACTGTACTCACGCCTGCACGATACGTCCAAACCCACCTTCGCCACATCGCTACGAAGGCGGCTTGCGGGGGAATTTATGCTGTGAGCCGAAGGTCTTGCGGCTCGGGCCAGATCGCAAACCGCGACCCGTTACATTTCCTCCGTTTATTATCGAGTAGGTACTATAATGCCGGTCACGGCCTCCGCAAGCATTATTATGCATGTCAAAGGCTGTCGCGGCGCAAGATCCTGCCTTTGGACAACCTAATCCTTCCCCAACGGCATCCAATGGACTCAGCGGAGGGAAACTTGCACTTTTGCGCCGGGTCAGACCTTGGTCTCGGCAGCCTGCTTGCGCAGCACGAACCGCTGCACTTTGCCGCTTTCGGTGCGCGGCAGGGTTTCGATGAACTCGATCTGGCGCGGATATTTGTAGGGCGCGATCTCGGCCTTCACGAAGTCCTGCAGCAGCTTCACCGTCTCCGGTGTTGCCTGGGTCTTGTCGCGCAGCACGATATAGGCCTTCACCACCTGGCCGCGCTCGCCATCGGGGGCCGCGACCACGGCGCAGTCCTGCACCATCGGATGCATCAGCAGCACGGATTCCACTTCGGGGCCGGAGATGTTGTATCCGGCCGAGACGATCATGTCGTCGGCGCGCGCCTGATACCAATAATAGCCATCCTCGTCGCACATGTACGCATCGCCGGTGAAGTTCCAGCCCTGCTGCACATAGGCGGTCTGGCGTTCCGGGTTGTCGAGATAGCGACAGCCGACCGGCCCGCGGATTGCCAGGCGGCCGACCGTGCCCGGCGGCACGCGGTTGCCATCCTTGTCGAATATCGCGGCTTCATAGCCCGGGATCGGCTTGCCGGTGGCGCCGGGGCGGATGCCGTCACCCTCCGAGGTGATGAAGATATGCAGGATCTCGGTGCCGCCCAGGCCGTCGATCAGCTTGACGCCGGTGGCGTCATACCAGCCCTGATAGGTGGCCAGCGGCAGGGTCTCGCCGGCCGAGACGCCTTTCTTCAGCGAGGACAGGTCGAAATTCTTCGCCAGGTCGATCATGGCGCGATAGGCCGTCGGCGCGGTAAACAGGATCGAGACCTTCTTGGCCTGGATGGTCTCCAGCATCTTCTGCGGCGTGTACTGCTCGACCAGCACCGTGCTGGCGCCGACATGCATGGGGAAGGTGACCAAAGCGCCGAGGCCGAAGGTGAAGGCCAGCGGCGGACTGCCGGTGAAGACATCTTCCTTGGTCGGCCGCAGCACATAGCGGTTGAAGGTGTCGCAGATCGCCATCACGTCGCGATGGAAATGCATGCAGCCCTTGGCCGGCCCGGTGGTGCCAGAGGTGAAGGCGATCAGGCAGACATCGTCCCAGGCGGTATCAAGGGTTTCAAACACCGCTGGCTTCGTCGCCATGCGGGCTTCGAGCGAGTCCGGCACGTCTTCACTGTAGAAGTAGCAGATGCGCTTGAGATGTTTCGACTCGCGCAGCGTGGTTTCCATTTCGCCGCGCAGGCGCCAGTCGCAGATCGCCAGTTCGATCTCGGCTTTCTCGGTCATGAAGGTGAGTTCGCGCCAGCGATACAGCGGCATGGTGGCCACCGCGATGGCACCCACCTTCATCACTGCAAACCAACAGGCGACATACATCGGGTTGTTGGGTGAGCGCAGCAGCACGCGGTTGCCCGGCTTGATGCCGTAATCCTCCACCAGCACATGGGCGATGCGGTTGGCGGCTTCCAGCAGCTTCGTGTAGGTCCAGACTTCGTCGTTGTAATAGATCACTGGCCGGTCGCCATGGATGGCGGCCTGCTTGTCGAGCAGCTCGGCGGCGCAGTTCATGCGCTTGGGGTACGCCTTCAGCTCAGGCAGCGTGTCCCACAGCATGACCGGCCACTGCTCCTGCGGCGGCAGGTGGTCGCGGGCGAAGCTGTCGACATGCGCGGATGGTTCAAATTCGTGAACGGCGGGCATATGGGTTTCAATGCGGGACATGACGAACCTCGGACGAAGACGAGACAGCGGGTTCGGCGATCGGGACGGGGAGGTCGATACGCACCGCATCTGACGGCGGTGTTGCACGGCCGGCGGCATCATGGCCGCGGACGTAATAGGTGTAGCGCAAGCCACCGAGCACGACCTTGTCGCTGTGCTTGGTCGATTTGACCGCCTCGGTGACATGGGCGGCGCCATCATCTTCGGCGCGATAGACATTGTAGCCGGCGATCGGCGCGGCCCCGGCCACGGCCTTGGCCCAGCTCAGCTTAACCTGGCCCTTATCGACGGTGGCGACCAGCTTGGCACCGCCTTCGGGCCATTGCGGCGCCGCGCCATCGGTGGCATCGGCGGGCGCCTGCACCAGGCCCTTGGGCCAGAGGAAGCAGGTCACTTCCTTGAAATTCTCGTCCAGCTGCTTGCAGACATTGCAGTAGATGCAACGCACGATCTGGTCGCCGCGCTTTTGCTCCACCTTCTTGACCCAGTCGGGATCGGCCAGCAGCTGGCGCGCCATGCCGATCATGTCGGCCTGGCCGGTCTGCAGCAGGCGCTCGGCATCGACAGGGTCACTGATCTTGCCGGCAGAAATCACCGGCACGGTGAAACCCTTGGAATTGATATACTGCTTCACGCCAGCGGCGAGATGGACATGCGGCAGCGGCGGATACCAGTCGCCCGGCATGCAGCGGTCGCCGGAATAGCCGGTATAGGGATAGAGCGGCTGGCCTTCGCGATGCACCGCATCCTCGAACTTGCCGCCGACCGACAGCGAAATATAGTCGACGCCAAGCTGCGCCATGCGCAGCGCGATCAGCTTGGCATCCTCGACCGTATAGCCTTCCTTGATCGCCTCTTCAGCGAGGAAGCGCACGCCCACGGTCCAGTCCTTGCCAACATGGCGGCGCACACTGGCCATCACCCGGCCGAACATGGCGAGGCGTCCTTCCAGGGTGCGGCCGTCAAAATCATCGCGGCGCGGATTGCGGCGCGACAGGAAGGAGGAGAGCGTATAGGCATGGGCCGAATGCAGCTCGACGCCGTCATAACCAGCAGTACGGGCGCGCGCAGCAGCCTGGCCGAATTCCTCGATGATGCGCTCGATATCGGCTTCGCTCAAACTGTCGATGGTCTGGCGCCAGCCCGAGCGCGCCACTTTCAGGAAATGGATGATCTGCGGCACCACCTTGGAGTCGGAGGTGGCGTGCACCTGATCGACCAGGTCGCGATGGCCGGGAATGAACTCGTCGTCCGACAGCCGCAGCAAAGGCCCGGACTTGTTGGAATGCACGGCCGTGGCTTCCACCACGATCAGGCCGACATGGCCCTGCGCGTAACGCACATAGCGGTCGATGATCGGCTGGTTGACGAAACCGTCCTCACCCGACAGACGCGTGACCATGGCCGGCACCGCAATGCGGTTTGGCAGGGTCACACCATTGAGCTTCAGCGGTTCGAGGATCTTCATGGCTGTGCCTCGCCTGCAAAGGCGGCGTAGGTCTGGCCAGCGATGACCAGCTTGTTGATCTCGGTGGTGCCTTCATAGATGCGCAACGCGCGCACTTCGCGATACAGGCTTTCCACCATGATGCCGCGGGTAACGCCCAGCCCGCCCCAGAGCTGCACGGCGGCATCGATCACGCGCTGCGCGGCTTCGGTGGCATACATCTTGGCCATCGAGGCCTCGCGGGTGACGCGGGCAGCGCCCATGTCCTTGGTCCAGGCCGCGCGGTAGATCAGCAGCGCCGAGGCATCGATCTCGGTTGCCATGTCGGCGATCTTCGCCTGGGTCAGCTGGTAATCCGCGAGCTTCTGGTCGAACACCTTGCGCTCATGCACGCGCTTCAGTGCCTCGTCCAGCGCACGCCGTGCGAAACCGAGTGCCGCCGCGCCGACGGTGGAGCGGAAAACATCGAGATTGCTCATGGCGATCTTGAAGCCTTCGCCCGGCTTGCCGATCAGGTTGCCGGCGGGAATCACGCAATCCTTGAATTCCAGGCGGCCGAGCGGATGCGGGGCGATCACGTCGATGCGCTCGGGCACGCTGAAGCCCGGCGTGCCGGCCTCGACCACGAAGATGGCAAGGCCTTTTGCGCCCGGCGCATCGCCGAGGCGGGCAACAACGGTATACTGGTCGGCGATGCCGCCGTTGGAAATCCAGGTCTTCACGCCATTCAGGCGATAGCCCTGCCCATCCGGCACCGCCACGGTGCTGACGGCGGCGACATCGGAACCGGCATCGGGTTCGGACATCGCAAGCGCTGCTATGCGCGTGCCTTGCGCCACGCCGGGCAGCCAGCGCTGTTTCTGCTCCGGCGTGCCGAACAGGCTGATTGGGCCCGAGCCGAGCCCCTGCATGACAAACGAGAAATCCGCCAGGCCGTGGTGATAGGCAAGGATTTCGCGCGCCAGCGCCAGGCTGCGTACTTCCAGCTTGTCGTAAGTGCCGCCACCATCCCTGGGCACGGTCAGGCCGAGGAAGCCGGCAGCGCCCAGGCGCGCGACAAAGCCGCGGCAGACCGCGTCGATGTCATCGCTTTCGTCGTGATGGGCGGCGTGCTTTTTCGCCCATGTCTGCAGCTCGGCGGCCAGCGCGCGGTGACGGTCCTCGAAAAACGGCCAGGTCAGATAACTCTTGTCCGCCATCTCAGTTGCCCTCGAAGACCGGCTTCTGCTTGGCGACAAAGGCATGATAGGCGCGGGCGAAATCCTGCGTCTGCATGCAGATCGCCTGTGCCTGCGCCTCGGCCTCGATGGCTGCATCCAGATCCATCGACCACTCCTGATGCAGGCAGGTCTTGGTGATGCCATGGGCGAAGGTCGGCCCGTCGCTCAGCTCCTTGGCCAGCGCCTGCGCATCAGCCAGCACCTGTTCGGGCGCAACGAGCCGGTTGTAGAAGCCCCAGCGTTCGCCTTCCTCGGCGCTCATGCTGCGGCCGGTATAGAGCAGTTCGGCGGCGCGGCCGGAGCCGATGATGCGCGGCAGGATATTGCAGGCACCCATATCGGCGCCGGCGAGGCCGACGCGCACGAACAGGAAGGCGGTCTTGGTGCGTGGCGTGCCGATGCGCAGATCGGAAGCCATGGCAAGGATCGCGCCGGCGCCGGCGCAGATGCCGTCGACGGCGGCAATCACCGGCTGCGGGCAATGCTGGATCGCTTTCACCAGATCGCCGGTCATGCGGGTGAAGGCCAGAAGTCCGGCCATGTCGCCGGCGTCTTTCATTTTCACCAGCGGGCCGATGATCTCATGCACATCGCCGCCGGAGCAGAAGTTGCCGCCTTCACCGGTGATCACCACGGTCTTCACATCGCTGACATAGTTGAGCGCGCGGAAGGTGTCGCGCAGTTCGGCGTAGGATTCGAAGGTCAGCGGATTCTTGCGCTCGGGCCGGTTGAGGGTGACGGTCGCCACCTTGCCATCGACCGACCAGCCGAAATGCTGCGGTTTGAAATCCTTGCCCAGCTTGCTCACGGCTTGTCTCCCTGGTCCGCTTCGACGGCGTTCTGGTGCACCGACTGCTTCAGTTTGCCGAGCAGCTGGAACAGCTGCTGCATGTCCTGGCGGCTGAGGCCGCCCATCATCCGGTCGATCCAGCCCTCATGCACCGGTGTCATGGTGTCGAAGGCCTTCTTGCCGGCCGGCGTCAGGCTGATATGGCTGGAGCGGCGGTCCCGCTGCGACGGCGTGCGCTTGACCAGGCCTTCTTCCACCAGGCGGTCGGCCAGGCCGGTGATATTGCCGTTCGACACCATCATGCGGGCCGACAGCTCGCTCATGGTCAGGCCATCGGGCGCGCGATCCAGCTGGGCCAGCAGGTCGAAGCGGGGCAGGGTGGTATCGAACTGCAGACGCAGCGCGCCACGCACATTCTGCTCGATCAGGCTGGAGCAGGTGAGCAGCCGCAGCCACAGCCGCAGCTCCAGCTTATCGTCGCGATTGGCGGCGGTTTCGCGATCGTTGGCCGGCACTGGCTGACGCACTTCGCTCATGACATCACTTCTCCCCCCGCAATGGCGATGCACTGGCCAGTCACCGAAGCCGCAGCGGCTCCAGCCAGCCAGAGCACCGCATCGGCGACCTCTTCCGGCTGGATCAGGCGGCCCTGCGGATTGCTCTTGGCCAGTTCGGCGCGTGCATCTTCGGCACTGCGCCCGGTTTTTTTCACGATGGTGTCGATGGTCGCCGCCGTCATCTCGGTATCGACATAGCCGGGGCAGACGGCATTCACGGTGATGCCCTGGGTGGCGAATTCGCGTGCCAGCGCCCGGGTCAGGCCAACCACGCCATGCTTGGCGGCGACATACGCGGCAACATAGGCATAGCCGGTGAGGCCGGCGGTGGAGGCGACATTGATGATGCGGCCGGATTTGCGCGGCAGCATGCCGTCGATAGCGGCGCGGGTGACATGGAAGACGCCGGACAGGTTCACACCCAGCATCTGGTTCCAGTGTTCGGCCGTCATCTTGGCAAACGGCTGGCTGGCGCCGTAGCCGGCATTGTTGACCAGAATGTTGATCGGGCCGTGGGCGGCGACAGCATGGCGCACCATGGCGGTGGCGGCATCGGCATCGGCAAGATCGGCAGAAAAGGCGGTATGGGCCGCGCCGAGGGATGCCCGGCGCTGTTCCAGCAGGGCAGCATCGCGGCCGGCCAGACTGAGGGTGGCGCCACGTGACGCAAAGGCCTGCGCAATCGACCAGCCGATACCACGGCTGGCGCCGGTGACCAGCACATGCTGTCCGGTAAACGCCCGATTGCCTGCCGCGGATGCCTTGGACTGCTCGTTCACCCGGATGCTCCTTTGGGCCCTGGACCGCTCCATGGCCATATTATTTTAAGTATAAAATAAATTGCAGGCAGCGACAAGATGGAGTCTGCGCCGCAGGCTCAGCGAAGCACGGCATGCTAGTACCGTTCAGCGTGCCAGCGACTTGTCCGGGCAAGTATGGTAAATAAAAGACTTACCGATTCGCCGGGGGACGTCGGACGACGATGATGTTTACAAGCCTGATCAACAGCCCAACACGACGGGCTCTCGCGCTTGTTGCCATCCTCGGCAGCATGACGGCCTGCTCAGCATGGAACAGTTCTGCCGGTGGCTCGGGTGATGCCGGCAAGCCGGGCAGCGGCCCGCCGACGCAGATTGCCGGCGTGGCATTGCCTGACGGCTATTCGCTGGATTCCAACCGCACCATTATTCTGGGCGAGGGGGACCGCTGGATCGGGCGCCTGTCCTACAGCGTGAATTCTTCGGCCGATGCGATGTTTGATTTCATCCGGCGCGAGATGGCCAATTACGGCTGGACCGAGGTGGCCGTGGTGCGCGCCGAGGCCAGCCAGCTCACCTTCCTGTCGGGGGGTGGCGACCGCGTGGCGTCGGTGCTGATTTCGCGCTCCACGCTGTATGGGTCCAAGGTCGACATGACCGTGGCGCCATCGACCGGCAGCACAGTGACCAGTGCTCCGCGCGCCGCAGGCAACCGTCCGCGCTAAACGTCAGGGCGCGTTAAAGTGCGCGCTCTCAATCAGGTCAGTTGAAGGCTTTGAAGGTGATGAGCGTGAAGGTGTCCTTCACGGCGGTGATGGTCTGCAGCTTGTTGACCACGAAATGGCCGATGTCCTGGCCGTCAGGCAGGTAGCATTTCATCATCAGGTCATACTGGCCTGAAATCGAATGCACCTCGGAGACCTGCTCGACCTCCTCAACGGCCTTCACCGCCACGTCATAGGCGCGGCCCAGCTCGCATTTCACCATCACGAAAATCGTCTGCATCGCCGGCTCCGTTTCCTCGTCCTGGCGCGACTGTAATCGAAGTCCGTCGTGGGCCGCAATCGGGCCGCAACCGGTGAGCGACGATCATGAGGCCCGGATCAGGACGCCCTGCGGCTCGGGCGCAGCAGGAAGTCGGGGACATGGTCGCCCATGCCAACCACCGGCGGTTCGCGGTCTTCGCGATGGTCGCGACGGCCACGATCATTGTTGCGATCCCGGTCGTTGCGGTCACGGCGGGCTTCGCGCGGCTGTTCCGCGCGTGGCTGCTCGGCACGGGCCGGCTCAGCACGCGGCTGTTCCGGTCGCTCCTTGCGCGAGCGATCACGACGCGGGCGGTCCTGCCGGCGCGGCTTCTGCTCATCGCGGGGAGCTGCGTCCTGCTGCTCGATCTGCGGCTGCTCAGCCTGGCCGGTTTCAACCTGACTGGTCTCGATCTGGGCGGTTTCGACCTGCGCGGCCTCGACGGCGGCCTGCGGCTCGCGCGAGGCGTCGCTGGCGCGCGGCTCGCGGGTGCGATCCCGGCTGCGGGTGCGGTCGCCGTCGCGATCCCGGCCACGGCCGCCGCGGCCACGGCCGGACTTGCGGTCGCGCTCGCCACGTTCGCTGCGCTCGTCGGCGGCATCCCCGGCAACATCGCTGGAGTCATGGGCAAAGCCGTGCAGCTCCATAACCGGAATATCGCGCTGGATCAGCTTGGTGATGGCGGACAGATACTTGCCATCCTCGCCGGCCACCAGCGTGAAGGCGCGGCCATTCATGCCGGCGCGGCCGGTGCGGCCGATGCGATGGACGTAATCTTCCGGATGGGTCGGGACGTCGAAATTGAACACGTGGGTCAGGCCCTGGACGTCGAGGCCGCGAGCAGCCACGTCGGAGGCGACCAGGATGCCAATCTCGCCCTTCTTGAACTTCTCCAGCGTCGCGGTGCGCACCGACTGGTCCATGTCGCCATGCAGCGGCTGGGCATCGAAGCCGTGCCGGGCCAGCGATTTGGCCAGGATATCCACGTCGCGCTTGCGGTTGCAGAAGATGATGGCGTTCTTGACGTCTTCGTTGCGGATCAGAGTGCGCAGGGCTTCGCGCTTAAGGCGATGCGGAACCTGGATCTGGAACTGGGCAATCGACTCAGCGGTCGTGGCCTGGCGCGCAACCTCGATTTCCTTCGGGTTGCTCAGGAACTTGTCGGCCAGCTTGCGCATATCGGCCGCCATGGTGGCCGAGAAGAACAGGGTCTGGCGCAGCGGCGGCAGCATTTTGCCGATCCGCTCGATATCGGGCATGAAGCCCATGTCCAGCATGCGGTCGGCTTCGTCGATGACGAAGATCTGCACGCCGGTCAGCATCACCTTGCCGCGCTCGAAATGGTCGATCAGGCGGCCAGGGGTGGCGATCAGCACGTCGACGCCGCGATCCAGCAGCTTTTCCTGCTCGGTGTAGTTCACGCCGCCGATCAGCAGCGCCATCGAAAGCGGGGAGTTCTTGCCGTATTTGTCGAAGCTCTGGGCGACCTGGTCGGCCAGTTCGCGGGTCGGCTCCAGGATCAGGGCACGCGGCATGCGCGCACGGGCGCGTCCACCGGCCAGGATGTCGATCAGCGGCAGGGTGAAGCCGGCCGTCTTGCCGGTTCCGGTCTGCGCCGTGCCGAGCACGTCGCGGCCCATCAGCACGATGGGGATGGCCTGCGCCTGGATCGGCGTAGGAGTGGTGTATCCGGCATCGGCGACGGCCTTCAGGACCGGCTCGCTCAAGCCTAAATCAGTAAATTCCATGGATTTCCGTATTATCTTGACGGCGTCAGCACAGATGCGCACCGTCCGCGGGCGGACAAGACCACAGGAGCCCCCCCGAGTCAATGCCTCCTTATGCAGGTGGAAAGAGCAAAATCAATCGGTTATCGTCCCATTCCTGCCATTTAACGCCTGCATTTTCCTGCCGGAGCCCCGAATGAAACTGATCGACGAGATCGTCGCCAACAAGGCACAGCTCACCGCCTGGCGGCATGACCTGCATATGCACCCCGAAACCGCCTTCGAGGAGCATCGCACGTCGGAATTCGTCGCCAAGACCCTGGAGTCCTTCGGCATGCCGGTGCATCGCGGCCTGGCCAAGACCGGCGTGGTCGGCACGCTGAAGGCCGGCAAGGGCAACCGCGCCATCGGCTTGCGCGCCGATATGGATGCGCTCGACCTGATCGAGATGAACGAGTTCGGCCACAAGTCGAAGCATGAAGGCAAGATGCATGGCTGCGGCCATGACGGCCATACCATCATGCTGCTCGGCGCCGCCCAGTATCTGGCCAAGGCGAAGAATTTCGACGGCACCGTGCATTTCATCTTCCAGCCGGCAGAAGAGAATGTCGCGGGTGGCAAGGTGATGGTCGATGAGGGCCTGTTCACCAAGTTTCCCTGTGAGTCCGTCTTCGGCATGCACAACATGCCGGGCATCGACGTGGGCAAGTTCGCCGTGCGCACCGGCCCGATGATGGCTTCGGCCGATATGTTCTGGATCAAGATCAAGGGCGTCGGCGCCCATGGCGCCTATCCGCATCGCGGTATCGACCCGGTGGTGATCGCCGCCGAGATGGTGCTGGCGCTGCAGAATATCGTGGCGCGCAATGTCGATCCGCTGCAATGCGCGGTGGTCAGCTGCTGCCAGATCCAGGGCGGCCATACCACCAACGTGATTCCGGAAGAGGTGATGATCGCCGGCACCACGCGCGCCTTCCTGCCAGAGGTGCAGGACATGATCGAGGCGCGCATGAACCAGATTGTCACCGGCATCGCCGCCAGCCATGGCGCGACCGCCAAGCTGGATTACCAGCGCCGCTATCCGCCCACCATCAACACCGCCGACGAAACCGAACTCGCCGCTGCCGCCGCCGCCGCCGTGGTGGGCGGCACCAACGTGCTGCGCAACGTCAACCCCAGCATGGGCGCCGAGGATTTCGCCTGGATGCTGCGCGAGAAGCCGGGTTCCTACGTCTGGATCGGCAACGGTGCGGGTGAGGAAAGCTGCATGGTTCATAACCCCCGCTATGATTTCAACGACGACGTCCTGCCGATCGGCGCCACCTACTGGTCGCGCCTGGTCGAAACCATCCTGCCGGCATCATAACGGAAAGAGGGCGCGGCATGAGCTTCAAGGTGAAGTTCTGGGGCGTCCGCGGCAGCATAGCAACGCCATCGCCGCGCCATATCGGTTTTGGCGGGAATACGTCGTGCGTCGAGTTGAAGATCGGCAACCGCAGCATCATCCTCGATGCGGGCACCGGCATCCGCAATCTTGGCCACTGGCTGTTGCGACGCAACGTGATGCGGGGCGATATCTTCCTGTCGCATACGCATTGGGACCATATCAACGGCTTCCCGTTTTTTTCGCCGGCCTTCAAGGCGGATCGGCAGTTCACGATCCATGCCGGCCATCTGATAGACAAGGGCGGCATCGGCAATGCACTGCAGTCGCAGATGGCACAGCCTTTTTTCCCCGTGCCGCTGGAAAAGATGGGGGCGCAGATCGACAGTGTCGATTTTCGCGCCGGTGACAGCTTCAGTCTGGGCGGCCAGATCAAGGTGCGCACTGCGGCGCTGAACCATCCCGATGGCGCCACCGGATATCGCTTTGAATACGGCGGTAAATCCTTGTGCTATGTGACCGATACCGAGCACACGCCGGGCCAGCCGGACCAGAATATCCTGGGGCTGATCGAGGGTGCCGATCTGGTGATCTACGACAGCACCTATACCGATGCGGAATTCGAAGATCATGTCGGCTGGGGTCATTCGACCTGGCAGGAGGGGGTGCGGCTTTGCCGCGCCGCCGGTGCGAAGACGCTTGCGATTTTCCACCATGATCCCGATCATGAGGACCCGTTCATGGAGGAGCTGGAAGCCGAAGCGAGACAGCTTTGGTCCGGCGCCATGGTCGCACGCGAGAATATGCGCGTGAATTTATTGTAGGGAGGGGGCGGACACATGTCCCGGATTTACCTGGTGCGACACGCCAAGGCTGCGGCGCGGTTCGATGAAGATCCAGATCCCAGCCTGTCGGATGATGGCAAGGAGGCGGCGATCGATCTGGCGCTGGAGTTGGAAAAGCTCGGGCCGCTGCCGATCTATACTTCACCGATGGAGCGGGCGCGTGAAACCGCCCTGCCGCTGGCCAACCGCTGGGGATCGGTGCCGGAGGTCAGTGCTGCATTTTCTGAAATTCCCACCCCGGCCGAGATTGCTGAACAGGGCATCAAGGCGCGCGGCCCCTGGCTGCAGCAGATCGCCAACCAGCGTTACAGCGCCCAACCGTCGATCATCCGCGCCTGGCGCGAGGGCCTGATCGGCATGTTGCGGTCCTGCCGCAGCGACACGGTGATCTTCACGCATTTCATGGTCATCAATGCTGCCATGAGCGCGGCCATGAATGACGAACGCATGGTGGTGATGCAGCCGGATTACTGTTCCTGCACCGTGGTCGAGACCACGATGCGCGGGCTGTCGGTGGTCTCGCGCGGCGTCGAGGCCACGACGAAAGTTTTGTAACCGGCCGGTTCCGTCGCGGCTCGATATCACAGCGTATGCATTGCGGCTGCTGCGGAATGGCTTGGCCCCGATGCGGTGAACCGGCTAAGTTGGAGCTGTGAGTGGCGATCCAGCGGAATGAGCAGCGCATGAATGTGAAACCGGAGATCAAGGTTGAACCGACCGCTATGCCTGACGGCTATGTGCTGGAAGACCAGGTCGGTCATCTGATCCGCCGGGCGCATCAGCGCCATACTGCGCTTTTCATCGCCATGATCGGCGACGAGCAGGTGACCACCACGCAATATGCCGCGCTGGTGAAGCTGTATCAGATGGGCGAACTGTCGCAGAACCATCTGGGCCGTCTCACCGCGATGGACCCGGCCACCATCCAGGGCGTGATCCGCCGCCTGACCCTGCGCAAGCTGATCTCCCACCGGCCCGACAAGAACGACAAGCGTCGCCGCTGCCTCAGCCTCACTGCAGCAGGCCGCGATCTGGTCGGACGCCTGCTGAACAACGGGCCGAAGGTGAGCAAAGCCACGCTCGACCCGCTGACGGCGGCCGAACAGCAGCAGTTTGTCGCGCTGCTCAAGCGCCTGACCTGAGCTTTTCGCGACCTTTCAGCGCTCTGTTGCGCTGCCGCATTCCTGCGCAGTGACTGCCTACATTTTGACGTTGACTCTTTCGAGGCAGCAACGCAGCATCATATGCGTACGAACGATATCGGCCTGCGGGGGTGGGCGATACGGTCGGATGCCGGAGGGGAGGCCCCAACACCGATGGCGTCTTATGTGCGTCCAACGAGTCTGGCCGAAGCGCTCGATCATCTGAGCGCCGCCAATCAGAATGTCGCCGCACCGGTGATCCTGGCGGGTGGCACGGATTTCTACCCGGTGCGCGTCGGCCGTGCCGTCGATGACGATATCCTCGATCTGACCGGCATCCCCGACCTACGCGGAATCAGCGAAACCGCTGACGGCTGGCGCATTGGCGCCACCACCACCTGGAGCGATCTGGTTGCCGCCGACCTGCCGCCGCTGTTCGATGCGCTGCGCACTGCGGCCCGCGCCATCGGCGGCGTGCAGATCCAGAATGCCGCCACCGTGGCCGGCAATCTGTGCAATGCCTCGCCGGCCGCCGACAGCGTGCCGCCGCTGCTGGCCATGCGGGCGCGGGTGGAAATCTCTGCCGCAAGCGGCAAGCGCGAGCTGGGCTTGTGCGATTTCATCACCGGCAACCGCCGCACCGTGCTGAAGCCCGGCGAGCTGGTCTCGGCTATTCTGGTGCCGAAACCGAAAAAAGACGCGCACAGCATCTTCCTCAAGCTTGGCGCGCGCGAATATCTGGTGATCTCGATTGCCATGGTTGCGGTGGTGGTGGAGGTCGAGAACAACGTGATTTCGGCGGCCAGCGTCGCCGTCGGCGCCTGCTCCGCGGTCGCCCAGCGCCTGCCGTATCTGGAGGCCGAACTGATCGGCCGCCGGTTCAATGTCGCCCTGGCCAATCGCGTCGAACGCTCGCATTTCGATGGCCTGAGCCCGATTGACGATATCCGCGCCAGTGCCGGGTATCGCCGCGAGGCGGCAGAAATCCTGGTCCGCCGCGCGCTGACCACACTGACCAAGCAGAAGGGGAACTGACGGCATGCGGCTGATCGTCAACGGCAAACCGCATACCTATCAGGGCTCGCCGGCCAAACGCCTGAGCGATGTGCTGCGCGATGATCTCGGCCTCACCGGCACCAAGGTCGGCTGCAATGCCGGCGATTGCGGGGCCTGTACGGTGATGCTGGATGGTCGCCAGGTCTGCGCCTGCCTCACCGCCGTGGGCCAGGCCGCCGGCCGGCCGGTGGTCACCGTCGAGGGACTTAAGGCCCATGGCGCGCTGTCGCGCCTGCAGAGCGCTTTCCTCAAGCATGGCGCGGCGCAATGCGGCATCTGCACGCCGGGCATGCTGATGGCCGCCACCGATCTGCTGGCCGAAGTGTCCAAG
Source organism: Ferrovibrio terrae (assembly GCF_943372915.1). Lineage (GTDB taxonomy): Bacteria > Pseudomonadota > Alphaproteobacteria > Ferrovibrionales > Ferrovibrionaceae > Ferrovibrio > Ferrovibrio terrae_A. The sequence continues at coordinate 4,883 of NZ_CALSAN010000008.1, read as the reverse complement.
CCTGATGAACAGCAGGTGATGGATGCCATCGGCGGTGTGCTGTGCCGCTGCACCGGCTATCGCAAGATCGTCGAAGCCGTGCTGGATGCCACCCGCACGCCGGAACTGCCGGCATCGCCTGACATTGGCGCCGCCGTGGGTGCGCGCAGCCTGAAGGTCGATGGTGTTGCGAAAGTGGAAGGCACCGAAAAATACGGCGCCGACTACATCCCGCATGATGCGCTGTGGCTGCGCGCGATCCGCAGCCCGCATGCCCGCGCCACCTTCACACTGGGCGATTTCTCCGATGTGATGCGCAAATACGGCCTGGTGCGCGTGTTCACGGCAGCCGATGTGCCGCGCAACGGCTTTGCCATTTTCGATGACAAGGACCAGCCGGTGCTGGCCGACGGCCTGGTGCGCTATCGCGGCGAGGCGGTGGTCGCGCTGGTCGGTCCGCGCGCGGCGGTCGAGGCCGTGAAGCCCGAAGACCTGCCGATCCGCTATGTGCCGGAAGAGCCGGTCAGTGGCGTGATCGCCGCAGCGGCGCCGGGCGCGCCGCTGGTGCAGGCCGGCAAGCCGGAGAATGTGCTGATCCGCGGCAATGTCACCAAGGGCGATGTGGCGCAGGGCTTTGCCGAAGCCGCCGCCACCGCCGAGGGCCTGTTCCAGACTTGCTTTGTCGAGCATGCCTATATCGAACCGGAAGCCGGCTGGGCCCTGCGCATCGGCGACCGCATTGAAATCCATGCCTCCACCCAGGCGCCCTATATGGACCGCGACGAGGTGGCCAGTGTCATGCAGCTGCCGCCCGACCGCGTGCGCATCGTGCCGACCGCCTGCGGCGGCGGGTTCGGTGGCAAGCTGGATGTTTCGGTGCAGCCGCTGATCGCACTGGCGGCCTGGAATCTGGATAAGCCGGTCGCCTGCGTCTACACGCGGCCGGAAAGCATGGCCTCCAGCACCAAGCGGCATCCGGCGCGCATCCAGGCGAAATTCGCGGCGGCCAAGAATGGCCGCCTGGTGGCGGTGGAAACCCATGCCGATTTCGATACCGGCGCCTATGCCAGCTGGGGCCCCACCGTGGCCAACCGCGTGCCGGTGCATGCCAGCGGGCCGTATCATGTGCCGCATGTGAAGAACCGCAGCCGCGCATTGTTCACCAATGCGCCGCCGTCGGGTGCCTTCCGCGGCTTTGGCGTGCCGCAGGCCGCCATTGCCCATGAAACCCTGATGGATGATCTGGCCGCCAAACTCGGCATCGATCGTCTGGAAATGCGCTTCATCAACGCGATCCGCGCCGGCGATCTGACGGCGACCAGCCAGAAACTGGAACATTCCGCCGGCCTGGCCGACTGCATTGCCGCGCTGCGGCCGCACTGGCAGGCGATGAGCGCCGATGTCGAAGCCTTCAATGCCCGTCGCAAGACCCTGCGTCGCGGCCTCGGCATTGGCTGCATGTGGTATGGCCTAGGCAATACCTCGATTTCCAATCCCTCCACCATGCGGATCAGCCTGCGTGCCGATGGCCGGGTGTTTTTCTATAACGGCGCCGTCGATATCGGGCAGGGTTCGAACACCATCTTCGTGCAGATCGTGGCCGATGCGCTGGGTGTCAGCATGGATCGTATCGACTATGTGATGGGCGATACCGACCGCACCCAGGATGCCGGCAAGACCTCGGCCTCGCGCCAGACCTTTGTTTCAGGCAAGGCCACCGAAATCGCTGCCCGCGATCTGCGGGCGCAGATTCTGCGGCTGGCCAATGCCGGCGATGGCGCGACACTCAACTTCGATGGTGCGGTGCTGACCGTGGACGACGGCGGCGCGGTGCGCCGCATCGATCTTGCCAGCCTGCCGCGGCTGAACCTGGATGGCGATGTGCTGCTGGGCGAGGGCCGCTTCGATCCGCCCACCACCATGCTGGATGCCAATGGCCAGGGCGTGCCCTATGCCACTTATGGCTTTGCCGCGCAGATGGCGCTGGTCGAAGTCGATACCGAGCTGGGCAAGGTGAAGGTGAAGAAAATCATCGCCGCCCATGACGTGGGCCGGGCGGTGAACCCGACGCAGGTGGAAGGCCAGATCCATGGCGGCATCGCGCAGGGGCTGGGCCTGGCGCTGATGGAAGAATACCTGCCGGGCCGCACCGAAAACCTGCATGACTATCTGATCCCGACCGTGGGCGATGTGCCCGAGATCGATGTGATCATGATCGAGGATGCCGAACCGCTCGGGCCGTTTGGCGCCAAGGGTGTGGGCGAGCCGGGCCTGGTGCCGACCGCGCCGGCGATCCTGGGTGCGATCCGCCATGCCACCGGCGTGCGCGTCACCGAAGTGCCGGTGCTGCCGCATCGCCTGCATGCGGCGCTCAAAGACGTGCCGCTGGCCGCGGAATAGGACAGGGGAGGGACGCATGAGCCACGCTGTCGCCACCACCGCTCCGAAGGATGACGTCGTTCGCTGCGATGCCTGTCCGGTGCTGTGCCGCATCCGTCCCGGCAAGGCCGGCGCCTGCGACCGCTATGCCAATGTCGAGGGCGTGCTCACCCGCGTCGATCCACTGGTCATTACCGAACGCGCGGCTTCCGAAGGGGCCGTGGTGCCGTTTCTCTCCGGCTCCGAAGGCTGGAATGGCAGCGTGGCAGCCCCGCCGCCTGTTGCACTGTCGCCCATGTTCGTCACCGGCATCGGCGCCGGCACCACCTATCCCGATTACAAGCCGGCGCCCTTCATCGTGTCGTCGCAGCATGACGGCGTCGATATGGTCACGGTCGTCACCGAAGGCATCTTCAGCTACTGCGGCGTCAAGGTGAAGATCGACACCGATCGCCATCTCGGTCCGGAACAGGCCGCCGTGCGCGTGAACGGCGAGGCGATCGGCCATGTCACCACGGCGGAATACGGCTCGCAGATGCTCTCGCTCGGTGGCGTGCATCACCTGACTGGCGGCAGCAAGAAGGAAGGCATCGTCACCTGCGACGCGCTGCTGGCGCTGTGCAACAAGCAGGCTGTCACCGTGCAGATCGATGGTGGCGCCGAAGTCACCATCCAGGCCAACCGGCCGCCCATCGTGAACGGCACGCCGGAAGCGCGCATGCGTGTCGGCTGCGGCTCGGCCACCATCGGCATCTTCGCCAAGCAGTGGCTCGGCCATGCCGACGAGGTGATCGTGGTGGACGACCACATCACCGGCGTGCTGAGCGAGCACCAGGCTGGCCGCTTCCTCGACATGCCGCTGGCCGGCATCCGCGTGCGTGGCCGCAAATCCACGCCGGGCCGTTATTTCCAGGTGGCCGAGCCGGGCCTGGGCTGGGGCGGCACCAATGTGTCCGATCCGCTCGACATCATCGAGAGTATCGATGCCAAGGCCGCCTGGCCGGGCATGAAGCTGCTGATGGTCTCCACCACCGGTGAACACAGCGCCTGGTATGTGCTGGACGACCAACTGAAGCCGCAGCCGGCCGAGATGCCGGCCCCGGTGCGTGTCGTGGTCGACCGCATTGCCGAGAATTGCGAGCCCTCGCTCTGCACCGTGCTGTTCATGGCCGGCGCTGGCGGCAGCCTGCGCGCGGGCGTCACCGAAAACCCGGTGCGGCTGACGCTGTCGGTGAAGGATCGCCTTACCCGCGTCACCTCTGGTGGCGCGCCGGTCTATGTCTGGCCCGGCGGCGGCATCACCTACATGGTGGATGTGGCGCGCATGCCCGACAATTCCTTTGGCTATGTGCCGACGCCGGCGCTGGTTGCCCCCATCGAATTCACCCTGCGGCGCGACGACTATGCCGCACTCGGCGGCCATATGGATTACGTGGTGCAGCTTGACGACGTGCTGCAGACCGGCCGTCTGAGCAAGCAGGCCTGGCGCGACGACAATCCCTGGCCGATCTCGCGTCCGACGGCCGAGGAGCAGCCGTGAGCAGCACGCAGCCCACAGCAGCCTGGCTGGTTGGCCGCGATGGCGCCTCACGGCGCCTGCATCTGCAGCATGGCCCGATCGACCTGGTGATCGAAGCCTTTGGCGCAAAAGCGGATGTCGCGCGGGCCTATGACCAGTCGGTGGCGCGCTTCCAGGATATCCTCGCCACGCTGGTGGCTGAGCTGCCCGATCTGCGTCGGCCGCTGGGCGGGGCGCATCCGCTGTTCCGCGGCCCGGTGGCCCGCCGCATGGCGGCGGCCTGCTGGCCGCACCGTGCCGTCTTCATCACCCCGATGGCGGCCGTGGCCGGATCGGTGGCGGATGAAGTGCTGGCCGCGATGCAGGCCGGCACGCAGCTGACAAAAGCTTATGTAAACAATGGTGGCGATATCGCTTTCCATCTCACACCCGGCGAGACCCTGCGCGCCGCCGTAGTCTGCAATCCCGACCTGCCGCATCTGGATGCGATTGCCACGCTGAATGCCGCACAGCCTTCGCGCGGCATCGCCACTTCGGGCTGGCGTGGCCGCTCGTTCTCGCTCGGCATTGCCGATGCGGTCACTGTTCTGGCCGAAACGGCAGCGCAGGCCGATGCAGCGGCCACCATCATCGCCAATGCGGTGACCGTGGAGCATGAGATGATTCGCCGGCAGCCGGCACACGCATTGCGTGACGACAGCGATCTGGGTGCACTGCCGGTGACGGTATCCGTAGGTGCACTACCGATTATTGCCATCCAGCAGGCCTTGTCGTCCGGCGTAGCGCGCGCGCAAGATTTGCGCCGCAACGGCCTGGTTCAGGCGGCATTCCTGTCGCTGCAGGGCGAGACCAGAACGGTGGGTGGCGAGATGCTGCTCGGCAGTACACAGAAAGCGTTGGGGTGAGGGATATGAGTCTGGTCGAAGTGCGCAAGATCGTCTGTATCACCGAGGATGTTTTCCACGATGGCGGACCGGTGGCGGCAAAGCCGCCGCGCAAGGGCGTG
>NZ_CALSAN010000007.1:0-159281 GCF_943372915.1 Ferrovibrio terrae | reverse complement strand
GTCAGGCGAAAAGGCCAGCGTGTTCTGCCGCCGTTTCGAACCCTATCCGCAGCTGCTGCGCAATGTGCGCCATGGCGGTGGCAAGCCGCTGGAGGCGCCGAAGGTGCAGCAGGCGATTGATGCCGCCGAAAAGAAACTCGGCAAGGCCGGCCGCATCGTCATTCGCCCGAGCGGCACCGAGCCGCTGATCCGCGTGATGGCGGAAGGCGAGGATGAAGGCCTGGTCAAGACCGTGGTCGACGACATCATCACGGCGCTGGAACAGGCGGCATGACTTCTGCTGCGTCGGCCACACATCGTGGCCGGGTTCTGATCATTGCCGGATCGGATTCCGGCGGCGGTGCCGGCATCCAGGCCGATATCAAGGCAGTCACCGCGCTGGGCGGCTATGCCGCCACCGCGATTACTGCGCTGACCGCGCAGGATACCCGCACGGTGCACGATATCCATGAGGTGCCGGCCGCCTTCATCGCCCTGCAGCTGCGCGTCGTGCTGCAGGATATCGGGGCGGACGCGATCAAGACCGGCATGCTGCATCGCGCCGACATCATCGAAGCCGTGGTCGACGCACTCGATCAATACGCGCCGCATGTGCCGCTGGTGGTCGATCCGGTGATGGTGGCGAAGGGTGGCGCCAGCCTGCTGCAGCCTTCGGCGGCCGAGGCGCTGCGCACCCGGCTGATCCCGCGCGCCACGCTGATCACGCCGAACCTGCCCGAGGCCGAAGTGCTGTCGGGCCTGAAGATTGCCGGCGAGGCCGATATGCCGGCCGCAGCCGAACGCCTGCTGCAGTTCGGACCGCAGGCCGTGCTGCTCAAGGGCGGCCATCTGCCGGGTGACCTGCTGGTGGACCTGCTGCGCGATGCGCGCGGCAGCCAGCGCTTCACCGATACGCGGATCGACACGACGTCGACGCATGGCACCGGCTGCACGCTGGCCTCTGCGATCGCCACCGGCCTGGCGTTTGGCCTGTCGTTACGCGACGCCGTGGCGCAGGCGCGCGCCTATGTGCGCAAGGCAATCGAGACCGCGCCGGGCTTCGGCCATGGCCATGGTCCGCTCAACCACGCGCATACGGTCAGAAGGCCAGGGTAATCAGGATCGCCGCGATCAACAGCGGCGGCGCCAGCGCGATCACCTGGCGATAGACCAGGCGCTCGCCGCCGATGATGCCGGCAAAGGCGCAGGCCATGGCGATCTTGCCCGGGAAGAAGGGCGTGAACAGGCTGCCGGTCACATTTTGCAGCGCACTGACCCAGAGCACACTGGCACCGGCTGAGCCGGCCATCGCCGCCTGCAGTGGCAGCAGCAAACTGTTCGACGCCGTGTTGCTGCCGGTCAGGCCGCCGGCGATGGCGGCGAAGACCGGTGAGGCCAGCAGGGCCTGCCCGCCGGCCACATCCTGCCAGGCTGCCGCAAGCTCCGCAGGGATACCGCTGGCCGCCATCAGCCGCGCCATCACCAGGAAGATCAGCGTGGTGGCAATCGCGATGCGGCCGGCTGCCCAGGTCTGGCGCAGCACGCCGCCGATCTGCTGCGGCTTCAGGGTCAGTGCGCCATAAAGCAGCGCGGTAAGCAGCAGCATCACGCCCGCTTGGTAGGCCCAGGGGAAGGCCGGCATGTCGGCGAAGGGCTTTGATACGGCGATGCTCTGCAATGTCTGCGACAGCGGCGGGATCAGCCGGGTGGAGAGCAGTACGGCGATCAGCAGCAGATACGGCAGCGCGACGCGCAGCAGGGCGCGCAGCGGCGGCCGGTTGCGGTTCAGCAGAGTGCCCAGCGCCAGCAACGGCGCCGTGGCGATCAGGCCGGCGGTATCCACCGAGGCATAACGGTTGCCCAGATACAGCAGGCCGAGCAGAGCCGTGGTCCACAGCAGATCAAGCGCCATGTTGCGCAGGCTGAGGCCCAGTCCGAGCCGGTGCGACCACCACCAGAACCAGCCGAGCAGCACCAGCAGAAACACCGGCATCAGGCTGGCGCTGGAGAGGCCGAAACCCTGCAGCGGCAGATTGCCCAGCGCCGCACCGATCACCGTGCCGATACCCAGCCCGCCCCATGGCACCAGCATCTGGCTCAACAGGCCAACCGCAACGGCGGGCAGCGGTGCCACGCCCAACCGGCGCAGGCCATGGATGGCGAGGGCGAAACCGACACCGAAGCCGATCGCGGTTTCGATCAGCCCGGCGGCGATGAAGCTGAGGAAATAGGCCTGGCGATGTCGTGATACCGGCGCAATCTGCGGCGCATCCGCAGGGGGCGGGGCGGCGGCCTGAATCACGTGATGCACGGTGAGGCCGGCGAGGATGACGGCAATGGCATGCCAGGCGAGCCATGCACCCTTCAGGCTTTCGATGACGAAGAAATCGAGCAGGTCGCGCTGGCCATGCAGCGCGACGGCTGCCGCCGGCAGCGTGGCCAGCAACCCGGCGAGACCGGCATGCACCAGGGCGACACGGCCGGTCGCCACCAGCCCGATCACCAGGATGATCGGCGCCAGATAAAGAAGGATCTGCACGGTCCTATGGACTAGACGATGGCGTGACGGGCTTCCGGGCCGCGCTCGATCAGGCCGCGCAGGCGGCGCAGGCCATCGGCCACGTCATTGCGGTCGGGCGAGGGCGCCAGCGAGATGCGCACCCACGGCGGCGGATTCGGCCGGTTGTCGAGCAGGAACGATGTGCAGCTGGCGATGCGCACGCCCTGACCCAGCGCCTGGTTGGTGAATTCATTCGGCCGCCAGGGATTGGGCAGCTCGAGATAGCAATGCAGGCTGGCCGGATTGCTGCGCATGGTCAGGCCCTCGAAGGTCTCGACCGCCATGGCGTTGCGGATCGCGGCTTCTTCCCGCAGGCGTTCGACCAGCATCGCCGCCGTGCCATCCTCGATCCACTGGCGCACGATTTCCTGGTTCAGTCGGGGGTTGTTCACCGCCACGGCATGCAGGGTATCGGCGAAGCGCTCGATCAGCACCGGCGGTGCGGCGATCCAGCCCACCCGCAGGCCCGGTGCCATGCATTTCGATGCGCTGGTGATGTAGATGGTGCGTTCGGGCGCCAATGCGGCCACCGGCAGCGGCCGGTCCTGCATCAGGAAGCCGTAGACATCGTCCTCGATGATGGTGAGGTCATGCTTGCGGGCGACGGCCACGATGGCGGCGCGGCGTTCGGCCGTCATCATCACGGTGGTCGGGTTGTGAATGGTGGGCTGGATCAGCACGAGCCGGCTGCCGGTGCGGCGCGCGGCCTCGGCCAGCGCATCGGGGCGCATGCCTTCGTCGTCCATCGCCACGCCTTCCAGCCGGATCGGGCGCTGCTGGGCATTCTCATGCACGCCGCCATAGGTCAGCGCTTCCACCAGCATGATCTCGTTCGGCATGGTCATCGCCGTCATCACCACGGCCAGCGCCTGCTGCGCGCCGGCGGTGGCGATGATCTGTTCCGGCGTCACGTTAAGGCCGGTGCGTGCGATCCATTGCGCAGCAGCGGCGCGATGCAGCGGATCGCCCAGCGTGCGGCTGTAACCCAGCAGGTTCTGCAGGCCGCCGCGCAGCGACAGGCGCTGCAGCGAAGTGCGCATGATCTCGTCGTAATCGGTCAGACTCGGCTCGTTGCGCGACAGTTCGATCACGCCCGGCGTGGAGAGCCGCGCGATATCCTGCTGCGGCGTGATGATCTCGCTGCGGAATGCAGTGCTGTTGCCGAAACCGTCATTCGGCTTGACGAAGGTGCCGCGGCCCACTTCGCCCGACAGCAGGCCTTTCTGTTCGGCCAGCATGTAGCCACGGCTGACCGTGCCGACGGTGACGCCCAGCTTCCAGGCGAGATTGCGTTGCGGCGGCAGTTTGGCGCCCACCGGCAATTCGCCGGTCTGGATCGCGGTTTCGATGGCCGTGGCCAGCGCCTGGTAGCGCGGGCCGGGGAAGGCGTCGAGATTGGGGGTCCACATTGTCATGGTGTCAATATTGTCATTGACCCCATTCAAGAGTCAATCAATTATCGCATTGCCCGAATTGATCGGGTTCATTGTTAGAATTCATCCAAAAATGGAAGGGTGTCATGACGAATTGTATCGATACAATCGACCGACCTTATGGTACAGGCCCGGTCGAACGCGCGGGCAGCACGATCGGCCGGGTCATCGACCGCATGGTAGCTGTTGCCGCCGAAGGCGCGACGGGTCTCATGCTGATGCTGCTCAACTGGCAGCGCCAGGCCCGTGAGCGGGCCGATCTTGCCGGCCTGCCGCAAGAGATTCTGAAGGATGTCGGCCTCACCCGCGCCGATGTTGAAGCCGAGCTGCTGAAAAAGCCGTTGTGGCTTCGATAGGGCGTAAGCGTTAAGCCCCCCGGCTGCCGGCGTCGCGCATCATCATTTCCTGTGCTGCGACGCCGGTTCTCCCAGGAGAGCCATTATGTCCTTGCAAGCCGAAACCTTCCTGCTGGTCCCGCTGATGCTGTTTGCCGTGGTCACCTCGATCACGCCGGGTCCGAACAACATTCTGCTGACCGCCTCGGGTGCCAATTTCGGTTTTCGCCGCACGGTGCCGCATATGCTGGGCATCAGTGCCGGCTTTCTCTCCCTCATCATCGTCACCGGCCTCGGCCTTGGTGCCGTGATCCTGGCCAGCGACTGGCTGCACCAGGCGCTCAAGGCCATCGGCGCGCTGTATCTGGTCTGGCTCGCCTGGCAGCTGTCGCGCGCCGGCGGAATCGAAAGCAGAGCCGAGCTGCGGCCGATGCGCTTTCATGAGGCTGCACTGTTCCAGTATGTCAATCCGAAGGCCTGGATGATGGCGGTGGGCGCCGTTGCCGCCTTCACCACGCCCGGCGGTCATTACGCCATCGAGCTGGGCCTGATTGCGCTGATCTTCACCATCATCAATCTGCCCTGCGTGTCGCTCTGGGCGCTGTTTGGTGTCGGCATCGGGCGCTTCCTGGGCGATGACCGCGCCCGCACGATCTTCAATTTCACCATGGCCGGGCTGACGCTGCTGTCGGCTGTGCTGCTGTACGTCTGAAGGGGATAGCAGATGCAACTGCCGCTCTATCAGGTCGATGCCTTCGCCGATGCGGTGTTCAAGGGCAATCCTGCTGCCGTGATGCCGCTGGACACCTGGCTGTCGGATGCCGTCATGCAGGCGATCGCGGCGGAAAACAATCTCGCCGAAACCGCCTTCTTCGTACCGCAGAAGGGCGGCTTGGGTGAGGATGGCTATGGGCTGCGCTGGTTCACGCCGGAAGTGGAGGTCGATCTCTGCGGCCATGCCACGCTGGCCTCGGCCTGGGTGATCTTCCACCGACTGGACCGGGCACGCAGCCGCATCGACTTTTTCACCAAGAGCGGCACGCTGACCGTGACTCAGGATGGCGAAAGCGACCGCCTGTCGCTGGATTTTCCCATGCGAGCCGTATCTCCGGCGCAACCCTGCGAAGGGCTGATCGAGGCCATCGGCGCCCAGCCAACCGAAATCCTGGCCGGCCATAGCTATTTCCTCGTCTATGACAATGCCAACATCGTGCGCAACCTGCGGCCCAACATGAACGGGCTGATGGATCTCGACAAATTCGCCGTCATCGTCACCGCGCCGGGCGACCGGCCGGGCATCGATTGCGTGTCGCGGTTCTTTGCGCCAGCCAAGGGCATTCCTGAAGATCCGGTCACCGGTTCGGCCCATTGCAGCATCGTGCCCTACTGGGCCAAGCGGCTCGGCAAGCGCGACATCACGGCCTATCAGGCTTCCGCGCGCGGCGGCACGCTGTACTGCCGCGACGAAGGTGCGCGCGTGCGCATGGCTGGCACCTGCAAGCCTTATCTGGAGGGCACGGTTACGCTCTAGGCGTGATCAGATTTCGTTTCGGCGGTTGCCCCGATAGCCGCCGGGAGCCGGTGCAAACCGGTTGGGCGCGGCATCATCCCCTGTTGTATGTCGCGCCCATTTCTTTTCTCATGGTGTCATGACCGACTCAGCCATCACGATCCAGCCCGCCGTCACACAAGAAGACCTTGCCGCGGCCCGACGCCTGTTCACCGCCTATGCGCAGTCGCTGGATTTCAGCCTGTGTTTTCAGGGCTTCGATGAGGAACTCGCGTCCCTGCCGGGCAAATACGCGCCAGCGGAACGTGGCGCGCTGCTGCTGGGCAAGCGGGATGGCGAGGCCGTCGGTGTCGTCGGTCTGCGCGACCTCGGCGACGGTGTGGCCGAGATGAAGCGGCTTTATATCGATCCGGCGGGCCGCGGCCAGAATCTGGGCCGCCGCCTGGCCGATGCGGTGCTGGCGCAGGCGCGCCAGCTGGGTTATCGCGCCATCCGGCTCGACACCTTTCCCTCGATGGTGGCGGCCAACCGCATCTATGACGCACTCGGTTTTGGCGATATTCCGCCTTATTATGACAATCCGTTACCAGGTGCGCGGTATCGCGAACTGAAATTATGAACGTTGTTCATTTTTATGAACGGATGTAAGGTTTCTCCATAAACATGGAGGAACCGTCATGGCAGACCCTTTCGTTCGGTATGAGCGCGACGGCCGTATCGCCCGCATCACGCTGAACCGGCCCGAACATCTCAACGCCATCCACGAAACCACCCCGGACCTGCTGCGCGCCGCCGTCGAGCGCGCCAACCAGGACGACGATGTGCATGTGATCCTGCTGAGTGGGGCCGGGCGTGCCTTCTGCGCCGGCTACGATCTCAAGGAATATGCCGAAGCGCCGCGCCCAGTGAAGGGCAGCCAGGACATGCCCTGGGACCCGCTGGTGGATTACCAGTGGATGCGGCATAGCACCGACTGTTTCTTCAGCCTGTGGCGCTCGCTGAAACCCGTCGTGGCCAAGATCCATGGCTATGCGGTGGCGGGTGGCAGCGACATCGCGCTGTGCTGCGATCTGGTCGTGATGGCCGAGGATGCCAAGATCGGCTATCCGCCGGCGCGCATCTGGGGCTGCCCGACTACGGCGATGTGGGTCTATCGCCTGGGCGCGGAAAAGGCCAAGCGCATGCTTCTGACTGGCGACCTGATCGATGGCAAGACGGCGAAGGACTATGGCCTGGTGATTGATGCCGTGCCGGCCGACCAGCTGGATGCGCATGTGGAGGCGCTGGTGGCGCGGATCGCCAGTGTGCCGAAGAACCAGCTGATGATGCAGAAGCTGATGGTGAACCAGGCCTATGACAATATGGGCCTGAATTCGACGCAGACGCTGGCGACGCTGTTCGATGGCATCACGCGCCATTCGCCCGAAGGCGTCGCCTTCAAGGCGCGTTGCGAACAGATCGGCTTCAAGGCCGCGGTGAAAGAACGGGATGGCGGCGATCCGCTGGCGTGGAAAAATGCCCGCTGAAGCCGCAATCATAGAGAAGAAAACGGGCCGGCGGGATGCTGTTCGCGCCTTCAAGCGCGATGCCATCCTGCAGGCGGCGCGCAAGATTTTCGCCCGCGATGGCCTCGATGGCGCCACCTTGCGCGCGATTGCGGCCGAAGCGGGGATCGCCGTTGGCACGGTCTATCTGCATTATCCCAGCAAGGAGGCGCTGTATGCCGAACTCTTGGCGGGCTCGCTGGCCGATCTGCTGAAGCACCTGCGCGCGGCGGTGACGAAAACGGATGCACAGGCGCAGCTTCTGGCCGGCGCGCTGGCCTTTTATGACTTCTACCGTCAGCGGCCTGATGACCTCTATCTGGGCCTCTATCTGGGCCAGGGTTTCCGGCCGACCGGCCTGACGCCGGAGCTTGATCGCCTGCTCAACGGCCGGCTGATCCAGTGCTACACGGTCTTAAGCGATGCCATGCGGCGCATCGCTCCGCTGGAGGCGGAAATGCTGCGGGCGGAGACGGTTTCCCTCGCGGCAGCCATGGGTGGGGCGCTGATGCTGGAAACCACCGGGCGGCTCAAGGTGCTGGGCGATACCGGCGAGGCGGTGGTGCGGCGCCATGTCGAACACCTGATGGGGCGGTTGCACGGACGCGGGTAAGGCGCGAACATAGATGCCGGCCCCAAGATTTAAGTCTCCATCGCAGCGAGTTTGCCCGTGACCAATTTCCGCGAAACCTACCGCGGTTCCGTTGCCGCCTGGGAATGCGACCAGTACGGCCATATGAACGTGCAGTTCTACACCGGGCGCGTCAGCGATGCGGCGGCGACCGCCATGCTGGCCGCCGGCTTCGGTCATGAGGCGCTGGTCAAGCACAAGCTGGGTATTGTTGCCGTCAATGCCGAAACGAAATTCTTCAGCGAGCTGCATGCCGGCGACCTGATCCGCATGGAAAGCGGCGTCACGCTCGCCGAAGGCAGGAAGGTGCGGTTCCATCATCGCCTGTTCAATGCCGAGAGCGGCGCACTGTGCATGACTGCCGATGTGTTGGGCCTGTGTTTCGACCTGGCGCAGCGCAAATCGGTGCCGCTGCCGGCCGATATCGCCGAGGGATTCAAGGCGATCACGGTGGATGGCGATGCGCCGCATGAGCAGGTTGCGGTACCGGTGGCAGAAGATGGCTGCGTGCCGACTGGACGTTCGTCGGTACAGGCCTGGGAATGCGACCGCATGGGACATATGAACGTGCAGTTCTACCTCGCGCGTTTCGCCGAGGCCGAGAAGCAGCTGCTGCTGGCACTGGGCTATGGCCCGACGCGGCGACGCGCCGATGCGGTGGCGGTGCGGCCGCTGCGGCATCGCATCCAATTCAGACGCGAGAACCATGAATCTGCCGTGCTGCGGGTGCGCAGCGGCATTCGCAGCGTCGAGGCCGACCGGCTGCAGCTCTATCACGAACTTTACGAGGACGAGACCAACACGCTGTCGGCCACCTGCGAGGCGACGCTGATCCTCGATCGCCTGGATGGTGCCGGGCCGCTTGCGATGCCGCAGGATGTGCGTGCGGCCGCCGAGGCCCTGGCTGTGCAGCTCAAGGCCCCGCCACCGCCCAGACCGCAGACCGGGCCGCGGGCGCCGGCCGCGCCGGTGGAGGGGATGTACGAAACCTGCCGCGGTGCGGTCGATCGCTGGGAAGCCGAGGAAACCGGCCGCATGGCGACACGGTTCTACATGGCGCGGTTTTCCGAGGCGGCCGGCAACATGCTGGCTGGCGGCGACATGACAGCCGAGCGCATGCGCGAGTTGGGGCTGGGTTCGGCCGCGCTGGAATACGCCATCGACTATTTCCGGCCGCTCAATATCGGCGACGCCTATTACGCCCGCACCGGCATCCTGGAGCTGCGCGAGAAGACCTGGCGCTTCTGCCATTTCCTGCTCGACAGCCACACGCAACAGCCGCTGGCGCGTGCCGAGATCGTCGCCGTGCTGTTCGATCTCAAGGCGCGCAAATCGATTCCGATGCCCGAACTGGCACGCAATGCTTTCGCCAAGCGGCTGATCCAGCTGCAGCCGGCGCAATAAAACCGAGAAAGAGAAGAGCGCAGCGCCATGGGAACCCTGCTCAATGTCTCGCTGCCCTTCTTCGGCCTGATCTTCGTCGGCTATGCCGCCGGCTATACCCGTATCATCACGGCGCAGGCCTATCTCGGCCTCAATGCCTTCGTGATCTGGTTTGCGCTGCCGGCCATGCTGTTCATCAAGATGGCCTCGGCGCCGGTGTTTTCCGCCTTCGACTGGAAATTCGTCGCGGCCTATAGCGGCGGCGGGTTGCTGGCCTATGCCTTCACGGTGGGCCTGAGCCGCCTGCTGTTCGCGATGAACTGGGGCGAGCGCGCGGTGCAGGGCATGAGCGCATCCTTCGGCAATGTCGGGTTCATGGGCCTGCCGATCCTGGTGACGCTGTTCGGCGATGCCGCCGTGCTGCCCGCCGTGCTGATCATCGTGTTCGACCACGTCCTGCTGATCCCGCTGACCACGGCGCTGATCGAGGGCTCCAATGGCGGCAACGCCTCTCTGGCCGCGATCTTCCGCCGCGTCGCTGCCGGCATGGCGCGCAATCCGCTGATCATCTCCACCTTTGCCGGCCTGCTCTGGGGCCTGACGGGGCTCAGCCTGTTCAGCCCGCTGGAAACCTTGCTCAACCTGCTGGCCAATGCCTCGGCGCCCTGCGCGCTGTTCGCGCTGGGCCTCACGCTGGTCGGCCGGCCGATCTCGGAAGGGCTGGAACAGGTGTCCCTGGCAGCCGTCGGCAAGCTGGCGGTGCATCCACTGCTGGTCTGGATCCTGGCTGTCCATGTGTTGAAGCTGGATGCCTTCCTCACTGCCGTGGCGGTGATCCAGGCCTCGATGCCGACGGCGGCGAATGTTTATATCCTCGCCACCCAGCAGAACACCTATGTGCAGCGTGCCTCAAGCACCATTCTGGTGACGACGGTGATCGCCACCATCACGGTGTCGGCCTTCATGGTGCTGTTCACGGCCTACTAGAGCTTGGTCCGCACCGACCACAGTTCGGGGAAGAAGCTGCGCTCCAGCGCCTGGCGCAGGTAAGACACGCCGGCGCTGCCGCCGGTGCCCTGGCGCATGCCGATGATGCGCTCCACGGTTTTCATATGGCGGAAGCGCCATTGCTGGAAGCTGTCCTCGACATCGACCAGCTCCTCGGCCAGTTCATAGAGATCGAAGTATCGCTCGGACTCGCGGTAGATCGCGGCCCAGACAGCTTCCACGCGGGCATCGGCCTGGTGCGGCCTGGTCACATCGCGCTTGAGGATGTCGTCCGGCACCGGCAGGCCGCGGCGGGCCAGCAGGCGCAGGGCCTCGTCATACAGGCTGGGCGCGTTGAAGGCGGCCTCCAGCGGGCCGTGGATATCGGGACGATGCTGATGCGGTTTCAGCATCAGGGCATTCTTGGCGCCCAGCTTGAATTCGATCTGGCGATACTGCCAGGACTGGAAGCCCGAGGAGGAGCCGAGCACCGGGCGGAAGCGCAGGTAATCCGCCGGCGTCATGGTGGCCAGCACATCCCAGGCCTGGATCAGCTGCACCTGGATGCGCGAGACGCGCGACAGGCATTTGAAGCTGGGGCCCAGGGTGTCGGCACGGATATGGGCGATGGCCATGTCCAGCTCGTTGTTCAGCAGCTTCATCCACAGTTCCTGCACCTGGTGGATGGTGATGAACAGCAGTTCGTCCTGCTCGGCCGATAGCGGCTGCTGCGCCGACAACAGGGTGTCGAGGCGCAGATAGTCGCCATAGCTCATGCGGTCGGAGAAATCGGTCTGGATGCCGTCCGTCGTCATGGTCTTGCTCCCGGAATTATTTTAAGATTAAAATATTCCGCGCCCGACGGAAAGCGTGAAATGACCCAGCTCGACCTGAAACAGCATTTCTTTCACTTCCTGCAAAGCGATCCGCAGCGCCTGCATTTCGCTGCCCACAGCCACTCCTGCTGGCCTGATGCGAGCCGGGCAGGGCAGCTGTTGGCCTGGGACGATGCCGCCCGGCTGATCGACGGCAAATGGGAGCATGTGCTGGGCAGCGTGTTGCCCGCAGCGCAGAGCCATGTGGCCCGCCAGCTCGGCCTGCCCGACCCGGCCAGCGTGGTGTTTGCGCCCAACACCCATGAGCTGGTGAAGCGGCTGCTGTCCTGCTTCCCGGCCGACAGGCCGATCCGGCTGCTGACCAGCGACAGCGAGTTCCATTCCTTCGCCCGCCAGATCGCGCGGATGGAAGAAGAAAGCCTGGTCCAGGTGACGCGGATTCCCAGCGCGCCGTTCGAGACCTTTGCCACGCGTTTTGCCGTCGCCGCCAAGGCAGGCTTCGACCTGATCTTCGTCAGCCAGGTGTTTTTCAATTCCGGCTTCGCCGTGGAGGATATCGGCGTCCTTGCGGCGGCGGCCGGCGATGCCATGCTGGTGGTGGATGGCTATCACGGCTTCATGGCGCGGCCGGTCGACTGGTCGGCTCATGCTGCGCGCGCCTTCTACATTGCCGGCGGCTATAAGTACGCCATGGCGGGCGAGGGCGCCTGTTTCATGCATTGCCCGCCGGGCTGGGGCGCGCGGCCGCGCGATACCGGCTGGTATGCCGCTTTCGGGGCGCTCAGCGGTGCGCAGGATAACCGCACGGCTTACGCGGAGAATGGCTGGCGCTTCATGGGCGCCACCTTCGATCCATCAGGGCTGTATCGCTTCAATGCGGTGCAGGACTGGCTGGTGCAGCAGGGCATCAGCGTAGCGATGATCCACGACCATGTGCGGGCTCTGCAGCGCAAATTCATCGCGGCTCTGCCGAAAGGCCCGCTGCAGGCGTCACAGCTGGTGGTGCCGGACAGCCTGCCGCATGGCAATTTTCTCACCTTCGAACTGGCGGATGCCGAGGCCGTACAGCAGCGCCTGGCCAGCGCCGGCGTGGTGACCGATCATCGCGGCCAGCGCCTGCGCATCGGCTTCGGCCTGTATCATACGGCAGCCGATGTCGAGGCGCTTCTGGGCCGGCTTCAGGATTTATAAGACGCGTCCTTGGCATCCAGCAGGCGCAGCAGCCCGCTCCAGGCCAGGCCGCTGACATCGATTTTCATGCCCCGCACCTGCTGCTTCACCAGCTCCTGCACGCCGGGTTGGGCCGGATGCAGCTTTGCCCCGCCGGCCAGCGCGCGCACCTGGGCCTGGCAGGCCCGTTCCAGCAGGTGGATGTTGAGGAAGGCCTGGGCCACGGTCCTGCCGCAGGCCAGCGTGCCATGGTTGCGCAGGATCATCAGGTTGTTATCGCCCAGATCGGCGACCAGCCGCTCGCGCTCGTCGAGGTTGAGGGCAATCCCTTCAAACTCGTGATAGCTCAGCGTGCTCAGCGCCACCATGGCGGTCTGGCTCAACGGCAGCAGGCCATCGGCCATGGCCGAGACCGCGATGCCATCGCTCGTATGCAAATGAAGTACGCAGCCGACATCATGGCGCGCGGCATGCACGGCGGAATGGATGGTGAAGCCGGCCGGATTGATGATGTGCTCGGTGGGCGAGACGATATTGCCCTCCAGATCCACCTTCACCAGCGACGAGGCGGTGATCTCATGGAACATCCAGCCATAGGGATTGATCAGGAAGTGATGGTCCGGTCCCGGCACCCGCGCCGAGATATGGGTGAAAATCAGGTCATCCCAGCCGTAATGGGCCACCAGGCGATAGGCGGCGGCGAGGTCGGTGCGGGTCTGCCACTCCTCGGCACTCACCTGCGTGCGAGTATCAGCGACGGATTTCAGGGCAGTGGCGGCAGGCGGTGTCATGGTATTCCTCCGATCATTTTTTATTGAACTTTAGTCTGTGCTGGTTGTGCAGGCGCGTCAAATCGGTGGTTTGCGCAAAATTGTGCATTGCGGCGCATAACCGGGGTGTAAAAATCCTCTTGCCCCGGACAACGTATACGCCCAATGATGGCGGCGCTCGAATTCACGTTCCGATTCAAAACACAGCCGGAAACCGGCGATAACATCCTTGGGAGGATATAATGACCGAGCAGAACGATACCCCCGCTGCGCCCAAAAAGTCCGGACGTCGCCAGTTCCTCCGCGGAGCGGGCATTGCCGCCGGTGCTGCTGCAGCGACCGTGGCGATGCCGAACGTATCGCGCGCCCAGACGGTGACGCTGAAATATCAGTCGACCTGGCCGACCAAGGACATCTTCCATGAGATGGCCACTGACTTCGCTACCCGTGTCAACGAGCTGTCGGGCGGCCGCCTGAAGCTCGATGTGCTGGCTGCCGGTTCGGTGGTACCCGCCTTCGGCATGCAGGACGCCGTGCATAGCGGCGTGCTGGATGCCGGTCATGGCGTCTCGGCCTACTGGTACGGCAAGCACAAGGCCTTCTCGCTGTTCGGCACCGTGCCGCCGTTCGGCTGGGATGCCAATGGCGTGCTGGCCTGGATGAACTATGGTGGCGGCTACACGCTGTATAACGAGCTGATGCACAGTGTCCTGAAGCTGAACCTGGTCGGCTTCATGTCCGGTCCGATGCCGGCCCAGCCGCTTGGCTGGTTCAAGAAGGAAATCAAGACCGCCGACGATCTGAAAAATATCAAATACCGCACGGTCGGTCTCTCGGCCGATCTGTTCAAGGAAATGGGCGCAGCCGTTACCATCGTGGCTGGCGGTGAAATCGTGCCGGCGATGGATCGCGGCCTGCTGGACGGCGCGGAGTTCAATAACCCGTCGTCCGATCGTCTGCTCGGTTTCCCTGATGTTTCGAAAGTCTACATGCTGCAGAGCTATCACCAGGCGGCAGAGATGTTCGAAATCCTGTTCAACAAGACCAAGTACGACAGCCTGCCCACCGAGCAGAAGCAGATCCTCAAATATGCGGCTGAGGCGTCTTCCTCCGACATGTCATGGAAGGCGCTCGACCGTTACTCGAAGGATCTGGCCGAGATGCAGAGTAAGGACAAGGTCCGCGTTTTCCGCACCCCGCGCGCGGTGCAGGAAGCGCAGCTCAAGGCATGGGATGTCGTTCTGAAGGCGCAGAATGAAGAAACATTCTTCGCCAAGGTGATCAAGTCGCAGCTGGATTGGGTGCGCCGCACGGTGCGCTACGAGCTGCTGAACAACCCGAGCAAGGAAATGGCCTATAACCACTTCTTCAACCGCAAGGGCTAAGCTTCGGCATTGGAGTGATGCGGGAACCGCCGGGCAACCGGCGGTTCCCGTCGTTTGAGTGGGGCACGCATAAACGCCGCATAAATACGCGAAACAGGGACGCGCATGGATAATCGGTTTGTCTTTTGGATTGATACGATCAACACCTGGGTCGGCAAGGCATTCGGCTGGTGCATCGTGCTGTTGACTGCGGCCACCTCCTACGAGGTGTTTGCCCGTTACGTGTTGCAGGCACCGACCGAATGGGCCTTCGATGCGGCCTATATCCTTTATGGCACACTGTTCATGATGGCCGGCGCCTATACCCTGGCACGCAACGGCCATGTCCGTGGTGACTGGCTGTATCGCAACTGGCAGCCACGCACCCAGGCGCGCTGGGATCTGATCCTCTATTTCGTCTTCTTCTTTCCGGGCATCATCACGCTGCTCTATACCGGCTGGGAATACGCTGCGCATTCCTGGTCGATGAAGGAACGCAGCCTGTTCACACCGGCTGGGCCGATCATCTATCCCTTCAAGACCATCATTCCGATTGCCGGCGCGCTGCTGATCCTGCAGGGCATCGCCGAGGTGATGCGCTGTATGTATTGCATCAAGACCGGCAAATGGCCGCCGCGTCTGGGCGATGTCGAGGAGTTGGAGCAGATTCTGCAGAAAGAGCATGCCGCTGAGGAGACCGGCCGATGACCGATCCGCAGGTTGGCATTCTCATGCTGGTGGCGTTCCTGTTCGCCATCGGCTTCGGCTTCCCGATTGCCTTCACCCTGATGGCCATGGGTGTGGGCTTCGGCTATTTCGCCATGGGCAATCATATCTTCGAGCTCTTCGTCCAGCGCACCTTTAGCGTCATGGCCAATGACGTGCTGATCTCGGTGCCGCTGTTCCTGTTCATGGGCTATATCGTCGAGCGCGCCAATATCCTCGACCGCCTGTTCCTGAGTATAGAACTGGCGGCCAAACGATTGCCGGGATCGCTGGCCGTCGCCACGCTGCTGACCTGCACGCTGTTCGCCACCGCCACGGGCATTGTCGGCGCGGTGGTGACCCTGATGACCCTGCTGGCGCTGCCGGCCATGCTGCGGGCCGGCTACGATCCGAAACTGGCGACCGGTGTGATCTGCGCCGGTGGCTGTCTCGGTATCCTGATCCCGCCCAGCGTGCTGCTGATCCTCTATGGCGCCACGGCGGGCGTTTCGGTGGTCAAGCTCTATGCCGGTGCCTTCCTGCCGGGCCTGATGCTGGCCAGCCTGTATATGGTCTATGTGATCGGCCGTGCCATGATCAATCCGTCGCTGGCGCCGAAACCGCCGCGCGAAATTCTCGATGTGCCCTTCAGCAAGGTGATCTGGGCGCTGGCGACCTCGTTCTTGCCGCTGGCGCTGCTGATCAGCACCGTACTGGGGGCCATTCTGTTCGGCCTGGCGACACCGACCGAAGCGGCGGCCGTTGGCGCCGCCGGCGCCATCGTCCTGGCCATCGGCTATCGCAGCTTCAGCATCACCAAGCTGAAGGAATCGGTGTTCCTGACGGCGCGGTCGGCGGCAATGGTCTGCTGGCTGTTTGTTGGCTCGGCCACCTTCTCGGCGGTGTTTGCCTATCTGAACGGCCATGAGGTGGTGAAGGATCTGATCGACTATCTTGATCTGTCCTCGACCCAGTTCCTCATCCTGGCCCAGTTCGTCATCTTCCTGCTTGGCTGGCCGCTGGAATGGACCGAGATCATCATCATCTTCGTGCCGATCTTCCTGCCGCTGCTGCAGCATTACGGCGTCGACCCGCTGTTCTTCGGCATCCTGGTGGCCCTGAACCTGCAGACGTCGTTCCTGACACCGCCGGTGGCGATGGCGGCCTTCTACTGCAAGGGCGTGGCACCGAAGAACATCTCGATCGAACAGATCTTCAAGGGCATCTATCCCTTCGTCGGTATCGTGCTGTTGTCGATGGTGCTGCTTTACAGCTTCCCGCAGATCGCGCTGTGGCTGCCCGAGCAGCTCTATGGCGGTGGCAGTGATGCGATGAATGCTCTGCCGGTCGATGGCCTGCCCGGTGGAGGCGAAGCCGGCAATACCACGCTGTTTGAGTCCGATGCCCCGAGCGAGGAAGAAGGCGAAGTGCCTGCACCAGACTGACCGGAGCCAGCACAGGCAATAAAAAAAGGGCCGGGGAAACCCGGCCCTTTCTGTTTGCGCGGTGCGAAGGCTCAGGCGGCGTAGAAGCTCTTGCCGCCTGCTGCCATGTCGCGCAGCAGCTTGGGTGGTGTGAAGCGCGCACCATGTTTCTGCGCCAGCGCATCGCATTCCGTCACGAAGGGCTGCACGCCCACGGTGTCGATATTGCTGATGGTGCCGCCACGGAAGGGCGGGAAGCCCCAGCCCATGATCGAGCCGACATCGGCATCGCGCACGTCAATGATGACATTCTCTTCCACGCAGCGTGCGGTCTCGACCGATTGGATGTAGACCAGCCGCTTGATCACATCGGCCAGGGCAGGCTGTTCCGCTTCGGGTTTGACCGGGAAATGCTTGCCCAACTCGGTCCACAGTTTCTTCTTGCCGTCGGCCGGGTATTCGTAGAAGCCCTTGGCGGCTTTCTTACCCATGCGGCCGAGCTTCTCGACCATCAGCGACAGGACTGGCGCCGAACCATCGGGCTTGTAGGCATCGCCCAGATCCTTCTTGGTCTGGGTGCGCACGCGATGCATCAGCTCCAGCGAGACTTCGTCTGCCAGCGCCAGCGGCCCGACCGGCATGCCGGCAGCCTTGCCGGCATTCTCAATCAGCGCCGGGGCCACGCCCTCGGCCAGCATGGTGAGGCCCTCGCTGACATAGGTGGCAAAGACCCGGCTGGTGTAGAAGCCGCGGCTGTCGTTGACCACGATCGGCGTCTTGCGGATCTTCTTCACGAAATCCATGGCGCGCGCCAGGGTCTCATCCGAGGTCTGCTTGCCGCGGATGATTTCCACCAGCGGCATCTTGTCGACCGGCGAGAAGAAATGCAGGCCGATGAAGTTGGCCGGGCGGCTGCTGGCCTCGGCCAGACCGCTGATCGGCAGCGTCGAGGTATTGGAGGCGAAGATGGCGGTCGGCGCGATCTGCGCTTCGGCCTTCTTCGTCACATCGGCCTTGATGGCGCGATCCTCGAACACCGCCTCGATGATCAGGTCGCAGCCTTTGAGGTCGTCGTAGGAGGTTGTCGCCTTGATCAGGCCGAGCTGCTTCTCCTTGTCGGCCTCGCTGGCCTTTTTCGCCTTCACCCGCTTGTCGAGCAGGCCGGCGCTGTAGGCCTTGCCCTTGTCAGCCGATTCCTGCGTGGAATCCAGCAGCACGGTTTCGATACCGGCCGACGACGTGGCATAGGCAATGCCGGCGCCCATCATGCCGGCGCCGAGGATGCCGACCTTGCTATAGGTCTGGGTCGGCACATTCTTCGGTCGGTTGGCCAGCTTGTTGGCCTCGCCGATCGAGAAGAACAGCGAGCGGATCATGTTGCGCGCTTCCTTCGACTGGGTGCAGGCGACGAAATAGCGGCTTTCGATCTTCAGGCCGGTGTCGATATCGACCAGCATGCCCTCGTAGACGCAGGACATGATGTATTGCGCATTGGGGTAGTTGCCCATGGTCTTGGCGCGCAGCATGGCGTTGCCGGCGGTGAAGACCTGGGCGCCTTTCGGTGTGTTGGCGGCTTCGGGCACGCGGAAGCCCTTCTGGTCCCAGGGCTTCACATGGCCGGTCTGGCCATCGCTCAAGATCCAGGCCTTGGCGCGGGCGAGCAGGTCGGCCGGTGCGACAACCTCGTCGACCATGCCCAGGGCCAGCGCGGCCTTGGGATCAACCTTCTTGCCTTCCAGCATCATCGGCAGGGCCTTGGACACGCCGATCAGGCGGGGCAGGCGCTGGGTGCCGCCGGCACCGGGCAGCAGCCCGATGGTGGCTTCCGGCAGGCCGATCAGGGTCTTGGGATTGTCGACGACAATGCGACGATGGCAGGCCAGGCAGATCTCGTAGCCGCCGCCGAGGGCGGTGCCGTTCATCGCGGCGACAAAGGGCTTGCCGGCCTTCTCGATATCGCGGAACAGCTTCTGCAGGGCAAAGCTGTTCTGCAGGGCCTTGGCCGCATCCTTGGACTCTTCCAGCATACTGACCAGGTCGCCACCGGCGACGAAATCAGCCTTCGCCGAGGTGACGATGACGCCCTTCACGGCCTTGTCCTGGATGGCCTTGTCGACAGCTTCTCGGAAGGCCGCGATGCTGGCCCGGTTCATGACGTTCATCGACCGGTCGGTCATGTTCCAGGTGATGGAGGCGACGCCGTCGCCGTCAACAGTGTAATCGATCATTGCTATATCCCCAGACTGCTGCAGGCGCTCAGACGCGCTCAATGATGGTGGCGGTGCCCATGCCGGCGCCAACGCAGAGCGTGATGAGCGCCGTGCTCTTGCCGCTGCGCTCCAGCTCGTCGACCATGGTGCCCAGGATCATCGCGCCGGTAGCACCCAGTGGATGGCCCAGCGCGATGGCGCCGCCATTCACGTTGATCTTGTCATGCGGGATGTTCAGCGCCTGCATGAAACGCAAAACCACCGAGGCAAAGGCCTCGTTCAGCTCATAGAGGTCGATATCCGACGGCTTCATGCCGGCCAGGCGCAGGGCCTTCTCGGCGGCAAAGCTCGGGCCGGTCAGCATGATGGTCGGCTCAGACCCGATCGAGGCAAAGCTGCGGATGCGGGCGCGCGGCTTGAGGCCGCTCTTCTTGCCGGCCTCCGCATTGCCGATCAGCACGGCGGCAGCGCCATCGACGATACCCGAGGAATTGCCGGCATGATGCACATGTTCGATGCGCTCGACCTCCGGATAGCGCTGGGTGGCAACCGAATTGAAGCCGAACTGTTCGCCCATGACGGCAAAGGACGGATCGAGCGAGGCCAGCGACTGCATGGTGGTTTCGGGCCGCAGATGCTCGTCGCGGTCCAGGATGGTCAGGCCGTTGATGTCCTTCACCGGGATGATCGACTTCTTAAAGCGGCCTTCATCCCAGGAGCGTTTGGCGCGCTTCTGGCTCTCGACGGCGTAAGAGTCGACATCGTCGCGGCTAAAGCCGTATTTGGTCGCAATCAGGTCGGCCGAGATGCCCTGCGGGACGAAATAGGTCGGCATTGCCACGGCCGGATCGGTCGCCCAGGCGCCGCCATCGGAGCCCATCGGCACACGGCTCATGCTTTCGACGCCGCCGCCGATCGCCATCTGGCTCTGGCCCGACATCACCTGCGCGGCCGCCATGTTGCAGGCTTCCAGGCCCGAGGCACAGAAGCGGTTGATCTGCACGCCGGCGGTGGTTTCGGCATAGCCGGCCTGGATCACGGCGACGCGGGCAATATCCGAGCCCTGTTCACCCACCGGCATGACGCAGCCGAGCACCACGTCATCGACGAGAGACGTATCCAGTTCGTTGCGGTCGCGCACGGCTTCCAGCGCCGTGGTGGCAAGGCGCATCGGGGTGACTTCATGCAGGGCGCCGCTGGCGCGGCCCTTGCCGCGCGGTGTGCGCACGGCGTCATAGATGAAGGCTTCGGTCATGGTCTCTCTCCCTTTTTTGTCGTGTTTCCGCCGGATACCCGGATCTTACAAAGTGCGACTGATGATTTCCTTCATGATTTCGTTGGTGCCGCCATAGATGCGCTGCACGCGGGCATCGGCATAGGCGCGGGTGATCGGATATTCCCACATGAAGCCGTAGCCGCCGAACAGCTGCAGGCAGCGGTCGAGAATTTTGCACTGCAGGTCGCTG
Source organism: Ferrovibrio terrae (assembly GCF_943372915.1). Lineage (GTDB taxonomy): Bacteria > Pseudomonadota > Alphaproteobacteria > Ferrovibrionales > Ferrovibrionaceae > Ferrovibrio > Ferrovibrio terrae_A. Next base: position 138,974 of record NZ_CALSAN010000007.1, on the reverse strand, counting down.
CACCAGTATTTCGCCATGGCCGCGGTTGCGACATCCAGCTTGTGCTCGGCCACCATGGCAATGCACTGGTCGACGAAGACGCGGGCGATCTGCGTCTCGGTCTTCATCTCGGCCAGCTCGAATTTGGTGTTCTGGAAATCGATGACCGACTTTCCGAACGCCTTGCGCTCGCGGGTATAGTCGATGGTCCATTTCAGCGCGGCTTCACAGCCGGCCACCGCCATGATCGCGATCTGCAGCCGCTCCCAGGCCAGTTCCTGCATCAAGTAGAAGAAACCCTGGCCTTCGCCGCCCAGCATGTTTTCCGGCGGCACGCGCACATCGGCGAAGAACAGCTCGGATGTGTCCTGCGCCTTCATGCCGAGTTTTTCGAGATTGCGGCCCTTGGTGAAGCCCTCGCGGCCGGCTTCCACCAGGAACAGCGTGGTGCCCTTGGCACCCTGCTTGGGGTCGGTCTTGGTCACCACGATCACCAGATCGGCATTCTGGCCGTTGGTGATGAAGGTCTTCTGGCCGTTGATGACGAATTCGTTGCCATCGCGGATCGCGGTGGTTTTCACCGCCTGCAGGTCGCTGCCACCGCTGGGCTCGGTCATGGCAATGGCACCGATCACTTCGCCCGTCGCCATCTTGGGCAGCCACTTCTTTTTCTGCTCTTCCGAGCCATACGCGAGGATATAGGGCGCGACGATGTCGGAATGCAGCGAAAAGCCCGGACCGGTGCAGCCGGTATAGGCCTGTTCTTCCATCAGGATGGCCGAATAGAGCCGGTCGACGCCAGAGCCACCGTATTCTTCCGGCATGGTGGCGCAAAGGAAGCCGTTCTCGCCGGCCTTGCGCCACACCTCTTTCGGCACCACACCATCTTCTTCCCATTTGGCATGGTGGGGCATGACTTCGCGCTCGAAGAACTTGCGCGCCGCGTCGCGGAACATCTGATGGTCCTCACCATAGATGCTGCGCGGGATGCCGTATTCGGTCATTCGTTCGTTTCCTCCTGGACTTGGGCCACGTACTACGTGGCTTGCATGGTCAGAAATTGGCGGCCTTCAGCATCATGGTGCTTTCGCTGCCGGCCTGGATCTTGGCCAGCTGGGCTGCCGTATCGGGCAGCATGCGATCCATGAAGAAGCGGGCGGTGATCAGCTTGGTCTCGAAGAAGTCCTTGTCGCCCTCGCCATCGGCCAGCTTCTGCTTGGCCACGGCAGCCATCTTCGCCCACATGTAGCCGAGCGCCACCAGCGCGAAGAGGTTGAGGTAATCCCAGGAGGCGGCACCGGCCTCGTCAGGGTTCTTCATGCCGCGCTCGCTGACCACGGCAGTCGCGGTCTGCAGGCGGGCAAAGGCTTTCGCCAGCGGCATGACGAAATCCTTGCCGATGGCGGGGTCCATCATCTTTTCTTCAATGAAGCTGGAGACCGGGTGGAAGAAGCGGCGGGCGAGGCGGCCGATGCCGGTCGGCAGCTTGCGGCCGACCAGGTCGAGTGCCTGAATGCCGTTGGCGCCTTCATAGATCATGGCGATGCGGGCATCGCGCACGAACTGCTCCATGCCCCATTCGGCGATATAGCCGTGGCCGCCATAGACCTGCTGGGCCATGGTGGCGCACTGATAGCCGTAATCGGTCATATAGGCCTTCACCATCGGGGTGAGGAAGGCGACCAGGTCGTCGGCCTCCTGGCGGCGTTCGGCATCGGGATGCTTGGCGGCGATATCAAGTTCGATGCCGGTCCACAGCGCCAACGCACGGCTGCCCTCGACGAAAGCCTTGATGGTCATCAACATGCGCCGGATATCGGGATGCACGATGATCGGATCGGCGGGCTTATCCGGCGCCTTCGTGCCTGTAATGGCGCGACCCTGAAGACGGTCATTGGCATAGGTCAGTGCGTTCTGGTAGGCGACCTCGGCCTGGCTCAGGCCCTGCACGCCGACGCCGAGGCGGGCGGCATTCATCATCACGAACATCGCCTGCATGCCCTTGTGCATCTGGCCGACCAGCCAGCCCTTGGCATTGTCGTAATTCAACACGCAGGTGGAATTGCCGTGGATGCCCATCTTGTGCTCGATCGAGCCGCAGCTGACGCCATTGCGGGCGCCAAGCGAGCCATCCTTGTTGACCAAGAATTTCGGCACGACAAACAGGCTGACGCCCTTGATGCCTTCCGGACCGCCGGGAATCTTGGCCAGCACCAGATGGATGATGTTCTCGGCCATGTCGTGTTCGCCGGCCGAGATGAAGATCTTGGTGCCGGAGATCAGGTAGCTGCCATCGGCCTGGGGCTCGGCCTTGGTGCGCATCAGGCCCAGATCGGTGCCGCAATGGGGCTCGGTCAGGTTCATGGTGCCGGTCCATTTGCCGGATGCCATATTGGGCAGATACATGTCCTTCTGCTCTTCCGAGCCATGCCGCAGCAGCGCCTCATAGGCGCCATGGGTCAGGCCGGGATACATGGCGAAGGCCATGTTGGCCGAGGACTGGATCTCCGCCATGGCGATGCCCAGCACATGGGGCAGGCCCTGGCCGCCATATTTCTCTTCCGCCGTCAGGCCGCCCCAGCCGGCTTCGCAATACTGCTTGTAGGCTTCCTTGAACCCGGTCGGCGTGGTGACCACGCCGTTGTCCCATTTGCAGCCTTCCAGGTCGCCGACGCGATTGAGCGGCGCGGTGACCTCGCTCATGAACTTGCCGGCTTCTTCCAGCACGGCATCGATCACGTCGCGGCTGGCATCGGTGAAGCCCAGTAGGTTGCTCATCTTTTCCATCTGCAGCACGTCGTGCAGCACGAACTGGAAGTCCTTGATCGGGGCGGTATAGCTCGGCATGGCCTTGTCTCCCTCAATCCCTGCTCAATTGCGCAGGGGCTTGCCCTTGGTGAGCATATGTTCGATGCGGTCCAGTGTGGCGTTGGTCTTGATCAGCGCCATGAAGTTCTCGCGTTCAAGCTCCAGCAGCTTCTTCTCGGTGATCACCTCGGTGATGTCGGTGTTGCCACCCGACACCACATTGGCCAGCGCACCGGAGACCACCACGTCATGCTTGGTGGCCTTGCCCTGCTGGAAGAAGCCTTCCACCGCCAGGCTCATCGCCGCCTTGGCGGTCGGGCCCGGCAGGCTGATTTCCACCGGCACCGGCGGCTTGTAATCCTTGGCCAGTTCCAGCGCCTTGGCCTTGGCATCGGCCAGCAGGCGGCGGCGGTTCATGGTGATGCCGTCGCTGTCGCGCAGGATCAGCATGTCGCGCGCTTCCATGGCGGACGTCGCCACCTTGGCGGTCGAGATCGCCTCGAACACCTGGGCCAGCGCCGGCATCGGGCCGCCGGGACGACGCTTGTTGGTGATGGCGCGGGTGATCAGCTCCTTGCAGCCACCCCAGCCGGGAATGACGCCGACACCCACTTCCACCAGACCCATATAGCTTTCGGCATGGGCCTGGATGGCCGAGGAATGCAGCGTGATTTCGCAGCCGCCGCCCAATGCCATGCCGGCGACTGCCGACACGACAGGGAAGGGTGCGTATTTCAGCTTCATATAGGCGTCCTGGCCTTCGCTGATACCCTGCTCGATGGCAGGCCACATGGCGATATTGGCCTGGAACAGCGCGATGCCGACATTGGCGCCGACCGAGAAATTGTCGGCATCGGAACCAATGATCAGCGCCTTGAAGCCCTTCTTGTCGATCTTGGCGGCTTCCTTCACCATCGTGATGATATCGGCATCCACCGCATTCATCTTGGTGTGGAATTCCAGGCAGACGACGCCATCGCCGACATCCCACAGGCTGGCGCCCTTGTTGGAGGCGATCGGCTGCTTGCCGCGCTTCATGTCGGCCAGCATCCAGGCGTCCGGTGCCACGACGATCTCGGCATAGTCACCCTTGGTGGTGAGGCGATAGGCCTTGCCGTTTTCTTCCTTGTAGAAAGGCCGGCCGGCGGCGACTTCCACCATCTTCGGGATCGGCATGCCCGCCGCTTTCAGCTTATCGGCGAACCACTGCGTGCCGAGCTGGTCGATCTGCTCGAACGGGCCGTATTTCCAGGCGTAGCCGGTCTTCATGGCGATATCGACGGCCATGATGTCGTCGACAATCTCCGGCACCAGATCGGCGGCATAGCTCAGCACGCGGCTGGCAACGCCCCAGGCATACTGGCCGCCCTTGTCGGGATGCTCGACCAGTGCGCGCAGGCCCTTCTTCGCCACCTTGGCGGAGTCGAGATTGGCGCGTTTGGTGGCGCGGAATTCACCGGTCTTGAGATCGAGTGCTTCCTTGCCCTTGTTGCGATAGAAACCGCCCTTGCCCTTGCGGCCAGTGTAACCATCCTTGATCAGCTTCTGCATCAGGGCATTCAGCGGGTGATCCGCCTTGTAGAACTGATGCAGTGGATCGGTCTTGGGCAGGGTCTTCAGCATTGAGCCGACCACATAGGGGCCGAGATCGATGCCGGTGAGATCGGCCAGGCCGAAGATGCCGGTTTTCGGGATACCCATCGGCTTGCCGACGATGCTGTCGGCTTCCTCGACGGTGAGGCCCATGTCATAGGCCAGCGCGGTGGCGACCGTGGACCAGTAGATGCCGATGCGGTTGGCGATGAAGCCCGGGCGGTCCTTGCAGTCGACCACCTCCTTGCCGAGTTTGACGTCGCCGAACTGGCGCAGCGCGTCGATCACGCCGGGCTTGGTCTTGGGGCCCTTCACCAGCTCGAAGAGTCGCATATAGCGCGGCGGATTGAAGAAATGCGTCACCGCGAAATCGGCGGCAAAGCTTTCCGGCAGGCCTTCGGTCAGCAGGTCGAGCGGGATCGTCGAGGTGTTCGACGTGACGATCGAGCCTTTCTTGCGCTTCTGCTCCAACTGGGCATAGAGCTTCCGCTTCAGCTCTACATTCTCGATGATCGCCTCGCAGATCCAGTCCACGTCGGCCAGCTTGTCGAGGTCGTCTTCCAGGTTGCCCGCCGTCACCAGCTTGGCAACACGCGGATGCATGAAGGGCGCCGGCTTGGTCTTCAGCATCTTGTCGATGGCGCCCTTGGCCAGCGCACTGCGGTCATTCGCGCCGGTCGGCACGATATCCAGCAGGATGACGGGGATGCCGGCATTGGCGACATGGGCGGCGATGCCGGACCCCATCACACCGGCACCGATCACCGCGACTTTCTTGATCTCGGTCATGATCTGACTGCTCCGGTGCGGCTCAAACGGCTTCCAGGACGGTGGCGATGCCCTGACCGCCGCCGATGCACTGGGTGGCCAGCGCGAACTGCTTGCCTTCACGCTTCAGCAGCGACGCGGCCTTGCCGGTGATGCGCGCGCCGGTGGCGCCCATCGGATGGCCCAGCGCGATGGCGCCGCCATCCAGGTTGACCTTCTTCATGTCGTATTTGGCTTCGGCGACGCAGGCCATGGCCTGGGCGGCGAAAGCCTCGTTCAGCTCGATGATGTCGATATCGCCCAGCTTCAGCCCGGCGCGTTCTAGTGCCTTCTTGGTGGCCGGCACCGGACCGATGCCCATCAGCTCCGGCGCGCAGCCGGCTACGGCGACCGACTTGATGCGGGCCAGAACCTTCAGGCCATGGGCCTTGGCGAAATCTTCCGAGCAGACCAGCGTGGCCGAGGCGCCATCGGTGAGCGGCGAAGACGTGCCGGCGGTAACGGTGCCGGCGGCGTCAAAGGCGGGGTTGAGGCCGGCGAGGCCTTCGGCGGTGGTCTCCGGGCGGATGCAGCCGTCCAGCTCGACGCGGTTGTTGCCGTCGACAATGGCGACGATCTCGTCCTTCAGCTTGCCGGCCTTCTGGGCGGCCAGCGCCTTGGCATGGCTTTCGACGGCCATCTGCTCCTGCGCCTTGCGATCGATGCTGTATTTCTTGGCCAGATTTTCCGCCGTGATGCCCATCGAGACATAGGCCTGCGGATAGTCCTTCAGCAGCTTCGGATTGGGCAACGTGTTGAAGCCGCCCATCGGCACGCGGGTCATGCTCTCCACACCGGCGCAGATAAACGCCTCGCCGGCCTTCATCTGGATGGCGCCGGCGGCCTGGTGGATGCTCTGCATGGAAGAGCCGCAGAAGCGATTGACCGTGGTGCCGGCCGCATCCTGCGGGATGCCGGCCAGGAAGCTGATCAGGCGCGCGACATTCAGGCCCTGCTCGCCCTCGGGGAAGGCGCAGCCGACGATCACGTCCTCGATCGCCTTGGGGTCAACGCCGGTGCGCTCGATCAGGGCCTTGATCACCTGCGCGGTGAGATCGTCGGGGCGAACCTTGGCGAGTGCACCCTTGCGGGCCAGCGTGAAGGGCGAGCGGGCATAGCCGGCAATCACCACGTTGCGCATCATGACGATGTCTCCTTGCGAGGACGGATTTTTATATGGTTCAGAAACGAAGAAACTTCAGCGGGCGCCGGGGAACCGGCGCCAGCCTTATTCAGCCACGGCGGCGAACTGGGTGTTGTGGCTCTGCACGAATTCCTTGAACGACACCGCGGCACTGCGGTCGCGGTTCAGCTTCAGGAAGTCGTCGAGGATACGCACATCCTGCTTCAGTTGCGTGATCGCCTCTTCGATATCCTCGCGCTGGGTTTCCAGGGCGGCGAGGCGGTCGCGCGAGCGCTTCAGCGTCAGCGTCAGTTGCTCGATGCGGCCATCGCCCAGATCGTAGAGGTCGATCATCTCGCGGATTTCGGCCAGGCTGAAGCCCAGGCGCTTGCCGCGCAGGATCAGCAGCAGGCGGGCGCGGTCGCGCTTGGCATAGACCCGCATCATGCCCTGGCGGGACGGATGCAGCAGGCCCTTGTCTTCATAGAAGCGGATGGCGCGCGCCGTGACTTTGAATTCGTGCGCCAGATCGGTGATCGTATAGGTCTTGTTGTCCGACACGGCTAAGCCCTCCCTAAAGGCTCGGTTTTGATGTTGGAGTGAGTCTTAGTTTCCGTTTACGTCAACGTCAACTCGAATCTCATTCGCGTGCCTATCTTCCACATATTTACTGGAAAACGGCGAATTACTGCCGTACACTGAACGTTAAATAAACGGAGGAAACAACTATGTCCGACAATCGGATAAAGAGCTATGGCGATTTTTGGCCGTTTTATTTGCGCGAGCATGCCCGCCCGGTCACCCGGGTCTGGCATTATGGCGGCACCACACTAGCCCTGGCCTGCCTGGTCGCCCTGATCTTCACCGGGGACTGGCCCTGGCTGGTGGGGGCGCTGCTGATCGGCTACGGCCCGGCCTGGATCGGGCATTTCTTCTTCGAGAAGAACAAGCCGGCCAGCTTCAAATACCCGCTGTGGTCCTTCTTTTCCGACTTCCGCATGTATTTCACCTTCCTGTCGGGCGGGCTGGGTCGCGAGCTGGAGCGGGCGGGCGTGCCGGCCGGGCTGGGCCATAACAGCCAGGCCGGGACCCCATAGCTGTCGGTGCGGACGGAATCGCCGGGAAAATCACATATTTGCAACGATAGCCGTGGCAGTTTGGCGACAGAGCTTTATAAGCAGAAGGTGCTTCAAAAGTCGCTGAAGCGCCACGCCGCGTAGTCGTCAGGGTCCGGCCACACTTATGCAGATCTACCTCCCCATCGCCGAGTTGTCGGTCAGCATCTGGTTGCTGCTCGGCCTCGGCGGGGCGGTTGGCTACCTGTCGGGCCTGTTTGGCGTCGGCGGCGGTTTCCTGCTCACCCCTTTGCTGATTTTCATCGGCGTGCCGCCGCCGGTCGCGGTGGCCACCTCGGCCAATCAGGTGGTGGCAGCCAGCGTCTCGGCGGTCTACGCCCATTGGCGCAAGGACAATGTCGATTTCAAGATGGGCACCATGCTGCTGATCGGCGGTCTCGCCGGGTCCAGCTTCGGCGCTTATCTTTTCGCGGTGCTCAAGCGGCTGGGCCAGCTCGATGCGGTGATCGCGCTGTCCTACGTGCTGATCCTGGGCACCATCGGCAGCATGATGCTGACCGAAAGCATCCGCGCTTTGCGCGCCAAGCCGAGCGCGCAGCCAGTGGTGCGGCGCAAGCGCCTGAACGACCATGCCCTGATCCGCGCGCTGCCGTTCAAGATGCGCTTCCGCAAGTCGCAGCTCTATATCAGCGCGCTGATGCCGCTGGTGCTTGGCTTCCTCGTCGGTATCCTGGCCGCCATCATGGGCGTGGGCGCCGGCTTCCTGCTGGTGCCGGCAATGATCTACCTGCTGGGCATGCCCACCGCCATCGTGGTTGGCACCTCGCTGTTCCAGATCATTTTCGTCACCGCCAATGTCACCATGCTGCATGCCATCACCACGCAGACGGTGGATGTGACGCTGGCGCTATTGCTGCTGATCGGCTCGGTGATCGGCGCGCAGTATGGTGTGCGTCATGGCGCGCGGCTGCGCGGCGAACAGATCCGCGGCCTGCTGGCCGCCCTGGTGCTGGCGGTTGCCATTGCACTGGCGATCGAGCTGGTCCTGCCGCCAGATGACCAGTTTTTCCTCGAGGCGGGGACTGCGCGATGAGGCGGGTGCTTGCCATTCTGCTGCTGCTGGTGTCCGGCGATGCTCTCGCCCAGGCGACGCCAAACGCGCCGCGCGGCCCGGCGCCAGCCGATGCGCCGCTGATCACCGACCTGTCGTCGCATCTGATTGCCATCACCTCCAGCTTCACCGGCACCGAGCTGCTGCTGTTTGGTGCCATCGACGAACCGGGTGATGTGGTTGTGGTGGTGCGCGGCCCGACTGCCACGTCGGTGGTGCGTCGTAAGCGGCCAACGCTCGGCTTCTGGCTGACCCGGCGCTCCGAAAGCTTCGACAATGTGCCGGCCTATTACGCCGTCGCCAGCAGCAAGCCGCTGAAAGACATTGCACCGAACAGCCTGCTGCAGCGCCTGCAGATCGGCACCGAAACCCTGCGCTTCCGCTATATCGGCACCCGGCGCCCCGAAGATGTTGCGGAGTATCACAAGGCCATTGTGCGGCGGAAACTGGGTGACGGCCTGTATCGCGAAAGCATCGGAGCCATCGATTTTCTCGGCCCCAAGCTGTTCCGCACCGAAATCAGCTTCCCTTCGACCGTGCCGGTCGGCACCTACCAGACCGAAGTTTACCTGATCCGTGACAATCGCATTGTCGCGGCGCAATCGACACCGCTGTTCATCGACAAGCAGGGTGTCGAGCAGCAGGTCTTTGATTTTTCGCGGCAGGAACCGGCCGTCTATGGCCTGGTGGCAGTGCTGCTGGCGGTGATGTCGGGCTGGCTGGCCGCCGTCGCCTTCCGGCGCAACTGACGGGCTAGGTTTGCGTGGCAAGTTTTTTGCCCGGCCGCTTGCGTCATGCCGCGGTTGTGCCAAGTTTGGGCCAGACCTTTTGGAAGAGTGAGTGCCCCGATGGACAAGGATACGCTGGAGCAGACCCGGCTCGGCCTGCGCCGTTTCGTTCGCGAAAAGCTGGTCCCCCTCGAAAAACAGGTCGCCGACGAAGACCGCATCCCCGACGAGATCCGGCGCGGCTTTGCCGAGATGGGCCTGTACGGCCTGTCGATCCCCGAGGAATACGGCGGTCTCGGCCTCAGCATGGCCGAGGAAGTCGAACTGGTTTTTGAACTGGGCTGGACCTCGCCGGCGTTTCGCAGCCTGTTCGGCACCAATGTCGGCATCGGCAGCCAGGGCATCCTGATGGATGGCACGGCGGAGCAGAAGGAAACCTGGCTGCCTCGGCTGGCCAGTGGTGAGGTGACAGCCTCGTTCGCGCTCACCGAACCCGAGGCCGGCTCCGACGCTGCCAGTGTGAAGACGCGCGCCGAGCGGCAGGGCGATCATTATGTGATCAACGGAACGAAGCGCTTCATCACCAACGCGCCGCATGCCGGCATCTTCACCCTGATGGCGCGCACCGACCCCAGCAACAAGGGCGCCGGCGGTGTCACCGCCTTCATCGTCGAGGCCAAGACGCCGGGCATCACCATCGGCAAGCCGGACAAGAAGATGGGCCAGCGTGGCTCGCATACCGCTGATGTCATCTTCGAGAATGCGAAGGTGCCGGCTGCCAATATTATCGGTGGCAAGGAAGGGCAGGGCTTCAAGACCGCGATGAAGGTGCTTGATCGCGGCCGTCTGCATATCTCCGCCATGTGCGTCGGCGCCGCCGAACGCCTGATCCATGAATCGGTGAGCTATGCGCGCGACCGCAAGCAGTTCGGCCAGGCCATTGCCGAATTCCAGCTGATCCAGGCCATGCTGGCCGATAGTCGCACCGAGGCCTATGCGGCCCGCTGCATGGTGCGCGATGCGGCCAGGCGCTATGCCGCCGGCGAAACCGTGTCGATGGAGGCCTCGTCGTGCAAATATTTTGCCTCTGAGATGGTCGGCCGCGTGGCTGATCGGGCGGTGCAGATTCATGGCGGTTCGGGTTACATCCAGGAATACGCCGTCGAGCGCTTCTACCGCGATGTCCGCCTGTTCCGCCTCTATGAAGGCACCAGCCAGATTCAGCAGCTGGTGATCGCCAAGCAGATGCTGCGCCAGGCCGAATCCGGCCAGGACGCCTGACCATGCCGGAAGACGGATCAGCCAGTCGCAGCCCCGCACAGAATTCTGCGCGTACCGCCATCATCCTGGTAGGCCTCTGCGCCCTGCTCAATCTGCTTTCGCGCGGCAGCGGCGAGACCTTCACCACCTTCCTGCTGGCTCTGACGGCGGAATTCCAGGCCAACCGCGCCGATGTCGCGGCGATTTACTCGCTGCAGATGCTGCTGGCCGGCATCTGCGCGCCGCTGGCGGGATACTGCTTTGATCGCTTCGGTCCGCTGAAGCTCTATATCGGCGGACTGGTGCTGCTGATCGCCGGCCTGCTGCTGGCCTCTTTCGCCGGTGCAGTCTGGCAGATGTATATCTTTATCGGCATCGGTGTTGGCGGTGCGGCGGCGGCGCTCGGGAATGCGCCGCATTCGGCCCTGCTGGCGCGCTGGTTCGATGGCACCGGCCTGACGCGTTCGATGAGCGTGGTCTATGCCGGCCTGGGCGTCGGCTCGCTGCTGCTGGTGCCGCTGGCGCAGCTGGTGATCGAAACCTGGGGCTGGCGCAACGCCTATCGCATGCTGGCGGTGATCGCGCTGGCGGCGATGCCGGCATTGCTGCTGGTATCCTGGCCCGTGGTGCAGGCCGGCCGGGTCCGCCTGCCGCCGCCGCCGAAAAAAGACGGCGATGTGGTCGAAACCATGGTGGTGACCGAATGGACCATCGGCAAGGCGATGCGCAATCCGGCCTTCTGGGGGCTGACCTCGGTTTTCTGCTTCACCTCGGCGGGCATGTTCTCGGTGCTGGTGCAGGCCGTGGCCTATCTGGTCGAACTGGGCTATGCCCCGCTGAAGGCGGCATCGATCTATGGTCTGATCGGGGTGCTGACACCGGTCGGCATCCTCGGCTTTTCCTGGCTCGATGCGCGGATCGGCCGGCACAGTTCGGCGGCGCTGTCCTATTCCTTCAGCCTGCTCGGGCTGGGTTCGCTCTGGGCTCTGAAAGCATGGCAGTCGCCACTGCTGCTCTGGAGCTTCGTCCTGCTGGTCGGCCTGTCCTTTGGCGCCCGCGGCCCGATGGTGGGGGCGACAGCGGCCCGGATTTTCCATGGTCCGCGCTTTGGCGTTATCTTTGGCACCATCATGGTGGGCAGTGGCTTTGGTATTGCCTTTGGCACCTTTTCCGGCGCCATCCTGCATGACATCACCGGCGGCTATACCGCCGTTTTCCTGTTTTCGGCCATCTGCATCCTGATGGGCGCGATGCCATTCTGGACCTACCGCTCCCTGCGGGCCTATGGGCCCTAAGGCACCGCGCGGTGAACCATGGCCGGGATTGCAGGGATGCAATCCGGCGGGTTGAAAGGATGGGCCAAATGCCTATCATTTACCGCAAAACCGCCCCCAGAAACGGCCCCGGATGTATCGGGTCCGCGTCTTCCCTGAAAGGACTGCCCGTATGACCAAGTTCGGCCAGAGCCAGCCGGTTCGCCGTGTCGAGGACCAGCGCTTCATCACCGGCAAGGGGCGCTATACCGACGATATCAGCCTGCCCGGCCAGGCCCATGGCGTGTTCCTGCGTTCGCCCTATGCCCATGCCAGGGTGCTGAAGATCGACACCACCGCGGCCAAGGCGGCCCCGGGCGTGCTGGCGGTCTACACGATTGCCGATCTGAAGGCCGCGGGCATTGGCGATCTGCCCTGCACCATTCCGCTGAAGAATCGCGACGGCTCGATGCGCGCCGATCCGCCGCGCCCGGCCCTTGCCGATGGCATGGTGCGCCATGTCGGCGACCCGGTCGCCTTCGTGGTGGCCGAGACGGCCGCGCAGGCGCGCGATGCCTCGGAACTGATCGAGGTGGATTACGACGGCCTGCCGGCCGCCGCCGACCTGGCGACGGCCATGGAACCCGGCCAGCCGCAGATCTGGCCGGAAGCCCCCAGCAACCGGGCATTCGACTGGGAAGTGGGCGACAAGGCCAAGGTCGACGGCATTTTCGCCGCTGCCGCCAAGACGGTGAAATTGACGCTGGAGAATAACCGCATCGTCGTCGCCTCGATGGAGGCGCGCGTGTCGCTCGCCGCCTTCGACAAGGACACCGGCCGCTTCACCCTGCATGTGCCGACCCAGGGCGTGTGGGTGCTGAAGAAGCTGCTGGCCAAGATCTTTGACCTGCCAGATGAGAAATTCGCCGTCTACACCGCCGATGTCGGCGGCGGCTTCGGCATGAAGATCTTCATCTATCCCGAACAGGTGCTGACCCTGTTTGCCGCTCGCGCACTCGGCCGTCCAGTCAAGTGGACCTCGGAACGCAGCGAGGCCTTCCTCACCGATACCCATGGTCGCGCCAACCTGACCCATGCCGAAATGGCGCTCGACAAGGACAACCATTTCCTGGCCCTGCGCATCCACAACATCGCCGATATGGGGGCCTATCTCTCCACCTATGCGCCGATGATCCCGACCATGGCCGGCACCAAGGTGCTGTCCTCGGTCTATCGCTTCCAGGCGGTGCATGCGCGCGTCGAGGGCGTGTTCACCAACACCGTACCGGTGGATGCCTATCGCGGTGCCGGCCGGCCGGAATCGAACTACATCATGGAGCGGCTGATCGACACGGCGGCCCGTGAGCTGAAGATCGATCGCGCCGAACTGCGCCGCAAGAACTACATCCCGGCCAACGCCTTCCCGTGGACCAGCGCCATGGGCCTGGTCTATGACTCGGGCGATTTCGAAAACACCGCCAAGGCGGCCCTGACGGCCATCGACTGGGCCGGATTCGTGACGCGCCGGGCCGAAGCGGCCAAGCGCGGCATGCGCCGCGGCATCGGCATGGCCTATTATCTCGAGGCCACCGGCGGTGCGCCGACCGAGCGGGCGGAGATCCGCTTTGCCGAGGATGGCTATGTCGATGTCTATGTCGGTACCCAGTCGACCGGCCAGGGCCATGAAACCGCCTATACCGAGATCGTGTCGCAGCAGCTGGGGGTCGATTTCGACAGGATCCGCATCAAGCAGGGCGACAGCGACATGATCCCCACGGGTGGCGGCACCGGCGGTGCCCGCTCGCTCTATTCGCAGGGTGGCGCCATCCTCAAGACCAAGGATGCCATCATTGAGAAGGGCAAGGCGGTGGCGGCCGATATGCTGGAGACGGCTGCAGGCGACATCGAGTTCGCCGCAGGTCGCTTCGCCGTAGCCGGCACGGATCGTGGCATCGGCATCATGGAAGTGGCGGCCGAGGCGCGGAAGCGCGCCGGCGTCGGCTATGACCAGGCCGCCGGCCTCGATACCGCCACCGATCACCAGATCCAGGCGATCACCTTCCCCAATGGCTGCCATGCCTGCGAGGTTGAGATCGACTCCGCCACCGGCGTCGCCACCGTGGTGCGCTATGTGGTGGCCGACGATATGGGCAAGGTGATCAACCCCACCATCGTCAAGGGCCAGATTCATGGCGGCGTGGTGCAGGGTGTCGGCCAGGCGCTGTACGAGCATGTGGTCTATGATGGCGACGGTCAGCTGCTGACTGGCAGCTTCACCGATTACTGCCTGCCGCGCGCCGACAACTTCCCCGATATCGATGTGATCCTGTGCGAAGTGCCGTGCAAGACCAACCCGCTCGGCGTCAAGGGTGCGGGCGAGGCCGGTGCGGTCGGCTCGGCCCCGGCCACCATCAGCGCAGTGGTCGATGCGCTGGCCGACCTGGGCGTCACCCATGTCGATATGCCGGCGACACCGCAGAAGCTGTGGCAGATCATCAATCGTGGCACTGCCCAGGCCGCGGAGTAAGCGATAGCGTAAACGGAAATGGCGGCCCGGAGGTGCGGGCCGCCATTTTCATGTCTGCGGCATGGCGTCAGACTCTGCCGGCTTCCGGCACCTGGATGACTGAGAAGAACAGGCCGAGCTGGCGAATCGCCTGGCCGAAATGTTCGTAGTCCATCGGCTTGGTGATATAGACGTTGCAGCCCAGATCGTAGCAGCGCTGGATTTCGCGACGGTCCTCAGTGGTGGTCAGCACCACCACAGGGGCCAGCTTCAGACCTGCGCTTTGCTTGATCTGTTGCAGGATATCGGTCCCCGCCATATCAGGCAGATTGAGATCGAGCAGGATCAGCAATGTCTCGCCCGCATGCTGCATGCCGGTGCCATCCGCACCGAGCAGGAATTCCAGCGCGCTGGCGCCGGTCGTGAATGGCTTGATCTCGTTGTTCACCCCGGCGCGGCGGATATTCTTTTCGATCAGGCGCGCATGTCCCTCGTCATCTTCGATCATGACGATAGTTACAGATGTATGGTCGGACATGACCTTCCCCTCAGACTTCAGGCAACCGCAATCCACTGCTTCGGTAGAATTACGGCAAAGGTGGTGCCTTGTCCAAATATGCTGTCGACCCGGATGCTGCCGCCCAGACGCCGCACCAGGGCGCGCACATGCGCCAGGCCAATGCCCTCCCCGGGCCGGTCCTGTGCGCCGGCGCGGCGGAACAGCTCAAAAATGCGTTCGTAATCGCGCTTCTCGATGCCGCGTCCGTTATCGGCCACCCGGACGATGATGAAATTGCCGCGTTCCTCGCTGTCGATCTTGATCTGCACCGGGCGGTCATCGCGCCGGTATTTGATCGCATTGTCGATCAGGTTGGAAAAAATCTGCTCCAGGGCAAGCCGGTCGCTGACGATATCCGGAATGGGGCCCAGATCAATCTGGCCGCCGATCTCCTGCAGGCGATGGGTGACATCGCCGGTCAGGGATTTGATCAGGCTGTCCAGAGATACCGGTTGCGGGTGGAATTCGCGCCGACCGGCGCGCGACAGGTTGAGGATGGCCTTGATCAGCCGATCCATCTTGCCGATCGAGGTTTTGATGAAGCCCAGCGCCTCAGCCACTTCTTTGCGTTGCATCTCGCGCTGTTCCGGCGTGATCTCGGCGTCGGAGAAGATCTCATTCTCCAGGGCTTCCAGCTCGCTGGTGAAGCCCATGATATTCACCAGCGGCGAACGCAGGTCATGGCTGACAATAAAAGCAAAGCGCTGGATCTCGTCATTCGCCTCGCGTAGATCGGCCGTGCGTTCGGCAACGCGTTCTTCCAGGCCTCGATTGGCCTGTTCCAGTTCGGCATGGGCCTGGGCCAGCTGATGGCTGCGCTTGCGGATCAGCGAAATCGAGGCCAGTGCCAGGATGGTAATAATCAATCCGCCGGCGAAATTCACGGCAAACAGCAGCAGGTTGGTCCGGTCAGCATATTCCTGCCGCTCATGCAGCAAGCTGCGTTCGTCATTCAGCATGGCCAGGATCTGCGCCAGAATACGGTTCATCAGGTCCAGGCCGGCGCCGGATTTGGTGATGGCAATGGCCTCGTCGTTCCGGCCCTGCTGCTTGAGCGCGATGGTGGTGGCCAGTTTTTCCATTTTCTGCCGCACCAGTGGCAGCACGTCCTGCAGCTTCGCCTGCTGCTGCGGATTGTCGGCAATCAGACGTTCGAGATCGACCTGCAATTCCCCCAGGCGACGTTGTCCGATCGCGTAATCATTGAGATAGGCGGCTTCACCGGTCAGCAGAAAGCCGCGTTCACCGCTCTCGGCGCGGCGCAGAGCACCCTGATAGGTCACGATGGTGGCATTCACCTCCAGCGTATGGGCGACGTATTCCGAGGCGCGGTCGGATTCATGGGCCAGCCAGAGCGAAGTGAGACTCATCGTCGCCAGCACGGCGAAGCCGGCCACCAGCAGGGCGACCTGGATTGGAATGCGGCTCCTGATGATGGGCAGGGTGATGCTCACGGCGCGGTACACCATCCTAACAGACTGACATTGCTCATCTTATCCAAGAATGTCTGTACCCGAAGCAAAAACATCATTCCAGGCCAGGCATCTGGCCTGCCCGCCTGTCAGGCCGCACTGCAGCGGATGCGCAATCCGTTCAGGCCGCGCACCACAATCGAATCACTCCAGTCTGGCGGTGCCGCCAGCGCGATATCGCGCAGCCGGTCCAGCAGGATCGGGAAGGCGACCTGGCCTTCCAGCCGGGCCAGTGGCGCACCGAGACAGAAATGGATGCCGAAGCCGAAGGTGAGGTGCCGATTGCTGTCGCTGCGCGAAATGTCAAAACGGTCGGGTTCGGCGAAGGTTCCAGGATCACGGTTGGCGGCAGCCAGCATCTGGAAGACGCGCTGGCCGGCCTTCATGACCCTCCCGTCCAGCTCATAGTCTGCTGCCACCACGCGCACCTGGGCCAGGGATGGGCCATCCCACCGCAGCATTTCCTCGACCGCGTTGGCAACCAGCGCGTCGTTATGGCGGCCTTCGCGCAGCTGGCGCATCTGTTCCGGGTGCCGCAGCAGGGCCAGCAGGCCGTTGCCGATCAGATGCGTGGTGGTCTCATGGCCGGCGAACAGCAGCAGCACGCAGGCCGCCACCAGCTCATCGCGGCTGAGAAAGTTGCCGCGTTCCTGTGCTGCGACCATGGCCGAGGCGACGTCTTCGGCCGGATTGCGGCGGCGGGCCTCCACCAGGTCGCCGAAATAACTGTTCATTTCCCGGATCGCGGCATTGGCGCGGCTGTATTTGTCCGCTGACAGCCGGGAGGCCAGCACGAAACTGCCCAGATCGTCGGACCAGCGCTTGAGCAGGTCGACATCCTGCAGCGGCACGCCGATCAGCAGTGCGATCACGGTGGCCGGCAGCGGATAGGCGAAACGTTCGATAAAGTCGGACTCGGGTTGGGCCAACAGATCGTCGACCAGGGTCTCGACGATGGCGGCCACTTTGGGACGCAGGGCGGCGACGGCCGCGCTGGTGAAGGCGCGGTTCATCAGGCCACGCAGGCGGGTATGGTCGGGCGGATCGTTGAACA
Source organism: Ferrovibrio terrae (assembly GCF_943372915.1). Lineage (GTDB taxonomy): Bacteria > Pseudomonadota > Alphaproteobacteria > Ferrovibrionales > Ferrovibrionaceae > Ferrovibrio > Ferrovibrio terrae_A. The sequence goes on along the minus strand of NZ_CALSAN010000007.1, from coordinate 121,645 downwards.
CGGCCCACAGCGCCATATGGTCGCCCAGGTCGGCCAGGCTACTGCGTGCCGCATCGGGCAGATGGGCGAAGAAGGGCCGCATGCGATCCGACGACAGGCGCGGATCGCGCAAGCTGCCGCGGATATCGTCGTAGCGGGTCAGCATCCAGCCACCCAGCCGATCATCCCAATGGACCGGGTCCGCCTCGCGCAGGCGCGCCAGCGCCGGATAGGGGTCGGCAATCACCGCAGCATTGCGGGCATCGAACAGCACCGTCACGCGCGTTTCCTCCGGATTTTTGTTATCGTAGCGCCCTTCAGCCGGCCAAGTATGGAGACAAAGGCATGCCGCGTGAATACCCCCCGAATCCATTGGTCGGGCTCGGCGCCATTGTCTGGAAGGATGGTCAGGTCCTGATGATCCAGCGCGGCAATCCCCCGCGGGCCGGGATCTGGAGCCTGCCGGGGGGCGCCCAGCATCTGGGCGAAACCGTGCAGGCCGGCATCCACCGGGAAATCGCCGAGGAGACCGGCGTGCAGATCGAGCTGCTGGGCCTGGTCGAGGTGATCGATTCGATCCAGCGGGATGCCACTGGGCGGGTGCTCTATCACTATACGATTATCGACTTTGCCGCCCGCTGGGTCGGCGGCGAGGCCGTGGCTGGCGATGATGCCGCCGCTGTGGCCTGGGTCGATCCGGCCGACCTGCACCGACTCGACCTGTGGGACGAGACCATCCGGGTCATCGAAAAATCGCGCGCCTGGCTGGTCTGAGGCGGCCGGGCGGTTTGCGCCGCACCCGCCTTATGGTTTAGTAGGGGTGGGGTTTCCGCTATCTATTGTCGGGCAGGGGATGAATTTTCCAAGAGGGTCCGCGTCGCAGTTTCAGCCCGCGAAGTTCGAGGAGCGCGGGACGGCTGTGGCGTTCACCACGCCGGCGCTGAATCAGGCGCGCGTGCGAATGGACAGTCGCGACAATCTTGAACTCACCGTCTCGGCGTTTTCCGGGGTGAAGGGCAACTACGTCATCCGCTGGAAGGACGTGCCCGAAATCTTCCAGCTCACCATGCATGACCGCGCGCTGCAGGAAGAGATCTTCAAGCGCAATTCCTGTCTGCCGCCAGACGTGCGCATGGCGACTCTGGAAACCGCACGTACCGGCCTGGCCGGACCTGAGGCACAGCGCAGTGCCGAGGAAGCCATCACCGAGGAAGAGAACGAGGTTCTGCTGACCCGGTATTACCTGTTCAAATCGGCGCTGGAAAAACTCTCCGGCGGCCTGATGGCCCTGCATGTCTCGGATTTCACCTCGGCCTCTGGCCGCGACCGCATCCGCTCCGGGCTGGGCGAGATCGCCAAGAAGTTCGGTACCACGGCCAACGAGCTGTACGACCGGCTTGAGCGCTGGGGCCAGTTCATTTCGCCGCTGGGCATGCCGGGCATGCCCAAGGAAGCCCGCCTGCGCCGCCTGATCAGCGGCATCGGCAATCTGGGCCAGAGTATGAACCACTGGGCCGACACCGATAAATCCGAGGCGGCCTATCTGGCGCGCGGCATCGCCAAGGTGGCGTTTTTCACCGACGACTTCGCGCGTGACCTTGCCGCGGCGGCTATACGTCCGGTCGAGTATGCCGAACGTGTCCTATCCAATTGGGAGAAAGCCACTGAAGCGCTGCAGCGCGATATCGACCGGTTGTGGTGGACGGTGGATGGCTGGGAATTCATCCTTCTACTGTGGAAGGATGCCGAAGGGCAGGATCGCGATCACCAGCGGGCGGCAGTAACGGAAATTTATCGAGTTCTGCCCATTATCCCGGATAAGGAAGCCGCAAACCGGCCGAACCTGGCGGCGATGCAGGAAAATACGCGCATGCAGGTGCGCGCGCTTGAGGGGTGGAATTCGGGCTCTCTCGATATCGAGATGGTCCGGCGCGTCGAGAACGTGAAGCGGAAACGGATATGACCGATCTTGCATCCGAGCTGCGTGATATCGAGCGCAAGCTGTTCGAGATTCCCGATGAGAAGGTGGCGCAGCTCACCCTTCTTATCGAGCGCTCGCGTGCGGTCATTCTCTCGGCGGCCCTGGCGGATGCAGCCCTCGGTACGCTGCGGCCGCGCCTGGCCAAGACCCGGCCGCCCCGCCATCTGACGCTGCAGCGCATTTTCTGCCATCCTTTCGAAGATCTGCTGATCATCCCTGAAGACGGCGACAAGCAGTTTGGTCGCATCTCGCGAGCCTCTCTGGCGCCCTGCTGGGATTTCATCGTGCACAGCCTGGATCAGGCCGCCGTCAAGGAACTGGAAGCCAGTCTGCGTGCCTCGACGGCACCAGCGATTGGCGCCGATGCCGATCCGCGTATTCCCAAGCTTGGTGCCACCTTGTGGGGCATTGTCTCCCGCCGCCTGCGCGAAGAACTCAGCCGCGCCGACAGTGACCCGGCCTACCGCGCCGAGCTGGTCGGCAAGCTTGGTGGTGAGACGGTCTATCTCGACCTCATCGATATGATGGGCGCTCTGGAAGTTGCCGCCGCGCTGGAGAAACTGCGCGACGACATGTCGCCCAAGCCGGTGGGCAAGCTGCTCGACATGCAGGTCGAGGCAATCAAGGAAGGCTATACCGAGCTGTGTTCCAGCGGCGCCGGTTTGCCCGGTTACATGATCGCCTTCGTGCTGGCGCGTCTGAGCGATCCGTTCCAGGCGCTGCCGATCTTCGATGCGCTGGGCGATATGCCGACCGGCATTGCCGATCTCAAGCCCGGCCAGTATGCCCGTCGCATGATTGCCGGCGACAGCAAGCGGTTCTTCAAAACGATCGGACGCGCGGATTCCGCCAAGATGGAAGCCGGCAACATCGCCGGCATGGTTGACGATTTCGTGGTGATGATCGGCCGGCTGAAGGCCGATGGCATGGCCGAAGGTCCGCAGCCCGAGATGGACGCGGCCGGCGGCAAGCTGCGTGACATGGTGAAAACCGGCGTGCTGGCAGGCGCCGACACCAAGATTCTCGATGCCCTGGCGACGCCGACGACCATCGAGTTCGGTCAGGAAGCGGCCGTCAAGGAAGCAATCTTCGCTGCGAAGGTGCAGGCCGAGGATCGTGTCTATGCAATCCAGAAGGTTGCGCGTGTCGCCGGCGAGATCGGCGCCGACAAGGATGTCGGCAACACACTGAAGCAGCTGGGCGGGCAGATCGAGCAGGGCGGCAGCACGCTGATCGCCGATATCAAGTCAGGCAAGCTGAATGCGCTGGGCAAGGATGCAGCACGGCAGCAACTTTATGGTGCAGTGCGTATGCTGGAGCTGGTGAGCGGTGGTGCTGCCGCCGGCAAGCTGATGAAGGATGGCCTCGCGGCCATTGAAAAGATGCCGGCCTGACGCCATCTCTCCTCTGCGGGCTCATGCCAGCGGAGGAAATGATGACTGCGCGCCAGAACGATGCGGCCCAGGGTAATCAGAGTACGTCCGGTTCTGCCAGTGGCGGAACGGTTCGCAAGAAGCTGAGCCAGCCCGAAGTCAACACGATCATCAAACTGCATCAGGACTATCGCAACGGCGTGTTTGGTGGCCGGCGCGCCAGTTTCTCCTTCCATGACCTTGAAGGCATGATGTTCGCCGGCGCCGATCTCAGCGACGCCGATTTCACCGGGGCTGCGCTGTATGGAGCGAGCCTTGGCGGTTGCAATCTCGACCGCGCAATCCTCTTCGGTGCCGACCTGCGCAACACCAACCTGGCCGGCGCCAGCATGGTGCGCGCCGATTTGCGCGGCGCGCTGCTGCAGGGTGCCAATCTCTCACAGGCCAATCTTTACGATGCCGATCTGCGCGATGGCATGCTGGCCGAGCGCGATTCCGTTACGCGCGACATCCGCGCCATGCAGTTCAAGGCCGGGGCGGCCGACATGCAAGGCGCGGCCATGCAGGGCGCCAACCTGTCGAAGGCGCGTATGAGCGGCGTGGTGGCGCAGCATACCGACTTCACTGATGCCATCATGGTTGGCTGCAACCTGGTGCGGGCCAACCTGTCGCATGCCAACCTGACCAATGCCGATTTGTCGGGTGCCGATCTCTCGGGTGCGACACTGAAAGGCGCCACGCTGACCAATGCAGTGCTGACCGAAGCCAAGCTGCAGATGGCCGATATGAGCGGGGCGAATACCACCGGCATGCTGGGCGACAAGCCGGCCGGCAAGCCGATCGAAGAGCTGGGCATGACACCTGAGGAGGCCCTGCGCCTGCATGCACTCTGGGTCACCACCGGTGGCACGGATGGCCGGCTGGTGGATTTCAGCGGCTTCGATCTGCGCAAGATCGGCAGTCTCTACAAGGCCCAACTGACCGGCCTCATGGCCGCCAATGCGGTGTTCTTCGGCCTCAATCTGGAAGGGGCTGCCATCCAGGGCGCGCGGCTGATGGGCGCCGATCTGCGCAACTGCCGCCTGGCCGGCGCCGATCTGCGTGGCGCCAACCTGAAGGGCGCCAAGCTTGGCCATGCCGACCTGCGCGGCGCCGACCTGCGGCCCCTGGTGGTGGCGGCGGGGCGCAGCTTCCCCTGCCATCTCGACGCGGCCAATCTGCGCCATGCCGATCTGCGCGGTGCGCGGTTGCAGCAGGCGGTGCTCTGCGAGGCTGATCTGCTGGAGGCCAATCTGGAGGGTGCCGAAACCGAGGGGGCCGATTTCACCGGCGCCAGCGGCGCCAGGATCCCTAGCGCTTGAGCGCGGCTTTCGCATCATAGGCGGCTGGTTCGGCGGTAAAGCCTGCCAGATCGCTGCCGGTGCGGCCCAGCATCAGCGGATCACAGTTCTCGCGCTCCACCGTCACCCGGGCATTGAAGGCCTGATGGGTGTAGCCGTGCTTGTCGCCGATGCGGTAGACCGCGATCCCGGCCTTGTCACCGGGTGTCGTGGTGATGCTGCGCAGGCCCAGCAGGGCGGCATGGCCGACCTCCAGTCCAGACAGGGTGCCGGCCACCTGTTCGGCGCGAGCCAGGAAGCCCAGGGTTTCGATGCTGGTGCCGGCCACGCCGCCCAGCTCGCGCTGGAACTGGCCGATCAGGATCTGGCCCGGCAGCGCCTTGGCGATGATGCGGGCCAGCGTGATGGTGACCTCGCCGACGATATATTCAAAGCCGCGCGGCGTGGTGCCTTCCACCTGGTGGTAGGAGAAATGGCTGCCGATGCTGAAGGCGGCGCGTAACGTGGGCACCAGTTTCGGATTGCCCTTCTGCCGCGCCAAAGCATTGTCGGCCAGGATCAGCAGCAGTGCCAGCCAGCTGCGCAGATCCGCATCGGGGCCTTCGCCGCGATTCCACACATAGAAGCCGTCGCCCACCGTCGAGCGCGCCAGTTCGGTGCGCAGGCCCACCTGGTTGAGCCGCTTGGCAGCAGAGTTGATCGAATATTCCAGCGAGGAGAGCTGCGCCACCTGCTCCAGCGGCGTGTGCTTGGAGAAGCTGACGATGTCGAACAGGATCACGGCGCGGCTTTCGGTCGCACTGATCGTATAGCGCTTGACCAGATTCTCGATCAGCAGCGGATTGACCTCGCCCTTGCCGGTGCCGACGGTGAAAGGCAGGTCCATGGTCAGCGGGCGGGCGCGCAACACCTTGCAGGTCTCGGCAAACACCGCGGCGTCCATCAGGCGCCGGCCGCGCACCAGACGTGGCAGGTCTTCGGCACTGCCGAGCACCATATAGGGTTCGGAAAAGCAGAAACTGGCCCGGCGGCCATCATGGCTCCAGCCGGCAACAATGGTTTTTCCCAGGCGCCAGGAGGAATGCAGGACGAAATCGATTTCCCGCATACCCTGTTTGACCGCATCTTGGCGCACGGCATCGGCTTCGCTCATGGCGGCCGCACTCTCAAAGGATGATAACCCCAGATGTGCCGGTCACCCCACCGCGACCGACGCGGCCAGATTACGACCGGGGCTGGCTGCGCGCCAGCGCAATCAGACCGCTGGTGGCGCTGTCATGCGGATGCTGTATCGAAGCATCCGTCAGCTCTTCCAGGATCGGTTTGGCCAGCTGCTTGCCCAGTTCGACGCCCCACTGGTCGAAGGAATTGACGCTCCAGATCGCGCCCTGCACGAAAATCTTGTGTTCGTACAACGCAATCAGCATGCCGAGGTGATAGGGATCGACCTGCGGCAGCAGGATGGTGGTGCTCGGCCAGTTGCCCGGGAACACCTTGTGCGGGGCCAGTTGCGCAACGGTCGCATCATCGGCCCCGGCGGCGCGCAGTTCGGCCTCGGCCTCGGCGCGGGTGCGGCCGCGCATCAATGCCTCGGCCTGGGCGAAGACATTGGCCAGCAGCATGTCGTGGTGGCGGCCGATCGGATAGCGGCTCTTCAGCGGCGCGATGAAGTCGCAGGCGATGACTTCCGGCCCCTGGTGCAGCAATTGATAGAAGGCATGCTGGCCATTGGTGCCGGGTTCACCGAACACGATGGGTCCGGTGGCATAGCCCAGCGGCCGGCCCCAGCGGTCGACACCCTTGCCGTTGCTCTCCATATCCGCCTGTTGCAGATACGGCGCCAGCTTGGACAGGCCCTGGTCATAGGGCAGCACGGCGAGCGCCGGCGAGCCGAGGAAGTTGACATTCCACACCCCGGCCAGCGCCATCAGCACCGGCAGGTTCTCGTTCAGCGGGGTGGTGGCGAAATGGCGATCCATGGCATGGGCGCCGTCCAGCATCTCGCGGAACTTGTCCATGCCGATGCCGAGTGCGATGGGAAACCCGATCGCCGACCACAGCGAATAGCGCCCGCCGACCCAGTCCCAGAATTGCAGCACCTGCTCGGGCCGGATGCCGAACTTGCCGGGCACGCCGGTATTGGCCGACAGGCCGAGAAAATGCCGCGGCCAGTCGATGATGCCTGGGCCGAGCTTTTCCTGCAGCCATGACCGTGCCGTTTCGGCATTGGTCATGGTTTCCTGGGTGGTAAAGGTCTTCGAGGCAATCACGAACAGCGTGGTTTCCGCCTCGCATTTTGCCAGCGTGCGGGCAATGTCGGTGCCATCGACATTGCTGACGAAGTGGATATCGATGCCAGGCAGCTGGTCGGCCGTCAGTGCCTCCAGCGCCATGCGCGGGCCGAGGTCGGAACCGCCGATCCCCATCGCCACCACGCTCTTGAACGGCTTTTCAGTGATGCCGCGCCAGGTGCCCTCGCGCACGGCGGCAATAATTTCGCCCATGCGCTGCAATTCGCCATGCACCAGGGCGGCAATGTCGGTGCCATCCACGGTCAGGTTGCCGCCGGCCGGCAGGCGCAGCGCGGTGTGCAGGGCGGCACGGTTTTCCGTTGTATTGATCGGCTCGCCACGCAGCATTCGGTCGCGCCAGCCTTCCACATCGGCGGCGCGCGCTAAGTCGAGCAGCAGTTCTACCGTCTCGTCGTCGATCCGCTGGCGCGACAGGTCAAGCAGCAGATTGCCGCAGCGGAACGACAGCTTGTCAAAACGCGCCGGGTCCTTGGCGAACTGCTCGCGCATATGCCGGTTGCGCGTGGCCGTGGCATGGGCAGCAAGCGCGCGCCAGGCAGGCGTCTGGTCGATCGGCGGCGGCAGCGACATGAACCCTCCGTTACACTACGCTCGAACTACAGGTCGTTCAGGTGATCACGTCCGGTGCGGTACGGCCAGTGACCTTGCGAAGGCCGGTCTGGGCCTCGGCGAAATCGATCAGCGGCTGCAATCGGGCCTGCACATCGTCATTCTGCCGTGCCGGGTCCGATTCGAACAACTCGAAATACAAACGCACGGTGGCGCCTTCCGTACCCGTGCCGGACAGGCGTGCGATCATACGGGCCTGTTCGCCGCAGATCACCCGCAGGCCCTGACCTTTGCTTTCGCTGCCATCCACCGGGTCGCGATACGAGAAATCATCGGCGGCCGTGATCGTCAGTGCGCCGATCTTTTGGCCTGGCAGGGTCGGCAGCGCGGTGCGCAGGCGATCCAGCGCTCCTGCGGCCTGTTTGGCATCGACGGCCTCGTAGTCATGGCGGCTGTAATAGTGCCGGCCGAAGCGGCGCCAGTGTGCCTGCAGGATCGACAGCACGGTTTCACCGGGTCGGGCCGCCAGCAGGTTGAGCCAGAACAGCACGGCCCAGAGGCCGTCCTTCTCGCGCACATGATCCGAACTGGTGCCGTAGCTTTCCTCGCCGCACAGGGTGATGCGGCCGGCATCCAGCAGGTTGCCGAAGAATTTCCAGCCGGTCGGGGTCTCGAAGCTTTCGATCTTGAGCGCAATTGCCACGGCATCAGACGCGCGGCTGGTCGGCATCGAGCGCGCCACGCCGCTGATGCCCCTGGCATAGCCCGGCACCAGGGTGGCATTGGCGGCCAACACGGCCAGGCTGTCGCTGGGCGTCACCGCGATGCCCTTGCCCAGGATCATGTTACGGTCGCCATCGCCATCGGAGGCGGCGGCAAAATCCAGCCGGCCGTCGATGACAACCTCCTGATACAGCTCCGGCGCATGGGCCGGATTGGGATCAGGGTGGCCGCCGCCGAAATCTTCCTTCGGCTCGGCATTGATCACGCTGGCGGCCGGCGCGCCCAGCATGTCGACCAGCAGGCGGCGGGCATAGGGCCCGGTCACCGCATGCATGGCATCGAAGCGGAAGCGGAAATCCGGCCTGGCGATGAGGCGGCGAATGGCCTCGAAATCAAACAGCGTCGCGAGCAGCGCGGCATAATCCTCGACCGGATCGATCACCGCGACGGTCATGCCGGCGATCCTGTGGCTGCCGATGGCTTCCAGGTCGATCTCGGCGGCAGTCTCGATGATGCGATAACGCGTGATGGTCTGCGTGCGCTGGAAGATCGCATCGGTGACCGCTTCCGGCGCTGGGCCGCCATTGGCGATGTTGTATTTGATGCCGAAGTCGCCATCCGGTCCGCCCGGATTGTGACTGGCCGACAGCACCAGGCCGCCGCGCGCGCGGTGATGGCGGATCACCGCGCTGGCCGCCGGCGTGGAGAGGATGCCGCGCTGGCCGACCAGCACGCGGTCGATGCCATTGGCCGCAGCCATGCGCAGGATGATCTGGATGGCCTGACGATTGAAAAAACGCCCGTCGCCGCCCAGCACCAGCGTGCCGCCCTGCAGTTCGGGTGCGGAGTCGAACACCGCCTGCACGAAGGCTTCCAGATAGCCGGGCTGCTGGAACACTGTCACCTTCTTGCGCAGGCCCGAGGTGCCGGGTTTCTGCCCGTCGAAGGGCTTGATCGCGACTTCGCGCAGCATCATGCGGGACTCTTGCTGTTGCTCAGGCGACGGGGAAGCGACTGGAGATATCGTGGCGCGCGCCGGTCTTGGCCATCAGGATGACGCTGTGGGTGGAGGCGATGCCGCGTTCAATGGTGACGCCGCGGCAGACCGGTCCGGAATTGATGCCGGTGGCGACGAAAACGGCATCGTCGCTTTTCACCAGTTCCGCGCCCGACATCCACTTGCTGCTGTCGAGGCCGAAGGCCTTCACCTTGGCGGCTTCTTCCTCGCCCTGCGGGTCGACGCGGCCGAAGAATTCGCCGCCCATGGCACGCACGAAGATCGCGGTGATGATGCCTTCGGGCGAGCCGCCGGTGCCGAACAGGGCATCGACGCTGCTGTTCTTTTGCACCGCCATGAAGGCGCCGGCGACATCGCCGTTTTCCTGCAGCACGGTGCGCGCGCCGGCGTCATGAATCTCCTTGATCATCGCGTGATGCCGTTTGCGGTTCAGCACGAAGATGCGCAGCTCCGACACCGGCTTGTTGAGTGCCGAGGCCAGGGCTTCCAGTTTCTTTTTCACCGGCCAGGTCGGATCGACCTTGCCCTTGGCGGCGGCCGGCAGCACCAGCTTGTCCATGTAGAAGCTGGGGCCGAGATCGAACATCGCGCCGCGCGGCGCCAGCGCCATCACCGCCATCGAATTGTCGACGCCATTGGCCATGTTGGTGGTGCCCTCGATCGGATCGACGGCGATCTCGATTTCCGGCTCGCCCTTGCCGATGCGTTCGCCGCGATACAGCAGCGGGGCGTTGTCTTTCTCGCCTTCGCCGATCATCACCACGGCATTGATGTTGATCTCGCCCAGCGCCTTGCGCATCGCCTCGACGGCGGCGCCATCGCCGTCTTCCTTGGCGCTGCGGCCGACCCAGGCATGGGCGGCGACGGCAGCGGCTTCGGTGACAAGGCGGAGCGCGAACGGGAAATCGGCGCGGTCGAACGGACCGGGGCGCGTGGTCATCAGGGATACTCCGAAGAAAGGGTCAGATCGGCTCGGGCCGGGATGGTTTTCTATCCGGTCGGTTTATTGCTTGGAAATACGGCAAAAACCGGGCGAGGCCAAGCCATGGCCGGGGTGGCGGCGCCGGATTTTGAGCGGTTCAGGGCGGTTTGCCGGCTACTGGTCGAAACGGCGACGCCAGAATTCCTGGCTTTGCCGTTCGCCGATATCGCAGCCCTTGGGGTAGCGGTAGCCCGACTGGGCCTTGTGGGTCACGGGGGGGCCGATCCGTTGCCAGGCCGGGGGCACGCTCGGCGCGGTGGCGATCTCCAGGATCAGCTTGCGCCGCACCGCCTCATGGAAGGTGTTGAAGCCCTCGGCCACCACCACGAAAGAGCCGGGACCGCCGATCACGCAGCCCTCGAAATAACGGTCGAGGTCTTCCAGCACTGGGAAGCCCCAGGTGTTCACCTTGCCATTCATGATCGGCAGGCCGTTGATGACAATGCCGGCGGCCAGTGCCTTGTCGCGGGCCAGGTCGATCGGGCCGCCGTCGTTGTTCGGCCCGTCGCCCGAGATATCCAGCACCTTGCGCACACCCTTATAGGGGCCGCTGCCGAAGCGCGGAATGGCGTGGTTGATGGCGCCGGAAATGCTGGTGCGACGTGCCGTGCGTGTCTGCTGTTCCAGCAGGCGGCGCGACACGGCCTGCGCACTGGCCTCGTCATGGATCAGGGTCCAGTCGAGAATGTCGTTCTGCACATAGGAGTCCGACCAGTCGAAATAGGCGATGGCAATCTTGCCATGGATGCCGCCCCTGATCGCCTTGATCACATCCTTGTCGATCAGGGCGCGGGCATAGCCCTCGCGCTGCAGCTTGGCCTCATCGGCATCGATGGAGCCGGAAATGTCGACGGCGAGCACCAATTCAAGATCGACGGGCATCTGCTCTGCGGCCCGTCCCGGTACAGGCAGGGTGGCCAGCGGCAGGCCCGTCAGCCAGGCCAGAACCAGGACGGTCAGCGGCTTGAACGGCATGGCTCCAAGGCTAGTACGTGCCGTGGCCCGCGTCCAAGCAAATTGCGGCAAAACGTCTCTTTGCCTGGCCGAATCCGGCCCGGCGCTGGACAAGACCCAGGCAGGTGCCGAGGATGTCGGCCATGACACCGGACCCTGCTGCTGTTCCTGCCGAGTTGTTCGACGTTGCCGTGATCGGTGGCGGCCTGAACGGGCTGACCCAGGCCATCGCCTTGGCCCGGCACGGCATTTCGGTGGCGGTGATCGACCGCGAGGATCCGGTCCGGGCCACGGCGGCCGGGTTCGACGGGCGGGTTTCGGCCATCGCGTTGGCGTCCCAGCGCATGCTGGATGCCATCGGCCTGTGGCGCCATGTGAGCGATGCCCAGCCGATGTGGGACATCCGGGTCTCGGATGGCGACTCGCTGCTGTTCCTGCATTACGACCACAGCGACCTGGGCAGCGACCCGTTCGGCTATCTGGTCGAGAATCGGGTCATGCGCCTGGCCCAGCAGGCGGCCATCGCCGATACGCCGAACCTGGAACTCATCGCGCCGATGAGGGCGCGGCAGATCAGCTATGGCGAACCGGGTTCCGGCGCGCCGGCGGTGCTCGACCTCGACAATGGCCGGCAGATCCGTGCCCGGCTGGTGATCGGCGCCGATGGCCGCCAGTCTGTCATCCGCCGCGATGCCGGCATCCGCACCATCGACTGGGCCTATGACCAGACTGGCATCGTCTGCACCGTGCAGCATGCTTTGCCGCATGATGGTGTGGCACAGGAACGTTTCCTGCCGGCCGGGCCGTTTGCGATTTTGCCGATGACCGACGATGCACAAGGCGCGCATCGGTCGTCACTGGTCTGGACCGAGCCGACCGAACGCGCCGCCGCCATCATGGCGCTGGATGATGCGGGTTTCGTGGCCGAGATGCGCCAGCGCTTCGGCACCGGCTATGGCGCCTGCGACGTAGTTGGCCCGCGCTGGTCCTATCCGCTCAGTTTCATGCTGGCCACCCGCTACAGCGGCCATCGTATGGCGCTGATCGGTGATGCGGCCCATGGCATCCATCCGATTGCCGGGCAGGGGCTCAATCTGGGCCTGCGCGACATTGCAGCCCTCACTGAGGCGGTGGTTGAGGCGCGCCGGCTCGGTCTCGATATCGGCCGTGTCGATGTGCTGGAGCGCTACGAACGCTGGCGCCGGGTCGACAACGTCGTGCTCGGGGCTGTCACCGATGGCCTCACCCGGCTGTTCTCCAACGACATCGCGCCACTGCGGCTCGCCCGCGATCTTGGCCTGGGCGTGGTCAACCGCATCGGGCCGCTCAAGAAACTGTTCATGCGCCATGCCATGGGCGACATCGGCCGCCTGCCGCGCCTGCTGAAGGGTGAGGCGATATAGGGGCTCTACCTGGCGCGCGGATCGCGGCTGAGGCCGCGCGCCTCCAGGCGTTTGAGGTAGTCCTGCCACAGCGCATCCTGGTCATGGCCGCGGTCGTAGAACCATTCCCAGCTGTACAGTCCGGTATCGTGCAGGTCGTCGAATTTGAGCCGCAGCGCATAGGTGCCGACCGGCTCGATGCCGATGATGCCGACATGGCGGCGGCCGGGCACCAGGGTCTTCTGCCCGGCGCCATGGCCCTGTACCTCGGCTGACGGACTTTCGATGCGCAGGAACTCCGCGGTGAAGGCAAAGCTCTTGCCGTCGGCATAGACGACCTCAAGCCGCTTTTCGGCCGAGACATAGCGCACATCGGTGCAAGCCGGGCGGCCGGCCTGCTGATACAGCGACTGCGGGTTCATCCCGCTTGGCACAGATGCCATGTCAGGGGGTGTCGTCGATCTGGCGCGCTTCATCCACCAGCATGATCGGGATGCCGTCGCGGATCGGAAAGGCCAAGCCGGCCTTTTCGCTCACCAGTTCGTTGCGGGCGCGGTCATAGACCAGTTGGCCCTTGGTTACCGGGCAGACCAGCAGTTCGAGCAGCTTGGGATCAACCGGTGCGGATGTCTGTGTGGGTTCGCTCATCACGGCCTCTCAATTCGGCTTCGCGCCGCGCGGCAGGGTGCTGCCATCCAGCAGGGCCATTTCCAGCAGCGACACCAGCATGGCGGCGCGGGCCTTGAAATCGGGGGCTTCCAGCAGGGCCTGTTTCTCGCCGGCGCTGAACGGGCAGATCATCGCCAGCGAATGGACCAGCAGATCGTCGTTCACTGCCGTGATCGAATCCCAGTCGGCCGGCAGGTTGTGGCGGGTGCAATAGGCGCGCAGCGCATAGATCAGGCGCTCGCGTTCGCATAGCCCGTCCTGCGCCGCGGTCATGTCGGCGGCATAACTGGCATAGTCGGCCTCGACCTGGCGATAGGCCGTGCCGGCTTCAACTTCGCGCGCCACCTGGAAACGGCACAGGCCTTTCAGCGTCAGCAGGATGCGGCCGTCATCGCTCTCGGTGGCCGACACGATCTTGCCGACACAGCCGACCGTGTAGATATCAGCGCTGTTGCGCGGTGACTGGCCGGGCAGGCCCGTGCTCTGGGTCGGCTGGATCATGCCGATCAGCTTGGTGCCATCGAGGGCCGCGCGCGTCATCGCCAGATAGCGCGGCTCGAAGATGTTGAGCGGCAACAAGCCGCGCGGCAGCAGCAGCACGCCGTTCAGCGTAAAGATCGGGATCGTTCGGCTCAGCTCATCGATGCTCGCCGGGCATTGAGACTCGTGCATCGAGCCGCCCATGCTCAGGCGAACAGGATCGACGACAGCCGGCGGCGCGCATCCACCACCACCGGATCCATCGGGCCCATCGCCTCGAAGATCTTCACCAGCTGCTTGCGGGCGGCCTCGTCGTTCCATTTGCGGTCACGCTTGACGATATCCAGCAATTGGTCGATTGCCTCGGCCTGCTGGCCGGCGCCATGCAGCGCCACGGCATAGTCCAGCCGCGCCTGGTGATCGTTCGGATTGGCGGCGACGGCGGCTTCCAGCGGCTTCAGGTTGCCCGCCGCCTGGCTGCCGGCTTCCAGCAGTTCGAGTGCGGAGCGCGCAGCCACCACATCGGCATGCTCGGCCTTGTCGGGCGGAATCTGGCCGAGGATTTCCTTGGCTTCTTCGACTTCGCCCATGCCGATCAGTGCGCGGGCCAGGCCGCCCAGGGCCGAGATGTTTTCCGGCTCGGTGCCCAGTGCGGTGGAAAACGCCGTGGCGGCATCTTCCCAGGCCTGGGCGGCAAGCGCGGTCTTGCCGGCCTCGATGGCTTCGGCGGCGGTATCCTCGATGGCGCCGGCGCCCGGCAGGCCTTCGACGAATTTCTTCAGCTGGCTTTCCGGCAGCGCGCCGACGAAGCCATCCACCGGCTGGCCCTGCGAGAAGGCATAGACCGCCGGGATCGACTGGATGCGCAGCTGCTGGGCCAGCGGCTGGTTCTTCGGATCGTCGACATTGATCTTGACCAGGCGCAGCTTGCCGTTCGCCGCCTTGACCAGCTTTTCCAGCGCCGGGGTCAGCTGCTTGCAGGGGCCGCACCACGGCGCCCAGAAGTCGACCAGCACCGGCTGCTTCATCGAGGCCTGCACCACGTCTTCCATGAAGGTGGTGATGTCGACATCCTTGATCAGGTCTGCAGCCGCAGCGGGTGCTGCACTGGGAGGTGTCCCGGCGGACGCGGTCAGTCCGGTCAGGCCTGGCAAGCTGGCGGGAGATTTGGGCGAAAGGTCCATGGCGGTCATCGTCGCTTGAAAAGGGGTTTGCTGTCGGGACCAGAGATAAGGGCGCAGGCGGCAAAAGCCAACAGCCCACGCTGCAAATGCCGACAGCCATGGTGAAAATATAGGCATGCCGGTGCCCCGTACAAGCGCGGGAATCGCTGATTCGGCATGGTACGGCTCTTGCTTTCTCTATTGGTCAGGCCCGCATGACCCCTGATCGCATCGACATCGTCTGGATCGTTATCGCCACCTGCATGATCTTCACCATGCAGGCCGGCTTCTGTTGCCTGGAAAGCGGCTTCGTGCGCGCCAAGAACAGTATCAACGTGGCGTTGAAGAACCTGGCCGATTTCTGCATCGCCGCCCTGCTGTTCTGGGCCTTTGGTTTCGCCTTCGCCTTCGGGGCCGGCAATGGCTGGATCGGGGCCACCCACTGGCTGTTCGATGCCCGCGGCGAGATCGCGGTCGGCGTCTTCTTCCTGTTCCAGCTGATGTTCTGCGGCACCTCGGCCACCATAGTGTCGGGCGCGGTGGCCGAACGGGTCAGCTTTGCCAGCTACATCGCCATCACCATCGTGATCTCGAGCCTGATCTATCCGGTCTATGCCAACTGGGCCTGGAATACTGGCCAGTTCGGCGGCAGCAGCGGCTGGCTGGCGCAGCTTGGCTTCATCGATTTCGCCGGCTCCAGCGTGGTGCATTCGATCGGCGGCTGGGTCTCGCTGGCCGCCGTGCTGATCATCGGGCCGCGCACCGGCCGCTTCCTGCCCGGCCAGCCCAGCATGCGGGGCCATGACCTGGTGATGTCGACACTCGGCGTCATGCTGCTGTGGTTCGGCTGGTTCGGCTTCAACGGCGGCTCGACCCTGGCGCTGAACGAGAGTGTGCCCTCCATCCTGATCAACACCACGCTGGGCGGCTGTGCCGGCGGTGTCGCCAACCTGATCCTGTCGCAGCTGCTGTATGACAAGATCCGCGTTGAGGATTTCCTCAATGGCACGCTGGCCGGCCTGGTGGCGATCACCGCCAACTGCCACAACACCTCGGGGCTCGGCGCCGTCATCATCGGCGCCGTCGGCGGCGGCGTGGCGATTGCCGGTGCCGAGCTGCTGGAACGCTGGAAGATCGACGATGCGGTTGGCGCCGTGCCGGTGCATCTGTGCGCCGGCATCTGGGGCACGCTGGCGGTGGCAATCTTCGGCGACCCGGCCGGCTGGCCTGTACAGCATGACCGCTTCACCCAGTTCGGCATCCAGCTGCTCGGCTGCGCCGCCGCTGCCGTCTATGGCTTCGGTGTCACCTATATCCTGCTGCGGCTGATCAACATGGCGGTGCCGCTGCGTGTCACCAGCGAGGCCGAGGC
The DNA here is from genome assembly GCF_943372915.1 of Ferrovibrio terrae. Classification (GTDB taxonomy): domain Bacteria; phylum Pseudomonadota; class Alphaproteobacteria; order Ferrovibrionales; family Ferrovibrionaceae; genus Ferrovibrio; species Ferrovibrio terrae_A. The sequence goes on along the minus strand of NZ_CALSAN010000007.1, from coordinate 105,368 downwards.
CATCGGCCTCAACCAGGCCGAACATGGCGCCGGCTCGGCCATGCTCGATCTGGTCGGCGACATGGAGCGCCAGCGCCGCGAGGGGCGCTTCGACCAGCCGGTGCGCGTCGTCGTCGGTTCCGAGGTCGAGACCATTGCGCTGCAGTACAACCGTGTGATCGCCCGCGTCACCCGCGATGCCGATGCGCTGCGCCGCGCCATCGAGGATCTCAAGCGCGCCAAGCAGGCCGCCGAGGAGGCCAGCAATGCCAAGTCGGCCTTCCTCGCCAGTATGAGCCACGAACTGCGCACGCCGCTGAATGCCGTGATCGGCTTTTCCGAGATTCTCACCAACGAGCTGTTCGGCCATCTCGGCGATCCGCGCTACAAGGATTACGCCAGCGACATCCTGGCCAGCGGTCGCCACCTGCTCAGCCTGGTCAACGACCTGCTCGACCATACCCGCATCGAGGCCGGCCGCGTCGAGCTGCATGATGTCGAGATGGATGTGCATGAGCATGCCGAGGCTGCCTTGCGTCTGATGCGTGAACGCGCCTCGGCTGCCAGTGTCAGCCTGCGCGGCAGCTTCCCCGATCTGCTGCCTTACCTGCTGGCAGACGAACGCGCCGTGCGGCAGATGCTGCTCAACCTGCTCGGCAATGCGGTGAAATTCACGCCGCCGGGCGGCAGTGTCAGCCTCGCCGTGCAGCAGGAGGACGATGGCCGGCTGGCGATCACGGTCAGCGATACCGGCATCGGCATGAAGCGCGAGGATGTGCCACGCGCGCTCGAACCCTTCGTGCAGCTGCATCACCACATGAACAAGTCCTATGGCGGCACCGGTCTCGGCCTGCCGCTGGTGCAGGCGCTGATGCGGCTACATGGCGGCTCAATCACCATCGACAGCCGCGAGGGCGAAGGCACCAGCGTGACGCTGCGTTTTCCACGCAGTCGCGTGCGCCAGCTGCCGGCGATCGCCGCCGATGCACGGGCGGCGGATTAGCGGCGCGCCTGAGCGGTCTTGGGCTTCTGCTTGTCCAGGTCGCGGCCGACGGCAAGGATATGGCGGCGCAGCCACAGCGAGCCAGGGTCGTTCTGGTGCCGCACCGGCCAGAACAGGTATTCCTCATCGCCCTCGGGCTGCAGCGGCGGGGCCAGCGCCACCAGATCGAGCTGCCGGCTCAGGCTGGCGATCAGCCGGCCCGGCACGAAGGCGACCAGGTCGCTCTGCGCCACGGTATGCAATGCTTGCAAGTAGCTGGGCACGGACAGCGCAATGCGGCGCTGAATGCCCTGCTGCTGCAGCCAGCTGTCGATCAGGTCTTCGTCCTGGCCGCGGCCGATCACCGCCACATGGCGGGCAGCGAGGAAAACCTTCATCTGCTTCAGCCTCGCCGCCTGCGGATGTCCGCGTCGCACCGCCAGCATGTCGACATCGCCGAACAGGCGCTGGCGATGGAAGCCGGGCAGGGCACCGGGCCGGCAGTTGAAGGCGAAGTCGATGCGGCGGGCGATGTCGGGCGCGATGGCGCCGCTCGCCTGCAGCGGTGCGCCGCGCCACGGCGTTACGTCCAGCCGCACGCCCGGCGCCTCGGCGGCGATGCGGCCGACCAGCGGCGGCAGCACGAAATTGATGATGTAGTCGGGGATCATCAGCGCGAAGCGCCGCGTGCTGCTGGCCGGATCGAAGCCATCGGCGACGAACAGCCCGCGCACACTCTCCAGCGTCTGCTTCAGGGGCGCGCGCAGGCCCTGTGCTCGTGGTGTCAGTTCCATGCCGGGACCGACCCGCACCAGCAGCGGATCGTGCAGAATCTCGCGCAGCCGGCGCAGCGCGTGGCTCATCGCCGGCTGCGACAGGCCGATGCGCAGGGCGGCGCGGCCGACATGCGCCTCGCTCACCAGCGCATCCAGCGCCACCAGCAGGTTGAGGTCGAGGGCGGACAAATTCATGCCACGAATATAAATCATACAGACTATCGATTGGAAGAATGAAGTGGCCGGCGGCAGTCTGGCGGGCAACCGGAGGATTGCCGATGACCACGCCACAGAAACAGGCCGCCGCCAACAAGGCGCTGCTGCAATGGGTTTTTGCCGATCTCGCCGCCGGCCAGGGCCAGCCGTTCCTCGACATGCTGGCCGAGGATGTGGTCTGGCATGTCGAGGGCAGCACCGGCTGGTCGCGCAGCTATCAGGGAAAATCAGCCGTGAAGGCCAGCCTGCTCAAGCCGCTGCATGCGGTGCTCGACGGCCCCAACCGTCTCAGTGCCTCGCGCTTCATCGCCGAGGCCGACTGCGTGGTGGTGCAGGCGCGCGGCAACGGGCGCACCAAAGCGGGCGAATCCTATTGCAACAGCTATTGCATGATCTTCCGGCTGCGCGATGGCCGCGTGGTCGAGATCACCGAATATGCCGATACCGCGCTGATCGAACGCGTGCTGGGTCCGCCGCAGGTCGCGGCGGAGTCTGCCGCTGCCCGCGCCTGAAGCCGGATTTCCGATCCGGTCAGGACTTGAAGAAGCGGACCAGGCTTGAGAGCTGCCCTGCCTGGGTTGCCAGGGTCTGTGCCGCCGCATTGGTTTCCTCGACCATGGCGGCATTGCGCTGGGTCGCTTCATCCATGCTGGTGATGGCCTGGTTGACCTGCTCGAGGCCGACCGCCTGCTCGCGGCTGCCGGCGGCGATATCGGCAACGATATCGGACGCCTTCTTGATCGCGGTAACGATTTCCGCGAGGGAGGCGCCGGTCTGATTCACCAGGGTGGCGCCGGATTTCACTTTGACATTCGACTCGGTGATCAGCGCCTTGATGTCCTTCGACGCATTGGCCGAGCGCTGTGCCAGCGCGCGGACCTCCTGTGCCACCACGGCAAAACCCTTGCCGGACTCGCCGGCGCGCGCCGCCTCGACGGACGCATTCAGTGCCAGCAGGTTGGTCTGGAAGGCGATCTCGTCAATCAGCGACACGATCTCGCTGATTTTGCGGGCGCTGGTCTCGATGTCGCTGACGGCCGTGACTGCTTCGCCGACCACCGCGCCACCGGCATCGGCGCGCGAGCTGGCACTGGCCGAAAGCTGGCTGGCATTCTGGGCGAAATCGGCATTCTGCTTCACCGTCGTGGTGATTTCGTGCATCGCCGCAGCCGTTTCCTCAAGCGTCGAGGCCTGGGCTGCGGTCCGGCTGCCGAGTTCATGACTGACTTCGGCAATCTCTCCGGCCGCCCGATTGACATCTTCGGCTGTGTTGCTGAGCTGGCCTGCGAATTCCCGCAGTTTGGCCGAGGTTCCGTTGGCGCCGTCCTTCAGTTTGCCAAACACCCCATTGTAGGTGCCCTGTACCTGCCTGCGCAGGTCGCCATCGGCGATGCCGGTTATCACATTGGCCACCTCGCCGGTGACGCCCTCCAGCGTCTGGGCCAGCCTGTTGAGCTGGCGGGTGACCTCGAGCAGGAAGCCGTTCTTGCCGGCTTCTGAAATCCGGCCTGACAGGTCGCCGTTCGAAATCTGGTCGCAGAGTCCGGCGATCTCGCGCCCGGCGGCGGCTTCGCGCGCCTCGCGTTCCGCACGCGCCTGGTCTGCAGCGGCCCGCGTAGCGGCGCTCTCGGTTTCCAGGCGGTTCTTCTCGGCAATGCCATCACGGAAAATCAGCAAGGCCCGCGCCATGGCGCCGAGTTCATCCCTGCGGCCGGTGTCTGGAATCGCGACGCTTGCATCGCCGCCGGCGAGTTCGTTCATGCGACCGGTCAGGCGGGTAATCGGCCGCGCCACCGACAGGGCGAATGCGAGCGCGATGCCGATGAACACGATCGTCATGCCCGCGCCCAGCAGGATGCTGTCGCGGAGCTGTCCGGACACGGCGGCTTCAAGTTTCGAGCGGTCGCCCAGCAGGGCCACGGTCAGCAGCAACTTGCCCTGTTTGTCCAGCAGCGGAATGAATGCGACATCATAGGTCACGCCGGCAATCTGGGCGCGACCGTAAGTGTCGCGCGTCGCTGACAGGGGTGCAGTGTCCGCCGGTACCCAGTCTTTCAGATGATCGCCCGAGCGGCCGGTCTGTTTGCCGTCGACAAAGAAGGCCACGCCCATCCGGGCGGCATCGGCAATCCGCTTTGCCGTGTCATCGCGCACATAGCTGCCGACCTTGATGGTGCCGATGATGGTCGTGCCATTCCGGATCGGGGATACGGTTTCCTGTGCCAGCTCCTTGCTGGTGGGGGAGACGATCCAGGCCGCCGTCGCATTACCCTGCAAGGCCGCCGCCACGGTGGGCACTTTGGTCTTGTCATCGCCTTTGGATTTCGGGTTATGGCCACGCAGAACCACGATACCCTTGGTGTCGGTCACTTCGATTGCGCCGACGACAGGATCCAGGGCCCGGATGCGGGTTGTTTCCGGCACCAGGAAGCTTTCCAGCGCGGCCATGTCGCCAGAGGCCAGCGCGTCCACGACACGGCCATGACGGCTGAAGATTTCCGCATAGGACTGTGTCGCAGCGGCAATGGCCAGGAAGCGGTCTTTCGCCGCCAGCGCCGAAAGCTCCATCCTTTCGTGCGCTTCTTCCTCGATGGAGGTGGACATCTCGTGGAAGGTGGTTGCCGTGTAGATCGCGGCTTCGACGGCGACCAGGGCGGCGACGCCAAGGGCTATGCGGGGCCCGATGCCAAACCAGGATCGTTTTGTCTGTTGCTTCGCGAGGGCACGCTCGTCATACGCAGAAACCAAAGCCATCTTATGTCCCACAAGTTTCTTGGCCCCGCCGGGGCGGAATACACTTGTGTGCTTACGTCAGATTTCGCGGAAAAGCGGAGTTATTTTTCGATAAGCAGCAAGTCGGGGCGGCGCGTATGGCGCCTGATACGCATTTGCAATAGCGGACCTGCGGCGGGATGGAGCGCGCCCGGCCTATCCGGCGGCCTGAGACGCCGCAGCCTGGTGCGTCAGGTTGCTCTCTGTTCGGCGCCGGACCAGGTCGCGGTCGATAACCGTTGGCTGCCCCTGCGCATCGAAGGCGGTCTTCCAGTCGAAGGCGCGCGGCGATGGGCCATGGTCATGCAGATATTCTTGGTGCTCCACCGCTTCGCGCTAGTCTGGCACATGGTCGCCGGCCACCCACCACAGCACGTAAGGCGGCCAGGCCGGTTTTTGTGGCGGCAGGGCGGGCTTCAGGAACCAGTCGCGGCCATGCGCCAGGGCCTCGGCATGGATGCCGCTGTAGGTGAAGGCCAGCGGTGATTCGAGGTCGGCCCACAGCGACAGCGTGGAGGGCGAATGCGGGTCGCTGCCGGTGTGGAAACGCGGATAGGCCGCCGGGCCCCAGCTGGCCGGGCCGGGATCGCCGTCATAGCCCGAGCGTGCGATGAAGCCGTCGCTCAGCGCGACAGCGGCAAGATTGATGTCGTTGCGGGCGTGGAAGCTGTCGTTGACCGGATCTGCCGAGGGCCGCCGGAAGATTCCGAAGGTGTAGAGTGCGACGCGTTTTTCCACGCGCGCACTCTAGCCAATCCGTCCGCTCGCGCCAGCCAATACGCGCGGTGAATAACGGCTTATGCCGGCCGGCCGGCACCCGGATGAAAGCGGCGCACCGCCAGCACGCCCAGCAGCACGAAAATCGCCAGCGTGATGCCCTCGGTGATGAGGAACGGCGGTTCAGACTGGGTGGGGGCGGTGGCGCGCAGGGATGGCACCTTGGCAAAGACCTGCGCGATCGCCACGAAGACCAGCAGGAACAGGCTCGCTACGGCGCCACCGGCATAGACCGCGCGCCACGGACCGGCAAGGCGGAAGCTGTAGCGTGCCGGCAGGGTGGCGGCCAACACAACCAGTGCCACGATGGCGGTGCCATGCGAGGGCAGGAACACGGTGAAGGGGAACAGGAAGCCGGTGGCACTGGTGAGCAGTGCGGTGGCGAGGAAAACGGTCGCCATGCTGCCGCTGTCACGCCCGCGCAGCAGGTCGGCAACCACGACGATGCCGGCGATGATGGCGGCGACGCTGATCAGCGTATGGCCAAGCAGAAGCAGGGTGAGAAACATGAAGGGCCTCGGGGGGGGGCTGGAGGATCGAACTGAACCTACCATGCCGCCCCCGGCCGGGCAGTGATACTATACAGAGGTTTAGGCGCGGGCCTCAGGTGAGAGCGATCACGATCTTCCCGAAATGGCTGCCGCTGCCCATATGGCGGAAGGCCGCCCGCACGCCGGCTTCCGAAAAATCGAAGCGGTCATCCAGCACCGGCTTCAGCTGTGCCAGTGTCATGGCGCGCAGCATGGCGTCGAAGCCTTCCTTCGATCCCACCGTCACGCCCTGCAGCCGCACCTGCTGCATCACCACCAGCGGAATCTGCAGGTCGTTGCTGGGGCCCGACAGCACGCCGATCATGCTGATGGTGCCGCCCGGCCGGATCGCGCGGATCGACTGCATCAGCGTGCCGGCGCCGCCCAGCTCGACGATATGGTCCAGCCCGGCATTGCCGGTCAGCGCGCGGGCCGTGCGGCCCCAGTGCGGATCGGCCTTGTAGTTGACGCCATGATCGGCGCCCATGGCCTTCACCCGCGCCAGTTTCTCGTCCGACGACGAGGTCATGATCACCTCGGCCCCGGCCAGCTTGGCGAATTGCAGCGCGAACAAGGCCACACCGCCGGTGCCCTGGATCAGCACGCGCTCGCCCGGCTGCACGCGGCCCAGCGTGACGATGGCGCTCCAGGCGGTGAGGGCCGCGCAGGGCAGGGCGGCTGCCTCTTCATAAGAGAGATGATCGGGGATATGCGCCAGCGCGCTGGCCGGGAAGCAGCGCTGTTCACACAGCCAGCCGTCGAACGGCCCGCCCATGCTGATGGCGAATTTCGCCACGCTGGGTTCGCCGCTTTGCCAGTTGGGGAAGAAATGTCCCAGCACACGGTCGCCCGGTTTGAAGCCGGTCACGCCGTCTGCCACGGCGATCACCTCGCCGGCAGCATCGGAGACCGGGATCAGCGGCAGCTTCTGCTTTGGATTGTACTGGCCGAGTGCCATCAGCCAGTCGCGGAAATTCAGCGAGCAGGCCTTCACCCGCACCAGCACCTCGCCGGCTTTCGGTGTCGGGTCCGGCCGCTCGACCATCTTGAGCGCATCGACCGAGAAACTCTGCAGTTCGATGGCGCGCATGGTGGTCTCCTCAGGCCTCGAAACCGACAGCGCAGCGGCCGAGCCCCTCGGCCTCGATCTCGAACAGGTCGCCGGGTGCGGCGGGCTGCATGGCAAAATAGGTGCCGGTCATGATCACCTCGCCGGCACGCAGCGGCATCTCGTCGCTCACCAGCCGTCCGGCCAGCCAGGCCAGTGCATGCAGCGGGCTGCCATACACCGCCTCGCCGGTGCCGCTGATGATCTGCGCGCCGCCCTTGCTCATGCTCATCGGCATGCGGCGCAGGTCGAGGCCTTCCAGCCGGCGCGCCGGTGCGCCCAGCACGAAGGCGCCGCCATTGGCATTGTCGGCCACGATATCCACCGGCTTGGCATCCAGATTGGCGATGCGGCTGCCCACCACCTCGATGGCCGGCAGGCAGTAGGCGACGGCGCGGATCACATCGGCCAGCGTCGGCTGTTCCATCGCCAGGTCGCGCTCCAGCACGATGGCGACCTCGCCCTCGACACGCGGCTGCATCACGCGGCCTTTCGCCACGGTATCGCCGTCGCCCATCAGCATGTCGGCATAGAGGTTGCTGTAGGCCGGTTCGGTCAGGCCCATCGTCTTCTGCGCCGCGCGGTTGCTGAGCGCGATCTTGTAACCGACACTGCGCCGCCCGGCCTTGAGCCAGATGTCGCGGTTGAGGCCCTGCACGGCATAGGCGGCGGCCATGTCGTTGCCCAGCTGCTCGCGCACCGGGGCGCAGGGAATGCCGGTCTCGCCGGCCTGGCGCAGGCGGTCGGCGGCATCCTGGAGGACGGCGGGGTTGGGTGACATGTCAGAGTCCTGCGGCTGTGTTGGTCTGGGCGGCGCCGATGCCGACCGATTCTCCGGCACTGATGATCTCGCGCCAGGTGGTGGCATCCACCGGAATGCCGTCGCGGCTGCGGCTGGCGCGATAGCGGCGCTCGGGTTCGCCGGCCACCTGCACGCCGTCACTGCCGGGCGCTTTCGGCGCGGCCTTGACGAATTTCACGAAGGCATCCACTTCGCGGCGCCAGCTGTCGGCGCCGCCCAGCTTGGCCGGATCGACGATCACCGAGAACATGTTGTTGGTGATGGTGTTCTTCGCCCAGCTGCCTTCATGCATGGTGATGCCGCCGGTAAAGGCGCCGGCCAGCAGCTCGGCGATCACCGCCAGGCCATAGCCCTTGTGTTCGCCGAAGGTGAGGATGGCGCCGATCGGGCCGTCGAACATGGTGCGCGGCTCGGTGGTCGGTGCGCCGTTGGCATTGATCAGCGTGCCGGGCGGCACCTGTTCGCCCTTGTTCATCGCCACCCGCACCTTGCCCATCGCGATCTTGGAGGTGGCGAAATCCAGCACGATGGGCTCGCCGCCCGGCTGGCTCGGCGGAATCGCGCAGCAATAGGGATTGGTGGCAAAGCGCGCATCGGCGCCGCCAAACGGCGCCACCAGCGGCGGGCGGCCCACCACGTTGACATAATGCGTCGAGAGCATGCCGGCGGCCGCGCATTGCTCGCCCCAATGGCCGATGCGGCCGATATGGTGGCTGTCGCGTAAGCTCACGATGCAGGCGCCGGTTTGCCGTGCGCGGCGGATGCCCAGTTCCATCGCCTCATGGCCGATCACCTGGCCATAGCCCATGCCGCCATCCAGATTGAGGATGGCGCCGAAATCGCTGGTCACGCGCACCGACTGATTCACCACCAGGCGCTTCTCGACCGCAGCGAGGATATATTGCGGCAGCATGCCGACACCGTGGCTGTCATGGCCGCTCAGGTTGGCCAGCACCAGATTCTCGGCGACCAGGGTGGCTTCGCGTTCGTTGCTGCCGGCGGCCAGGCAGATATGGCGCACGGCGGCGCGCAGCGGCTCCGGCTTTACGGTGACAGTCTCACCCATGGTTTTTCGTCCCTTTCTCGGTTGCATCTGGTGTATCGGAAAGCGGGCGGCTCGACAATATCGTAAGGCTACGGAGGGATTTGACCCGGAGAGGGCGTTGCGGCAGATTGGGGCCATGCAAAAAATCCCCGTCCTCATCGCCCTGCTTTTCCTGGCCGCCTGCACCTCGCCACTCGAACACGTGGCCGAGCGCGCCCGCAGCGAGATGGTTGGCATGACCGAGGGCCAGCTCAAGGCCTGCGCCGGCGAGCCGACCGCCACCAATCTGGAAAACGGCATCGCGCTGTGGAGCTATTTCCGCGAGACCAGCCGCTCGGCGGTGGCGATCTCCGGCGATATCGGCTACACGCCGACCAATCGCGGCGAAACCAATTACGACTATTTCCGCTACTGCGAGGCGACCTTTGCGTTGCAGGGCGGGCGGGTGCGCAGCGTCGAGTTCCGCGGCCGCACCGCGACGGGTCGCGAGATCATGGAGCCCTGCGGCGCCATCGTCGAACGCTGCATCCCGGCCAAGCCATGATCACCTGTTTCCTGCGCTACGAAGTCGATCCCGGCAGCCTGAAGGATTTCGAGGAATACGGCCGCATGTGGATCCGGCTGGTCAACAAGCTGGGCGGCACGCATCACGGCTATCTGATGCCCAGCGAGGGCGCCAGCGATGTGGCGCTGGCCAGCTTCTCGTTCCCGTCACTGGCCGCCTATGAGGCCTATCGCAAGGCGGCGGCGAGCGATGCCGAATGCCAGGCGGCCCTGGCCTTCTACGAGAAGACCAAATGTTTCCGCCGCTTCGAGCGCAGCTTCTTCCGCCCGGTGTTTGAGTAGGGCACCGCGTCGTCACAAACAAGGCCGTCACCCTAGGGCTTGTCCCTAGGGTCCATCCCAACCATCCGCGCATCGGAACTTACAGATGGACTCTCGGAATAAATCCGAGGGTGACGATCTATGGCGTGGAGAAGGCGCCTAGTGCGCCGCTTCCCAGTTGGCGCCGACGCCGGCATCCACCACCAGCGGCACATCCAGCGTGGCGGCCGACTGCATCACCGTCTTCGCCACCGCGATCAGCGCATCCACCTCTGAGTCGGGCGCCTCGAACACCAGTTCGTCATGCACCTGCAGCAGCATGCGGGTCTTGAGTCCTTCCGCCGCCAGCGCCGCCGGCAGCTTCGCCATAGCGCGCTTGATGATATCGGCGGCCGAGCCCTGGATCGGCGCGTTGATCGCGGCGCGTTCGAGGAAATTGCGCTCGGCCGGGTTCTTCGAGTTGATATTGGGGAAATGCACGCGCCGGCCATACAGGGTGGTGACGAAGCCCTGCTCCTTCACCTGCTTTTTCGTATTGTCCATATAGGCGCGGATGCCGGGATAGCGCTGGAAATACGCCTCGATATAGCTCTGCGCCTCGCGCTGCGGGATGCCGAGCTGGGCGGCCAGACCAAAGGCGCTCATGCCATAGATGATGCCGAAGTTGATGGCTTTCGCGGCACGGCGCACCATCGGATCCATGCCTTCGACCGGCGTGTTGAACACCTGGCTGGCGGTCAGCGCATGGATGTCGATGCCATCGCGGAAAGCCTGCTTCAGCGTGCCGATATCGGCGATATGGGCGAGGATGCGCAACTCGATCTGCGAATAGTCGGCCGAGATGATCTTGTGGCCGGCCTCGGCGACGAAAGCCTTGCGGATCTTGCGGCCTTCCTCGGTGCGCACCGGGATGTTCTGCAGGTTGGGATCGCTGGAGGCAAACCGCCCGGTATTGGTGGCCGAGAGCGCAAACGAGGTGTGCACGCGGCCGGTGCGCGGGTTGATCGAGGCGACCAGCGCATCGGCATAGGTGGATTTCAGCTTGGCGAGCTGGCGCCAGTCGAGCACCGCGCGCGGCAGCTCGTGGCCCTCGGCGGCCAGTTCCTCCAGCACCTCGGCGCCGGTGGAATAGGCGCCGGTCTTGCCCTTCTTGCCGCCGGGCAGCTTCATCTTGTCGAACAGGATCTCGCCGAGCTGCTTGGGCGAGCCGATGTTGAAGCTTTCCTCCGCCAGTTCGTGCGCCTTCTTCTCGAAAGCCTCCATACGGGTGGCGAAATCGGCCGACAGGCGGTTGAGTTCGGCCGGATCGACCTTGATGCCGGCACATTCCATCGCCGCCACCACGGCCGGCAGCGGCCGCTCGATGGTCTCGTACAGCGTCACCTGCTTTTCGGCCAGCAGGCGCGGCTTCAGCACGTGATACAGCCGCAGCGTCACATCGGCGTCTTCGGCGGCATAGTCGCACGCCTTGTCCAGCGCCACCTCGGCAAAGGAGATGCGCGCCTTGCCGGTGCCGGTCACCTCGTCATAGCTGATCGGCGTATGGCCGAGATGGCGTTCCGACAGCTCGTCCATGCCATGGCCATGCTTGCCGGCATCCAGGGTGTAGGACATCAGCATGGTGTCGTCGTAGGACACGATCTGCACGCCGTGCTTTTCCAGCACCGCCATGTCGTATTTGATATTCTGCCCGACCTTCAGCACGCCGGGATCGGCCAGCAGGGGCTTCAGCGCGGCCAGTGCATCCTGCAGCGGAATCTGCTGCAAGGCGCCGTCGCCGCCGAAATCGAGCCCGCCACCGGCCTTGCGATGGCCCAGCGGCACATAGCAGGCCTCGCCCGGCGCCACCGCCAGGCTGATGCCGACCAGCTCGGCCATGGTGGGAGACAGGCTGGTGGTTTCGGTGTCGAACGCGATCAGCCCGGTTTCGAAGCCGCGCGCGATCCAGTGCTGCAGCGCGCCAAGATCCTGCACCAGCGCGTAATGTTCGCGGCTGACCGGCGGCGTTTCCGGCCCGCCTTCGCCCGGATAGGCAATCGGCGTCGTCGCTTTATGCGCCGAGGCCACCGGTGCGTACATCGTCTCCGGCCGCGCCGTGACGCCAGTCGCACCGCCGCTCATATCGGTGCCGCGCGCCTTCAGGCGGTTTTCGATCCGCGCGGTCAGGGTGCGGAATTCCATCTCGTTGAGGAAAGCCGACAGCTTCGGCCATTCCACCGGCCCCAGCTTGAGGTCGTCGAGCCCCAGCTCCAGCGGCACATCGTCCTTCAGCTTGACCAGCTGATACGATATGCGCGCCTTGTCGGCATTGGTCAGCAGCGTCTCGCGCCGCTTGGGCTGCTTGATCTCGCCCGCACGCGCCAGCAGCGATTCCAGGTCGCCATAGGTGTTGATCAGTTCGGCCGCGGTCTTGATACCGATACCGGGCACGCCGGGCACGTTATCGGTGCTGTCGCCGGCCAGCGCCTGCACATCGATCACCTTGTCGGGCGTGACGCCGAATTTCTCCATCACCTCGGCCGGCCCGATGTTGCGGTCCTTCATCGGGTCCATCATGCCGACGCCGTCCTTGACCAACTGCATCAGGTCCTTGTCGGACGAGACGATGCAGACCTCCATGCCGGCCGCGTTGGCGATGCGGGCATAGGTCGCGATGATGTCGTCGGCTTCGAAGCCCGGCTTCTCGATCGAGGGCAGGCCGAAGGCTTTTGTCGCCTCGCGGATCGGCGCGAATTGCGGGATCAGGTCTTCCGGCGTCTCGCTGCGGTTGGCCTTGTAGGCGGGATAGATTTCGCTGCGGAAGGTTTCGCGGCCGGCATCGAAGATCACCGCCATGTGGCTGACCGCCTGGTCATGCTCGGCCTTGTCGCGGAGCGACGACAGCATATTGCAGAAGCCCGACACGGCGCCGATCGGCAGGCCGTCGGATTTGCGCGTCAGGGGCGGGAGCGCGTGATAGGCCCGGAAGATGTAGCCCGAACCGTCAACCAGATAGAGGCGATGTTTGGTGGCCATATAGATACGCTCTCCGAAATTCTCTATTTCGTCATCCCCGGGCCCAAGAAGAATCTTTCCTGGCCGGGGATCCATCCCGTCCATCGGCGGGGAAACGGCGACGGAGGAGCGTGATATCGACGGCGGATGGATGCCCGGCACAAGGCCGGGCATGACGGTGGTGGTTTAATGCCCGTGGCCCGCGCCGTCTTTCAGCAGATACTGGCGGCCGCAATAGGGGCAGTCGATCTCGGTCTTGTCGCCCATGTTGAGATAGACGCGCGGATGGCCCAGCGCGCCGCCGCCGCCATCGCAGGCCACGACCGGGCTGTCGACGGTGATGGTCTCGGGTGCAGTAGTCTTGACGGCCTGCATGGTGGTCTCCGGAGGGCTGCCAGAAAGCGTTCGCTGATGCCCCGGGTTTGACCCCCAAGGCCCAAGGTGATACCTAGCGCAGCACCGTTCGCCACGCCAGTCTTACAGGCCTTCAGAGCCATGCCCGCTGCCGATTCCGCCCTGCTTTCCGGGGTTCCTGCCGTGTCCGCTATTGCCGTGCGCGACCTGGTCAAGGTCTATGGCAGCGGCAAGGGCGCCAAGACCGCCCTGCATGGCGTGACGCTGGATATCCCGCGCGGCAGCTTCTTCGGCCTGCTGGGCCCCAACGGTGCCGGCAAATCGACGCTGATCAACATCCTGGCCGGCCTGGTGCGCAAGACCTCGGGCACCGCCGCGGTCTGGGGCCATGACATCGACACCGACACGCGGCGCGCGCGGGCGGCGATTGGCGTGGTGCCGCAGGAACTCAATCTCGATCCGTTTTTCACCCCGCGCGAGGCGCTGGATTTCCAGGCCGGCCTCTATGGCGTGCCCAAGGCCGAGCGCCGTGCCGACGAAATCCTGGCCGCGCTTGGCCTCACCGACAAGGCCAACTCCTATGCGCGCACCCTGTCGGGTGGCATGCGCCGCCGCCTGCTGGTGGCCAAGGCGCTGATGCACAATCCGCCGGTGCTGGTGCTGGACGAGCCCACCGCCGGCGTCGATATCGAACTGCGCCAGCAGCTCTGGGCCTATGTGCGACAGCTCAACCAGTCGGGCGTCACCGTGGTGCTGACCACGCATTACCTGGAAGAGGCCGAGGCGCTGTGCGACCATATCGCCATCGTCAACCACGGCCGCATCGTGGCGCATGACACCACGCCGAAACTGCTGGCCCGGCTCGACCGCAAAGATGTGATCCTGACGCTGGATGCCGATCTGGCCACCGTGCCGCCGGCGCTGGAAAGCCTCGGCGCCGAACTGCTTGGGCCGCGTCGCCTGCGCCTGCATTACCGCCCGAGCCAGATGCCGTTCAGCACCCTGCTGGCGCGTGTGCAGGCGGCGGGGCTGGCGATCCATGACCTGACCACGCAGGACGCCGATCTGGAAGACCTGTTCCTGGAACTGACGCGCAACCGCGCAGCCTAGCCGGACGGCAGGATCCGTTTGCCCAGCGCCGCCTGGATGCGCGCATGCACGGCATCGAGGTCATAGGGCTTGGCCATCATCAGGCCGGCGGCATAGCGCGCCAGTTCCGAGGCGACGCCGGAGGTGACGATCACCGGCACGGTCGGATGGTTTGCCCGCGCCCATTCGGCCAGCGCGATGCCATCCATGTCGCCGGGCATCTGCACATCGGTGAACATCAGGTCGATGGCCTGGCGCTCGAACCAGGCCCTGGCCTTGGCGGCATTGTCCGCCTCCAGCACCAGATAACCGCAGCTTTCGAGATAATCCACCGTCATCAGGCGCACCAGATCGTCGTCTTCCACGACCAGCACAACGGCCGCCTTGGGCGGCTGCTGCGCGGCGAGCATCATCATATGTGTGTGGGGCAAGGACGGTACTCCGGGTGCCGCAACAGGCCGGCACATATGAAAGAACAGGGCGGGTGCTGGATAGTTCCGTTCAGGGCATGTGCGGCAGTGCGATTTCGCGCGGGAAGGCGATGGTGACCTGAGTGCCGGTGCCGTCATCCTTGCGGCCGACACTGAGGTCGCCGCGCAGCTGCGACACCAGCGAAGTGATCACCTTCATGCCGAAACCGCGCGCGGGCTTGAGAATCTCGTCAGGCGGCGGGCCGTCGCCTTCGTCGGAGACCGACAGGGTATAGCCGGTTGCGGTATCGGCGAAGCGCACCGCCACCTTGCCGGCGCCGTATTTGGTCGCGTTGGTCACCAGTTCGTTGATGATCAGGCCGATGGCGACGATCCGCGCGGTCGGCAGCTTCACCTCGGCGCCGCTCACTTCGATGCTGCCGCGGTTGGTTGCCTGCAGCATGATGGAAAGGTCGTCGCAGACGCGCTGCAGATACTGCGCCACATCGGCATGTTCGATGCCTTCGCTCAGGTAGATATGCTGGTGCACCCGGGCAATGGCAGACACGCGGCCGGCCGCCTGCTTCAGCTGGGTTGGCACATCGTCGTCGCTTGGCGTGCGGCTTTGCATCGACAGCAGGCCCGACACCAGCTGCAGGCTGTTCATCACCCGGTGGTCGATCTCGTTGGCCATCAGGGTGGTCAGGCGCAGCGCCTTGTCCTTGGCGGCGGCGGCCTCGGCCAGCGCCATGGCGGCCTGCCGGCCCGCATTGCGCAGTTCCAGCTGGTCCATCACGATGGCGGCCAGGCTGTTCAGGCTGGCGATCTGGCGTTTGGTGATGCTGCGCGGCTTGTGGTCCATCACGCAGAGCGTGCCCAGGCTGCAGCCATCGGCGGTGGTGAGCGGCACGCCGAGATAGAAGCGCAGGCCGAAATCGCCGGTGACCAGCGGATGCGCCAGGGCGCGCGGATCGCTGGACGCATCGCTCAGCAGCCAGGCGCGTTTCTGCAGGATCGCCGAGGCACAGAGCCCGGCATCGCGGCTGGTCTGCGCCATCGGCATGCCATGGCGCGATTTGAACCAGACGCGGTCCTCGGCCACGATGCTGATCAGCGCCACCGGCGTGCCGAACAGCTCGGCGGCCAGACTGGTGATGTGGTCGAAGGTGCTCTCGGGCGGCGTATCCAGCACGGCATACTGCCGCACAGCTGCCATCCGGGCCTCTTCCGCCTGCGCGCCGGAAAGAAGTCGATGCAGGGACGGCATCATCTGCGGCGTCGCATGGCGGCGTGGGGGTCTGCGATTGTCAATATGGGTGCAGGCTACGCTTATTTCGAGGTAAGTCCATCTCCAACTGCTGATCGCACCAGCAGTTGCGACTCACGCGCGCCGCATACAAAAGAGGTAGGCACAACCGCGCCGTGGGGCGGGCCATGCACCGCGACCGCGCATTATGGCGGGCTTCCGGCGTTTATAGCGCGATGCCGAGCCAAGCTTGGCGGTACCGCGTCTGCGGCGGGCGTTATGCCGCGCGGATTGTTTTTATTTCTTTTGGCGCAGGCATCGGCTGCGCCCGGTCATAACGCCGCTGGGCTGCCATCACATGGGCAAGGTTCTGTTCGGCCCACAGCCGCATCTGGTCGACCAGCGCGGCCAGGGTCTGGCCCAGCGGCGTGATCGAATATTCCACCGTCACCGGCACGGTGGCGATGGCACGGCGATGCACCAGGCCATCGCGTTCCATGCTTTTCAGCGTCTGCGACAGCATCTTCTGCGACACGCCGGCCACGCGCCGGCGCAGTTCATTGAAACGCACCGGTTCATCCAGCAGCAGGATCAGCACCAGCACGGTCCATTTGTCGCCGATGCGGTCCAGCACCTGCCGGGTCGGGCATTGCGGATCGTAACTGTTGCCGGTCATGGTCTTGCCTGTCATCGCTTTGCGCCTGGTCATGGGCGGTTACCCCGATCTCACCTGACGAGAAAAAAGTGCCTTCTTTACACCAGATGGCCAATCCGCCATCTGGTTACCGGTAGAAACTACCATACCGGTAAAAGGAGAGACACCATGAAAATCGCCCTGATCGGCGCCACCGGCAATATCGGCAGCCGCGTGCTGAACGAAGCACTCACGCGCGGCCACAGCGTCACTGCCATTGCCCGCAAGGCCGATGCACTGGCGGCCAGGCCGGGCCTGACCGCCAAGGCCGCCGACCTGCATCAGCCCGCTGCGCTGGCGCCGGTGCTGGCCGGCCATGATGCGGTGGTCAGCGCCGTGCATTTCCTCGCCAGCGATTTTGCCAAGCTGCTCGCCGCCGTGCGGCAGTCGGGCGTGAAACGCTGGCTGATGGTGGGCGGCGCCGGCAGCCTGGAGGTGGCGCCGGGGCTGAAGCTGATCGACGCGCCGGGCTTCCCCGAGATCTACAAGGCCGAAGCGGCGAAGGGCGGAGAATTCCTCGACGCGCTGAAGGCGCAGGCGGCCGACCTCGAGTGGAGCTTCCTGTCGCCGTCGGCGATGATCGTGCCGGGCGAACGCACCGGCAAATTCCGGCTGGGCAAGGATACGCTGCTCAGCGATGCCAACGGCGACAGCCGCATCTCGATGGAGGATTACGCCATCGCGCTCATCGACGAGCTGGAGAGCCCCAAGCATATCCGCCAGCGGTTCACCGTGGGGTATTGAGGTTCAGGGAGAATAGCCGGAAGGGCGGATGGTGCCGTATGGCGCAGATATTGATGAAACGTAGGGTGCCATCCGCACTCGGCTAATAAACCAAAGGAAAGGAATGTTATCCCAATTATATACTTGAGTGAACAATGCCAGAAGTGTTGCAATATAACGGACAGGCCGGCGCTACTCAGTGCGCTGATCTTTCCGGCTTTGATACAGCCCAGCGCACTGAGCCAGCATCCGATTTACAGCGAGATTGGACATCGGGATGCGAAGTTCTGCTCCGCCCGCGAAACTCAGGCGGATTTGAACTGGCAATGAGCCTCCCTCAATCGCCATCCCTAGAAACCCTGAGGCAATTGGCGTCGTGTAAAGACCGTTTGGCTCTAATTCGAGCAGCTTTGGATCAGGCTGATCATGACTCATTTGAGATTACTCCTGAGATGTTGGAGCGCGGGTCTACGGTGCTTTGGGAGTCTGGCCGCTTGTATGGGCCGCCGTCAGATTCAGATCTGATTCTAGCGCGAGAAGTTTATGTTGCCATGATGATGGCCCGAAAGGGGCCTTCCGATCAGCAACTATAAGGTCCGATAGCGCCTGCACTTGTTTTGTGCGGCCATCGAAAATTTTGGCTGCGTTACTAACATCGTGTGGCGACATACCTAGAAACTGTTTTTTTTGGAACGCTGCAGCCAGTTCTCTTTGTGCACGGCGAGTAAAATCAAAAACCGGGCTAACCAAGCGGCAACGATTTTGCTCGTTAAAGTGGATTGTCACTACATTGCCGTGAACAATTTTGTTTCTGGTGTTTTTTGAGCGGTCTATTTTAGTCCTAAGGGAGTCCCAGCATGCCAGTATGCGAGGCGTAAGCTCGCTGCGTCGTTCTATATGCGTAATGGTGTTATCGATAATAGAAAGCCGCGTTTCTGTATTGGACGGGGCGTAGTACACTGCATACGGCATCTGATAGTTGGGTGTATCTAGGATCACCGCAAGAAGCCCAGCTAAGGCGTTCTCCAGGGTTCCCCATGACATTACGGCACCAGCGATGGCTAGACGCATTTCACGGTACTCTTGAAATACACGCAAATCAGAACCGAGCTGATCTTCCATGACCAAATCCCCTGATGATGCAAAGCGCGACGAGGTACTGAAGAAGATGCTTCAGACCAAGCCGCAGCCGCGTTAGACGAAAGTTAAAAAAAGAAGCCATCGGAAAAAAATAGAATGACAAATGATGGTAGATTTATCGCTATGGCTTTGGCTGCCGAAGCTGAGCCAACATTTGTTTCTGAGCGACTAGCAGCGACTCTATTGCGTTCTCCCACTCACTTGTCACGTAATCAGAAACGGCCGGATCGAAGCCTGGAAATATTTGCTTGGCCGCGCCATCGCGAAAGTCGTCGAAGTATTTCTGTATTTTCTCGTCTGAGAGGCCTGCTGTTGTGATGTGCGCAACAAACAGCTTTGTTACCAAATATTCGAGAGCGCTAAGACGCATCTCAAATTGGACTTTCTCTTGATCAATCATATGCCCCCTCCAAAAGAGAGATATTTGACGACACCTATTTGCGATGGCCTAGAAGAATCTGGCCAATCGCATAACAGAGTGCGCGTCGCACCGTAGCCGGAGCAATCGGCTTAGGCGCTGTGAGTCTGCCGATAGGTCAGGCGTTTGCCCTTGGCCCCTTGATGGACAGCCCAGCGCGGGCGTCGTCGTCAATGGAACAGCCGTTGTGGCGGAAATCAAATTCCGCCAGATAGCGGTGCAGGTGCTTTTCTTGGCGATGCCAAGCATGCCGCGCTTGAAGATCGAGAAGTCGCCCGCGACGGTATTGGTGTGGAACGGGCCGCGAGCGTATTCCTTTGCGGAATGGTTCACGGTGTCATGGCCGGCAACCAGTTTGTGGGCACCCTGAATACGTATGTACTCCAACAAGTTATTTGACAATATGTTCTTTTTATGTTCTTATATCCTTGATGAAATCCTTCACCTTCTCGCTCGCCGCCCGCTACACCGATGGCGTCACGCTGCCGCTGACCGGCCATGTCAGTGCGCCGGTCGCCGATGACGCCGACCACTACATCTGCAGCTTCGATTGCCCGCTGCTCGGCGGCGGCGGTCAGTTCCGCTCGCGCTATCCCGAATGGGCCTATTCCAAGGCCGTGTTATGGCTGCGGTTCAACATGGAAGGGCTCGGTTTCGAGATTCGCGATGCCGCAGGCCGCAAGGCGGAGATCGCCGTGCCGGTGACGGACGACTTCGGCATTCCCTGTTTCGCGCCGGCGCGGTTTCATGGCCGCGCGCTGCACAAGGGCGCGCTGGCCGAGTTCACCGCCGAGGTGCAGCCGCCGGAACCCGATCCGCACGGCGGCTGGGGCTGCCCGGTCCGCTGCTCGCTCTATGGCGGGCGCCTCGGCCCGATCCATTCCGACTGGCCGGAACATGCCTATGAGCTGAGTTTCGCCCTGCTGCGCAATCTGCTCGGTGGCAATCTGCGGGATGAGGTGCCGCCGGTGGATATGAGCGGTGCGCCCCTGCTGATCCGCGCGCCGGTGCGGCCGCCGCGCAGCCGGTGAGGCGGTTCGCGCGCAAGCTGCATGGCCCTGCGGGATGGACAGGGAGACGGCGAACGAACCCCAACGAACCCCAACGAACCCCAACGAACCCCAGCGAACCCCAGCGAACCCCAGCGAAGCTCAGCGAACCCCAGCGAACCTGAACGAACCTGAACGAACCCAAATGGAGCAGACCGAACCCCGGCGACTATGCAATGGCCCGGAGGCCGCCTGGCCCGCCGCACCGCCTTGCTTATGGGGGGCCTGCTCGGCTATGGTCCGGCCCGTTCGCGACCGGCGGGGTTTTGCCGGTCCGCCGCCGGCACCCGTAGCTCAGCTGGATAGAGCGCTGCCCTCCGAAGGCAGAGGTCACAAGTTCGAATCTTGTCGGGTGCACCATCTTTTCAATGATTTAGCCGGACTTCCGGCGCGGTCAGGCCGCCGGCCCGCGGGCAAAGCAGGCGCAGTCATGCCCGGCGTCCAGCGGCGCCAGCACCGGGCTGTCGGTGGCGCAGCGCGGCAGCATCGCCTCGGCGCAGCGCGTGTGGAAGCGGCAGCCGGGCGGCATGCGGCTCGCGGTCGGGATATCGCCGCCCAGCAGGCTGTGGCCAGCCGGCACGCCGGGTTTCGGGATCGCCGCCACCAGGGCCTGGGTATAGGGATGCTGCGGCCGGTCGAACACGGCTGCCACCGGGCCCTGCTCCAGCACGGCGCCGAGATACATCACCGCCACGCGGTCGCACAGATAGCGCACCACCGCCAGGTTATGCGAGATGAACAGGTAGGTGAGCTTCAGCTCCTGCTGCAGGTCTTTCAGGAAGCTCAGGATCTGCGCCTGCACCGAAACGTCCAGCGCCGAGGTCGGCTCGTCCAGCACCAGCAGCCGGGGTTTCAGCGCCACGGCGCGCGCGATGCACACGCGCTGCTTCTGGCCGCCCGAGAGTTCATGCGGATAGCGGTAGATGAAGCTGCGCGGCAGGCTGACCAGGTCCATCAGGCGGCTGACGCGGTCGATCAGCGGCTGGCCGCGCAGGCCGTCCTGCACCACCAGCGGCTCGGCGATGGCATCGAAAATGGTGTGCCGGCCGTTCAGCGCCGAATGCGGATTCTGGAACACGATCTGCATGTCGCGCCGCAGGGCGCGCAGCGCATCGCCATCAAGTGCTGTGATGTCCTGCCCGTCGAACAGGATGCGGCCTGCGGTGGGATCGGTCAGGCGCAGCAGCACCTTGGCCACGGTCGACTTGCCCGAACCCGACTCGCCCACGATGCCCAGCGCCTCGCCCGGCATCACATGCAGGCTGACGCCATCCACCGCCTTCACCGTGGCGGTGGCAAACGAGCCGCGCTTGACGGTGTAATGCTTGGTCAGGTTTTCCAGGCGCAGCAGCGGTTCAGACATGATGGCAGGCCACGCGATGAGTGTCGCTCAGGCGGCGCAGCAGCGGCTTCTCGCTGCGGCAGCGCGCATCCGCCAGCGGGCAGCGCGGATGAAAGCGGCAGCCCTGTGGCGGGGTGAGCAGATTGGGAATGCTGCCGGCGATGCCGACCAGCGTTGCCTGGTCGCCCTCGATATCGGGCAGGGCGGCCAGCAGCCCCTTGGTATAGGGATGGCGCGGCCGGGCCAGCAGTTCGGCAGTCGGCGCATCCTCCACCACGGTGCCGGCATACATCACGGCGATGCGGCGGCAGACCGCGGCCACCGCGCCGAGATCATGGCTGATCATGATGACGGCCAGTTTCAGGCGCTGCACCAGGTCGTCGATCAGTGCCAGCACCTGGGCCTGGATGGTGACATCCAGCGCCGTGGTCGGTTCGTCGGCGATCAAGAGGCGCGGCGAGCCGCTCAGCGCCATGGCGATCAGCACGCGCTGGCGCATGCCGCCCGACAGCTGGTGCGGATAGCGGTTCAGCAGCTCGGCGGCATCGGGCAGGCGCACCAGCTCCAGCATGCGGGTGGCATGGGCGCGGATGGCGGCGCGGTCCAGCCGTGCGGCTTTCGGCTTGCTGCCCTGCTGGGCGGCGATCACATCGCAGACCTGCTGGCCGATGGTCAGCACCGGGTTGAGGAAGGTCATCGGGTCCTGGAAGATCATGGCGATGCGCTGGCCGCGGATGGCGCGCCAGTCGGCGGCCGTGGCCTTCAGCAGGTCATGCTCTTCAAACATGATGCTGCCCGACAGCACGCGTGCCGGCGGCGATGGCAGCAGGCCCATGATGCTTTTCGCCAGCACCGACTTGCCGCAGCCGGTCTCGCCGACAATGCCCAGCGTCTCGCCTTCGGCCAGGCTGAGGTCGATGCCGTCCAGCACCTTGTAGGCGCCGTCGAAGGTATCGAAATCCAGGCGGTAGTCGCGGATGTCGAGAAGGCTGCTCATCGGCCGCGGCTTTTCGGATCGAGGATGTCGCGCAGGCCGTCGCCGAACAGGTTGAAGCCCAGCACGGTCAGGTAAATCGCCAGGCCGGGGAACAGCGCATACCACCACCAGTCCGGCATGTAGCTGCGCGCCACGCTGATCATGGCGCCCCATTCCGGGCTCGGCGGCTTGGCGCCCAGGCCGATGAAACCGAGGCTGGCGGCCGAAAGGATCGCCATGCCCATGTCCATGCTGGCCTTGACGATCAGCGGCGACACGCAGTTGGGCAGGATATGGTGGAACAGGATGCGCGGCGTGCGGGCGCCGATGGCGCGTGCCGCCTCGATATAGAGTTCCTCTTTCAGCGCGAGCGTCTTGCTGTCGATCAGCCGCACATAGCCCGGCCACCAGACCAGCGACAGTGCGATCACGCAGTTGGTGATGCCGGGGCCGAGTGAGGCAACGATCGCCAGCGCCAGCGCCAGGCCGGGCACCGAGAGGAACACATCGGTGATCCGCATGATCACCTCGCGGATGCGGCCGCCCATATAGCCGGCGAAGATGCCGAGCGGCACGCCGATGAGGGCGGCCACGCCGGTGATGATCAGGCCGATCCACAAAGATGTGCGGGTGCCGACGATCACCCGGCTGAGAATGTCGTTGCCCATCTCGTCGGTGCCGAAGGGATGCGTCAGCGACGGCGGCTTCAGGCGGTTGTCCAGATGCACCGCGCCCATGGTGTCTTCCGGATAGGGCGCGAGAGCAGGCCCGGCAGCGGCCAGCACCAGGAACAGCACGACCAGGAACAGGCCGAGCATGGAGGAAAAGCTGCGGCGGAACAGATGGGCATAGAGCCGCCATTGCCGGATGGTGCCGGCATGGCGGGCGCGCCAGCCGGTTGGGGCCACAGAGGTGGTGTCGCTCGCCATCACTGGGTCCGCAGGCGCGGATCGAGCCAGCCATAGGCCAGGTCGATCAGGAAATTGATGAAGATGAAGCAGAAGCCGATCAGCAGCGTGACGCCCAGCACCGGCTTGAAATCCGAATACAGCGCCGACTGCACGGCATAGAGCCCGATACCGGGCCAGTCGAACACGGTTTCCACCAGCACGGTGCTGCCCAGCATCCAGCCGAAACGCAGGCCGATTATCGCCAGGGTCGGCAGCATGGCATTCTTCAGCGCATAGACGGTGATGATGCGGAAGGCCGGAATACCGTTGGCGCGCGCGGCCACGATGTAATCCGACTGCAGCACCTCCAGCATCTCGGCGCGGTTGACGCGCAGGATCGAGGCCAGGCAGGGGAAAGAAAGCACCAGCGCGGGCAGGATGATATGCTGGAGGGCTTCGCGGAAGGTGTCGAACTCGCCGCGCAGCAGGCTGTCCACCAGATAGAGCCGCGTGATCGGCTCCGGCGGCGGCGTGATCAGTTCCAGCCGGCCCGAGACCGGCAGCCATTCCAGATGCACGGCGAAATACAGCTGCAGCAGCAGGCCGAACCAGAAGGCCGGCAGGGCCACGCCGGACACCGAGAAGATGCGGGTGGCATGATCGATCCAGCTGTCGCGATAGACCGCCGATAGCATGCCGAACGGCACGCCGATCAGGATGCCCAGCCCCATCGCCACCAGTACCAGTTCGAGCGTGGCGGGGAAATAGCGCAGCAGTTCATCGACCACCGGCTTGGTCGAGACAATCGAGCGGCCGAGATCGCCGCGCAGCACGCCGCCGATATAGACCGCATATTGCTCGGGCAGCGATTTATCCAGGCCGTATTCGCGGCGGATGGTTTCGACCATGTCCTGGGTGGCATTCTGGCCGGCCATCAGCTTGGCCGGATCGCCAGGCGCCACATTGGTGATCAGGAACATGATTGTCAGCAGGCCGAGCAGCATGAAGCCGAACAGCACCAGCCGTTTGCCGACAAAGAGAACCATGGGGCGCTTTCCGTTCTGGGCGGCCGACCCTGCAGCCGGCCGCCCTTACGATACTCTGCTTACTTTGCGTCGATCCAGAGCGGATAAAGATCGACTTCGCCGGTGAACCGGACCGGGCTGAAGGCAAAGCCCTTCAGGTAGTCGCGATGGGCCCAGCGGCGGTTCTGGATCATGCCGAAGACTTCCGGCTGGTCGGCCACGATCTTCTTCTGGATCTCGGCATAGAGCGGTGCGCGCTCTTCCCACTTGCCCAGCGTGCGCGCCCTGTCGATCAGGGCGTTCACGTCCGGGTTGTCATAGTGGCTCATGGCGAAATACTGGCCCCAGGCATTGCGGTGATACTGATAGGCCACCGCATCGGGGTCGGTCGAGATCGGCGTCACGTAAACGCTGGTCATGTTGGGCGCCGTATCGGGCTTCGAGCCCTTGGCGACCATGTTGGGCCACTGTTCCGGCGTCACATTCACCTTGATGTTCAGCTTCGACAGATTGTCGAGCAGCACCAGGCCGATGCGGCGCGCCTCTTCCAGGCCGGCGACATGGTAGTAGTCGAGTTCGATGCCGCCATTGGGATAGGCCGACTTGGCCAGATATTCCTTGGCCTTGGCCAGATCCTGCTTCGGACGCTCGGGCACATCGATATGGCCCTGCATGCCTTGCGGGAAGGGGCTGGTCTCAAGGATCGCGGCACCGTTATAGACCTTGACGAAGCTGTCGTAGTCCACCGCATAGGCAATCGCCTTGCGCAGGTTGATATCCTTGGTCGGGCCGGTCTGGGTGTTGAACTTGATGCCGAAGGTGGTCATGCCGGCATGGCTCTGCACCACGATGCCCTTGGTGCTCTTGATCTGGTCGTAATCGTCGGGCGTCAGACCCTCGACGATATCGGCCTCGCCGCGCTGCAGGGCGGCCTTCTGGGCCGCCGGCTCGCGGATGATCTTGTAGATGATGCCGGCCGGGCGGTTCTTTTCGCCCTGCGGCCAGCCCTTCCAGTAATCATCCACCGCGACCAGCTCGTACAGCACATTCTGCTCCCAGCGCTTGGTCTTGAATGGGCCGCTGCCGGCCGCATTCTCGGTCAGCCACTTCTGGCCGTAATCGCCATCGACCTCATTGGCCTTCACCTGCTTGGGGTTGACGATATACCACCACGGAATCCAGCTGATGAACGGCGCATAGGAGGATTTCAGGTTAAAGCGGACGGTATGGGCATCCACCACCTCGATCCCCGACGGATCGAGCACATCCTTCAGCATCCAGGCCACGCCCTTGTTAAGCTTCAGGCCGCGCTCGAAGGAATAGCGCACCGCTTCGGCATCTACCGGATCGCCATTGTGGAACTTGGCGTTCTTCACCAGATGGAAGGTCCAGGTCTTGGCATCCGGGCTCGATTCCCACTTCTGCGCCAGCCAGGGTTCGATCTTGGCCGGGTTGCCGTTGTATTTGGCCATCGCGTCATAGAGCGACTGCTGCATCATCCGGATCGACCAATCGTAGCGCACATGCGGGTCGATCACGGGCACCTGCTGGCGACCGCCGAACACGATCACCTTGCGGTCGCCGACCCGTTCAAAGGCGGCAGCCGGCAATGCGGCTGTGGACAGAAGTGCTGCGGCAAGGCCGAGCATGACGAATTTCTTCATGGCAGAAGCTCCCCTTTGGTTTCCCTGATGTCAGACGATTTGCTGTACGGCGCCGGCGACGATGCGTCGCGCCAGTAGGACCGGCTTGTTGGTGACGGCGGCGGCTTCGGCGCGCATCGCTTCGGAATAGCCCATGCAGTGCATGACGATCAGGTCGCAATCGGCCACTTCGCGCGCGGCCGCTGCCAGGCGGTCGCCGCTATAGGGCGAATAATGCGTTGCCTTGACCTTGCGGTCGGCATCGGAGTGCACATGGAATTCCTGCACCTGGCGTTCCAGCGGCAGGATGACGCCGAGATTCTGGCAGCCGAGCGAAAAAGCGTCGACGGTGGCATCGACCACGCGTTGCGACTCGATCAGCAGCGTCTTGCTGCCCAGATGATCGAAATGGCCGGTGCAGAGCAGGGTGATGGCATCGAATCCTTCACCGTCCAGCCGGTCGAACAGGGCCTGCAGGCGGTCGCGGGTCTGGTCCTTGCCGATCACCACCTCACTGCCGTCACGCATGCGGGTGCACAGGCTGGCTTCGCCGGCGCGCGGCGCCATGGCGGCCACTTCGGCGGCTGTCAGGTCATCCAGAGCGCCGAATTCCACGGCATCGATCTTGCTGCCAACCCGGGCGAGGATTTCCGGCGTCAGGTCGATGCGCGGCGCCTGGCCGATAGTGACGAAAGCGATACGCGGGGCATGCGGCATGGCCGGCCTTCCTGTGAGATGCGACTCTGGCGTCTGCAGTCAGGAAGGCTATGCGATGGCCGGCACCGGGCAAATACGGGTGAACACTTACAGGGCCGGGTTGGGAAGTCGTCCCCGCTGCGCGTTTTTTGTGCGCTGCGGCATGATTCCGGTCTCTACCGTCGCGCTGGCGGCCCGGTCAGTGGTCGGCGTGCTGTGCTGCCAGAACCAGCCGGATCAGGGCGCCAACCGAACTGGCCTCCATCTTTTCCATCACCTTGGCGCGATGGATTTCGACCGTGCGCGGACTGATGTCCAGCTGGCGCGCAATGGCTTTGTTGGATAGCCCCTCGGTGACCAGGGACATCACCTGCCGCTCACGCGGTGTAAGCCTGCCAATGCGGTCGTCTACATCGCTGCGGGGCGGTGCGACCTCCGCGGCTGCCGGGGCAACCGCGCGCATGCCGGGGTCCAGCAGCAGGCGGATCGCACCAGCCACCATGCGGCGGGCCAGGATCACCTGCTTGCCGGTATGGCGCGTGATGATGCTGCGGTCTTCCTCGGTAAAGCTGACCGAGTTCAGCACGATCAGGTCGCAGGAATCGAGATCGGTGGCGGCGTCGCGCAGGCTGTCTGCCACGCCGCTTTCGGCATAGCTGAAGCGCAGCGACAGGCCGGGCACGGAATAGCCGGCATTTTCGGCAATCTGGCGATGGGTGGGATAAATCACCCCCACGGTCTGGCCGGCAGCGGCGATGGCGTCGATCGAGGCCTCCATGGCGCGCTGGGCATTCACCATCGGGCAGGGGCTTTCGAATTCGCGGAACAGGCCGGTCGACAGGATCACCACCAGGTCGTAGCGCTGGCTGTCGAGCGAACGGCAGATCGCCTCCAGCCGCTCGGCGACCCGGGGCTTGGACACCAGCACTTCGCGTCCATCGCGCAGGCGGGTGATCAGGCAGTATTCATCGGCCTGCGGGGCCAGAGCGGCGATCTCGCTATCGCTCAGGCCGTCCAGCGCGCCGAATTCCTCCACCTCGATGGGTGCCGGCATGTGCGCCAGGATATCGGGCAGCACATCGGCCCGCGGTGTCTGCCCCACGGTCAGGCTGGCCACACGGCGGCGCAATGATGAATTCGTAGGCAAAACAGCCGTTTCTCGCTCCGCAATCATGGGGTCATCTAAGCCCCTCGGCTGCGGGGGAACAAGCCTTTCATACGTATCCATCCTGATACCCGAGCGGGGAGCGGACGGCGTAGCGTGGCGGCCATCGGATTCGGCAAAAGTCGGGATAAGGATTGGGGCGCAGATGCGCGAAATCGGCGAACACGAGATTGAACCTCTGGCAATCGGGGCCTGGATTCTGGGGACCGGCGGTGGCGGCAGCCCGTATCTCAACTATCTCAACCTGCGAAAGCTGTATGCCCAAGGGCATCGCATCTCCCTGATGGATCCGATGGACCTGAAGGACGACGACCTGGTCGCGGTGGTGTCGAACATGGGCGCGCCGCTGGTGGGGCAGGAGCGGCTGAACGATCCGGCCACTGCGGCGCGCGCCGTGGAAATGATGGAAGAGTATCTCGGCCGCAAGTTCCGCGCCGTCATGAGCGTGGAGATCGGCGGCGGCAACGGCCTGCAGCCCCTGCTGGTCGCCGCCCAGATGCGGGTACCTGTGGTCGATGCCGACGCCATGGGGCGCGCCTATCCGGAAGCGCAGATGACCAGCTTTGCCATCGGCGACCTGCCGATGTATCCGCTCAGCCTGTGCGACGTGCGCGGCCATGAAAGCTTCGTTACCAAGGTCACGACCTGGAAGTGGATGGAGCGGATCAGCCGCAAGATCTGCGTTGAGGTCGGCTCGATCGCTTCGACCTGCAAGGCGCCGCGCAGCGGCAAGGAGGTCAAGCAGTGGGGCATCCATTACACGACCACAAAGGCGATCCGCATTGGCGAGGCGGTGCTGAAGGCGCGCAAGGCGCACAGCGACCCGATTGCCGCAGTGCTTGCGCTTGAGGGCGGAAAGGAAGTCTTCAAGGGCAAGATTTCCGATGTGCAGCGTCGCGCCACTGAAGGATTCCTCCGTGGCAAGGCCACCATTGAGGGCCTGGACGACAATCGCGGCAGAAGCATGATTCTGGATTTCCAGAATGAATTCACTGTCGGCACCATCAACGGCAAGCCCGAGGTGATGACGCCGGACCTGATCTGCGTGTTGGACACGGTATCGGGCGATGCCATCGGCACAGAAACGTTGCGCTATGGCCAGCGTGTCACGGTGATCGCCCTGCCGGCTCCGGCCGTGCTCACCACCAGCAAGGGCTTGCAGCATGTCGGCCCGCGCGCCTTCGGATATGACATCGACTTCAAATCGGTATTTGCAGCATGAAACGCATCGGCATCGATGTCGGCGGCACCAATACGGACGCCGTCCTGGTAGAAGACAGCAAGGTGGTGGCGGCGGTGAAGGCGCCGACCACGCAGGACGTGATGTCCGGCGTGGTGGATAGCCTGCAGCAGCTGCTGCAAAAGGCCGGCAACCGGGTTTCCGGTGTCGAGGCCGTGATGATCGGCACCACGCATTTCGTCAATGCCGTGGTGCAGCGGCGCGACCTGATCCGCGTTGCCGCCATCCGCGTCAGCCTGCCGGCGTCGCAGTCTCTGGAGCCGATGATCGACTGGCCGCAGGATCTGCGTGAGACTGTCGACCCCATGATCTTCATGGTCGAGGGCGGTCATGAATATGATGGCCGCATTTTCATGCCGCTGGACGAGCAGGCGGTGCGCGATGCGGCACGCAGGATTCGCGATGCCGGTATCCGCTCGGTCGGTATTTCGGCCACCTTTTCCCCGCTGACCGCCGAGCATGAATTGCGTGCGGCCGAGATCGTGCGCGAGGTTTATCCAGAGGTCGCCATCACGCTGTCGCATACGCTTGGTCGTATCGGTCTGCTGGAGCGTGAGAATGTCACGCTGCTCAACGCCTGTCTGGTCGAGTTGGGCCGCAAGACAACCGATGCCTTCAAGGCGGCTTTGGCTGGCGTTGGCATCCGCGCGCCATTCTATCTGACCCAGAATGACGGCACCGTTATGCTGGCCGAGGTGGCGGCGCAGTTCCCGGTCTACAGCTTTGCTTCCGGTCCGACCAATTCCATGCGCGGCGCGGCTTTCCTGACGCGCCTGGAAGATGCCATGGTGGTCGATGTCGGCGGCACCACCAGCGATATCGGCTGTCTGGTGCACGGTTTCCCGCGCGAAGCCAACAATGTCGTCGAGATCGGTGGCGTGCGCACCCTGTTCCGCATGCCCGACCTGCTGTCGCTGGGTCTGGGTGGCGGCACATTGATCAATGAGAAGCCATTCAGCGTTGGTCCGCGCAGCGTCGGGTTCCGCCTGCCGCAGGAGGCGCTGGTGTTTGGCGGCACCACGCTGACCAGCACGGATATCGGCGTGGCAGCCGGCCTGATCGATCTTGGCGATAAGAACCGGGTCAGGCATCTGCCGCGCAGCCTGGTCGATGATGCCCTCGCACGGATGCGCGACATGCTGGAAGAAGGCATCGACCGCATGAAGACCCAGGCCGAGGATGTCACCCTGATCGCGGCCGGCGGCGGTGCTTTCCTGATCCCGGAAAAGCTCGCCGGCGTCGGCCGGGTGCTGCATGTCGAGCATTCCTCGGTGGCGAATGCCGTGGGCGCGGCCATCGCACAGGTCTCGGGTGAAATCGACCAAGTGTTCAGCGGCCTGAGCCGCGATGAAGCCCTCTCGCAGGCGCGCAAGCTGGCCGAGCAGAAGGCGGTCCATGGCGGCGCGGATGCCGGCACGCTGAAGCTGGTCGAGATCGAGGATCTGCCGATCGCCTATCTCCCGGGCAATGCAATGCGCGTGCGGGCGCGCGTGGTGGGCGATATTGCCGATATCGGCGCCGGCGCGGCAATCCAGGCGGCGGCGGGCTGACAGGTCGCGCCTAGCGGTTTCCCGTTGGGAATCCGGCGATTAAGGGCGATTCTGCAGCCGGCGCCTCGCTGCGTCCGGCGGAATAGGTATACTCCTGACGCTGCGAATCGGGGGACCAGGCCAGCCCATGCGTGTCGTCTTTGCGGTCAATGCCGTGCCCCATGCTCCGGTGGCCCAGATGAGCCACCTGGCCAGCGCGCGCTATCGCGGCTTCATTCCCGTGCGGCAGATGCAGCAGGATGGCGTGCGCGCCGAAGTCTCAACGGTCATGGACCTCTTCCGCCCCGATTTCGATACCCGGCTCGACCTGCTGGTGCTGCATCAGCCCAAGCATGACATCCTGATGCTGGCCAATGTCATCTCGGTGCTGCTCGACAAGATCGACAAAATTCGCGCTGAAGGCGGCCGGGTGGTGATCGATGTGTCCGATTTCAAGTTCAGCGCTGAATTCCTGGACGCCATGGCCAAGGCGCTCGGCCCCGAGCAGACCAAGGCCTACCGCGTGATCCTGGATGCGATCTTCGCCCGCTGCGATGCCGTCACTGCACCGACCGAGGCACTGGCCGGGCTGCTGCGCACTGCCTTGCGCAATGCCCGCCCGGTCTTCGTCATCGACGATGTTGTGGAAGTGGCGCGGCAGGAGGCAAGGTTTGCCCCGGCCGGAGAACTGAAGCTTTTGTGGTTCGGTTTCCTGTCGGCGCATATCGCGGCCCTGCGCCAGCTGGTGCATGAGGACTTGGCGAGCATCCGCGCCACCATGCCCTGCCGGCTGCATCTGGTCTGCGAGAAGCTGCCGACGGTGGAAAGCCGCCAGGTCTTCGGTGCCGCCGATCCGGCTACGCTTGGCGTGACGCATGAGCCCTGGTCGGTGCCGGTGCTGGAGGCAGCACTGGCGGCCTGCGACATCGTCGTGCTGCCCTTCGATGCCGGCTCGCTGATGTCGAAAGGCAAAAGCAATAACCGGGCCCTGCAGGCGCTGGCGGCGGGACGTGCCGTGGTGGCGCATCCGCTGGAGAGCTATCGCAGCCTCGGGGATTATATCGGCCTGGATGAGTCCATCCCGTCCGCCATTGCCACCGCGCTGGCCGATCCGGCCGCGACGCTGGCGCGGTTGCGCGCCGGTCAGGCTTATGTCGAAGGCCGCTACAGTCCCCCGGCGATCGCGGCGCGCTGGCTTGATGTCGCGCGCGACTTGCAGGCAGCGACCGCGTGACCCAGCCAGCCGCAGCACCGCTGACCATCCTGGCGCTGGCCACCAGTGTGTCGCCGACACTGGCGATCCATCTGCTGCGCCCGCTGCAGGGCCTGGCCGGTTTCAACATCCAGATGCTGACCCAGGATGCCCTGGCGCAGATCGCCAAGGGCGCCCCGCCCGGCATGGATGCACCGACGCTGGCTGGGGTCATTCTCGACAAGGTGCAGCCGGCGCTGGTGTTCTCCAGCCGCTATAACGGGCCGCTGGCCGCCGATTTCATGCAGGCCAGCCACCAGCGCGGCCTGCCTTTCGTCTTTCATCTCGATGACAACCTGATGGAAGTCTCGGCCGATCAGGGCGCCGACAAGGTGGCTTACTATAACCATCCGAAGCGCCTGCAGGCATTGCGCCTGCAGATGGAACTGGCCTCGGTGTCCTATTTCAGCACGGATGCATTGCGCGACCGGATGCTCGCACTCGGCATCGCCGTGGCCAACAGCCATGTCGGCCCGATCTGCGCGGCCGTCGATCTGCTGCCGTTGCCGGCGCCAACAGAGGCGGCGCCGGTATTCGGCTATGCCGCCAGCGGGGGGCATAGCGAGGATCTGAAACTCGCGTTGCCCGGCATTGTCGCGGCGCTGGAGCGGTTTCCCCAGGTCCGGTTCGAACTGATCGGTTCGCTGGACCATCTGCCCGAGGCCTTGCTGCCGTTCGGGGAGCGCGTGCGGCATGAGCGCCGCTTCATTGCCTATGACGACTATCTGGTTGACCTGCAGCGTCGCAACTGGTCGCTTGGCCTGACACCGCTGTGCGACAATCCCTTCACCCGCATGAAGACCTATACCAAATGGGTCGAATACACGGCGGCTGGCCTGCCGGTGATCGCCTCCGACCATCCGATCTATCGCGACTGCTGTGCCGATGGTGCCGCACTGCTGGTCAAGGACGCCGACTGGGTTACGGCCCTGCCGGACCTGCTCGGTGACCCGGCCCGCCGGCAGGCCATCCTGACCAAGGCACGCGAGCGGGTCGGACGGGAATACTCGGTGGCGCGGCTACGGGCGCAGCTGTTCGACGTTTTCCGCCACGCAGGGCTGGTTTTACCAGCGGATTGAGGTCGCCAATCGCAAAAAACCGTTAACCATTTATGCGGTAAAGTGCGGAAAACCATGCCGACTTTACAGCAGCCAGGAGACGGGTAATGGACGACGGCAAGAGCTGGACGGTCGTCGATCTGCCGGTGGTGCATGACCCACGCGGCAACCTCACTTTTGTTGAGGGCGGTCGGCAGGTGCCCTTTGACATCGCCCGCGTCTATTATCTTTACGACGTGCCGTCGGGCTCTGAGCGCGCCGGCCATGCCCATAAGGTGCTGTCGCAACTGATTGTTGCCGCTTCGGGCAGTTTCAGCATTCACCTCGATGACGGCCGTGTGCAGGAATCGATCTTTCTCAATCGCTCGCACAAGGGCGTGCTGATCGGTCCGATGGTCTGGCGCGTGATCAACAACTTCTCGTCCGGCGGCGTCTGCCTGGTGATGGCGTCCACGGTCTATGACGAAAGCGACTATTTCCGCGACCATGCCACCTTCCGCAAGGCGGCAGTGGCGAAATGGGCGGCGCTTGGCATTCCGGTGCCGTGAGCCGGCTGCGGCAGGGAGGGCGCGATGGACAAGACCAAGGACCTGGTGATCGTCGGCGACGGTGAATTCGGCGAAATCGCCTATGAATATTTCACCCATGATTCCGATTTCCGCGTCGTCGGTTTCGCCGCCGAGCGTGCCTTCCTGATCAAGGACCGGATGTACGATCTGCCGGTGGTGGCGCTGGAAGATATCGAGACGCAGTTCCCACCTGACCGCTGCCTGGCGCATGTGGCGGTGACTTATACCAAGCTCAATCGCGTGCGGGCCCGGCTCTGCGGCATTGCCCGCGCCAAGGGCTATGTGCTGGCCAATTATGTCAGCTCGCGCGCCTTCGTCTGGCGCAATGTCACGCTGGGTGACAATGTCTTCATCTTCGAGAATAACGTGATCCAGCATCATGTGCGGATCGGCAGCGGCGTGGTGCTGTGGAGTGGCAACCACATCGGCCATCGCTCGGCGATCAACGATTATTGCTTTGTCTCCTCGCATGTGATGATCCCGGGCTATTGCGAGATCGGCTCGCACAGCTTTATGGGCGTGAATGCCACGCTGGCCGATCATGTCAAGATCGGCCGGGACAACTGGATTGGTGCCGCCAGCGTCATCCTGAAAAACACTGAGGACAACCAGCTGTTCGGCGTGGAAGCTACGCCGCCTTCAAAGGTGCCGGCGCGCCGCTATTTCAAAGTTCCGGATGACAGTGCGACATGAAGTGGCAGAAGCGCGGTCTGATTTACGGCCCGGATGGCAGTTCCGCATGGGCCAAGCATAGCTGCCTGACGCCGACTCCGGTGCTGATGGGCGATATCATCCGCGTCTATTGCGGGTTTCGCGATGGCGAGGGCCGTTCACGCATCGGATTTGTCGATGTACGGGCCGAGGATCCGTCTGTGGTGGTCGGCGTATCGCGCGAGCCGGTGCTGGATATCGGCATGGCCGGCTGTTTTGACGACAACGGCGTGATCCTGGGCGATGTGGTCGCCGATGGCGATCGGCTCCGCATGTATTATGTGGGTTTCCAGATTGTGGCGCGGGTGAAATTCCTGGCCTTCACCGGTCTGGCTGTCAGCACGGATGGCGGAAACTCTTTCCAGCGCGCGCAGGCGGCGCCGGTGCTCGACCGCGCCGATGAGGGTCTGTTCATTCGTGCGGTGCATACGGCGATGCCCGACAAAGCCGGTGGCTGGCGCATTTGGTATGCGGCTGGCAGCGGCTGGGAACCGATCAAGGGCGGCTTCTATCCGCAGTATCACATTCGCCATCAGGCATCAGCGGATGGTGTCCGTTTCGACGCCACCGGCGATCTCTGCCTGCCGCCGGCGGGCCGCGAATACCGCATCGGGCGGCCACGCGTCTATGTCGGCGAGACGGGCTACCGCATGATCTTCACCAAGGGCAGCGTGGATGGTGATTACACGCCGGGCTATGCCACCTCGCGCGATGGCGTGCATTGGAAGCGCGATGATTCCCAGCTTGGCATCGGCCTGTCGGACGATGGCTGGGATTCACGGCATCTGTGCTATCCCAGCGTGATCCATTACGGCAGCAAGATCTGGATGTTCTATAACGGCAACGACATGGGGGTCGATGGCTTTGGCTATGCAGAGCTCATCGCGCATTAAGGTCGTTCGCTACGCGGCGCATTGCAAGGCCGAATGGGATGGCTTTGTGGCGACGGCACGCAACGGCTATTTCATCTTCAAGCGGGATTACATGGATTACCATGCCGACCGCTTCGAAGATTGCTCGTTGCTGTTTTACTGCGATGACGATCTGGTGGGAATCCTGCCGGCCAACAGCCGTGATGGCAGCCTGCACAGCCATCAGGGACTGACCTATGGCGGCATGCTGTTCGGCATGGATATGACGGCCGCGATCATGTTGGACTGTTTCCAGGCGCTGATCGGCTTCATGCGTGAAGCCGGTCTGCATCGCCTGGTCTACAAGCCGATCCCCTATGTCTTCTGGACGCAGCCATCGCAGGAAGATCTTTATGCCCTGACCCTGAATGGCGCGGTGTTGACTCGTCGCGACCTGTCTTCGGCACTGTTTATCGAAGGCGGGCTGAAATACACCAAGGGCAAGAAATCGAATATCTCGCGCGCCCGCCGCAACAGCCTTGAGGTGCGGCTGTCGCAGGATTACGCCACCTTCATTCCCATGCTGGCGACCATCCTTGAGACGCGGCATGGCGTCACGCCGGCCCATAGCGTGGCCGAGATGCAGCTGCTCAGTTCACGCTTCCCGGAGCAGATCCTGCTCTACGGGGCCTTCCAGGGTGAAGCCATGCTGGCCGGCTGCGTGATCTACGACAACAAGCCGGTTTTCCATACCCAGTACATGGCGAGCACGCCGGAAGGCAAAGCCATTGGGGCCCTGGATTTTCTGCTCGACCATCTGCTGACCGGGCCGTATGCCGGCCATCGCTTCTTGAGTTTCGGCGTTTCCACCATCGACCAGGGCCGCACCCTCAATTATGGCCTGATCGAAAGCAAAGAGGCTTTCGGCGCCCGCGGGCTTGTGCATGATTGGTACGAACTGGCGGTGACGCCGCAATGAGTGAGCCAACAATGCCGCGCGCGATAACCATACCGTTCTTCGATATCGGCCCGACCCATGCGGGAATCGCGGCCGGTTTGAATGACGCCTGGCGCAGCACGCTGCAGCGTGGCCATTTCATCATGGGCGAGGCGCTCCAGGGATTTGAGATGGCATTCGCGCGCTATTGTGGTGCGCAGGCGGCCATTGGTGTCGCCAACGGCCTTGATGCCCTGACCCTGACGCTGGAGGCGCTGGGGATCGGGGCCGGTGACGAGGTGATCGTGCCGGCGCATACTTTTATTGCCACCTGGCTCGGGGTGTCGCGGGCCCAGGCGCGGCCGGTGCCGGTCGATTGCGACCCGGCCACCTGCAATATTGATCCGGCTCGCGTGGCGGCGGCCATCACCAGTCGTACCAGGGCGGTGATTGCCGTGCACCTGTATGGCAATCCGGCCGACATGGCGCCGCTGCAGGCGCTGGCCGCCAAGCACGGCCTGCATCTGATCGAGGATGCCGCCCAGGCCCATGGTGCCACCTATCGCGGGCACACTACCGGCACGCTGGGTATTGCCGCCGGCTTCAGTTTCTATCCGACCAAGAATCTCGGTGCCCTGGGCGATGGTGGTGCTGTGGTCACCAGCGATGCTGGTGTGGCGGCGCGGTTGCGACTGCTGCGCAATTATGGCTCCGAACGCAAATACGAGCACCAGGTTGCCGGCTGCAATTCGCGCCTCGATGAACTGCAGGCGGCCCTGCTCAGCGTCAAGCTGCCGCAGCTCGACAGCCTCAATTCCCAGCGCCGCCAGATCGCCCGCGCCTACAGCAAGGGGCTGGCTGATCTGAACAGCATCACCTTGCCAGTCATCACGGAAGGGGCGGAAGCCGTGTGGCATCTCTATACCATCCGCCACCCGCAGCGCGATGCGGTGATCGCCTGCCTGGCGGAGGCGGGTGTGCAGGCCATGATCCATTATCCGGCCCCCCCGCATCTGCAGCCGGCCTATGCTGATCTGGGCTATGGCCGGGGCGCTTTCCCGGTGGCGGAATCGATCGCGGCCCAGACTATCAGCCTGCCGATTTGGCCCGGCATGAGCAGCGCCCAGATCGCCCATGTGATAGACTCGGTCCGCATGGCGGCGACAAACCCGCCGGCGGCAGCGTAGCAGTGACGCAGAAAAGGTACGGACGGCAATGAAAGGCATCATCCTGGCGGGCGGCGCGGGAACTCGGTTGCATCCGGCAACGGCGGTGACCAGCAAGCAGCTGATCCCAATCTATGACAAGCCGATGATCTATCATCCGCTGACCACGCTGATGCTCGCCGGCATCCGCGAGATCCTGATCATCACTACGCCGCGCGACCAGGTGGCTTTCCGCAACCTGCTGGGCGATGGCAGCCAGTGGGGCATCGCCATTACCTATGCCGTGCAGCTTGAGCCAAACGGCATTGCGCAGGCCTTCATCATCGGTCGCAATTTCATCAATGGGGAAGCTTGTGCCCTGGTGCTGGGTGACAACATCTTTTATGGCGAAGGCTTTGGCGATGTGCTGCGTCGTGCGGCCCGCATTCAGGATGGTGCCGTGGTCTTCGGCTACTGGGTCGCCGATCCGGAACGGTACGGCGTGCTGGAACTCGGTCCCGACAAGACGCCGAAGGCCATCATCGAAAAGCCCGCCAATCCGCCGACCAACTGGGCAGTCACCGGCCTCTACTTCTACGACAAAGCGGTCTGTGATATTGCCGCGACGCTGAAGCCCTCGGCACGTGGCGAACTGGAAATCACCGATCTCAACAATGTCTATCTGCAGCGCGGAAAACTGAAAGTGGAGCTGTTCGGCCGCGGGTTCGCCTGGCTCGATACCGGTACACCCGACAGCCTGCTGGAAGCTTCCAACTTCATCGCCACGGTGGAGAAGCGCCAGGGACTGAAGATTGCTGCCCCGGAAGAAGTCGCATGGCGGCAGGGGTATATCGATGCCGCGCAGCTTGAAAAACTCGCCAGTGCTTACAGCAAGAATGCCTATGGCCAGTATCTGCGCCGCATCCTCAACGAAGGCCGTGACCGCTAGGCCGGGCAGGACATATCATGCGCATCATCGCCACCGACCTGCCTGACGTTTTCATCATCGAGATGAAGATATTCTCCGACGACCGCGGCTTCATCAAGGAGTTGTGGAATGCACCGCGATACCTGAACCAGGGACTTGGTGTGCCGTCGGTTCAGACCAATTTCTCGCGCTCCCGCAAGGGCGTGATCCGCGGCCTGCATTATCAGGAGCCACATGGCCAGGGCAAGCTGGTGACCGTGGTGGCGGGTGAGGTGTTCGATGTCGCCGTCGATATCCGCAAAGGCTCCCCCACCTTCGGTCGCTGGACCGGCACGATCCTGAGTGGCGACAATCACCAGCAGCTGTGGATTCCACCGGGTTTCGCCCATGGTTTCTCGGTGCTGAGCGATCAGGCTGATTTCCTCTACCAGTGCACGGCGCCCTATGATCCCAGCTGCGAGCATGCGATCCGCTGGAACGATCCCGCCATCGGCATCGACTGGAAACTGAAAGATCCGATCATTGCCAAGAAGGATCTGGCCGCACCGCTGTTGGCCGAGGCCAAGGTTCTGCCACCCTATTATCCGCTGCCGCCACTGATCGTCACCAACGGCAGGCACGAAGGCTGAGGCTATGCTACGCCAGTCCAAGCTGCGTCTGGCCGTCATCGGAATGCAGGGCCAGCTGGCACGCTCTCTCGCCGAACTGATCGGCGAGGATGTCGATATCGTTCGTATCGGCCGACCGCAGCTTGACCTCGCGGCACCGGAAACCGTTGCTGCCGCTCTGGCAGGTCTGCCCGTGGATATTGTCGTCAATGCGGCGGCCTATACGGCGGTTGATCGGGCAGAATCCGAACCTGACTTGGCCTTTGCGATCAACCGCGATGGTGCTGCGGCCGTAGCAGAGGTCTGTGTGCGAAACAAACTGCCACTGATCCATGTTTCCACCGATTATGTTTTTGATGGTAGCAAGACGGGCCCATATCGTGAAGATGACCCCTGCAACCCGCAGGGTGCTTATGGGCGCTCGAAACTGGCCGGTGAGCAGGCGGTGCTGGCGGCTTTACCGCAGGCCGTGATCCTGCGTACCGCCTGGGTCCATAGTCCTTTCGGCGCCAATTTCGTCCGCACCATGCTGCGGCTCAGTGCCGAGCGCGACAGCCTGCGTGTGGTGGCCGATCAGCACGGCTCGCCCAGCTATGCCCCCGATCTTGCAGCCGCCGTGCTCACCATGGCGCAACGTCTTATGGCTGCGCCTAGCGATGCAGCGCTTTCCGGGATTTTCCATCTTGCCGGCTCCGGTGCCACCACATGGCACGGCCTGGCCAGCGAGATCATGGCGGTGGCGGGCAGTCTCGGGGGGCGCAGCGTGCCAGTGGAGGCGATCACCACGGCCGACTATCCGACGCCGGCGAAGCGTCCCGCCAACTCGGTGCTGGATACCAGCAAGATCGCGGCAGTCTATGGCATCCGCATGCCGCCCTGGCAGGATGGCGTGCGGCGCTGCGTCGCGCGCCTGCTCGGGTAAATAAAACCGCGCGGCCCGTCAGGCCTTTTTCACGAAACAGGCTTTCAGCACCAGGCCCTTCACCTTGTCGGTGCGACCTTCGATTTCCTCCTCATCGTCGGTGAGGTGGATATTCTTGATTACCGTGCCGCGTTTCAGGGTGGCATTGGCGCCCTTCACCTTCAGATCCTTGATCAGGACGACACTGTCGCCTTCGGCAAGCAGGTTGCCGTTGCTGTCTTTCACATCCACGTCTGCGTCTCCAGAGTGATTCTCTTACCGTGGCAGACCATACGCGGCAGCAGCCTAGAAAAGAACCGCGACGGAAATTCTTTCCGCCGCGGCCTATCGTGTCGAGTCCGGACTACCGGCTGCTGCGGCCGTTCAGGATCTGATACAGGATGATGGCGCCGAAGGTGGCGGTGCCGATCCCACCCAGCGAGAAGCCGCCGAATTTCAGCATCAGGTCGCCAGCGCCCACAGTCAGGGCCACGCCCACCGTGATCAGGTTGCGGGCATTCGAGAAATCGACCTTGTTCTCGACCCAGATTCGGCCAGCCGTCGCCGAGATCAGTCCGAACACCACCAGGGACAGGCCGCCGAGCACGGAGCCTGGGATGGTGAGGATCAGCGCGCCGAATTTGGGCGAGAAGCCGAGCAGGATGGCGAAGAGCGCCGCCACGATGAAGATCAGCGTGGAGAAGATCTTGGTGACTGCCATCACGCCCATGTTTTCGGCATAGGTGGTCATGCCGGTGCCGCCGCCGGCGCCCGAGATCATGGTGGCGATACCATCGCCCAGGAAGGCCCGGCCCAGCAGCGGGTCGAGATTGCGTCCGGTCATCACGCCGATCGCCTTAACATGACCCAGATTCTCCGCCACCAGGATGATCGCGACGGGTGCGATCAGCGCCATGGCCCCGGCCTCAAAGACCGGTGCGGTGAAGTTGGGCATGCCGATCCAGGCGGCATTCATCACGCCGCTGAAATCGATCGGTTTGCCCATGCCGGCACCGTTGGCCAGCACGGCATAGACGATATAGGCCACCAGGCCGCCGAGCAGGATGGGCAGGCGTTGCAATGTACCGCTGGTATAGACGGCGATGACACCGACCGCGACCACGGTGAGCAGGCCGATGAACGCATCGAAGCCATTGGCACTGACGCCTTTCACGGCAATCGGTGCCAGATTGAGGCCGATCACGGCCACGATGGCACCGGTCACCACCGGCGGCATCAGGGTCTCGATCCAGCCATGCCCTGCCTTCATCACGATCAGGCCAATAACGGCATAGACCGCACCGGCAGCGATGATGCCGCCGAGCGCCACGCCGATATTGGCATTCGGGCCGCTGCCGCTATAGGCCGAGGCCGCGATCACCACGGCGATGAAGGAGAAGCTGGAGCCCAGATAGCTCGGCAGCTTACCGCCGGTAACAAAGAAGAAGATCAGCGTGCTGATGCCCGAGAACAGGATCGAGACATTGGGATCGAAACCCATCAGCAGCGGCGCCAGCACGGTGGCGCCGAACATGGCAACCACATGCTGCAGGCCAACCGCAATCGTCTGCCCCATGGGCAGCCGCTCATCCGGTGCGATCACGCCTCCGGTCTTCAGTGTCCAGCGCGACAGGAAGCCGCCATCTGACTGTGCCATTGGTTTCCCCTTTGCTTTTTCGTCTGCGAGTGCGAGCGGTCGGGGCAGGCGGCTTATTGTTATGCATACAGAAACATGCCGCCGAGTCTTCGACCAAAGTCGATCATTCGGCGTCACGCAGGGCGTGTCAAACGGGTAAAGCGAGTCGCTTTATACGCGGCTCCGAGTCGGGCGGGGTGGCATGGTTCAGTGCCGGCCGGTATCGAAGAATCCGACCAGCTGTGCCAGCTGCTGGGCCTGGGTGGCGAGCTGCTGTGCCGAGGCCGATGTCTCCTCGACCAGGGCGCCGTTGCGCTGCGTCATCTCGTCCATCTGGCCGACTGCAGTGTTGATCTGATCCAGTCCCGTCGCCTGTTCGCGCGAAGCGGCGGCGATATCAGCGACGATATCTGAAACCTTCTTCACCGATTCCATGATGTCGGTCAGCGAGCGGCCGGCCTGGCCAACCAGATCGGCCCCGGTCTTCACCTGACTGTTCGAGGCACTGATCAGCGTCTTGATGTCCTTGGATGCGTCGGCGGACCGCTGCGCCAGGGCACGGACCTCCTGCGCAACGACGGCAAAGCCCTTGCCGGCCTCGCCGGCGCGGGCGGCTTCGACCGAGGCATTCAGTGCCAGCAGGTTGGTCTGGAACGCGATTTCGTCGATCAGCGATACGATATCGCCGATTTTGCGGGCGCTTTCTTCGATCCCGTTCATCGCGCCCGTTACCTTGCTCATGATGGTGCCGCCCTGTTCGGCAGCATTGCGCGCGGTGGCGGCCATCTGGTTGCCGGCTTCGGCATTGTCGGCGTTCTGCTT
Source organism: Ferrovibrio terrae (assembly GCF_943372915.1). GTDB lineage: Bacteria > Pseudomonadota > Alphaproteobacteria > Ferrovibrionales > Ferrovibrionaceae > Ferrovibrio > Ferrovibrio terrae_A. The sequence goes on along the minus strand of NZ_CALSAN010000007.1, from coordinate 63,515 downwards.
CACGGTCGTGGTGATCTCGTGCATTGAGGCAGCCGTCTCTTCAATCGAAGCGGCCTGACTTTCAGTGCGCTGGGCCAGATCCTGGCTGGCGGTGGAGATTTCGGCGGAAGCATTGCGCACCACCTGGGCGGTCTCGGCCAGCCGCGCTGCGAAATCCCGCAGCTTGCCGGCCATGGCATTGACGCTGTCCTTCAATTGGCCGTAGACCCCGCTATAGGCGCCATCGACAGAGCGGGTCAGCTTGCCCTCGGCCATGGCGCCAGTGACATCAGCCAGCTCTCGGGTCATCTGCTGCAGGGTGTTGGTCAGGCTGTTGAGCTGCTGGCTGATGGTAAGCAGGAAGCCATCTTTGTCGGCTTCCTCCAGTCGCCCGGCCAGATCACCGCTGGCGACACGCTCGCACAGGGTGGATATCTCGGCGATGGCCTGGCGTTCGCGTGCTTCGCGGGCATTGCGCTCACGTTCGGTTTCGGCACGCTGGGCTTCGGCATTGGCTTCGGCGCTACGCTTGTCGATGGCGTTCTGACGGAAGACCACCAGGGACCGGCCGATCAGGCCAACTTCGTCGCGGCGGCCATCATCGACAATCTCAATATCAAGGTCGTCCTGAGCGAGGCGTTCCATGCCTGTGATCATGCGGCGCAGTGGGCGGCTGATTGCCGCCAGTGTGATCAGGATGGCAAGGCCGAGACCGATGGCCGCGCCGATGCCAGACTGGGTCAACATGAAAGCGGTGGCACGCTCGCCATCTTCGCGTGCCTTGGCGCTGAATTCGGTGATCTCCTTGGAGATCGCGTCTTCCATCGGCCGGATGCGGGCGCGGATTTCCTCAGCCTGTGCCACACCGCGCACGGCGGCCTGCTGGCTCGCTGCCGCATCGCCCTGTTCAGCCAGTTGCAGCACGGTGCGGTGGACGGTTTCGTAGGCCTGTACCGCCTGCACCATGGCAGCGAGGCGCTGCTGTGCCTCCGGGGCATGCAGCAGTCCCTTCAGATTGTCGATGCGCACACCCAGCCGTCGCCGTTCATCGGCTGCCTTGGCGGCAAGATCATTCCGCGCTGCCGGTGTTGCAGCATGCGGGATCGATTCGACCATGCGAATCCAACTCAGGGCATTGGCTGTGCCACGCCCGGCATTTTCGACCCGTTTAGCTTGCAGTTCGAGTTCGACGATGTCGGCGGAGAGTTCGTGCAGGCCGCGATAGCCGGTCCAGACACTGGCGGCCATGGCGGCCAGCAGCACGGCGATCACCGCCATGATCTTCCACAAGATACCCCAGCTTTTGAATGACAGCATGATGTGTCCCCCACTGCAGCGGATCAGGAATGTCCATTATTCAATGCATAAAGCAGTGGAAATATCACCAGATTCTATTTGAGATAGTGCGTACGCGGTAGAAACTGCTTGACATTTCCATATAATCTGTGTACTGATTATATTGCCAAAGGCAGTTCAGCAAAAAAACGGGGAGGGGCCATGGCAGCGGCACAGGATCGTCCGGTCATTATCATCGGCGGCGGTATCGGCGGATTGGCGACGGCTTTGGCGCTGGCGCTGAAAGGTTTGCCCTCGGTGCTGCTTGAGCAGTCAGCTGAATTCCGCGAGGTCGGCGCCGGCATTCAGCTTGGGCCCAATGTCTTCCGCCGTTTTGAAGCCCTTGGCATCCGCGCCGCCATCGAAGCCGATGCAGTCTTTCCGCAGAACCTGATCATGCGTGACGCGCTGACGGGCGAGGAAGTCACCCGCATGCCGCTGGGTGAACAGGCCCGCGCCCATTGGGGCATGCCTTACGCGGTGACGCATCGCGCCGATCTGCACAACACCCTGCTGCAGGCCTGCCTGGCTCAGACACGGATCACACTGCGCACCAGCGCCAAGATGACCGCCTGGGCCGACAGCGGCGAAAGCGTGACGGTGACGCTGGCCGATGGCGAAACAATCCAGGGCAGCAGCATGATTGCATGCGACGGCCTGTGGTCACAGGTGCGCGAGCAGATCGTGGGCGACGGCAAGCCGCGTGTTTCAGGCCATATCGCCTATCGCGCGGTGCTGCCGGTGGCCGACGTGCCGCAGGGCCAGTTCGAGAATAACGTGGTGCTCTGGGCCGGACCGAAGACCCATCTGGTGCATTACCCGCTGCGCCGCAGTGAACTTTACAATCTGGTCGCGGTGTTCCACTCCAATCGTTACGAAGAAGGCTGGAACAGTTTCGGCGACGTGGCCGAGCTGAACGAGCGGTTCCAGAACCAGCAGCCTCAGGTGCACAAGCTGCTCGGCAAGATCGAGGCCTGGCGCATGTGGGTGTTGTGCGATCGCGAGCCGGTGGCGAACTGGACCAAGGGACGTGTCGCGCTGTTAGGCGACGCGGCCCATCCGATGCTGCAGTATCTAGCGCAGGGTGCCTGCATGGCGATTGAGGACGCCGTCTGCCTGGCCGACAAGCTGGCGCAGTCGATCAGCGATCCTAATCGTGCATTTCTGGCCTATCAGCAGGAGCGCTACCTGCGCACGGCGCGGGTGCAGGTGATGGCCCGCGTCTATGGCGATTTTTATCACGCCACCGGTCCGGTGCGCGAATTACGCAACATGGCGTTGGGTGGGCGGACGAAAGAGCAGGCTTATGCCGGCAATGACTGGCTGTATGGCGGCTGATCAGAGCGCGCGCCAGCCGACATAGGCGGCAACCGCAAAGATCAAACCGGCAAAAATGCGGTTGAGCAGGCCCTTGCGGCTTGCGGCAAAGGCCGACATCCGCAGGCCGATCACGCCACCGACCAGCCCGCCGCCGACAAACCACGCGGCGGCGATCCAGTGCACCTGTCCGGACCATGCATAATTCGCTGCCGTGGTGAGGCCGAAGCTGCCGACAGATACCAGCGACGCTGCCACCGCGTTCAGCATCGGCATGCCGCTGCCGAGCATCAGTCCAGGTACCACCAGAAATCCGCCCCCGATGCCGAAGAATCCGCTGACCAGGCCGGTGAGCAGACCGAGGATCACCAGCTTTGGCAGGATACGGGCATTCAGTTGTATATCCGGATCGCCGCCCGCAGCTTTGGGCCGCAGCATGGCTAAGCCGACAGCGACCATGGCTGCGGCGAACAGCAACAGCAGATGGCGGCCATCCACCAGCTTGCCGAGACTGGAGCCCATGGCGGCGCCGAATACACCGCTGACGGCATAGACGCCGGCGCAGCGCCATTTCACCGCCTGACGCCGGGCATGCATGGCCAGATTGGCAAACGCATTCACTGCCACAGCCAATGCACTGGTGCCGATTGCCAGATGGGTATCGGTGATGCCGACCAGATACAGCAGGGCCGGCACGGCGAGGATGGAGCCACCACCACCCACCAGCGCCAGGGCGAAGCCAACGGCGCTGCCTGATGCGGCAGCCCAGGCAGCCTGTGTCGCGGTCAGCGTAAGCATCGGGTTACAGCGCGTCGACCGGGATTTTCAGATACCGCATGCCGTTGCTTTCGGCGGCCGGCATATGTCCGGCGCGCATATTCACCTGCACCGAGGGCAGGATCAGGCGCGGCATATCCAGCGTGGCGTCACGCTTGCGTCGCATATCGACGAAACTGTCTTCATCAATGCCGTCATGGACATGCACATTGTTGGTGCGCTCGGCGGCGACCGTGGTTTCCCAGCGATAGTCGTCGCGACCCGGCGCCTTGTAATCATGGCACATGAACAGCCGGGTCTGCGGCGGCAGGGCGAAGATCTTGCGGATCGAGCGGTAGAGCTGGCGCGCATCGCCACCGGGGAAGTCGCAGCGCGCCGTGCCGTAGTCAGGCATGAACAACGTATCGCCGACGAAGCCTGCATCGCCGATCACATAGGTCATGCAGGCAGGAGTGTGCCCGGGCGTATGAATGGCCTTGGCCTCGATATTGCCGATATGAAAGGATTCCCCGTCCTTGAACAGGTGGTCGAACTGGCTGCCGTCGCGTGCGAAGTCTGTGCCCGCATTGAAGACCTTGCCGAAAACATTCTGCACGACCGTGATGTTGGATCCGATACCGAGCCTGCCGCCCAGTTTCTCTTTCAGATATGGCGCGGCCGAAAGGTGATCGGCATGAACATGGGTTTCCAGAATCCAGTCCAGCTTCAGTCCCTGCTGCCGGATGAAGGCAATGATGGCATCCGCCGAGGCTTTGCGCGTGCGGCCCGATGCCGGGTCATAGTCGAGCACGGAATCGACGATGGCGCAGACCTTGGTTGCCGGGTCGACCACCACATAGCTGACCGTGAAGGTCGCCTCATCGAAGAACGCATGGACCTGGGGGTGCATAGTTTGCTCCGTTACGCAGAGAGGAATTTCCGATTCCAGGGCATGGCCGCGAGGAGGCGCGCCATGCCACAGAAGCCGGTCATACCTGCCATCATCAGGCCGGCGCCGACAAAGCCGCTGAGTGCGATGAACCAGGGCGAGACCAGCCAGGCCAGGATGGCGCCGAGCAAAGCCATGCCACCAGCTGTGATCTGCACCTGGCGCTGCAGGTCCAGCGGCGCCTCCGCGTTGAAATGCACCGGCAGGCCGGCCGATTTCCAGGCATCGAGGCCGCCCTCAAGGACGTAAGCCTCGCGAAAGCCCTTCGCCAGCAGGCGGGAGGCATTCATGGCGGTACGGTTGCCACTGCGACAGGTGAAGACGGCTGTCTTGTTGCGCTCGGTATCGAAGTCATGGCTGTCGATGGCGGCCAGCGGGACGAGGCGGGCACCATGGATATGCTCGCGGGCATATTCCGATGGTTCGCGGATATCGATCAGGACGATCTCTCCGCTCTGCAGGCGCTGCTGCAGGGCGGTCGGGGTGATTTTGGGCAGGATGGACATGGTAATGCTCCGGGCTATTAGCGGGCTGGTTTGCAGAACTGGTCGTAGAGCAGGCCGATTACCGCCTCGATGCGAGGATCGGCGAGTCGGTAGTAGATGGTCTGGCTGTCGCGGCGTGTGGCGACCAAGCCGTCTTCGCGCAGGCGCGTGAGATGCTGTGACAGGGCCGACTGGCTGAGACCGACAGCCTCGGCGAGGCTGCCGACCGAGCGTTCCTCGCCCATCAGCTGGCACAGTGTGAGCAGGCGCTTTTCGTTGGCCAGGGCGCGCAGGAAGCGGCTCGCCTCGGCGGCACTGGCCTTCAGCCGTGTCAGATCGGCCTTACGCATCGAATCCTCATTTCATTAATTAGATGTCACTAATTTAGTAATTACTAATATAAAAGTCAAGCTCCGGAATGTGGAATTCGGCAAGCTGAGATTCAGGCCTGATTCTTTGGTTTACGGGCGAAAATGGTGAGCAGCATCGCGATGAAGACGCCGGCGGCACCGAGCGCGAAGAGCAGATTGTAGGAATGCGTCTGGTCGAACAGGAAGGAAAACAGATACCCCACGCCGGCAGAGGCGCCGGCAAAGCCGGCGGTCAGCCAACCCCAGACCTTGCGATGGGCGCCGAAGCCGACCAGTTCAACCACGCGCCCCGAGGCCAGCGCAGAGATGCCGGGAGTCATCGCGCCTACGGTGATGGCTGAAATCGCCAGCGCGACGGGGTGCTGCGAAAACAATGGAATGGCGATCGCAGCGCTCTTGATGGTGAGCACGCCGATGATGCTGCGATAGAAGCCGAACCATTCGGCCGCAAAGCCAACCATCAGCGGGCCGCTGATGGCGCCGACACCGAACAGAACCCAATAGAGCCCACCGGCGGCCACGCCCCGCTCCAGCCCGCGGGCGACATAATCGGCCAGAAATACGGTGTGCGGCACGAAGCCCGCAGAGTCCAGCGTATAGGCGGCCAGCAGCAGGGCTACCGGCAGGGTGAAAGCCCTTGCGGGCGCAGCTTCTGTGGGCGGTGCGGGCAGGGCGGTATCGCCATCCCACTGTTTCCAGGTCAGTGCCGCGATGAGCAGGGCCAGCAGGCCCATGCCGATCCAGACAGGGCCCGGGCCCCAGCCGGCCAGGGCGGGCACCAGCGTGCCGGCCGTGATGATCCCGGTGCCGACGCCGGTGAAGATGATGCCATTGCTGCGGCCGCGCTGCGCCAGCGGCGCACGGGACAAGATCAAAGGGATGGCGCCAACCATCAGCAGTCCGCCGGCAAAGCCGGCGAGGAACCGCCAGGGCGCGAACCAGACAAAGCCCCAGGGCATGGCGCAGGCGATCAGGCTGACCGCCGAGACCACCATCGAGATGCGGGTCAGCCGCGGTACCGGTACAAGCCTTGCCAGAGTCGCAGCCATCAGGCTGCCGGCGACATAGCCAAACAGATTGGTCGCGCCGAGATAGGCCGCTGCGCCGGCACTGAGCCAGCCCTCCTGGATCAGCACTGGAATCAGTGGGGTATAGCCGAACCGGCCGAGGCCAAGGCCGAGCAGCAGGGCGCCGAAACCGGCCAGGGCATTGCGTAAAACAGGATTGATCATGGACCAGACAACACAAGAGGGCCGGCAACATCGGAAAGCTGGCTATAAATGCCGCTCAGGCATGCTAGCCCGGCAATCCGGTGGCGACGACCCTTGCCGCCATACGATTTGGCGATGGGTCTTATGCGTTTGAGTGACGGCTGCGGCGGCTTACTTGCCAAGCAGGCCCTTCAGCTTGTCGGCCGGGCTGCTGCCAGCGGCGCCGCCCGTTGCGCCACCCGTGGCACCGCCGAGCAACCCGCCGGCCTGTTCCTTGAGCAGGGTGCCGACCTGCTTCTGCAACTCCGCTGTGGCAACGCGTGAGGCCTGCGCACTGATGGTGCCGATTACTTTCTCGGCCACTTCCGCCGGCGTGGCGCCGCCCTTGTCCTTGCCGATGTCCTTCAACTGGATGGTCGGCAGCGGGGCGGACAGCGTGCGGCCCTGCAAGGCCTGATGGGTTGCGGCGATCTTACCATCACGAATCACCAGGTTTTCGATGATGACTTTCTTTTCCGGTTGCTTGCTGGCTGCTTTGTCAGCATCCCCGCTGGCCCCGGCGCTTTTGTCCGGCGTGGTTTTGCCGCCGCTGAATTTCGCGGCATAGGACTGCACATTCTTCTGGATCGCTTCCAGATTGCCGCCGGCGCCAGCATATTCATACAGCACCGCCGGCTGCAGGATGGTCACATCCTTGATCACGATGGTGTTGGACTGCAGCGTCGCAATATCCAGCACGACCTTGATGTCGCCCAGTGAGATGGCGTCGTTGCTGCTGAAACCCTTGGGGTTCTTCACGACCAGATTGTTGAGTTCGCCGCTGCCCTCCTTGAAGGACAGTTTGATCGATTTCAACGTCACGCTGGTTTGCGTGGCTTCCGAGCCGTAACGCTCGACCATCGCCTTGATCACGCTGTCGATATTGGAGGCGAAGTAATAAGCCGCGCCGGCAATGGCGATGACGACGATGGCAAAGGCAAGAGCGATTTTCTTCATCATGGCTTTGGTCCTTCCGGTGTTGCCTGCCGTCCCCGAGCTTTGCCGGCCGATTATCCGCCCGCTGACCCCGGCGCTTCAACCGTCATCAGGCCGTGACTAGTCAGGGCCGGGGAATCTGGCTAAAGTTCCTGCAACTGATATATCAGATGGGAGTGAAAATGTCCGAGACCCTGCCGGCTGATCCGCTGGCGGAGCGTTTGAGCCGCTGCTACGCCTCCGCCGTCCATGATGTGCTGCGTGCCCAGGGTCACGACAACTGCCTGCTGCCTTACGATATCCGCCCGCTCAACATCAAACACACCCTGGCCGGGCAGGTCTGGACGGTCAGCGGTCATATCGACCGCACCAAATCGGCCCATGAAACCCTGCTGGAATGGACCGGCGTGCTGTCCAAGGCGCTCGGTGGCAAGGTGGTGATCTGCCAGCCGAACAACAAGGAAGTGGCGCTGATGGGCGAGCTGTCGGCCTCGGCGCTGCAGCTCAAGGGCGTGCGCGGCTACATTGTCGATGGCGGTTGTCGCGATGCCGCGATGATCGACGAGATCGGCTTTCCCACCTGGTGCAGTTTCTACACGCCATCTGACATCGTTGCGCGCTGGGTGCCCGACAGTTTCGGCGCGCCGATCACCATCGGCACCGTCACGGTCTGCACCGGCGACTACGTGATTGCCGACCGCGACGGCATCGTCATCATTCCGGCTGCGATGGCCAGCGCTGTGATCGCCCGCACCGAGGAGGTGATGGGCACCGAAGGCGAGGTCCGTCGCAACATCATGGCCGGTATGGACCCGCAGGAGGCCTACAAGCGCTATGGCAAGTTCTGAGACCGATCCGCGTCTGCTGGTGCTGGCGCCGGGCGACAATATCGCTGTCGCCCGCTCCGAGATCGCTGCCGATACGAGCCTGTCCGTGGCCGGTCGATTGGTAACGCTGCAGCGCGCGCTAGGCTTTGGGCACAAGATCGCGCTGCGCGATATCGCGCCTGGCGAGAAGATCGTCAAATACGGCGCGCCGATCGGCCGTGCGACAGCCGCAATTACCTTGGGCGAATACGTGCATAACCACAATGTCGCCAGCGACTACATGCCGAATACCGTTGCCGTGGAGGCTGCGCCATGAGCGAAACTGCAATGCGTGGCTGGCGCCGGGCCGATGGGCGTAAGGGTATCCGCAATTATGTGGCGGTCGCCTATCTGGTTGAATGCGCGCATCACGTGTCGAAGGAAATCGCCTGGCCTTACCGCGAGGCCGGCGCCCATGTGATCGGCTTTCCCGGCTGCTATCCCAATGCCTATGCCTTGAAAATGATGCAGCGCCTGTGCACGCATCCCAATGTCGGTGCCGTGCTGCTGGTGTCGCTGGGTTGCGAGGGCTTCAACAAGAAGCTGTTGGAGCGCACGATCAAGGATAGCGGCCGTCCGGTGGAACTGCTGGCGATCCAGGAGAATGGTGGCACCCGCTCGACCATCGAGAAGGGCCGTGCCTGGGTCGAGGCACAGCTGAAGTCGCTCAGCAATCAGCCGACAGAACCTATGGCTGTGTCGGAACTGGTGGTCGGCACCATCTGCGGCGGTTCGGATGCCACATCGGGCCTGACCGCCAATCCGGCGATGGGCCGCGCTTTCGATTTCCTGGTGCAGGAAAAGGCGGCGACGATCTTCGAGGAGACCGGCGAGTTGATCGGCATGGAAGACTGGATGGCCGAACGTGCGGTCACGCCGGAGCTGGGGCGGGAACTCAAGGCCTGCGTGGCGAAAGCTGCACGTTATTACGAAACCCTCGGCTACCCCAGTTTCGCACCGGGCAACGCCGATGGGGGGCTGACCACCATCGAGGAAAAATCGCTGGGCGCCTATGCCAAGAGTGGGGCTTCGCCGATCAGTGGCATCATCAAGCCCGGTGATATTCCGCCCCGTGGCGGCCTCTATCTTCTCGATGTCGTTCCCGATGGCGAGGTGCGCTTCGGCTTCCCCAATATCAGCGACAATGCAGAAATCGCCGAGCTGATCGCCTGCGGCTCGCATGTCATTCTGTTTTCCACGGGCCGGGGTTCCGTTGTCGGTTCAGCTCTGGCACCGGTGATCAAGGTTTGCGCCAATCCACGCACCTATGCACGCATGGCCGAAGATATGGATGTGAATGCCGGACGGATTCTGGAAGGCACGGCCGATCTGGATACTGTGGGCCGCGAAATCTTCGATCTGGTCAAACAGGTGGGCGCCGGCGCTGCCACAAAATCCGAAGGCCTCGGCCATCAGGAATTCATCCTCACCTACAAGAGTTTCGAACCGATCGGCCCGGCCTGCCTGCCGGCCGTGGCATAAAAGTAAACAGGAGATCATGATGCGTTTGGAAGGCAAGACAGCGGTGATAACGGCGGCGGCACAAGGCATCGGGCGCGCCTCGGCCATCGCCTTTGCGCGCGAGGGCGCCACGGTCATCGCCACCGATGTGAATGAACCAAAGCTCAAAGAACTCGGCAGCCTGCCCAATATCCGCACCCGCAAGCTGGATGTGATGGATACGGGCGCCATTGCCGCCTTCGCCAAGGAGGTTGGTGCTGTCGATGTGCTGTTCAACTGCGCCGGTTTCGTTCATCACGGCACTATCCTGGAGACCGAGGAAAAGGACTGGGATTTCTCCTTCGACCTCAATGTGCGTGCCATGTATCGCCTGACCCGGGCTCTGCTGCCGGCGATGATCGCCAGCGGCAAGGGCGCCTCCATTGTCAACATGTCATCGGCCTGCTCTTCGGTGAAGGGTGCACCCAACCGCTTTGTCTATGGCACCACCAAGGCGGCCGTGATCGGCCTGACCAAATCAATCGCCGCCGACTTCATCAAGCATGGCATCCGCGCCAATGCGATCTGTCCGGGTACGATCCAGACGCCATCGCTGGACGACCGCATCGCCAGCCAGGCTGCTGCAGCCGGCGGCGTCGAGCAGGCGCGTGCCGGTTTCGTTGCGCGCCAGCCGCTTGGCCGGCTCGGCACACCTGAGGAAATCGCCGCCCTGGCGGTTTATCTCTCGGCTGATGAATCCGCCTTCACCACCGGCACGATCCACGTGATCGATGGCGGCTGGTCGATCTGATCTGACAAGGAGAAACGACGATGAAACTGCTGCGTTACGGCCCGCCGGGCCAGGAAAAGCCTGGCCTGCTCGATGCTTCGGGCGCCATCCGCGATCTGTCCACCGTGGTGCCCGATATCGCCGGTGCGACACTCAGCCCATCAGGTCTAGCCAAGCTCAAATCGCTCGATCCGATGGCACTGCCGGTGGTTTCGGGCAATCCGCGCATCGGCCCCTGCGTCGGCCATGTCGGCAAGTTTATCTGCATTGGCCTGAACTATTCCGACCACGCTGCCGAGACCGGCGCCACCGTGCCGCCGGAGCCGATCATCTTCATGAAGGCGACCTCAGCCATCACCGGGCCGAATGACGATGTGATCATCCCGAAGAACTCCCAGAAGACAGATTGGGAAGTGGAGCTGGGCGTAGTGATCGGTTCGGTGGCGCGCTATGTCAGCGAAGCCGATGCCATGAAGCATGTTGCCGGCTATTGCCTGATCAATGACGTGTCGGAACGTGCCTTCCAGATCGAGCGTCACGGGCAATGGACCAAGGGCAAGAGCGCCGATAGCTTCGGCCCGATTGGCCCCTGGCTGGTAACCGCTGATGAAGTGCCCGATCCGCAGAATCTCTCGATGTTCTGCGACATCAACGGCAAGCGGTTCCAGGACGGCTCGACCAAGACCATGGTCTATGGCGTGCGTTACCTGATCAGTTATCTGAGCCAGTTCATGTCGCTGCAACCGGGCGATATCATTTCAACCGGTACTCCGCCGGGTGTCGGCATGGGCCAGAAGCCGCCGCTGTATCTGAAGGATGGCGACAAGATCCATCTCGGCATCCAGGGGCTGGGTGAGCAGCACCAGACGGCGCGGAACTATAAGGGCTGAGTTTCCTAGAGCGGTCCGGGCGCATTGCGCCCGACCGACTGGAAGAAGGCCTCCACGGCGGCACGGCGCGGAATCGGAGCAACCGCGCCGTAGCCGATCGTGGTCAATGCCGCTGCCGCATTGGCGTAAGTAACGGCATCCAGCGGGCTAGCGCCGCGCACCAGTTCGGCAAGAAATGCGCCATCAAAACAATCCCCGGCGCCCGTGGCATCCACGGTCGGCACGCGATGGCCGACCAGGCGCCAGCGGCCCTCGCTGTTGGCCACCAGCACGCCATCGGCACCGCATTTCAGTACCACCAGCGGAATGCCCATGTTGCGATAGAAATCGAGGATCGCCAACGGATCGCTGAGGCCACTCAACGCGGTGGCGTCTTCCAGGCTCGGCAGGGCGATATCACTGAGCTTGAGCGCGGCATGGATCGTCGCACGCGCCGTTTCCAGCGGCCAGAGCTTGAGCCGCAGGTTGGTGTCGAAGGAGACCTTGCGCCCCGCCTTGCGCATGCGATTGATCGCGGTCATGGCCGTGTCGCGCAGGGACTCGCTGACCGCCAGGGTAATTCCTGACACATGCAGCAGCTTGGTGCTTTCCAGTATGTCGCCGGGCAGGTCGGCCGGGGTCATTCGGCTGGCAGCTGAGTCCTTGCGGAAGTAGGTGAAGGTGTGGCCGGCCTCGCCATGGGTGACAAAGTAAATTGCCGTCGGCGCATCAGCACGGCGACCGACCGGGCTGGTATCAACCTGTTCGCGTTGCCACAGCTCGAGCAGCAGGTCGCCGAACGGATCCTGACCGACCAGGGTGCAATAGGCGACATGGGCACCTTGCCGCGCTGCAGCAATTGCGCAATTCGAGGTGTCGCCGCCATAGCCGCGCAAGTATTGGTCGCTCTCGGCGCCGCCCGTCTGGTTGAACTCGACCATGGCTTCGCCGAGGCAGAGAATGTCGAATGCCATTCCGGTTGCGCCTCCTGTCGATCCTTCCTAACCCGAGAGGCACCGCAGGGCAAGTCAACTGGCATATCAGATACTATCCTGCTTGAACCGGCCCAGACGGCGCTGCTACGCTGTGGGCTGGCAGGAAAGGTCCGTCCGTCATGGCAAAACAGAGCGCAGCCCGCACCACACGGCTGGAGCGCCCGAAGTCCCTCACCGAACTGGTGAAGGACCATGTCCGGGGGCGGATTACCAATGGCGAATTGATGTTGGGAGAGGCGCTGTCGGAAAATGTTCTGGCGGCCCAGCTCGGCATTTCCAAGACACCGGTGCGCGAAGCTTTGCTGCAGCTCAAGCTGGAGGGGCTGGTCGATATCCAGCCGCAGCGCGGCAGTTTTGTCTTTTCGCTGGCGCCCGAAGAAGCAGCCGAGATGTGTCAGTACCGCGTCATCCTGGAAGCCGCCGCGCTGCGCGATGCGCTGGCCAATGACGAGGCCGGGCTGTTGGACGCCCTGGAACAGAATGTAAGGCGCATGGCCAAGGCGGTGGCGGATGGTGATATCCCGGCCTATCGCAGGCTGGATACCGAATATCACCTGCATATTCTGACTCGGGCGAACAACCGTTTCCTGACCCAGGCGCACCAGCAGCTGGAAATGAAAATCCAGGCCCTGCGCGCCAGCGTCACCTCGAAAAGCCGAACGGTCGAGGACTCCCTCGCGGAGCATCAGAATATCGTCAAGCTGCTGCGCGCCAAGGAGCGTACCAAGGCGCTCACTCTGTTGGGCGTCCATATCCGCGCTGCCTCGCGCGACTACCAGATCATCCTGCATGAACAGGCGCGCGGCCGGGACAGGCGGAGCAGCTAGTCATGGCCGAGCGTGCCTTGAGTAACGCCGGCAGTCCAGCCGAGACCAGTCACTGGCATGGCATCCTGTTCATGCTGCTGGGCACGGCATTGTTCACCTTCAATGATGCGCTGGGCAAATGGATGGTGGCCAGCGTGGCAGTCGGCCAGCTGCTGTTCATCCGCTCAGCGGCGGCGCTGGTCGTTTTGCTGCCTCTGGTACACAAGACCGGCTGGCGCGAGGTATTCGTGCTGGCCCAGCCGGGCCGGCAGATCGTGCGCCTGATGCTGATCGTCGCTGAAGTCGCCTGTTTCTATCTCTCGGTCCGTTATCTGCCTTTAGCCGATGTGATGTCGGTCTATCAGGCGACGCCATTGATCGTCACGGTGCTGGCAATCCCCTTGCTGGGTGAAATGGTCGGCTGGCGTCGCGGCGTGGCCGTGGCGGTCGGCTTCATCGGCGTGCTGCTGGTGCTGCAGCCCGAAGGCGGCATGTTTACAGCGCCGGCGCTGATCGCGCTGGCTGGCTCCACAGCCTATGCGCTGATGATGATCGTCACGCGCCAGCTGCGGCAGACCGGGGCATTGTCGCTGATCGTCTATCACACGCTGGCCGTCGGTGCCGCCGGGCTGCTGACCCTGCCCTGGGGCTGGGCGCCGATCGATGCCTCCGGCATCGGCTATCTTGTATTGATCGGCGTGGTGGCGACGGGCGCCCATGCCTGCGTGAACCAGGGCCTGCGGCTGGCACCCGCCGCCGTGGTGGTGCCCTATACCTACACCTCGCTGCTCTGGGCGATCCTGCTGGGCTGGCTGTTCTTTGCCGACCTGCCGACGCCACTGATGCTGCTGGGTGCTGGAATTATCGTTGCGAGCGGATTGTTCGTCCTGCATCGCGAACGACAGGTGAAGACGACATAAAGTTCGATTTGGTTCGAGGGAGCCCCATATGACCGAGAAGAAAAAACTGCGCAGCCGCGAATGGTTCGACAACCCGCATGATCCGGGCATGACCGCGCTATATCTCGAGCGCTATCTGAATTTCGGCCTCACCCTGGCCGAGCTGCGTGGCGGCAAGCCGATCATCGGTATCGCCCAGTCCGGCAGTGACCTATCGCCCTGCAATCGCCATCATATCGAACTGGCCAAGCGTGTGCGCGAAGGGATCCGCGATGCCGGCGGCATTCCGTTTGAATTCCCCACCCATCCGATCCAGGAGACGGGCAAGCGGCCGACCGCGGCGCTGGATCGCAATCTGCTGTATCTGACCCTGGCCGAGCTGCTGTATTCCTATCCGCTCGACGGCGTGGTGCTGACCACCGGCTGCGACAAAACCACGCCGGGCATGCTGATGGCGGCTGCCACCGTGGATATCCCGGCGATCGTGCTGTCGGGTGGGCCGATGCTGGATGGCTGGTACAAGGGCACCCGCGCCGGATCGGGCACGGTCGTTTGGTTCGCGCGCCAGGAGCTTGCGGCGGGCCGCATCAATTACGACCAGTTCCTTGAAATGGTGGCGTCATCTGCGCCCAGTCCGGGCCATTGCAACACCATGGGTACGGCGTTGTCGATGAACAGCATGGCGGAAGCACTGGGCATGTCGCTGCCCGGCTGCGCGTCTATTCCGGCGCCGTATCGCGAGCGTGCCCAGATGGCCTACGAGACCGGCCGCCGTGCGGTCGAGATCGTGCATGAAGACCTCAAGCCGTCGCAGATCATGACCCGCAAGGCGTTTGAGAATGCCATCGTGGCGGCCAGTGCGCTGGGCGCCTCGACCAACTGCCCGCCGCATCTGAATGCCATTGCTCGCCATATGGGCGTCGAACTGGATGTGAAGGACTGGGATAAAGTCGGTTACGACACGCCGCTGCTGGTCAACCTGATGCCGGCCGGCGAATATCTGGGCGAGGGCTTCCATCATGCCGGCGGCGTGCCGGTGGTGATGCGTGAACTGCTGGAAGCCGGCAAGCTGCATGCCGATGCGCTCACCGTGAATGGTAAGACCATGGGCGAGAACGTCAAAGACGCGGTCTGCGAGGACCGCAACGTGATCAAGCCCTACAATCAGCCTATGCTGCCGGAGGCCGGTTTTGCCGTGCTGTCCGGGACGCTGTTCGATTCGGCGGTGATGAAGACTTCGGTGGTATCGGCCGAGTTCCGCAAGAAATATCTCGAACGCCCGGGCGATCCCAATGCCTTCGAGGGCACAGCCATTGTCTTCGAGGGACCGGAGGATTACCACGCGCGGATCAACGATCCCAAGCTGCCGGTCGACGAGAACAGCATCCTCGTCATCCGCAATACCGGCCCGATCGGATATCCGGGTGCGGCCGAGGTGGTGAACATGCTGCCGCCTGATCGGCTGGTGAAACAGGGCATCAATCTGTTGCCCTGCATCGGGGATGGCCGCCAGAGCGGCACCTCGGGCAGCCCCTCCATCCTCAATGCTTCGCCCGAAGCCGCCATTGGCGGCGGCCTGGCGCTGCTGCAGACCGGCGACCGGATCCGCATCGACCTGAACAAGCGGAGTGCCGACATTTTAATTCCGAAGGATGAGCTGGAGCGCCGCCGCAAGGCCTGGGTTCCGCCGAAGCTGGTGAACCAGACGCCATGGCAGGAACTGCAACGCCAGCATGTGGGTCAGTTGTCCACAGGCGGCTGTCTGGATTTCGCCACGGATTACCAGCGCATTGCCGAAACCTTTGGTGTGCCGCGGCATAACCACTAAGGGAATAATGCTCTTTGCAACGCCTGTTCCGCCCGTGAATGAAAGGCGGCAATGGGGGCTTGGCAGGGCGCGTTCCGCTGGTTAAACTGATATATAAGATGCTACGAAGAATGCCGCGTTGCATCGGTAACCGATAGAAAAACCCACAACGGGTCAGGCAGGGAGGAATAAAAATGCGTAAGTCAACCATGCGTAAAACCGCGGGTCGGATTCTCGCCGGCGCGGTATTGGGCGGCGCGGTTCTGGCCGGTGCAATGCCTGCACAGGCCCAGGAAAAGCTGACCGTCTGGTTCAACAAGGGCTTCTACCCGGCGGAGGACGTCGCGCTGAATGCGGTGATTGACCGCTTCAAGCAGAAGACCGGCGTGACCGTCGAACTCAGCCTGTTCGGTGTCGAAGACATCATCACCAAGGCCGTGTCGGCGGTGGAAGCCAAGACCCCGCCGGACGTGGCTTTCGGCTGGACCTTCGATTTCCGCACGGCCGGCAAGTGGGCCTATGAAGGCAAGCTGGAAGATCTGTCGGATGTCATCACGCCGAACAAGGACAAGTTCCTGGCCGGCGTGCTGGATACGGCTTTCCTGCAGGGTCCGGGTGGCAAGCGCGCCTATTACGGCATGCCGATCTACCAGCAGACCATGCATGCGAATTACTGGAAGGACATGGTCGAGGAAGCCGGTTTCAAGGAAACCGACATCCCGAAGGACTGGAAGGGCTACTGGTCCTTCTGGTGTGACAAGGTGCAGCCCGGCCTGCGCGCCAAGGGCAAGCGCGTCTACGGCATCGGCCACCCCTCGTCAGTGGAAGCTTCGGATACCTTCTACAGCTTCCTTTCCTATGTGAATGCCTATAACGCGATGCCGGTCGACAAGGACGGCAAGCTGCTGATCACCGATCCGAAGATCAAGGCGGGCATGGTTGCCGCGCTGAAGGACTACACGGATATCGTGGTCAAGGGCTGCACCCCGCCCGGTTCGCTGTCGTGGAAGGATGTCGACAACAACGTTGCCTTCCACAACAAGACAACCCCGATGACGCATAACGCGACCATCTCGCTGCCCGGCAAGCACATGGACGACATGATGAATGCCAAGGAGCAGAAGGATCGCGACCAGGCTAAGACCAACTACTATGACCTGATCCGCACCACCAACTGGCCGGCCAAGCCCGATGGGCAGCCACTGCCGAATCTGGTGTCGATCAAGCTGGCGGTGGCCTTTGCCGATGCGCCGAACAAGAAGCGTGCCAAGGAATTCCTCGCTTTCCTGGCCCAGCCCGAGAATCTGATCCCCTATACCGAGGGTTCGCTCGGGCGCTGGTTCCCGGTCACCAAGGAAGCGGCGGAACGCCCCTTCTGGCAGGAAGACCAGCATCGCAAGAATGTGTACCAGCAGTTCGTGAAGCAGCCGACCGTGCCGTTCCCGTTCGTCTATAACTACAAGTTCACCACGGTGAATGCGGAGAATGTGTGGGGTCGTGCCATGTCGCGCGTCGTCCAGGACAAGGTTTCGCCCGAGCAGGCGGTCGACGAGATGTTCGCCCGCATCAAGCAGCTGGTCGAAGGCTGAGTCTGAGTAGCGGCTGATCGTCGTGGTTGCTGTTATCGACGTGCAAGCCGGGGAAAAGGCCCCAGGTCGTCTCTCGCAAGAGGCGATCTGGGGTCTCATTTTCCTCGTGCCCTATATCGTTCTGTTCCTCACCCTGGTGATCTACCCGGTCGGCTATGGCCTGATCCTGGGCACCAATCCCAA
This sequence comes from Ferrovibrio terrae, assembly GCF_943372915.1. Lineage (GTDB taxonomy): Bacteria > Pseudomonadota > Alphaproteobacteria > Ferrovibrionales > Ferrovibrionaceae > Ferrovibrio > Ferrovibrio terrae_A. The sequence continues at coordinate 45,893 of NZ_CALSAN010000007.1, read as the reverse complement.
AAGCTATGTGCGGCTCTGGACCGATCCGGTCTTCACGCGCACCATCGTCAACACTGTGGTCTTCCTCGGCGTGGCGGTGAACATCAAGCTGTTCCTGGCCTTGCTGCTGTCCGGCTTCTTCGTGCATGAGAAGCGCTGGATTCGCTGGCTCAGCGTGATCTTCATCCTGCCCTGGGCGATTCCCTCGATTCCCACCATCCTGTCCTTCCGCTGGATGCTCAATGCCGAGTGGGGCATGCTCAATTCGCTGATCTTCCGCCTCACGCTGGAAGACGGGCCGAACTGGCTGCTCGACCGCTGGAGTGGACTGGGGATGATCTCCCTGGTGCATATCTGGAAATATCTGCCGTTCTGGACCCTGATCATGCTGGCCGGCCGTCTGGCGATCCCGAAGGATCTCTATGAATCCGCCGATGTCGATGGCGCCAGTCCGCTGCAGAAATTCTTCTATGTCACCTTCCCGAGCATGCGGAATCTCTACATCACCTGCACATTGCTCTCGACCATCATGAGCCTGGGCGATTTCAACTCGATCTATCTGCTGACAGGCGGTGGGCCGGCTGATTCGACACAGACGCTCGCCACGCTGGGCATTCGGTATGCCTTCGGCATGTCGGAAGTCGAGGTGGGTGTCACCACCGTGGTCGTGGCGCTGCCGGTGATGCTGCCGCTGCTGGTGCTCATGCTGCGGCGGATGAGAAAAGGCGAGCAGCCATGAGTCTGCGTAAAGTCCTAGTTGAAGCGCGCCTGATGTTGCTTGGAGTCATCATCTTCGTCTGGACGCTGATCCCGATTTATCATCTGTTTGTCATGTCGATCACGCCGCGCGTGGAGACCTTTGCCGGCGCGCTCTGGCCATCGCGTCCGACGCTGGAAAATTACGAGACCGTCGTAAAGCAGGGTCACTACTATCTCGAGCATTTCTGGCAGCAATTGTGGAACAGCGCTTTCGTCGCCGTGATGGTCTGTGTCATCACGCTGGTCATTGCCTCCACCGCCACCTTTGCAATCAGCCGTCTGCGGGTGCGCGGCGGCCGCTTGGTCTCCAATATGGCGCTGGCGACCTATCTGATCCCGCCGGCCTTCCTGGCGATCCCGATGTACAAGGTGATGGGCGTCTATGGCCTGCTCAACACGCAATGGTCGCTGATCCTGACCATGGTGACCTTCGCTTCGCCTTATGCCATCTGGGTGCTGAAGCAATATGCCGACAAGCTGCCCTATGAACTGGACGAAGCCGCTCGCATCGATGGCGCCAGCCCGCTGCAGATTTTCCGCCTGATCTATTTGCCGCTGATGGCGCCGTCGCTGGTGGCGATTGGTACCTATGCCCTGCTGCTGGCCTGGAACGAGTATCTTTATGCGTTCCTGCTGCTGTCGGCGGACAAGGATATCACCCTGGCCGTGGCGCTTGGTCATTTTCTCACCACCGACGATGCGCCGTTCAATGTGCTGATGGCGACGGGTGCGGTTTATGCATTGCCGCCGGCGGCGATCTACTACGTGTTCCGGCGTTACATGGTGTCCGGCCTCACTGCGGGGGCAGTGAAGTCGTAATTCTTGCGACGACAATAAAAAGAGTAACAGGGAGTTTGAAATGGCGAGCGTGAGTGTGGAAGCGGTGCGCAAACGCTATGGCGCGCTGGAAGTGGTCCACGGCATCGATATTGCGATCCCGGATGGCGAGTTCGTCGTTCTGGTTGGCCCGTCCGGCTGCGGCAAGTCCACGCTTCTGCGCATGATCGCCGGTCTGGAGGAGATCTCGGGTGGCATCGTTCGCATCGGCGAGCGGGTGGTGAACGAAATTCCGTCGAAAGACCGGGATATCGCCATGGTGTTCCAGAATTATGCGCTCTATCCGCATATGACGGTGCGCGAGAATATGGGCTTTTCGCTGAAGCTGCGCAAAGCCGATCGGGACACGATCGGCGAGCGGGTCAAGCGTGCCTCGGAGATTCTTGGTCTCGATGCCCTGCTGGACCGTTATCCCAAACAGCTGTCGGGCGGACAGCGCCAGCGCGTCGCCATGGGGCGTGCCATTGTGCGCAATCCGCAGGTCTTCCTGTTTGACGAACCGCTCAGTAACCTGGATGCCAAGCTCCGCGTGCAGATGCGCACTGAAATCAAGGCCCTGCATCAGCAGCTGAAAACCACCTCGATCTACGTCACCCATGACCAGATCGAGGCGATGACCATGGCGGACCGCATCGTGGTGATGCATGACGGCATCGTCGAGCAGATCGGCACGCCGCTTGAGCTTTATGACCGCCCCGCCAATCTGTTCGTCGCCGGCTTCATCGGTTCGCCGGCCATCAATCTGATTCGCGGCACGTTGCGCCGCGATGCGGCGCGCAGCTGGGTATCCACCGATGCCGGCATCGATCTGCCGCTCAATGGCAACATCATCGGCCAGGATGGCCAGGCAGTGGTCTATGGCATCCGGCCCGAGCATCTGTCGCCATCGGATAGCCAGGGGCTGCCGGTGACCGTGGGCGTGGTTGAGCCGACCGGCGCCAGTACCTTTGTCTATGCCGACCTCAGCGGCGCGCAGATTTGCGGTGTTTTCAGCGAGCGGCACGGGTTCAATCCCGGTGGCAAGATGCATCTGATGCCGCAACTCGATCGCGTGCATCTCTTCGATTCTGCTACAGGGCGACGCCTGTCGGCCTGAGCAGCAGCTGGCATGATCGGGATAGACTGGGGCAGCAGCGGCTTTCGTGCCTATCGCATGGCGGCCGATGGCACGGTCCTGGAACGCCGTGTTGCTGCCTCCGGCATCGTCAGCCTGACGCCGACCGACTATGCCGCCGTCCTGCAGCAGCAGATTGGCGATTGGCTGCAGGCCGACCCGGCCGCGACCGTGTTGCTGTCCGGCATGGTGGGCAGCCGGCAGGGCTGGCGCGAGGTTCCTTACGCCGAATGTCCGGCCAGCCTGGCGGACCTGTCCGGCAAGCTATGTCCGGTCGAGCTTGGCGGCGGGCGCCTGGCGCATATCGTGCCCGGCCTGTCCTGCCGCAATAAGGATGGCATCCCCGATGTCATGCGCGGCGAGGAAACCCAGATTTTCGGTCTCGATCTGGCCGGCGATGTCACGATCTGCTTACCCGGCACCCATTCCAAGCATGTCCAAATCCGCGGTGGTCGCATCACCGATTTTGCCACGGCGATGACTGGCGAAGTTTTCGCCCTGCTGAGCAGCCATGGCCTGATCGCCGCGATGTTACAGGCGGAAAACGGCCCGGACCTGGATACCGCGGCCTTTGAAGCCGGCCTTGCCCTATCCGGCCAGCCGGACGGCCTGCTGCACCATCTGTTCAGTGTGCGCACGCGAAGGCTGTTTAATGAGCTTTCCGCGGTGGCTGCGACGCACTATCTTTCAGGTATCCTGATCGGCCATGAGTTGCGGGCGACCGCCTGGGCTGGAAAGGTCGTCATCGTCGGAACCGGCGTGCTGACGATGCGTTACCGGAAGGCTTTCGCCTTCCTCGGCATGGATGCCGATGTGGCGCCGGAAGATGCTGCGGCAACCGGGCTGTATCGCCTGGGGTTGCTAACGGCGAGGAGGACGCCATGAAGGAACTTTCAAGCTGGCTGCAGGCCTGCCCGCTGGTCGCCATTCTGCGTGGCGTGAAGCCCGAGGAGGTGGTGGATATCGGCGCCGCCCTTATCGAGACCGGTATCCGCATCATCGAGGTGCCGTTGAATTCGCCCGATCCGCTGACCAGCATCAAGAATCTGGCCAAGCGCTATGGCGATCAGGCGCTGATCGGCGCCGGCACCGTGGTCGACTGCACGATGGTCAAGCGCATCTGCCAGGCAGGTGCCCAGCTGGTGGTGTCGCCGCATGCCTGCGGCGATGTCGTGCAGAAGGCCAAGGTGCTCGACATGATCTCTATCCCCGGCTTTGCCACACCGACGGAAGCTTTTGCCATGATCCAGGCCGGCGCCGATGGGCTCAAGCTGTTTCCGGCCGAGGCTTTCTCGCCGGCGGTGCTGAAAAGCCTGCGGGCCGTGTTGCCCAGCACCATGCCGGTGATTCCGGTCGGCAGCATCAATGCCGACAACATGGATCCCTGGCTGGAAGCGGGTGCGGCTGGCTTCGGTCTGGGCGGTTCGATCTACAAGCCCGGCTTCACGCCGCAAAAGGTGGCTAAGCGGGCCCGCGCGGTGATGCGGGTGATCCAGCCGGCGGTCGCGGCAGAATAATTTACAGGAATTTCGCCACGATATCGGTGGTGGACGCCTTGCCGATATCGTTGAGATGCTTGCGCAGAAATGTGCCGGCCTGGCGCCGGCCCAGCGCATGGAGTTTCTGCAGGAAGCCCCATTCGACATTGTATTTGCTGGTGGCACCATAAGCGGCGAGCTGCTCCTCGGCGTCGATGGTATGGATCAGCATGTGCTTGAGCCGGCCGCCATCATCGAAACCTGATTCAACCAGCCGGGTGACAAAGGCAATGGCACGCATCTCGCGCACCAGGCTGGAGTTGAAACTCAGGGTGTTGGCGCGGTCGAGAATGGATTGTGGGGTTTTCGGGACGCTGGGAATCCGCATCGGGTTGATCTGCACGATCAGTACATCGCGGCTGTCGCAATTATAGATGATCGGGAAGATCGGCGGGTTGCCCATGAAGCCGCCATCCCAGTAGTAGCTCTTGCCGATTTTCACGGCCTGGAACAGCTGCGGCAGGCAGGCGGAGGCGAGCAGGGCATCGATGGTAACATCGCGGTTCTGGAAAACCTTGATCTTGCCTTCCAGTACATCGGTGGCGCAGACGAACAGCTTGACCGAGCTGCAATCGTGCAGGCTGTCGCAGTCGATGGTCTTTTCCAGGATGCCGCGCAGCGGATTTTTGTTGTTCGGATTGGTCTGGTACGGCGAGGCAAGCTTGGTGCTCATTTCCAGCAGCTGGTAGCTCGGCGAATAGTCGATGCCACCGAATTTGAACCATTGATCCAGCATGGTCGGCCGGAAGGGTGACAATGCTGCTGCATCGGCCACCCGCTTCCAGAACTCCTGCAGGCTGGCACGTGCCATGGTCGGGCCGCCCTTATGCAGGCCATAGGCCATGACGGCGGCATTCATCGCACCGGCCGAGGTGCCACTGATGCCTTCGATCTCAAAGCAATCTTCTTCCAGCAGCCGGTCGAGTACCCCCCAGGTGAAGGCGCCATGGGTGCCGCCGCCCTGCAAGGCGAGATTGAGTGGCTTGCGCTTCTGCGTCCGCCGCGCCGGCTGGGATGCTGCCGCTTTGACCGCCTTGGCGATGGCCTTCTTAATTTTTGTCCGTACCGGCATGGCGAGGTGCGTTGGCCCGTGGCAAAATGCAGCAATGAACGACACTATGCAGGTCTTCGACCGCGGCGCCAAGCGGCGTCAGCGCCAGCGTTTGATAGGGGGGGGCGCCGGCGATTTCGATTTCCTGCGCGCGGCCGTGGCCGAACGCCTGCTCGACCGCCTGGACGATGTGCGGCGCAGCTTTCCCCGAGCACTGGTTCAAGGTTGCAATGCAGCCTGGCTGCAGCCGCATCTGGCTGGCCGTGGCCAGATCGAGACTCTTGTGAGCATGGATGCGGTACCGGGTGGCGGCTGCCATGTGATCGGCGACGAAGAGTTTCTGCCGTTTGGCGAGGGGCAATTCGATCTGGTGGTCGGGTTGCTCAATCTGCACTGGGTCAACGATCTGCCGGGCGCCCTGATCCAGATCCGTCGGGCGCTGAAACCTGATGGCCTGTTCCTTGGCGCCATGCTGGGTGGGGCGACGCTGACCGAACTGCGGCAGTCCTGGCTGGCGGCCGAGGCTGAAGTCGAGGGCGGTGCCAGCCCACGGGTCTCGCCGATGGCCGAGACTCTGGATGGTGCGGCATTGCTGCAGCGCGCCGGTTTTGCTCTGCCGGTTGCCGACAGCGAGGTCATTCCGGTTACCTATGCCGATGCCTTCAGTCTGATGCGCGACCTGCGCGGCATGGGCGAGGGCAATGCGGTGCATGATCGGCGCAAGCACTTCACCCGTCGGTCGACGTTATTTCGCATGGCGGAGCTGTATCAGCAGCGCTTTGCCGGTGCCGATGGCCGCATCCCGGCGACCTTCGAGGTGATCACGCTCACCGGCTGGTCGCCGCATGACAGCCAGCAGAAGCCATTACGGCCCGGCCAGGCCACGCATCGTCTGTCGGATGCGCTTGGCACCGTGGCCTATCCGGTCGGCGGCCCGCCAAAGTCCAACTAGGTCTCTGGCGTGAACAGCAGTTCCAGGATGCGTTTGAGCGTCGCGTCAGCGGCCTTGCGTGCAGCCACATCGTCCTTGGCCTCGGCCAGCCACAGCACAGCCTCGTTCATCGCACCGCTCAACAGATAAGTCAGCGCCTCGGCTGGCAGCCGCTGACTGCGCGGCAACTCGGCCAATGCCGCCTCGATGCCCTGCCGTAACGAGCCCATGCCATGGCGTGCATCGATCTCGCGCCAGCGCTGCCAGCCGATCACCGATGGCGCGTCGATCAGGTAAATTTGTCGGGCTGCCGGCTGCAGGCAGGCATCCATGAACGCTTGCGTGCCTTTAACCAGTGCATCGACCGGTGATTTAGCCTTGCTGGCGGCTCTTTCAATCTCATCCAGCACCTCCTGCCCCACCTGCTCGACCACGGCGCTGAACAGCGCCTGTTTGTCGGTGAAGTGGTAGTAGAGCGCGCCACGGGTCACGGCTGCCCGCGCCACCACCTCTTCGGTGCCGGTGGCGGCATAGCCCTTTTCGGCAAACAGGGCGCGCGCAGTGGCCAGCAGGGCGGCCCGCGTCGCGGCATGTTTTTCAGCCTTGGTCTGACGTTTTTCTTGCATACATACAGCCTGTATGTTTATATCTGGCCCGCAGCAGGTTGTCCAGCCTGCTCATCCATCACCCGTTCGTCCGTCCAGGAGGCCGCCATGAAACTCACCAGCTATTACCCCGTGATCTGCACTGCCGTCCTGGCCGAGACCCGGGCGTTTTATGAAACCCATTTCGACTTTGCCCCGGCCTTCGAGAGCGACTGGTATGTCCATCTGACCAGCCGGAGCGATTCGCGCGTCCATCTTGCCATACTCGACCACAGCCATCCGACGATTCCCGAAGGATACCGCAAGCCGGCCCAGGGCATGCTGATCAACTTCGAGGTCGAGGATGTAGATGCGGCCTATGAAAAGGCGCAGGGAGCGGGCTTGAATATCCGCCTGTCGCTGCGCGACGAGGTCTTCGGCCAGCGCCATTTCATTGTCGCCGACCCCAGCGGTGTGCTGGTGGATGTGATCAAGCCGATTGCGCCGTCGGAAGAATTCGCAGCCCAATACAAGCCCGAAGTTCTGGAAAGGATATCCGGCTAGCCGAGCAGGTCGCGCAGCATCGCCACCAGCGGCACGTCGGCCGGCGGCATCGGCAGTTCGGCCATCTTGATCGGCCGCGCCCATTTCATCGCCTGGCCTTCGCGCGGCTGTGGCTGGCCGGCCCAGCGGCGGCAGACATAGAGCGGCATCAGCAGGTGGAAGTCGTCATAGGCATGGCTGGCGAAGGCAAAAGGCGCCAGGCAGGCCGCACTGATATCCAGATGCAGTTCTTCATGCAGCTCGCGGATCAATGCGGCTTCCGGGGTTTCGTTTTTTTCAACTTTGCCACCGGGAAACTCCCACATGCCGGCAAGCTTTTTGCCCGGTGGCCGCTGGGTCAGCAACACGCGGCCGTCGGTATCCACCAGGGCGACAGCAACCACCAGAACGACTGGCTTGGGCGCGAGCAGGGCCGAGGCGTCGCCGGGGCAGAGCGGGTCGTCAGCTGCGATAGTCGGCATTGATATCGATATAGCCGTGCGTCAGGTCGCAGGTCCAGACCCGTGCCGTGCCTTTGCCGACTGCCACATCCACCTCGATGCGCACATCGCGGCTCTTGAAATGCTTGGTCGCGGCCGCATCGTCGTGATCAGGCCGCACCATGCCGTTCTTGGTCACTGGCTTGCCGCCAAGCTTGATCACCAGTTTGTCGCGATTGGCTGGTTCGGCTGATTTGCCGACCGCCGCGATGATGCGGCCCCAGTTGGCATCGGCGCCGGCAATCGCCGTCTTCACCAGTGGCGAATTGGCAATCGCACGGGCGATGATGCGCGCGGAGGTGTCGCTCTTGGCGCCAGTAACGTCGATGGTCACCAGCTTCTGGGCACCTTCGCCATCGCGGGCGATCTGCTGGGCGAGGTCGCTCATCACGGCAGTCAATGCGCGGCGAAAGTCGGCCAGCCGCTTGTCGGATGCCTTGGCATGCAGGGCATTGCCGGCCTTGCCGGTGGCGAACAGCAATACACTGTCTGAGGTCGAGGTATCACCATCCACCGTCAGGCAGTTGAAGCTCTGGTTGTTGGCCGCCTTCAGCAGTGCCTGCAGCGTATCGGCGGGCAACTTTGCATCCGTGACGATGAAGGCCAGCATGGTCGCCATATCCGGCGCGATCATGCCTGAGCCCTTGCAGAAGCCGTTGATCGTCACGGTCTTGCCGTCGATCTTGCAGGTGGCGCCGGCCAGCTTGGGGAAGGTGTCGGTGGTCATGATCGCCTTGGCAGCGGCCATCCAGCCCTCGGCCTTCAGCCCGGCTTTCAGTTTGGGCATCTGGGCCACGATCTTCTCGGCCGGCAGGATCTGGCCGATTACGCCGGTCGATGCCAGATAGACCTCATTGGCCTTGCAGCCGAGCGTCTTGGCGGCACCATCGGCGGTGGCTTTCACCGCCTGGGCACCGGCCTTGCCGGTGAACACATTGGCGATGCCGGCATTCACCACCAGCGCGCGGGCCGCACCGTTGGGCAGCACCTTGCGGCACCATTCCACCGGCGCACCGGGCATGGAGGAGCGCGTGAACAGGCCGGCCACTGTTGTGCCGGGCGCGAATTCGATCAGCAGCAGATCTTCGCGGCCTTTGTAGCGCATGCCGGACAGGGCGGTGGCAAAGCGTGCTCCGGCCACGACCGGCAGTTCGGGATAGGTGGACGGTGCCAGCGGTGAAACCGGATGCGCGGCCATCGGTATGCTCCTGGGACTTGGCGGTATTACTTTTTCTTCGGCTCAGCGGGCGCGATGGTCGGCAGCTTGCTGCCGCCCGGCTGCTGCCAGTCGAGTTGTTCGATCTTGGCGGTCTTGCGTAGATCGGCGACCAGCTTCTCCACAGTTTCGCCGGCCATCATGTCATAGACCTGACCGCGCACATCCTCGAACTTCGGCGGGTCCGACTTGCGGCGGGCTTCCACCTTGATCACATGCCAGCCGAACTGGCTCTTCACCGGTGCGTCGGTAACCTGGCCGGGCTGGAGCTTGAAGGCGGCTTCGGCGAATTCCGGCACCATCTTGTCCTTGGTGAAGAACCCGAGATCGCCGCCGGTGGCGGCGGTCGGGCCGGTCGAACGCTTTTTGGATACTTCGGTGAAATCGGCGCCCTTCTTCACTTCCTCGAGTGCGGCTTTCGCATCAGCCTCGCTGGCGACCAGGATATGGCGCGCATGCACTTCTTCCTGCGGCGGCTGCTGCTTGATCAGCTCCTCGTAACGGGCCTTCATCTTGGCTTCAGTCACTTCCGTCTTCACCTTGCGGTCAAGATAGGCCTGCTGCAGCACCTGTTCGCGGGCGGACTGCAGCTGCTTCTTGACGGCCGGATCGTCGCCCAGCTTGGCCTTCTCGGCGGCGTCGCCGAGCAGCCGGCGGGCCGCCAGCTCGTTGATGATGCCAGGCAGGATCTGCTCGATCGGAATCTGCGCCATTTGCGGCGGCAGCTGGTTGTAAAACTCCATCACCGCCGATCGCAGGATCGGCTGGCCGTTGACGCGGGCAACCACCGGGTCATCGGCGGTCTTGGCCGGCTGCGCCAACGCAAGCGGGCTGGCAACCGCAACGGCGGCGGCAAGGAAAAGGACGGCAGGAATTGAACGGGTCACGGCACGGCTCGCTTGGCTGAAATTGGTCGCTTGGCTGAAATTGGCCGCCGAGCATACGCCAAATTGCCGCCCGGACAAGGCGCGGAAACGGCGATTCAGGCGGCTTTCCCGGCCGCTATGGCATCCAGTTCCAGGCGCAGATCGGCAATCAGCGTCTGGCTGACAGCCAGGTTCGCCGCCTCGCGATCAAGGATCATGCGGAAGGCTTTCAGTTTGATCGCCATACGGTCGAGCGGGATCTGCTGGCCTGGCCCGCTGGCGGCGTCGTAGACAATGTCGATCAGGCGATCGGCGGCATGCAGCCGGCCCCAAAGGTAGTCATTCTCGCGATGCACGCGGCTGAAGAAACCGCCAAAGCGCCCGAGATTGACGCCCTTTAACGTGCTGCCGCGCCGGATGGCCACGGCATCTTCCGGGCTGATGCGGTCGATGCGGATTTCGTTGAACTCGCCGAGGTCGCGCCAGTTGGTGATGGTGAAGGTGAGCACGTCCCAGAACGGAAAGCCGATATAGCTGACCAGGAGATCACGCCTGGCCTTGCTGCTCCAGTCCTGCGGCTGCAAATCGGCAAACAATCCGTCCAGCTGGTCGGTGCGGCGGTTCAGATCGATATCATTGGCCATGGCGTCGATGGCGGTATCGATGGCAACCAGATTGGCGCGCGCGAAAGCTTTCGCGTCCTGTGCCATATGATCGGCCTGCTGCAGCGCGACGCGACGGAAGAACAATGCCTTGACACTGTCGACCGTTGCGACCGACAGGCAATCGGCGCCGCTGAGGTGGCGCAGGGTTTCCTGCGCCTCGTAGAGTGCGCGCTTCAGCTTGTCGAGCTGCTCGGCTTTCAGGCCGCGGTGGTCCGCATCGGCCAGCTTGCCATAGAGCTGATTGAGTTGCTGCACCAGGAAGCGCACGCGACGCTGTCGGAAGGCGACATCGAAACGCAACAGGAAGCGGACCCAGCGGGGTAGGGCATCGATACCGGCCCCGGGTTTGGCGCGCTCGAACTGCTTGACGGTATAGCAGACGCCACGGTCCTCGGCCCAGTGCAGCAGGGCCTGTCGCGTCCACTGCGCCTCGGTCGAGCGCTCGCCATAGTCACAGGCATCGCAGACCAGGCGCGTGACAAAGTCCAGCACGGCGCCCAGCTTGAGGCGCACATAGCCTTCATAGGCAAATCCGGCTTCGCGCACGGCGCGCTCGCTCACCTGCATGCGCCAGAGTCGGATTTCCATCTCGCTGAGCGGCGTATCCAGATGCTGCGGCGCGCTTTCTTCCACCAGTTCCGCGATCTGCGGCTGCGTCGCCTCGATCACGCCACGCAGATGGCGCACGCGTTCATTGAAACGGCTGACGCCGATCAGTTCATCGGCAATCGGCTCATTGCGCGGGATATCGCTGAGTGACCCTTTCAACACACGGAAGAAGCCGGGGATGCGGCCGGTCGGTGGCGGCGCGGGGCGTAACGGTTGCGGATCGATGTAAACCAGGCGGCGATCGACCTCGCGATAGGCCGGGCGGCCACGGATCGCCTTCATCGCCGCCGCAAACGGCTTGTTGGCCAGCACGCCACCATCGACGAAGGAGGTCAGCTCAGGGTCGAGATCGGCGCGCAGATAATCTGCAAAATTGCGCGCGATGAAGGCGGTACGATTCTCCCATTGCCGGCCCTGTTCGGCCAGCAGCCGGTCGACCTCGCCGATCTGTGCCGGCGGAAAGGCACCGGGGAATGCCGAGGTGGCGCGGCCGGCAAAGGCCAGCGCCGGTGCATCGGCGCGAGTGAAATCGGACTGTTCTTCGCCGCTCGGCCAGCGGCGGTAGCCGAAGCGCAAGGTGTGGCGATGTTCGCGGTCGCGCACATAGGGCGGATCGTGGATCGGGATATGCTGCAGGAAGCCGTAGAAATCGGTCAGTGTCACCAGCAGGTCGAGTGCCAGATTGGTCGGCATCAGCGAGTCGCCGGGTTTCGCCGGATCGCCCATGGCCTCCAGGCCAGCCATCAGCTGGCGTAGCAGATGCGTGCCGTCGAAAGGCGGCTGGAACCAGCGGGAGCGGGTGAACAGGGAAATCTTGTTGAAGATTTCGGTATCGCCAAGCAGCAGACGGCCGAAACGCGAGCGCGCCGCCAGCCATAGCAAGGGCCGCATGTAGGCCTTGCTCCACTGGCTCGCACGTTTCTCGGTATCGAGCAGGCGTTCGACATCGGCTTCGCGGAGCCACAGGTTGCGGAAATGGTCGATGCGCAGGTCATGTGCCAGCGCGCGACCGAGGATCAGGCCATTGATGCCGCCGGCCGAGGCGCCGGCGATCACATCGACGACAACGCGCAAATCGACATGCTTGCCGATTTCCTGCAGCAGCTCGAAATAGGCATGCTCGCTGTCATACTCGGTATCGCTGGGATGCACATGATCGGCGAAGCTGGCGGTTTCCCGCGCCGCGCCCTTGGGCAATGCGTGATAGGCCCGCGAGGCGCGCACCAGCTTGAGAATTTCCTTGGTCACGCCATGCATGTAGATGGCGAGCGAGACGCCGCCGAAACATACCAGCGCGAGGCGCAGTTCCTTTTCCTGCAAGCAGGTCTCCCCGGTCCTGCCGCGGCTGCGCGGCTACAGCCTTGAGTCTGCCTTGCTATGGCCCCGGGCTCAAGCGGCGACTCGTCATGACACGGAGAGAGCGAGCAGGGCGCTGGCGGCATCCTCCAGGCAGGCATCGCCTTCGGGCATCAGGCCGGCAAAGTTCGGCCAGGCATGTGGCAAGCCGTGCCACATCCGCAGGCGCACCGGTGTGCCAGCCGCCTGGGCCTTCACCGCCAGTTGCAGGGAGTCGTCACGCAGCAACTCGCTATCGCTGACATGCAGCTGCAGGGGCGGCAGGCCAGCCAGATCGCCATAGAGTGGCGAGAGAAGCGGCTCCGCGCGATCATGGCTCCCGGCATAGAGCCCGGCGGCAAACTGCAGGTGATCGGCGGTGAACCAGGCGCAGCGCGCGGCATTCTCGGTGATTGCGGGGCTGCTGCAGGTCAGGTCGGTCCAGGGTGAAAACAGTGTCGCCGCGGCCGGCAGCGGCAGGCCCTGCTGCTTGCAGGCCTGCATCAACGCCAGGGCCAGGCCGCCGCCGGCCGAGTCTCCGGCCAGCCACAGACGGTCGGCCCGCCAGCCCTCGGCCAACAGCCAGCGCCAGGCGGCCAGAGCATCGTCCAGTGCTGCGGGATAGGGATGCTCGGGTGCCAGGCGGTAATCCAGGGCGAAGACGGCAACCCCCAGCCGATGGGCCAGGCGCGCAGTGATGGCCCGATGGGTGCGCGGATTGCCGGCGATGTAGCCACCACCATGCAGATAAAGCAGCGCACGGCCACGCCGGGCCTGCCGTGGTCGCAGCCATTCGCCATGCACGGGATTTTTGACCCGCTCCACCGTGATGCCGGGCAGGGGGCGGCTGCGGGTCAGTGCCCCCATCAGCGCACGGATCAGCGGCACATCCATGCGGTTGACGCGGCGTGGCTTGATCAAACGGCGCAGGCCGCGGGCGATCAGGCGGGCCTGCAGGCTGGGGGCGACCCAGGGGGCGAATTCGGCATTTCCCGGCGGCAGTGGATCGGTGTAACCGGCATCACCCCGGGGCTCATCCTTGGTCCGGTGGCTTGCCCGGCTGCCGCCAGAGTCGTACATCGGATCGGTCATGACTGCTCTTTCCCCTTCCGCTGCCACCATTGCCGTCGATCGCGCCGGCCACGAACTGCGTCGTGGGCGTCCGGTGCTGCTGACCGGCAGCCTGGGCGAGCGCGCCATCGTGCTGGCCGCCGAAACCCTGACCGAACCGACTCTGGCCGAACTGCGGCAGTGGGACAATACAGCGGCCCTGGTGCTGCCTGCCTCGCGCGCCGCCGTGCTGCATATCGGCCCCACCGGGCATGACATGCTTCTGTTACCCTTGCGTGACCTGCCGGCTGCACCAGAGGAACAGGCTTCCCTCATCCGCGATCTGGCCGATGCCAGCCGTGATCTGGCGGCGCCGCTGCGTGGCCCGTTCACGCGGCTCAAGGCGGCGGCGCCGGAAACCGCGCGTCTGGCGGTGAAACTGGCCAAGACCGCCTATTTGCTGCCGGCCGCTGTTCATATCGCATTGCCCGCCGATGCCGTGCCGCCTGCCGATATTCACAGCCTGCCGGCCGAGGCTGTGGCAGGTTACGACATGGCTGCAGCGGAAACCCTGGTCCCGGTCAGCCAGGCGCGCCTGCCGGTGATGGATGCCGAGGATGCCCAGCTCTTCGCCTTCCGCCCGGCCGATGGCCGGCAGGAGCATTTTGCCCTGGTGATCGGGGCGCCTGATCCTTCCTCACCTGTGCTGACGCGGCTGCATTCGGAATGCTTCACCGGCGACCTGCTGGGCAGCCTGCGTTGCGATTGCGGCGAGCAGCTGCGTGGCGCCATCCGCACCATCAGCGCGGCCGGCGGCGGCGTGCTGTTGTACCTGGCCCAGGAGGGCCGCGGCATCGGCCTGGTGAACAAGCTGCGCGCCTACCAGCTGCAGGACCAGGGTTTCGATACAGTGGATGCCAATCAGCGGCTTGGCTTCGATGCCGACGAGCGCTGGTTCCTGCCGGCTGCCCGCATGCTGCAGCGGCTTGGCTTCAACCGGGTGCGGCTGCTGACCAATAACCCGGAAAAAGTGACGGGCCTGGCCGCCTGCGGGATCGACGTGGCCGAGCGGGTGCCCCACAAATTTCCCTCCAATGCCCATAACGAGGCCTATCTGGCCGCCAAGCGCAAACGCTCCGGCCATTACCTCTGACGCCCGGCAGGAATTGCCGGGCTACGTCGATTTAGCCGTTAACTATATGAATTCTCTCGGCTGAATCTTGGCCCGCGGCTTGCAAATCTTGGGTCCGAGGAAGGACCATGATGCCAAGCCCGATCCCTGCAACCGCCTACAGCACCCCCCCGGTGCCCCAGCCGACGGCCTTTAGGCCCCCGGCGCGGGATCGGTTTGCGCAGGGTGCGTCGGGCCAGGATATGGAAGTTCTGGGTGCAGTGCCGACCGCGGCGTCTCAGGTCAGCAGCGAAAACAGCACCACCGAGGCCAAAGACAGCCGTCCGTTGTTTGGCAAGGACGGATTCACCTTCG
Source organism: Ferrovibrio terrae (assembly GCF_943372915.1). Lineage (GTDB taxonomy): Bacteria > Pseudomonadota > Alphaproteobacteria > Ferrovibrionales > Ferrovibrionaceae > Ferrovibrio > Ferrovibrio terrae_A. The sequence continues at coordinate 30,830 of NZ_CALSAN010000007.1, read as the reverse complement.
GGGACCTGCTCGACATCATCAATCCGCTGCAGCATATCCCAGTCGTTTCGACCGTTTATCGCGCCATCACCGGCGACAAGATCGATGCCGGCGCGCGCATTATCGGTGGTGGCCTGTTCGGCGGTCCGATCGGTCTGGCCGTCTCGATGGTCAGCGGCATGGTTGAAGAGACCACCGGCAAGGATCCGGGTGAACATGCCCTGGCCGCGCTGGGTATCAATATCGGGCCGGGCAACCAGGATGTGCTGGCAACGGCACTGGCAGATGCAACGCAGCCGCCCAATGGCATGACGCAGGGCGAATTGGCGGGGTTGCAGGCGCAGGGTGCACAGTTGCAGGCCGCACAGGCACAGGGAGTGACCGGGGCATTGCCCGCCCAGGATCTCAAGCTTGGCGTGACGGCCGATGATGGGCGTGGCCGCAAGTTGGCAGATAATGCTGCAGGCCAGTCGGCGCCGCGGCCGAACGGACCGGTGGAATTGCCCGCCGATCTGTTCCAGGCCCTCAAGCAGACTGCGGCGACCCAGCAGGCGAATGCGCAGTCCACCGCCGCAAATACCGCCACAGCCAATCAGGTGCTGCTGCAGCAGCCGTCCCAGTCGCGCAATGCCGGGCCGATGCAGACCAACACTGCGGCTGCCAACTCGAATGCCGGCCCCATGCCTGACAATGCCATCCGCACGGCTGATGGCCGCACCTGGTTCCCGGCCTTCCCGACGGTGGGCAGCGGTGCGCCGGCACCGAGCCGCGCTGTCGGCACTTCGCCGGTGACGCAACAGAATGGCGCCTCGAAATTTGGCATCACCCGCGGTGCGTCCTATGCGGCCTCGCCGCAGGCCGCCACTGCCGCAACCGCCGCCCAGATCCAGCAGAGCAGCGATCCACAGGCCGAATGGGCGAACCGTGCCAGCGAAGCCTATCAGAAGTATTTCGAGATGCAGGACCAGAAGAACCGCCGTGCCGGCATCGTTCAATAAGCCAAGGCTGCAGCCTCTTGCATCGTTGCTCTGAATACCGCTTGATCGCGGCATGAGCGACATTCTCGTCACCCCTGACGGTATCCTGCAATTCGGCGGTCTGCGCTTTCGTTGTGCGCTGGGCAAGGGCGGTGTGCGGCCAGAGGCCGACAAGCGCGAGGGCGATGGTGCGACACCGCTCGGCCGCTACCCGATCCGCCAGGTGTTTTATCGGGCTGATCGCCTGGCGCCACCCGAGACCCGCCTGCCGCTGCAGGCACTGACCCGGCAGGACGGCTGGTGCGACGACCCTGCCGATCCGGCCTATAATCGGTTTGTCACGCTGCCCTATGCCGCGAGTCATGAAAAACTCTGGCGCGAGGATCATGTCTACGACGTGATTGCCGTGATGGGGCATAATGATGACCCGCCGGTGCCGGGCCTGGGCAGCGCCATATTCCTGCATGTCGCGCGGCCCGATTACAGTGGCACAGAAGGCTGTGTCGCTTTGGCACTGCCGGACCTGCTGGCCCTGCTGGCGGTGGTCAAGCCGACAACCCATCTGTACCTGCGCGCGTAGAATCGCCTAAGCTGATCCGGCAAAGCAGGGCGGGCAGGGCATGCGTCTGGCGGGAGCGATTGCGGTTGGTATTGCGGCATTCATGCTGCTGACAGCAACGACCTTTGCGCAGAGTTTCGTCGAAGGCACGCATTACTGGTTCGAACCGGCAGTGTTTCCCGGCGACCATGCGCCGAAGGATCATCCGCGTGGGCCCGACAAGGCGCGCGGCCTGGTGATCTGGAATGGCGGCTACGACTCCAGCAAGATGGCGCTCGAGAAGGTACCGCCGATTGTGCAGTATTTCGCCGAGGCGGGCTGGGACGCCTACAATCTACGGCGCCATACCAACGTGATTGGCGGCCAGGTGCCGGTGGTGATGCTGCATAGCATCGAGCGCGCCAGGGCGATGGGGTATCGCCGCATCTTGCTGTTCGGGCAGTCGCGCGGTGCTTTCGCTTCGATCCAGACCGGCAGCTACAAGGCCGATATCCTCGGTATCCTGCCACTGGCTCCGGCCGGCTTTGGCGATTACGGCCGTTCCAGTGACTGGCGCCAGAACGATTTCTATATCCGCACGCTCTGGGAGCCCTACAAGGACACTGGCATCCGGGTGGCTGCCGGATTTTTCACCGGTGATGACTGGTATGAAACCAAGCAACCGCATGTGCGCGGGCCCTATGCTGCCAGGCGGCTGACCGAGTTGGGCGTGCCGAATTTCATCATCGACCAGCCAGCCTATGCCAACATGCAGTCGCATTTTGGCGGGCTGGGCTGGGAATTCGCGCGCCGTTATGGCCCTTGCCTGGACCATTTCTTCGAAACCGGGCGACAGCCGAGCTGCACCGAAACTGGTCATGCCAGTGCTGCAGTCTTCGGTATCAAACTGCCGAAGGCTGTGCCGGCGGCAGACACGCCCTTCACCGGTCTTTGGCAGGGTACCTGGAAATCGGGTCGCTTTGCTGCCATGGCGATTGCATCGCGGGCGGGCGGATTGCGGGCCGAATACTTGCTCGGCAAGGGTATCAACGGTGACAAACCGGAATCCAGCGCGATGGATCTGGTACCGGCAGGGGAAGCCTATGAGCGACCGGGCAACATCACCTTCCGTTTCGAGATGGAACCCGATGATCGCCTCAAAGTGATTCGTATCGACCGGTCGCGGCCCGGCGCCGCCGAGAATTCCGGCTATTTCCTGCGGGTGGCCGACTGATAACCGGCTTTGGTCGCTGCCAGGTCGATGGCGGCCAGAACGGCGGCCGGGCGTGAGAAATGCAACGGGTGCCCGCCGCCATTGGTCACCACCAGTTCAGCCCCGGGGATCGCGGCTGCCAGCGGGCGACCGTGGATAAACGATGACACCGAACGGTCGGCATCGTTGACGACAATCACCACGGGCAACCGCAGACCGGAATAGTGCGGGGCCTGCCCGCGCAGGAAATCATCCAGCGCGCGCACTTCGCGCGCCGTGGCGGCAAAATCAGCCGGCCGCAGGCTCAGGGCCACTGGTGTTTTGCGGAATGCACCCGGTACCGGCTCGGGTGCGAATACCGAGTCCACTGCGCTTTCCTTCAGCATGGCGCCGACCGGTGCGACGATGGTGTGTTTCAGCACCGGGCCGATCAATGGCGCATCGGCAATGCCGAAGGGCAGGGCGGCCGTCTGTCGCCAGGGATGCGAGGCTGGACTGACCAGCACGAGTGCCGCAACCGCATCGGGGTATTGCAGCGCATAGCTCAGCGCAACCGCGCCGCCATAGGAGAAGCCGAGCAGAATCGGCTTTTTCACGCCGAGCGTGTTCAGCGCGGCGTGAAGATAGCGCGCCTGGCCATCGGGCGTAGCGGCATAATCGGGATTGCCCTGTTCGGTATAGCCATGGCCTGGACGATCGATCGCAATCGAGCGGTAATGCTGCTGCGTCTGCGGCATCAGGCTGATGGCGAAATCCTCGGCAAAGCCATAGGCACCGTGGATCATCACCAGCGGCGCACCTTCACCGCGCTCGATGATGTGCTGGCGGATGCCACCGGCCTCGATCAGCCGGCCGGTTGGGGGGAAATCCTGTTCTGCCTGTGCCGTCAGGTGTTCGCTGGTGGCCCCCAGGCCGAACAGGGCGACACCAAGAAGGATCAGGGCTGTAAGCATTTGTACCTTTGCCGTTTGTCAGCTTGTACGGCTGGCGTAGCCGGATGGATGACTGCCGTAACGTCAATGTGAGGGATTCGCACTTGACCGGATTGACGGCACCGCGGGCCTGCCCGATCATCCAGCCAACGAATTTCCTTGGAGGAAACCCATGACCCTACCTGCCGTCGTTCAGGGCCGTCTTTCGCTGCCGGTCATCGGCTCGCCGATGTTCATTGTGTCCGGTCCCGAACTGGTGATCGCCCAGTGCAAGGCTGGCATCGTCGGTTCCTTCCCGGCGCTGAATGCACGGCCGGCGGAAGTGCTGGAACAGTGGCTGCAGCGCATCACCACCGAACTGGACGAATATCGCGCCCGGCATCCGGACAAACCGGTGGCGCCGTTTGCCGTCAACCAGATCGTGCACCAGTCGAACGACCGGCTGCAGCATGACGTCGAGATGTGCGTCAAATACAAGGTGCCGATTGTCATCACCAGCCTGCGCGCGCCGAACGAAGTGGTGGACGCCATTCACTCCTATGGCGGCATCGTGCTGCATGACGTGATCAATATCCGCCATGCCAAGAAGGCGCTGGAGGCCGGTGTCGACGGCCTGATTCTGGTTTGCGCCGGTGCCGGCGGTCATGCCGGTACGCTCAGCCCGTTTGCGCTGGTTTCGGAAGTGCGGCAGTTCTTCGACGGTCCGCTGGCGCTGTCGGGCTCGATCGCCCATGGCCGCCATATCCTGGCCGCGCAGGCGATGGGTGCCGATTTCGCCTATATGGGCACGCGCTTCATCGCCACCCAGGAAGCCAATGCGGTGCCGGGCTACAAGCAGATGCTGATCGACTCGGCGGCCGGCGACATTGTCTATTCCTCGCTGTTCACCGGCGTGCATGGCAATTACCTGAAAAAAAGCATCATCGCCGCCGGCATGGACCCCGATAACCTGCCGGAAGCCGACAAGAGCACCATGAGCTTCGGTTCCGGCGGCAGCTCCAAGTCGAAGGCCTGGCGTGACATCTGGGGTGCGGGCCAGGGCGTCGGCCTGATCGAGGATGTGCCCAGCGTTGCCGATCTGGTCGCCCGCCTGAAACGCGAATACGATAGCGCCAAGGCCGAGCTGGTCGGCGGCAGCCGTGCTGCGCAGGCTGCCGAATAAGCCGACGGCAGAATAGCGCCTCGCTACCGGACCGTCCGACTTAGACGAGGGTCTTAACCCTGCCCCCATGGCCTGCGATGGGCACGATCTGCTATAGATCGTGCAAAGAACAAAAGCAGGGAGGGGCGGATGTCTGGCCGCTACGAACAGGTTTACGCAGCAGCAAAAGCTGACCCTGAGGGTTTCTGGGCCGAGGCAGCAAAGGCCCTGCGCTGGTCCAAGCCCTGGGACCGCGTGCTGGATGCATCCAATCCGCCGTTTTACCGCTGGTTTGCCGGCGCTGAATGCAACACCTGCTACAACGCGCTTGATCGCCATATCGAGGACGGCCATGGCGAGCGCATCGCCCTGATCTACGATTCACCGGTCACCAATACGATCCGCCGCTTCACCACGCTGGAACTGCGCGACAAGGTGGCCAAACTGGCCGGTGTGCTGCAGGCGCATGGCGTGCAGAAGGGCGATCGCGTCATCATCTACATGGCGATGACGCCTGAAGCGGCGATGGCCATGCTGGCCTGCGCCCGGATCGGCGCGGTGCATTCCGTGGTGTTTGGCGGCTTTGCGCCGCGTGAACTGGCCACCCGCATCGACGATGCCAAGCCGAAGTTAATGATTGCCAGCTCCTGCGGCCTGGAAGCTGGCCGCGTGGTCGAATACAAGCCGTTGCTCGATCAGGCCATCGATATGGCCGCGCATAAACCAGCCGCCTGCCTGGTGTTCCAGCGGCCGATATATGCCGGGCCGATGACGGCGGGCCGCGACTTCGATTTCGATGCCGAAATCGCCAAAGCGCAGCCGGCCGATTGCGTCCCGGTGCAGGCCACAGATCCGCTCTATGTGCTCTATACGTCTGGCACCACCGGTATTCCCAAGGGTGTCGTGCGCCAGAATGGCGGCCATATGGTGGCACTGCACTGGTCGATGAAAAATATTTACGGCATCAATCCCGGCGAGGTTTTCTGGGCCGCCTCGGATGTCGGCTGGGTGGTCGGGCATTCCTACATCGTTTACGCGCCGCTGCTCTATGGCTGCACCACGCTGCTCTACGAAGGCAAGCCGGTCGGCACGCCGGATGCCGGCGCCTACTGGCGCGTGATCGAGCAGCATAAGGTGGTGGCGCTGTTCACGGCGCCGACGGCCTTCCGTGCAATCAAGAAGGAAGATCCAAAAGCCGAGCTGCTGAAGAAGTATGATCTCAGCCACTTCCGCACCCTGTTCCTGGCTGGCGAACGCGCTGACCCCGATACGGTGAAATGGGCAGAGGACAATCTGCACAAGCCGGTGATCGATCACTGGTGGCAGACCGAGACAGGCTGGCCGGTAGCATCCAACTGCATGGGTATCGAGGTTCTGCCGGTGAAGCATGGTTCGCCGACGCGCATCGTGCCGGGCTACGATGTTCAGGTGCTGGATGACGACGGCCATCCGGTCAAGGCTGGTGATATCGGCAATATCGTTATCAAGCTGCCGATGCCGCCAGGTTGCCTGCCGACACTGTGGCAGAACGACGAGGGCTACAAGAAAAGCTACCTCGCGCGGTTTCCCGGTTACTACAACACCGGCGATGCCGGCTTCATCGATGAGGATGGCTATATTTTCATCATGAGCCGCACTGACGACATCATCAACGTCGCCGGACACCGCCTGTCTACCGGTGGCATGGAGGAAGTGCTGTCCTCGCACCCCGATGTCGCCGAATGTGCCGTGGTGGGTGTGGCCGACCAGCTGAAAGGCCAGGTGCCGCTCGGCTTCGTGGTGCTCAAGGCCGGCGTGACCAAGCCGGAGGACCAGATCCTGCGCGAGCTGGTGCAACTGGTGCGTGACCGAATCGGGCCGGTGGCTGCCTTCAAGCAGGCCGCCGTGGTGAAACGGTTGCCGAAGACGCGTTCGGGCAAGATACTGCGTGGCACCATGCAGAAAATCGCCGACGCGCAGGACTATCGCATGCCTGCCACCATCGACGATCCCGCCATCCTCGGCGAGATCTCCGAGGTGCTGCAGCCGCTCGGCTATGCCAAGCGGCCCTGATCGGTGACGCTGGGCACGCGTGTTTCTGCTTCGCTCGCGGCTCTGGCGGTCTATCGCGACCGCCGCGTGCTGGCGATTTTGGTCCTCGGCTTCGCCTCCGGCCTGCCGCTGGCGCTGACCGGGCAGACACTGCAGGCCTGGCTGAAGGAATCCGGCGTTTCACTGCAGTCGATCGGGCTATTCGCGCTGGTCGGCGTGCCCTATACGCTGAAATTCCTCTGGGCCCCCCTGGTCGATCGGCTGCCATTGCCGCTTCTGACGCGTTGGCTGGGCCGGCGGCGCAGCTGGCTGATCTTCGCGCAGGCCATATTGATGGCCGCAATCGTCGCATTGGCCTTCAGCAATCCCGGCCAGGCGCTAGCCGTCACGGCCCTTTGCGCCGTCGCTGTTGCCTTTGCCTCGGCGACCCAGGATATCGTCATCGATGCCTGGCGCGTCGAAATCCTGGAGCAACGCCAGCTTGCCGCTGGTGCGGCCTCCATCGTGTTTGGCTATCGCATCGGCATGCTGGTGTCCTCGGCCGGTGCGCTGTATCTCGCCGACCAGTTCGCCTGGCCGCTGGTCTATCTCGCCATGGCTGCGCTGCTGGTGATCGGCGCGGTGACGGTGTTGCTGGTTGGCGAGCCGCAGGCACAACCGCGCGGCGATGCCGAGCGTCGGTTTGCCGAAGCGCAGGCCTGGCTGGCGACCCGACCGCATCTGTCGGGGCCGCTCGCCGGCGCGATGGCCTGGCTCTATGCCAGCGTCGCCGGGCCGTTCCTGCAGTTCATGTCGCGCAAAGGCTGGGTCGGTATCCTGCTGTTCGTCATGCTGTTCAAGCTGGGTGACAGCCTGGCGGGCGTGCTGGCCACCAGTTTCTATCTGGATATCGGATTCACCAAGTCCGAGATCGCCGAGATCGGCAAGCTCTATGGATTTGGCGCCACCATGCTCGGGCTTTTTCTCGGTGGCTGGCTGATGCAGGCGGTCGGGCTTTACCGCGCGCTCTGGGTCTGCGGCCTGCTGCAGATGGGCTCCAATCTGCTGTTTGCCGTGCTGGCCATGCGGGGTCACGATCTGTGGTTCCTGGCGTTGACGGTGGGTGTGGAAAATCTGGCCAGCGGCATGGGTACGGCAGTGCTGGTCGCGTATCTCTCGGCGCTCTGCGACGTTGCCTACACGGCCACGCAATACGCCCTGCTGTCTTCGCTGACCGCGGTGGCCCGCACCCTGCTGTCATCCTATGCCGGCTTCCTGGCCGGCGCCTTCGGCTGGCCGCTTTTCTTTGTGCTGACCACCCTGGCCGCCCTGCCGGGTCTTGCCCTGCTGGCATGGCTCACCCGCCGTGGCGCTGAAACCCGGCTGGATACGCGCCGGCCCGGCAGTGTCACCGCCGCAGCCGAGGATTGATCCGCAGCCGAATCGCTTCGGCGCCGCTTCACAGGCAGACGCTATATTTAGGGGTTGCAGTCGCTGTGTGACCGCAACATATTTCCCTTGAATACGCGTTTTAATATATGTGTCATAGATTTGACACTATTGCATCATCGTGTATAGCGATAGTCGGAGTATGAACATGCAGTTGCCTCTCTCCGTCCCGTCGACCCTCCCACAGCCCCGCGCTTCACGCAGCGGCTGGCAGTGCACGTCTGCCGACGGCCGGTTCGAGGTGCGCCTTACGCGCAGCCCCGAAGATATCACCGCGGCCCAGCGTCTGCGCTATCAGGTGTTCTATGAGGAAATGGCAGCGGAGCCTTCGCCGGAGATGGCCCGTCTTGGTCTTGACTTTGATCAGTTCGATCGCCTTTGCGATCACCTCATGGTGTTCGACCGTCGCCGCCCCGAAGGCGAACAGGCTGTAGGCACCTATCGTCTGTTGCGGCGCCAGTTTGCCGAATTGCATGGCGGCTTCTATTCCGCGTCGGAATATGACCTGCAGATCATGCTCGATTATGTCGGTGTCGGCGGCGGCCTGCTGGAACTCGGCCGCTCCTGTGTGCATCGCGACTATCGCACCAACGCCACCATCCAGCTGCTGTGGCGCGGCATTTCCACCTATGTCGCCGATCATGGCATCAGCTTCATGTTCGGCTGTGCCTCCTTCCCGGGCACCAACCCGCAAGACCATGCGCTGGCGCTCAGCTACCTGCACCATAACCATCTGCCGCCGCAGGAATGGCGTGTGCGTGCCCTGCCGGAGCGGTTCGTCTCAATGAATCTGATGCCGGCCGATCAGGTCAGCCCGCGCGCTGCACTGCATGCGCTGCCGCCCCTGATCAAAGGCTATCTGCGGCTGGGCGCCTATATCGGCGATGGCGCTGTGATCGACCACCAGTTCGGCACCACCGATGTGTTCATCCTGCTGCCGGTGGATCGCATCGCCCCGAAATACCAGAACCGCTTCTCGGCTGACGAAGGCCTGATCGTGACCGAATACCACGCCTGATCGGCGTAAATACCGGATCGATACCCGCGGCGCCGTCTACCGGCGCCGCTTTTGTTTGTGCAGCCCGCTGGGGCCTGTTGGCCCCGGGGCTGTTTGCGTAACATAGCCCGGAGGAAACAGTCCGGGGCGACCATGAATCTGGCGCATCTGCTGCATCGGGCAGCCAAAATCTGGGGCGAACGACCGGCTTTGTCCGTCGGCCGTGCTGTGCGGCTCAGCTACGCCGAGATGGGCCAGCGGGTGCCTCGGCTGGCTGCCGGGCTGGTCGCAGCCGGCAAGCTACAGCGCGGCGACCGTGTGGCGCTGCTGCTCAAGAATTGTCCCGAATACTGGGAGCTGATGTTTGCGCTCTGGCATGCCGGCATTGCCGCCGTGCCGGTGAATGCCAAGCTGCATGCGCGCGAGGTTGCCTGGATCATCGAGAATGCCGAGGCGAAGCTGGCGGTCGTCTCCGCCGCCCTGGCCGATGACCTGGCGCGGCTGACAAAAGATATTCCGGGCCTGCATGGCCTGATCGTTCTGGAAACACCGGCCTATACCGCGCTGTATGATGCAGCAGCCACGCCGATGGCCGAGGTAACGCCCGACGATCTGGCCTGGCTGTTTTACACGTCAGGTACCACCGGTCGCCCCAAAGGCGCCATGCTGACCCATCGCAATCTGTGGGCCGCAGTGATGAACTATTTCGCCGATGTCGATCATATCGACCCGCAGGACTGCATCATCCATTGCGCCCCGATCAGCCATGGCTCCGGCCTTTATGGCCTGCCGCATGTGGCGCGCGGTGCCAATCAGGTGATCCCGGAATCCGGCGGCTTCGATCCGGCCGAGACGCTTGATCTGATCGCGCACTGGCCGGGCTGCAGCTTCTTCTTTGCGCCCACCATGGTGCATCGCCTGATCCATGCGCCGCAGATCGCCGGTGCCGATACCGCCAATCTGAAAACCATCGTCTATGGCGGCGGACCGATGTATGTCGCCGACCTGCAGGAGGCCATGCGTGTGCTGGGGCCCAAGCTGGCGCAGATCTATGGCCAGGGCGAGGCGCCGATGACCATCACCGGCATGGACAAGCGCATGCATGTCGATTATGGCCATCCGCGCTATCTGGCCCGGCTCGGTTCGGCCGGCACGGTGCGCACCGATGTCGAGGTGCGTGTGGTTGATGCCGACGATAACCCGCTGCCCAACGGCGAAGTGGGCGAGGTGATCTGCCGCGGCCCGGTGGTCATGGCCGGCTACTGGCGCAATCCGGACGCCACCGCGCAGGCGTTGCGCGGTGGCTGGCTGCATACCGGGGATGTCGGCAGTTTCGACGATGACGGCTTCCTGACCCTCAAGGATCGCTCCAAGGACATGATCATTTCCGGCGGCAGCAACATCTATCCGCGCGAGGTGGAAGAGGTGTTGCTGCGCCATCCCGATGTCGATGAAGTATCGGTGGTGGGCAAGCCGCATGCCGACTGGGGCGAGGAGGTGATTGCTTTCGTGGTCGCCCGTCGTGGTGCGGCGCCGACGGCGGCGGCACTCGACGCGCTCTGCCTAGACCATATCGCCCGCTTCAAGCGCCCGAAGCAGTATCGATTTGTGCCGGCGCTGCCAAAAAACAACTATGGCAAGGTGCTGAAGACCGAGTTGCGTGCCGTGTTGCAGAAGGAAGCTTGAATTGTCGAATCTCGTCTACATCACCGAGCATGCCAAGAAGACACCTGCCAAGCCCGCGATCATCATCGCTGAGACGGGAGAGGTGACAACCTTCGGTCAGTTGGAAGCCGCCTCCAATCGTGCCGCCCATCTGTTTCGCAAGCTCGGGCTCGGCCATCGCAGCCATATGGCACTGGTGATCGAGAACCGGCCGGAGTTTTTCGAAGTCTGTTTCGGCGCCGACCGCGCTGGGCTCTATTACACACCGATCAGCACCCGCCTGAGCGCGCCTGAGATCGCCTATGTCGTCAGCGACGCCGGTGCCCGCGTTCTGGTGATCACCAGCGACTTTCAGGCCATGGCGGCGGAACTGCGCGCCCAGTGCAAGGGCGTCGAGCACTTCTTCATGATCGGCGGCCTGGCAGAGGGCTACGACAGTTGGGAAGCTGCCGTGGCGGCCATGCCGGCAACGCCGATTGCTGACGAGATGCAGGGCCGCGACATGCTCTATTCCTCGGGGACCACAGGCAAGCCCAAGGGCATCAAGCGGCCGATCAATGGCGATCCGGTCGGGGCACGCAGTTATTTCGTCGATAACGGTTACAGCCTTTATGGCTATGGTCCAGACATGGTCTACCTGTCGCCGGCACCGCTGTATCATGCAGCGCCCCTGCGCTACTGCATGCTGGTGTCGAAGGTCGGCGGCACGCTGGTCATCATGCAGGGCTTCGATGCCGAGGAGTCCCTGCGCCTGATTGAAAAGTACAAGGTCACGCACAGCAACTGGGTGCCGACCATGTTCGTGCGCATGCTGAAGTTGCCGCCAGAGCTGCGTAGCCGCTACGATCTCAGCTCGCATCGCGTCGCCATCCATGGCGCCGGGCCGGTCTCGGTTGCCACCAAGCAGCAGATGATCGACTGGTGGGGACCGGTACTGTTTGAGTATTACGCCGCCTCCGAAGGCAATGGCATGACCTTCATCACCAGCCAGGAATGGGTGGGGCACAAGGGCTCGGTCGGTCGCGCTATCATCGGCGAACTGCATATCGTCGATGACGAAAGCGGCGCGGAGCTGGGTGTCGGCGAGTCCGGTCTGGTCTATTTCGCCAATGGCCAGCCCTTCACCTATCACAACGATGACGGCAAGACGCAGCAGGCCTTCAACGACAAGGGCTGGAGCACGCTAGGCGATGTCGGCTATCTCGACGCGGAAGGCTATCTCTACCTGACCGACCGCAAGGCCTTCATGATCATTTCCGGCGGCGTGAATATCTATCCGCAGGAAGCCGAGAATGTATTGATCGAGCACCCCAAGGTTGCCGATGTGGCGGTGATCGGTGTGCCCAATGAGGATTTCGGTGAAGAGGTGAAAGCCGTGGTGCAGCCGGTCACCATGGCGGATGCCGGGCCGGCGCTCGCCGAGGAACTGCTGGCCTATTGCCGCCAGCATCTGGCCAGCATCAAATGCCCGCGCTCGATCGATTTCGAGGAAGCCCTGCCGCGCCATGCCACCGGCAAGCTGTACAAGCGTCTGATCAAGGACCGCTACTGGGGCAATCGTACCAGCCGGATCGTCTAGGCTTTGGGATTGCCGGGCGCGCCCTTCGAGGTCGAATATTCGAAATGCAGCGGTTGGCCGCCATGCAGCAGCGGATAGATGGCATGGGCGGCTGATGCGGCCTCGGCAAAGCCTGTCAGGATCAGTTTCAATTTGCCCCGATACGTCGCCACATCACCGATGGCAAAGATTCCGGGCACCGAGGTCTGGCAGGTGGCCGGATCGACCGGCAGGTGATGGCGCTCCAGCGCAATGCCCCATTGCGCGATAGGGCCAAGATCGCTCTTCAGGCCGAAGAAGGCGAGCAGGGCATCGGCGGGCAGCCGCTGGCTATCGCCTTCCAGGGATTTCACGGTCACACCGGTCAGCACGCCATTGCTGCCTTCCAGTGCGTCCAGCTGATAGGGCACGACGATATCAATGCCATGGCCGTTGAGCGCGCGCAGCTTGGCGACGCTGTCGGGCGCGGCGCGGAACTGGTCGCGCCGATGCACAAACCAGATCTGCCTGGCAATGCCATGCAGGGCCAGTGCCCAGTCCACCGCGCTGTCGCCACCGCCGGCAATCACGATCCTGCGAGCGCGGAAATCCTCGGCGCGGCGCACCAGGTAATGCACGCCGGTGCCGCCGGGCTGGCCTTCAAAGGCGGTGATATTATCCAGTGGCGGCCGATTGGGGCCGAAAGCGCCGGCGCCCGCCGCGATGATGACTGCACCGGCCTCGATCACGCCGCCCTTCGATGTGGTCAGCCGGAAGCCGCCACCGTTGCCGTGCGGCTGCTCGACTTTTTCCACGCACTGGCCCAGATGGTAGACCGGCTTGAAGGGCGCGCTCTGCTGTTCCAGCTGTTCCACCAGGCCGGCGCCGCTGATACGTGGGAAGCCGGGAATGTCATAGATCGGCTTTTCAGGATACAGGGCGCTGCATTGGCCGCCGAGGGCATCCAGCGCATCGATCACATGGCAGCTCAGGCCCACCATGCCGCATTCGAAAACGGCAAACAGGCCGACAGGGCCGGCACCGATGATTGCGACATCTGTTTTCTGAATGGCCATTGCTGCGGACGTATCCGTGCCGTTGACGGGCCCAGGGCCCGGGCGCCGAGGGTGAGGCAGGTTATTTAGCGGCTTCCGGGCGGTAGGGCTACCCTGCGGCAGGCCGGAAAACGGCCGATTCGGGGCCGGGCTCTGGCTTTGATGCCGCAGACGCCCCCCTGACGGCTCAAAGTCGAGGTTCGCTGGCTGAGCGGACGGTTACCAAATTTTTCGCGCGCAGGCTGTGATCTAATCGAAAAACCACTGGGTACAGTCATTCACCCTCCGCTCTGCTGTCCAGAACCGACGCCAAGCATCTGATTCAGCGAGCAACCGAGGCGCTCCGATGTTCATGCAGTTCAAACGCCGGATTTTCACCTATCATGACGACATGACCGATGTCGCCATCACCCATCCCAAACTGCGTGCGCTTTACGATTTGTGGAATGCCAAACGGGGCAGCCGACAGGCGCCGCCGCGCAGCGATTTCACGCTGGAAGAATTGCGGCCGTGGTTTGGACATCTGATGCTGCTCGATTGCCTCGACAATTATGAATACCGCTATCGCCTCTATGGTACGGCACTGGTCGGCATTTTCGGTTTCGACCTGACGGGCAAGACGGTCAGCGATGCGGCGGGACGGATCGGCGACAAGCCGCTGGACGAGTATCGCCAGGTGGTGCGTGTCGGCGCACCGGTCTATGCCTCGCGCATCAGCCCTTCGGCCCGTGAATATCTGCAGGTCGACAAGTTGGCATTGCCGCTGATGGAAGGTGGCGCCGTGACCAAGATTCTCGGCGCACTTTACTTGTCGGATACCGCCGAAGCCGCGTGAATTGTCACGCCTTGCTGCGCGCCGGCAGCGACATGGCCGCCACGCCGACGATCACGAACACCAGGCCAATCCAGGCTGAGCCGGCCAGGCTCTCACCCAGAAACACCACGCCGATGCCAACCCCGATCGGGATGCGCAGATAGGCCTGCGAAGTTGTGCCGACCGAACCCAGCGTGCGTACCAGGCGGAAGTAGATCACGAAAGCCAGTGCGGTGGAAAACACCGAGAGGCCAATCAGCGCCAGCAGGGAGGCCTGCGACGGCTGCAGCGTCCAGGGCTGATCGATGATCAGGCTGAGTGGCACCATCACAACAGCGCCGCAGAGCAGCGATCCGGTTGCCGGCACCATCGAATCGAGATGCTTGAAATTGTGGCCGTAGATGGCCGCGGCGCCATAGGATAGCGAGGCCAGCAGCATGGCCAGCTGGCCCCACAGGTCGCTGCCCAGATCGGTGAACACGCCGACACCGATAATCAGGCAGACGCCGCCCAGTCCCATGATGGTGCCGAACAGCTTGCGTGCCGATACGGCCTCATGCCGGGTGACCGCCCAGGTGATCAGGAAGGCGAAGATCGGTGTCGTGGCGTTCAGGATCGTTGCAAGGCCGGCCTCGATGCGGGTCTCGGCCCAGGCGATCAGGGTAAACGGCAGCACCGAGTTGATGCAGGCCTGGATCGCCAGATGGCGCCAGGTGGCGGCATCGCGCGGCAGGCCGATCCCGCGCAGGCGCAGGATCAGGAGTAACAGGCCACCAGCAATCACCGTGCGGGCGGCGATCAGAGTCACCGGCGGAATGGTCTGCACGCCCAGCTTGATGAAGGTGTAGGACGCACCCCACAGCGTCGCCAGCGTGGCCAGCAGCAGGAATTCGATCATCAATGGGCGGGGCTGGACTGCGGCGGCAACGGTCATGAGAGATACTGATCCTGGATATCTGGGCTTCGGCCGCACCATGGCATGCCGGTCGGGCGGAGGCATCGGCCAATGCTACGGTGTCGGCCGAAGCATTGCGACCCTGCGATTGCACCCCGACAATGCGCCAAGGCAGGCGTGGAAACCGCATCCTGCATCGCGTATCGTGATGCGAGCGGTGCCACGACACCGCCCGCACAATGCCGCTATAGACGGCAGGGAGGGAGCGCCATGGACGGCGATATCGTTACCGGCATTCTGCTGCCGGCCATTCTCGCATTCATCATGTTCACGCTGGGGCTGGGCCTGACGCTGGCCGATTTTGTCCGCATCGTGCGCCAACCGCGCGCGCTGCTGGTGGGCGTGCTGTGCCACTTCATACTGCTGCCAGTGATCTGCTTCCTGCTGATCAAGGCCTTCGGCCTGAGCGGCACGTTCGCCATCGGCTTCATGATATTGGCCGCTTGTCCGACCGGCACCACCTCCAACCTGCTCACCTATATCGCGCGCGGCGATGTGGCGCTGGCGGTCAGCTTCACGGCGGTGGCCAGTGTGGCAACGATCTTCACGCTGCCGCCGATTGTGATCTGGTCGATGCAGCATTTTTCTGGCGCTGCGCAGACCGTTTCCGTTCCGGTCGGCCTGATGATGGGGCAGATCTTCCTGATGCTGGGCGTGCCGGTGGGACTCGGCATGCTGGTGCGTCATCGCTGGTCGGCCGGCGCGCTGCGCTGGGAACCGCGGGCGACGCGGCTGGCGGCGATCCTGTTCATCCTGATCGTGCTGGGCGCGGTGGCCAAGAACTGGGCTCTGCTGCGCGACAATCTCGGCAGTCTGGCGGGCTTTGCCCTCACGCTCAACCTGGTCATGCTGGCCTGCGGCTTCGCAGTCGCCGGACTGGCAAAGCTGTCGCGGCGGCAGTCGGTCACGCTGGGGATCGAGACCGCGATCCAGAATGCGACACTCGCCATCGTGATTGCCAGCACCGTGCTGCAGGATGATGCGCTGGCGATACCCGGCGGCCTCTATGGCGTGCTGATGTATGCCGGCGGGCTGGTCTTCGCTTTTGGCATGCGGCGCTTTACCGAGGTCCACAATACCTAGTCAGCGCACTAACCCGGCTTCTCTAACTCAGTGCGTCCGCCGCATGGCCACAGCGCGCGCTATAGTAGACATGCGACCGGGCGCTACGAAGGAATGGCAGTGATTCGCTAATGATGTTAATTCCTGATAATCCGCCAATAATTACAGGTTTGTAATTCGAAACACCCGACATTTTTAGGCTTGATGCTTCCACCTAGCCGGGAGGGATCCGGCATCAAAAGCCTAAAGGTGGAAAATGTTCGGAATGTCCAAGGGGCCCAGCTCAAGTGATCTGAGGGCCCAGTTCGATGCCATTAACAAGGCGCAGGCGGTGATCGAGTTCGATCTGACCGGGAAGATCCTGCATGCCAACGAGAACTTCCTGAATGCGCTCGGCTATACCCTGGACGAGGTGAAGGGCCAGCATCACAGCCTGTTCGTCGATCCGGCCTATCGTGCCAGCGCCGAGTATCGTGACTTCTGGGCCAAGCTGGGGCGCGGTGAATACGATGCGGGGCAGTACAGGCGCATCGGCAAGGGCGGCAAGGAAATCTGGATCCAGGCCACCTACAACCCGATCTTCAACAGCAGCGGCAAGCCCTATAAAGTGGTGAAATTCGCCTCTGATATCACCGAGCAGAAAATGCTGATGGCCAACTACGAAGGCCAGCTCAGCGCCATCAGCAAGGCGCAGGCGGTGATCGAGTTTGACTTGAGCGGCAAGATTCTGCATGCCAACGAGAACTTTCTGAACACGCTTGGCTATACGCTCGATGAGGTGAAGGGGCGCCATCACAGCCTGTTCGTCGAGCCGGCGTTGCGTGAGAGCCAGGAATACCGTGACTTCTGGGCCAAGCTCGGTCGTGGCGAGTATGATGCCGCGCAATACAAGCGCATTGGCAAGGGCGGCAAGGAAGTCTGGATTCAGGCCAGCTATAATCCGATCATGGACGCCAATGGCCGGCCGTACAAAGTGGTGAAGTATGCCACCGACATCACGGCACAGACCCGTCTGGCGCAGATGACCCAGCTCGCAGTGCAGCAGGTTCAGGACGTGGTCGATGCAACGAAGGCCAACGATCTGACCCAGAGGATCGATCTCGATGGCAAGACCGGCGAAATCCGTTCGCTGTGCGCGGGGGTCAACGATCTGGTCGACGCTATGACCACGATCATCAGCAGCATTCGTGAGGCGTCCAACACCATCGCCGCCGCTTCAAACGAGATTTCCACGGGCAGCCAGGATCTGGCCAGCCGTACTGAATCACAGGCCGCCAGCATCGAAGAGACCGCCGCGTCGATGCATGAAGTGACCATGACTGTGAAGCAGAACGCCGATAATGCCCAGGCTGCCAATCAGCTCGCCTCTGCGGCCCGCGATACGGCCGAGAAGGGCGGTTCTGTGGTGCAGGACGCCGTTGTGGCAGTGACGCGCATTGAGGAAAGCGCACAGAAGATCAGCGACATCATCGGCCTGATCGACGAGATTGCCTTCCAGACCAACCTGCTGGCGCTCAATGCTTCGGTGGAAGCCGCCCGCGCCGGCGAAGCCGGCAAGGGCTTTGCTGTGGTCGCCCAGGAAGTCCGTGCGCTGGCACAGCGTTCGGCCAATGCATCAAAGGACATCAAGGCGCTGATCCAGGCCTCCAATACGCAGGTCAAGACCGGTGCCGCCCTGGTCAATCAGGCCGGGGGATCGCTGACCGAGATTGTCGGCGCGATCAAGAAGGTGTCTGACATCGTGGCTGAAATTGCGGCGGCCAGCCGTGAGCAGTCGACGGGCCTGGAGCAGATCAACACGGCGGTCGGCAGTATGGACGAGATGACCCAGCGCAATGGCGCTCTGGTTGAAGAGACTTCTGCCTCGGCGCAGTCGCTTTCCAGCCAGGCGCAGGAACTGGCTGAGCTTGTGCAGCGCTACAAGATCGACGGCCAGAGTGCTGAAGCAGGTTCCGTGCAGCGTAGTACTTCTGCCACAGTTACCCGGTTGCCGCAAAAATCGGCCGACAAGCGCCCGGCCCAGAAGATGGCCAAAGTGATTAAAGTGGTCGCCACCAATGGCAATGCTGCGGTCAAGCCGCAGGACAGCACGTGGGAGCAATTCTGATGGGCGCGGTTGTCGCTTCTGACGGTGGCATGCTCAGTCATGCCGAGCGGGAGTATCTCACTTTCGCAGCTGCCGGCCAGGAATATGGCATCGACATTCTGGCCGTCCGTGAAATCCGCGGCTGGACAGTGGAAAATCCGCTGCCGAATTGCCCGCCTGCAGTTCGGGGTGTCATCAATCTGCGGGGCCAGGTGGTGCCGATCTATGATCTGCGTATCCGGCTTGGGGCCGAGCGCAGTTCGCCGACCGCCACACATGTTGTGATTGTGGTTGAGGCCGCTGCTGGTTTCTATGGCCTGCTGGTCGATGCCGTCTCGGATATTCTCTCCGCGACAGCGGGCGAGCTGCAGCCGGTGCCGCAAACGGGGATGGAGGATGAGAACGCATTTCTGACTGCGCTTCTTGCACGCGAGTCGCGAATGGTCTCGTTCCTCGATCTGGATATCCTGGTTGGCTCCCGCATTCCGGATCATATTCGTGAGACGGAAAAAATCGCGGCATGACGGAGTCGTCGTGAGCAAAACCTGTAAAGGGCGCCGGCAACGGCGCCCTTTTTCTTACCTCACAAACCCCAGCCTGCGATAACTCAGCGCTTCCGCCACGTGGCTCCGGCGCACGCTGTCGCTGCCATCCAGGTCGGCCAGCGTGCGGGCCACGCGCAGCACGCGGTGATAGCCGCGCGCCGTCAGATGCATCGCCTTGGCAGCCTCGGTCAGCAGGTTGCGCCCGGCATCGTCGGGGGCTGCAATCAGCTCCAGCAGTTGGCCATCGGCCTGAGCATTGGTGCGGATCACGCTGCGGCCGTCTTTCGACAATCCACCGCTGCCGGTGCGGGAGTAGCGGTCGCGCTGGATGGCACGGGCCTGCGCCACGCGGGCAGCGACGGTGGCGCTATTCTCGCCAGGTGGCGGTGCGCTGAGATCATCGGGGCTGACGGCCGGCACTTCCAGCGTGAGATCGATGCGATCGAGCAGCGGGCCGGACAGGCGCGCCTGGTAGTCGCCGGCGCATTTTGGTGCCCGGCTGCAGGCCTGTGCCGGATCGCCGAGATGGCCGCAGCGGCACGGATTCATCGCGGCCACCAGCTGCACGCGGGCCGGATAGCTGACATGCGCATTGGCACGCGCCACCACGGCCTCACCGCTTTCCAGTGGCTGGCGTAAGGAATCGAGCGACTGGCGATTGAATTCCGGCAGCTCATCGAGGAACAGCACGCCCAGATGGGCAAGGCTCACTTCGCCCGGCCTGGCGCGATGGCCGCCACCGACCAGGGCTGCCATTGACGCCGAATGATGGGGCGCGCGGAACGGTCGCCGCCGCGTCAGCTTGCCCTCGGCCAGTTGACCGGCCAGCGAGGCGATCATGCTGACCTCAAGAATCTCGGCGGAATCGAGCGGCGGCAGGATGCCGGGCAGGCGTTGCGCCAGCATCGATTTGCCCGCACCCGGCGGGCCGATCAGCAGCAGGTTATGGGCGCCGGCCGCGGCGATCTCCAGCGCTCGCTTTGCGCTTTCCTGTCCCTTGATGTCGCGCAGGTCGGGCAGGGCGCGGTCGTCTTCCGCCGCGATGCCGGCCTGTGGCGTGGGCAGCACCTGGCTGCCCTTGAAATGATTGATCAGGGCCAGCAGCGATGGTGCAGCCAGCACCCGGGCTGCATCGCCGGCCCAGGCCGCCTCGCCACCCTGCGCCTGCGGGCAGATCAGGCCGCGGTCATTGGCATGGGCGGAAAGGGCTGCAGGCAGAATGCCGGTCACCGGGCCGATGGCGCCGTCGAGACCAAGTTCGCCCAGGGCCACAAAGCCGTCCAGGGCATCGGGCGGCAGCACGCCCATGGCGGCCAGCAGAGCCAGCGCGATGGGCAGATCGTAATGACTGCCCTCCTTGGGCAGGTCGGCCGGCGCGAGATTGACCGTGATGCGCCTGGGCGGCAGGGCCAGCCCGATGGCACCCAAGGCGCCGCGCACGCGTTCGCGGCTTTCCGCCACCGCCTTGTCGGCCAGGCCGACCACGGCAAAAGCCGGCAGGCCGTTGGCAAGCTGCACCTGCGCCTCGACCGGCATCACCTCGATGCCCTGGAATGCGACGGTACGGCAGCGTGCGACCATTCCGGCAGTTTATCGTTTGTTCCGCGGAACGCCAATACTTCCGATTGCGCTGCGGGCTTTCTTCTCGCGCGAAGCGAATAGAGGCGTATGCGCCACCGCATATCTTGGCAGCGCGGAGTATTCGCGCTACACCTGCACCGCACCCTTTGGGGAGTAGCCGTCCGCCGTCTTGCAGAAGATGAGCGGGGACAGCGTCAACAGACTAGGCGAGCGGAGACCAGCCCTCTTGCCTTGGCGCTTTCGGACCGAATCCACTTCGGTATGGCGAGACCTTAGGCTTGTACCGTTGCATCCCGGACCGGGCGGCGACGGGACAGCCTATGGCCAGTATCGCCGCCCGGTCCGTTTCGAGCTGCCCCGTGTTTTCAGACATTGCCCCAGATTTCGCCGGCCCGTTCCTCACGACCACCGGCGTGGTCGCCATCGCCGAAATCGGCGACAAGACGCAGTTGCTGTCGCTGCTGCTGGCCGCGCGTTTTAAAAAGCCGTGGCCGATCATGGCCGGGATCCTGGCGGCCACAATTGCCAACCATCTTGCGGCTGCGGCGCTTGGCGTGTGGATCGAAGGCCTGCTGGAACCACGCGTGCTGCGCTGGGTGCTGATTGCGTCCTTTGTCGCCATGGCTGTCTGGACTCTGATCCCGGACAAGCTGGATGATGATGCCGCGCCCAAGGCCGGGCGCTGGGGTGCCTTCCTCACCACGCTGGTGTTGTTTTTTCTGGCCGAGATCGGTGACAAGACACAGCTGGCCACCACTGCATTAGCGGCGCGTTTCGATGCCGTGCTGGTGATCACCCTCGGCAGCACCCTGGGTCTGATGCTGGCGAATGTGCCGGTGGTTTTCTTTGGCGAAGCCCTGTTGCGCCGACTGCCGCTGGTCCAGGTCCGCTACATCGCTGCCGGCGCCTTTGTCCTGCTTGCGCTGGCGGTGTTGCTGGCGGGGTGAAAATTTCGGCATCGGTGTGCAGTGCAAAACGGTTGCAGGTCCAACGAAATTGTTGGTCTGCCGGCAGCTTTGCCTTAAGAGTCTTGATCCTGAGGAAACGCGCGACAGCCGGATTGAACCGGCTCGCTTGGAAGGGAGAGACATTATGCGGCAGATTCTGACGTTAACGGTGGCGGTCTTGGCCGCAGCGACCTTCGGCGCGCATGGCGTGCAGGCGCAGGCATGGCCCGAGAAACCGATCACCTTTGTCGTGCCCTTCCCGGCCGGCGGCGGCACCGATGCCTTCGCCCGACCGCTGGCGGCGCATCTGGGCAACCAGCTCGGCAAGCAGGTGGTGATCGACAATCGCGGCGGCGCCGGCGGCACCGTGGGTGCCGGCGTAGCGGCGCGTGCGGCGCCGGATGGCTACACCTTCTTCATCGGCGGTGCGCACCATGCCATCGCGCCTTCGGTCTATCCGAAGCTGGATTACGATATCGAGAAGGATTTCGTGCCGGTCGCGCTGCTGGCGCAGCCGCCGCAGGTGGTGGTGATCAATACCAGCCGCACCTCGGCCACGACGCTGAAGCAGCTGATTGACGAGGCCAAGGCCAAGCCGGGCAAGCTGAGCTACGGTTCGGCCGGCAATGGTACTTCGCATCATCTGGCCGGCGAGTTGTTCAAGATCCTGACCAAAACCGACATCACCCATGTGCCCTATCGTGGCGCCGGTCCGGCCATGCAGGATCTCGTCGGCGGCCAGGGTATCGAGATGATCTTTGATGGCCTGGGATCCTCGGCAGCGCAGATCAAGGCCGGCCGCATCAAGGCGCTGGCGGTGGCATCGGCCAAGCGCTCGGCCGCTTTCCCCGATGTCCCGACTGCGAAGGAAGCCGGCCTCGATGGTTACGAGGTCTCGACCTGGTATGCCATGTGGGCGCCAAAGGGTACCCCGGCTGCGGTGGTGGATCGCATGGCCAAGGAAGTCACCACAGCAATGAACACGCCAGAGGTGAAGGAGATCTGGAAGAACAACGGTTCCGAGGTGCCCAACATGACGGGTGCCGCCTTCGGCAGCTTCCTCGGCACCGAGATCAAGCGCTGGTCTGAAGTGGCCAAGGCGTCTGGTGCGCGCATTGACTGACCGCAAATACGCGCTGGAATCTTGCTGATTCTGACGTCACGGTCGCCCGACATTCTCGGGCGACCGTTTTTGTATGAACTGTCACGAATATGCCGGTGGCTGCGCGTCCGGTGATTCGACTAGTATGCAGACACGCGCCGACCGCCATGGGGTCGCGGGCAAGAGAACGCAGACGATGACCAAGATTGCCGGCAAGAGCTACCGGAAGCCCGAGATCGAGACCCTGCTCGATGCGCTGAAACGCCAGACCAAGCGTGCGCGCAGGATGGCCGAAGATGCCATCCAGCGGATCAGCAAGGCCACCTACGAACCTTATTACGAATACCGCGACGCGCTCACCGAGATTGAGGGCGTGCTGGTGCTGATCGAAGACCGCATGGAGAATGCGGAGAAGGATGCCGCAGTCCAGCTGCGCGAGTATCACAGCCAGCTGATTGTCGACCTGCTGCGCATGAAGATCGATGTGGTGCTGCGGGTTTTCCCGGCACTCGAAGGCGCCGAGGTGCTGCCGGTCGGCACCCAGAAAGTCTTCCTGGCCACCATCTGGGAATTGCATGAAACCGTTGCTCGCATCGATCGCGAACATATCGAAGGCGTGCTGGACGAGGATGCGCGTAAGCGCCTTGTGGTGGCCGAGACCATCCTGCGCGAGGTCTCCGATCGCGCGCCGCGCCTGATGGAACTGGCAGCAGATGCCAACGCGCGCCTGACCTGAGCCGGTCTGTTTACTGACCTGCAGACAATTCGTGATATTGCCGCGCATAGAACATGCGATGCGCGGTCTGGGTTTGCGCCACCGCCTGTTTCAGGATCAGCGGCGGCACATTTTCCGGCGTGACCGGGTCCAGCTGGAACGGACCGGTTTGCATGCTATAGGGACGCAGAGCGCCCTTCGGTGTCAGCACCACGGCATTCTTTCCGTCGCCGAATGCGACATCGAAATTATGTGCCATGGCGATGCGCCCGCCACGCGGCGGCACCCGGCGCAGATCGACGCCGAAGAACGGACTGTCGTAGCTCAGGCCAAGCAGGCCGAGCAGGGTGGGGCCGACATCCATGCTTGAGCCGAGGACCGGGTTGCGCTGTGGCATGATGTGTTTCGGCGCCAGAAAGATCAGTGGTACGCGGAAGGCCTGTACAGGAATCTGCGCCGCACCCCAGACCTTGGGGCCGTGATCGCCGATCATCACGAAAATGGTGTCGTCGAACCAAGGTTTCTTGCGGGCCGCATCGATGAACTGGCCCAGTGCCCAGTCGGCATAGGCGGCAGCATGATCGCGCTTGTTAGGGGCGGGTTTCAGGTCGATCCGGCCTTGGGGATACATGAATGGGCGGTGATTGCTGACAGTCAGGCTGGCGAAAAAGAACGGCCCCGGTTCTGCCGCCATCTGGTCGATGCGTGCGAGGGCTTCCTTGAACATGAACTCATCGGCCACCCCCCAGATCGTCTTGAAGCCCTGGTCGGCGATATCGCTCTGGCCCAGCACCTGATCGAAGCCGATGGTCTTCCAGAAATAGCCCATGTTGTCGAAAGTGGTCGGCCCCCCGTACAGGAAGGCCGTGCGGTAGCCGAACTTATTCAGAAGAAATGGCAGTGAATTCATGCCTTCCGAACCGTCACGACGCGCCGTCGAAATACCAGGAATGGGCGGGAAGGAGGTGAAGATTGCCTCCAATGCGCGCACGGTGCGATCTCCGGTGGCATAGATATTGGTGAACAGCAGGCCATCTTCGGCCAGGCGGTGCCAGTTTGGCGAGATCGTTTTCCAGTAGTCGCGCTGCTTGTCCTGGTAAACGTCCTCGAAGTAGACCGAGCCGAAGGATTCTTCGAGGATCAGCACCACATTCAGCTTTTTGGCTGGTGTCGGTCCGTTGTCGACGCGACGGCGCAGGCTGCGCTCGCCCGGTGCGGCGAGGTTGACGGTATTGTTTTGTTGCACCATCTCGCGAACCAGTGGAAGCGCCTCTGCCTCGTCGATCCCGGCATAGACGCCGTCGTATTTACTGTCATTGGTGAAATAGGCATTCAGCATGCTGTGTATGCCATTCACCGCCAGTTCGTTGGCGGTTCGCGCTGCTACTGGTTCATAGGGACCGGATATGATGAAGGGAACCGCCACTGCCGTCGCTATGGCGGCAAGGGTAAGGCCGCGGCGGCGCTCGTTGGCTATGAAAGGGGCATCAAGCGCGCGATTAAGGCGACGCCAGAGAAAGGCATAGACGACCAGCACGATGATGCCGATCGGTGGCAGGTAATAGCGTAAGTCGAAGGACTCGCGGATATTGCCGATCACTTCCTTGGGGAAAATCAGGTAGTAGACCGCGATACCGTTAAAGCGGCTGTTGTATTCTTCCCAGAAGAACAGCTCGGCGACGGCACTGAAAACGGCCACGCCAAGCAGCAGGATCAACAGCAGATGGGCGAAGATTTTTCCGGGACGCCATTTCAGCGGGCGGGCAAATAGATAAAGCCCGGCAAGGAACGGCAGGCCGAGCAGGATGCCGGTGGCAGTGTCGTCCAGCAAGCCGATCAGCCAGACGGTGACAAATGACAGCATGGAGTCAGGGGTGTCGCGCGCCACCCAGATGGTCAGCACCATGCGGACGGCGGCGGCCAAGCCGATGAAGATGCCAATACACAGCAGCCAGAAACGCAGGCGCGGCGGGGAAAAAGCAGGGGTCATGACCAACCGGTTCTGGGAGGGGACGCCCGGTTAGATCATGCAGGCCTTACAGCCAGCTTGCAGGCCGCGACCCGCTAACCCTGTGAAAGCGAGGCACATTTTCCGCATCACCACACAAGGACGGATTCAACCGTTGCGCCCGCCCCCCGACTCCGGGTAGAAGGGCCGCGGGACACGCCCCCCCAACGGGGCGCTTACTATCTGGAAGGATAGACAGATGACTAAGCCTGCTCTGCGCCCCAATTCCGCGCATTTCTCCTCCGGCCCCTGCGCCAAGCGCCCCGGCTGGACCCCCGAAATCCTCAAGAACGCCCTGGTCGGCCGCTCGCATCGCTCGAAAGAGGGCAAGCAGCGCCTGGTGGACGTGATTGAAAATCACCGCAAGCTGCTCGGCATTCCGGCCGACTACAAGATCGGCATCGTGCCGGCCTCCGACACGGGTGCCGTCGAGATGGCCCTGTGGTCCATGCTGGGCGAGCGCGGCGTCGATGTGCTGGCCTGGGAAAGCTTCGGCGCCGGCTGGGGTTCGGATATCGCCAAGGAGCTGAAGCTCAAGGATGTTCGCACACTCAAGGCCGGCTATGGCGAAATCCCCGACCTGAAACAGGTCGACTGGACCCGCGACGTTGTCTTCACCTGGAACGGCACGACGTCTGGCGTGAAGGTGCCGAACGGCAACTGGATCGCCGATGACCGCCAGGGTTTGGCAATCTGCGACGCCACCTCGGCCGTCTTCGCCATGGATCTGCCCTGGGCCAAGCTGGATGTCACCACCTGGTCGTGGCAGAAGGCGACCGGCGGCGAAGCGGCGCACGGCATGATCGTGCTGAGCCCGCGCGCCGTGAAGCGCCTGGAAAGCTATACCCCGGCCTGGCCGCTGCCGAAGATCTTCCGCATGGCCAAGGATGGCAAGCTGATCGAAGGCATCTTCAAGGGCGAAACCATCAACACGCCGTCCATGCTCTGCGTCGAAGACATTCTCGATGCCCTGAAATGGGGCGAGAGCGTCGGTGGCCTGAAGGGCATGATCGCCCGCTCGGAAGCCAACCTGAAGGCGATCACCGACTGGGCTGCCAAGACCGCCTGGGTCGATTTCCTCGCCGGTGACGTCGCCGTGCGCTCCAACACCTCGATCTGCCTCAAGGTGGTCGATCCCTGGTTTACGGCGCTGGATGCCAAGAACCAGGAAGCTGCCGCCAAGCAGATCGCGTCTCTGCTGGAGAAGGAAGGTGTGGCCATGGACATCGCCGCTTATCGCGATGCCCCGCCGGGCCTGCGCATCTGGGGTGGCGCCACGGTGGAGACCGCCGATGTGGCCGCGCTCTGCCCCTGGCTCGACTGGGCCTTCGCGGAAGTGAAGGCGACCTACAAGCCGGCCGTCGCCGCCTGAACCCATTCACGGGCGCAGTTCCAAGAAGCCTTTCTGGGCTGCGCCCGTTCCTCTTCCCCATTTTTGAAAATCTGAGGACTATCCCATGGTCAAGGTTCTGATCTCCGACGAACTGAGCCCCGCCGCCGTCGACATCTTCAAGTCGCGCGGTGTCGAGGTTGATATCAAGACGGGCCTGAAGCCCGAGGAACTGCTCGCCATCATCGGCGATTATGATGGCCTGGCCATTCGCTCCGCCACCAAGGTGACGGCCAAGGTGCTGGAAGCCGCCAAGAAGCTGAAGGTGGTCGGTCGGGCCGGCATCGGTGTCGACAATGTCGATATTCCGGCTGCCACCGCGCGCGGCGTCTGCGTGATGAACACCCCATTCGGCAATTCGATCACCACCGCCGAGCATGCCATTGCCATGATGATGGCGCTGGCCCGCGAAATCCCGCAGGCCGACCGCTCCACCCAGGCCGGCAAGTGGGAAAAGAACCGCTTCATGGGCGTCGAGCTCTATGGCAAGACGCTCGGCCTGATCGGCTGTGGCAATATTGGCTCCATCGTCGCTGACCGCGCCCAGGGTCTGAAGATGCGCGTCATCGGCTATGATCCCTTCCTGACGCCGGAACGTGCGACTTCGCTGGGCATCGAGAAAGTCGAGCTGGACGAACTGTTGGCGCGTGCCGATTTCATCAGCCTGCATACCCCGCTGACCGAGCAGACCAAGAACATCCTGGATGCCAAGGCGCTGGCCAAGGCCAAGAAGGGCATTCGCATCATCAACTGCGCCCGCGGCGGGCTGGTCGACGAGGCAGCGCTCAAGGACGCGCTGGACAGCGGCCAGGTGGCCGGTGCTGCTTTCGACGTCTTCGTCACCGAGCCGGCGAAGGAAAACGCGCTGTTCAACCATGAGCGCTTTATCGCCACCCCGCATCTGGGTGCCTCGACCAACGAAGCACAGGAAAACGTTGCGCTGCAGGTAGCGGAACAGATTGCCGATTACCTGCTGTCGGGCGCCGTCACCAACGCGCTGAACATGCCGTCGGTTTCGGCCGAGGATGCGCCGAAGCTGCGCCCCTATATGAAGCTGGCCGAGCAGCTCGGCAGCTTCGTCGGCCAGCTGGCTGAGGCGAACCTGACCAAGGTGATGATCGAATACGAAGGCCATGCCGCGACGCTGAATACGCGTCCGCTGACGGCCATCGTGCTGGAAGGCCTGCTGCGCCGCCAGCTCAGCAGCGTCAACATGGTCAACGCACCGCTGGTGGCCAAGGAGCGCAATATCGAGGTCTCCGAGGTCAAGCATGACCGCGAGGGCGATTATCAGACCCTGATGCGCGTCACCATCCATGCCGACAAGGTGCGCCATCTCTCGGGCACGCTGTTCGCCAACAAGAATCCGCGTGTCGTCGAGATCAAGGGCATCGACATCGATGCCGAACTCGGCCCGAACATGCTTTACGTCACCAACGAGGACAAGCCGGGCTTCATCGGCCGGCTGGGCACCGTGTTGGGCGATGCCGGCATCAACATCGCTACCTTCCATCTCGGTCGCGCCGCGCGCGGCCAGGAAGCGATCTGCCTGGTCGAGGTCGATGGCCCGATCCCGGCGGCGGTGGCTGACAAGGTGAAGGCGATCCCGGGCGTCCGGCAGGCGACGCCGTTGCAGTTCTAAGTCAAGCCCTAAAACAATCCTTTACTGCTTTACGTGGGCCGGGTTGGCCGTTTAACTAACCCGGCCCCCTTTTATTTCAGGAGTATGATCATGGCTCGCTTGGCCCGCTTAGCTTTCACGCTTGCCCTGCCGCTGGCATTGATCGCCTGTGGGCCGCCTTCGACCGAAGAGGCGTTGAAGAAGGCCGAGCCGGCCAAGACCAAGGCGGCGCTGGAGAAGGCGCTCGGCAAGCCGACCGAATTGCAGAAGCTGGGTCCGCTGGAACAGTGGACCTATAAGACCAGCGATGGCTCGGTCACCTTCGTCATCACCGGCGACAGTGTCACGCTGGCATCCGGTGGCACCACCAAGAAAAACTGACGCCACACGACTGCCGATGTTAAAGGCTCTGGCTGCTGTATGCGGCCTGGTATTGTTTGGCATGTACAATGCGGCGGCGGCTGCTATCTGCACGCTGGTGGTGAATGCCATCGATGGCAATGTGCTGCATGAAAGTGGCGATTGTGCATCGCGGATCAGCCCGGCATCGACCTTCAAGTTGCCGCTGGCGGTGATGGGCTTCGATGCAGGCATCCTGCAAGATACTCACAAACCGGTATGGCCATATCGCCGGGAGTATCGCGTGTCACGGGAAGAGGCGCGGCAGGATGCCAACCCATCATACTGGCTGAAGGAATCCATCGTCTGGTATTCGCAGCAGCTGACCCTGAAGCTCGGCATGCCGGCCTTCCAACGCTATGTCGATGGTTTCGATTACGGCAACCGTGACCTCTCCGGCGATCCGGGCAAAAAGAACGGCCTGACCCAGGCGTGGCTCGGTTATTCCTCGCTGCAGATCTCGCCACGCGAGCAGATTGTTTTCCTGCGCAGGCTTCTGGATCGCAGGCTGCCGGCGTCGCGGGCAGCGCAGGAGAAGGCAATGACGAGCCTGCCGGTATTCACTGCTGATGGCTGGACCCTGCGCGGTAAGACCGGCAGCGGCTACCAGAGAGGCATCGGCGGCAATGTGGATCGCATGCAGCCCTTTGGTTGGTTCGTCGGCTGGGCCGAAAAGCCGGGAGAGCGAACTGTGGTTTTCGCCCGTCTAAGAAGGCTGGATGGTGGCCCTGCAATGGGCGCAGGTCCGCAGGCACGCGACAGCCTGCTCGTCGATCTGCCAAAGCTCGCCGGAAGCTAACCTGCGGGCGGGTAACTGCGGCCGCCAAAGATGGCACTGCCCACGCGCACATGGGTGGCCCCCAGCATCACGGCGGTTTCAAAATCGCTACTCATGCCCATGCTGAGCTGATCCAGCCCGTTGCGCCGGGCGATCTTGTTCAGCAGGGCGAAATGCGGGGCCGGTTCTTCCTCAGCCGGCGGGATACACATCAGGCCGACCACTGGCAGGTCCAGCGCGCGGCAGGCGGCGATGAAGGCGTCGGCCTCTTTCGGTCCACAACCGGCTTTCTGCGGTTCCTCGCCGGTATTGACCTGGATGAAACAGGGCAGGCGGCGGCCGCTCTTGGCAAATTCCTTGGCCAGTTCCT
This sequence comes from Ferrovibrio terrae, assembly GCF_943372915.1. GTDB lineage: Bacteria > Pseudomonadota > Alphaproteobacteria > Ferrovibrionales > Ferrovibrionaceae > Ferrovibrio > Ferrovibrio terrae_A. Next base: position 964 of record NZ_CALSAN010000007.1, on the reverse strand, counting down.
CAGCCAGGCTTTGGCGGTCCAGCGTGTGGATCACGTCGAAATGGGCCACGGCCTGTTTCACCTTGTTGGTCTGCAGCGGGCCGATCAGGTGCAGAACCAGGTCGGGATGCGATGGCCGCAGATCTGGATATTTGGCCATGCCTTCCTGCACGCGGTTCTCGCCGAAATGGCGCTGGCCGGCGGCCAGTGCCTCGATTACCGCTTCGGCGGGAAAGGTCTTTGCCACCGCGATCAGGGTCACGGCATCGGGCTTACGTTGCGCCGTCTCGGCAGCTGCAGCGATCTGCTGCCGGATGGCGGCCAGGCGCCCGTCGAGGGTGGTGGCAAGGTCAGATGCTTCCGATGGAGACTGGGGCATGGCACGCTGTAAAAATGAAACAACAGGGCCGCACGCTAGCAACCCCCGCATCACGGCGAAAGCCTGAGGCCTGGCCGTTGCGCTGGCTGGTGACAGATGCCAGGCGTTTACCCGATCCGCTGCCGGCGATCCGGCGCCTGCGACGGGGCGAAGGCGTGCTGTTCCGCCATTACGAACTGGCGCCGGCCCGGCGGCTGGCGCTGGCCCGGCAGGTCGCTGCGCTATGCCGCCGTCAGGACCTGGTGCTGCTGATCGCGGGGGATGTGCGGCTCGCCCGTGCCGTGCATGCCGATGGCCTGCATTTGCCACAGGGGCTGATTGGCCGGACGGCAGCAGCGCGGCGTGCCGGCCTGGGGCAGGTGACCGCCGCGGCCCATGATGCCGGTGCAGTGCGGCGGGCAGCACTCACAGGTGTGGATGCGGTTTTGATTTCGCCGGTTTTTGCCACTGCCAGCCATCCGGGTGCGGCAGGGCTGGGGGTGCTGCGCTTCGCCGCTCTGGCCACGCTCGCACGACACCGGGGGCTGATGGTCTATGCGCTGGGCGGCATTACCACTGCCAGCGCCAGACGGCTGCGGCATATCCCCCAAAAAGGAACCGCCGCCA
>NZ_CALSAN010000006.1:0-173759 GCF_943372915.1 Ferrovibrio terrae | reverse complement strand
CGACCCTGCAGTCCCTGCAGGTCCGCCAGCAGCTCAACATCCAGGCGCTGTCGATCGCCAACCAGCAGCCCAACACGCTGCTCAGCCTGTTCCGTTAATTTCCGGTTTAAACCGGGTACGGGAAGGGGGCCTCCGGGCCCCCTTTCTTTTTGCCGGGTTGCGCAGGGTTTCTTGACGGGGCGGCGGAAGCGGGATAGCCCTGTCCGGTGTCAACCAATATGGAGGGAGGGGTCGCGATAATCCCCTCCAGATGCTGTGCCGCTCATCATTACGCTCAAGGCCGGTGAGAAATTTATCCTGAATCGCGCGGTGCTTAGTCTGTCCAAATCAGCGAGCATCATTATCGAAAATAAAGCTTCGTTCCTCCGCGAAAAGCACATAATGAAGCCGGAGGACGTGGATACTGGTGCTAAGCGAATTTATTACTACTGCCAGTTGGCCTATCTCTGGGACGAGCAATTCGACGAATACTATCCCCAGATCAAAGCCGCCTGTTTGGAGTTCGTTAAGGCTGCACCGAGTACTCATGCTCTGATTGCCAATATCGGAGCCGCGCTGGTCCAGAAGGACTATTTCAAGCTTCTGAAACTGGCGCGTCGCCTGATTGAGGTTGAGAGGAGATTGATAGATGTCGGGAAGAAACCCGTATCTGACAGCGCAAAACACCCTTGAGTCGCCACGGCAGCTCGAGTACCGGCTGTTTTCGTCGGTGACGCGCGCCCTTCTCGATGTGCGCCCTCTGATGCAGAGCAAGCAACCTTCTGATGTATCCAAGATTGCCGCAGCCATCGGCTGGAATCGCGATGTCTGGAATCATCTGATGCCGGAAGTGCTCGATGAGGCGAACACCCTGCCCAAGGACACCAAGGTTTCGCTGATCAACATCTGCATCTTCGTCAACAAGCACACCGACAAGATCACCCAGGGGCAGTCGACCGATATCGAGCCTCTGATTCAGATCAACCGCAACATCATGGACGGCCTGCGATAGCCGCAGGGATGTTTCCCGGCGGCCGTCTGCCCGCCTTGCGCCGATGACCGGCCCTGCGATGGATTGGCGCAAACGCCTGCAGCATGCGGTTACGCTGCACCAGTCAGGCCACCTGGCCGAAGCCATCATCCAATACCGCGATGTCCTCACCGAGCGCAGCGATAACAGCGACGCACTGCATCTGCTCGGCATGGCTTTGGAGCAGGCCGGCTTCGCTGCCCAGGGGCGCACCTTTGTCGAACATGCGATCCGCATCGACCCGCAGGTGGCCGCCTATCACAACAGTCTGGGCAATATCCATCGCGCGCTGGGCGACAGCGCTGCCGCACGGGCAGCCTATCAGGCCGCACTCGACCGCGACCCGGCCCTGGCCGAGGCGCATGACAATCTCGGCCTGATCGATCAGGCCGCGTCAGACTGGCCGGCCGCCATCGCGCATTTCATGGCAGCATTGAACAGCGACCCCGGCCTGCTGTCGGCACGGCTCAATCTTGCCGTGACCCAATGGCTGGCCGGTGACCGTGAGCAGGCGCCGACCATGCTGGCGGCCGTGTTGCGCGCTGTGCCGGCCTATGCGGCGCAGCTGATCACGCTGGCCAAACGCAGCGCCGCCGCGCAGGACGATGCGGGCACGCAGCAGTTGCTCGCGCTGCTCGATGCGGCACTGCCAGCCGCAGAGCGGCATTTCTTCGCTGGCATGCAGGCCAAGCAGCGCGGCGATGCGACGATGGCGGAACAGGAATTCCAGGCTGCACTGAGGGCCGATCCGCAGCATGCCGAAGCACTGCCGATGCTGGCCGGCCTGCTGATCGCGCGCGGCGCCTATGCGGATGCGATTCCGCTGCTGGAGCGGCGGCACGCGGCCAAGCCCGACGACCAGTCGACGCTGGCCGCACTCGGACTGGCCTATGCACGGGCTGGACAGCATGAGCAGGCTATCCCGCTGCTGCAGCAGGCGCTCGCCGCACAGCCGGAGGATATGGGGCTGATGGCGGATCTGGCGCAGTGCCTGGATCACGCCGACCGCCTCGATGAGGCCTGCACGCTCTATGCACGCATGATTGCCCTGCATCCCGATGACGCTCTGGCCTATGCCAATATGGCGGGCCTGGAGGTGCGGCGCGGCAATCTGCCGGCGGCGCGCAAGCTGGCGGAACAGGCTCTGGCACTGCGGCCTGACTCGCCCGCGGCACTCGGCAACCTCGCCAATATCTGCGGTCTGGAGAAGCGGTTTGACGAGGCCATCGCGCTGTATCACCGCCTGATCGCGCGCGACCCGGAAGACGGCAACAGCCGCAACAATCTCGCCCTGCTGCTGCTGCGTCTGGAGCGCTATGCCGAGGCCTGGCCGCATTTCGCCTGGCGCTGGAAAAGCGCGACCTGGACCACGCCTGATCGTGGCCGCGGCCTGCCGCGCTGGGATGGTCGCCAGCCGTCGCCTGACCTGCATTCCGGGCGCCTGCTGCTGTGGCGCGAACAGGGCATCGGCGATGAGATTCTCTATGCCGGCCTGCTGCCCGAGATGGTAACGCGTATGCCAGATGTTGTGCTGGCGAGCGATCCGCGCCTGGTGCCGCTGTTCCGCCGCTCGTTCCCGACCCTCACCGTGGTTGCCGATGATGCCACGCTGGATCCGGTCGCACTCGAATTGCGCTGCCAGGCACCGGTCGGTGATATGGCAGCGCTGCTGCGGCCCGATGCCGCCGCCTTCGCGCGCCAGCCGGTCGCCTATCTGAAAGCCGATCCCGCCCGCCGCGCGCAGTTCCGGGCCCGCTATGCCGAGCATAATGGTGCAGAGGGGGGCAAGCTGCTGGTCGGCCTGTCCTGGGCCAGTCGCAATCAGCGTGCTGGACGGTACAAATCGCTGGCGCTGGCCGACATGGCGCCGCTCCTGCGTGAAGCCGATGCCAGTTTCATCTCACTGCAATACGGGGCCAGCATCGAGGATATCGAGGCGCTGCGCCGGGATACCGGCCTGATGGTGCGGCACGATCCGGCGGTCGACCCGCTGGTCGATATCGATGCGCAGGCCGCACAGATCGCCGCCCTCGATCTGGTGGTGACAGTCAGCACCGCCGCTGCCCATCTCGCCGCAGCCCTAGGGGTGCCAACCCTGATCCTGCTGCCCGATGACTGGGGGCAGCTCTGGTACTGGGGCGAGGCGGGCGAGCGTTCCGTCTGGTATCCGGGCGTTCGGCTGTGCCGCAACACAGGGGACGGCAGCGCTGTCATGCTCCAGCGGGCCCTGGCGCAGTTTCGCCAGATGCAGGCGGAGTTGCGCGCAGGGCGGGGTTAGCCGGCGGTCTGCCGGGCGGCGTGAAGCGGCTCACGGGGCGCTGATTCCGTGCTAGAATCCCTCCGGGCCGTTTCCACCATTCTGCGCATTTACCTTCGATAAACCTAAATATGCGACGAAGTGGTGGGTTCAAACGGCCGATTCGCAAAACAAGGGGGTTATCCCATGGCGATGAACGAAGAAGAGCAGAGCAAGGTTACACGGGAATCCTTCGTCGCGACTTGGGAGGCTTTGGTCAATGGTGGCATCAGCCGCGAGATCGTTGCCGCGATTGCCATGAGCATGGCGCTGGCGGAACTGACCTCGCTGTTTGGCAAGGCCGTCACGGCCCATGGCCTGGAGAAGCTGCCCGACACGATCCGCTCGGGCGCCTTCGACGCAAAGAAGTAAGGTTCGCGCTCCGAAGCGGTCTTCGGCGCAGACAAAGAAAAAACCGGCCATTGGCCGGTTTTTTTCTGTCTGCAGGATATTCTGTCGTCGGCCGCTGGCGCTCAGACCTTGATGTCGATCAGCTTGCCGGTGCCGGGAGACGTGGGGGCAGACGTGGCCTGAATGGCTTTGACATTCTCAAGCCCGGCGGCCACGGCGCTCAGCACATTAATCTGTGTATCGCGGGCCACCTTAAGGCCCACCATATACAGCTGCTGTTTGACGCCCGAGACTTCCATTTCCGCTCCGGAATTCTTCCTGAGTTAGGAGGCCATTCTAGCCAATCGGTCGCCCCAGGCAAGGCCGAATCCCCCTCATTCTATGGGAATCTATGGTTAATATGGTCGGCGCAGGAGCGCTTCCGCCGGCGCGCATTTGCCGCTAAATTGGTTTCATATGTAACAAATCGGGCCGCTGGGACGGCCCGGCTGCACTCTGGGAGGGGGCAGGATGGCAGCAGGGGCGGATTTCACCTATCCGGCCTTCGGGTATGCACCGCCCCCGGTGGGGGCTGGCGGCACCGAGGCCTGCCGGGTCGCCATCATCGGCGGCGGGCCGGTCGGCCTGTCGGCGGCGCTGGATCTGGCCCGCCAGGGCATCGCCTGCATCCTACTGGACGAGGAAGACAGCGTCAGCGTGGGCAGCCGGGCGATCTGCTACGCCAAGCGCACGCTCGAGATCTGGGACCGGCTGGGGGTGGGTCAGCGCATGCTGGCCAAGGGCGTGACCTGGCGGCTCGGCAAGGTGTTCCATGGCGAACAGCAGCGCTACGGCTTCGACCTGCTGCCGGAAAGCGGGCACCAGTTTCCGGCCTTCATCAACCTGCAGCAATATTACGCCGAACTGTATCTGGTGGAGGCGGCACGCCAGCAGCCGCTGATCGACATGCGCTGGAAGCACCGGGTGACCGATGTGGTGCCGGGCAATGATAATACCAGGCTGACCGTCGAGACGCCGGATGGCGATTACACCCTGCTGGCCGATTACGTGCTGGCCGCCGATGGTGCGCGCTCGACCATCCGCCGCAAGCTTGGACTGGATTTTAAAGGCCAGGTCTTCGAGGACCGTTTCCTCATCGCCGATGTGAAGATGAAGGCCGACTTCCCGGTAGAGCGCTGGTTCTGGTTCGATCCGCCCTTCCACAGTGGCGGATCGGCGCTGCTGCACAGCCAGCCCGATGATGTCTGGCGCATCGACCTGCAACTGGGCTGGCAGGCCGATCCGGATGCCGAACGCAAGCCCGAACGCGTGATTCCAAGGCTGAAAGCCATGCTGGGCGAGGACACGCCGTTTGAACTGGACTGGGTCAGCATCTACACCTTCCAGTGCCGCCGGCTCGAACGTTTCCGCCATGGCCGTGTGCTGTTCATCGGCGATTCCGCGCATCAGGTTTCGCCCTTCGGTGCGCGCGGTGCCAATTCCGGCGTGCAGGATGCCGACAACATCGCCTGGAAGCTGGCATATGTGCTGCGTGGCGAGGCGTCGGAAGCGCTGCTCGATACCTACGATACCGAGCGCAGCGCGGCTGCCGATGAAAACATCCTGAACTCCACCCGCAGCACCGATTTCATTTCGCCCAAGGGCACGATGGCCAAAGCGCTGCGCGATGCCGTGCTCGATCTTGCCGCCGATCACGCGTTTGCGCGCCGGCTGGTGAATTCCGGGCGGCTATCGCTGCCGAGCACGTACCGCGACACGCCGCTCTCGACGCCGGATCGCGATGCCTTCAGCGCGGGTCCGCCGCCCGGTGCACCGGCCGTGGATGCGCCGCTGGCCGACGGCGACTGGCTGCTGCGCCGCTGTGGTGCTGGTTTCACGCTGCTGAGTTTTGGTGCCCCGCCCGATCTGGTCCCGGGACTGCAGCAACGGATCAGGACGGTGACCCTGCCGGCGACGGGCCTGGCCGCCGAACGCTATGGCGCCGGCCCGGGCAGCGTATATCTGTTGCGCCCGGACCAGCATGTTGCGGCGCGCTGGCATAAGTCATCAAATCAAGATATTTCAATAGCTTATGATCGGGCATTGGCCCGGGCAGGCTGATCCGACGCTTGACAGGACGGGGCCGGGCCTTATGACTGGCGCGGCTTTTTTCACCCCGCCAGATTCACCAGCAGGAGTCTCCGATCATGAGCCGTGCCTTCTTGTTCCCGGGCCAGGGTAGCCAGGCCGTCGGCATGGGCAAAGAGCTTGCCGAGGGCTTTGCCACGGCACGCGAGCTGTTCCAGGAGGTGGATGACGCCCTGTCGCAAAAGCTGTCGAAGCTGATGTTCGAGGGCCCGGAAGCCGATCTGCAGCTGACCGAGAATGCGCAGCCCGCACTGATGGCCGCCAGCATGGCGGTGGTGCGGGTGGCCGAGAAGGATTTCGGCGTCGACCTGGCAGCCAAGGGTGCCTTTGCTGCGGGCCATTCGCTGGGCGAGTATTCCGCGCTGTGCGCCATGGGTGCGCTGACGGTTGCCGATGCCGCGCGCCTGCTGAAATTGCGTGGCCAGTCGATGCAGAAGGCCGTGCCGGTGGGCGAGGGTGCCATGGCCGCGCTGCTGGGTGCCGAACTCGATGTCGCCATGCAGGTGGTGGCCGAGGCTGCTCAGGGCGAAGTGCTGGGCTGCGCCAATGACAATGGCGGCGGCCAGGTGGTGATCTCGGGCAAGAAGAGCGCCGTCGAGCGCGCCATCGAGGTGTCGAAGACCAAGGGCGTGAAGCGCGGCATGCTGTTGCCCGTCAGCGCGCCGTTCCATTGCGCGATGATGCAGCCGGCCGCCGATGCGATGGCGGAAGCCCTGGCCGGCGTTCGCATGAATGCGCCGAAACTGCCGGTGGTTTCGAACGTTACGGCCAAGGGCGAGTCCAACCCCGACGACATCAAGAAACTGCTGGTGCAGCAGGTGACCGGCCTGGTGCGCTGGCGCGAAGGCGTGCAGTGGCTGAAGGCGCAGGGTGTTGCACAGGTGGTCGAACTGGGTTCGGGCAAGGTGCTGGCCGGTCTGGTCAAGCGCATCGACAAGGATATCGAACCGATCAGCATCGGCCTGCCGGCTGATCTGGAAAACTGGGCCAAGACTCTCTGATTTCTTCGGGCCTCTGAGAAGGATACGCATATGTTCGATCTGACCGGCAAGTTTGCCCTCGTCACCGGTGCCACCGGCGGCATCGGTGCTGCGATCGCCACCGCGCTGCATGCGCAGGGCGCCACCGTGGCGATCTCGGGCACGCGTGAAGCCGTGTTGCAGGAACTGGCAGCCAAGCTGGGCAGCCGTGTTCATGTCGTCCCCTGCAACCTCGCCGATATTGCGGCGGTGAATGCCCTGGTCGGCCAGGCCGAGGCCGCCATGGGCCAGGTCGATATCCTGGTCAACAATGCCGGCATCACCCGCGACACCCTGGCGATGCGCATGAAGGACGAGGACTGGCAGGCGGTGCTGGACGTCAACCTGGGCGCCGCCTTCCGGCTCGCCCGCGCTTCGCTGAAGGGCATGATGAAGCGCCGCTGGGGCCGCATCGTCAGCATCTCCTCCGTGGTCGGCACAACGGGCAATCCGGGCCAGATCAATTACGCAGCTGCGAAGGCCGGCCTGAACGGCATGACCAAGGCGCTGGCCCAGGAAGTGGCCTCGCGCAACATCACCGCGAACTGCGTCGCCCCGGGTTTCATCCAGACCGCGATGACCGATGTGCTGACCGATCAGCAGAAGGAAATGATTTCCCAGAAGATTCCGGCCGGTCGACTCGGCCAGGGTGCGGAAATCGCCGCTGCGGTGGTTTATCTGGCCTCGGAGGAAGCGGCTTACGTGACCGGACAGACCTTGCATGTTAACGGCGGTATGGCCATGATTTCCTAAGGAAATCCGGTCTCGAATCACACCGTTCCGGGCTCCCGGAACGGCTTGGAAGCGCGGGGTTTCTATGCTAAGGGAGGCCCCCATCTGCCCACCGCCAGTCGCGTAAATGCTGGTGTTGGCAGCCACAACCACAGGGATTTATGAAATGAGCGACATTGCTGAGCGCGTTAAGAAGATCGTCGTCGAGCATCTTGGCGTCGAAGAAGAGAAGGTCACCGAGGCGGCAAGCTTCATTGATGACCTGGGCGCGGACAGCCTGGACACGGTCGAGCTGGTGATGGCGTTCGAAGAAGAGTTCGGCGTCGAGATCCCCGATGATGCCGCCGAGAAGATCCTGACCGTCAAGGACGCGATTGATTTCATCAAGGAGCGGTCGGCGTCTTAATCGACCGCCGCGTCTCGCCTCTATCCGTTCAGTCACGAAAGGTACCGCTATGCGTCGTGTCGTCGTCACCGGCCTCGGCCTGGTCACGCCACTCGCCTGCGGCGTCGAGGCCACTTGGCAGCGTCTGATCAACGGTGAATCCGGCCTTGGCCCGATCACCCGTTTCGACGCTTCCGAGATGTCCGCGAAAATCGCCGGTCAGGTTCCGCTCAAGGCGGATTTCCCTGACCGTGCCGATGCTTTCGATCCCGACGAATGGATGGAGGCGAAGGATCGCAAGCGCGTCGACGATTTCATCGTCTTCGGGCTGGCAGCCGCCAAGCAGGCGGTGAAGGATTCCGGTTGGGTTCCGGCCGACGAAGAGCAGCGCTGCCGTACCGGCGTGCTGATCGGCTCCGGCATCGGCGGCCTGAATGGTATCGAGGAAGCCGCGATCCTGCTCAAGGAAAAGGGCCCCCGCCGTATCAGCCCGTTCTTCGTGCCGGGCCGTCTGATCAATCTGGTCTCCGGCCATGTCTCGATCGAATACGGCTTCAAGGGTCCGAACCACGCTGTCGTCACCGCCTGTTCGACCGGCGCGCATGCCATTGGCGATGCCGCTCGTCTGATCATGTGGGACGATGCCGATGTGATGGTGGCCGGCGGTGCCGAAGCCACCATCGGCCCGCTCGGTGTCGCCGGCTTCTGTGCCTCGCGTGCCCTGTCCACCGGCTTCAACGACAATCCGACCAAGGGCTCGCGCCCCTGGGACAAGGGTCGCGATGGTTTCGTGATGGGCGAGGGTGCCGGTGTGGTGGTGCTCGAGGAACTCGAGCATGCCAAGGCGCGCGGCGCCAAGATTTACGCCGAAGTGGTCGGCTATGGCCTGTCGGGCGATGCCTATCACATCACCGCGCCGCATGAGAGCGGCGATGGTGCCTTCCGCTGCATGCAGATGGCCCTGAAGCGGGCCGGCATGCAGCCGACCGATATCGACTACATCAATGCCCATGGCACCTCGACGCCGCTGGGCGACGAGATCGAGCTGGGCGCCGTGAAGCGCCTGTTCGGCAATGCGATGGGCAGCCTGTCGATGTCGTCGACCAAGTCGTCGATCGGCCACCTGCTCGGCGCGGCTGGCGCCGTGGAGGCGATCTTCTCCACGCTGGCGATCAAGACCGGCATCGTGCCGCCGACGCTGAACCTCGACGATCCCAGTGATGTCGCGATCGGCCTCGACCTGGTGCCGCACAAGGCCAAGCAGCGCGAGGTGCGCGCGGCGCTGTCGAATTCCTTCGGGTTCGGCGGCACCAATGCCTCGCTGGTCCTGAAGCGGTACGACGCCTAAAACCCCGATGAAGCGGTTGCTGCGCGGCCTGCTGGCAGTCCTGCTGGCGGGCGCCATCGCCCTGTCTGCGGCCTGGCTGTGGTATGCCGACTGGCTCGACAGTCCCGGTCCGCTGGCGCAGGACCGTATTGTGCTGATCCCGCGCGGCACGCGTGTTGCCGGCATCGCCGAACGTCTGGCCGAGGCCGGAGTGGTGCAGCATGCGCGCCTTGTGGAGTTGGCCGCTTGGCATACCGGCTTGGCCCCAAGCCTCAAGGCCGGCGAATATCAGTTCGCACCGGGCGATACGCCGCGCCAGGTGCTGGAACGCATCGCCGCGGGCAAGGTGCTGGCGCGACGCCTGACCATCCCTGAAGGACAGATGACGGTGGAAATCCGTCGCATCATCGAAGCGGGCGAAGCCCTGGCCGGTGCCTGGCCGACGACGCCGGTGCCCGAGGGCAGCCTGTTGCCGGAGACCTATCAGTATATCCACGGCGATACGCGCAGCGATCTGGTTGCGCGCATGCGCAAGAGCCGCGACGATCTGCTGGCCGAGCTATGGCCGAAGCGCGCGGCCGGCCTGCCGCTGGCCACGCCGGAACAGGCGATCATCCTGGCCTCCATCGTCGAGGCCGAGACGCCGGTGCCGGCCGAGCGTGCGCGCGTCGCTGGTGTCTATCTCAATCGTCTGAAGCGTGGCATGAAGCTGCAGGCCGACCCCACCGTGGCCTATGGCATCACGCGCGGCGAACGCGAACTGGAGCGACCGCTGACGCTGAATGATCTGGCCCAGCCGAGCGCATGGAACACCTACACCATTGACGGCCTGCCGCCGACGCCGATCAATCATCCCGGCCGCGCCAGCATCGCCGCCGTGCTGCAGCCGGAAAGCCACGGTTTCCTGTATTTCGTGGCGGACGGAAAAGGCGGCCATGTGTTCGCCACCACCTACGACCAGCATCTGAAAAACGTGGCGGCCTATCGCGCCACGCAGCGCCGGTAACTCAATCAGTCCTTCGCCGGACTGCGGCGCAGGATCCAGTCGAGCAGCGGATAGGGCAGCAGCCCGAGCACACGGATCATCGCCAGCATCGGCCAGGGAAAGGCGATGCGACCGCGATTGGCGGCGAGGCCACGCCGGATGATCCGGGCCGCCTTGTCGGTGTCCATCAGGAAGGGCATGGGAAACTTGTTGCGCGCGGTCATGCGGCTGACCACGAAGCCCGGGCAGATCGCCGATACCCGGATGCCCCGGGGCGCCAGCATGCCGCGCAGTTCCTCGGCATAGGAGCGGGCGAAATGCTTGGTGGCTGAATAGGGTGCTGCACCGGGCATGCTCAAGAATCCGGCCATCGACGACACGATGGCGATCTGGCCGCCGCCCTGTCGCACCATGATCGGCACGACAGGATTCACCGTGTTCAGCACGCCGCCGATATTCACATCGGTGATGGCCCGCACATGGCCGTCGAACTGGTCCCAGGTCTTGAAACCGCCACCGACGCCGGCATTGGCAATCACCAGATCGAGCTGGCTTTTCGATGCGATGGTTTCGATGAAAGCCTGCATGGCCGCACGGTCGGTGACGGCCACCGTTTCGGCCTCGACGATCGCACCGCGCTGGCGGCAGGACGCGGCCACGGCATTCAGACGCTCTGCATCACGGCCGGTCAGCGCCAGCAGCACGCCGGGCCGGGCATACAGAACGGCCAGCGCCTCGCCGATCCCACTGGAGGCCCCGGTGATGATAATGCCGGACAGGGTTTTGGCGGATTGGGGTTTTTGTTCCATGACTTAGCCTCGACCCTCAACCGGTTTTTCACTATAGTGCGGCGCACCGTAGCACTTTCGGGGGAATCGTGTCGCTTGTCAGCATGACCGGCTTCGCCCGCGTCGACGGACGCGTTGGCAACAAGGCCTGGATCTGGGAACTCAAGTCGGTCAACGGCCGCGGGCTGGAACTGCGTTTCCGTCTGCCGCCGGGGTTCGATGCCATCGAGGCAGAGCTGCGCAGCCAGGCGCAGGCCAGGCTGGTGCGCGGCAACGTCAATCTCAACCTGAATTTCGTCGAGAGCGCAGAAGCCGCACCGACCTATCGCCTGAATGAGGCGTTGCTGGAGCAGCTGCTTGCGATGGCGGCCAAGCTGGAAGCGCGCGGCGTCGGCGCACCGCGGCTGGACGGCCTGTTGGCCGTACGCGGCGTGGTCGAGCCGGTCGGCGGCGTGACCGAAGATGAAGCGGCCCGTGCCGCCCTGGAAACCGCGCTCAAGCAAAGTTTTGCGGCTGCCTTGGATCGCCTGGTGGAAAGCCGCAACGCCGAAGGCGCCAAGCTGGCTGAAGTGCTGTCGGGGCAGTTCAGCGAGATTGCCAGCCTCACGGCGCGTGCTGCCGGCGTGGAGGCGGTGCGGCCCGAAGCCCTGCGGCGTCGCCTGCGGACACAGCTTGACGATCTGCTGGCGCAGAAGCCGCCGGTGAGCGAGGAACGTCTGGCGCAGGAGCTGGCCCTGCAGATCACCCGTCTGGATATCCGCGAGGAACTCGATCGCCTCAAAGCCCATGTCGAGGCCGCACGCAGCCTGATCGGCGGTGGCGATGCCAAGGGTGTTGGCCGCAAGCTGGATTTCCTGATGCAGGAATTCAACCGCGAGGCCAATACGCTGTGCTCCAAGTCCTTGGATGCCGGGCTCACCGCCATCGGCCTTGATCTGAAACTGGTCATCGACCGTCTGCGTGAGCAGGCCCAGAATGTCGAGTAAGGCGCATGTCGAGTAAGGCCAAATCCGCCCCGATCACCGTGGCCCGCCGCGGCCTGATGCTGGTGCTGTCCTCACCATCGGGTGCAGGCAAGACCACGATCTCGCGCCGCCTGCTCGAGCGTGACGACAACCTGCATCTTTCGGTGTCGGTGACGACGCGGCCGCGCCGTCCCGGCGAGATCGACGGCACGCATTACCACTTTATCGGCTCCGACGATTTCGGCCTCATGGTGAACCGCCAGGAACTGCTCGAGCATGCCAAGGTGTTTGATTACTACTATGGCACGCCACGCGAGCAGGTCGAAAAGCGGCTCTCGGCCGGACAGGACATCCTGTTCGATATCGACTGGCAGGGGACCCAGCAGTTGCGCCAGCGCGCGCGCGACGATCTGGTCAGCGTGTTCATCCTGCCGCCATCGACCCGCGACCTGGAAAAGCGCTTGCATACGCGGGCGCAGGATTCCGCCGAGACGGTCGCCAAGCGCATGTCGAAAGCGGCTGACGAGATCAGCCACTGGGCAGAATACGACTACGTCGTGATCAACGATGATATCGATCGCTGCCTGGCCGAAGTCGATGCCATCCTCCGCGCCGAACGGCTGAAGCGCCATCGCGGCGTCGGTCTGGTCGACTTCGTCAAGCAGCTGCGCGAAGGCCGCTGATTACAGCAAGCGCGCCAAGGCGCAGAATTCCTCGATCGACAGCGTCTCCGCGCGCCGGGTCGGGTCGATACCAGCCTGAGCCAGCTTGGCGTCCGCATCGGGCCATAGCGGCCGCAGGGCCGCGCGTAGCATCTTGCGGCGCTGGTTGAAGGCGGCTGCCGTCACCCGTTCCAGCTTGGCCGGTTCCGCCTCGGCCAAGGGCGCGCGCGGGGTCAGTTCCACCAGGGTCGAGGTCACCTTCGGCGCCGGCACGAAGGCCTGCGGGCCGATATCGAACAAGAGCCGCACATTGGCACGCCACTGCGATGCCACGGCCAGGCGGCCATAGGTCTTGCCACCGGGCTTGGCCGCCATCCGCTCGGCCACTTCCTTTTGCACCAGAACGGTGATGCGGGTGAAATTCTGTGGCTGGGCCAGCCAGCCGAGCAGCAAAGGCGTGGCGATGTTGTAGGGCAGGTTGGCAACCACCTGCCAGGGTGGTGGCGCCAGCGTGTTGAAATCGGTTTCCAGCGCGTCGCCGGCATGCAGCGCCAGCCGGCCATCGGCGGCATCGACCACGGCCTGCAGGGCGGCGAGGCAGCGCTCGTCGCGTTCCACCGCCACCACGCGCGGGGCGCCTTCCAGCAGCAGGGCGCGGGTCAGCCCGCCGGGGCCGGGGCCGATCTCGATCACGGCTTGCGCAGCCGTCCAGGGCATGGCGGCGCGGGCAATCTTGCGGGTGAGATTGAGGTCAAGCAGAAAGTTCTGGCCCAGCGCCTTGCGCGCAGCCAGTTCATGCTGCGCGATCACCTCGCGCAGTGGCGGCAGCGCCTCAATTGCTGCTGACATCGACGCCCGATATGGTCCGGTGCGCAGCCATGGCTGCGGCCATTCTCAGCGCGGCAATCAGACTGTCGGGCTTGGCGATGCCCTTGCCGGCGATGTCGAAGGCCGTGCCATGGTCGGGCGAGGTGCGGATCACCGGCAGGCCCAGAGTCACGTTCACGCCGCTATCGAAATCCAGTGTCTTGATCGGGATCAGGGCCTGGTCGTGATACATGCAGATCGCGGCATCGTAGCCGGCACGCGCCTCGGCATGGAACATGGTGTCAGGCGGCAGGGGCCCACGCGCATCGATACCCTCGGCACGCAAGCGCGCCACCGCCGGCGCCACGATGGTGGCGTCTTCCTTGCCCATGCTGCCGCTCTCACCGGCATGGGGATTGAGACCGGCGATTGCCAGGCGCGGCTGCTGGATGCCGAATTTCTCCCGCAGGTCATGCGCCGTAATCCGTGCCGTCTCCACGATCAGGTCGGTATCCAGCAACTCGATCGCCCGACTCAGCGCCACGTGAATGGTGACGGGAACGACGCGCAGGCGGTCCGAGGCCAGCATCATCACCGGACGTGTCACATCGCACAGCGCGGCAAGGAACTCGGTATGGCCTGGATGGCTGAAGCCGGCATCGTAAAGGGCTGCCTTGTGGATCGGATTGGTCACCAGCGCCGCGGCCCTGCCATTGCGGCATAGCGTGACGGCCAGCTCGATGGCATGCAGCACGGCCGGCGCATTCAGCCGGTCCGGGATACCGGGCTGCGGGATGGCGGGCAGCGGTACGGACAGGACCGGCAGGGCGGTGTCGAACACCGTGAGGGCGTCTTCAGGCTGGGCCACCACCTGCAGCGGCACCCTCCAGCCATGCTGTGTGGCGATCGCCTGCAGCCGGTAGGGGTCATCGAGCAGCAGGAAGGGACTGAGGCCGGCTTCGCGTCGCCGCAGCCAGGCCTGCAATGAAATCTCGCCGCCGATGCCGGCGGGCTCGCCCATGGTCAGTGCAAGCGGGGCCGACAGTGAAGGCACGATCCGTTCAGTGGAAGTCGCCACCTTATCTGAATTCGATGGTGGCATCGCGCCGCAATTCGCGGATATAGCGCTGGGCCATCAGTTCGGCGCGGCGACCGAAGATCGTATTGCGGACTTCATTCCGGTTCAGGCCGCCGGCGTCTTCCTTGGCGCAGAGCGTGAAGAGATGGACCGCGCGGGACGCCCGCACCGGCTGCGAGGTCTCGTTGACATTCAGCGGGATCACCGCCTGCCGGAAAGCTTCCGGCAGATCGCCGACGCGCAACGTACCCAGGCTGCCTGAGCCGGGCGCGTCGTATTTCGCCGCCACGGTCTCGACATCGTCGCAACTTTTGATGCCGCCACGGGCTTCGCGCGCCTTGGCGATTGCCGCATCCACCTCTGCCGCCGGCGCATTGGCGGTGAGTGGCAGCAGCATCTGCTTCAGCGTGACCCGGTTTTCTTCAACCCCGGGCAGGGCGATGCGGCGACGCTCGCGCAAGGCGATGATTTGCCACCCGCCGACCGTGCGGATCGGCTCGGAGATATCGCCCTTGTTCATCTTTGCAACAACGGCATCGACTTCCTCGTTCAGGGCCCCGCGCTGAACCCAGCCGACATCACCGCCATTGGCTGCGGTGGTGCCGCGGCTGAACTGGCGCGCCAGGGCCGGAAAATTGGCGCCGCCGCGAATCTGTTCGACGACACGCAATGCGAGCTGACGCTGCGGCTCTTCCTGGTCGGGACTGTCGACGGGGACCAGGATTTCCGACAACAGGTCTTCGGTCTGGCCGACGGTGGCTTTCAGCCGGGCAATCGCCTCGTCGATCTCCTGCTCGGTGATTGTCACCTGGGCGCCAACACGGGCGCGCACCATGCGGTTCCAGGTCAGCTCCGTGCGGATCTGCGTGACCGCCGCGGCAGGATCGACACCGGAGCGCCGGATGTATTCTTCAAACCGGCCGGGCGGGATATTCATCTGGCGTTCGACCATGGCAATGGCGCTGTCGACGTCCTGCTGGGTCGCGGCCAGATTGCGGCGCTTCGATTCCTGCAACTGCAGGCGCTCGTCGATCAGCGAGCGCAGGGCTTGCTCGCGCACGGCTCGCAGAATCTCGGGATTGTTATCCGGCAGACGGGTTGTCGCCATGATAATCCGCATGCGCTCGTTGAGGTCGCGGAGCGAAATGACCTCGTCATTCACCAGGGCAACGATCCGCTGCTGATCCTGCGCATGAAGCGGGATTGCGGCGGCGCTGGCCAGAATGAAAACAACGAGGGCGATCAGGCGGTGCATGGGCGGGCTCAGTTGAACGAAGCGATCCTGAAGCGGACGCCAACGGTTGTTGAAGGTTGAATGTCGCGATTGATCGTGAATGTGCGCTCGGCAAACAGGATGATGTCGAAACACTCGTCAGTATAGCGCAAGCCGCCGAAATTCAGCAAAGAGCCATCATCCTTCAGGTCGCGGGTGTGGCGAATTTCAGTCGCCCAGTATTTCGTCAGCTGCAACCGCATGGTGGCAGCAATGGCTTCCTGCTGTCCAGTTTGCCGCAGAAAATCGGTACTGGTGAGATCAGCATAGGAGATGCTGATGTTGTTTGCCGTGGAACCAAGGGTTGTGCCCAGTTCATGGCGCCGGACCTCGAAACCACTATTCTGCGCCAGCCGTACGCGGTCAACCAGCTGGATATAGCGGCCCGGCGAGACGGTGAGGCGTCCGACATAGTCAGAGAACTGATCACCTAGACCAGACGCCGCCGTGAAGGTGTCGTCGGTTTTGGCGCGCAGAGACTGGCCGGCGAGGAATTCCACATAGCCGGCGCTCTCGCCGTAAGCCGCCATGCGCATGCCGTAGTTCAGCTTCGGGCCGCCGTCCCAGCGATCATACCCCGGGAAGCGGCTGAGCGAGAACAGGTTGGTTTCATCGAATTCGAAACTCACCGAATCTTCGTTCGGAATGTCGCTGCGGTTGCCACCATAAGGGCTGACCACGCCCATGATGATCGGCTCGATCAACTGACGCATGCGGCCTTCATCACGGATCATCGGATAGCGCCAGTCGAGCGCGACGACGGGCAAGACGCGACCAGCCGCCGCGGAATCGCCGGTGGCGCCAGGCACAAGACTCTGGTTCACATCATCCGACCAGTAGCCGTCGGCACGCACCAGTGCTGTCGCGGTGATGACTTCGCCGCTGGGCGAATAGTAGGGTTGCGACCAGGATACGGTGGACGACAGCCGCCGCATATCGGTGCCCTGGTCCCGCATCAACGACACCATATTGGCGTCCAGGCCCCAGCGACCGCCGTAATCACCGGGCTCGAAGACTGCCGAATAATCCATGACCGGCACGGCCACCGGCACCGTGCTGTTGCGCACGCGGGCCAGCTGGTTCTGGAAGGAGAAGGCATTCAGGCTGGCGAAATGCCGGTTGTTGATCGCTTCACCATAGATCCGGCTGACCAGGGTATTGCCGGAAGGCCGATCCTGAATGGCGTACCGGCTCAGATAGGTATCGTCGGTCGAACGCAGGATATTCGCACCGTAAGTGATATCATCCGTGGCACGGAAGGCGGCATTGGCGCGGATATGGCCGCGCACGTCGCCGCTGACATCTTCATCGGCGACGCTGCCATCGATCTGGAATTCGCCCCGCGCCGTGCGCTGACGGTAATCCGTGGCCAGGAAGGGGCCCTGGCGGGTCGAATACTGCGGCGTTACCGTCAGGTCGCTGTAGTCGTCGATCACATAGAAATAGGGGGCCTGGATCGCCTGCTGGAAGAATGGATTGTTAGTATAGCGTGGCGGCAGAAAGCCGCTGCGGCGGTTTACCGTCGGATCCGGATGGCTGAAATAGGGCGAATACAGAATTGGAATGCCGAACATCTCAAATACCGCATCGCGATATTTAATATTCTGCTCGGCTTCATTGTGCTCAACCTCGCGGCCTTTGACCTGCCACAGCGGCGCCCGGGTTGGGTCGCTCTCGCATAGCGAGCAGCTCGTGTAGACCGCCTTTTTCATGATCGTGCGGTTGCCGTCCTTGCGTTCAGCCTGGACCGCAGCGCCGCGCGACATATCGCTGAGCAGGAAGGAGACATCGCGGATGAATCCATTCCGCATGCCGCCCGTCAGTTCCATGTATTCGGCGAACAGCACGTTGCCGTTGGATTCCATCAGCGAGACATTGCCGCTGGCCGTCACCTTGTCATCGCGCTCGTTGTAGCTGACCATATCGGCCAACAGCGTGCGGCTGCCCTGTGACAACTCCACTTTGCCCTCGGCTGTCACAATGCCGAGTGACTGGTTGTAGTTGAGCCGGTCAGCCGTCAGCAGGACCGGGGCATTTGTGCCGGTTGCCGTTGCTTCGTTCGTTTGTGCCTGGGTTTGCGCGGAATAGGACAGCAGCAAGGCAAGGATTGCTGCGTGCAGTAAGCCGCTGCGCCGCGCGCTCATCCGTCCTCCAGATGAAACAGCAGCGAAATGCCGAGCATGACGAAGACAGCAGTAGGTGCCCATGCGGCCAGCGGAACCGGCAGGGTCCCATTGAGGCCAAAGGGTTGCATCAGTTCGACGGTGAAATAGAGCAAGAAACCGGCCGCGACGCCGCCGGCCAGCATGGTGCCGATGCCGCCGCGCCGGGTCAGGCGCAGGCTGAAGCTGGCGGCGATCAGCAGCATGGCGCAGAGCAGCACTGGCGAGGCCAGCAGCGTGTAGAAATGCAGCCGATGCCGAATCGCTGAAAAACCGGCGGATTCCAGCGTGGCAATAAACGAAGGGAGTTCCCAGAAGGAGATGGTTGCCGGTGAGGCGAAGCTTTCCTGGATGCGATCATAGGTCAGCGTCGTCGGCACCGTCAGCTTTTCATAGCGCTCGGCGCCTTTGTTCGGATAGCTGACGATCGCATTCTGCAGTCGCCAGTGCCCCTGATCCAGATAGGCAACGGAGGCATCGATACGCTTCACGAAGGTGTCGCGGCCCTCATAGTAAAACAGGATAGCATCACGCAATTCGACGCCCTGCTGCGCCACGCGCAGGGCATGTACCACGACCTGGCCGGAGGCATCGGCCTCGCGCAGCCACAGGCCGCTGGATGATACCGCCAGCATGCTGGTGCGGCCCCGCATCACCTTGGCGTCGATATTTTCATAGCGGGCCAGCATTGCCGCGCTGAGCGGATTGTAGACGGTGACAAGGAAGATGCCGAGTGACAGCGCCAGGGCGATGCCGGGGAACAGGAACTGCCAGACCGATACCCCCGCGGCGCGACTGACGGTCAGTTCCTGTGATCGAGTCAGGCGGCTGAGCGCCAGCATGCCGCCGAACAGAACAGCAAACGGAAACAGTTTGGTCATCAGCGATGGCAGCTTGAGCAGCGACATCTCGAAGACCAGATCCAGCGTTGCATCCGCGCGGCCGCTGGCACGACGCAGCATTTCGACCGCATCGAAGCTGAACGCAAGCACGGCTAGTACCACCAGCACGGTCAGGATCGCAGCCAGGAAATGGCGGCCGAAATAGAGTGAAAGGGTTATGGATTGACGCATCAGGCCGGCCGTGGCGAGGCGCGCAGGATTGGTTCGCGCAAGGCGAGGGCTGCGGCGGCGATGGCGAGGACGGGCACGGCGTACATCAGTGGAATCAGCGCAAGGGTTTTGACCGCTAGCTGGGTCACACTCAGGCTGAGCACCTGCAGCAGAATGGCAAAGGCGGCGCCGAGCACCAGGCGCTGGCCCTGGCCGCGGCGGTTGAACTCACCGCCGATCACGCTGGCGATCGCAATCAGGATCAGGGCCGGCGCATACAGCGGTGTCACCAGACGCCGATGCCCTTCGACAATCAGCTTGGCATAGTGCTGGACGTCGTCCGGGTTTTTCATATCCGGCTTGAACAACTCATGCAGATAGCGCTCGGATGGCTCGCGCCAGGCTTGGCCTTCCTTCTGGGCGTAGGAATCGAGATCGAGGCTGTAATTGTCGAAATACAGCAGCGATAGCGATTTGTGCTCGCCGTCGATCTGCTGCCGGTTGCCTTTGACCATATAGAGGCGCGGGCCCTGCGGCGTGCGCAGCAGGGTCGCGCGCTCGGCCAGCATGGTAACCGGGCTGGCCGAATTGCGGTTGTCATGCACCAGCACGCCCAGCATGTCGCCATTGCTGTCACGTTCGCGCACGTAGACGGTCAGGTTGGCGGTCGGGGTGTTGAACACGCCTTCCAGGATGGCCATGCCGGCAAGGTCGTTGCGGAATTCGTATTGCGTGGCACGCAGGGTGCGCGAACCCAGCGGCATCAGGTACAGCAGGATGGCATACATCACCACCATGACTCCGGCCGATATGATCACGGCAGGGCGGGCGAGGCTGAGCCGGCTGAAGCCTGCCGCCGACAGCACCACCACTTCGGAATCGCTGGCCAGCCGGTGGAAGGCATAGAGCGTGGCGCAGAAGCCGGCGACCGGCAGGATGATGGCCACGATACTGGGGAGAACCAGCAGGGTCAGATAGAAGAAATCGTTGAAGGCGAGGTTGTTGTTGACGATGCGGTCGATGAACCGCAGCGATTGGGTTAGCCAGATCACCCCGGTGAGGGTGAGAGTGGCAAATCCCAGTGGCCAGGCGATCTGGCGCATGATGTAGGTGACGACCCCGCGCATGCCGCGCAGTATAACGATTCCGCCCCCGCTCGCCACAGCCTCGGCCTGAAAAGAACGACTTGGTCCATAAGGCAAAATCGGCGATTCGGCGGCCCGGGCGGATTGATCGGGCAAGGCCGGGACCGCTATAGTCCCCGACCGGTCCATCACAGCTTTTTGCCCGGATTGGAGCATCATGAAAATCGAGATCGTCGACGCCAAACCCCCGAAACGCGGCAGCCTGATTCTGGTGGTGGGCGATGGTCGCCAGCTCGGCCCGTTCGGCCAGCAGGTGGACAAGGCCTGTGGCGGCGCACTGGGCAAGGCGATGGCCGCTGCGGCGCGCTTCACCGGCGGCAAGGGGCAGTGGCTGGAGGTGCTGGCGCCCGGCGCCGGCCTCGGCCGCGTCCTGCTGGCGGGCCTGGGCAAGACCACCGAGGTCAAGCCTGCCGCCTATGAGGCGCTGGGCGCCGACGGCGTCAAACGGTTGATGACGGCTGGCGAGGACAACCTGGCGATTGCCGCCGAGGTGCTGAAGGGCACCCTGCTGCCGGCGGCCGAGGCTGCCGCCCGGGCCGCCCTGGGCGCCCGGCTGGGCAGCTACCGGTTCGACAAATACCGCACCAAGCTGAAGGACAAGGACAAGCCCTCGCTCAAGGCAGTGGCCGTGCTGTCGCCGGTCGCTGCAGCCGCCAAGAAGATGTACCAGCCGCTCGACAAGCTGGCTGACGGCGTGACCATCACCCGCAATCTGGTCACCGAGCCGGCCAATGTGATCTATCCGGAAAGCCTGGCGGTGGAATGCCGCAAGCTGACCAAGCTCGGCGTCAAGGTCGAGGTGCTGGGCGAGCGCGAGATGAAAAAGCTCGGCATGGGCGCGCTGCTCGGCGTCGGCCAGGGCTCGGAGCGCGAATCCAAGCTGGTGGTCATGCAGTGGAACGGCGGCAAGAAGGGCGGCAAGCCGGTCTCCTTTGTCGGCAAGGGCGTCTGCTTCGACACCGGCGGCATCTCGATCAAGCCGGCCGGCGGCATGGAAGAGATGAAATGGGACATGGCCGGTGCCGGCGCCGTGATCGGCACCATGGCGGCGCTGGCCGGCCGCAAGGCCAAGGTCAATGCCGTCGGCGTCGTGGCGCTGGTGGAGAATATGCCGTCGGGCACCGCGCAGCGCCCGGGCGACGTGGTCACCTCCATGTCGGGCCAGACCATCGAAGTGCTGAACACCGATGCCGAAGGCCGCCTGATCCTGAGCGATGCCATGTGGTACACGCAGCAGCGCTTCAAGCCGCAGTTCATGGTCGATCTCGCCACGCTGACCGGCGCGATCATCATTGCGCTCGGCCATGAGCATGCCGGCCTGTTCTCCAACAGCGACCGCCTGTCGGAGCAGCTGGCCGCCTCGGGCAAGGTCGAGGACGAACTGCTGTGGCGCATGCCGCTGGCGGAAGCCTATGACGAGACCCTCAAGTCGCCGATTGCCGACATGCAGAACATCGCCGGCCCCGGCGCCGGTGCCGGGTCGATCACCGCTGCGCAGTTCCTGCAGCGCTTTGTCGTCGACAAGACGCCTTGGGCGCATCTCGACATCGCCGGCGTGGCCTGGAGCAAGAAGGACAAGCCGACGGTGCCCAAGGGCGCCACCGGTTTCGGCGTCCGCCTGCTCAACCGCCTGATCGCCGATCACTACGAAGACCGCTAAGAGCGGAAGCCCCGTGGCCGAGCTGCTGTTCTACCATCTGACCCGGCGGCGCCTGGAACAGGTGCTGCCGGAGCTTTTGGAAAAGACCCTGCAGCGTGGCTGGCGCGCGGTGGTGAAAGGCGGCAGCGCCGAACGCATTGAGGCGCTGAACGGCGAGCTGTGGAGCTATGGCCGCGCCAGCTTCCTGCCGCATGGCCTCAAGGCCGACGGCTTCCCCGACCGGCAGCCGATCTACCTCACCATCGAGGACGAGCGGCCGAACCAGGCCGATGTGCTGTTCCTGGTCGATGGCGCCGATTCAGCCGATCTCGCCGCCTATACCCGCGTCTGCGACCTGTTCGACGGCAACGATGATGCCGCGGTGGATGCCGCGCGCCAGCGCTGGAAACGCGCCAAGGATGCCGGCCACAAGCTGACCTACTGGCAGCAGTCTGAGGACACCGGCGGCTGGGTCAAGAAAGCGGAAGGCTAGGCAGGCGCCTTACGCCGCTTCCGCCTGGGCTTCTTCCAGTTTCGCCTGGGCGTCGAGCCAGGCTTCTTCCGCTGCTTCGAGCTGCTTCACCAGATCGCCATGCTGCTTCTGCAGCTCGGCCTGCTTCGCCGGTGCCAGTTTCGTATAGGTGTCGGGATCGGCGAGCGTGGCATCCAGCCGCATCTTCTCGGCATTGAGCTTCGCCATCGCCTTCTCGGCGGTCTGCACGGCGATGCGCAGCGGCGCCAGCGCCTGGCGCGCGGCCGCCGCGGCCTTGCGGTCGGCCTTGCGGTCGGCGGAGGCATCGACGGCCTTGCCGCCACCTTTCAGCTTCACCGTGCTCGCTGCCGTGCGGCGGCGGTCGGCCAGCAGTTTGGCATAATCGTCGAGATCGCCGTCGAAATCCTGCACCGTGCCGTCGCCGACCAGCCAGAAGCGATCCGCGCAGGCTTCCGCCATATGGCGATCATGGCTGACGAGAATCACGGCGCCCTTGAACTCGTTGACCGCCTGCACCAGCGCATCGCGCGTGTCCATGTCGAGATGGTTGGTCGGTTCGTCGAGAATGAGCAGATGCGGCGCATGGTAGGTCACCATGGCAAACAGCAGGCGCGCGCGTTCGCCGCCTGACAGCTTGCCGGCCACCGTCTGCGCCTTTTCGCGCGTCAGGCCGAAGCTGCCGAGCCGGGTGCGCAGCTGCTCGATGGTCCATTTCGGCATCAGGTCGGCCAGATGCTCGACCGGCGTGCGGTCTTCGTCCAGCACCTCGTCCTGGTCCTGGGCGAAATAGCCGATGCGCAGCTTGCCCGAACGCTGGATGCGGCCGGCCTGGGGTTTGAGCGTGCCGGCGAGGATCTTGGCCAGCGTCGACTTGCCGTTGCCGTTGGCGCCCAGCATGGCGATGCGGTCTTCCATGTCGATGCGCAGGTCGAGATTGCGCAGCACCGGCTTATCTGTTGTGTAGCCGGCGGTGAGGTGATCCAGCACGATCAGCGGCGGCGGCAGCTCTTCCGGATCGGGCAGGCGGAAGATCACCGTGGGATCTTCGATGGCCGCCGTGATCGGCTGCATCTTGGCCAGCATCTTCAGGCGGCTCTGCGCTTGGCGCGCCTTGGAGGCGGAAGCGCGGAAGCGGGCGACGAACTCTTCCATATGCTTGCGCTGTTCGGCCTGGCGCGTCGCGAAAGCCGTCTGCTGTTCCATGCGCAGCCGGCGCTCGGTCTCGAACGTGTCGTAGTTGCCGCGATAGAGCACCAGCTTGGTGTTATCGATATGCAGGATGTGCTCGATCGCCGAGTTGAGGAAATGGCGGTCGTGGCTGATCAGCAGAAACGTGCGCGGATAGGTTTTCAGGTAGCCTTCGAGCCAGAGCGCGGCTTCGAGATCGAGATGGTTGGTCGGCTCGTCGAGCAGCAGCAGGTCCGGCTCGGAGAACAGGCAGCCGGCGAGTGCGACGCGCATGCGCCAGCCGCCGGAGAAGCTTTCGAGCGGGCGGTTCTGCGCGGCTTCATCAAACCCCAGGCCCGCCAGGATGACGGCGGCGCGCGCCGGGGCGGTATGGGCATCGATCTCGGCCAGCCGCATATGCACGGCGGCGATGCGCTCGGCATCTTCCATGCTGGTGGAATTCTCCAGCTCGTCGGCCTCGATCAGCAGCGCCTCGCGCTCGGTATCGGCGGCCAGCACATACTGGATCGGCGTCATCGCGCCCGAGGGCGGCTCCTGCGGCAGCTTGGCGATCTTGCAGTCGTTGGGCAGCTCGACGCCGCCGGTCTCGGTCTGCAGCTCGCCGCAGATGATCTTGAACAGGGTGGATTTGCCCGTGCCATTGCGCCCGACCAGGCCGACCTTGTGGCCGGCCGGGATCGTCGCCGAGACATGGTCCAGCAGCACGCGGCCGGCGATCCGGTAGGTCAGTTCACGAAAAGACAGCATTTATAACAACTTAACTTGGCTGGCCGGGGCGGGCTGGCGGGGTTTGGGAGGGCCGGGACGGTTGCAGGTCCTCGGCGGAGCCTCTATATACCCGCCACCGATTTTTAGCCAAGACCCAAAGGACCACCAATCATGGCGCTCGAACGCACTTTCTCGATCATCAAGCCGGACGCGACCCGCCGCAACCTGACCGGCGCGATCAATGCCAAGATCGAGGCCGCCGGCCTGCGCATCGTGGCCCAGAAGCGCATCTGGATGAGCAAGACCCAGGCCGAGACCTTCTACGGCGTGCACAAGGCCCGTCCGTTCTTCAACGACCTGGTGTCGTTCATGATCTCGGGCCCGGTCGTGGTGCAGGTGCTGGAAGGCGAGGGCGCCATTGCCAAGTATCGCGACGTGATGGGCGCCACGAATCCTGCTAACGCAGCAGCGGGCACCATCCGCAAGGATTTCGCCGAGAGCATCGAAGCCAACTCGGTGCATGGCTCGGACGCCGCCGAGACCGCTGCGGTCGAGATCGCCTATTTCTTCGCCGGCACCGAGATCGTCGGCTGAACCAGTCTTTCAGCTTCGGCTGATACAGGAAGCCCGGCAGCGATGCCGGGCTTTTTTGTTGGCGGGTCTCAGGACCATGCGGGTCAGGTCTGCGCTGTCATCGCCGCGCTGCGGACCTGCTGCCATTTTCCGGCATCACCCCATAAAGGCCCGCCACCCCAAAAGCCGTCATGCCCGGGCCCAAGAAGCATTTCCTGGCCGGGCATCCACGCCGTTCGCGCCGCTTCGCCAGTGTTCGCGGGGCTTCGCCAGTGTTCGCCAGCGTTCGTGGCGCTTCGCTGGAGTTCGCCCGGGTTCGTTGAAGTTCGTTGAGGTTCGTTCAGGTCCGTTGGGGTTCGTTCGGGTTCGTTTGAGCCCGTTCGGGTTCGTTGCGGTTCGTTCCCGCGCCCGTTGCCCGAATAGGCAATCCACTCCCGCCAGCCTTGAGCAGGCGGGCGGGTGAACACATCTGTATTCACGATGACCAACAACTCCGCATTTCATATATTCTTGCTTCGTTCTTATTCAAGCGGCATGTTATACTTCTAACACTCCTTATGAGGCTCATTAACGAATTGCCCTCTTGGCATATTTGCAACTCGGGCGGCCTACTGGTTGAATGACTGCAACCAAGGTGGGGATATGACAGAAAACAATGCTCAGCCGCAGCATGCGGTCCAGAAAGCCGTTCCAATGGCAATCCCGGAGTATTACGCGTCGGGTGTCCAGATCGGGGCGGCCGCCAATACGGTGGCGGTGATATTTTCGCGCAACGTACCCGCCCCTGTTCCTGATACAGGCGACATCACAAGCGTTTCCGTTCCCACGGTTGTAATGCACATGAGTATTCAAACGCTGAAAGATTTGGCCGTGTTGGCCAACGAAACAGTGCAGGCGATCGAGAAACAATACGGCGTTGTCGAAACCGATTTCCTGCGCGGTCGTTCAGTGCAGAAATGACTGACTACAAGGTCATAAAGACCAATGTTGTACCCGGGTTGACCGAAGTAAGATTTTATCAAGAAACTGTGGGACATATTCGGGAGCGTCATCCGGAGGTGCCGATAGAGTTACCCTCTATCGAGGGTGCCTTGGCGTCTGCTATCTCTGATCCTACGCACGTCGAAAAGAGCTATGGCGGCTCTTATGTATTTGTGGATGCCAATTCCACCAATCGTTCAGGTGATCCGTTTAGAGTTGCGGTTAAGCCGGTTGAAGAAGGCTCTGGTAGAGTAAGGACGGCTTATTTTGCCAGTACAGACCATGAGCCAGAAATTATTTGGCGGAGTAACAAAAATGCCAAATAAGACAGACAAGACTTTTATGGTGAAATACGATTCTCGTTCTGATGTTCTGTATATCAGCACGCGTAGCGCCCCATCTACGCGTGGAGTGGAAGACAGATATGGTATCGTTTGGCGTTATGAAGGCGGCGAATTGATCGGGGCGACAATTATAGATTTTCATGATCGTTGGCACGACGACCAATCAATGCTTGCTCTGCAATTGGCGAAGCATTTTGATATTCCTGCTAAAGAGGCAGAAATTGTCCTTGAACATGCTACAGAAGAAAAAGGTAAACCTAGAAACTAACGCTTATGCTTTTCAGTTGAGATTTTTTGAAAAATTTTACCCGAGACATCATCGACCGCGACGAGACGAAATATGTGTTTCCTTATGACGCGGTCCATGTCGATTTTACGCTGAAGGCGGCGTGAGTGGCCGGTCGTAGGAAATAAAAAACGCGTGGATGCCCGGCCTTGTGCCGAGCATCCCACCTCACTTACTTTTGGGCGTGCTAGTGCTGGCAAATCAAGGTCTATCGTAGGCAGAAGTTGGTTGGGAACGGGGGAAGGACGTGCAGTTCGACATTGTCAACCGAGGGCAGCGCTTTCCGACAGCAGGTCGCGATACGGCACATCTACGGGTGGACTATTGGAACGATTATTCCTTTGTCACCATGTTCGATGTCCTTCTATTTGATGAGCATGGAACTCCTTTCGAGCTTGGCAATGTGAAGATTGGGTTCTTCGGCCAGACAACATCGGCTTCCACGTACTCGACTTTTTCGCCGCCATTCTCGGCACTATCCGACCAATACTTTTCTCTCGGACAGGATGTTTCGTACTACGCTACGCTAGCGAACGTATCCGAGCAAACTCGATTGTCCTTCCTGCGCGGGCTGCGGGATATCGTTTTAGACGACAGCCTCGCGCAAGCCGTCCAGCAAGAGGATGTGTTCAGAACTTCGCTGCTCCGTTCAGTAAGCCTGAGTTCGATTGACGGGCAATTCCGTCGCGTACTTTCTGGTGGCGCTCCTCTAACCGATTACGACTTTATATTTTCAAGACCACAGTCAGAAACTGTTGCCGGGATCAATTTAGGCTTCGCCGTGCACGCAAGCTCTATGCCGAGTACTAACATTCATGCGTTGATCGGTCGGAACGGGGTCGGCAAGACGACGCTGCTCAATGAGATGGTTTCCGCCATCATCCGTCCGGATTCGACCGGCGCCAGATTCTTTGTCAACCATATGTTCTCCCCCGTCCCAATTCCGGAGAGCTATTTTAGCTCTCTCATTTCGGTAGCGTTCAGTGCGTTCGATCCATTCATGCCACCACCCGAGAATTCCGATCCGGGCTTAGGCACCCGATATAGCTATATCGGTCTTAAGGACATTGAAGACGAAGGAGGAACTCTGCTGAAGTCTCTAGCGACACTCCGCGAGGAATGCGTCGCCAGCCTCGGAGAATGCTTTGCAGACAAAGGCAGGAAGGAGCGATGGCTGAAAGCGATCAATACCCTGGAGTCGGATGAGAATTTTGCAGGGATGGACCTTTCTCGACTCGTGGAAATTCAAGGTGAAGCACTAAAGCACTCGGCGGCCAGATTGGTGGAGTGCATGAGTTCGGGCCACGCAGTCGTACTGCTTACGATATCTCGCTTAGTAGCTCGTGTAGAGGAAAAGACGCTCATCCTATTGGATGAACCAGAGAGCCATCTTCACCCCCCGTTGTTATCCGCCTTCACTCGCGCCCTGAGCGAATTGCTGCATAATCGAAATGGGGTTGCCATCATCGCAACCCATTCACCAGTCGTATTGCAAGAGGTGCCGCGATCATGCGTCCATGTCATTAACCGCTCCCGTCTATCAATGCACGCGGAGCGGCCTCAAGTCGAAACCTTTGGCGAGAATGTTGGCTCTCTTACCCGTGAGGTGTTTGGTCTCGAAGTCTCGCGGTCTGGATATCACGCACTTCTGCAAGCATCAGTGTCTGAGGGCGGAACCTATGATGAAATCGTGGCTGCATATGGTGAGCAATTAGGCCAAGAGGCCCGCGGTATACTTCGCGCCATGGTAGCTAATCGCGATGCAGCGGGGGCGGTCTCGTGAAGAAGATGAACACCCCGCCATATGACGCGATTGCTACTTTTGATTCATGCGTTGACGCAGTCGCCGATATTGCATTGCGCGCCCATTATTCTGCCAACCGCGCGAGTATAGAGCAGGCAAATGTCAATTTTGCCGCGGCAAGTCAGATCGCAAATTGGATAGGCTTACCTCGTGCCCAGCACGGAAAACCACATGTCTTGATTGCAGGTACGCTTAGTAAGCTACAGCTAATGAACCTCTATACAGACTATATGGTTAAGACGACGGGACCATCGCGAGATATCTATGATAACCTGCTTACGGCAGCAGGTGGGTTATGCCCACTTTGCGGTGGCCTAGGCCAAGCGCGGACGCTCGACCACTATCTGCCGAAAGCGATCTTTCCAGCATATTCCGTGCATCCACGCAATCTGGTGCCATGTTGTCGAGACTGCAATACTGGCCGGAATGCCTCTTTCGGCGTCGGATTCCACGAACAGACGTTGCATCCCTATTTCGATCAAACTCGGTTTTTCGAGGAGCGATGGGTCACTGCCTCGGTTCAATGGTGTAATCCGATATTGGTTCAGTTCGAGTGTGCGCCTCCAGATCATTGGCCGATTGCTGACAAAGGACGCGTTCGTAGCCACTTCAATAGCCACAAGCTTGCCTCTCGCTTCTCTATACAAGCGGGAGCCGAGGTTTCAAAAGTTGTACAAACTCGTGCGAAAAGCCTGCGTAGTCTCACCCCAGATAGCTTCAAGGATTTCCTGCTAGACAATGCGAATAGTCCGGATTTCGTTCTCAACGGCTGGAGTCGAACGACGTACGCTGCCCTCGCAGATTCGGATTGGTTTGTCCAAACAGACTTCCAAGATCCCGACTGGCATGTGGCAGTTGCTGTTTGACGCGTTGCGTGAATACACCTCAAGGTGCAAAAAGTGCTGCGATGGGTGTGGGAAGACCTTAAGCGGTTATTTGTGTCGGATTTGAATCCGATGGCAAGGGCAGTGTTTGTCGGCCAGAGGACTGATACTGCTAATGGCAAGGGTAATGGACACTCGGGTCAAGCCCGAGGGCGACGATCAGGGGCGTATCCGCACCCTTTGCCCCTCGATCACCAGCCGTCCCTCGGCCAGCAGGCGCAGCGCCTGCGGATAGAGCGTGTGTTCCTGTTCCAGCACGGCCTCGGCCACGTTGTCTGCCGTCGCATCCGGCGGCACGGGCACGACCGCTTGCGCGATGATCGGGCCTTCGTCCATTTCCGGGCTGACGAAATGCACGCTGCAGCCGGTGAAACGCACGCCGCTGGCCACCACGCGCGCATGCACATCGGTGCCCTTGAAGGCCGGCAGTAGCGAGGGATGGATATTGATCATGCGGCCATACCAGGCCTGCACAAACTCTGTCGTCAGCAGCCGCATGAAACCGGCAAGGCAGATCAGCTCGATGCCGCGGGCTTTCAGCGCCGCATCCATCTCGGTGTCGAATTCTGCGCGCGCCTTGCCTCGGCTTTCGATCACCAGCGTCGCGATCCCGGCGGCGCGCGCGATCTCCAGTCCCTCGGCCTCGGGTTTGTTGGAGAGCACCAGCGCGATGCGGGCCGGGTAGTCATCGGCCGCGGCGGCCGCGATCAGCGCGCGCAGGTTGCTGCCGCGCCCGGAGATCAGCACGGCGACAGCGCGTTTGCCGGCAGTCATGGAGCTTAGTTCCAGGCCGTGTCGCAGTTGCGCATGCTGACCATCGGCTCGGCCGCCGTGTCCTGCTGCGCCTCGATCACGCCAAGGCGCGACACGGTCTCGCCGGCGGCTTTCAGCTTGGCGATCACGGTGTCGGCTTTTTCCTTCGCCACCACCACCACCAGGCCGATGCCGCAGTTGAACGCGCGGGCCATTTCGGCGTCGTCGATCCTGCCTGCGGCTTTCAGCCATTTGAACACCGGCGGCAGGGTCCAGCCGGTGGCGTCCACGATGGCGTCGGTGCCATCGGGCAGCACGCGCGGGATATTGTCGACCAGGCCGCCGCCGGTGATATGCGCCATCGCCTTGATCAGGCCCTCGCGCACCAGCGGCATGCAACTTTTCACGTAGATGCGCGTTGGGACCATGAGGATTTCCGCCAGCGGCTTCGACGGGTCGAAGGGGGCGGGGCTCTCGAACGAGAGGCCGTTATCGGCAATCACCTTACGGACCAGCGAAAAACCGTTCGAATGGACGCCCGACGACGCGAGGCCAAGCAGCACGTCGCCCGGCTTTACATTCTGTGGCAGCAGGCGGCCGCGTTCGGCAGCCCCCACGGCAAAGCCGGCGAGGTCGTAATCCTTGGCGGCATACATGCCGGGCATCTCGGCGGTTTCGCCGCCGGTGAGGGCGCAACCGGCCTGGCGACAACCCTCGGCGATGCCGGCGACGACGCGGCGGGCGACATCCACCTCCAGCTTGCCGGTGGCGTAATAGTCGAGGAAGAACAGCGGCTCGGCGCCCTGCACCAGGATGTCGTTCACCACCATGGCGACCAGGTCGATGCCGACGCCGTCATGGCGGCCGGTCTCGATGGCAATTTTGAGCTTGGTGCCGACGCCGTCTGTCGACGACACCAGGATCGGATCGGTGAAGCCGGCGGCCTTGAGGTCGAACAGCGCGCCGAAACCGCCCAGGCTGGCATCGGCGCCGGTGCGGCGGGTGGAGGCGGCGAGCGGCTTGATCGCATCGACCAGGGCCTCGCCAGCGTCGATATCGACACCAGCGGCCTTATAAAGCGGCGACGTGTTGATGATGGCCTCCACGGCGGGTAGACTGAATGGCGCTCAGCAATTGTGGCAACATACTTATTCCCCCTGTGTTTGCAATGCTCCTCGGTCGCCCGCTAAGGGCCTGTTTTTATGTGCTTTTCACGTCATTCCTGGCCTTGGGCGCGGGTTTGGACGCCCATGCCCAGACGACTCCGCCAAACACCGCGGCAACGGCCCGCCCGGTCGACCCGTTCAACGTGTCGGGCATTGCCGTGGATGCCAGCGCCGACAGCGCCGCATCCGCCCGACCCCTGGCGCTCGCCGAGGGCCAGCGCCGCGCCTTCACCACGCTGCTGCGCCGCCTGACCCTGCCTGACGATGCCGGGCGGCTGCCGCGCCCGAACGAGGCGGTGCTGAACGAGGTGGTCGGCGGCTTCGGCATCGACGAGGAACGCGCCTCGGCCACCCGCTATATCGGCAAGATCAGCGTGCAGTTCCGCGCCGATGCGGTGCGCCGCCTGCTGCAGGACAGCAAGCTGCCCTATTCGGAAACCCCGAGCCGGCCGGTGCTGCTGGTGCCGCTGTGGCAGTCGGTGGCCGGGCCTAAGCTGTGGGAGGCCGACAATCCCTGGCGCGAGGCCTGGCTGAAACGGCCCGATGCCGAGGGCGGCCTGGTGCCGCTCAGCATCGCGCCCGCCATGGCCAACGGCCCCTCGGTCGAGCGCCTGCTCGGCAGCCCCGAAGAACTGCGGGCGCTGGCCCGGCGCGGCGGCTTCGAGGATGTGCTGGTGCTGGCGGCTACGCTGCAGCAGGCCGATCCCGGCAATATCCGCATCGACATCCAGATGCAGCACCAGGGCGAGGCCGCCTTCCTCGACCGCATCGAGACCTTCACCGCCACCGGCGGCACCCAGGAAGAGACGCTGCTGACCGCCGCCATCGAGATCGCCCGCCGCATCGAGACGCGCTGGAAATACGCCACCGTGATCGACCTGGAAAAGCAGGGTCAGCTCAGCGTCGCCGCCGGCTTTGCCGGCCTGGCCGAATGGAACAGGCTGCGCAGCGCCCTGGCCGCCGTGCCGATCGTGCGCAAGGTGGAGGTGCTGCAGGTGTCGCATCGCGACGCGCAGATCCTGCTCGATTTCTATGGCGAGACCGAACAGCTCAGCACCGCGCTGGCCCAGCGCGATGTATCGCTCACGCTGCGCGACGGGTTCTGGGTGATGCGGAGCCGCAAGCCATGACCCGCCGCCAGCAGATGATCGCCTGGGTGGCGATCATTGTCGTTACCTTCGCGCTGCTGATCCTGCTGCGCGACATGCTGCTGCCTTTCATCGCCGGCATGGCGATTGCCTATTTCCTCGACCCGGCCGCCGACTGGCTGGAACGCCGCCGCGTGCCGCGCTGGCTCGCCACCCTGCTGATCATCGGGCTGTTCTTCCTCAGCGCCACGCTGGTGATCGTGCTGCTGGTGCCGCTGGTGCAGGAGCAGTTCGCCAAATTCCTGGTGCATCTGCCGGAATACATCGCGCTGTTCAATGAGCGCGTGCTGCCGTTTGCGCAGGGCTGGGCCGAACGCTTCGGCATCGACCTCAGCGTCGACCCCAAGACGGCGCTCGGCGGCCATAGCGAGCAGGTGATGAAGGTGATCGGCGGCGTGCTGACCGGCCTGCTCGGTGGCGGCCAGGCGATTTTCAACATCCTGTCGCTGGTGGTCATCACCCCGGTGGTCGGCTTTTACCTGCTGCGCGACTGGGACGAGATGATCGGGCGCATCAATGACTACCTGCCGCTCGACCATGCCGAGACCATCCGCGAGCAGGCGCGCGAGATTGACAAGGTGCTGGCCGGATTCGTGCGCGGCCAGATGCTGGTCTGCCTCAGCCTCGCCACCTTCTACGGCATCGGGCTCACCGCGCTCGGCCTGGAATTCGGCCTGTTCATCGGCGTCACTGCCGGCATGATCTCCTTCATCCCCTATGTCGGCACGGTGCTCGGCTTTGCCGTCTCGGTCGGCGTGGCGGTGGCGCAGTTCTGGAACGAGCCGCTGTGGATCGGCCTGGTCGCCGGCCTGTTCATTCTCGGCCAGATGATCGAGGGAAATTTCCTGCATCCGGTGCTGATCGGCGACCGCGTCGGCCTGCATCCGGTGTGGATCATGTTCGCCCTGCTGGCCGGCGGCAGCCTGTTCGGCTTTGTCGGCATCCTGATTGCGGTGCCGCTGTTCGCGGTGATCGGCGTGCTGGCGCGCTTTGCGCTGGAACGTTACCGCGAGAGCTACCTCTACCGGCCCGGCGCCCCGCCCAAGAAGCCCGAGTAGGCAGCCATGGCATCGAACCAGCTGAGCCTCGGCCTTGCTCTGCCGACGTCATGGGCGCGCGAGGATTTCCTCGAAGTGCCTGGCAATGCCACAGCCCTGCAGGCGATTGACCGCGGCATCCAGACCGCGCTGGTGCTCTATGGCCCGGCCGGCTGCGGCAAGACGCATCTGGCGCAGATCTGGGCGGCGCAGGTGCAGGCCCGCATCATCGCACCCCAGGAACTGACGCCGGCCGCCGTCGATGCGCTGGCGCAGCAGCCGCTGGCGCTGGACGATGCCGATGCCGGTGTCGATCCGGTGGCGCTGTTCCATCTCATCAACCTGATGCGCGAGCGCGGCCACCCGCTGCTGCTGACCGGTGCGGCGGCGCCGGCGCATTGGAGTTACACGCTGCCCGACCTGATGTCGCGGCTGAAGGCGATGCCGGCCGAACGCATCAGTGAGCCCGATGACGCGCTGCTGAGCGCCGTGTTGGTCAAGTTGTTTGCCGACCGCCAGCTGCAGGTGAGCGAAGAGGTGGTGAAGTATCTCGCCGCCCGCATCGAGCGCAGCTGCCATGCCGCCCGCCTGGTGGTGGCGGCGCTGGATGCGGCCTCGCTGGCGGAAAACCGCGCCGTCACCGTGGCGCTGGCGCGCCGCCTGCTGGAGCAGCAGGCGGGCTAATCCTCCAGCTTCTTGCCGTCGAGGTTTTTTGCCGCGCGGGCGGAGTCCTGCTTCGCCTTGTCGCGCACCGGCTTGCTCTGGCCGAAGGTGACGCGGTTCTGCGCGGCCTGTTCCTTGGCGGTGCGCCGGGCCAGCGCCTTGCGCGCCTTGTTGAGATTGATCACATCGCTCATCGCTATCCCTCGATGCTGCCGGGCGCGCTGAAGGCATAGCCGCGGCCATAGATCATCTTGATCGGCGCCTCGATCTGCGCATAGTCCTTGATCTTGCGGCGCAGGCGGTTGACCACCGCGTCGAGATGCCGGTTGTCCCAGTTGGTCTGCGGCCGGGCCAGCAACTGCGTCAGGTCCTCGCGCGAGCAGGGCTGGCCGCCGCGCTCCATCAGGGCGACGATGAAGGCGAATTCTGTGGCGGTCAGCTTGATGGCACTGCTGTTCGGCGCCGCCAGTGTCCAGGTCGCACGGTCCAGCCGCCACTGATCCGGCAAGCGGCCGACGGCACGGTTGCGCGGATCCTGCAGGCGGCGCAGCAGGCTCTGCACCGTGGCTTCGATCTCACGCAGGGTGGAATGTTTCACCAGGTAGATGTCGGCGCCGCTCTCGAAACCGCGCACGCGGTCATCGGCTTCGCCCAGCGCGGTCAGCATGATGATGCCGCAGTCCAGCGTGGCACGAATCTCCGCCGCCAGGTCCAGCCCGTTGCCATCGGGCAGGCCGATATCCAGGATCACGATGGCGGGCGTTACGGGCCCGGCCAGTGCCTGGCGCAGGCCCTGCGCAGTGCCGACACCACGCACATCGAAGCCTTTCATGGTCAGGTATTCGACAAGGTCGTTGCGCAGGGACGGTTCGTCTTCGACAACAAGCAACGAAGTCATAGTGCCTCTAGCAGGACTGCACTGGCGCCGCGCAGCGGCAGGGAAACCTCGGCAATCGTGCCGCCATCAGGGCGCGCATTGATCGCCAACCGGCCCTGATGATACTCGAGCAGCCGGCGCGCGTTATACAGGCCGATGCCGGTGCCGGTGGCCGGCGTGGTGTTGGACGCGCGGAAGAAGCGCCGGCCGACCGATGCCAGTTCGCCGGCCGGAATGCCGATGCCGCGATCGCGCACCGCGAGCACGATTTCACCATTCTCGAGGGCGGCATCGATCTCTACCGGACTGTCCGGCGCCGAATATTTCAGCGCGTTGTCGACCAGGTTGATCAGCACCGTGGTCAGCATTTCCGGATCGCCGTGATAGAACGGCAAGGGACCGCTGCGCGAGATATGCAGGCGGCCGGCCGTATCGAGGCCGGAAAAATGTCGTGCGACGCGCTGCAGCAGGCTGCCGATATCAATGCGCTCGGCCGCCATCACCACGCCGTCATCCCGTTCGGAGTCCAGGAAGCGGTTGGTCAGCTTGACCAGCCGCTGCACGGCGCCACGGATGCTGTCGATTCGTGTCGACACCGCGTCCGACGTGGCGGTCTGGGTCATGCCGATCATCTCGGCGGCGCGGTCTATGATCGCCAGCGGCGTGCGGAATTCATGCGTCACCATGCGCAGCAGCTGTTTCTGTTCCTCATGCAGGGCATTTTCCTTCTCCAGCGCCGAGGTCAGCTGCTCCTGCAGACTGCGCCGTTCGGCAATTTCATTCTGGAGGGCGACATTGCGCTGCCGCAGATCGGAGGCCAGCTTGTGACCAACCATGATGAGCAGAAGGATGAAGAAGGCGGTGATGAAGATGTTGAAGAAGAAGAAATACCATGCCTGCACCGTGGCGTCGAACGTGATGCCGGGCGTGTCCATGATGCGGACCGTCACGATGCTGCGTACTGTCAGGGCCGCGATTTCGCTGGCCATCAGGACCATCATCGACCAGCGCAGCACAGCCGGCTGGCTCCGATCCAGCATCATGATGCGAACCAGTATGATGGCTGAAATCGTGTTCAGCGTGTTGTGGACCAGGACGCGGATGCCGACATTGTCGGGATCGACGGCCATGAAGATGGGCCAGAGAATCGCCGTGACCATGACACAGCCCATCAGCAGAACCGGATAGCCGCGCTGCCCCAGGAAGCTGGCCACACCCTGCACAACCAGGGCATTGGCGAGCACGATGGCGATGTTATGAACGATGATGATGAGGGCGGCGGGCGCCGCCATGGTGTCGCGCGCGACCAGCATCACCATGGTTCCGGCATACATGGCGAAGCCGGCGGCCAGCAGATTGACCTGATAGATGCGTCGCTGCGTGACCCAGATGAGCAGCCAGCCGACCGCCTGCAACAGCATGTTGGCGGTCAGCAGCAGGACG
This sequence comes from Ferrovibrio terrae, assembly GCF_943372915.1. Taxonomy (GTDB): domain Bacteria; phylum Pseudomonadota; class Alphaproteobacteria; order Ferrovibrionales; family Ferrovibrionaceae; genus Ferrovibrio; species Ferrovibrio terrae_A. The sequence goes on along the minus strand of NZ_CALSAN010000006.1, from coordinate 137,609 downwards.
CTAGTGTTGATGTCGAGCATGAAAGGCCAGCAGGGACGGCGCGGGATGCCCCCATGCTAGCGCCAGACACGGTGCCGGCGCTACCCGGCGCGCTACCCTGGCGCGCGATCATCGCATCAGAGGACGGGTGCAGCGATGCGTCCGCCCAATGCGTTTCGGCTAACCCTCCAGCTGTGCCGGCACCACGAAGCTGGCGAGGAAGCCGCTCTTCGGCGTCACCTGACCCCAGCTTTTGACCGAGAAGGTCAGTTCGGCGAGGCCGCCGGTCGGATATTTTTCCGTCAGGCGGGACAGCGCATCGCCGGCACTGGTGCCGGTCAGCTCGCGGGCGAAATCCTCCAGGCCGGGATTATGGCCGATCAGCATCAGCTCGCGCACCGCCGTGGGGGTGGCGCGCACCAGCGCCAGCAGGGTGGTGCTCTCGGCCAGATACAGCGACGGCTCGAACCGGGCCCGCGCCTCGCCGGGCATCCGGGGCGGGCGATCCAGGGTCAGGCGCTTTTCCAGCCGTTCCCAGGTCTGCCGGGTGCGGGTGGAGGGCGAGCACAGCACCAGATCGGGCTGCAGGGCGCGCTCGCCCATATGGCGGGCCAGCGCCCGGCAGGCCTTCTTGCCGCGCGGGCTTAAAGGGCGGGCGAAGTCGTCCAGCTCCGGGTCATCCCAGGCAGACTTGGCATGGCGCAAAAGCCACAGGCGGAGCATAGGCTTATCCTTTATTGCGACTTGTGGGCCGGGCTGTCGCCGCTTTGACATAAACGGTGGTTAGACCTATACCCGAAGGCGTCGACCGGCACAGTCCCGGACAGGCGGCCGGTAACGACAGAGGCGTCTGAATTATGCAACAAGTGGCTGACAATCTCAGGATTACGGGCAACCAGCCCGCCGGCGGTATTGCGCCCGCGACGGCGGCCACGCTGCCGGGGCGGCCGGAGATCGCGCTGAGCCCGCGCGAACGGTTCATCAACCGCGAGCTGTCGTGGCTGGCCTTCAATCTGCGGGTCATGGAAGAGGCCAACAACACGCGCTATCCGCTGCTGGAGCGGCTGCGCTTCCTCTCCATCTCGGCCAACAATCTCGACGAATTCTTCATGGTCCGCGTGGCCGGCCTGCACGGGCAGATCCTCGCCGGAATCGAGGAAATCAGCCAGGACGGCCTGAGCCCGGCCCAGCAGCTGGCCCAGATCAACGAGGCCGCCGCCGACCTGATGAACAAGCAGCAGGTCTGCTGGCGCTCGCTGACCCGCGAGATGGCGACGGCCGGCATCCAGGTGCTGGAACCCGACCAGCTCTCGGCCGACGACAAGCGCTGGCTGGAGGATTATTTCCTCGCCCATGTCTTCCCCGTTCTGACGCCGCTCGCCATCGACCCGGCGCATCCGTTTCCGTTTATCCCCAATCTCGGTTTCGCGATGGTGATGCAAATGCGACGGATTCGTGACGGTCGCAGCCTGAATGCGCTGCTGCCGCTGCCGAGTCAGGTCGACCGCTTCACCCGCCTGCCGGGCGATGGCATCCGCTTCCTGTCGCTGGAAAACCTGGTCGGGCTGTTCCTGAACAAGCTGTTCCCGGGCTATGAGATGCTCGGCACCGGCCAGTTCCGCATCACGCGCGACAGCGATATCGAAATCGAGGAAGAGGCCGAGGATCTGGTCCGCCTGTTCGAGACCGCGCTGAAGCGCCGCCGCCGCGGCAACGTGATCCGGCTCAAGATCAATGCCGGCATGCCGGAAGACCTGCGTAAGTTCGTCTGCGAGGAGCTGGAGGTCAGCCAGCAGGCGGTGATCGTGGTCGATGGCATCCTCGGCCTGGCCGATACCAAGCGGCTGATCGTCGACGACCTGCCGGAGCTGAAATTCCCGCCCTTCAGCCCGCGCTTCCCCGAGCGCATCCGCGATTACGGCGGCGACTGCTTTGCCGCGATCCGCGCCAAGGACCTGGTGGTGCATCACCCGTATGAAAGCTTCGACGTGGTGGTGCAGTTCCTGCGTCAGGCCGCGGCCGATCCGCATGTGGTGGCGATCAAGCAGACGCTGTACCGCACCTCGGATGACAGCCCGATCGTGCGCGCCCTGATCGAGGCAGCCGAGGCCGGCAAGTCGGTGACTGCGCTGGTCGAGCTGAAGGCCCGCTTCGACGAAGCCGCCAATATCAAATGGGCGCGCGACATGGAGCGCGTCGGCGTGCAGGTGGTCTATGGCTTCATCGAGCTGAAGACCCATGCCAAGATTTCGCTGGTGGTGCGGCGCGAAAGCGGCCATCTCAACACCTATGTGCATTTCGGCACCGGCAACTATCACCCCTATACGGCGCGGGTTTACACCGACCTGAGCTTCTTCACCGACGATAACGATCTCGGCCACGATGCCACCTATCTGTTCAACTTCCTCACCGGCTATGCCGCGCCGGAGAACCTGAAGAAGGTGGCGATCTCGCCATACACGCTGCGGCCGCGCCTGCTGGAACTGATCAACGAGGAAATCCGCCATGCCGAGGCGGGCCGTCCGGCGGCGATCTGGGCCAAGATGAACAGCGTGGTCGACCCGGTGGTGATCGATGCGCTGTACCAGGCCAGCCAGGCCGGCGTGCAGATCGACCTGATCGTGCGCGGCATCTGCTGCCTGCGGCCGGGCGTGAAGGGCCTGAGCGAGAATATCCGCGTGCGCAGCCTGATCGGTCGCTTCCTCGAACATTCGCGTGTCGTCTGTTTCGGGTCCGGCCATGGCCTGCCGTCGCCGGAAGCCAAGCTGTTCATCTCCTCGGCCGACTGGATGCCGCGCAACTTCGACCGTCGCGTCGAGGTTCTGATCCCGATCGAGAACCAGACCGTGCATGAGCAGATTCTCGACCAGATCATGGTGGCGACGCTGAAAGACCAGGCGCAGAGCTGGGCCCTGGGCGCCGATGACCAGTATACGCGGGTGTCGTCGGACCCCGACGCCTTCAGCGCGCATACCTACTTCATGACCAATCCCAGCCTGTCGGGTCGTGGCAAGGCGCTCAAGAAGGCCGGAGCCCTGCCGCGCCTGCAATGGAAAACCGGGTAGGAACTGCGTGGCCGTCGCACAATCGCTTGCCAAGTCCGTAAACGCGTCGGCCGCTTCACCGCTGCCTTTGGGTGTTATCGACATAGGATCCAATTCGGTGCGTCTCGTCGTGTTCGGCGAGCCGCTGCGCATGCCGACCGGCATGTTCAATGAAAAGGTGCTGTGCGGCCTGGGCCGTGGCCTGGGGCAGACCGGTGCGCTGGACGCCGATGGCGCGAAACAGGCGCTGGCGGCGATCCGCCGCTTTGTCGTGCTGGCGCGCCGCATGGATGTGCGCGTGCTGCAGATCGTCGCCACCGCCGCGGTGCGCGATGCCAGCAACGGCGCCGAATTCGTGGCCCAGATCGAACGCGAGACCGGCGAGAGTGTGCGCGTGCTGACCGGCCAGGAAGAGGCGACCTATTCGGCCTATGGCGTGCTGTCAGGCATTCCCGATGCCTGCGGCGTGATGGGCGATCTCGGCGGCGGCAGCCTGGAACTGGTGGCGCTGGACGGTCACAAGCTGGGCGACAGCGTGACCCTGCCGCTGGGCCCGCTGCGCATCGCCAACCTGGATTCCTATCCGGTGGTGAAGGCCTATATCGACGAGAAGATCGCCGAGGTCGGCTGGCTGAAGAAGTGGAAGGGCAAGTCGCTCTACGCGGTCGGCGGATCGTGGCGCGCCATTGCGCGCGTGCATATGGCGCAGATGCACAGTCCGCTGCACATCATCCACCAGTATACGCTGGGCCGCAGCGAGGCGACCGACTTCACTCGCCTGCTGGCCAAGCAGAGCAAGGAGTCGCTGACCCGCGTGGAAGGCGTACCGCGCAAGCGCCAGGATTCACTGCCGCTGGCCGCCCTGGTGATGCGCCGGCTGCTGAAGGTGCTGGAACCCAAGGATGTGGTGTTCTCGGCCAACGGCCTGCGTGAGGGCCTGGCCTATGCGCTGCTGGACGAACGCCAGCGCAGTGAAGACCCGCTGCTGGCGACCTGCCGCCACATGGCCGAGCGCGAGAACCGCTTTGGCGAACACGGCGCCGAGCTGGACCGTTTCATCGCGCCGCTGTTCGAGCGCGACACGCTGGAGCGCCAGCGTATCCGCTATGCCGCCGCCATCCTGGCCGACACCGCCTGGCGCGTGCATCCCGATTATCGCGGCGAGCAGTCGCTGGGCGTCATCCTGCATGCGCCCTTTGGCGCCGTCACGCAGAGCGAGCGCGCGCTGCTGGCGCTTACCGTGTTCACCCGCTATGTCGGCACCGCCAGCGATCCGGTCGCCGCACCGGCCTGGCAGCTGCTGACGGTGGAAGAGATCGATTATGCCCAGCGTGTCGGCCTGGCGCTGCGGCTGGCGCAGACGCTGTCGGGCGGTGTGCCGGGCGTGCTGGCCGATTGCCGGCTGCGGCCCAATGGCAATGGCATCGTGCTGGAGCTGCCGGCGCAGCATGGCGCACTGGATGGCGAAGCGGTGCAGCGCCGCGTCGAGGCGCTGGGCAAGGCCTTCAACCGCGCCGCCGAACTGCGCGTGCTGAAGGGCAAGTAGGGCCTACTTCTTCAGTTCGACCAGTTTGATGCGGGTGCCTTCGGCGGCCAGCGCCAGCTCGCCATGCTTGAGGCGCAGCGCATCGTTGCCGAACATCTCGCGGCGCCAGCCCTGCAGGGCGGGCACATCGGCATTGTCGTCGGCGGCGATCTTGTCGAGGTCGGACGAATTGGCCAGCAGCTTCTGCGCCACGTCATGGGCGTCGCATTTCAGCTTCAGCAGCACCTTCAGCAGTTCAACGAGGGGCCCGATGCCGCGCGGTAGTTCCGGTTCGCGCTCCAGGGTCGGCCAGGTCTCCTTCGGGCTGGCCAGCTTGGCGGCGATGGCGGCCAGCAGGCCGGTGCCCATCTTGCCCTCGGCAAAGCCTTTCGACAGGCCGCGCATGCGCTCCAGGTCGTCGGCGGCCCTGGGCGGGTGGGCGGCGATTTCCATCACCGTCTCGTCGCGGATGATGCGCTGGCGCGGGATGTCGCGGTTGCGCGCCTCGATCTCGCGCCAGGCGCAGACCGCCTGCAGCACGGCGAGGTATTCGCCCTTGGTGGTGCGCGGCTTCAGGCGGCGCCAGGCGTTGTCCGGCGCTACCTCATAGGTGGCCGGATCGGCCAGCAGCGCCATCTCGTCGGCCAGCCATTCGACGCGGCCGGATTTCTGCAGCTTGGCATTCAGCTTTTCATAGATCTTGCGCAGATGGGTGACGTCGCCCAGCGCATAGACCACCTGCTTCTCGGTCAGCGGCCGGCGTGCCCAGTCGGTGAAGCGCGAGGATTTGTCGACCTGGGCGCCGGCCAGCTTGGCCACCAGCTGCTCGTAGCTCACCTGGTCGCCGAAGCCGCAGACCATGGCCGCCACCTGGCTGTCGAACAGGGGGCTGGGCACTTCGCCCATCAGCTTGGTGAAGATTTCCAGATCCTGCCGCGCGGCATGGAACACCTTCAGCACGGCCTTGTTGCGCAGCAGCGCGAACAGCGGCTCCATGTCCAGGCCCTCGGCCAGCGGGTCGATCACCCGCGCCTCGTCGGGGCCGGCCAGCTGGATCAGGCAGACCTTGGGCCAGTAGGTGGTCTCGCGCATGAACTCGGTGTCCACGGTCACGTATTCGGTCGTGGCCAGGGAGGCACAGAACTGGGCAAGCTCTTCGGTGGCGGTAATCGGGGAGGGATCGGCACGCATGGTTCCGCTTTAGCATGCCATTCCTGCCGGCCCAACCCTGCCGGGCGGGCCGGCTGCGATTTTGCCACGCGAGCCGGGCGAAATTCCGGCCGCATCGGTCTTGACTTTCCGGCCCCGAACGGGCCTGTTCCCCCTTTGATTTCCTCAGCTTTTTCGACGGATTTGGCGATGTCCCGTTACCGCACCCATACCTGTGGCCAGCTGCGTTCCGACCAGGTCGGCGCCGAGGTGAAACTCGCCGGCTGGGTCCATCGCAAGCGCGACCACGGCAACCTGCTGTTCATCGACCTGCGCGACCATTACGGCATCACCCAGTGCGTGGCGCAGAGCGGCTCGGCCGCCTTCACCCAGATGGAGGCGCTGCGCTCGGAATACGTGGTCAGCGTCACCGGCAAGGTGGTGGCGCGCACTGGCGACACCGTGAACCCGAACCTGCCCACCGGCAGCGTCGAAGTCGTGGTCTCCAGCATCGAGGTGCTGGGCGAGGCGCAGGACCTGCCGATGCCGGTGTTCGGCGAGCAGGAATATCCCGAAGACATCCGGCTCAAGTATCGCTTCCTCGACCTGCGCCGCGAGCGGCTGCACAACAACATCATCCTGCGCAGCAAGGTGATCTCCTCGATCCGCCGCCGCATGACCGATCAGGGCTTCATGGAGTTCCAGACCCCGATCCTGACCGCCAGCTCGCCGGAAGGCGCGCGCGACTTCCTGGTGCCGAGCCGCATCCATCCCGGCCGCTTCTACGCGCTGCCGCAGGCGCCGCAGCAGTTCAAGCAGCTGATCATGGTGTCGGGCTTCGACCGCTATTTCCAGATCGCGCCCTGCTTCCGCGACGAGGACGCGCGCAAGGACCGCTCACCCGGCGAATTCTACCAGCTCGATGTCGAGATGAGCTTCGTCGAGCAGGATGACGTGTTCAACGCCGTCGGTCCGGTGATCCATGGCGTGTTCCAGGAATTCGCCAATGGCCGCGACTGTGGTCCTGCCGAATTCCCGCGCATCCCGTATCGCGAGTCGATGCTGAAATACGGCTCCGACAAGCCGGACCTGCGCAACCCGATCCTGCTGGCCGATGTCACCGAGGTGTTCCGCGGCTCGGGCTTCGGCGTGTTCGCGCGCAACATCGAGAATGGCGCTGTCGTGCGCGGCATCCCGGCACCGGGCGCCGCCGGCCGTCCGCGCAGTTTCTTCGACAAGATGAACGACTGGGCGCGCCAGGAAGGCGCTGCCGGCCTGGGCTACATCATCCTCGACAATGGTGAAGCGAAAGGCCCGATCGCCAAGTTCCTGGATGCCGACCGCATCGCGCTGCTGAAGAAGCTGGGCAACGTCAAGGACGGCGATGCCATCTTCTTCGCCTGCGACAAGGAGCTGCCGGCCGCCAAGCTGGCCGGCCAGGCGCGTATCCGCATCGGCGACGAGCTGGATATCTGCGAGAAGAACGTCTTCAAGTTCTGCTGGATCGTCGACTTCCCGATGTTCGAGTATAACGAGGACGAGAAGAAGGTGGATTTCAGCCACAACCCCTTCTCGATGCCGCAGGGCGGGCTGGAAGCGCTGAACACCCAGGACCCGCTGACCATCAACGCCTACCAGTACGACATCGTCTGCAACGGCGTGGAGCTGTCGTCGGGCGCGATCCGCAATCACAAGCCCGAGATCATGTACAAGGCGTTTGAAATCGCCGGCTATGGTCCCGAGGTGGTGGAAGGCAAGTTCGGCGGCATGCTGAATGCATTCAAGTACGGCGCCCCGCCGCATGGCGGCATCGCACCGGGCATCGACCGCATCGTCATGCTGCTGGCCGATGAGCCGAATATCCGCGAGATCGTGCTGTTCCCGATGAACCAGCAGGCGCAGGATCTGATGATGCAGGCGCCTAGCGAAGTGACGATGAAGCAGCTGCGCGAGCTGCATATCCGCGTCGTCGCCCCCGACACCGAGAAAAAACCCAGCTGACGCAACAGGCGAGGCGGCCATGCTCGATCCGGTCGATTATGTCCGCTTTGCCCTGACGCTGTTTTCGATTCTCGATCCGTTTGCCGCGATCCCGCTGTTCCTGCTGCTGACCGAGGGGCGCTCCAATGCCGAGCGCAGGCGCACCGCCGGCACGGCTGCCCTGGCCGTTTTCGTCGTCCTGGTGATCGCCGGCTTTTCCGGCGACCTGATCCTGCGGCTGCTGGGCGCCAGCCTGCCGGCCTTCCAGGTCGGCGGCGGCATCGTGCTGTTCCTGATGTCGCTCAGCATGATCAACGCCCAGCTCAGCCTGCAGCAGCAGACGCCCGAGGAATCCGCCGAGGCCAATGACCGTTCCGCCGTCGGCGTGGTGCCGATTGCCATGCCCTTGCTGGTCGGTCCGGGCTCGATTTCCGCCACCATCATCCATATCGAGCGCGGTGCCGGCTGGGACCACAAGGGCGTCAGCGTTGCCGTGTTGGGCCTGATCTGTGCCAGCATCTGGGTGGTTCTGCAGCTGGCCAAGCCGATCGGCGACCGGCTTGGCCGTACCGGGTTGAATATCCTCAACCGCATTTTCGGCTTGCTGCTCGCCGCGGTTGCGGTTCAAATCTTTGCCAATGGCCTGCGCGGACTGTTCCCCGCGCTGGGCTGACAACAACAGAGATTGCCTCGCCATGCTGGACACCGAAGCCAAGTCGTTCCTCGATGCCGTGAAGGCCGCCGGCCGTCCCGATGTCTCGACGCTGACGCCGCCCGATGCGCGCCAGCTCTACAAGGAAACCCGCGGCGCGGTGACGCCGGAGCCGCCGGAGGTGTCCGAGCTCGACAATATCGCCGCACCCGGCCCGCATGGCCCGATCCCACTGCGCTATTACCGCCCGGCCGGCGTCGACAAGCGCGAACCGATCCCGGTGCTGGTGTTCTATCATGGCGGCGGCTGGGTGATCGGCGATCTCGACACCCATGACGTGGTCTGCCGCAGCCTGGCCAACGAGGCGCGCTGCGCCGTCGTCTCGGTGGATTACCGCATGGGCCCGGAACACAAATTCCCCGCCGCGGTGGACGATGCCTATGCTGCCGCCCACTGGGTGGCGGGCGAGGCGAAGTCGCTGCGCATCGACGCGGACAGGCTGGCGGTCGGCGGCGATTCCGCCGGCGGCAATCTCGCCGCCGTGGTGGCGCTGATGGCGCGCGGCAAGCGCAAGGATGGCGATGCGACGGCGCCGAAGATCGGCTACCAGCTGCTGATCTATCCTGCCACCGACATGCATATGGATACGCAGTCGCACAAAAGCTTTGCCAAGGATCACCTGCTGACGCGCGACAGCATGGACTGGTTCCAGCTGCAGTATCTGAACGGAACGGCGGATCGTGACGACTGGCGCGCCTCGCCGCTGCGCGCCAAAAGCCTGGCCGGCCTGCCGCCGGCCTATGTGCTGGTCGCCGGCCATGATCCCTTGCGCGACGAGGGCGAGGCCTATGCGGTGGCGCTGAAGCAGGCTGGCGTGCCGGTGGTGTTCCGCGAGTTCCCCGGCCAGATCCACGGCTTTGTCGTGCTCGGCAAGGTGATCCCGCAGGCGACCCAGGCGATTGCCGAAATGGGCACCGCGCTCAAGCTCGCCTTCGGGCAGGGGTGAGTTTACTCCCGTCCCAGCACCAGCACCCATTGCGCGCGGCGTAAATCCGCCGCATCCGCCCGCGTATCGGCGCCCAGCTCGGTGACATTCGGATCGAGCAGGTTGGCGCGATGGCCGGCGCTGGTCAGCCACAGCCGCACCACCTCCGCCGCATCGCAGGCACAGAGCGCCAGATTTTCCGCCACGCGGCGGTAGGCATAGCCGGCCTGTTCGGCGCGCTGCGGCAGGGTGCTGCCGGTGCAGCCGTCATGCGTCAGCCGGCCGCAGCCCTGCAGATCGGCGGCATGGCTGGCGGCGGCGGCGGCGAGCCGCGGGTTCCAGTGCAGCGGTGGCAGGCTGCGCGTGGCGCGCACGGCATTCACCTGGACCAGGATATCGGCCTGCCAGAGCGCCTCCATGGCAGCGACCGGAGGAATGTGGCCGAATAACGGCAACAGCACCGCGATCACGCCAAGATGAAAGCCTGCGCGGCCTTGAAGCCGCGCGGCGCAATCCCGATCTCTCGCCCTCCAGATCATGAACGGAGGCTAGACGAGCAATGATCGATGCGAAATCCCTGCTGGACCAGTTTCTCGGCGGGAAACCCCTGGCCGGCGGACAACAGGGTCAAACCAATTTTGGCGATCTCGCCCAAGGTGATCTTATTCGGCGTGGGCTCGACAGCCTGGGCGGCGGCAAGGGGCTGGCGGTCGGCGGCCTGCTCGGCCTGATCGCCGGCAACAAGTCGGCGCGCAAGATGGCGGGCAATGTCGCTATGTATGGCGGTGCCGCGGCGCTGGGCCTGCTGGCCTGGCGCGCCTATCGCAATTACCAGGATGGCCATACGCCCGCCACCGCACCGGCGGCGCAGCCGCGCGACATGGCGCAGGTCGATCCGCGCTACCTGCCGGCATCGGCGCCGGCGCGCAACGGCCAGCCTTTCGAGCTGGCGCTGATCCAGGCGATGGTGGCGGCGGCGAAAGCGGATGGCCATCTGGATGCGCAGGAGCAGCAGCGCCTGTTCGGCGAGATCGAGCGCATGGGATTGAATGCCGAGACCAAGGCGGCGGTGTTCGACCTGCTGTCGCAATCGATTTCGGTGGATGCCGTGGCGGCTTCGGCCAGCAGCCCGGAGCAGGGCGCCGAACTGTATCTGGCCTCGCGCATCGCCATCGATCCGGATCATCCGGCGGAGAAAGCCCATCTCGCCGCGCTGGTGCAGAAGCTGAAGCTGCCGGCCGACCTGGTGGCGCATCTCGACCGCCAGGTGGAGGCCACGCTCAGCCAGGCGCGGGCGGCGTGACGCGAACTGCATACCCGCAGATGCGCGCCGCCACAGGATTATCGATTTGTAACGTGGGGGTTGCCAAGTCGTAACCTGCCGCCGGCACCCCGCGGGCGTATGGTGATTTCACAGGGCGCGGGCCCACCCCACTGCCATCGGCAGTTCAGGCCCGCCCTGCGAGTTCAGTACGCGTTTCCTCCCTAGTGACACACTCGCCCCTGCCAAGCGCAGGGGCTTTTTTTTATGTGCTCATCCTCAGGCGCGCAGATAGTTGGCGAGGCCGTAGCCGGAGCTGCTGCCGCTGCCGCCGCCCATGAGGCTGAGCATGTAGGAGGTGTTGTTGGCACGGGTCAGCTGCTGCAGCATGTATCTGCTGTAGGCGCCCTGGGTGTTGTAGGGATCGTCGGTTTTCGTCGTGGTCTTGGTCGTGCTGGTCGAGGTTTTCTTGGTATCGGTTGTCTTGCTGCTGTCGGCCGGGATGGCGGAGGCCGGCAGATGCTGCTTCAGCTCGGCAAAGGCGGCGCGCTGCTCGTTGGTGGTGAAGCTTTTACTCTCGTCATAGACGATGGCATTCAGTTCCTCGCGGCTCAGGCCGGCGAAGGGATTGGCCTTGTCCCAGCCATTCACATAGCGGGTGGCGAGGCGGGCACGGGCCACGGCTTCGGCGCTGGCGCCGCTGATGGCCTCGTTATTCGCCTTCAGCTTTTCATCCAGCGTCATCGTCTTGGCCGATTTGGCCAGGATGGCCTTTTCCAGGGTATCGCGCTGGGCCAGCGCGGCACGGCGTTCGTTCACCGTGTAATCGCCGGTGTCGTTGGCGATGATGGCGGTAAGCTGGTCGCGGGTTTTGTCAGTCAGCGGGTTCTTCACCTTGCCGCCGCCATTGAGGAAGTCGGTGGCCTTCTTGGCCGCCGCCTTGCGTTCCGGCGTGCCGGACTCCGGCACTTCGGCATCATTCACCTTCTTGTCGAATTCGGTTTTCGGCGTCAGCTCGTCCATGATGCGGGCATGATCCTGGCGCGCGAATTCGCTGTAGGCGGCGCGCCGTTCGTTCACCGTGTATTTGCTGTCCTTGTCGACAATCACGGCGGCGAGTTCGGCCGGGGACTTGTTCTTGAACGGATTGGCGGCCTTGCCATCGAGGAAATCGCTGGCCTGCTGGGCGGCGGCCTTGCGCTTGGCATCGACCGTCTCGTCGCCGGTCAGCGGCGGCACGGCCTTGTCGGCCTCTTCTGCCTGCTTGGCGCTTTCGAGGAAAATGTTGGACAGGATCAGCTTCATTTTCGCGGTGATCTGCGCCTCGTCGTCCGGCGTGGCCGCGGCGGCGGCCTGCTGGGCCAGCGCCTGCAGGGCGGCCGGCGACAGCGTCACCTCGACGCCGACATCCTGCCGCAGGTCGGTCGCGACCATCACCGGTGTCGTGGTGCTGGGCGTGCCGCTGCTGCCAGTCGTGTCGGTGGTCGCCGGCTTCAGGGTGCCGGGATAGATCGTGCTGCTATAGGCGGTGGCGATGGTGGTCATGCGGGTGTCCTTTTCCAGGACACACCTGCAAGCGACAGGCCATCGGCGAAGACCTGTAACCTATTGAAATGTCGTTGCAAATTGTTGCGGCGTGGAGGCAAAACCTGCCCGGCCGGCAGGATTTGCCGGGGCAGCCAAAAAAAGCCCCGGCATCCGCAGATGCCAGGGCTGCTCCCTGGAGGGAAGCGTCAGAGCTTTATGAACAGCCGGTGGTGCCGCCGCAGCTGTCGCATTTCAGGCAGGTGCCATTGCGCACCAGGGTGAAGTTGCCGCATTCCGGGCAGCTGTCGCCCTCGTAGCCCTTCATGCGTGCGAGGGCACGCTGTTCGACCTTGCTGTTGCCGCCACCCATCATGGCGCCCATGGCCGCAGCGGGCACATCCATCTCGACATGCGTATGCGTGTCGGTGGTGACATGCATTATCGGGCTCGCCATGGCCGGGCCATCCGTGCCGGTGGCCTGCATCTCGGCGACGGCGCCGCGATTCTGGCCGCCCTGCAGCACATAGAGGTTGGAACGGATATAGCCGGTGGAGGCGACCTTGATGGCCTCCTGCTCGACCTGCAGCTTCACCGCCGCCGGGGCCTGCTTGGCGCCCAGGGTGTCATGGCGCAGGTCATCGGGCTGCACATGGGCCAGATCGGTGCGGCCGAGATAGCTCACCGCCAGTTCGCGGAACACGTAATCGAGGATCGAAGTCGACATCTTGATGACGTCGTTGCCCTCCACCATGCCCGAGGGCTCGAAGCGGGTGAAGGTGAAGGCATCGACGAATTCCTCCAGCGGCACGCCATATTGCAGGCCGATGGAAATGGCGATGGCGAAGTTGTTCATCAGGCTGCGGAAGGCGGCGCCTTCCTTGTGCATGTCGATGAAGATCTCGCCCAGCTTGCCCTCGTCATATTCGCCGGTGCGCAGGTAGACCTTGTGACCGCCGACGATCGCCTTCTGGGTATAGCCCTTGCGGCGCAGCGGCAGCTTCAGGCGGCCGGCGATATGCTTCTCGACGATGCGCTCGGCGATAATCTGCGCGCGCGCCGCCGCCGGGGCCTCGGCCACCTGTTCGGCGATGCTTTCGCCGGTGTCGTTGGCGGCATCGTCTTCCAGCGTCTGGGTCTGCAGCGGCTGGGACAGCTTGGAGCCGTCGCGATACAGCGCGATGGCCTTGCAGCCCAGCTTCCACGACAGCATGTAGGCGGTCTTGCAATCCTCCACCGTTGCCAGGTTCGGCATGTTGATGGTCTTGGAGATCGCGCCGGTGATGAAGGGCTGCGCGGCGGCCATGATGCGGATATGGCTCTCGGCCGAGAGGAAGCGCACGCCATCCTTGCCGCAGGGGTTGGCGCAGTCGAACACCGAGAGGTGCATGTCCTTCAGGTGCGGGGCGCCTTCCACCGTCATGGCGCCGCAGCAATACAGGTTGGCGGCGGCGATCTCGTCGCTGCTGAAGCCGAGTGCGGTGAGCAGGTCGAAGGCCGGATCGTCCAGCTGGGCGTCGGTGAAGCCGAGTGCCTTGCAGGTGTCGGTGCCGAGCGTCCAGCGGTTCAGCACGAACTTGATATCGAAGGCACCGCGCAGGCCGGTTTCGGCCTTGGCGATGGTGGCCTGGGAAAGCCCCTTGGCCTTCAGCGTGTCATGGTTGACGCCCGGCGCATCCTGCAGCGTGCCATGGCCGACGGCATAATCGATGATCGCCTTGATCTGGCCGTCGTTGTAGCCCAGCGTCTTCAGCGCCAGCGGCACGGTGCGGTTGATGATCTTGAAATAGCCGCCGCCGGCCAGCTTCTTGAACTTCACCAGCGCGAAGTCCGGCTCGATGCCGGTGGTGTCGCAATCCATCACCAGGCCGATGGTACCGGTGGGGGCGATCACGCTGACCTGTGCATTGCGGAAGCCATGCTGGCTGCCCAACTCCAGCGCGCGGTCCCAGGCGTTTTCAGCGGCATTGAGCAGCGCCTGGTCGGGGCAGCTGGCATGATCCAGCGGCACCGGCGGCGTGGTGACACCCTCATAGCCGAAGTGATCGCCCTGGGCGGCGCGGCGATGGTTGCGGATCACGCGCAGCATGTTTTCGGCATTCGGCGCGTAGCCGGGGAAGGGGCCGAGTTCGCCGGCCATCTCGGCCGAGGCGGCATAGCTCACACCGGTCATCAGCGCGGTGATGGCGCCGCAGATCGCGCGGCCGGCGTCAGAATCATAGGAATGGCCGCAGGACATCAGCAGGGCGCCGAGATTGGCATAGCCCAGACCCAGCGTGCGGAACTTGTAGCTGCGTTCGGCGATTTCCCGGCTCGGGAACTGCGCCATCAGCACGCTGATTTCCAGCACCACGGTCCACAGCCGCGTCGCATGCTCGAAGGCGGCGGTGTCGAATTTCCCATCGGCCTGACGGAAGCACATCAGGTTCATCGAGGCGAGGTTGCAGGCCGTGTCGTCGAGGAACATGTATTCCGAACACGGGTTGGACGCATTGATGCGGCCATCGGCGGGGCAGGTATGCCACTCGTTGATGCTGGTATCGAACTGGATGCCCGGATCGGCTGAGGCCCAGGCGGCATAGCCGACCTGTTCCCACAGATCGCGGGCCTTCAGCGTCTTCGACACCTTGCCGTTGCCACGATAGGTCAGGTTCCAGTCGCCGTCGTTTTCGACCGCCTTCAGGAAACCATCGGTGACGCGCACCGAGTTGTTGGAATTCTGGCCCGAGACCGTGAGATAGGCCTCCGAATCCCAGTCGGTGTCATAGGCCGGGAATTCGATCTCGGTGTAGCCCTGCTTGGCAAACTGGATGACGCGCTGGATGTAGTTTTCCGGGATCATCGCCTTGCGGGCGGCGAGAATCTCCTTGCGCAACTGGGTGTTCTTCTTGGCATCGAAGCGGCTGTCTCCGCTGCCGAGCTGGCAGGCGGCCATGATGGCGCCCAGATGCTTCTGCGACAGCTTGGAGCCGGCAACGAGGGCGGCGACCTTCTGCTCTTCCTTCACCTTCCAGTCGATGAACTGCTCGATATCGGGATGGTCGATATCGCAGATCACCATCTTGGCGGCGCGGCGCGTGGTGCCGCCCGACTTGATGGCGCCGGCGGCGCGGTCGCCGATCTTGAGGAAGCTCATCAGGCCCGACGACTTGCCGCCGCCCGACAGCTTTTCGTTTTCGCCGCGCAGGCGCGAGAAGTTGCTGCCGGTGCCCGAGCCGTATTTGAACAGGCGCGCCTCGCGCACCCACAGATCCATGATGCCGCCCTCGTTGACGAGATCGTCCTGCACCGACTGGATGAAGCAGGCATGCGGCTGCGGATGTTCGTAGGCCGAGGCCGAGGCGGTCAGCTGGCCGGTCCTGTAATCGACGTAGTGATGGCCCTGGGCCGGGCCGTCGATGCCATAGGCCCAATGCAGGCCGGTGTTGAACCACTGCGGTGAATTGGGTGCGGCGATCTGTGCCGCCAGCATGAAGCGCAGTTCGTCGAAGAAGGCGCGCGCATCCTCATCGGAATCGAAATAGCCGCCCTTCCAGCCCCAGTAGGTCCAGGTGCCGGCAAGGCGGTCGAACACTTCACGACCACTGCTTTCCTGGGTGAAGCGATCCTTCTCGGGCAGCGCGCTCAACGCATCCGCGTCGGCTTCGCGGCGCCACAGGAAATCGGGGACGTCGGATTCTTCGACGGCCTTCAGCGCCACCGGCACGCCGGCGCGGCGGAAATACTTCTGCGCCAGCACGTCGGCGGCGACCTGGCTCCAGTCGGCCGGCACTTCCAGCTGGTCGAGGCGGAACACCACACTGCCATCGGGATTGCGGATTTCGCTGGTGGTGGTTTTCCACTCCAGGCCGGCATAAGCATCCTGACCCGCCACTGTGAAATGCCGCTGAATACGCATACCGTGATTCCCCGCCGAACGAGTTGCCGAATAAGATCAATATGTTGTGGTCTGGCCGGCGACTGATTTCGGGGAAAAACCCAACATCTAGTGCCAAGTCGTCGTAACGAAGCTAAATCTATGGATGTGCGGGGGTGAGTCAAACATGAAATCTGTGACCGAATCGGCTATGTTTGATTGACAGGTTTTTGCCACATTCCTCGTATCACTATGACTCGCCGACTTATTTGGGATTCGCTTATGCACCGCCTTTTGTTCGCCGCCGTCATGCTATTTGCCGCCCTCGCGGCCGGCCCGAGTTTTGCCCAGGACAAGGCGACCCGGGCGGCGGCCGAGCGGCTGATGACCACCATCGGGCTGGAAAAGCGCGTCGAGGCGATCACCCAGCTCTATCTGAACTTCCTGCCCAACGGCACGGCCGCCGAGCAGCAGCGCGCCGCCGACCTGCGCCAGCGCGCGCCCACCGCCGGGCCGCGCTTCCGCGGCGCAGTGGTCAATGCCGCGGCCACCAGCTACACCCCGGCCGAACTCGGTGCGCTGGATGCCTATTTCGCCAGCGGCGAGGGGCAGCGCCTGCTGACCACGGTGCTGACCCGCGCCGTGCTCGGCGCCGGCAGCAAGGGCGGCGTGAAGGCCAGTGACATCCTGCGGCCCGAGGAACTGCCGCTGGACAATCCCGCCCTGCAGGCCGCCGCGGCCAAATATCCCAGCTTCGAGACCAAGGCCCGCGCCGAGCTGCAACGCGAATTCGCCCAGGAAATCGCCCTGATTACGGCGCGTTAGGTTTTGCATCGCGCCGGTTGCATTCCGGCGTATGTCGTGATGCGAACACACGTTTAGCGATACTTTTTCCTTGACCTTTGCGCCGCTTTTATGCGCTGCTTGGCCAGACCGATGATCGCCTGATCCCAGAAGGGAGCGGCGACTGACCGGGGCGGTGGAGTCAGGGAGAATCCCGTGACGAGTATCAGCAGCCTGAGCAGCGGCCTCGCCGCGCTTACCCTCCTTACAGATGCAGCCCGCAAACCGGGCACGGCTGCATCTTCCCCTGCAGCGGCCACCATCCGTCCCGCGATCAAGCCTGCCGCGACTGTATCGCCGGCCGCCGCGCCGCAATCGCCCGCATCCCTGATGCCGGGCGTGACCAGCACCAAAATTACGGTGAGTACGCAGGTCGCTCCGCAGAACGTGATCAGCAGCGTGGACGCGTTGCAGAAGGCGGGACGGAACGTGGCCGAATTCGATCACCCGATGGGAGCGCCGACCTGGCAGGATTCGTTCGAAGCCTATGTGCGCAGCCGCTACGCCGCGGCGGTGCCCTACAACGAAACCGGCGAGACCATCGACTTCAAGGTGGTCGAGGTCTTTGGCAACGCCAGGACTGATACCGGTTCCAGCAATGATGTGGTCTTCGTCCATCACAATGGCACGGTATCGACCGGCAATGGCGCTGACTTCGTCTATCTCGGTGCGAATGGAACGGCTCATCTGGGCAACGGCGACGATTTCGCCTATCAGGCGATGAATTCGCGCGTCTATGGCGGGAATGGCAACGACACGTTCCATGTCGTAGCGAATGGTTTGGCCTTTGGCGAAGCCGGCAACGACAGCTTCCGGCTGGATCAAAATGGCACCGCCCATGGCGGCGCGGGCGACGATACGTTCAAGACGTTCAGCACTAGCACAGTTTATGGCGATGCCGGAAACGACCGGTTCGAGGTCGGGAGTCTCTCGACAGCCTATGGCGGCGATGGCGACGACGTCATGCACACCACAGGCAGCGGCAGGATGTATGGCGGAAATGGCAGCGACACACTGTCCGGCTATGGGCGGCTGAGCAGGTATAACGGCGGCACCGGCAATGACGTGATCAATCTCCTGGGAAGGCCGAGCGGGTCTGGCACCATCGAATATGCGCGTGGCGATGGCCATGATACCGTCACGAGTAAAGACCCCGGTGGGAGTTTCGATACGCTCAGGCTGGATCTCGGGAAGGGCATAACCAGGGACGATGTCGAGGTCACGGCGACTGCGGAGGGCCTGCGGATCAGCTTCAGTGGGCAGGATGGCTCGATTCTGCTGCAGGGTTACCAGAAGGGTCTGGTGACCATGAGTTTCGCTGACGGCAGCAAGCGCGCCGTCGGGACAGCCGAAGACATCGCAATGGCAGAGCAGAAGGCCGAGGCGGCGAAACAGAATGCTGCGGCGGCGCGACAGGCCGCAGTTGACGCCGCCAACGCCTCGATGGCCCACAAGATCAACCTCAAGGCCTGATCAGGCCATCCTCTGTCCCGCAATGCCAGAAGGCGATCGCAGGGCGGGGTAAAGCGAGTTTCGTTTCAGGTGGTCCAGAATCGGGCCGTATCGACGGAAGGGAGAACCCCATGTCATCCGTGACGCAGACTGAGTCGCAATCCGCTTATACCCTGGCTTATGCACGCGCGAGCGATACATCGGCTTTGGCTGTCCGCGTTAACGTTAACACGGTGCAGACGAACGCCAAGCCCACGCCGAAACCGGTGCCGGTCCAAGGCGGCGAGGGTGTGAAGAAGACGGAAGAAGATTCGGTTTCGCTGTCGCCGGATGCCGACCGTCTGCAGAACATGCTGAAAGCGCTAAAGACCCTGTCGAAGCTGGCGGATCACATGGTCGCGGCCAGCCGGGAAATCCGCGACAAGCTCAAAGCGCTGGATCGCGGCACCGTGGCGGGTGTGCAGATCACGGTCGAGAAGATTTCGATTTCCATCTCCATCAGCAGTACCACGGTCCAGGTGGCGCAGCCCGTGACCTACCGGCCGTCCACGCAGACTCCCGCACCGGCCGGCAGTGATGACGTGATCGCGGCCAGCGGCCGGACCGTGATCCGCAGCGGCAATGGCAACGACACGATTGCGGCTGGCGCGGGCGCGGATATCGATGCCGGTGCCGGCAACGACACGGTTGCCGCCGGCCGCAATTCCACGGTCGCCGGTGGTGCGGGCAATGACACGATTGCAGCCGGCGCCGGGACGACGGTCGAGGGCGGTGCCGGCAGCGATGTGATCGCCGTGGGACCGGGCGGCAGCGTCTCGGGCGGCGAGGGTGACGATGTGATTGCAGGTGCGGCCAACAGCAGCGTGCATGGCGATGCCGGCAATGACACCATCGCGGTGGCCAGCAACAGCCAGGCCAGCGGAGGCGCCGGCAACGACACCATCGCCGTGGGCAATGGCAGCACGGTGACCGGCGGTGCAGGCAATGACGTGATCGCCGTCGGCAAGGGGGCCACGATCACCTATTCCCGTTCCGGCGTCGCTGGCGGCGATGGCAACGATACGGTCAGCGGCGCTTACGGCAGCGAGGGTTCGAAGCTGAAGCTGAATGGCATTGCGCAGGCGGCTGTGCAGGCCGAACTGGTTGGCAAAGACCTGAAGTTGACCTTCCAGGACAGCAGCGGGTCGATCACCTTCAAGGATTTTCAGGGCGAGGGGCCGCAGCTGGTTTTCTCAAACGGCGCAACCATGGATGTAAAAGTCCTGCTGGTACAGGCGGGGTGAGCGCACCCGGGCTGGCCTCAAGGTAATGGTTTTCCGGGCTTTTCCCGGCTTTCTCGTGGTTGCCGCACTGCGACCGAGACTTGCCCGGCCGCGCCTGTAATGCCATAGTCCGGCAGGATTTTTCGGCCGGATTCCCGGCCTGAGGGTGGCAGTCCCATGAGTCTGATCGGCACCAAGCTTTTCACCTGGTGGAAGGGCGAACTCGTCGGCACCGACGGGTTCGGCAATCGCTATTTCCGCACCAAGAGCGGCGCGGCCAAGAAGCGCTGGGTGCTCTACAACGGCAAGGCGGAAGCCTCCAAGGTGCCGCCGGAATGGCACGCCTGGCTGCACTACACCATCGATGACGCGCCGATCCATGGCGTTGAGCGCAAGCCGTGGGAGAAGGACCATCTGCCCAATCTGAGCGGCACGCCCTACGCCTACCGGCCGCAGGGCAGCGTCGCCAAGGGCGGCCAGCGCGCGGCCGCGACCGGCGACTATCAGGCCTGGCAGCCTGAATAACGACAAGAGCAGGCAGGGGCGGCAAGCATGAACGGCAATCTGGTCGAGACGCTGATCGGCGCAGTGGTACTGCTGGTCGCAGGCTTTTTCCTGGCCTTTGCCTATACCACCGGCGGTGTCGGCGGCGGGCGCATGAATGGCTACGAGCTGCAGGCGCGCTTCAACCGCGCCGATGGCCTGGTCACCGGCGGCGATGTGCGGCTCAGCGGCATCAAGATCGGCACCGTGACCAAGCAGACGCTCGATCCCAAAACCTTCGATGCCATCGTGACCTTCAGCGTCGACAGCCGCTACCAGCTGCCCGACGACAGCGCAGTGAAGATCGCCTCCGAAGGCCTGCTGGGCGGCAACTTCATTTCGGTCGAGCCCGGCGGGAGCAACACCGCCCTGAAGCCGGGGTCCGAGATCAAGTTCACGCAAGGCTCCGTCAACCTGATGGATCTGATCGGGCAGGCGATTTTCAGCGCAACCGGCGCCGGCAAGGATAAGCCTGCCGATGGTGGCGCCGAACTGAGCCCGCTGCCCAAGGCGAACTGAAAGCTGCTGTGCTGCGTTTCCTGTGCCGCTGTCTGATGCTGTTGCCGGTGCTGTGGGCCCCGGCTGTGTTGGCGCAGCTTTCCGATGCCCAGCCGCAATATCCCTCGACGCCCATGCCGATCGCCGTGCTGCAGGGGCTGGATAAGATCACCGCACGCATCTACACCTTTGAGGCGCCGGTGGACCAGACCATCGGTTTCGGCACACTGAAGGTGACGGTGCGGGCCTGCCGCAAACGGCCGCCGGAATATCCGCCGGAAAGCACCGCCTTCCTCGAGATCCTCGAACAGCGGCCCCAACAGCAGGCCATTGCACTCTTTCAGGGCTGGATGTTTGCCTCCAGTCCGGGCCTCAACCCGCTGGAACACGCGGTCTATGACGTGTGGCTGATCGACTGCAAAACCAGTTCGGGCGGCGCATCGGCGCCCAGGCAGTAGAAATCTGCCCGGCGCGGCAGCGCGTCCATCAGCAGTTCCAGATAATCGTCGCGCTTCACCTCGATGGCGCCGAACTGTTTCAGGTGTTCGGTGACGAACTGCGTATCCAGCAGGGTGAAGCCGCCGGCGATCAGCCGGCCGACCAGATGCACCAGCGCAACCTTTGAGGCATCGGTGGCGCGGCTGAACATGCTCTCGCCGAAAAACGCCGCACCCAGCCTTACGCCATACAGCCCGCCGACCATGGCACCAGACTCGTCGTAGCATTCGACGCTATGGGCAAAGCCTAAGCGATGCAGCTCGGTATAGGCGTCGCGGATTTCCTGGTTGATCCAGGTGCTGTGGCGCTGCGGATGTGGCGTGGGCTCGGCACAGGCGGCAATCACGCCAGCGAAGTCGTGGTCGATGCACACGGTGTAGACGCCCTGGCGTACTTTGCGGGCCAGCTTGCGCGGCAGGTGGAAGTGATCGAGCGGCAGGATGCCGCGCCTGGTGGGATAGACCCAGAAGTGGCCCGGATCATCGGCGGAATCCGACATCGGGAAATAGCCGCGGGCATAGGCCTGCAGCAGCAGTTCAGGCGTCAGCGGCTCGGGATGCGCGCTCATGCTTTACAAGCTAGCACGCATCCCGCCGGGATCAATTCTGCCGGCCTCAATTTTGCCTGGCGATGAACTCTTCCAGCCAGTGGATGTCATAGGCGCCGTTGACGAAATCGGGTTCGTTGATCAGCGCCAGATGCAGCGGGATGGTGGTTTCCAGACCGCCGATCACATATTCCTCCAGCGACCGGCGCAGGCGCATCAGGCATTCGTTGCGGCTGGTGCCATGCACGATCAGCTTGCCGATCAGCGAGTCATAATGCGGCGGGATCTGGTAGCCGGTGTAAAGCGCGGAATCGACGCGCACACCCAGGCCGCCAGGCGCATGATAGTCGGTGACGCGGCCGGGCGAGGGCGCGAAGGTGCGCGGATTCTCGGCATTGATGCGGCATTCGATGGCATGGCCGGAAAACTTGATGTCGTCCTGCGTATAGCCAAGCGGCGCGCCATCGGCGATGCGCAGCTGCTCGCGCACCAGATCGAGGCCGGTGATCGCTTCGGTCACCGGATGCTCCACCTGCAGGCGGGTATTCATCTCGATGAAATAGAATTCGCCATTCTCGAACAGGAATTCGATGGTGCCGGCGCCGCGATAATTCAGCTTGGAGATCGCCTTGGCGGCGATGTCGCCGATGGTCTTGCGCTGCGCGTCATTCAGCGCCGGCGAGCGGGCTTCTTCCAGCACCTTCTGGTGCCGGCGCTGCAGCGAGCAGTCGCGTTCGCCCAGATGCACCGCATTGCCCTGGCCGTCGCCGAAAATCTGGATCTCGATATGGCGCGGGCGGGCGAGATATTTCTCGACATAAACCTGGTCGTTGCCAAAGGCATTGCGCGCTTCCGAGCGCGCCTGCTGCAGCGCTGTGCCGAACTCGGCCGGCGAACGCACCACCTTCATGCCGCGGCCGCCGCCGCCGGCGGTGGCCTTGATCAGCACGGGATAGCCCATGTCGGCGGCAAGCTTGAGGCCCTGTTCCTCGGTTTCCACCGCACCCTTCGAGCCCGGCACGACCGGAATACCGAGTTCGCGGGCGGCATCCTTGGCGGTGATCTTGTCGCCCATCAGCTTGATATGCTCGGGCGTCGGGCCGATGAAGGTGATGCCATGCGCCTCGACGATCTCGGCGAATTTGGCATTCTCCGAGAGGAAGCCGTAGCCGGGATGGATCGCTTCGGCGCCGGTGATCTCGGCAGCCGAGATAATGGCAGGGATGTTCAGGTAGCTCTGGCTCGACGGCGGCGGGCCGATGCAGACGGACTCATCGGCAATGCGCACATGCATGGCATCGGCATCGGCGGTGGAATGCACCGCCACGGTGCGGATGCCCATCTCGCGGCAGGCACGATGGATGCGGAGCGCGATTTCGCCGCGATTGGCAATCAGCACCTTCTCAAACATGATACGCGGCCCTGTTCTGTGTTGCTTGGGCTGACGTTATTCGATGATCAGCAGCGGCTGGCCGAATTCGACCGGCTGCTGATTCTCGATCAGGATGCGCGCGACGCGACCACCCTTGGGCGCGGTGATCGGGTTCATGGTCTTCATCGCTTCGACGATCAGCACAGTCTGGCCGGCATTGACGCTGTCGCCGATCTTGATAAAGGCGGCGGCGCCCGGCTCCGGCGCGGTGTAGACGGTGCCGACCATCGGCGACTTCACGGCGCCCGGATGGCTGGCATCGTCGCTGGCCGCCGGCGCGCCGCCGGCGGCGGCAACGGCCGCGGCAGCAGCGGCCGCGGCGACCGGTGCGGCGGCATAGACCGGCGTGCCGGCCTTGGTGACGCGGACCTTCAGCGGGCCTTCGCTCCACTCGATCTCGGTCAGGCCGGTCTCGTTCAGCAGATCGGCGAGGTCGCGGATCATCTGCTGGTCGACCCGGCTGCTGCTGGCGGGCTTGGCGGCTTTATCCTTGGGCGCGGAGGCCATGCGCTACTCCTGTATTCTCAAATAGACAGACGAAACGGTTCAGACGATATCGGCCAGCGCTTCGAGCGCCAGCACGTAACCCTTCGGCCCGAAGCCGCAGATCATCCCCTTCGCCGCAAGCGAAACGTAGGAATGATGGCGGAAGTTTTCGCGCCGGTGGATGTTGGACAGATGCACCTCGACGCAGGGCTTCTCGGCCGCATTGAGGGCATCGAGAATGGCGACCGAGGTGTGGGTATAGGCACCGGCATTCAGCACGATGCCGGCGGCCTTGGAACGGGCTTCCTGGATCCAGGTGACCAGTTCGCCCTCGAGGTTGCTCTGGCGGAAGGAAATGGCGAGGCCGAGCCGGCTGGCGGCGGCGGCGCAGAGCCGCTCCACATCGGCCAGGGTGTCGTGGCCATAGATCTCGGGCTGGCGCAGGCCGAGCATGTTGAGGTTCGGGCCGTTCAGCACATAGATCAGCGGTTTGCCGCCGGCCTGCTTCGAGGCGGCGGTGCGCTTGCCGTTTGCTGCCGATTTCTGTGCTTTCGCCATGCGATTCCCAGAGCTTCTCGCGACCAGACCGCCTGCCGTACACCATCGCGGAAGCCCGGGCAACCCGTTGATCCCGCCGAGGGATTCTGCTGGGCGGCGCGGGCTGTGACAGGGCCTGAAAGCATCCACAGCCCAGGTCCGGTGTTCGCGCTATGTTTCACGTGAAACAGGTCCGGCCGGTTAAACCATGCTATCCGGCGCTTATTCCGGCTTGTTTCGGCTTATGCGACGCTTATTCCAGCTTATTCGATGCTTATTCCGTCTTATTTCATACCAAAGGCATCTTAAGTGATTGTTTTCATTAAAATATGTTGTTGAGCCCATATGGGGTGGCTGCCGGCTTTCGGCAAGGTGCGGCGGCGGGAGATTGCCAATCCCGGGTGCTGCGGGGTAAGCCGGGGGCATGACCGCAGAAAGCCAGACCTCAGACGCCGCGCCGCGTCTGCATGCCGAAATCAACCCGGTGACGCCGTTCCAGCAGAACTGCTCGCTGATCTGGTGCCCCGAGACCATGCGTGGCGCGCTGGTCGATGCCGGCGGCGAGCCGGAGAAGCTGCTGGCCGCAGCAAAGCGCCATGGCGTGACGCTGGAAAAGCTGCTGGTGACGCATGGCCATCTGGATCATGCCGGCGCGGTGATGGAGATCGCGGAACAGCTCGGCCTGCCCATCGAGGGGCCGCATGTGGATGACAAGTTCTGGATCGACGGCATGCCGGCCGCGGCGCAGCAATATGGCTTTCCGCCGAGCCGCAGCTTCACGCCGACGCGCTGGCTGCAGGACGGCGATACGGTCACCGTCGGCAACCTGGTGCTCGATGTGATCCACTGCCCGGGCCATACGCCGGGCCATGTGGTGTTCTACCACGCGCCGTCGCAGGCAGCACTGGTGGGCGACGTGCTGTTCCAGGGCTCGATCGGCCGCACGGATTTTCCCAAGGGCAACCATGCCGACCTGATCCGCTCGATCCGCGAGAAGCTGTTTCCGCTGGGTGACGGCATCACGTTTGTGCCGGGCCATGGACCGCTGTCGACGTTTGGGCAGGAGCGGCAGAACAATCCGTTCGTGTCGGATCGGGCGGTGGGGGGCGGGTGATGAAAATCAAGCTTGCACGAAAACTGACTTGTCTTTTGCTCTTCGTCGTACTTGCGAGCTGTACCAAAGAGATTGAAGTTTATAAGGCGGATGGCAACCAAACCGCTGCGAATGCGGGCGCGCTCTTGCAATTGGCAGAAGGTGTCGAGGTGGCGATCAGTATGGCTCCTGGTGACACGGGAATAGGAATATTCCTAAGCGTGATTTTGTCCAACGGTACAAGCCTCCAGCTGGACAGTGATGAGCTTCAGTTGACCGTCCTGCCTAATGGTGGCGAAGCCGTTGCGCATTTATCCTCATTCCGGTTTTCGCATTATGGCCGCAATGGCAAGCCGGGCTATTTTGAGAGTTTCCCGGCGACGGACACGTTGAAGGGCCTCGGGCGCCATGACGATATTGTAACGCCAAATACACAGTATCTTCGTAATGACCGATTTGGGGCGACGGCTGCATTTGTCGCCGCTCGACCTTCCCGCATCAGGCTGACACTGCCTCCCATGAAGGTGAATGGCTTGTCGCGAAAGGTTAGTCCGCTCGAGTTTGTTCTGACATCGCAAGTGATCAATGTGCCGCTTCAGTGATGATCGGTGATACACCATCGATCCGACCAATCGCATTTTTTCGGTTGATACTCTCGTTGTATCGAATGGTTTGATGTTTCTTTCCCGCGAAAGCCGGAACCCGGTCTTGTCGTTTGATGGATACCCGCTTTCGCAGGGACGACGAAAATAAGCTGTCACCCTCGGGCCCAGGAAATGCTTATGGCCGAGGGTCCATCCCGTCTTTCCGCGCATCGGAACATATCAATGGACCCTCGGAATAAATCCGAGGGTGACGGTTTTTGTAGGGGCGGCTTACGGCCCCGTATACTTCACCACCGTCTGGTCAATCGCGCCGAAGATCGACTGGCCGTCGGTGCCGGTCATCTCCATGCGCACATGATCGCCGAAGCTCATGAACGGCGTCTTCGGCTTGCCGTCGGCAATCGTTTCGATCATGCGGATTTCGGCCAGGCAGGAAAACCCTTTCGAGGCATCGCGGTTCGACACCGTGCCGCTGCCAACGATGCAGCCGGCGCGCAGCCGCCGCGTCTTCGCCGCATGGGCGATCAGGTCGGCGAGGCTGAACTGCATGTCGGCGCCGGCATCCGGTGCGCCGAACTGCTGGCCGTTCAGATGCGTCACCAGTGGGCGATGCACCTTGTTGTCTTTCCAGGCGGCGCCCAGCTCATCGGGCGTGACCGCAACGGGCGCAATCGCCGTCGAGGGCTTGCCGTGGAAGAAGCCGAAGCCTTTCGCCAACTCGCCGGGGATCAGGTTGCGCAAGGACACATCGTTCACCAGCATCAGCAGGCGGATCTGTGTCGCGGCTTGAGCCGAAGTTGAACCCATCGGCACATCGCCGGTGATCGCCGCCACTTCGCCCTCGAAGTCGATGCCATAGGCCTCGTCGGCCACTTCGATATCGGCCGTCGGCGGCAGGAAGTCGTCCGAGCCGCCCTGGTACATCAGCGGATCATGCAGGAATTCCGGCGGCATCACGGCATTGCGCGCCTTGCGCACCAGCTCGACATGATTGAGATAGGCCGAGCCGTCGCACCACTGATAGGCGCGCGGCAGCGGCGCATGCAGCTTATGTGGATCATAGGCGATGGCGCCGGCGGCTTCGCCCTTGTTCAGCGCGTCGTATTGCTCCTGCAGTTTGGGCGCCATGGTGCTCCAGCTGTCGAGCGCCATCTGCAGGGTGGGGCAGAGCGCATCGACCGGCAGCATGGTTTTCAGATCGCGGCTGACGACACAGAGGCGGCCGTCGCGGCCATGCCGCAGCGAGGCGAGTTTCATGAGGTGAGGTCTCCCTAGTCGAAAATCTTAAATCGTCATGGCCGGACTTGTTCCGGCCATCCACGTCTTAAAGAAAGGCGTGGATCCCCGGGACAAGCCCGGGGATGACGGAATGTGGTGTCTTACTCCGCGGCCTGCTTGAACCCGTCCGGATTCCAGGTCGCCACATAGCCCTTGAATTCGATGCTTTCGGCGGCCGGTGCAACATCGAGTGCATCGCGGGTATCGAGCATCACCGCCACCTCGTCGGTCTCCTTGCGCGCGGCCTTGGCGCCGGCGGCAAAGGCCTTGGGATGCGGGCCATGCGGGAAGCCGCAGGGGTGCAGGCTGATCATGCCGGGATGGATGTTGTCGCGGCTGAAGAAGCTGCCCTTGTGATAGAAGATCACCTCGTCGTAATCGTCGTTGTTGTGGAAGAACGGCACCTTCAGGGCTTCCGGGTCGCTTTCGATCGGGCGCGGCACGAAGGTGCAGATGACAAAGCGCGAGGCCAGGAAGGTGGTATGCGCGCTGGGCGGCAGGTGATAGCGGTGGCTCATCAGCGGCCGGATGTCGCGCCAGTTCAGCTTGACCGCGGTGAGGTCGCCCTTCCAGCCCACCACATCGAGGGGATTGTAGGGATAGGTGACGGTGGAAAGCTGGTCGCGCCGCTTGATAACGACCTTCCACTGACCTGGTTTCTTCTGCTGTGCCTTGTAGGCGTCATCCAGCTTCGGGATTTGCAGCACGGCGGGATCGAAGATCGCATGCGGGCCGACGATGCCCTTGTCGGGCAGGCGGTAGCTGTCATTGGTCGCCTCGATCAGCAGGATCTTGCTCGGGCTCTTCGGCTCCAGGCGCCACATGGTGCCGCGCGGCAGCATGATGTAGTCGCCCTCTGAGTAGCTGAGATGGCCGAAGTCGCAGAACAGCTCGCCTTCGCCGTCATGCACGAACAGCAGCTCGTCGCCGTCGCCGTTGCGCACCAGATGATCCATCGCCTGCACCATCAGCATGTGGCGGTATTTCACATGGCTGTTGCTCATCAGGGTTCTGGCCTTCCACGGGCAGTCGACCGCATCGGCGAATTGTGCGGTATCGAAAGCGCGGGGTTTCAGCGGGCCTTCCCAGTCGATCCAGCCGGTCGGCGGATTCTGGTGATAGAGATGGGCGGCGGGGCCGAAGAAGCCCTCCTTGCCCATCTCGCGCTCATAGGTGCCTGCGGGCAGGCCGACATGGGCCTGTTTCGCGGCGTCGCCCTCGGTGTGGCTCATCGGAATCCAGTTTTTACCCATGGCATGTCCTCCCGGACCTGTTTTTTCTCAGTTGGCCTTCAGCACGCCGCGGCGGATCTGGTCGAGTTCGATCGACTCGAACAGCGCCTTGAAGTTGCCTTCGCCGAAGCCGTCATTGCCCTTGCGCTGGATGATCTCGTAGAAGATCGGGCCGATGGCATTCTCGGTGAAGATCTGCAGCAGCAGGCCCTGGCCCTTGGTCGGCGCGCCGTCGATCAGGATCTGCAATTCCTTCAGGCGGGCGACATCCTCGCCATGACCGGGCAGGCGGTCGTTGACCTGGTCGAAATAGGTGTCGTTGGTCGACTGGAAGGGCAGGTCGCGGCTGCGCAGCGCGCTGACCGTGCTGTAGATATCGTCGGTGCCCATCGCCACATGCTGGATGCCCTCGCCGTGATAGGCGTTCAGGTATTCGGCGATCTGCGACTTGTCGTCGGAGCTTTCGTTGATCGGGATGCGGATCTTGCCGCAGGGGCTGGTCATCGCCTTCGACTTCAGGCCGGTCAGCTTGCCCTCGATATCGAAATACTTGATCTCGCGGAAATTGAACAGGCGCTCGTAGAAGCTGGCCCATTCGCCCATGCGGCCACGATGCACGTTATGGGTCAGGTGATCGACATAGGTGAGGCCGACGCCCTTCGGATTGCGCTCCACACCTTCGATCGGCACGAAATCGACGTCATAGATGGTGCCGCGCGCGCCATAGCGGTCGACCAGATAGATCAGGCTGTCGCCGATGCCCTTGATGGCGGGGATGTTCAGTTCCATCGGGCCGGCATGGTTCTCGACGCCCCAGGCACCGAGTTCGACGGCGCGCTTGTAGGCCTTGGCGGCATCCTTGACGCGGAAAGCCATAGCGCAGATGGAGGGGCCATGGATGCGGGCAAAGCTCTGGGCGAAGCTGGCTGGCTCGGCGTTCAGGATGAAGTTCACATCGCCCTGGCGATACAGCGTCACGTTCTTGGAGCGGTGCTTCGCCACGGCCTGGAAGCCCATGCGCTCGAACAGCGCGGCCAGCTTAGCGGGTTCGGGTGCGGCATATTCGATGAATTCGAAACCGTCGGTGCCCATCGGGTTGTCGAACAGGTCGGCCATGGGGAACTATCCTCCCGGGAATGCGATATTGCGGTTGAGTCGCATATTAGTTACAATTGAAACTAAATTCAAGCATGGCCGTGTCGGATCGCTTTGACCGGCGGCAAAAGCAGGGGAAATGGCGAAAACAACACTGCAGCTCGACCGCTTTCTGCCCTACCGGCTGTCGGTGGTGACCAACCGCATCAGCGGCGCGCTGTCGCGCCACTATGCCGACCGCTTCGGCATCGGCATTCCAGAATGGCGGGTGATCGCCAATCTGGGCCGCACGCCGGGCCTGACCGCCAACGATGTGGTCGAACGCTCGGCAATGGACAAGGTGACGGTGAGCCGCGCGGTGGCGGCGCTGGAGCACAAGGGCCTGCTGAGCCGGGAGCGCGATGCGGGCGACAAGCGCAAGTCGCGGCTGACGCTCTCTGCCAAAGGCCAGACGGTCTATGCGGAGATCGCGCCGCTGGCGCTGGGCTTCGAGCGCGACCTGCTGACCGTGCTGACGGCGGATGAAGCAGCCCAGCTGGACCGCATCATCGACAAGCTGAACGGCAAGATGGACAGCCTCTAGGCTGCTGTCTTACTCCGAGGTCGGCGGCGTGACCTGCTTCTGCTGCTGGGCGGCGACCTTGGCTTCGAAATTCTTCTTGCCGCGACGATGCACGAAGAACAGCACGGTGCCGACCAGGGCGAAGATGCCCAGCATGATCAGGCCAAAATCCTTGGCGATATCGCCCAGCACCGCCTCGAAGGCGACGCCGAGCAGGTAGCCGCCCCAGGAAAACGCGTTGGCCCACAGGCCGGCGGCGATGAAGTTCAGCGCGGCGAAGCGCGGCCAGGAGATCAGGCTCATGCCCATGGCGAGCGAGGAGAAGTTGCGCACGCCATAGATGAAGCGGAAGCTGAGGATGAAGCCGACATGATATTTGTGCAGCATGTCGAGCGCGACATTGACGCCGCCCTGCAGCTTGGGGAAGCGCTTCAGCAGGCGGTGGCCATAATTGCGGCCGATCCAGAAATAGAGCTGGTCGCCGGAAAAGCTGCCCAGCCAGGCGGCGGCGATCAGCCAGTACATGTGCAGCAGGCCCTGGCTGGCCGCGGCACCGGCGAAGATCACAAAGGTCTCGCCTTCCAGGAAGGTCCAGACGAAGGTGATGATGTAGAACCACTCACGATACTGTTCGATCAGCTGGTAGATATCGATATCTGGCACGGTCGATCAGCCTCGCTCGGTCAAATCAGGCCGGCGAGCGGCGATGATGGGTCGGCATAGAGTTTCTTTGGCATGCGGCCGGCCTGGTAGGCGAGGCGGCCGGCCTCGATGGCCAGTTTCATGGCGCGCGCCATGCGGATGGGATCTTTCGCTTCGGCAATCGCGGTGTTCATCAGCACGCCATCACAGCCCAGTTCCATCGCCACGGCGGCGTCCGACGCGGTGCCGACGCCGGCATCGACCAGCACAGGCACTTTCGCATTCTCGATGATGATGCGGATAGTGACCGGGTTCTGCAGGCCCAGCCCGGAGCCGATCGGTGCGGCCAGGGGCATGATGGCACAGGCGCCGAGGTCTTCCAGCTTCTTGGCCGCGATCGGATCGTCGGCGCAGTAGACCATGACGTCGAAGCCGTCCTTCACCAGCAGCTTGGTGGCGGCCAGCGTGGCTTCCATGTCGGGATAGAGCGTCTTCTGGTCGCCCAGCACTTCCAGTTTCACCAGCTTCCAGCCGCCGGCCTCGCGCGCCAGCCGCAGCGTGCGCACCGCATCATCGGCGGTGTAGCAGCCGGCCGTGTTTGGCAGGTAGGTGTATTTCTTCGGGTCGACGAAATCGACCAGCATCGGTTTGTTGCGGTCGGTGACATTCACGCGCCGCACCGCAACAGTGACGATCTCGGCCCCGGAAGCCTCGATGGCCAGCCTGGTCTCTTCGAAATCCTTGTATTTGCCGGTGCCGACCAGCAGGCGCGAGCGGAAACGCTGGCCCGCTACCTCGAAATAATCGTCGCTGCCGGGAGGGAGGGGCGCGTTGCCGCCGCCGATGAAATGCACGATCTCGATCTTGTCGCCGTCGTTCAGGCCGGTGGCGGAATAAGCCGAGCGCGGCACGATTTCGCGGTTCAATTCAATGGCAATCTTGCGTGCGTCGAGGTCGAGCACCGACAGCAGTTCGGCCACGGTGGCCGATCCTGTCATGTCCCGCGTCTCGCCGTTGATCGTCAGGCGCATATCCAAAAGTTACCCTGTCTGTCCCAAGTTTGGCTGCTCACGTTTAGCCGGTCTGGTCCCGGCCTCCCCCGCGCCGGTCCCGGGCCCCCTTGAGATGGGGGCGCGGCGGCGCGCCGACAATAGAGCGCGCCGCACCGTCGCGGCAACCCTTTCGGGCGGACTGCCAAAGCCATCAAGGCTTTGTAACATAACGGCGACTGGGCTAGAATCCGGGTCAGCAGGAGGCAAGCATGCTGTTGTACGGCTATTTCCGGTCCTCGGCCGCCTATCGGGTCAGGATCGCGCTCAATCTCAAGGGCCTCTCCTACGATCAGACCTTTGTCCACCTTGCCAAGCTGGAACAGCTGTCCGCCGCCTTTGCCGCGATCAACCCGCAGAAGCTGCTGCCGGTGCTGGTGACCGATGCCGGTGCTTCGCTGACCCAGTCGCTGGCGATCATCGAATATCTCGAGGAAATCCAGCCAGACCCGCCGCTGCTGCCCAAAGATCCGCTCGGCCGGGCCCGGGTGCGTGCCCTGGCGCTGGCGGTGGCCTGCGAAATCCATCCGCTCAACAATCCGCGCGTGCTGCGCTACCTGACCGGCACGCTGGGCGTCAGCGAGGCGCAGAAAGACACCTGGTATCGGCACTGGGTGGAAGAGGGGTTGGAGGCGGTGGAGGCGATGCTGACCGCCAGTCCGCAGACCGGCCGCTTCTGCCATGGCGATACGCCGACGCTGGCCGATCTCTGCCTGGTGCCGCAGGTGGCCAACGGTCGCCGTTTCAAGGCCGATCTCTCGCGCTGCCCCACCGTAGTGCGGATCGATGCTGCCTGCCAGGCGCTCGAGGCTTTTGCCAGTGCATCGCCGGCCAAGCAGCCGGATGCCGAATAAGCCGATGGGGCGCCGCGTCGCCGCTGTCGCGCTGCTGGTGCTGCTGTTGGCCGTTCCGGCGGCCTGGGCCCAGAATACGGGAGCCCAGAGCCCTGCAGGCCTGCTGCGGATCGGCACCGGCGGCCAGAGCGGCACCTATTTTCCGATCGGCAATCTGATCGCCCGCGCAGTCAGCGAGACCCCGCTGGGGGCCGGCTGCGCGGCAGCGGATGCGCGCGATGGCCGTTGCGGCCTGCCCGGCGTGGTGGCCGTGGCGCAGACCTCCAATGGGTCGGTCGCCAATGTCGCCGCACTGCAGAATGGCGAGATCGAGATGGCGCTGGTGCAGGCCGATGTCGCTGACTGGGCCTATAACGGCAAGGAGATCTTTGCCGGCAAACCGCCGCAGGACCGCCTGCGCTTTGTCGCCCATCTGTATTCGGAAGCCATGCATGTGGTGACGCGCCGCGCGGCCAGGATCAACGCCCTTGCCGGTCTGCGTGGCCGCACGGTGGCGATGGACGAGCCCGGCTCGGGCACCCTGGTGCATGTGCGCAACCTGCTGCGCGTCTACAGCCTGTCCGAATCCGACCTGAAACCGGTCTATATCAAGCCGGACCTGGCCCTGCCGCGTCTGCAGGCCGACCAGCTGGACGTCTTCTTCATCGTTGCCGGCTGGCCGACGCGTGCCGTCAGCGATGCGCTGGCCGGCGGCCAGGCCAGTCTGCTCGGCATCGATGCCGAGGCGGCCAACCGGCTGATCCGGCAAAATCCCTTCCTCAGCTATGGCAGCATCCCGGCCAACGCCTATCCGGGTCAGCCCGCCGTAACGACACTGATGGTGGGCGCCCAGCTCGCCGTGCGCGCCGACCTGCCCGACGATCTGATCTTTGCCATGCTGGAGGCGATGTGGGGCCCGCGCGGCGGTGCGATCCTGGCCGGCGGGCATCCGCGCGGCAGCGATATCCGCTTCGATGCGGCCCTGACCGGCCGCAGCATTCCCCTGCATCCCGGTGCCGAGCGCTTTTATCGCGCGCGCGGCCTGATTACGAACTGAGATCGCGCATCGCCATGCTGGGGCGCCGCCAGATCACCATCGCCATCGTCCTGATCGTTCTGGGCGCATTCGGCGTCGCGCTCTATGTCCAGAATACGCTCAGCTCGGTGGCACGTGATCTGCCGGTGACGCTGCTGGACCAGGAACGTGATGCGGAAACCATGATCCGCGAGATCGCCAACCTGGCCTGGGCGATCGAGGCCTGGCAGCGGGAACCGCAGGGCAGTGGCAAGACACGGGTGGCGGCGCATCTGATCTCGGCGCGGGCTCGCGCCGATGCGCTGCGCGCGAACTACAATTTCGACAACATGGTGGGCGCGGCCGGCATGCATGCCGTCGCCAGTCCGGCGCTGCAGGATCTGGGGCGCTGGCTGGATGAAGGTGTGCCGGGGCAGGCGGCCGGTTCGCCAGCGGTGATCGCGTTGATGCTGTCACGCGCGCGCGATGCCGAATTGCGCTTGATTGCGCTGCTGGAGCAATCGCGCGACACGGCGCGTGACATGCTGCAGACCCAGGAAAACCGGCTCGACCGTTTCGCCAATGGCGTCGGCCTGCTGACCGCCTTCGCCGCCATGCTGGTGATCGGCCTGATCCTGCTGCTGTTCCGCGAGCGCCGGGTGGTGGAACTGAAGGAGCAGGCCGAACTCTCGGCGCTGGCCGCCAAGCGGTCGGCGGAGGAGGCCAATCGCGCCAAGTCGGAATTCCTCGCCAATATGAGCCATGAGCTGCGCACGCCGCTGAATGCGATCATCGGCTTCTCGTCGATCATCCGCAACGAGATGCTGGGCGCGGTGAACATCGCGCGCTATCGCGAATATGCCGGCGACATCCATTCCAGCGGCGAGCATCTGCTGGCCATCATCAATGACATCCTCGACCTGTCCAAAGTGGAGGCCGGCAAGTATGAACTGGCCGAGCAGGACTTCGATGCCGACGAGATCATGACGGCGGCCGTGCGCCTGGTGCGTGAAAAGATCGAACGCAGCCATGTCCAGCTGCAGATGCGACCGCGGGCCGGCCTGGTTCAGCTGCATGCCGACCGTCGCGCCCTGCTGCAGGTGCTGATCAACCTGCTGGCCAATGCGGTGAAGTTCACCGAAGAGGGCAGCATCGTGCTGGCCGGTGAAAGCACCGAGGGCGGCGGCTTCGCCTACAGTGTGACCGATACCGGCATCGGCATGACCGCAGCGCAGATCAAGATCGCACTGCAGCCCTTCGGCCAGATCCAGAATGCGCTGACCCGTGCACAACCGGGCACCGGGCTTGGCCTGCCGCTCAGCGACCGCATGGTGCGCCTGCATGGCGGCTGGCTGGAGATTCAGAGCACGCCGGGCCAGGGTACGCGCGTCAGCGTGCATCTGCCGCCGTCACGCGTCATCGCAGGCTTCCAGACTGCCGGCAACTGAGCGTTTCAACCACCCAGTGCGGTGATGGCTGCGGGCAGGTCGGCGAAATGGTCGATTAGGCGATCGCCGCCCAGCTGGTGCGGCGCGATCTGGGTATAACCGAAGCTGACCACCACGCAGGGCAGGCCGGCGGCTTTCGCCGCATTCACGTCATTGGCGGAATCGCCCACCATGGCGGCCCAGTCGAATGCCGGCCCGAGCCGTTCCAGTGTGCCATGGAGATGGCCGGGGTCGGGCTTGCGCATGGCCAGGCTGTCGCCGCCGACCACGGCACCGAAGAAATCGCTGAGGCCAAGCTGGTCGAGCAGGCTGCGGCTCAGCCCTTCCGGCTTGTTGGTGCAGACCGCCAGCGCATAGTCGCGCTCGGCCAGCGCAGCCAGACAGCTGACCACGCCGGGAAACGGCCGGCTGGTGCTGGCCAGATGGCGACCGTAATAGATCAGGAAATCATTGAACGCCGTTTCAAACAGGTCCGGCTCCGGCATGCCGCCGCTGGCCCGGAACCCTTTTTCCAGCAGGGCGCGCGCGCCATCGCCCACCATGCTGCGCACCGCATCCAGGCCGATGGCCGGCCGGCCGGCGCGGTCCAGCGCATAATCGGTGGCAGCCGCCAGATCGGGCGCCGTATCCACCAGAGTGCCATCGAGATCGAAGAGAATTGCCTTGCGAGTCATGGTGTTACAATTCGAAAGACCCTGAAACAGACGGAAAGACGATTTGATTTCCGTTGCCTATCACGGCTATGACACTGTCCGCCCGCGTAAATGCGGCGAATCGGGTTTTTTGTACACGGAACCGAAGCATGGCGAAACGGCCATCCAAGACGCGAGCATTGGCCGTGGTGATTCTGGCCGCCGGCCAGGGCACGCGGATGAAGTCGACACTGCCCAAGGTGCTGCACCCGGTGGCGGGGCAGGCGATGCTGCGCCATGTGCTGAACGCGGCCGCCGCGCTGCGGCCCGACCGCGTCGTGGTGGTGACCGGCAAGGGCCAGCACGATGTCGCTGCTGCTGTGGCGCCGGCGACGGTGGCGATCCAGCATCCGGCGCGCGGCACCGGTCATGCGGTGATGGCAGCATTGCCGGCGCTGAAGGGATTCAGCGGCGACGTGCTGGTGCTGTATGGCGATACGCCGCTGCTGACCGCCGATCTGCTGAAAAGCCTGCTCGCCGCCCGCCGCGCCAAAGCCGATCCGGCCGCGGTGATCGTCGGCTTCCGCCCGGTCGATCCGGCCGCCTATGGCCGCCTGATCGTCAATGCCAAGACAGGCGCGCTGCAGAAGATTGTCGAATTCAAGAATGCCAGCGCCGATGAACGTGCGGTGCGCCTGTGCAATGCCGGGCTGATGGCCTTCGATGGCGCACGACTGCCGGTGCTGCTGAAAAAACTCTCTGACAAAAACCCGCAGGGCGAATTCCTGCTCACCGATACGGTCGAGCATGCCAATGCCAAAGGCTGGACCTGCCGCGTGGTCGAGGCCGATCCGGTCGAGGTGATGGGCATCAACACGCGCGGTGAACTCAGCATTGCCGAAGCGGCGATGCAGCAGCGCCTGCGCGCCGCCGCGATGGCTGCCGGCGTCACCATGACGGCGCCGGAGACGGTGTATCTGCGCAGCGATACAAAGCTGGGCCGCGATGTTACCATCGAGCCCTTCGTGGTGTTCGGCCCGAAGGTGAGCGTGGCCGACGATGTGGTGATCCGCAGCCACAGCCATATTGAGGGCGCGACGATTGCCAAAGGCGCCACGATCGGCCCGTTCGCGCGGCTGCGGCCCGGCGCGACGATCGCCGAGGGCGCCCATATCGGCAATTTCGTCGAGGTGAAGAATGCCAGCATCGAGCCGGGCGCCAAGGTCAATCACCTGACCTATATCGGCGATGCCCGCGTGGGCGCGAAGGCCAATATCGGCGCCGGCACCATCACCTGCAATTACGACGGCTTCGACAAGCATCACACCGATATCGGCGCGGGCGCCTTCATCGGCTCGAATTCAGCCCTCGTCGCCCCGGTGAAGATCGGCGATGGCGCCATGGTGGCGGCGGGCAGCGTGATCACCCGCGACGTGCCGGCCGATGCGCTCAGCGTCGCGCGCGGCCGCCAGGAAGACAAGCCCGGCGTCGCCGCCGTGTTCCGCCGGCGCAAGACCGCCGCCCGCAATAAGAAGTAGGAGTATCGCGTATGTGTGGAATTGTCGGCGTGATCGGAACGCGCGATGTGGTGCCATTGCTGGTCGATGGCTTGAAGCGGCTGGAATATCGCGGCTATGATTCCGCCGGCGTGGCGACGCTGGTGAAAGACGGCACCATCCAGCGGCGCCGCGCCGAAGGCAAGTTGGTCAACCTGGAAGCGCGCCTGCAGGAACAGCCGCTGCAGGGCCTGATCGGCATCGCCCATACGCGTTGGGCCACCCATGGCGTGCCCAACGAGGCCAATGCGCATCCGCATGCCACCGAGCGCGTCGCGCTGGTGCATAACGGCATCATCGAGAATTACCGCGAGTTGGGCGACGAGCTGATCGCCAAGGGCCATACATTCCAGAGCCAGACCGATACCGAAGTGGCGCTGCGGCTGATCGACCAGTGCCTGATCGAGGGGCTTGGGCCGGAAGAAGCCGTGAAGCAGACGCTGGGCCGTCTGCGCGGCGCCTTTGCGCTCGCCATCCTGTTCCATGGCAAGGATGACCTGCTGATCGGCGCCCGCCGCAACGTGCCGCTGGCAGTCGGGTTCGGCAATGGCGAGATGTATCTGGGCTCGGATGCGCTGTCGCTGGCGCCGCTGACCGACCGGATCGCCTATCTGGAAGAGGGCGACTGGGTGGTGCTGAGCCGCGGTTCCGCGCAGTTCTACGATGCCGAGAACAAGGCGGTGGAGCGTATCGTGCGGCCGACGGCGATCAGCGGTGCGATGATCGGCAAGGGCAACTACCGCCACTACATGCTGAAGGAAATCTACGAGCAGCCGGCGGTGATGGGCGATACCATCAACACCGTGGTCAGCCCGACCGATCGCTGGGTGCATCTGCCCGACCTGGGAATCGATCTCGCCAAGTTCAGCCGCATCACCATCGTCGCCTGCGGCACCTCGTATTACTCGGGCCTGGTGGCGAAATACTGGCTCGAACGCTATGCCCGCATCGGCGTCGAGGTCGATGTGGCGTCGGAATTCCGCTATCGCGAGGCGCCGGTCGATCCCAACGGCCTCTCCATCTTCATCTCGCAGTCGGGCGAGACCGCCGATACGCTGGCGGCCATGCGCTATGTGAAGGCCAATGGCGGCCGCACGCTGGCGATTGTCAACGTGCCGCAGAGCAGCATGGCGCGCGAGGCCGATGGCGTGCTGCCGACCAAGGCGGGCCCTGAGATCGGCGTCGCCTCCACCAAGGCGTTTACCTGCCAGCTGGTGACGCTGGCGGCGTTCAGCCTGGCGGTGGCGCGCGCGCGCAAGGCCCTGAGCGAAGAGGAAAGCGCGCGGCTGATGGCGGCTCTGATCGAGGTGCCGGCGCATGCCGCCGAAGTGCTCAACCATGACGAGGAATTGCAGGCACTCGCCGAGAAGATCATGGATGCGCGCGACGTGCTGTATATCGGCCGCGGTCCGTGCTTCCCGCTGGCGCTGGAAGGCGCGCTCAAACTGAAGGAAATCTCCTATATCCATGCCGAAGGCTATGCCGCCGGCGAGCTGAAGCATGGGCCGATTGCGCTGATCGACGAACAGGTGCCGGTGATCGTGATCGCGCCGAGCGACAGCCTGTTCGAGAAAACCATCTCCAACATGCAGGAGGTGATGGCGCGGGGCGGCAAGGTGATCTTCATGTCGGACAAGGCGGGGCTGGCGCATGTGGACGAGCGCACCTTTGCCACCGTCGTGCTGCCGCAGGTGGAGCCCTTCGTGGCGCCGATCCTCTATGCCATCCCGGTCCAGCTGCTGGCCTATCATGTCGCCGTGCTGAAGGGCACCGATGTGGACCAGCCGCGCAACCTCGCCAAGTCGGTGACCGTAGAATGAGTGTTGTCGAGCGCGGCCTGCTGCCGTTCAAGGTGAGCATCTGTGGTGTCGCCGAACTGGAGCAGTTCGCCGGCGACGTGACGCATATTCTGGGCATCCTCGATCCCGGTACGCCGGAACCTGATGGCTATGTGCATCATCCCAAGGCCCTGCGCGACGAATTCCGCTTCTACGATATCGTGACCGAGCAGGATGGTCGCAGCATGCCGACGGAGCATGACATGGCCGCCATCCTGAAGGTGGGTGAGAGGCTGGCGGCCCAGCCGGTGCGCCATCTGCTGGTGCATTGCTATGCCGGCGTGTCGCGCTCGACGGCTTCGGCCGTCGCCCTGATGGCCCAGCGCAATCCGGGCCGGGCGGCCGATATCTTTGCCGCCCTGGGCGATATTCGCCCCAAGGCCTGGCCCAATTCGGTGATGATCGGCCATGCCGACCGCCTGCTGAACCTGGGCGGCACGCTTGTCGAAGCGCTCCGGCTGCACCACATTGCCGTGGCCCATCGCCATCCCGAGGTCCGGACCTTGATCTCCAGCGTCGGTCGTGGGCATGAATTGCCTGCGGAATATGCTGCGGAAGGATCCGACCCGAATGAGCCCGTATGATTTCGACCTCTTTGTAATCGGCGGCGGCTCGGGCGGCGTGCGCGCCGGCCGTATTTCGGGGGGGTATGGCGCGAAGGTCGGCGTGGCCGAGGAATACCGCTATGGCGGCACCTGCGTGATCCGCGGCTGCGTGCCGAAGAAGCTGCTGGTCTACGGCTCGGAATATGCCCATGCCTTTGAAGAGGCCGCCGGCTTCGGCTGGACGCTGGGTGAGCCCAGCTTCGACTGGGCGAAGATGATTGCCGCCAAGGACATCGAGATCGGCCGCCTGGAAAAGATCTATCGTGGCCTGTTCGAGAATGCCGGCGCCAAGACCTTCGACGGTCGCGCGACGCTGAAAGACGCGCATACCGTCTTGATCAACGATAAGACCGTGACGGCCGACAAGATTCTGATCGCCAGCGGCGGCCATCCGGTCAAGCCGGCTATTCCCGGCGCCGAGCTGATGCTCACCTCGAACGAGGTGTTCCATCTCAAGGAGCAGCCGAAGCGCATCGCCATTCTCGGCGGCGGCTATATCGCGCTGGAATTCGCCGGCATCTTCAACGGCTTTGGTTCGGCCGTGACCGTGCTCTATCGCGGCGAGCAGATTCTGCGCGGCTTCGATGACGATATCCGCAACCATCTGGCCGGCGAACTGGTCAAGACCGGCATCGACCTCAAGCTGAAGACCGATGTGACCAAGGTCGAGAAAAAAGGTGCGGCGCTGCTGCTGCATCTGACCGATGGCTCGACCCTGGAGGTCGATGCCGTGATGGCGGCGACCGGCCGCAAACCGAATACCGACGGTCTGGGCCTTGAAGCAGTCGGCGTCAAAACCGATGCCGCCGGCGCCGTGGTGGTGAATGAGTATTCGCGCACCAGCGTGGAGAATATCTACGCGGTGGGCGATGTGACCAACCGCATCAATCTCACACCTGTCGCGATCCGCGAAGGCCATTGCTTCGCCGATACCGTGTTCGGCAACAAGCCGCGCTCGCCCGATCATGCGGATGTGCCGGCGGCCGTGTTCAGCCAGCCGCCGGTCGGCACCGTGGGCCTGAGCGAGGCGGATGCACGCAAAAAGTATGGCGAGGTCGATATCTACCGCACCAGCTTCAAGCCGCTGCGCGCCACCGTATCGGGCGGGCAGGAGCGCGTGATGATGAAGCTGGTGGTGGATGCGAAAACCGACCGCGTGGTCGGCGCCCATATGGTTGGAGCAGAAGCCGGCGAAATCCTGCAGGGCATTGCCATCGCCATCAAGGCCGGTGCGACGAAGGCCGATTTCGATGCCACAGTGGGCATCCATCCGACGGCGGCGGAGGAATTCGTCACCATGCGCGAGAAGGTCAAAGCTTGACGCAGGCGCAGCCGCGCGCGGATGCCCGGATCACCTTGATCCTGGGTGGCGCGCGTTCGGGCAAGTCGCGGTTGGCGGAACAGCTGGCGCAAAAGCGGGATGGCCGGCTGGTCTATATCGCCACCGCCGAAGCCTGGGATGACGAGATGCGGACGCGCATCGCCGAGCACAAGGCGCGCCGCAATGACCGCTGGCACAATATCGAAGCGC
Organism: Ferrovibrio terrae; assembly: GCF_943372915.1. GTDB lineage: Bacteria > Pseudomonadota > Alphaproteobacteria > Ferrovibrionales > Ferrovibrionaceae > Ferrovibrio > Ferrovibrio terrae_A. The sequence continues at coordinate 96,542 of NZ_CALSAN010000006.1, read as the reverse complement.
CGGTGGCCGTGGCCGAAGTGCTGCAGGCCTTGCCGCCTGAAACCGGCGCGGTGCTGGTCGACTGCCTGACGCTGTGGCTGTCGAATCTCATGCATGCCGGGCGCGACCTGGCCGCCGAGACCGCAGGCCTGCTGACCGCGCTGAACGCCGCCAGGTTCCCCGTCCTGCTGGTGTCGAATGAAGTGGGGCTGGGCATCGTGCCCGACAACAAGCTGGCGCGCGATTTCCGCGATGCCCAGGGCCGGCTCAACCAGGCGGTGGCGGCGGCTGCCGATCACGCGATTTTCATGGCTGCGGGCCTGCCGCTTGTGCTGAAGTAAGCGCCGCATGAAGCAAGCGCGCAGCCTGATGTTCCAGGGCACCGGCTCCGATGTCGGCAAGTCGGTCCTCTGCGCCGGCGTGATCCGCGCGCTGGTGCGGCGCGGCCACCGCGTGCTGCCATTCAAGCCGCAGAACATGTCGAACAATGCCGCCGTCACTGCCGATGGCGGCGAGATCGGCCGCGCCCAGGCCCTGCAGGCGCGCGCCGCTAATGTGCCGACCAGCGTGCATATGAATCCCGTGCTGCTGAAGCCGCAGGGCGACCGCACTAGCCAGATCGTGGTGCAGGGCAAAATCTATGCGCAGTCGGATGCGCGCGGCTATCTGGCGAAGAAGGCCGAGCTGTGGCCCTTCGTGGCCGAAAGCTTCGGCAAGCTGAAAGCCGATGCGGATTTCGTCATCGTCGAGGGCGCGGGCTCGCCGGCCGAAATCAACCTGCGCGCCAACGACATTGCCAATATGGGCTTTGCCACCCGCGCCGCTGTGCCGGTGGTGCTGGTGGGCGATATCGACCGCGGCGGGGTGATCGCTTCGCTGGTCGGCACGGCCGCCCTGCTGGAGCCGGAAGAGCTGGCGATGGTGGCCGGCTATGTGATCAACAAATTCCGCGGCGATGCATCGCTGTTCGATGACGGCCTGAAGATCATCACCCAGCGCACCGGCTGGCAGAGTTTCGGCGTGCTGCCGCATCTGCCCGAGGTGGCCCGCCTGCCGGCGGAGGATGCTCTCGGGCTGGACAAGCCCAACAGCAGCAGCGGCGAGATCGTCATCGCCATCCCGCGGCTGGCCCATATCGCCAATTTCGACGATTTCGATCCGCTGCGGCAGGATGCCAGCGTGCGGCTGGTCTTCGTCAATCCGGGCCAGCCGCTGCCGGCCGAAGCGGCGCTGGTGATCCTGCCGGGCTCGAAAGCCACCATCGCCGATCTGAAATTTTTCCGCGCGCAGGGCTGGGATGTCGATCTGGCGGCGCATCTGCGCCGCGGTGGCCGCGTGCTGGGCATCTGCGGCGGCTACCAGATGCTGGGGCGCAGTATCAGCGATCCCAACGGCATCGAGGGTCCGGCCGAAGCGGTCGAGGGGCTTGGCCTGCTGGCGGTGGATACCGTGCTGACCAAAGCCAAGACCCTGACCCAGGTGCAGGGCTTCGAGCGCTTCACCGGCGAGCTGGTGCAGGGTTACGAGATGCATGTCGGCAGCACCGCCGGTGCTGACGCGGCGCGCCCCTTCCTGCGCCTGCAGAGCCGCCATGACGGCGCGGTATCGGCCGATGGCCGTGTGGCCGGCTGCTACCTGCATGGCCTGTTCAGCGCCGATGCATTTCGGGCGGCATTCCTGTCGAACCTGAGTGGCCGCGATATCGCCGCCGGCAGCTACGAGGCCGGGGTGGACAATGCACTGGATGCCCTGGCTGATGGCATCGAGCGGTATCTCGACATGGAAGCCCTGATCAAGGCAGCGCGATAGCCGCCAGCAGCGCGGTGCCGAACAGCAGCAGCCCGGCGACGGCATAGAGCTTCAGCGCGCGGCGGATATCGCTGGCCGTTGCTTCACTGCTGCCATCGCCCATCCAGTGATCCTCGACCCAGCCCTCGGCATAACGGCGCGGCCCGGCGAGCTTCAGGCCCAGCGCGCCGGCCATGGCGGCTTCGGGCCAGCCGGCATTGGGCGAGCGATGCCTGCCGGCATCGCGTTCGACGGAGGCGAAGGCAGTGCCGGCCGAAGCGCCCGGCAGGACTGCTGCCGCCAGCACCAGCAGCAGGGCCGACAGCCGCGAGGCCGGCAGGTTGACCAGATCATCCAGCCGCGCCGCCGCCCAGCCGTAATCGCGGTGCCGCTCGCTCTTGTGGCCGATCATGCTGTCGGCGGTGTTGATCGCCTTGTAGAGCGCGATGCCGGGCAGGCCGCCGATGGCCAGCCAGAAAGCCGGGGCCACCACGCCATCGGAAAAATTCTCCGCCAGGCTTTCGATGGCGGCGCGGCAGATGCCTGGCTCATCCAGGCTTTGCGGATCGCGGCCGACAATCATGGAGACCGCCGCGCGGCCGCCATCGAGTCCACCCTGTTCCAGGCCGCGCGCCACGGCGATCACGTGGTCCCAGAGGCTGCGCTGGGCCAGCAGGCTGGCGGCCAGCACGGCCTCCACGATCCAGCCATCGCCGGGCAACAGGGCATGAATGACGCTGCGGATCAGGCTGGCGGCATACCAGACCGCCACCAGCAGCACGATCAGGCCGATGATGCCGCCCAGCCGGCGCTGCCAGCCGCGCCAAGCCGGCCGGTTCAGATGCCGCTCCAGCACGCCGATCAGCGCGCCGATCCACACCACGGGATGGCGAATGGCGCGAAACAGCGGCTGCGGCCAGCCGAGCGCGGCCTCCACGCCAAGCGCGACAACAAGGAGCCAGAGGTTGATCGCAGCCGGGTACACCGTAAGATCGCCACCGATGAAACAGGATTCCACCATGGCGGCGGCAGCGCCGGTTCGTCAACCAGTGCAGACGGTTGCGCATGGCGGCGATCTCAGCGGCCTGCGGGCCGCATATGCCGGCGACTGGCTCGATCTCAGCACCGGCATCAACCCGGTGGCCTATCCGGTACCGCCGCTGACGGCCGAGGCCTGGACGCGCCTGCCGGGCGCCGAGGAACTGGCGATGCTGTTGGAGGCCGCGCGACAGGCCTATGGTGCACCGGTCGAGGCCGGCATCGTGGCCGTGCCCGGCACCCAGGCGGCGATCCAGCTGCTGCCGCGCCTCTCAGCCAAAAGCCGTATCACCATCCTGGGCCCGACCTATGCCGAACATGCCCATGTCTGGCGCGCTGCCGGCCACGATGTCACGGAACTCGACAGCCTGCCGGGCAACCTGAATGGCATCGATGTGCTGCTGGCGGTCAATCCCAACAATCCCGATGGCCGCACGCTGGGCCTGCCGCTGCTGCGGCGCTGGCATGCCGAACTGAGCACTCGCGGCGGCTGGCTGATCCTGGACGAAGCCTTTGCCGATGTGGTGCCGGAAGCATCGCTGGACATGGATGCCGGCAAACCCGGCCTGGTGATCCTGCGCAGCTTCGGAAAGTTTTTCGGTCTTGCCGGCCTGCGGCTGGGTTTCGTGCTGGGGCCGCCGGCGCTGACCGATGCGATCGCCGCGGCGCTCGGGCCCTGGGCGGTGAATGGCCCGGCGCTGGAGATCGGTACGGCAGCGCTCAGAGACACTGCGTGGCAAACCGCGATGCGCGATGAGCTGCGGGTGCGCAGCCGGCGGTTCGATCAGGCGATGCGCGACCGCGGCATCCATGTGCTGGGCGGTACACCGCTGTTCCGGCTGGCCAAGATCAATGATGCGGCGGGTTTCGCCCTGGCCCTGCGCGGGCAGGGGATTCACACGCGGATTTTCGAGGCGCAGCCGCAGTGGATGCGTTTCGGCCTGCCGGCCGATGAAGCGGAATTCTGGCGCCGCCTCGATCTGGTGCTGAAGGGTTTCAGCCTCTAGCTGGCCTGATTGCGGAGCAGCGTGCGCTTGTACAGCAGGCTGGCGGCGATGACGAAAACACTGACCAGCGCAATCAGCAGCGTGGAGATCGCATTGATCTCAGGCGAGACGCCGAGCCGCACCGCGCTGTAGACCCGCACCGGTAATGTAGTGGCGCCGGGGCCGTTGACGAACGAGGCCAGCACCACGTCGTCCAATGACAGCGTAAACGCCAGCAGCCAGCCCGAGACCAGCGCCGGCGCCAGCGCTGGCACGGTGACCAGCAGGAAGGCCTGCACCGGGCCGGCACCGAGGTCGCGCGCAGCGGCTTCGAGATCGGGGTCGATGCTGACCAGCTTGGCCTGCACGATCACCAGCACGAAGGCGGCACCGAAGGTGGCATGGGCGAGCATCACCGTGGTCAGTCCGCGTTCGATATCCAGTGACACGAACAGCAGCAAAGTGGCGACGCCGAGGATCACTTCCGGCAACACCATCGGCGCCAGCATCAGGCCGGCAAACACCTGCCGGCCGGGAAAGCGGCCCAGCCGGGTGAGCGCCAGCGCGCCGAGTGTTCCCAGCAGTGTTGCCAGTGTTGCCGCGACGGCGCCGATCTGCAGCGAATGCAGCGCGGCTTCGAGATAGGCCGGACTGGAAAACAGCACGCCATACCAGTGCAGCGAAAAGCCGCCCCAGACGGTGACCAGCTTGGAGGCGTTGAACGAGAACACCACCACCAGCAGGATCGGCAGGTAGAGGAAGGCGAGGCCAACGGCCAGCGCTGCGAGATTGAGGCGGCTCAACCTGTTCATCGGCTGGCCTTGCCCAGTTCAAGCCGCTGCAGCGCCATCGCCGGCAGCAACAGCAGCAGCGTCAGCAGCACGGCCAGGGCGCTGGCCATCGGCCAGTCGCGGTTGGAGAAGAATTCGGTCCATAGCGTCTGGCCCAGCATCACGGTGGCCGAACCGCCGAGCAGGTCAGGGATGACGAATTCGCCGACCATCGGGATGAACACCATCAGGCCGGCCGCGAGGATGCCGGGGCGGGCCAGCGGGATGGTGACCAGCCAGAAGGCCTGCAGCGGCGTGGCGCCGAGATCGATGGCGGCCTCGGTGAGCTTGGGCGACTGGCCGGCCAGGCTGGCATAGATCGGCAGGATGGCAAACGGCAGGTAGCTGTAGGTCATGCCCAGCACCACGCCGAAACCGGTATTCACCAGCACCAGCGGCGTATCGATCACGCCGAGGCCGAGCAGGGCGGCATTGATCAAGCCCTCGGGTTTGAGCAGTGCGATCCAGGCATAGACGCGGATCAGGAACGAGGTCCAGAAGGGCAGGATGATGAGGGTAAGCAGCACGGGCTGCCAGCCCTTCGGTGCCTGCGTCACCGCCCGCGCAATGGCGAGGCCGAGCACCAGGCAGCATAGCGTCGCCAGCCCGGCGAACAGCAGGCTGTTGCCCAGGGCGCGGGCATAGAGGCCGTCTTCCATCAGCAGGGCATAGTTGCCGGTCTGCGCCATCATCGCGCCATTGTCGAACAGCGGGGTGAATGGCGGCTGGGCCAGCAGCGGTTCGGCAAAGCTGATCTTGAGGATCAGCAGCAGCGGCACCACGACGAACACCGCCGCCCACAGTAACGGCAGGGAGAGCAGGCCCATGCGCCGCATCGTCATGTCGCTTCGGCCCGCAGCGGCACCAGCGCATCCGCGTCCCAGGTGAGCCAGACCTGCTGGTCGAGTTCCAGCAGCGGTTCATGCAGGGCGTTGAGCTGCGAGGCTTTCAGGATCTGGCCGTCATCCAGCCGCACGGCAATCCCGGTCATGTCGCCGATATAGTCGATATCGGTGATGATGCCGCAGGCCGTGTTGGGGGCAGGCGGCAGCGGGTCGCGCGAAATCTCGATCTGCTCCAGCCGCAGCGCCAGTTCCTGCCGGCCGTTTCGGGTGGGGCGGTCGGTATCGGCGCTGTAATGCAGCAGCAGGGTGCCGCTACGCGCCGCCACCAGGCCACCGCTGCCGCTTTCGACGGCGGCGTTGAACAGGTTGGTGTCGCACATCAGGTTGGCGACGAAACGGTCGATCGGCCGGTCGTAGATGCGGCGCGGCGCGTCGATCTGGCGGAAACGGCCGTGCTGCATCACGGCGATGCGGTCGGCCAGCGCCATCGCTTCGTCGTTGTCGTGGGTGACGAAGACGAAGGTGATGCCGGTCTGCCGGTTCAGCTTGCGCAACTCGGCCTGGGTCTGCTGGCGCAGCCGCTTGTCCAGCGCGCCGAGCGGCTCGTCCAGCAGCAGCATGCGGGGACGCTTCACCAGCGCGCGCGCCAGGGCCACGCGCTGCTGCTGGCCGCCCGACAACTGGTGCGGCTTGCGGGTGGCGAAGGCGGTGATCTCCAGCATCGCCATCGCCTCGCTGGTGCGGGTGGCGATCTCGGCCGCCGCCAGCCCTTCGCGGCGCAGGCCAAAGGCGATGTTGTCGCGCACATTCAAATGCGGGAACAGCGCATAGGACTGGAACATCATGTTGACCGGCCGCTGATGCGCCGGCAGAGCGGTGATGTCGCGGCCATCGAGCAGGATCGTGCCGCTGTCCGGCGCTTCCAGCCCGGCGATCATGCGCAGCAACGTGGACTTGCCGCAGCCCGAGGGGCCGAGCAACACTAGGGATTCGCCCTCCTCGACACTGAGGTCGAGCGAGTCTACCGCGGGTTCGGCGCCATAGGATTTGCTGACGCCGGCAAGCTGAAGCAATGGCACGATCTAGTTGCCGCCCTTGATGCGGGTCCAGGCGCGGGTGAGCAGGCGCTGCTCGGCCTGGTTGGACGGGATCACGGTGTAGAGGGTCTTGATCGTCTCGGCACCGGGGAACACATCCTTGTCTGCCATGGCCTCTTTCGAGACCAGCGTCAGCGAGTCCGGCACCGCATTGGGATACTGCACGTTGTTGGTGATCTTGGCGATCACCTTGGGCTGCAGGATGTAGTTGATGAAGACATGCGCATTGTCGGCATTGGGCGCATCGGCCGGGATCACCATCACGTCGAACCACTGCTGGGCGCCTTCGCGGGGCAGCAGATACTGCACGCGCACGCCTTTTTTCGCCTCTTCGGCGCGGGTGCGGGCCTGCAGGATATCGCCCGAGAAGCCATAGGCCAGGCAGGCATCGCCATTGGCGAGATCGTTGATGTATTGCGAGGAGTGGAACTTGCGGATGAAGGGGCGCACCTTCATCAGCACGGCTTCGGCCTTGGCAATGCTGGCGGCATCCTTGGCGTTGGGATCGAGGCCAAGATATTTCAGCGCCGCCGGAATGATTTCATCCGGTGCATCCAGCATGACGATGCCGCAATCAGCGAATTTCGCCGCCAGCTCGGGATCGAACAGCATCTTCAGCGAATAGGCCGGCGGATTGGCCATGCGCTGCCTGATCTTGTCGGGGTTGAGCCCAATGCCGCTGGTGCCCCAGAGGTAGATCGCGGCATGCTGGTTATTGGGGTCGTATTTCGCCAGCCGTTCCATCAGCGCCGGATCGAGGTTCTTGAAATTCGGCAGCTTGGCCTTGTCGAGCGGACGCAGCAGTTTCGCCTGTACCTGGCGCGCCATGTAGTATTGCGTCGGCACCACCACGTCATAACCGCTCTTGCCGGCCAGCAGCTTGGCTTCCAGCGTGTCGTTGGAGTCATAGACGTCGTAACGCACCTTGATGCCGGTCTCGGCTTCGAAATCCTTCAGCACCTGCGGGTCGATATAGTCCGACCAGTTGTAGACGTTGACCACCTTGGGCTGGGCCTGGGCCGGCGCCCCGAGGGTGAGGCTGGCCAGCAGGGCGGCGAACAGCATGGGGGCGAGCAGGGGGAGGCGGGTCAGGCGCATGCGAGTCTCCAGTGGGTTGCCGGATTATGACAATCCGCGATTTGCCCGGCAACGCCGTCGATGGGATGGTCCACAGCTGTGGATTGTCATGGAAGCTTCATCTCTGTCTCCGACTTATCCCCAGCCTGTCATCGCCCCGTCACCGAATCGCGATGAAATCGGGACTCGGTGATTCGGCCCCCGGCGGGGCCAGGGAGGAAGAACCGGCATGCGTATCCTGATCGTTTCCGATGCATGGCACCCGCAGGTCAACGGCGTGGTGCGGACCCTGACCAAGACCCGGGAGGTGCTGGAAAAGCGCGGCCATGTGGTCGAGGTGATCGGGCCCGGTGAGTTCCGCCGCATCCCGTGCCCGACCTATCCGGAAATCGAGCTGGCGATCCTGCCTTACCGCAAGCTGGTGCGGATGATCGAGAGCTTCGCTCCCGATGCGATCCATATCGCCACCGAGGGTCCGCTGGGCATGGCGGCGCGCAAATACTGCAAGCGCAACGGCCTGATCTTCACCACCGCCTATCACACCAAATTTCCCGAATATGTGCATGAGCGCAGCGGCCTGCCGCTCAGCTGGAGCTATGCCTTCATGCGCTGGTTCCATAATGGTGGCGCCGGCGTCATGGTGGCGACCGACAGCTTGGCGAAAAGCCTGACCGAGCATGGCTTCAAGAACCTGCGCACCTGGTCGCGCGGCGTCGATGTGGAGCGGTTCAAGCCGCGGCCGAAGGACATTCTCGACCTGCCGCGGCCGATCTATCTCTATGCCGGCCGCGTCGTGGTCGACAAGAATATCGAGGCCTTCCTCAAGCTGAAACTCGATGGCACCAAGCTGGTGGTCGGCATCGGCCCCGATCTGGAAGGCTATCGCGCCAAGTATCCTGAAGCGGTGTTTGCCGGCTATCTCGAGAACGGCCATCTCGCCAGCTATTTCTCCGCCGCCGATGTGTTCGTCTTCCCCAGCCTGACCGACACGTTTGGCCTGGTGCTGCTGGAGGCACTGGCATCCGGTGTGCCGGTCGCCGCCTATCCGGTGACCGGTCCGATCGACATCGTCGGTCCGCATCCCGAAGTCGGCCATCTGGATGCGGATCTGGCCGTTGCCATCCGCGGGGCTTTGGGCAAATCGGCCGAAGCCTGCCGCGACCTGGCCCTGCAGTATTCCTGGGAGGCCTGCACCGACCAGTTCCTGCGCAACCTGGCGCCGCTGCGCCAGCCGCTGGCACAGGCTGCGACGGCACCGAAGGCGGCCTGATTGGTTCAGTGGTCCTGCGGCTTGCGGGGGGCGGCGTCCCCCCGCTAGGGTTTGCAACTCATATATGAGTTGGAGGAAACCCGAATGGGCGCCGAGATCGTACAGACCACCGCCATGCCGCCGGCCATCCAGCAGGTGCTGGACAGCAGCTATACCGTGCACAAGCTGTGGGAAGCCAAGGACAAGGCGGCGCTACTGAAAGAGATCGGCCCGCGCGTGCGCGGCATGGCCACCTCCGGCGCTGCCGGCGCCAAGCGCGACCTGATCGAGGCGCTGCCCAAGCTGGAGATCATTTCCAGCTTCGGCGTCGGTTATGACTCCATCGATATTGCCTGCGCCCAGGAGCGCAAGGTCACCGTCACCAATACGCCCGATGTGCTGACCGAATGTGTCGCCGATACGGCGATGGGGCTGACGCTGGGGATGCTGCGCCGGCTGCCGCAGGCGCATCAGTTCGTGCGTGAGGGCCGCTGGCCGAAGGACAAGTTCCCCCTGACCGACAAGCTGGGCGGCAAGATCATGGGCATCGTCGGTGCCGGCCGCATCGGCCAGGCGATTGCCAAGCGCGCCGAGGCCTTCGGCATGGAGATCCGCTATTTCGGCCCGCGCAAGAAAGCCGATCTGGCCTGGCGCTATTACGACAATCTCGTCGCCATGGCAAAGGATGTCGATATCCTGATGATCTCCTGCCCCGGCGGCAAGGAGACGCACCAGATCGTCAATGCCGCGGTGATCGCGGCACTGGGCCCCAAAGGCTATGTGGTCAATATCGCGCGCGGCAGCGTGGTGGTGGAATCCGCGCTGGTGCAGGCGCTGGTGGACGGCAAGATCGCCGGTGCCGGCCTCGATGTTTTCGAGAACGAGCCGAATGTGCCTGAAGCATTGTGGAACCTGGACAATGTGGCGTTGGCGCCGCATGTCGGTTCCGGCACCCATGAAACGCGGCAGGCGATGGGCGACCTGATGCTGAAGAATCTGGAAGCCTGGTTCGCCGGCAAGCCGGTGCTGACCAAGGTGGTGTGAGGCGGCGGAGGGATCAGCTTTCGCTGTCGGGCTTGCCCAGGGCCATCAGCCGGTTTTTGTTGCCGAGCATGATCTTGTGCAGCATTTCCATCGCCATCATCTTCATGTTCTGGTCGATGAAGCGGCGCTGCTCGTCCATCTGCGCCTGTACGGCTGAATTGCCGTAGGACTGGGCCGTGGCCAGTGCCGTGGCCTGGCCATCCAGCGGCACGGTGTCGAGGCCGACCGCCTTGTTGTCCAGCTTGGTGTTGAAGAAGGCATAGATCTCGCCCAGCGAGCGCGGCTTGCCGTCGGGGGTATAGAAGACGCCCTGATTGGTGGCGGCGGCATCGGGCAGCAAGGCGGCGGCGCTCTGCGCCGGATTGTCCTTCAGGCCGGTGAGGAACTTGGTGGCGCCTGTGGCACCGAGGAAATGGCCGAGATAGAGATCGACCTTCTTCACATCGACGCCGAATTCGCGCGACAGGATCTGCTGGTTGCTGCGGGCATACTCGGCGGCCATGGCCGAGGCGATGCGCGGATCGTCGCGCAAGGAAAGGATATCGCGGCGCGTTTCGGCGTCGCTGACGCGCGGCTTGCCGTCGCTGCCGGTACCGATCTTCTGCGCCTGCTCGGCCAGGCCATGCTTGGCGCCATGATCGCGCACGGTTTCCAGCCAGGTGCTTTCGATGAACTGGAACAGGCCGCGTGCCGAGCTGGTCTTGGCCTGGGCATCGGCCTTGAAGCCGCTTTCCTGCCCGGCCTGGGCGACCAGATAGGCGAAATCGACGCCGGTGCGGCTGCTGGCCTGCTTCAGCGTGCTGAGCAGCTCGTAGCTGACCTGATGGCCGCCGACGCGATAGCTGTCAGCTTTAGCAGAAGGCGGTGGAAACGGCGTGACGGGGGCCATGCGGCAGAATACCTGATGTGAGCCGAAATATCCTTTAACCGGCCCAGGGGAAAGATTCAGTTAACATCGGTAGCTTATGGTATCCCCTTGTTTCGGCACGGATTTACGGGCAAACAAACGGCATGGCTGAAGGCTGGGCGGGACTGATGACGCAGCTGGACTGGTCGAAGGACGGTCCCTGGCTGGCGTTGCTGCTGCTGCTGGCCGGCGGAATCGGCCTGCCGGCCGGCTTTTACGCGCTGTTCGACCGTTGGGCCGCCTCGCGACTGCGCATCGATACCATCGCGCTCGCCACCCGCTATGGCGGCTACATGAATTCCTGGGCGGTGTTCGGCCGCCATGCCAGCGAGTATCGCGACCTGCGGCCGCTGTTCCCGGAGGCACAGGCCGCCGAGCTGGCGCGCTTCCACGATGGCACCGCCTGCATCGCCGCACGCTTCCGCACCCCTGAAGCCGCGGCAGCAGCGGCCGAGCAGCGCTTTGGCAGCTTCGCCGCGGCCGGCGTGGAATATGCCGATGCCGGTATCTCGTTCCAGACCGCCGGTGCCAATGAAAAGAGCCGTGGCTATGCACGCGGCCAGTGGCTGGTGATCGGCGATACGCTGTTTGCCTTCTACGGCGCTGACAGTGCGGCGCTGGCCCGCCGCCGCCATGCCGTCCCGGCCCTGCGTGCACGGCGCTTTCCCGGTCCGCTGCGCCTGCTGCACAGCCGCGGCGGCCATGCGCTGATCGTGCTGCTCTGGCTCGGCCTGCTGCTGTTCGCCGCTGGCCGGTGTCTTGAACTGACGGCACAGCGCCCGGGCGAGGGCACGCCGGTATCGACGGCGGAGCTGCGCGCGCGCCTGAACAGCCTGAATACCGGCGGCCAGCGTGTGGCCACCATCCTGCGGCCCGGCGGCATGACCATCGCCGGTCGCGGCGACGACCTGCGCCACCGCGATCTCGGCCTGCTGGCCGGCCGCGACTGGCTCACCGGTTTCGATCTGGTGTTCGACCGCGAACGCAACACGGTGAAGGCCCTGCCGCTGGTCGGCCGCAGCGGCGAGGCCGAACGGCTGGGGGCCGCGCCGCCGCCGCCGAAGCGCTGGCATAACAACACGCTGCTGATCGAGGCCGACGACGCGCTGCTGCTGGCCGTGCGCAGTGCCGTAACGGAAGCCGGCTGGACCTGGCAGCCGGTGCTGCTGCCGGTGGTGTCGCTGTCATGGTTCGAGCAGGCTTGGCGCAGTTTCCGCGACTGACCTATACTCTCCGCCACAGTATGCGGAGGAAACCATGCGCAAGGGCTACAAGGCCATGCTCGACGAGGCCATGCAGGCTATCGTCACGCTGACGCCGGAACAGGCGGCTGAAGAGTACAACAAGCCGGATGTCGTGTTCGTCGATATCCGCGACCCGCGCGAGCTGGAGCGCGACGGCATGATCCCCGGTGCCTTCCATGCTACGCGCGGCATGCTGGAATTCTGGATCGATCCGGAAAGCCCCTATCACAAGCCGGTATTTGCCGAGGACAAGCGGTTCATCTTCTTCTGCGCCGGCGGCCTGCGTTCCGCGCTCGCCACCAAGACGGCGCTGGATATGGGGCTGGAGAAGATCGCGCATATCGAAGGCGGGTTCGGCGCCTGGAAGAAGGCCGGCCTGCCGGTGAGCGAATGGAAGCCGAAGGAAAAGAAATGAGCGGACCTCTCCGTGGGCTGAAAGTCATCGAGATGCCGGCCATCGGGCCGGTGCCCTTCTGCGGCATGCTGCTGGCCGATCTGGGCGCCGATGTGCTGCGTATCGATCGCGAAGGCGATGTCGATCTCGGTCTGCCGATCGAGCCGAAATACGAACTGCTCGGTCGCGGCAAGCGCTCGCTGGCGCTGGATCTGAAAAATCCGCAGGCCATCGCGCTGGTACTCGACCTGATTGCCAAGGCCGATGTGCTGATCGAAGGCTTCCGCCCCGGCGTGATGGAGCGGCTGGGTCTTGGCCCCGATGTGGCGCAGGCGAAGAATCCGAAGCTGATCTATGGCCGCATGACCGGCTGGGGCCAGCAGGGCCCGATGGCAATGGCGGCGGGCCATGACATCAACTATATCGCGCTGACCGGCGCGCTGCATGCGATGGGTCACAAGGATGGCCGTCCGGTACCGCCGCTCAATCTGGTCGGCGATTTCGGCGGCGGTTCGCTCTATCTCGCCATGGGCGTGCTTGCTGCCCTGTTCGAGCGGCAGCAGTCCGGCCAGGGCCAGGTGATCGATGCCGCCATGGTGGATGGCGCCGCCTCGCTGATGACCATGTTCTACGGCATGAAGGGCGCCGGCCTGTGGAGCGACACGCGTGGCGCCAACATGCTGGATTCCGGCGCGCCATGGTATGACACCTACGAATGTGCCGATGGCGGCTTTGTTGCCATCGGGTCTATTGAGGGCAAGTTCTATGCGGAGCTGATCGAGAAGCTTGGCCTCGATACTGCTACGCTGCCGAAACAGCATGACCGCAAGCGCTGGGCCAGCCTGCGCGCCGCCATCGCCGCCACCTTCAAGACAAAGACGCGCGCCGAGTGGTGCGCCATCATGGAGGGCAGCGACATCTGCTTCGCGCCGGTGCTCGGCCTCGACGAGGCGCCAAACCACGACCATATGGCGGCGCGTGAAACCTTTGTCGCACCCGACGGCGTCACCCAGCCGGCGCCGGCACCGCGCTTTTCGCGCACACCCGGCGCCATCCGCCGTAAGCCGCCGGCGCGCGGCGAGGGCGGTGAGGCGGCAGTGGCGGAGTGGGGCGTGACCAAAAAGGCGACGGCAGCCGAGTAGTCCTGCGCGCTTTCTGGGCATTCCTGTACGAAGAGTCGAGGAAATCCCATAGCTGCCGGTTGCGGCATGCGCCTTGCATTTTCTAAGCTCTGAAATCCAGCAAGGAGTAAGAGCATGGCCGAGGTGCGTAACATCCGGGTCAACCAGGACCGTCTGTGGGACAGCCTGATGGAAATGGCCAAGATCGGCGCCACGCCCAAGGGGGGCTGCGCGCGTCTGGCGCTCACCGATCTCGACAAGCAGGGCCGCGACCTCTTCGTGCAGTGGTGCAAGGATGCCGGCTGCACGATCAGTATCGACCGCATGGGCAATATCTTCGCGCGTCGGCCGGGCAAGAATAACGATCTGCCGCCGGTGGTGACCGGCAGTCATCTGGATACGCAGCCGACCGGCGGCAAGTTCGACGGCGTTTATGGCGTGCTGGCCGGCCTGGAAGTGATCCGCACCCTCAACGACCACAAATTCGAAACCGAGGCACCGGTGGAAGTCTCGGTCTGGACCAACGAGGAAGGCTCGCGTTTCGCGCCGGCCATGGTGGCATCCGGCGTGTTTGCCGGCGTCTTCACTGAGGACTATGGCCTCAGCCGTGCCGACATGGACGGCAAGACCATCGGCGAAGAGCTGAAGCGCATTGGCTATTTCGGCGACCAGCCAGTGGGCGGCCGTAAATTCAAAGCCTTCTTCGAGGCACATATCGAGCAGGGGCCGATCCTGGAGGCCGAGGCCAAGACCATCGGCGTCGTGCAGGGCATCCAGGGCATCCGCTGGTTCGAGGTCACCATCACCGGCGCGGAAAGCCATGCCGGCACCACGCCGATGAACCGCCGCAAGGATGCCATGCTGGGCTGCGCACGCATCGTGGAGCGCGTGCACCAGATTGCGCTGGATCACGCGCCGGCAGTGACCACCGTGGGACTGGTCAAGGTGATGCCGAATTCACGCAACACCATTCCGGGCAATGTGTTCTTCAGTGTCGACCTGCGCCATCCCTTCGATGACCAGCTTGCCGTCATGACCGAAGAGCTGCATGCCGCCTGTGCCGAGATTTGCGGCGCGCTCGGGCTGCAATATGAATGCAAGGAAATCTGGCATTCGCCGGCCACCCACTATGACAAGGACTGCGTCGCTGCCGTGCGCAAGGCGGCGGAAGAGTCCGGCTATGCCTGGCGCGACATCACCTCGGGCGCCGGCCATGACGCCGGCTATATCAGCCGCGTGGCGCCCACCGGCATGGTCTTCGTCCCCTGTGCCGACGGCATCAGCCATAACGAGGTGGAAGATGCCAAGCCGGCCGACCTGGCGGCGGGCTGCAATGTGCTGCTGCGGGCGATGCTGGAACACGCCGCCTGATGGCGCTATGACTCTCCCCGGACATCACTCAAGCGTCTAGGGAGTTCAAGCATGGATTTCGGCATCAAGGGCCGCAACGCACTGGTTTGCGCGGCAAGCAAGGGGCTTGGTTACGGCAGCGCGCTGGCACTGGCGAAAGAGGGCGTGCATGTCACCATCACGGCGCGCGGCGCCGAGACTCTGGAAGCTGCCGCCAAGAAAATCCGCGAGGCCGCGCCGGGCGTGAACGTGAAGACGGTGGCCGGCGACATCACCACCGCGGAAGGCCGCGAGCAGGCCTTGGCCGCGGCCGGCGAGATCGACATCCTGGTGAACAATGCTGGCGGTCCGCCGCCGGGCGATTTCCGCGACTGGGACCGCGAACACTGGATCAAGGCGCTGGATGCCAACATGATCACACCGATCCTGCTGGCCAAGGCGGTGGTCGACAAGATGGCGGCGCGCAAGTTTGGCCGTATCGTCAACATCACTTCCAGTTCGGTGAAGGCGCCGATCCCGGTGCTCGGCCTGTCCAACGGTGCACGCTCGGGCCTGCATGGCTTCATTGCCGGCCTGTCGCGGCAGGTGGCCAAGGATGGCATCACCATCAACAACCTGCTGCCCGGCCGTTTCCTCACCGACCGTCTGAAGACCACCATCGGTGCCGCCAGCAAGAAGGAGGGTGCCGAACTGGAAGCCGAATTCGCCAAACAGGCGGCCACTATTCCGGCCGGCCGCTTCGGCACGGCGGAAGAGTTCGGCCAGGTCTGCGCCTTCCTGTGCTCGGTGCAGGCGGCCTATATGACTGGCCAGAATGTGTTGCTGGATGGCGGCAACTATCCCGGCAGCTTCTGAGCTTTCCGCAGGGAAGGGGGCTTCGGTCCCCTTCTTTTTTATCCTTGCAGTCACTAGACCAGTCTATATAATCTTGGCATGGCCAAGACCACTGCCCTGCCGGCGCGCAAGCCGGCCACTACCCGCGAGCGCTTCGTGTCGATGACGGCGAAGCTGATGTCGCGGCGCGGCTATGCTGGCACCGGCCTGAATGAAATCGTCGAGAAAAGCGGTGCGCCGAAAGGCTCGCTCTATCACTTCTTCCCCGCCGGCAAGGAGCAGCTTGCGGCGGCTGCCGTGGACTGGGCGGCGGGCCGTTTTCTCGCAACCCTGACCGAGGCCATCGCCAGATCCGGTTCGGCCGCCGCCGCTGTCGGGGCGCTGGCCGCGCAGATCGCCGTGTGGATGGAGGAGTCCGGCTGCAAGGACGGTTCGCCGCTCACCATCGTTGCGGTCGAGACCGGCGCCTTTGTCGAACCGCTGCGGCTCGCCTGCCAGCGCGGCTATCAGGCCTGGGCCGATGCGCTGGCCGACCAGCTGCGTCGCGACGGCAAGCCGGCCAAGGAAGCCAGCGATCTGGCGCTCTGGGCCGTGGCCTCGCTGGAAGGGGCCATCGTGCTGGCGCGCACCCAGCATTCCGCCGAGCCGCTGCGCCGCATCGGCAAACTGCTGCAGAGGGCCCTCACATGAACGACGCCGTTGCCAAGGTACAGCTCACCCGCGCGATGATGGAACAGGCGATTGCCTTCAGCCCCTTCACCAACTGGGTCGGCACCAGGTTGCTCGATTTCGATCCCGGCCGGGTGCGCATTGCCGCCGCGATCCGCAAGGAGATGACGCAGCATCACGGCTTTGCCCATGGCGCCATCGTCGGCTACATGGCCGATACGGTTTGCTCCTGGGCAGCGGCCTCTGTGGTCGGCGACGTGGTGACGTCGGAATACAAGCTCAATCTGCTGTCGCCGGCGGTGGGCGAGGAACTGACCGCCATCGGCACGGTGATCAAGGCCGGCGGGCGCCAGGTGGTAACGCGCGCCGATGTCTTTGCGGTGAAAGATGGCGCCGAGAAGATCGTCGCCACGGCACTGGCGACGATCGCCCGGGTCTAGGCTAGGTCAGGCTGCTGCCTTGTCCTTCTCGCTCACCGGATGGGCAGCACGGAAGCCGACCTGCAGCCGGTTCCAGGTATTGATCGCACCGATCATCAGCGTCAGCTGCACCTGTTCGGCTTCCGTGAATTGCGCCTTCACCAGGTCGTAATCGGCATCCGGCGCGCCGGTCTGCGCCACCAGTGTCAGCGCCTCGGTCCAGGCGAGTGCTGCGCGTTCACGCGCGCTGTAAAGCGTCGACTCCCGCCAGGCATTCAGCATGTAAAGGCGCATCTCGCTGTCCCCATGCTTGCGCGCATCGGTCGCATGCATGTGGA
Source organism: Ferrovibrio terrae (assembly GCF_943372915.1). Lineage (GTDB taxonomy): Bacteria > Pseudomonadota > Alphaproteobacteria > Ferrovibrionales > Ferrovibrionaceae > Ferrovibrio > Ferrovibrio terrae_A. The sequence continues at coordinate 79,333 of NZ_CALSAN010000006.1, read as the reverse complement.
TGCAGAAGGCGCAGCCATTGATCTGTGAGGCGCGCAGCTTCACCAGGTGGCGCAGGTTTTCTTCCAGGCCACTGGCGGCAATACTGGCTTCCAGCGCCATCATCGCCTTGATGCCGTCCGGCGCCAGTTTGTGGGGATTGGTCAGTCGGGGTTGCATGGATCTCTCCTGGGGTTTGTCCATCAATCTTACGACGCATAGACGGGCCGCCAATCCGGCTTGTGACAGGGCAGCGTGGAAAAATCAGCGCCGGCCGGAAAGGGCAGGCTTTCCGTGACGTTAAGGTTTGGCGACGACGGGCGGTCAGCCCCACGGGGTGGTTGTGAAGCGCCCGGCCCGGCGTTACACTCCATCGCTTTCCAGTGCCAAGAGGCCTGATTTATGAGCTGGGAAGCCGAGATCGCCGAACTACGGCGACGCGAAGAGATGGCCCGCCAGATGGGCGGAGCCGACAAGATCAAGCGCCAGCATGACGGTGGCAAGCTGACGGTGCGCGAGCGCATCGACCGCCTGCTTGACGCCGGGTCCTTCCATGAGGTTGGCGCCATCGCAGGCCGCGCGCGCTATGGCGCCGATGGCAGCCTGGAAGAGTTCAGCCCGACCAATTTCGTTTTCGGCCGCGGCCGCATCGGCAACCGACCCATGGTGGTGGGCGGCGACGACTTCACCGTGCGCGGCGGCGCCGCCGATGCGGCGATCTGGCAGAAGCAGGTGCATGCCGAGCAGATGGCCCGCGAGCTGCGCATCCCCATGGTGCGGCTGGTGGACGGCACCGGCGGCGGCGGATCGGTCAAGTCGCTGGAGATGGAAGGCCGCACCTATGTGCCGCTGATGCCAGGCTGGGAACATGTGGTGGCGAACCTGAGCACCGTGCCGGTGGTGGCGCTGGCTCTTGGTTCGGTGGCCGGGCTTGGCGCGGCGCGCACGGTCAGCAGCCATTTCTCGGTGATGGTGGAGGGCATCTCGCAGATGTTCATCGCCGGGCCCCCTGTCGTGGCGCGCACCGGCGTGACCATGACCAAGGAAGAACTCGGCGGTACGGAAATCCATGAACGCGCCGGTGCCATCGACCTGGCGGTGGCCAGCGAGGAAGAGGCCTTTGCCGCCGCGCGGCGGTTCCTGTCGTATTTGCCGCAGTCGGTCTATGACCTGCCGGCCCGCATCGCGCCACAGGACGATCCCAATCGCCGCGAGGAGAAGCTGCTTTCCATCGTGCCGCGCGACCGGCGCCGCGTGTACAAGACGCGCGACATTCTTGAAATGACGGTGGATGCCGGCAGCTTCATGGAGATGGGCCGGCTCTATGGCCGCTCGGTGATTACCGGCCTGGCCCGGCTGGATGGCTGGCCGGTCGCCATCCTGGCCAGCGATCCCTATCATTATGGCGGCGGCTGGACCGCCGATGCGGCGCACAAGATCACGCGCTTTGTCGACCTGGCCGAGACCTTCCATCTGCCGGTGGTGCATTTCGTCGATATCCCCGGTTTCCTGATCGGTCCCGAGGCCGAGCAGACCGGCACCATCCGCCACGGTGCGCGGGCACTCACCGCCGTGTATCAGGCCACCGTGCCCTGGTGCTCGATCATCATGCGCAAGGCCTTCGGTGTGGCGGGTGCGGGCCATTCCAATCACACGCGGCTGCGCTATCGTTATGCATGGCCGTCCGGCGACTGGGGCAGCCTGCCGCTGGAAGGCGGCATCGAGGCGGCCTATCGCGCCGATCTGGAAAAGGCCGATGATCCCGCCGCGCTGCTGAAAGATATCGAAGAGCGCCTCAACCGCGTGCGTTCGCCGTTCCGCACTGCCGAGGCTTTCCTGGTCGAGGAACTGATCGACCCGCGCGATACGCGTCAGCTGCTGTGTGAATTCGCCAACCTTGCTGCCCCGCTGCGTCAGGCGGGCCCTCCTAGCTTTGGGTACAGACCATGAGTGACATTCCGAATCTCCCGAACGAAAAGAAGCCGGCGCCGAAGTCGATCGTCCTGACCTCGCATCCCAGCACCTCCGTGGGCAGCAAGCCGCTGCCGGTGGAATGGGGCGCCGCCGATCCGATGCAGCGCGGGCCTGTGGTGGCGACGCTGAAGAATCCCGGCGGCAAAAATGCTGTCGGCACCCATTCGGGCGCCTATTCGCTCTATCGTGCGCTGGCAATTGCCTCTGGCCAGCTCAAGGCCGAGCACAAGCCGGACCTAACCAACACCGCGCCGGCCGAACCGCTGGGCCCGTTCCCGCAATGGGCCGATCCGGAAAAGATCGTGTCGCTCGATCCCTGGGGGCATATCACCAGCCAGGTTTTCGCCGAGCAGATCAAGGCCGGCTGGGATATCCGGCCGACGATTGCGGTGACCAAGGCGCATATCAACATGCCGGAGCTGCAAGACGCTATGCGCGCCGGCCGCCTGAAGCCGGATGGCAACATCCTGGCGGCCAATGGCGATGTGAAGGTGACCAAGGTGGCGGTCGAACCGGTGTGGTGGCTGCCCGGCGTGGCCCGGCGTTTCAACATCAGCGAAACCGAGCTGCGCCGTGGCCTGTTTGAGCAGACCGGCGGCATGTTCCCCGAGCTGGTCACCCGCAGCGACCTGAAAGTGTTCCTGCCGCCGATCGGCGGTATGACGGTGTATCTCTTTGGCGATGTGTCGAAGCTGGGCAAGCCGCAGACCCGGATCGCCTGCCGCATTCATGACGAATGCAATGGCTCCGATGTGTTCGGGTCCGACATCTGCACCTGCCGGCCGTATCTGGCGCATGGCATCGAGGTCTGCATCGAGGAAGCCCAGCAGGGCGGCGTCGGCGTCATCGTCTATAACCGCAAGGAAGGCCGGGCGCTGGGCGAAGTGACCAAGTTCCTCGTCTATAACGCGCGCAAGCGCCAGGAGATGGGTGACCGCGCCGAGACCTATTTCCAGCGTACCGAATGTGTTGCCGGCGTGCAGGATATGCGCTTCCAGGAATTGATGCCCGATGTGCTGCACTGGCTCGGCATCAGCCGCATCGACCGGCTGGTGTCGATGAGCAACATGAAATTCGAACCCATCGTCGCCAGCGGCATCCAGGTGGTCGAGCGCGTGCCGATCCCCGACGAACTGATCCCGGCTGATGCGCGGGTCGAGATGGATGCCAAGAAGGCGGCCGGCTATTTCACCGACAAGGTGCCGGACGAGGACGAGTTGAAGAAGGCCAAGGGCCGCGGTCTTGAGGAGTAAGTTGCTTGGGTAATCTGAACGATCCGGCGCAGGCGGTTGCCTGGCTGCGCACCACCGGGGCGGTACGCGAGCGCTGCCATGCCATGTTCGGCCTGGCCGAGCGCGATGCGATGCCGAATTTCACCCTGCATCTGGATAAGCTGCCGGCCGCCGCCGATTACGTGGCGCAGGTGATCCGCGAGAATTATCCGACGCTGCAGATCCCCTATCATGCACGCTGGCGGCATTTTGCCGCGAACGGCATCGACCGCTGGGGCCAGTTAGCCAAGACACTCAGCGTGAATGCCGACGAGATCGCCCGCATCCGCTTCGATCTCTGCGTGGTCAGCGTGCTGCTCGATGCCGGTGCCGGCCCACAGTGGAAGTACAATGAGGAAGGCCGCCCGGTGGCGCGCTCCGAGGGCCTGGCAGTGGCCAGCCTGCATGCCTTCAAGGCCGGATTGTTCGCTGGCGACAAGGCGCATCCGTTGCGCGCCGATGCCCATGGCCTGGTGTCGCTGGCCCCTAATGCCATCGCGCATGCCTTCCAGGTCTCGGATTTCAATCCGCTGATCGGCGTCGAGGGCCGCGCTGCGCTGATGCGCAATCTCGGCCAGGCGCTCAAGGCGCGGCCGGACCTGTTCGGGCCCGATGCGCGCATCGGCGGCCTGTATGATTACCTGAAGGCCCATGCGGTGCAGGACGGCAAGGTGGCGGCCACCGCGATACTCGCAGCCGTGCTGGAGGGCCTAGGTCCGATCTGGCCGTCGCGCATCACCCTGGATGGGCAGAATCTCGGCGATGTCTGGCGGCATCGCGGCCTGATGAGCGGTGATCTCACCTCGGGCCTGATCCCGTTCCACAAGCTGTCGCAGTGGCTGACCTATTCCCTTGTCGAAATCTTCGAGGATGCCGGCATCGCGGTGACCGGGCTGGACGACCTGACCGGCCTGCCGGAATATCGCAATGGCGGCCTGTTCATCGATCTGGGCGTGCTCAGCATCCGGCACGATGCGCTGGCCAAGTTCCTCATCCCGGTGGAAGACGAAGCCGTGGTGGAATGGCGGGCGCTGACGCTGGCGCTGCTCGACCATATTGCCGATCCGGTGCGGGTCCGGCTGGGCAAGACGGCGGCCGAGATGCCGCTGGCCCGCATCCTGGAAGGCGGCACCTGGGCCGCCGGCCGCAAGATCGCCAAAGAAAAGCGCGCCGATGGCGGGCCGCCGCTGACGGTGGCGAGCGACGGCACGGTTTTCTGATTTTATCTCGGGGGAGTCATCGATGAACGCGTTTCCCAATGCCACCGTGGTCAACCATCCGCTGGTGCAGCACAAGCTGACCCTGCTGCGCCGCAAGGAGGTCTCGACGGCGGAGTTCCGCCGCCTAGTGCGCGAACTCAGCCTGCTGCTCTGCTACGAGGTGACCCGCGACCTGCCGCTGGAGAAGGTGAGCATCGAAACGCCGCTGGAGGAAATGCAGGCGCCGCTGCTGGCCGGCAAGAAGCTGTGCTTCGTCTCCATCCTGCGCGCCGGCAACGGCATCCTGGATGGCATGCTCGACCTGGTGCCCTCGGCGCGTGTCGGCCATGTCGGCCTCTATCGCGATCCCGAGACGCTGGTGCCGGTGGAGTATTATCTCAAGCTGCCCGAGGATGTGCGCGAGCGCCTGGTGATCGTGGTCGATCCGATGCTGGCGACCGGCCATTCGGCTGCCGCCGCCGTCACCCGCCTGAAGGAAGCCGGCGCCAGCCAGATCAAGTTCGTCTGCCTGCTCACCGTGCCCGAAGGCCTGCAGGTGATGCAGGACAACCACCCGGATGTGATGGTGTATACCTGCTCGGTGGATCGCCAGCTCGACAGCCACGGCTATATCCGCCCCGGCCTGGGCGATGCCGGCGACCGGATCTACGGCACCAAGTAGCTCAGGCGACGCGGCGCGCCGGCAGCACGGGGCCGCGGATCACCAGACAATCGTCATGGACCTGCGCCTCGACGCCGAAAACACGGCGGAGCAGGGCGGCCTCGAGAACCTCGCGCGGCGTATCGAGCGCCTCGGCGCGGCCATTGTTCAGCACCAGCACGCGGTCGCTGTAGCGATAGGCCAGGCTGAGATCGTGCAGCACTGCCGCCACGGCGACGCCGCGCTTGGCCAGGTCGCGCGCCAGCTGCAGCACGCCATAGGCATGGGCCAGGTCGAGGCTGGCGGTCGGTTCGTCCAGCAGCAGCACGGGCGCTGCATTGGACGTTTCCATATCCAGCTGGGCGATCACGCGGGCCAGCTGCACGCGCTGCTGCTCGCCACCTGACAGCGTGCCATAGGCACGTTGCGCCAGGTGCAGCATATCGGCGGCTTCCAGGGCACGGTCGACGGCCTGCGCGTCGGTTGCCGGATCGACGCGGTCACGATAGGGCAACCGGCCCAGTGCCACGACGGCGCGCACCGAGAGCGAGAAACCGAGCCTTGACGCCTGCGGCATCACGGCGCGGCGGCGCGCCAGCGCCAACGGTGTCCAGTGCACCAGCGGCCGGCCATCCAGCCGCACGCTGCCAGTGCTGGGCGCCAGATCGCCGGCCATGGCCGAGAGCAGCGTGGTCTTGCCGGCGCCGTTGGGGCCGACGATGGCGAGCAGTTCGCCCGGACGCAGCGCGACAGAGACACCGTCCAGCAGGCGGCGCCCGCGCCGTTCGACACTAAGGGCTTCGGCCTGCAGGCTCATGCGGCGAACTCCCCCCGAGCCCGCCACAGCAGGCTGAGAAAAACCGGCGCGCCGATCAGGCAGGTGAGCAGGCCGAGCGGCAGTTCCGCCGGCGCCACGATGGTACGCGCCACCAGATCGGCGCCGATCAGCAGGGCAGCACCGAGGATGGCGGCCAGCGGCAGCAGGCGACCATGCTGCGGACCGGCCAGCAGGCGCACCACATGCGGCACCAGCAGGCCGACGAAACCGACCGTGCCGCTGACGGCGACGGCGCCGCCGACGGCGAGCGCGGTGCACAGACAGGCCAGTCGTTTCACGCGCTCGACCCGGAAGCCCAGATGTCCGGCCTCGCGCTCGCCCAGGTTAAGGGCATCCAGCGCACGGGCAAACCAGGGCAGGGCGATGAAGGGCAGGATCACGAAGGGTGCCAGCATCATCACGGTCTGCCAGCGTGCCCCGCCGACACTGCCGAAGGTCCAGAACGAGATGTCGCGCAGCTGGGCGTCGTTGGCAAGGAAGATCAGGAAGCCGGTGAGCGCCAGCGCGATGGCATTGAAGGCGATGCCGGCCAGCAGCAGCATCGGTACGACCGTGGTGCCGTTGACCAGCGCGACGCGGTAGATCATCGCAATCACCAGCAGGCCACCACCGAAAGCGCCGAGCGGCAGCAGCACCGGCTGCCAGGCCGGCGGAAAGATCCAGCCGGTCAGCACGATCACGCTGGCAGCCGCCACCGTGGCGCCGGCCGAGACGCCGATCAGGCTGGGATCGGCCAGCGGGTTGCGGAACAGGCCCTGCATGATGCCGCCGGAAACCCCGAGCGCGGCGCCCACCAGTCCGGCCAGCAGCACGCGGGGCAGCCGCAGATACAGCACGATGGTTTCATGCCGGCTTTCGGCGGCCTGTCCGAACAGGGTCGCCAGCACTTCGCCGGGTGACAGCTTCACGGCACCGATGCTCATGCCGGCGATCATCGCGACTGCCAGCAAAGCCAGCGCCGCGCCCAGCAGCAGCGGAAAGCGCAGGCGCAGCGGCGTGCTGGCTGAGGCTTCCAGCACGCTCATGTCGCGGGTTTGGCCCAGGGGCGCGCCGGCAGTACCGGCAGGACAGCATCCGGATGCAGCAGTGCGGCCAGATCGCGGGTGGCATGGGCAATGCGCGGGCCGAGCCCCAGCATATAAAGCGTGTCCATGGCGTGGATGCGGCCGGCCCGGCCGGCGGCGGTGGCTGCCAGTGCCGGCAGTTTGGCAACGCCAGCCTTGCCGCCCAGGGCCTCGAAGGAATGGCCGGGCAGCAGGATCGCATCCGGATCGGCGGCCAGGGCTGCCTCGGCATTCAGCGGCTTGAAGTTCTTGTAGTCGCGGATGACATTCTCGGCGCCAGCCAGCCGCAGCATGGCGTCGGCAGCGGTCTCCTGTCCGGCGGCGAGGATATTGCCATTGCTCGTGCTCATCACGAACAGCACGCGTGGCCGTCGCAGCGGCGCCACCATGCGCTGCACCGCCTGCTGGTCGGCCTCTACCGCAGCGGCGATGGCCTTGCCTTCGACAGCTCGGCCGACGGCTTCGGCGATAGCGATGATCTTTCTGGGGACGGCCGGCTCGATATAGCTTTCCGCCACCACCAGCAGCGGCACGCCAGCCGATCGCAACTGCGCGATCGTGGTGGGCGGTCCTGCATGATCGGACAGGATCACCAGGCTGGGCGAGAGCGACAGGATGCCTTCGGCGCCCAGCGTGCGCAGGTAACCGACCTGCGGCAGCCGTTTCACGGCGGCTTCCGGGTAGAGGCTGGTGGTATCGACGCCGGCCAGCTGGTGGGCGGCGCCGAGTGCGACCACGATCTCGGTCAGGGCACCGCCGGCGACGACCAGGCGTTGCGGCCGTGCGGGCGCGGTGGCAAAGCCGAAGCGCGGCAGCGTTGCGGCTGCCATCGCCCCCAGCAGGAAGCGGCGCGAGACGCTCATGCCGCGGCTTTGGTGACCAGCGATTCAGCCAGTGCACGCCAGTCCTGCAGTTCGGGGTGACCCGGCTTGCGCTTGCCGAAGAAGGAGACGATCAGTTCACCAGCCTTGTCGAACAGCTCCAGCGAGGTGACGGTGCCATCCACGCTGGGCTTGCGCACCAGCCAGCTCGAGGCAATGGCATCCTCGCGCAGATGCAGATTGAACATCGGATCCAGGACATTGAACCACGGCCCAGTCGGCACCAGGCGTTTCACCGTGCCGGTGTGAATCTGGATCATGCCGGGATTGCCGACAAAGACCATGATCGGCAGGTCGGAGGCGGCCGCAGCCTCCATCATGCGTCGCGTGCTGTCATTGGACACCGGCACGGCGAAGTCACGGCCGGCAAGACGGAAGGCCTGCTCGCGCGCCACCTTGTGCTTGCGCAGCAGCGGGAAGAAATCATGCGTATCTTGCAATGCGGCCCATTCGGTGCGCAGGGCGGTGGTATCGATCTCGGCATCCGGCCGCGGCGGCGCCTTGGGCGCGGCCGGCTTGATCGCCAGCCCGGCCGACTGTTCCGGCGCGCGGAACCGTTCAGCCAGGGCTTTGAAGGCGGCGGCATCGGTCTTCTCGGTGGCGTAGATCTTGTGCACGGCCTGGCCGGCGCCATCGAAGAACTGCAGGCTGCTGCGCGGGCCGGCCTTGGTGTCCTCGGTGACGGCGAAGCCATAGGCCCAGGGGCCGAAGAAGATGCGCAGGTCGATATCCTCGCCCACGATCAGCCCGACATGGCCGTCAACCGAGAGCTTACCGTAGATGCCGTGGCGTTCATGCACCACGGAGTCGTTGCGGGTCAGCGCCATCACCTCGCCAACACCGCCCACGGCACCGATGATTTCGGGCCAGGGGCCATGCAGGCGGGTGACGCCCTGGCCAAGGCGGGTGGCGACAAGCTCGGCTTCGGAAGTTCCGAGGCGCAGCGCGGCATCGCGGATGCGCAGGTTGGGCTCGGTGGTGCGGAGTTCGGCCCAGCGGGCGGCAAGATCGGAAATAGACATGCTGGTCATGGCGTGATCCTTGAGTTTGGCAGAGAGGTAACCGACCGGCAGGGGGCGCTGCCGGCCGGCGGTTATCAAAAGCCTTTGGTGTAGCTGACGGAAACGCGGTAATCGCGACCTTCCTCGTAAAGCGAGGCGAGGTGGCGGCGATAAGTGGTATCGAAAATGTTTTCGACACCGGCATCGACGCGGACGCCCTGCAGGTAGTCCGGCAGCGGGAACCAGGTCGCGAAGATGCTGTGCACGGCGTGACCGCCGGTCTTCGAGGTCGCCGAACTTGGCGTGTTCGATACGAAGGGCACGCCGCTGACGCGATCCTGCTCGGCGACGAATTCGCCGCGCCAGCCGAAGCGGACGCCATAGTCCGGCAGCTTGGCGCCCAGCACGGCGGTGAACTTGTCGGCCGGGATGGAGTCGAGCGGCTTACCGGTATTGTCATTCTCGCCGCGGATGCGGGCATAGCCGAGGCTGGAGAAGGCATATGGCAGGTCATAGGCCGCCGACAGCTCAGCGCCCTGGATGATGGCATTGGGAATGTTCGTGTTTGTCGTGCTGCCTGATGCGGCCGTGCCGGTGACGACGGTTTCGATGAAGTCTTCCGCCCGGGTATAGAAATAGGTGGCGTTGAAGCGCAGGGCATCCTTCGCCGTGAAGGCGTCATCGAACTTCAGGCGAAAACCGCCTTCCGTGGTTTCGGTGGTTTCCGGGCGCAGGTTGGGGTTCGGTACGAACTGATTGCCCGGCCCCAGATGGGCACCTGAGACATAGGTTTCCAGCAGGCTGGGGGCGCGGAAGCCATAACCATAGGAACCATAGACGCTGAGCCACTGCAGTGCCTGCCAGTTGGCGGCAATCTTGGGCGAAAAGGCATCTGCATCGGTGTCGCGCGAAGCATTCGAGCGGCCCTCATAGGTGTCAAACCGGCCTGAGGGAGTGACAGTCAAGCCGTGCAGGATCTCGATCTCGTCCTGGATGTAGTAGCCGTGTACCTCGCTCTGTGCATTCGGATAGCCGGCGCGCAGGCCGTTCACAGTCGTGGCCGAATTCTGCCGGGTCGCTTTTTGCGTATCGGTATAATACTCGGTGCCAAACGTGATCGCGTGCTTTAGCGCACCGGTATCGAAGTAGCTGGTATTATAGACATCAAAGCCGTTGGTCAGCAGGTGCGTGGTATCGAAACGGTAGGTCGGTACGCGCCGCTCGTTGATATGCAGGCTGTTGCGGTAAACCTTCAAGGTCGGGTTGAAAAGCGGCATGTCAGGGTTGGCAAAAGCGTAGTTCAGCGATTGAGTGCTCATGCGCGTCAGGCGATCGACGGCCGGATTTTCAGTCGCGCTCAACGTGCCATCCGGATTGGTCAGCGTCAGACCGTCTTCCTTGAAGTTGAGGGCGGTGATGCTGACCTTGTGGAATTCCGCGGGCCGCAGGGTCGCCTTGAACATCAAGTCGCGCAGATCTTCCGATGACATCGGCAGCTCGCGGCCATCGCCCTGTTTCAGGGTGTTGGTGTCGCGATACGAGTAGTTGGTGAGGATATCGACCTTATCTTCGTAGCGGCCGAAGACGCCGGCGCTGTAGTAATTCTCGTTCGACCCGTCGCTGTAGCCATACTTGGTGCGGAAGCCCATGGTCTGGCCGCTTTTCAGGAAATCGCCAGCCTCCTTGGTCTCCATCGCGATCACGCCGCCGATGGCACCCGAGCCATGTAATGCCGAATTGCTGCCGCGCACGATTTCCACCTGACGCAGCAGGTCGGGGTCGAGGAAGAAGCGGCCTTTATGGCCGGCATTGAAGTTCTGTCGTGCGCCATCCAGCGTGGTGACCACGCGCTGACCGCCCATGCCGCGGATGCTGACATCCTGGCCGAGACGGCGCGGGCCGCCCGACATCTCGACGCCGGGCAGATCGCGCAGCAGGTCGTCCATTTTTGTCGGGTTGCGGTTCTCGATGTATTCGTTGTCGAGCACGGTGACGTGCGCCGGAACCTCGTCGACATTATGGGGGGTCTTGGTTGCCGTGATGGTGACCGGGTTGAGCATCGCATCGGCGACCTGCTGGGCGAAGGCCGGCTGCAGGCTGCTGCCGCCGAGCAGGGATACCGCCATGGCGAAGCGGCCCAGATGCGGGCCCAGCCGCGGATTGCGAGACGGATTCAGGTCTGATGTCTTGGACACAGTGCTTCCCCATATTTGGCCGCGCGGGCGGCGCCGATGCTGTTGTGCAGAGGCTGGCTGCCTGGCGCGCTGACGCGGCTGGGGGGCTGGCTGTGGGGGTCATATTACGATCAGAATTGATTTGCAACTACGAATCATTATTAACAATGAAAAAGACCATTGGAATGTAGGACTTGAGCCGGAGATCCCATGCAGGCGACGAGGAGCCCCGGGGCAGGTCCGGCAGCATTGGGTCCGCGTGCCGCCTGTCGGCGGGGAAGGCCCTGCAAGGGCGATTGCAGCATTGTGTCGTCTCGTATCCGCCATCACAGCATTCTGACCGCGCCCCCGGCATAGTCGCGCAATCCGACAACCCGAGGTGCCGCGTCATGGCTGCCAATCTTCTGAATCGCGCTTTGCGCGTCTCTCTTACCGTCGCTGTTGCCGCCGTCGCCGGCATCGCGGCTTCTGCCTGGGCCGGCTCGGCCCGGGCTGCATCGCCCACCGACCTGCTGGTAGCGCCCGTCGCCGTCGTCAGCCCGGCTGCCCGCGTGGTCGGTCAGGAAAGCCGTCGCGGCCTGCCGGTTGTGCTCGGCCACCGGCTGACCAGCGGTCCCGGTTCGGGGATGAAGTTCACGCTGGATGACCGCACTTCGGTGATCATCGGCCCGAACAGCGCCATCACCGTCGACGAATTTGCCGCCGACCGCGTGGTGCTGCGGCTCGAGCGCGGCAGCTTCCACCTCGACTCCGCCAATCCGGGCCGGGTCTATGTTGTGCTGCCGGGCGGCACCGTGACGGTGCGGACGGCTACCGTAGCGGGCCATATCCTGCCCGACTGCACGGAAATCGCGCTGCTGAGCGCCGGTCGCGCCGAAGTTGCCAGCCTGGGTGGCCACACCGTCAAGCTGGAGAAGATCGGCGATGCGACACGGCTGACCGGCTATGCCGTACCCAGCCAGCCGACGACGCTGGCACCGCAGCGCCTGCAGGATTTCATCGGCCTGACCAGCCAGATCGCCTCGCGCTGAGCGCCTGCCGGCCGAGAGACTCGTGCCAGAGTCTCGGGCCGGCGAGGCCGCTGCCGCCGCGTCACGGCATCTCCCAAGGTCCGCGACACGACCGCTTACCGAAATTTTATCTGCTGCCGCCAACTGCGCGCAGGCCGCCTTTTGCAGCAGACCGAGATGCAAAAAAGCCGCAATCCATGCGGCTTTTTTTGTAGCGGGCTGACCTGTCGCCACTGCGCCGCTGTGACACGCAAAGCACGGCACGGGCAAAAAATTTTCCCCGCGGGGCAATTTCCTATTGCAATGGGGGGGAGATGTTGTAAATACCGCTTCAACGACGCACCCGCACGTGCCGATGGCCCCTGGCAGGTTATGCAACGACGAACGCGTCCTTTTTGGTCGCACAGCGCTTGAGCTGTGCCGGTTCAAAGCCGGTCCGAGAGGGAGGTTTCGATGCTTGCAGCCAATGGTGGCCGCACCAATACCCGTCTGCGACGCAACTCGCAAAAGCGTGTCGAGCAGGGTCAGTTGACCCCGAAGCTCCAGCGTTTCCTCGCGGAAGCGAAGGACGCCGAGCCGTTCGTGGTTGTCGACGTCGATGTCGTCGAGCACAACTACCGCGAACTGCGCCGCCTGCTGCCGATCGCCAAGGTCTACTACGCGATCAAGGCCAATCCGGCCCCGGAAATCCTGCGCCGCCTGCGCACCCTCGGCTCGAATTTCGACACCGCCTCGGCGAACGAAATCAAGCAGTGCATGGACCAGGGCGTGACGCCGGACCGCATCTCGTTCGGCAACACCATTAAGAAGAAGCGCGACATCGCCTGGGCCTATGAGCAGGGCGTGCGCCTGTACGCCTTCGACTCGCTCTGCGAACTGCAGAAGCTGGCTGAAGTGGCGCCGGGCTCACAGGTGTTCTGCCGTGTGCTGATGGAATGCGAAGGTGCCGAATGGCCGCTGTCGAAGAAATTCGGCTGCGCCCCGCGCATGGCGGCCGACCTGCTGGTCAAGGCGCGTGAGCTGGGTCTCGACCCCTATGGCATTTCCTTCCATGTCGGCTCGCAGCAGACCGACCTGAATCAGTGGGACAAGGCTGTCGCGCAGGTGGCGCAGATGTTCACCGTGCTGCAGCAGGCTGATGTCGACCTGCGCATGGTCAATCTCGGCGGTGGCTTCCCGGCGAAGTATCGCACGGACATCCCGATGCTGGAGGCCTATGCCCAGGCCATCAGCAATGCCATGACCGATCACTTCGGTAACAATCTGCCGGAAATGATCATCGAGCCGGGCCGCGGCCTGGTGGGTGATGCCGGCGTGATCCAGGCTGAAGTGGTGCTGATCTCGGAGAAGGACTATGACGACGACCGTCGTTGGGTCTATCTCGATATCGGCAAGTTCTCCGGTCTGGCCGAAACCATGGATGAGGCGATCAAGTATCGCATCGTGACGCCGCGCGACGGCGGGCCGACCGGCCCGGTGTCGCTCGCCGGCCCGAGCTGCGACAGCGCCGATATCCTGTACGAGAAGGCCGAATACCAGATGCCGCTGGCGCTGGAAGTCGGCGACAAGATCCAGATCCTGTCCACCGGGGCCTATACGACGACCTATTCGTCGGTCGGCTTCAACGGCTTCCCGCCGCTGAAGAGCTACTGCATCTAAGCAAGCGTTTCGACGGTTCCGAGTGGGTTTGAAAGGGCCGGCCGCGCAAGCGGCCGGCCTTTTTTCGTGGGCTTTGCTACCTGCGTGTGTATAGCGCGCCGAAAATGCCCAACTGGCGTTTGCCTAAATACCGAAGCAATCAGTGAAATTGCTGCTTTTCTGTTGCGATGGCGGGCTGCCTGTGTGACAAATTTTGCGCTCGAAAAACGCGTATAACGATAAGAATCGGCTTAACAGGTCGGGAGCTTGGTGGGATGCAGCGGTTGCAGTGCCGTTGGAAAACAGGCTTGCCGATCCGCGCGACAGTTCGGGCAGGGGGAGATTGGTGACACACCCGCCATTCGGCGAAGACAAATTCATGGCGTCGCTGGCACGCCATCGCGATGCCGTGGACGAAACTCCCGAAGCCGTCGCCACCGAGAATCACCTGCTGCATGCGGCGCTCGACACCATGGGCGAGGGTTTCGCCGTCTGGGATGCCGGCCCCAACCTGGTCCAGGTCAACCGTCGCCTGGCGGAACTGTTCGGCCTGCCCGAGCATCTGATGCAGCCGGGCCTGCCGGCGAAGGAATTCCTCGGCCTGCTGATTTCGCGCGGCGTGCTGACCATCCGGGCCGAAGAGGCCTCGGCCTGGGTCAATGCCTATATCGATGCCTCGACCAAGGCCGACCGCAAGCAGGAGGTGCGCCTCACCGATGGCACCTGGCTGAATTTCGACTGGCGCCGGCTGCCCTCGACCAATGGCAGCATCGGTTATGTCTCGGTCTTCACCGATATCACCGTGCGCAAGCGGGCGCAGATCCGCCTGCGCCAGGCCGAGGCCAAATACCGGCAGATTTTCGACAACGTGCATGAAGGCATCGTGCAGGTGACGCCGGAAGGCCGCGTGCTGGCGATCAACCGCGCCGGTGCCGCCATCTTTGGCTTCTCTTCGCCGGAAGAGATGCTGGCCACCGTGACCCGGGCCGGCGACCAGCTGTATGTGAACCCCGAGCGCCGCAAGGAACTGATCAAGCACTTGGAGCGCCATGGCCTGGCGCGCGACTTCCGCTCGGAGATGCGGCGCCGTGACGGCAGTTCGGTCTGGGTGTCCAAGACGCTGCGCCGGGTGACGGATGAATCCGGCGGCCTGGTGATGATCGAGGGCATGTTCCGCGATGTCAGCCTGCAGCGCCGCAACGAGCAGCAACTGATGCTGGCCAAGGAACAGGCGGAAGCGGCGAACCGCGCGAAGTCCGATTTCCTGGCGAATATGAGCCATGAGCTGCGCACGCCACTGAATGCCATCCTTGGTTTCAGCCAGGTGCTGCTGGACGAGATGATGGGGCCGCTGGGCAATGCCAAGTATCGCGAATACTGCCGCGATATCGTGCAGAGCGGCGAGCATCTGCTGGCCCTGATCAACGACATCCTCGACATGGCCAAGGTCGAGTCCGGCAAGATGACGCTGGATGACGAGTGGATCGATCTGAACGAAAGCCTGGAAGCCGCGATCCTGCTGGTGCGCGAACGTGCCACCCAAAACCGCATCACATTGCAAAAGCGACTGCCCGAGCCGTCACCGGCCCTGTGGGGCGACATGCGGCGCCTGCGTCAGGTGTGGATCAATCTGGTCAGCAATGCGGTGAAATTCACGCCGCAGGGCGGCAGTGTCGAGATCCGCTGTGCCCTGCAGGCCGATGGCCAGCTGGAGATATCGGTGGCCGATACCGGTATCGGTATCGCTGATGAGGATATCGAGCGCGTGCAGCAGCCGTTCAGCCAGGTGGCCAACGCGCTGTCGCGCAGCCATGAAGGCACCGGGCTCGGCCTGTCGCTGTCGCGCAGCCTGGTCGAGCTGCATGGCGGCGAGCTGTTCATTGAAAGCAAGCTGGGTGAGGGCACCACGGTCAGCGTGACGCTGCCGCCGGAGCGCCATCGCCCGGGTCCGCTAGCGGGGGTGCAGAACCAGTTTACCGACGGCCTTGCGGTCGGCCAGCTGGCGCAGGGCGGTAGCAGCTTCATCAAGCCGATAGACGGCCCCGATCAACGGACGCCGCCGCTCGCTGCCGACTAGCCAGGCGCGCAGGCCGGCATCCAGCGCCTTCGCCGCTGCCGGATTGCGGCGCCCCTGTTCGCCGGCGCGCACGCCGATCAGTTCGGCTTCCTTCAGCAGCAGGCGATTGGCCGGCAGACGCGGAATGGTGCCGCCGGCAAAGCCGACCACCAGCCAGCGGCCGCCCGGTTTCAGGGCCTTCCAGGCGGTGGTAAAGAGCGCGCCGCCGACCGGATCGAACACCAGATCAGCCTGCACGGCCTGTTCCCAGCCGGCTACCGCCGGATCAAGGCAGATCGCTGCGCCAGCGGCCTGGGCTGCGGCGCGTTTCACCGGCGACGAGGCCACGGCCACCACGTGGGCGCCGCAGCCGGCGCCAAGGCTGACCGCCGCAAGCCCGGTGCCGCCGCCAGCGCCGAGTACCAGCAGGGTTTCACCGGCCTGCAGCCGCCCACGCGGCAGCAGCGCCACCCAGGCGGTTGATGCGGCGACCGGAAAGGCGGCAGCCTCGTCCCAGCTCCAGTCGGCCGGTTTGGGCAGCAGCGCGGCGGCAGGCGCGATCATCTCTTCGGCATAGGCACCGGTCCCGCGCAGCAGCACGGCATCGCCGGCCTGCCAACCTTGAACATCGCCCGCCAGGTCGATGATCTCGCCGGCCGCCTCGAAGCCGGGCACGAAGGGCAGAGGCGGCTTGTGCTGATACTGGCCGGCCACCTGCAGCAGATCGGGGAAGTTGACACCGGCCACGCGCACGGCGATGCGCACCTCGCCGGGTTTCAGCGGCTGGCGCGGCAGCTCTGCCATCTCCAGTACATCCGGCGGTCCGAGCCGCTGGCACAGCATGGCGTGGTAGCTGCCGGCCGTCATGGCGCCTGCTTCGGATGGATGTATCGCCAGCCCATCATCAGCGTTGCCACCAGGATCGCACCGCCGATCCAGTAGGGAATGTCGATGCCCACATGATCGAACAGCCAGCCGCCCCACAGCGGGCCGAAGGTGCGGCCGAGCGCAGCGAGTGATTCCATCGTGCCCAGCGCGATACCTTGCTGGGTCGCTCCGGCGCTGCGTGAGGCCAGGCTGTTGATGGTCGGGCCGATCATGGCAACGCCGGATGCGGTGAGCAGGATCGACAGGCCCATGGTTGGCGTGGAAACGATCCAGTGCGCCATCGCGGTGCCGATGGCGAGGTTGATGATGCCGATCGTCAGCAGCCGGCGCTCGCCGAACCGGCGGGTCAGCGGCCCGATCAGGAACCCCTGCATCGACAGGACGATGATGCCGATAAAGGTGAAGGCCAGTCCGACTTCATAAGCATGCCAGTCGAGCCGCGCGGCAGCGAAGAGGGGGAACAGCACTTCGATCTGGGAGAAGACGAAGTTTATGCTGCAATTGATCGCGATCAGCGCCAGCACCGCCGGACCCAGGTGCGACAGGGGGGCGAAGGGATTTCGCCACAGCGGTATGCCAGACAGGGTATGCGGTGCGTCCGGCCGCGTTTCGCGAACGGTCAGCACGGCCAGCAACAGCGCTATGGCCGAGGTGCCGGCCGCCGCCAGGGCCGGCAGGGCATAGTTCGGGTGCAGCGGATCGGGGCCAATCAGCAGGCCGCCGATCAGCGGCCCGAGGATCATGCCGATGCCGAAGGCGCCGCCGATCAGGCCCATGCCGCGCGCCCGCTGCTCGGGCGGCGTGCTGTCGGCGATGATGGCCCGGGCGATGCCGATCTTGCCGCTGCCGATGCCGGCGACGATACGGGCGAGGAAAATGGTCAGCAGGGTGTCGGCAAAGGCGAGGGAAACATAGCCGATCACGGTCAGCGCCATGCAGCCCAGAAAAACCGGGCGGCGGCCGACGCGGTCCGACAGCCCGCCCAGCGGCGTCGCCGACAGGAACTGGGCAATGGAAAACACGGCGGCCAGCAGGGCGATTGTGAAGGGCGAGGCGCCGAAACTGGTCGCGTAGAATGGCAGGAGTGGCAGGATCAGGCCGAAGCCGATCAGGTCGATCACGACGGTCAAAAGCAGAACAGCCAACATCAGGCAAAACCTGTGTGACAAGCCGGTTTGGGCCGGCTTCCGGCATTGCTCAGCAAGGCCGGGTCCGCTACTTTCCGCGCAATTTTCGGGCCGTTTGAAGGGCGAGACATGAAGGTCAAGGGCGTAGCCTACCGCACCATCTGGGTCAACGGCGACGGCTGGTCGGTCGGGATCATCGACCAGACCAAGCTGCCGCATGCCTTCGTCACCACCACCCTGACCACCTGGGAAGAGGCCGCCCATGCGATCAAGGCCATGGTGGTGCGTGGCGCGCCGCTGATCGGTGCCACCGGTGCCTATGGCATGGCGCTGGCGATGCGCGCTGACCCTACGGATGCCACGCTGGAACAAGCCTATCACATCATCAACGAGACGCGGCCGACCGCGATCAACCTGAAATGGGCGCTGGATCGCGTGCGCAATGCGCTGCACAACCAGCCGGCCGCCAACCGCGCCGCCATCGCCTACAAGGTCGCATCCGAGATCGCCGAGGACGATGTCGCCACTTGCTCTTCCATCGGCGACCACGGCCATAAGATCATTGCCGGTCTCTACGAAAAGGCCGGTCGCAAACGCACCATCAACATCCTGACCCATTGCAATGCCGGCTGGCTTGCCACGGTGGACTGGGGCACCGCGATTGCGCCGATCTACAAGGCGCATGATGCCGGCATTCCGGTGCATGTCTGGGTCGACGAGACGCGGCCGCGCAACCAGGGCGCCTCGCTGACCGCCTGGGAACTGAACAGCCATGGCGTGCCGCATACCGTGATCGTCGACAATGCCGGCGGCCACCTGATGCAGCATGGCCAGGTCGATATGTGCATCGTCGGAACCGACCGCACCACGCGCGAGGGCGATGTCTGCAACAAGATCGGCACCTATCTCAAGGCGCTGGCTGCCCATGACAACGGCGTGCCGTTCTATGTGGCGCTGCCGCATTCCACCATCGACTGGACGCTCCGCGACGGCGTGAAGGAAATCCCGATCGAGGAACGCGCCCAGGAAGAGGTCACCATCATGAGCGGCCGTACGGCTTCTGGCGAGGTGGTGCCGGTGACCATCACGCCCGAAGGCAGCAAGGCGGCCAATTTCGGTTTCGATGTCACGCCGGCGCGCCTGGTCACGGGCCTTGTCACCGAACGCGGCGTCTGCGCCGCCTCGGAAGCCGGCCTGACCAAACTCTATCCCGAATTCGCGTAAATCTCAGGAACTGCCCCATGAAGAATCTCTGGTCCGACCGCGACGCCAAGGCCGCCATTGCCCATTACGCCAAGCAGGGCGTGAACAAGGATCTGGCGCTGCGCACCTACACCACCCGCCTGCTCGGCGGTGTGCCGGATCTGGTGCAGCATGGCGGCGGCAACACCTCGGTGAAGACCACGATGCCCGATCCGCTGGGCAAGCCGGTGGATGTGCTCTGCGTGAAGGGCTCGGGCTGGGATATGGCGGTGATCGAGCCGCCGGGCCTGCCGGCGGTGAAGCTGGCGCCGCTGCAGGAGCTGATCGCGCTCAAGACCCTGACTGATGAAGACATGGTCAATATCCAGCGCTGCAATCTGCTGGACTCCAGTTCGCCGAATCCCTCGGTCGAAACCCTGTTCCACGCTTTCCTGCCGCACAAGTTCATCGACCATACCCATGCCTCGGCCGTGCTGGCGATCACCGACCAGCCCGACGGCGATGAGATTTGCCGCAAGCTCTATGGCAAGCGCGTTGCGCTGGTGGAGTATGAAATGCCGGGCTTTGGCCTGGCCAAGAAGGCGGCTGCCGCCTTCAAGGCCAATCCGGACTGCCAGGGTCTGATCCTGCTCAAGCATGGCATCTTCACCTTCGCCGAGACAGCGAAGGAAGCCTACGATCTGATGATCGAGTTTGTCTCCAAGGCCGAACGTCATCTGGCCAAGGGCAAGAAGACGGTGTTCGTATCGGGCAAGGCGTTGCCGAAGAAGGTTGCCTCGCCTGAGGATGTGCTGCCCATCCTGCGCGGCCTGCTTAGCATCCCCGTCGGCGATGACGGCGAGGTGAAGCGCTGGGTCTTCAACCTGCGCAACAGCGACGAGATCCAGGCCTTCGCGCGCGGCAAGGATGTGATGCGCTACAGCCAGGCGGGCACGGTGACGCCCGATCACGTGATCCGCACCAAGCCCTGGCCGCTGGTGCTGCCGGCGCCGGAAGCCGGCAAACTCGATGTCTTTGCTGCGGCGGCGCAGAAGGCGCTCGAGACCTATATCAAGAAGTACAAGGCCTATTTCGAGCGCCACAATGCCAAGGCGGTGCCGAAGAAGATCATGCTCGATCCGATGCCGCGCGCATTGTTGATCCCCGGCCTCGGCCTGGTCGGCGTCGGCAAGACCCGCAAGGATGCCGTGATCGCCGGTGATGTGGCAGAGATGGCGGTCAGCATTATCACGCGCGCGGAAGCCATTGGCCGCTTCACCAGCATCAAGGAACGCGACATCTTCGATGTCGAATACTGGTCGCTGGAACAGGCCAAGCTGGGCAAGGGTGGCGAGAAGCCGCTGTCGCGCCAGGTCGTGGTGGTCACCGGCGGTGCCGGCGCCATCGGTGCGGCCACGGCCAAAGCCTTTGCGGCCGAGGGCGCCGAAGTTGCCGTGTTCGACCTCGATGGTGAGAAAGCGGCTGCCGTGGCGAAGAAGCTTGGCGGTATCGGCATTGCCTGCGACGTGACGAAGCCTGCCGCGGTGCAGGCGGCGTTTGCGAAAGTGGTGCAGCATTTCGGCGGTGTCGATATCGTGGTGTCGAATGCCGGCAATGCCTGGGGCGGCAAGATCGGCGAGGTGCCCGATGCGCTGCTGCGGCAGAGCTTCGAGCTGAATTTCTTCAGCCACCAGTCGGTGGCGCAGGCTGCCGTGAAAGTCATGCTGCAGCAGAAGACCGGCGGCTGCCTGCTGTTCAACGCCTCCAAGCAGGCGGTGAATCCGGGCCCCGATTTCGGCCCCTATGGACTCCCGAAGGCGGCCACCCTGTTCCTGTCGCGCCAGTATGCGCTCGATTACGGCGCCCAGGGCATCCGCTCCTCGGCGGTGAATGCCGACCGCATCCGCTCGGGCCTGCTCACCGACGAGATGGTGGCCAAGCGTTCCAAGGCTCGCGGTGTCAGCGAGAAGGACTATATGTCGGGTAATCTTCTGGCGCGCGAAGTGAAGGCCGCCGATGTGGCACAGGCTTTCGTGCAGCTGGCGGTGGCCGCCAAGACCACGGCGGCGGTCGCCACTGTGGATGGCGGCAATATCGCCGCCGCATTGCGTTAAGCTGCCATGACCCGCACTGCCCCGCGCTGGCTCAAGCCCGCCACCGAATACGGCCCGCTGGCGCTGTTCTTCATCGTCTACAGTGCCGAGG
This sequence comes from Ferrovibrio terrae, assembly GCF_943372915.1. Lineage (GTDB taxonomy): Bacteria > Pseudomonadota > Alphaproteobacteria > Ferrovibrionales > Ferrovibrionaceae > Ferrovibrio > Ferrovibrio terrae_A. Next base: position 58,187 of record NZ_CALSAN010000006.1, on the reverse strand, counting down.
GGCTGTTGCCGGCCACGGCCGTTCTGCTGGCGGCGACGGCGGTGGGGCTGCTGGTGTCGCTGGTGCTGTTGCGGCGCGTGCCGATGATGCCGCTGGTAACCGCCGTGGTGGTCGGCATCTTCGGCGGCCTGACGCTGTGGCTGCAGGATGAAACCTTCATCAAGATGAAGCCGACCATCGTCAATGCCATCTTCGCCGTGATCCTGCTCGGCGGCTATGCCATCAACCGGCATCCGCTGCAGTATGTGCTGGGCACATCGCTGCAGATGACGGAGAACGGCTGGCGCAAGCTCACCCTGCGGCTGGGCCTGTTCTTCGCCGCAATGGCCGGCCTGAACGAAATCGTCTGGCGCACGCAGAGCACGGATTTCTGGGTGGCTTTCAAGGTCTTTGGCCTGATCGGCCTGACGGTGGCCTTCATGCTGGCGCAGACACCGCTGATCCTGCGCCACAAGCCGATGGAAAAGTCGGGACAGGGCGAAGGCTGAGACCGCCGTTCCGTTCACTGGTTTGCGATTTGACGAGCGCTGCCTGCGCCCTACCATTCGGGCCATGATGATCAAGGCAGTTGCATACATCTTTGCAGGCCTGCTGGCCCCGGGTGTCGCGCTTGCGCAGCCGGCCGACAAGCAGCGCATCGGCGCTTTTCTGATCGACCGCATCGAGGTCAGCATCGCGCAGTTCCGCCGCCATGCCGAGGCGGCGCGCATGGTCACTGCGGCCGAGCGCGAGGGCGGCGGCTATGAATATGCCGCCGGCTGGGTCCGGCGTGCGGGCTGGACCGTCTATTGGCCTTTCGGCGAAGCGCCCGATACCGAGGCGCATCCCGCCGTGCATGTTACCTGGGCGGAGGCGCAGGCCTATTGTCGCGCCCATGGCGGTCGCCTGCCCACCGTGCAGGAATGGCTGCAGGCCGCCTATGTGGAGACGCGGCGCGACCCGCCGACGCCTTTCGTCACTGGCCAGCGCTATACCTTTCCCACCGGCGACAGCCCGGATGGCGCCAACATGTCGACGCCCGACCGCTGGCCACGCAGCGCGCCGGTGGGACAGACGGCGCCTGGCGTCAACGGCCTCTATGATATGGGCGGCAATGTCTGGGAATGGGTGGCCGATCATCCGAATGACACGGGTGGCGGCGAGAAGCGCACCATGGGCGGCTCCTGGTGGTATGGCCCGGAGCAGATGAAGGCCGAGGCGAACTATTCCAAGCCGGCGGCCTTCTATGCGGTCTATGTCGGCTTCCGCTGCGCCTACGACGCGCCGGCCTGACGCCTCAAATCTCCAGCCCTAGATTTCCATTCTGGCCAGCACTTGGCCTTCCTTGATGCTGTCGCCCTCGGCCACGGTCAGCGTGGCAAGCCGGCCCGCTTTCGGCGCCTCGACCGGGATTTCCATTTTCATCGATTCCAGGATCATCACGATGTCGCCGGCCGCTAGGCTGGCGCCCAGGGCGGCCTCAAGCTTCCAGACTTTGCCGGTGACGTCGGCCTTGATATCGAGTACGGGCATTGATCCTCCATGGTCTTAACCATGTTTCTACCTTGGCCCGTCATCCTGCGTCAGCCTAAAATGCGGGCTGTGGAGAACGAGTCGATGCCCTGCCGTAACGTCATAGCGGTGATACTGGCCGCTGGCCTGCTGAGTGCCTGTCAGAGCTGGCAGGAACTGCAGGTCGAGCTTGGCATGTATCCGTCCGATCCGCCGGCCCCCGAGGTGCTGCTGCCGCCGCCCGGCAGCGTGTCGCAGGCGAACTGGGCCGGCCAGCGCGCCACCACCAACCAGGCATTGAACCAGACCAACACCACCCCGGTGAATTACAGGGATCCGGAGAAGGTGGCCGAGGAAGAGGCTGCCAAGCGGGCCGCCGAGATGGCGCTGGTGCCGTCACCGGCCACGAAGCCGCCAGCTCCTGCTCCGCGGCAGGCTGCGCGCGCACCGGCGGCCGCGTCGTCCACATCCGCTGCAGCCATGCCGCCGGCCGCTGCCACCGTGGTGGCTATCGCGCCGGCACTGCCCGCGGGCTACCGGCCATCGCCAGCTGCGGCCGACAATCCGGCCCTGGCGGCAGAACAGCAGCAGATGGCTGCCGCCACCGGTGCCCAGCCCACACCGCCGGAGATGGCCGGCAGCATGAAGGACATGACCAGCGCCGGGCTCACGGGCTGGCGCGCGCATCTGGCCTCGCACCGCACGGAATCGGCCGCCATCAATGAATGGCAAGAGCTGCTGCGGGCCAATCCGGCCCTCTATGGCCAGTTCGATCCGCAGGTCGAATGGGTCGATACGCCCAATCGCGGCACGTTTGCGCGCCTGATGCTGGTCGGCTTTGCCGAGCGCAAGGATGCCGATGCGGCCTGCGCCAAGATCCGCTCCTCGACGCGCTACTGCGCCAGCGTGAAGGACTGATCAGAGTTCAGTGCGACGCTTCGGCTGGCCGGGCCTGGGACTGACCGGGTGGTCTGGGCGGCGGCAGGGGGCGCGGATATCTCGCCACGATCTTCCGCAGGCCGGCTAGCAGTTCGGCGATACCGGCCGGCGTTGTCTTGTTCTGGTCGGCCGCGCAGATCAGGCGCAAGGTCGACTGATGCATGGCAATGGCTTCATGGCTGTACAGCTCGGCGCTGTACAGGCGATAGAGCAACTCGCAGAGACTGTCGGCGGCCTCGGTCACCAGTGGTGCGCCAAAGGTACCGCCCAGGTCGCGGATCTGCATGGCCTGGCCATAAGCCGCCTGCAGTGCCTCGGGGATACTGCCGGGCAGCTGGTCGAGCGTGACATCCAGCGCCTGCAGGGCATCGCTCACCCAGGCATGGTAGCGGTTACGTTCTGTCTGCAGGAAAGCATCGGCAGCACCGATCAGGGCCGCGGCGGATTTGCCGCCATCGCGCAGCGCCAGCATGGCAAAGCGCGACTTGATCTTGACGATCTGCACCTCGGCCTTGGCGGTATCGGCTGCGACCGGTTCGGTTTTGTCCTGGCTGTCGCTCATGGCGATCCCGGCCTCAGTGCAGGGTCATCGCCGCCACGGCTGGGCCCAGCGACGGTGCTGTAACCGGGGATGCGGCGGCAGCATGCGGCCTGCCGCGGCGCTCCACCTCGACCGAGGAGGCGCCATCCTTCTTGAAGCGGCGATCGGGACCGTTATAGCCGCCGGGTGCCATCACGAAGGGGCGCGGATCTTCGGCGATCCACAGCAGACGATCATACAGCAACTTGGGCGAGATCGGCTTGGCCAGCACGAAATTGGCGCCGCAATCGCGGGCGCGCTCCACCGTATGGGCCTGGGCATGGCTGGTCAGCACGATCACCGGCGTATAGCGATTGGGATTGTGGCTGTCGGTGCGGATGCGTCGCACCAGATCGAAGCCATCGACTTCGGGCAGGCTCCAGTCGCAGATCAGCAGGTCGGTGACGTCGCTGCGGCTGCGGGCCAGGGCTTCGTCACCGGTACCGGTAACAGCGATATGCTGGGCGCCCAGCGCATGCAGGATGCCGTAGAGGATGGTCTGGAAGTAGCTGTTGCCGTCGGCCACCAGGAAGCGGAGGCTTTGCAGGTTCAGGGCCGGTTTTGTCATCGCGATCTCTCTGAATATTGCAGCAGACGCGGGCGGGGAGGCCGACTATCTGAGATAGTATTTAGCCAAAATGGCAATCAATCATCAAGAGAATATCTGTCTGTAGTTGTATTTGCTGAACTGCAATAAACGTTGATTTGCAGTTTCTGTCGCAAAAAACCACGGCAGTTCAACCGCTTGCGGAGGGATTTGCAGTCCCGCAGCAGCAAAAAGGCCGGGTGGAAACCCGGCCTTTTCAGATCATGGAATGGAGTGCTGTGCTCAGGCGGCGACGTCGGCGGCGCGGGAGGCGCGCTTGCGGTCGTTCGGGTCCAGCAGCTTCTTGCGGATTCGCACGCTCTTCGGCGTCACTTCCACCAGCTCGTCATCGCCGATGTAGCTGATCGCCTGTTCCAGCGTCATCTTGCGCGGCGGGGTGAGGCGCACGGCCTCGTCCTTGCCCGACGCACGCATGTTGGTCAGCTGCTTGGCCTTCATCGGATTGACTTCGAGGTCGTTGTCGCGGCTGTTCTCGCCGATGATCATGCCCTCGTAGACCGGCGTGCCCGGATCGACGAACAGCGTGCCGCGCTCTTCGATATACCACAGCGCATAGGCCACGGTTTCGCCGGTGCCGTTGGCAATCAGAACGCCGTTGCGGCGGCCCGGGATCGGGCCGCGATGCGGGCCGTAGCCGTGGAACAGCTTGTTCATGATGCCGGTGCCGCGCGTGTCGGTGAGGAACTCACCGTGATAGCCGATCAGGCCGCGCGAGGGGGCATGGAAGGTGATGCGGGTCTTGCCGCCGCCCGAGGGGCGCATGTCGCGCAGCTCGGCCTTGCGCAGGGACATCTTCTCCACCACGACGCCGGTATAGGCATCGTCGACGTCGACATGCACTTCCTCGATCGGCTCGAGCAGATTGCCGTCTTCGTCCTTCTGGAACAGCACGCGCGGGCGGCTGATCGACAGCTCGAAGCCCTCGCGGCGCATCACTTCGACCAGCACGCCGAGCTGCAGTTCGCCACGGCCGGCGACCTGGAAGGCGTCCTTCTCCTCGGTTTCGCGGATATGGATGGCAACGTTGCCTTCGGCTTCACGCAGCAGGCGGTCGCGGATCACGCGGCTCTGCACCTTGCTGCCTTCCTTGCCGGCGAACGGGGAGTTGTTCACCGAGAAGGTCATCGCCAGCGTCGGCGGATCGATCGGGTTGGCCGGCACCGGTTCGGTGACGGAGGGTTCGCAGATGGTGTCGGCGACCGTGGTGGTGGTCAGGCCGGCAATAGCGACGATGTCGCCGGCATCAGCTTCATCCACCGGCACGCGTTCGATGCCGCGGAAGGCCAGCAGCTTGGTGACGCGGCCCACCTCGATCTCGCTGCCATCAGCGCGCAGCGAATGGATCGGGGTATTGACCTTCAGCTTACCCGAATAGATGCGGCCGGTGAGGATGCGGCCGAGGAAGTTGTCGGCTTCCAGCGTGGTGACCAGCATCTTGAAGGGCGCATTCTGCTCGGCGGTCGGCGCCGGCACATGGCGCACGACGAGATCGAACAGCGGGGCGAGATCCTTGCGCGGGCCTTCCAGGCTGTCATCGGCCCAGCCGGAGCGGCCCGAAGCAAACATGCAGGGGAAGTCGAGCTGCTCTTCGGTGGCGTCCAGCGCGGCGAACAGGTCGAAGACTTCGGAATGGACTTCCACCGGACGGGCGTCCTGGCGGTCGACCTTGTTGATGACCACGATCGGGCGCATGCCGAGGCCGAGCGCCTTGCCGAGCACGAATTTGGTCTGCGGCAGCGGACCTTCGGCGGCGTCCACCAGCAACACCACGCCATCCACCATCGAGAGGATGCGTTCGACTTCACCGCCAAAATCGGCGTGGCCGGGGGTGTCGACGATGTTCACGCGGGTGCCGTGCCACTCGACCGAGGTGCACTTGGCGAGAATGGTGATGCCGCGCTCGCGCTCCAGGTCGTTGCTGTCCATGACGCGCTCGGCGACCTGCTGGTTCTCGCGGAACGAGCCGGACTGGCGCAGCAGGGCGTCGACGAGCGTGGTCTTGCCATGGTCGACGTGGGCGATGATGGCGATATTGCGAATATCCATGCGGCTTACACGAAAGGCCCGGTCATTCCCAAGCATGGGCTGGCCGGGCGCGATTCCTTTGGGTTTCGGCTAGGGTTGGGCGGGTATATACGGCCCGGGACGGATTGTTACAAGGATAGATTTGTTGCGTCGCAATGACGCTGGCGCAGGGCTGCCATGTCGGCACTCCGCCCAGTAATTAACGCTGCCGAATCGGTAGCTTAGCTGCAGGTGGGGCGGCCGGTGCCCCCTCGGCCACGGTTTTCTCGGCTTCGGTTGCCAGCCAGGCGGCAAAGGCCCGTACCCGCAGGTCGCCCGATAGCGCCGCCGGCCAGCGCACCACATGGGCCTTTTCCGCGGGCATTTGCCACTGTGGACCCAGCGGCCGGATCAGCCGGCCATCGCCCAGGGCATCATGCACCAGCAGGGATCGCGCCAGCACCACGCCGGCGCCTTCTAGGGCGGCTGAAATCGCGGTGCCGATATCGCCAAAGCGCAGGCTGGTTTTCGGCTTGCCGGCGATGCCAAGGCGTTTGAACCAGGTGCTCCATTCCCATTCCGGGGTCTGGCCTTCCTCGACCGCCTTGTACAGCAGCGGCAGGCTGGCGATGGCCTTGGGATCGCGCAGGGGTTTGGCCAGCACAGATGGGGCGCAGACCGGGAAGACCTGCTCGCGGAACAGCAGGCGCTGGGTGCTGGTGTTGCGCGCCTCATCCGGCTTCTTCCACAGCACGCGGATATCGATATCGCCGGAACGGGCCTCGGCCTGCGCCTTGCTGGTGAAAATCACCAGTTCGACATCGATGCCGGGATGGCGCCGGGCAAAGGCCGGCAGGCGGCGCACCAGCCAGAGCTGGGCCAGTGCCGCGCTGATGCCGACGCGCAGGCGTGCCGGCGCCGTGGTGGCGCGGCAGCGGTCGCGCAGGCCGGCCATGCTGTCAAACACATCGCCCAGCCCTTCGGCCAGCGCCGTACCCGCCGGGGTCGGCGACAGGCCGGCGCGACGCCGCAGCAGCAAAGACGTACCGATGAAAGCCTCCAGCCGGCGCAGGCGATGGCTCACCGCACTCTGGGTGATGCCCAGCTCGCTGGCCGCCGCCGTCATGCTGCCATGGCGCAGCACGGCATCGAAGGCGACCAGGGAGTCGAAGGGCGGCAGGGGGCGCATGACCCTATTATGAATGAAATTCATGATACTGTGAAGCGATGTCGTTGGTGCAGCGCGCGCCGGCATGCGATGCCAGCGTCATGTCCGCTCTCGCCCATACTCACTCGGCACGTTTTGGTTTTCGTCATCCGATGGCCGTTGCTTGGATCCTGGCGCTGTCGGTCAGCCTGGCCAACTTCGATGTCACCGTCGTTGCCGTGGTGCTGCCGGCCATACGCGACGAACTCGGCTTCTCGATCAGTGCCACCGCCTGGGTGATGGATGCCTACAGCCTGGCCTTTGCCGGCTCGTTGTTCGCGGCCGGTGCACTGGCCGACCGGTTCGGCCGCCGCCGCATGCTGCTGCTCGGCAATGCCGGCTTCGCGCTCGCTTCGCTGCTCTGCGGTTTGACCTGGGACGGGCCGACACTGTGGTTTGCCCGTGCGCTGCAGGGCTTGTGCGCAGCCTTCTATATCACCGGCGGCCTGGCGGCGATTTCGCTGGCCTATCCCATCTCGAACACGGCTGCCCGTGCGCGTGCCTTTGGCATCATCGGCGTTACCAGCGGCGCGGCGATGGCGCTGGGCCCCACGCTGGGCGGCTTTGTTGCCGCCGGCTTTGGCTGGCGCTGGGTCTTCCTGATCAACCTGCCGATCTGCATCCTTTGCGACTGGGCGGTGCGCCGCGTGATTGCAGAATCGCGCGACGAGGAAGGCCGCGCGCTCGATCTGCCGGGGGTGCTGCTGCTGACGCTGGCGATTGCCCTGCCGGTACAGGCGCTGCTGCACAGCGATGGCGATTTGCGCTGGCGCTGGGCGGCGACGATTGCGGGCCTGCTGCTGGGTATCGTGCTGGTGTGGCAACAGAAGCGCCGCGCAAAACCAATGCTGGACCCGATGCTGTTTCGCCGGCGGGAAGCCATCGGCATCGGCTGCCTGCTGCTGTCATTGTCGGCGGGCTACTGGGCCGTGCTGATCTATCTGCCGCTCTATCTGCAGGCCGCTTTTGGTCTCGGCATGGAGCAGGCCGGACTGGCCATGCTGGCGGCGACAGTGCCGATGCTGGCCCTGCCGCCGGTCGGTGTCTGGGCGACGCAGCGCTATGGCTGGCAGGCGAATTTCACGGGCGGCATGCTGCTGCTCGGCAGCGGCCTGGTGCTGCTGGTCCTTGCCGTGCTGCAGACGGCGACGCTCTGGTTTGCGCTGGGCGCCATGCTGCTGATGGCGAGCGGGGCGGGGCTGGCCAATTCGCAGGTCTCGGGCGCACTGGTGGCGCTGGCGCCGCCAGACCGCGCCGGCATGGCATCGGCGATGGCGACAACCTTGCGCCAGGCCGGCTTCGCCATCGGTATCGCGCTGCTCGGCGCCGTTTCCGGCGGCGTGGACTATGCCGCTGCGTTCAGCGTGGCCGCTGCCGCGGCCATGCTCGGTGCAGCCGCAGCGGCACTGACGCTGAAGAAAACCCTGAACTAGGCGGCTCAGACCACGATATTGGCGACGAGGCCAGTGGTCTTGCTGCCCATATTCATGCCCTCTTTCATTTTGCGTTCCAGAAGATCGCGGAACTCGTCCTCGATCTTCTTGCGGTCTTCCTCGCTCAAGGATGCCAGCGACTTTTCGTCCAGCCCCCGGCTTTCAAGGAACTGCTTGCGGATGCGCTCGGGCACCGACAGCTTGGCGAAATCGAGGAATTCCTGCGTGACGTCGCCGACATTCAACGGTGCAGCCGAGACGGCGGAGGCGCCGGCCGCGGCAACGTCTTCCTTATTCTTGGCAACTTCGGTCGGCTTCGTACCGCTGGCCTGGTTGATGCCGTAATAGGGATTGGTGAAATAGCTGGATGAAATCGAGCTCATGGTTGGTTCACACCATTAGGTTGGCGATGCCACCGATGTTTTTGCCGGTCTGCGCGCTGATGGTCTGTTCCACCTTCTGGCGGATGGGCTCATCGAGATCAGAGCGCTGGTGCGCGTCTTCCCCGTTTTCTGCGAGGGAAGAAGCAAGTGACATGCCAGAGGTTGCAGGCCGCCGCGTGTAACAGGATGTTGCGGATTACAGCAAAATCACAATGTTGCGCAGTTTGGTAAACGCGGATTAATCGGAATTTTCTGCCGGGCAATGACGGCCTTGCGGCGCGAATTGCCGGGTTTCAGGCGATATCTGTTGCTGCCTGTGGCGGCTGCAGCACGCGGATTTCCGGCTGCGCACTGAGCCAGTTTCCGGTCCAGCTGCCGCGGTCTTCGCGGCGCTGCCAGAACTGGCAGACAAAAATGCGATCCGGCTGCAGGCTGCTGCTGCGCAGCGGCATCACCACGCGATAGGTGATGCCATTCACGAAATTGCCTTCGTCGTGATAGAGGCTGGAGGTGTAGATCGGCAACTGTGTCTTCAACACGGTGCGGTTCAGCAGGTCGACATACTCGTGGTAGGTCGCCGGCAATACCTCATCGAGGAATTTGCCGGTCAGTTCGCGGCCGGTATAGAGCGCGATATCGGTGCCGGACAGGCGGAAGCGGAAGCGATCGCCCTCAGGCGTGGTGACACGATCCAGCAGCATGATGTTGGGCAGCAGGGCGGGGAAATCGAGCGGGTCGATATCGGCGCGGCTGGGCACCTGATTGCCATGGCGGCGCGCAAACCAATAGTGCGCCAGCTCCCTCAATCGCTCATCGGGAATCGCATCGACGGTTCCCTGCGAAATATCGAGTGTGATGCGTGGCAGCTGCGCAAAGGTTTGCATACTGTCTTCCGGTGCTGCTCACCAACGAACTGGGTAACCATTCAATACGCAAAGCAGGGGATCGGCAATCGCTGGCAGAAAATTTGGAGCCATACAGACCGATGGGTCGGTCAGCGATCGATATGGCCAAGGTCGCGTGCCGGATCGAGGCGGTCGCGCACCAGCTGCTTCAGCGTCTTTACATCCGGAAAACCGCCATCGCGCTTGCGGTCCCAGATCGTGTTGCCGTCATAGGCGATGACGAATGTGCCGCCGCTGGCCGGGATCAGCGCCACCTCTGCCAGATCCTCGGTGAAGGTGGAGAGCAGTTCCTGCTGCATCCAGGCGGCGCGCAGCAGCCACTGGCACTGGGTGCAGTAGGTGATCGCGATTCTGGGACGGTGACGGTCGCTCATGGCCACACCCTAGCATGACCTAACCGGCTGAATCAGCACAGAATTCGGCAAGCTTTACTTTGGGGTTCCGGCCGCTAAATATGATGGTCATCATATTTTGGATTGCCGATGCCCCCAGCCACCATGCCAACAGAGCGCAAACAGGCGACCCGCGAGAAGATCCTGCGGCAGGCCGCCAGGGCCATGCGCGCCCATGGCCCGGCGGGTGTCGGCGTTGCCGAGATCATGCGTGCTGCCGGCCTGACCCATGGCGGCTTTTATGCGCATTTCGAGTCGAAGGACGATCTGGTGACCGAGGCGATCCGCGGCATGTTCGCCGATGGCAGTGCGCGCTTTGCAAGCCGCGTCGGCGCGGCGACCGGCATCGATGCCTTGCGGCTGTGGATCGATTCTTATCTGTCGTCAGCGCATCGCGACAATCCGGGCAACGGCTGTGCGGTTGCGGCGCTGAGCGGTGACCTGGCGCGGCTGAACAAGTCTGCGCGTGCCGCATTCGACACCGGTATCGAAGGTATTGTCGCGCGCTATATGCGCCACCTGCCGCAGCGCGAGGGTTTCGATGCGCAGGGTTTTGCGCTGGCCATGCTGACGCAGATGGCAGGTGCGGTCGCCATGGCGCGCGCCGTCGCGGACCAGACCCTGTCCGACAGTATTTTGAATGCGGCACGGCAGAGCCTGCATCTGCGGCTCAACGCGATCGAAAAGGCGGCCTGACATGAATGACCAGACCATCCGCAAGCCTGTCGCCGCGGCGACAGGGCGTGAGAGGCTGCTCACCGCGCCGATCCTGCCGACGTTGCTGAAACTCAGTGCGCCGACCACGGTGGCGATGCTGGCCACGGCGCTCGCCGCGATTGCCGAGACCGCCTATGTCGGCCTGCTGGGCGTGGAATCGCTGGCCGCCATGGCGTTGGCCTTTCCGATGGTGATGCTGATGCAGATGATGTCGGCGGGCGCCATGGGCGGCGGCGTGTCTTCGGCCATTGCCCGCGCACTCGGGGCCAATGATCTGCAGCGTGCCAATACGCTGGCGCTGCATGCCATCATCATTGCCGTGGTGGCTGCCGCCTGTTTCACGGCGTTCTTCTGGCTGCTGGGTCCGGCGATCTACCACCTGCTCGGCGGGCGTGGCGCGGCGCTGGAGCTGGCGGTGCTGTATTCCAACACGGTGTTCAGCGGCGCCATTGCCGTCTGGCTATTCAACACGCTGTCCTCGGTGCTGCGCGGCACCGGCAACATGAACGTGCCCTCCGTGCTCGGGCTCGCTGCCGCGGTGGCGCAGATCGCCATCGGTGGCGTGCTGGGTCTCGGCCTTGGACCGATCCCGGGTTTCGGCATTGTTGGCGTGGCGCTCGGCCAGGTGTTTGCTTTCGGTCTTGGCACATTGGTGCTGTTCGTCTATCTGCGCAGCCATCGTGCCCGCCTGCGGCTCAGCACCGTGGGCTTTGTCGCCCAGAAGCCGCTGTTCCTCGATATCCTCCGGGTTGGCGCCCTGGCCTGCGTTTCCTCGCTGCAGACTGTGCTGACCGTGCTGATTTTCACCGGGCTGGTGGCGCGTTTCGGCACGGTTGCACTGGCCGGCTATGGCATCGGCGCGCGCCTGGAGTTCCTGCTGATCCCGATTGCCTTCTCTGTTGGCGTTGCCAGCGTGCCGATGGTCGGCATGGCGATCGGTGCCGGGCAGGTGGCGCGCGCGCGCCATGTCGCCTGGATGGCCGGCAGTGTTGCCGCCGTGGCGCTGGCCGTGATCGGCCTGATCGTTATCGTCGCGCCCGATCTGTGGTCGCGGTTGTTCACCGATGATGCCGCGGTGATTGCGGCGGCGCGGCAGTATCTGATCGCCGCCGGCGCCGGTTTCCCGTTCTTCGGTTTCGGCCTGTGCCTCTATTTCGCCTCGCAGGGCTCAGGCAAGGTGCTTGGCCCGGTGGTGGGCGGCACCATCCGGCTTGTGATGGTGGCGCTGGGCGGCTGGTGGCTCACGATGAGTGGGGCCGAAGTCTGGACACTGTTCGCCCTGGCCGGTGCTGCCATGGTGGTTTACGGCGTCAGCACCGGCCTGCTGGTGAAGGCGACACGCTGGGAGCCGAAGTAGCTTACAGCGTCTTGCCGAGGTGATGCGCCACATCGGCCGGGAAGAAACCGGCCTCGCGCACGGCCTCGCTCAATGCGGTTTTCGAAACACCAAGGCGCTCGGTCCAGTATTTGACCTCGTCATCATCGCTCAGATTCACACGATCATGCTTCTGCAGCAGCTTGTCACGGGTTCGATCACCCGCTTTGGCCGACTTGTCGCTGTCCAGCGATGCCGTGGCGGTGGTCGGCTGGGTTAACGCCACCGGATCGCTGGCGGGGAAGCTGTCCCGCAGCGCTATGTCCAGATCTTCCTGCTTTTCCGCCTGGCTTTGATCGCTGTGGCGCGCTTCGCGCATCTGTTCGTCGCTCGGTTTTGGCATTGGCTTGTGCGGCGCCATGATGTGCACTCCTTTTTGGGTCCTGTACAGAACTTGTCCGGGGCCGGAGGGTTCCGCGGTTTTTTCCGGAACCAATGCGCGGCCGGATCGTCTTCAAACCTGCGGGCGATGAACGCGACCCGATTCAACGAGATTCTCATGCGCCTGTTCGAATGTCTGGGCTGCGGTCAGCCGCTCTATTTTGAAAACACCCATTGTGAAAGCTGCGGGCGGCGGCTCGGTTTTCTGTCCGACGCCCTGGTGCTCAGTGCGCTGGAGCCGGTGACGCGCAGCGATGGCAGCGCGGTGTGGCAGGCGCTGGCGGCGCCTGAGTTGCATTACCGTTTCTGCAGCAATGCCGACCACGAAGCCTGCAACTGGCTGGTGCCGGCCGAGGCCGAGGGGCAGGTGCCCGATCCTGAACCCTATTGCGTGGCCTGTGCCCATAATCGCACCGTGCCGGATTTGTCGGTACCGGCAAACCTGGCCAACTGGCGCCGTATCGAAAGTGCCAAGCACCGCTTGTTTCATGGCCTGCTGCGGCTTGGGCTGCCGCATGAAACGCGTGATGAGGATGTAGAAGAGGGACTGGCCTTCGATTTCCTCGCCGACCCGCCTGATCCGTCAGCCCCAAGGATCATCACCGGCCATGATAACGGCCTGATCACGATCAATCTGATCGAAGCCGACGATGCCAAGCGTGAGAAGATCCGCGTCGCGATGCATGAGCCCTACCGCACCCTGCTCGGTCATTTCCGCCATGAGGTCGGGCATTACTACTGGGAGCGGCTGGTGCGTCGCGCCGGCGACACCAGCGATGCCATGAGTGGCTTTCGCGCCCTGTTCGGCGACGAGCAACAGGATTATGGCGAAGCATTGCAGCGTCATTATGACAATGGCCCCGGTTCCGGCTGGCAGGACGGGTATGTCAGTGCCTATGCATCGGTGCATCCCTGGGAGGACTTCGCCGAGACCTGGGCGCATTACATGCATATCGTCGATACGCTGGAGACGGCGAGCGCGTTCGGCCTGCGGGTCAAACCGCGCATCAGCCGGGGAGACGAACTGGGCGTGCAAGTCGATTTCGATCCTTACCGGGCCGACAGTATCGAACAGCTGATTGATGCTTTCCTGCCGGTCACCTTTGCGGTCAACAGCCTCAATCGCTCAATGGGCCAACAGGATCTGTATCCCTTTGTGCTGAGCCCGGCGGCCATCGGCAAGCTCGGCTTCATTCATATGCTCTGCCGCCAGGCACGTGCCGGGATTTCGTCGCGTGTGCTCGATCCGGCGGCCTGATCAGGTGTCCGGTGCGCCGTGGTAGAAGAGGGCCGAGAGGATACGGTCCACCGTGGTGCCGTCTTCCGCCAGTGGACAATGGGCATATTCCACGTCACCGAAGTTGAGGCGGAAGGGGATATTGACCCGCCCGCACCAGTGCTGCATGCAGCCGGTTTCCGCCACCTGGCGCCGCACGTCGACGATGCGTGACTCACTGTCGTCCCGTGCGTCCTTGATCAGGTTCACGCTGCTCTCGATATACCGGTTCATCAGCGGTACGGGTGCAGCGCGCAAGACGGATTCACCGGCAACCCGAACCAGGAATCTCATCGCCCCGGCAGACGGACGCTCGACCTGAACCAGCACCAGGTGACTCAGCAGATGCGGCACCCGCATCGGGTCGAAGGCGGCACGCGAAGGCAGCCGATCAGACGGGTGGATCTCGCGCATATGCTGCAGGAAGTCGCGGGTGACCGGACTTTTCGCCGCGGCGAGCGCGGCGTCTATGGCAGCAAGATTGGGATGCGGCGCGATATTGCTCAGCGGAGGACCGGCTCCAGGGCCTGATAATGATTGACCGTCATGATGTGGTCGACGGTAACGCCATCTTCGGCCAGCGGGCAATGCGCATATTCGACTTCGGCATAATCGAGCGGGAATCGCAGCCTAGGCTTACCGCGGCGATAGATCATGCAGCCGGTTTCCACGACGCTGTGGCGGCTCTCGATGGGAAAGCGCGCTGTCGGTTCCGATGTATTGGCGATCTCGTCCATATAGCGGCCGATCAGCGGCATGCGCAGGGCGGCGACCACTTCTTCGCCGGCCACCTTGATGCGAAACCGGGCCGGCCGGCCATCGGCCTGGTGCTCCACTTCGGCCAGCACCAGATGCGGCAGCAGGCGGGGAATCGCCATCGGATCGAAGGCGTTGCGCGACGGCAGGGCATCGGCCGGATGAATCCCGGCATAATAGGTCAGGAAGTCGCGCACGATCGGGTGGCGCGCCTGGGCCAACGCTGCCTGCACCGCATCCTGATTGGCGTGCGGTGTCATGGTGGCGAAACGGGCTGAACGCATGGACATAGACGGCCTCTGCTGCCGGACGAGGCGCGCTGTCTATCAGGAAATATTGCGCCGCACCATGGCGCCGGTCACAAAGCAGCCTTGCAGTATTGATGTCCCTGCTGCGGATTTAGGCAGGATTATAACTGCCTGTGATGACGCCAGACTCAGACCGGAAGAGCGGCAGCGCCAGCCTTCACCCGCTGCAGCAGTCGATCCATGAAGGCCTCGCACAGGCCGATCTGGGCCAGGTCGATGAACTCATTGGGTTTATGCGCCTGTTCGATCGAGCCGGGGCCACACACAATGGTAGGAATACCCAGCTCGGAGAACAGACCTGCTTCGGTGCCGAAGGACACCTTCTGCACGCGGTTGGCGCCGGTCAGTGCCTTGGCCAGTTCCACCACGCCGCCGCGGTCGTCGGTGGCGAGGCCGGGGAATTCGGAAATCTGCGTGAAGGTGAAGCCACAGGCCGGATCAATCGCCTTCAGCTCCGGCTCCAGCTTGTTCTTTGCATAGGCGACGACTTCGGCGAACAGCGCATCGACATCGTCCTGCGGCAGATAACGGATCTCCCACAGGAAGCTGCAGTCCTTCGGCACGATGTTGAGCGCGGTACCGCCATTCACCGTGCCGGTATGCAGCGAGGTGTAGGGCGGAGCGAATTCGGAATCGAAGGGGCCATTGTCGCGCTTGTTGCGGGCCAGCGACTTGATGAAGGCGATCAGCTCGGCGGCTGCCTCCACTGCATTGGCACCCATATGGGTCAGCGAGGAATGGCATTCAAAACCGCGCACATCGACGCGCCAGCTTTTCTTGCCTTTGTGCTGGGCGATCACCTGCATCTCGGTCGGTTCGCCCACGATGCATGCCTTGGGCTTTATCGGCATGTCGCGCAGCACTTCAATCAGGCGCTTGGCACCGAGACAGCCCACTTCCTCGTCATAGGTGAAGGCATAGTGGATCGGTGTATCCAGTTTCTGCGCCAGGAATTTCGGCGCATAGGACAACGCGATGGCAACGAAGCTTTTCATGTCCGAGGTGCCGCGGCCATAAAGCTTGCCGCCCTTCTCGGTCACCTTGAAGGGATCAGTATCCCATTCCTGGCCGTCGATCGGCACGACGTCGGTATGGCCCGACAGAACGATGCCCGGTTTGTCCTGTGGCCCCAGGGTGGCATAGAGGTTGGCTTTCTTGCCGGTGGCATCATGCACCAGCGTGGCATCGACGCCGAGTGATTTCAGGTGGTCACGGATCCAGTGAATCAGATCGAGATTGGAATCGCGGCTGACGGTCGGCATCTCGATCAGCTGCTTGATCATTGCCAGGGCTTCGGGGGAGGGCTTGGTCATGGGGATACTCTTTGTTTTTAGTTGGACTGCAGGCTCTTGATCTGGTTGTCGAGATCGTCGGCGATGAAGGACTGCACGATCTCGTCGATACCGGCATCGACGGTGAAGCCCATGGCTTTCGCACGTTCGGATGCGGTGGCACCGGGCCAGCCATCGACGATCTTCTGGATTGCCGCATCCGGTGTCCAGTGGATGGTACCGATCTTGCGGTTGGCGCCTTTCAGGGCCGGGGTGGCGCGTTCGACGGCGGCGGCCATCTCGCCGGCGGTGACGCGGATGCCGCTGAGCAGCAGGGCACGGTCCTTGCCGAAGCTTTCTGCCGGCAGGTCATGGGCGCGGATGAAGGCATCCACGGTGCGGCGTGGCGACAGGCAGGCCATCGGTGAGTCGGGGCGCACCGGGCAGATCGCATCGACGCCCGAGAGCGGCTCGCGGATCATCGAGCTGGCCCAGGTGGAGGCGGCTTTGTTCGGTTTGCCCGGCCGCACCATGATGGTGGGCAACCGGATGCTGCGGCCATCGACGAAGCCCTTGCGGCTATAGTCGTTGATCAGCAACTCGCCACTCAGCTTCTGCACGCCGTAGGACGTGGTCGGCCGCTGGGCGGTCTGGTCGGTCACGGTCTTGGGCAGATCGTCGCCGCCGTAGACGGCGACGGAGGAGGCAAACACCAGGCGCGGAGTATGTGTGGGGATCGCCCGGGAGGCTTCCAGGATATGGCGGGTGCCTTCCAGATTGACGCGGTAGCCGCCTTCGAAATCCGCCTCGGCGCCCGAGGAGACGATGGCAGCAAGATGGAAGACCGAATGGGTGTTGTGGCCGATCAGCTTCAGCACGTCGCCATGGTCGCCGATATCGCCGGCAACCGCGATGATGCGCGAATCCTCCGGCCCGCTGGCCTTCACGACATCAAACAGCGTGATCTGCGCAATCGGTTCCGGCTTGCCACTCGGCCCGATCAGGGTGCCGCGCTTCAGCAGTTCGGCAGCAAGTTTCTGGCCGATGAAACCGGCACCGCCGGTGATGACAACATTGAGCATGGACGCCCCCAGTGGCTTTCCGGGAAAGCGCCCACGCTAAACAGCCTGCTGCCCAGAGACAAGGGCGCCGGGCAAACGGCGCAGAGCCTCAGTTACGGGGTGGCGGGGGCGGCGGCATGTCACCGCGCATATGTGGCGGACCTCCCATGGGTCCACCGGGCGGGCCGCGGCGCAGCATGCGTTCGGCGTATTCGCGACGCTGTTCCGGTGTCATGGCATCGGCGGCTGCCAGCAGGCCGGCCTGCAGACCCTGCTGCATCTGATCCAGCCGCTGGCGGTGTTCACCCAGTACGGCGGCAAGGCGCGCGCGGTCGTAGGGCTCCGCGCTCAGTGCGGCGCCGAGATCGCGGCGCATCTGGTTGTGCGAAATAGCACCGCCCTTGCGGCCTTCCTCGAAAGCCTGCCGAAACGCCCGGGCCGCATTGTCGGGCAGGCGGCGGGCGAACTGATCTTCGATCTGTGCGCCGCGTTTCTCGGCCATCTCGCGATATTTGAAGAAACGCACCGCACCGAAGCTGGCAAAACCCAGGTTTAGCGCCACCGAGGCGATCAGGCCGATGGCAAGCCAGCGATTGAGCTTCGACTTCGGGGTAGGGGTGGGGGCAACCGGATCGACCATGATAACTCTCAATCCTCGCTGAGCAGCGGTGTGGCACTGGCGATCTGCACGCTGACCAGGTCGCTTTCCTGCGCATCGGCAAAACCGATATTGGCAAAGCCGGCGCTGATGCCGATGGCGACGGCGAGGGCCAGCGCAGCGAATTGCGGCAGGCTACGGCCAGTGGGGAAGAGCAGCGCGAGCGCTTCCAGCACCTGGCCGCGCCAGTTGGATGCCGGGCTCGCCGCCGGCAGCATGGCAACCTGGGCCAGCACGCGCTGGCGCAGGGCATCGCTCGGTTCGATCATTGGAAGCGCTGCATTGAACAGCAGGGCATCGGCCGTGGCCGCGCGGCGCTGGGCCTCGCGGGCCTCGGGCAATGCGGCCAGCAGTGCGGTGGCCGCAGATTGCTCAGACTGGGGCCAGAGATCGAGATCGGCGCCATAGGCGTCGAGCAGATCGATAAAACGCTCGAGAGTCATGGCTTCACTCCTTCATGCCAGCCGGGTTTGCACCCAGGGCGGGACTCAGATCATCGCGCAAGCTGCGCTTCGCGCGGATCAGCAGGGACTCCAGGGCGCCTACAGTGACACCCAGCGCCCTGGCGGCTTCGATATTGCTTTCGCCTTCCCAGAAACAGAGCAGGATGGCGGCACGCTGGCGTTCCGGCAGCTTCTGCAGGGCCAGCGCTACGCGGTCGCTGGTTTCGCTGGCCAGCCGTGCCTCATAGGGCGTAGCACGGTCCTCGTCGACCGGTTCGGGCTGGTCATCCAGCACGGCCATGGTTGGCTTGCGCTTGCGGTCGATGCACAGGTTGACCACCACGCGGTTGAGCCAGGTCTTGAAGCTGGCACCGCCATCGGCGCGCCAGCGTGCGGCATGCTGCCAGACGCGCAGGAAGGCTTCCTGCGCCACTTCCTCGGCATCGCCGCGATTGAACAGCACGCGATAAGCCACGGTCACCGCATGACGCAGGTATTTGTCGAC
This sequence comes from Ferrovibrio terrae, assembly GCF_943372915.1. Classification (GTDB taxonomy): domain Bacteria; phylum Pseudomonadota; class Alphaproteobacteria; order Ferrovibrionales; family Ferrovibrionaceae; genus Ferrovibrio; species Ferrovibrio terrae_A. The sequence goes on along the minus strand of NZ_CALSAN010000006.1, from coordinate 39,495 downwards.
CAGCAGACGATAGGCCGCATGGTCGCCACGCGCGACCCGGTGCATCAGGGCCGTATCGACGTCGCTCACGCGTTCACCGCCCAAAAGTCCGGGCACCCCGGCTTCGAGGCGTGGCAGGGCGAGGGAGGCGAACATGCAAATGTCCTGCTCATACCGTTATTGTCTGTAGCTCTATACGGCGCCTTGGCAGGATTCCTGCGCCGCAAAAAGGGCGGAATTCGGGCCAGGATAGTTTTTATGCTTGGCCGGCCGCTTCCAGGGCCTTTAGTTCTTCGGTCAGGCGGGCGATCTCGTCGCCCACGGCCTTGGCCATGTCGGCCTGATCCCAGTCCCGATACTGGCCCTGGCGATAGGCCAGCGCGTTGCGGTAATAGAGCCAGGCGTTGAGGCGACAGCGCACATAGTTGTTCTGCGTCTTGATCACCTTGCCGGGGCTGCCGACCACCACCGAATTATCCGGGATCACGGTGCCTTCCTTGAGGAAGGTGTGGCCGCCGATGATGCAGTTATTCCCTATCACGCAGCCATCCATGATGGTCGACCCGATGCCGATCAGGCAGTTGTCGCCGATGGTGCAGCCGTGGATCGTGCAGTGATGGGTGATCGAGCCATGGGCGCCGATATAGGTACCGCTCTGGCTGCCCACATGCAGCATCGAGAAATCCTGGATATTGGTATAGGCGCCGACCACGATCTCGTAATTCTCGGCACGCATGGCGACGTTGATCCAGACCGAGCTGCCTTTTTCGAGCCGCACCTTGCCGTAAATCTGCGCGCTTTCGTGGATATAGGCGGGGGCGTTCAGCACCACGTCGGGGCCATGCACGGGCATCGTGTCCTCCATCTCTGCAGGACGACCTTAACCAACAGATGGGAACGGAAAAAGGCGCGGCAGCTTAAGCTGCGACGGCCTCGTCGGCCTCGATCGTGGCGCCGCCGGCCTTCTTGTAGGCCAGCAGGCCGCCATCGAGATGCAGCAGATCGGTCACGCCCTGGTCGGCCAGTTTCTGTAAGGCAATGCCCGAGCGCTTGCCGGTCAGGCACTGCAGCACGCGGCGCTTGCCATTGACGGCCGGCAGCTGGCCGGCATCCAGGCTGGACAGCGGCAGCAATACTGCCCCCTCGATATGCTCATCGGCATATTCGTCGGGTTCACGCACATCGATCAGCAGGGCTTCGCCATTGGCGAGCCAGTCCCGCACCGTTTCGGCGGAAACCGAAGTCGGGGTGGTATTGCTGGCGGTGTGTGCGGTCGCGGTGGACATAAAGATAATATAGGTTTCTGGACTGTGGAATGCAATGTAATTGACGTCACACTATGTGTTATATGAATTACACAGATATGCTCGTGAAATAAAAGAGCCTCCCATCATGGGAGGCTCTGGAACGCGGCAGATCAGCTTACTTGGTGGCGTCTTTCAGATAGGCGATCAGGTCGGCGATCTCGCTTTCCTTCTTGATGCCGGGGAAGACCATCTTGTTGCCCGGGATATAGCCCTTGGGATCAGTTATATACGCGGCGATCGTGGCCTCATCCCAGGTCACGGCCTTGGCCTTCATGGCATCGGAATACTTGAAGCCTTCGACGGTGCCCGACTTGCGGCCGAACACACCCTTCAGGCTGGGGCCGACGGTATTCTTGCCAGCTTCAAGCTGGTGGCAGGCGCGGCATTTGGCGAAGGCTTTCTTACCTTCCTCGGGATTGCCGGCCGCCTGGGCGCTGGTCATGCCGAGGCTCAGGGTGAGAACGGCGAGAGCGGACAAAAGGACTCGCGACATCGGGGGCTCCTCAATGGGTCTTTTGATAGTGCTGGGAAACGGCTGCTGGCGATTCGGATGGGGCCGGAAAACCTGCCTGAGAAAAAAATAGCATAGCGACTCGCAAGAACAAGCGTGGCGGCTTGTCGCATTTACCACCGCTTAACAGCCGGCTGCGTAGTCTGCCCCGCCTGAGTGGTTGGGGACGTGTTGCATGAATATGATGGCGAATCTGGGTCGGGCTCGTCTGCAGGCTATGGTGGCAGCGGGCAGCGATGTGCTGAAGATCCAGCAGGATCTTGCAGGCAAACGCAGCAACCTGGTGGCCGAACTTCTGCATGGCGAGGAAGATTTCTTCGAGCAGCAGCACTATCCGGCCGGCGACGTGTTCGATCCGCAAACCGGCGCACAATATTACTACCATGCCCACCGCAACGAAGACCGTGAGCATGGTCACTTCCATGTCTTTCAGCGCCCGCAATTTCTCGGCGAGGCTTTCGAGCCGGCCAAATATCTGAAAACCGGCGTCGGCCGTTGTTCACCCAGGGAGAAGCTGGGTGAACACTGGCCGCGCGGCGATCAGGCCCTGGCCCATATCGTTGGCGTAGCGATGGATCATTATGGCCAGCCGATCCGACTGTTCACGGTCAATCGCTGGGTGACTGACGAAACCTGGTTCGCGGCACGCGATGTCATTGCCATGCTCGACCGTTTCCATCTGCGCCATGCGTGGCCCTCATCCAATGTGAATCGCTGGCTGAATGGTCTGCTGCGCCTGTTCCAGCCGGAAATCATCGAGCTGATCCGCCGCCGGGATGACGCGGTGGAGGCGCGCGGTCGCGCCAATCCGCGCGGCGATGCGCTTGAAGACCGCAGCCTGGAAGTGACGGCATCTATCGATATCTCGGTGGAACGTCAGGTACGGCAATTACGCCGTTCCATCGGCGCCTGAACGATCAGGGCAGGTAGCCCAGGCCGCGCCATTCTGCGTAGGACTTGCGGAAAGTGTGGTAGGACTCCCACACTTTCTTGAATTCCGGGTTGGCGGCGCTTTCTTCTTTTACCACCTGGATCCATGACGCCTTCAGTGCGTCCATCACTGGCACAGGCAGGGTGCGCACATTGACGCCCCGCTGGCGGATTTCCTGCAGCGCCTGCACCTGCTGCACTTCACCCTCGGCCAGGCTTTCACGGATATTGTCGCCACAGACATTCATGATCGTGGCCCGCTGTGCCTCGGTCAGGCCGTCCCACACCTTCATGTTGATCATCAGAGTGATCAGTGAACTCTGCTGGTGCCAGCCGGGGAAGTAGTAATTGTTTGCGGCCTTGTCGAGGCCATAGCGCAGGTCGATGAAGGGCAGCGAGAATTCGGCCGCATCGATATTGCCGCTCTGCAGGGCGAAGAAGGTGTCGCCGCCACTCAGTGTCACGGTATCGACGCCAAGCCGGCGCATCACCTTGGCGCCAATGCCCATGAAGCGCATGCGCAGACCCTTGAGGTCATTCACCGAGGTGATCTCGCGGCGGAACCAGCCGCCGGATTCCGGCGGCAGCACGGTGCAGACGATGGGCTTGATATTGAAGCGGGCAAAGCTGCTGTCCATCAGATCCTGGCCACCGCCATAGGACAGCCATGCGAGATACTCGCCGGCAGAGGGACCGAAGGGCACGGTGGAGAACAGCCAGAAAACGGAATCACGTTCAGCGAAGAAGTTCGGCGACGACCACACGGCATCGATCGTGCCGTCAGCAACCTTGTCGAACAGCTCGGCATTCGGCGCCAGCGCATTGGGCTCGAACAGCTTGATCTCGATATTGCCGTCAGACGCGGTCGCCAACTTTTCTGCTGTGGTCACGGCCATGGTGCCGATCTGCGGCGCCGATGTGGGGGCGGCACTGGCCAGTTTGATCACAACGCGTGCGCCCGGCGCCTCGACTACAGCGGTGTTGCTGCCCTGTGCGACATCGGGCTCCTTGATCGCGCGCGCCTCCGGGGCATTGGCGGCGCGATCCAGAGAGACCGCACCGATGCCGATCAGAATGCCCAATACCAGGGCCAGGCCAGCCACTGTGACCAGACGCGCCATCAAACCCTTCTTTCACGCGGTGAGCCCCACCCACCGAACTGCTGCCGGGCGCAACAATAGGCCGCAAGCTGCTGGCACGTCTACGTATTCAGCCAGTAACCCCGACAGGTGCAAGCGGGCCTGCCTTGACCTTAGTTACAGTTGTAACTATCCTGCGCAACAGTAGAAAAATTGATAACAACCGTCTGGGAGGACGATCCGTGACAGTCAAGCTGACTCGTTTCATGGGTAAAGCGGCGCCCGCCATTATGACCGCTTTTCTGTTCGCAACTGCAGCATCGCCGGTGGCGGCGCAGGAGATCGAACTCAAGCTCAGTCATTTTCTGCCGCCGGGTCACGGCATGCATCGTGACTGGTTCGTACCCTGGGGCGAGGATCTGGCCAAGCGGACCAACGGCAAGGTGAAACTGACGGTATTTCCCGCCGGCAGCGCCTTCGGCAACCCGGCACGTCAGCTCGAGCAGGCGGTCAGTGGCGTGGTCGATATCGCACATGGCCTGCGGGGCGTGCCCGCCGGCCGCTTCAGCCGCATGGGCATCGTCGAGTTCCCCTTCCTGGTCGAGACCGCCAACGCGGCCAGCCGCACATTGTGGGAAATGTATCCGAAGCATTTCGCGCAGGAATTCCCCGACACCGTGAAGGTACTTGGCTTGCACGCGCACAACGCCGGTCTTATCCACACCGGATCGAAGCAGGTCAAGACCATGGACGATCTCAAGGGCCTGCGCATCCGCTCGCCCAGTCCGCAGATCAACGCCATGTTGCAGCAACTGGGTGCAACGCCGGTCGGCCTGCCGCCGGGCGAGGTGTATGAAAACCTGCAGCGCGGCGTGATCGACGGCGCGGTATTCCCCTGGGATCCGATCAATTCCTTCCGGCTGTTTGAAGTGACCAAGTTCCATCTCGACGCGCGGTCCTACACGGCGAGCTTCTATTTCATCATCAACAAGCGCAAATACGACAGTCTGCCGGCGGATGTGAAAAAAGCGATCGACGATACGACAGGCAGTGCGCTGACCGAGAAGTTCGGCGACTGGTGGAACCAGTGGGATGCGCCGGGTCTGGAGGCTGCGAACAAGAAGGGCAATGCGATGACCTCGCTGTCGGATGCCGAACGCACCCGCTGGCGCGATACGCTGAAGCCCACCACCGAAAAGCTGCTGACCGATCTGGAAGGGGCCGGGGTCAAGGATGCCCGCGCCATCTTCGCTGAAATGCAGCAACGGATCGCCAAATACGAAGGCAAGCGCTGATCCGGTTGGGATCGTATATCTGATCGCCCTGCCGCCAGTATCGATGGCGGCAGGGCATTTTTCTTCGCGGGTCTGAAGCGATGATTGCCCTTTACCGTATCGCCGAGCAGGCCGCCGCCTGGGCCGGAAAACTCGGTGCCTTCTGTGCGCTGGTCGCCGGCCTGTTCACCTGTCTCGATATCGTGATGCGCAATTTCGGCGGCCAGGGCATCCTCGGCACCGTCGATATCACCCAGCTGATGATCGTGGCCTGCGCCTTCCTGACGATCCCCTATGGCTTCATGACCGACAGCCATGTCTCGATCGATATCGGCATCGGCTGGTTGCCGCTGCGGATACAGGCCCTGTGCCGGGCTTTCGCCGCTTTGCTTGGCGGCGCGCTGATGTGGGCGATCGGCTGGTTTGGCATCGGCCAGGCCAATACCGTGGCCCTGATGGGCGACAAGTCGCAGACCATTGCATTGCCGATGATCTGGTTCTGGTATCCGCTGCTGGCCGGCTCGTTCTTTGCCACCCTGCTGATTGCTCTGATTGTGTTGCGGCACCTCGCCGTCGCCATCACGGGCCGGGACATTGCGCCCGCTGCGCCGAAAGGCGAGGTGCTGTGATGGATGCAACGCTCTTCGGCGTGATCGGCTTTGCCCTTGTTCTTGGCCTGATGCTTATCCAGGTGCCGGTCGCGGTGGCGATGGGCGTGGTTGGCGCCCTTGGCTTCCTGTGGCTGCAGGGCTGGGACGGATTGGCCTATGTGATGGGTTCGTCGCCGTTTGAGTCGGTGATCCCCTACAGCCTCTCCACCGTGCCGCTGTTCGTCATGATGGGGGTATTTGCCACCTATGCCGGTCTGTCGCGCCAGTTGTATGACGCCGCCTATGCCTTCCTCGGCCATTATCGTGGCGGCCTGGCGCTGGCCACCATCGGTGCCTGCGCGGCTTTCGGCTCGATCTGCGGCTCGGCGATTGCCACGGCCGCCACCATGTGCCGTGTCGCGCTGCCGGAAATGCGCCGGCGCGGCTACGCCGACAGTCTCGCCACTGCCACCGTGGCCGCCGGCGGCACGCTTGGCATCCTGATTCCGCCCTCGATCATCCTGTTGATCTATGCGCTGCTCACCGAACAGTCGCTCGGCAAGCTGTATGTCGCCGCCCTGCTGCCGGGCCTGTTGGGCACGGCGCTCTATATGCTGGCCATCACCGCAACCACGCGGCTTAATCCGGCCAGCGGCCCGGCGGGCGAACGCATGCCCTGGCCGCAGCGTGGCCGCACGCTCAAAAACGTCTGGCCGGTTTTCCTGCTGTTCGTGATCGTCATCGGTGGCATGTTCATCGGTGTGTTCTCGCCCAACGAAGCCGCTTCGGTCGGTGCGGTCGGCGCGCTGATTTTCGCGCTTGCTGGCCGCACCATGACCCTGGGCCGTTTTAAGGACTCCTTGCGCGAGACAGCGGCGACCAGTGCCATGATCTTCCTGATCCTGATCGGTGCCGGCCTGTTCAACTTCTTCCTTGAGATCACCAACGCGCCGCAATTCGTCGTCAGCCAGATCCAGGCGCTGGGCTTAAGCCCGACAATGTTCCTGGTGCTGCTCACCATCTTCTACGTGGTGCTGGGCGCGCTGATGGACGATCTGGCCATGATGCTGCTGACCCTGCCATTCGTCTTCCCGGCAGTGCAGGCTCTGGGCATCGACCCGATCTGGTTCGGCATCTACATGGTCACGATTGTCGAAATCGGCATGATCGTGCCACCGGTGGGCATGAACTTGTTTGTCATCCAGGGCGTGGGGCAGGTGAAACTGCACACCGTGATCCGCGGTATCCTGCCCTTCGTGCTGGCCGATCTGGTGCGCGTCGGCCTGCTGATCGGCTTCCCCGCCATCGTGCTCTGGCTGCCGTCCTTGATGGACTGAAGGATTAGGTCTTTTTCTTCGGCACCACACCGTAGTCCCTGATCCAGCCCAAAGAGTCTACGGTGCTGCCAGCCGGGCGGTATTCGCAGCCGATCCAGCCGTCATAGCCGAGCCGGTCGAAGGTATCGAAAATGTAGCGATACTCGATCTCGCCATTGCCGGGTTCGCGCCGGTCCGGCGGATTGGCGATCTGCACATGGTCGATCCACGGCATCTGCCGCTCGATGCGCTTGACCAGATCGCCATGGATGATCTGGGCATGATAGACGTCAAACTGCAGGCGCAGGTTCGGCGCACCGATATCGGCGATCACCTTTTCGGCGAAATCGAAATCGCTGAGGAAGAAGCCGGGCACGTCGCGCCGGTTGATCGGTTCGATCAGCAGGATGCGGCCGAGCCCCGAGGCCTGCTCGGCCGCCCAGGCCAGATTGTCCATGTAACAGGCTTCCATGGCACGGCGGTCGGCCCCGGCTGGCGCCACGCCGGCCACAACATGGATACGCGGGCAATTCATCGCTTCGGCATATTCAAAGGCCCGCGCCATCGCGGCACGGAAGTCCTGGCGCCGGTTGGGCAGAGAGGCCAGCCCCCGTTCGCCATTGGCCCAGTCACCCGGCGGTGCGTTGAACAGCGCCACCTGGATGCCCGCGGCCCGCATGGCCGAGGCGACGGCCGCAGAGGAATGCTCATAGGGAAACATGAATTCGACAGCCTGGAAGCCCTGATCGGCAGCCGCGGTAAAGCGGTCGAGGAAGGGCTCGTCCAGGAACAGGAAGCTCAGGTTGGCGGCAAAGCGTGGCATGATCCCCCCAAAAGCCTCCCGGAAACCTTCCGGGGCAGCGTAGCCGATCTGACATCGGGCATTGGTTTTCCGAGACTGTCATTTCTGCTAACTGTTGGGCAAGCTTTCTTGTTTTCGGTTCGGGGGCGCATGGCCGAGGGGCAATTGCAGGCGGGACGGGATGGGGCGGTGCTGCGGCTCAGCCTGACCGGCGACTGGACGCTGGCCCATGCCGCGACCCTGCTGGGCCGTCTGGGCGGCCTGGCGACCGCCGGCCTGACCGGCAGCCATCTGCATGATGGCGGCACGCGCGAAGCCCGTCTGGACACCACCAGCCTCAACCGGCTCGATACGGCCGGCGCCCTGTTGCTGGTGCGGCTGTACCGTCAGCTGGAGGATCAGGGCTTCAGCATCGACTGGCCAGCGCCGCGGCACGAACACCGCTCGCTGTTCAACTATGCCAGGGGCTGTGGCGAGGCAGTGACCGTATGGCCGGCCACCGACAGCGGCGTGGCCGGCGCCGTGCAGCATCTCGGCTGGCTGACCATGTTCTTCCTGCGTGAGGCGCGACGGTTTACCGGCTTCATCGGTGAAGTGACCGAAACCGCCGTGATGATGGCGTTTCGTCCGCGGCAGATGCGATTCACCTCCATGGTACATCATATGGAGGAGACCGGCCTGAAGGCGCTGCCCATCGTCGGGCTGTTGTCCTTCCTGATCGGCATGGTGATGGCATATCAGGGCGCCAGCCAGTTGCAGAAATTCGGCGCCGAGATTTTCGTGGTCGACCTGATCGGCATTTCGGTGTTGCGCGAACTGGGCGTGCTGCTGACCGCCATCCTGATCGCCGGCCGGTCGGGCAGTGCCTTCACCGCCCAGATCGGCACCATGAAGGTGAACGAGGAAATCGCCGCCATGCGCACACTGGGCCTTGATCCGGTGGTGGTGCTGGTGCTGCCGCGCATGTTCGCCCTGATGCTGACTCTACCGGTGCTGACCTTCTTTGCCGATATCATGGGCCTGGTCGGCGGCGCGCTGATGGCCTGGAATGCACTTGGCATCAGCCCGGATCTGTTTTTCCATCGCCTGCATGATGCCGTGGTGCTGCGCACCTTCCTGGTTGGCATCGTGAAGGCGCCGGTCTTTGCCGCACTGATCGCGCTGGTCGGCTGCTACGAGGGACTGAGGGTCAAGCGCGATGCCGAAAGTGTCGGCCGCCTGACCACGCGTTCCGTGGTGCAGTCGATTTTCCTGGTCATCGTCTTCGACGCGCTGTTCTCCATCATGTTCAACTTCCTCGGGGTGTGAACATGGTGGGTAGTCCTCAGCAGAAGGAAGTCGTGATCCGTGTACGTGGCCTGGTCAACCGCTTCGACGACAATGTGGTGCATCAGGGCCTTGATCTCGATGTCTATCGCGGTGAGGTGATCGGCGTGGTCGGCGGGTCTGGCACCGGCAAGTCTGTTCTGCTGCGCACCATCATAGGGCTGAACGAAGCCGTGGCTGGCAGCATCGAGTTGCTGGGTACCGACATGGTCCATGGCTCGCCCGAGGCATTGCGCAAGGTCCGCCAGCGCTTTGGCGTGCTGTTTCAGGACGGCGCGCTGTTTTCGTCACTGACAGTGGCGCAGAATATCCAGGTGCCGCTGAAGGAATTCTACGACCTGCCGCAGGATTTGCTGGACGAGATCGCCGCTGCCAAGCTGTTCATGGTTGGCCTGTCGCCCGATGCCGGCTCCAAGTACCCGGCCGAACTGTCAGGCGGCATGCGCAAGCGTGCCGGTCTGGCGCGCGCCCTGGCGCTTGATCCGGAAGTGGTGTTCTTCGACGAACCGACCGCCGGCCTCGACCCCATCGGCGCCGCGGCCTTCGATCAGCTGGTGCGCGACCTGCAGCAGGCGCTGGGCCTGACCGTGTTCATGGTGACCCACGATCTCGACTCGCTGCATGCCATTTGCGACCGTATCGCCGTGCTGGCGGAAAAGAAGGTACTGCTGACCGGACCGATGGATGTCATGCTGAAAGACAAGCATCCCTGGGTGGTTGAATATTTCCACGGGCCACGGGCCCGGGCCGCTGCCATTACGGCGACTTTGGAAGAGAGGATGTGACATGGAAACCCGGGCACACCATCTGTTGATCGGCAGCTTCATGCTGGCCTTTCTGGTTGCCATCGTTGCCTTCGTGCTGTGGCTGGCGAAGTCCGAGGTTGACCGCGAAGTCGCGCGCTACAATATCTTCTTCAATGGATCGGTTGCCGGCCTGGGGGTCGGCGGCGATGTGCGCTTCAACGGCATCAAGGTCGGCTCGGTCTCGCAGATCCTGATCGACCGTGAGAATACCAGCCGGGTGCGCGTGGTGGCCGAGGTCGATGCCGATACGCCGATCCGCGCCGATTCTGAAGCCACGCTGCAGCTGCAGGGCATTACCGGCGTATCCTTCGTGCAGATCACGCCGGGGAGTCGCGAGTCACCGATCCTGCCGGTGGTGGCGGGCCGGGATCTGTCCAAATACCCGACCATCCGTTCGAAGGCTTCGGCCATCGAGGCACTGTTCGAAGCCGCACCTGATCTGATCACCCGCGCCGCCCAGGTGCTGAGCGACGAGAACCTGCAAAATCTGGGCGGCTTTATTGCCGACCTGCGTGCGTTGTCGCAAACCCTGGTATCGCGCCAGGATGCGATTGCCGGCGCGGTCGACAGTTTCAGCAAGACCAGCACCGATATCGCCAAGGCGGCATCGGCCGCGCAGGATATCGCCAGCAAGCTGGACCGCGTGATGAATGAGGCGGAAGCCACCCTGAAAACCACCAATCGACTGCTGGAAGGCGATGCCACCGCCGCCGCACAGGATGCGCGCAAGGCGATGGCGCAGCTGAACGAGGTGCTGGCCGGCGTCAGCGGCATCATCGAGGAGAATCGCGCGCCGCTTAACACGATGACGACCGACGGTTTCGGCGAGTTCCGCCGCCTGATGTCGGAGACGCGTATCCTGGTTGCCAGTCTGGCGCGCGTGGCGCAGCGGCTGGAGGACAATCCGAGTTCCGTGCTGTTCGGCAACCGCGATGCCGAATACCGCAATGAAGGGGGAGGGCCGCGGCGATGAGCGATACCACGAGACGGAACCTGCTGCTGGCTGCCGCTGCACTGCCATTGTCAGGTGGCCTTGCGGCCTGTGGCGGCCTGATCCCGCAGGCGCCGCCATCCAATCTCTATAACCTGTCGCCCAAAACCACCTTCCCGCCCGACCTGCCGCGTGCCGACTGGCAGCTGGTGGTCGAGGAACCCTATGCTGCCGGCGGCCTGGATACCCACAAGATCGCCATCTACACCAATCCTTACGAGGTGAAGTATTACGCCGAGGCGCGCTGGGCCGAACGGGCACCGCGCATGGTGCAGACCCTGCTGGTGGAAAGCTTCGAGAATACCGGCAAGATCGTTGCCGTCGGGCGACAGTCGGTCGGTCTGCGCTCGGACTTCAACCTGAAAAGCGATCTGCGCGAGTTCCAGGCCGTGCTGAAGGATGGGCAGGCGGCACCGGAAGTGATCATCGTGCTGCAGGTCAAGCTGATCGCCCAGCCGAAGCAGCAGATCGTGGCTTCAGCCACTTTCGAACGGCGCGCGACGGCAAAGAACGCCGCCATCTTGTCTGTTGTGGAGGCCTTCGACGACGCGTTGGGCAAGGTGCTGCGCGATACCGTACAGTGGGTAATGGCGACCGGGAAGAAAGACGGCGCCTGAGTCCGGTGCCGCTTTCGCTTGCGGAAGCGGGAGGGGCTTAACCCTTGCTGCGCAGTTCTACGATCGGCTTCGACATCACCGCTTCCATGTCCCAGGGGAACAGGATCCAGGTATCCTGGCTCACTTCGGTGATGTAGCTGTCCACCATCGGCCGGCCCGAGGGCTTGGCGTAGATGGTGGCGAAATGCGCCTTGGGCAGCAGTTGGCGCACGGCTTTCGCGGTGATGCCGGTATCGACCAGGTCGTCGATGATCAGCCAGCCTTCGCCCTGATCGGGCAGGGCGGCGGTGGCTTCCTTCAGGATATTCACCTTGGTGCCGCGTTCCAGCTCGTTATAGGTGGAGCAGGAGATCGTCTCGATTACGCGCACGTTCAGCTCGCGCGCCACGATGGCGGCCGGTACCAGGCCGCCACGGGTGATCGCCACCACGCCTTTATACTGGCCACCCTTGCTCTGTGCCGCATCCAGCAGGCGCCAGGCCAGCGCCTTGCAGTGGCGATGCAGCTCTTCCCAGGAGACCGGGAAGAATTTGGTGTAGCCATGGGTGTCGGTCATATGCGGTGTCCCGGTTTATGCTGGGGTGGTTGCCTGGCGATAGGCTTCGATGGGACCGCGGATATGCGGCGGGATTTCCACTGACTTCAGGATTTTCTCATCGACGATGCAGGAGACATGCGTGCCGGTGAAGCAGACTTCGCCAGCGGCATTCCGGCCCTTGAAGTCATAGGTGATGGTGGCGCGGCTCAGCTTTTCGACGCGCAATTCGACCGTGAAGGGGTCGCCGCCTTTCAGCGCGCGCTGGAAATCCAGTTTCGTGCTGACGGTGGGCGAGCCCAGGCCCAGTTCCTTGTGCAGGCGCAGGAAGCTGAAGCCGATCACATCGCGCCAGAAGGCTTCCAGCGTTTCCATCACATAATCGAGGAACTGCGTGGTGTAGACCATGCCGGCGGGGTCGCATTCCCCCCATTGGACGATGCGGGCGGCAGCGAAGGGGCGGTCAGGGGTGTAAGCGGCTGAATCGGTCATGGGCCGGGATCATACGGAGCCGCCCCGTAAAAATGAAGCGCCGGCGAAAAAGAAGGGGGCGCCCGGATGGTCCGGACGCCCCAGAAGTCACCCAAACAGGGAGGCGTTTGGTTCTTTAACGAAGTCCGGCCTCAGGCGCGGACATATTCGAAATCGATCGGCTGGTTGTTGATGCCGCGGGCCGGCGGTGCGATCCAGGCGGCATATTTGCCGATCTCGGTCACCGGCTTCATCAGGCTGATGACGAACAGGCGGTCATCCTCGGTCGGCAGCCAGTCGTGATGCCGGGAGTCCCAGTCGGCCTGGCTGATGACGCGACCCTGCGGATCGACGCGCAGCTCGGCGAACTGGCCGATCTGGCGATGGAAGGCGCGGTGCGGCAGCTTCAGCTCGAAGTCGATGCCATGGCGCTTGATCACCTGGTTCCAGCGCATCACGCCACGGGCGCAGTCGGCCACATAGTCGTCGCGCAGGCGTTCGTTCAGCGCGGTCAGCGCCGAGGCCTCGGTTTCGCGGAAACCGTCGCCATGCACTTCCAGCACCTTGTAGCTGGCATCAGTCAGTTTGTGGTCATCACCGATGCGGGTTTCGTCAAAGCGACCCTTGATGCCCATGGTGTAGTAGTTTGCGGCATTGGTGGAGATTTCCGAGCCGAACAGATCCACCGACACCGAGAAATGGAAGTTCAGGTATTTCTGCAGGGTCGGCAGGTCGATAGCGCCATGCTTGCGCACATCGTCGGTCTTGAAGTCACGCATGATTTCGCAGGTGCGCTGGATCACGCGGCTGATGCCGGTCTCGCCCACGAACATGTGGTGGGCTTCCTCGGTCAGCATGAAGCGGCAGGTGCGCGACAGCGGATCGAAGCCGCTCTCGGCCAGCGAAGCCAGCTGGAACTTGCCGTCGCGATCAGTGAAGAAGGTGAACATGAAGAAGCTGAGCCAGTCCGGCGTTGCCTCGTTGAAGGCACCGAGAATGCGCGGCTTGTCGTCATCGCCCGAACGGCGCTGCAGCAGGGCTTCGGCCTCTTCGCGGCCGTCGCGGCCGAAATAGGCATCCAGCAGGTAGACCATGGCCCAGAGATGGCGGCCTTCTTCCACATTGACCTGGAACAGGTTGCGCATGTCATACAGCGACGGGCAGGTCTGACCCAGCAGGCGCTGCTGCTCCACCGAGGCCGGCTCGGTGTCGCCCTGCGTCACGATCAGACGGCGCAACACACCGCGATATTCGCCGGGCACTTCCTGCCAGGCGGCTTCACCTTTGTGGTCGCCGAAGTTGACCTTGCGTTCGGCTTCGGGCTCGGCGAGGAAAATGCCCCAGCGATAGTCAGGCATCTTCACATAGTCGAAATGCGCCCAGCCCTGGCTGTCGACGCTGATCGCCGTGCGCAGATAGGCTTCCCGCGCTTGGAAACCAGCCGGGCCCATATCGCCCCACCAGTCGAGGAATTTCGGCTGCCACTCTTCCAGCGCGCGCTGCAGGCGGCGGTTGTCGCTGAGATTGACGTTATTCGGGATGCGGGAATTGTAGTCGATCGCCATGGCCGTTTCTCCCTGAAATCCGTTAGACGCGTTTGCGGTCGTAGGCGGCGCGCTGGCCGGTGCCGTAGAGCTTGAGTGCGCCCTGGTCGCCAACGGCGTTGGGACGCTGGAAAATCCAGTTCTGCCAGGCAGTCAGACGACCGAAGATCTTGGTCTCCATCGTCTCGGGTCCGCCGAAGCGCAGGCTGGCTTCCATGCCGGTGAGGGCATCGGGCGAGAAGGCGGCGCGTTCCTCGATGGCGATGCGCACTTCGTCTTCCCAGTCGATGTCGTCGGGTGTGAAGGTGACCAGGCCAGCCTCATCGGCCGCTTCGGCATCCAGGTCGTTGCCGATCAGTTTCTTCAACTCATCGACCTGCGACGGATTGTCGAGATTGCGGCTGGCGATGCGGCTCAGGCCGTTGCCCATCGGGTAGGCGCCGAAATTCATCGGCGTCATGCGCACGGTGGCCGGCGGGCGGTTATCGCCTTCCATCTGGCCGTGCAGCATGTAAGAGCGGTCGGATGCCACGACGAGTTCAAGCAGCGTACCAGTGAAACACGAACCCGGCTCGATCAGGGCGAAGATCGAGCGCGAAGAGACATCCACGCGCTTGAACACCCGCTTGAGGAACAGGCGCACCTCGCGCACCAGCCAGTTGGCCTTGTGCTGTTCGAGCGCTGCGTCATATGCAGCAACGAGGTCGGCATCGCCCTCGCTGCGGAATACCCACATGCCAACGGTCTCTTCGTTGGTGCGCAGATGCAGGATCAGGTCGTCCAGCTCGCGGGCGAAGGCCAGCGACCAGAACTGGTCACCCTGGGCCTGGATCGCCTCGGCAGTCGTGGGCGGTGCCACCTTGGGGCCATGCACGGTGATTTCGGCGATGCCCTTGGCGCGGTCGATCTTGGCCTCGACATGGCTGTAAGCCACACGGTCGCCTTCGATCTTGCGCTCCAGCTTTGACAGCGCGATGCCCTTGGCATTCGCCGGGCGGTCAGACTTCGCCGCCATTTCCTGCGCGCGCTCGCGCACGGTGTCAGCCAGCTTGGTGCGCGGCACCACTTCATCGACCAGGCGCCAGTCAACGGCGCGCTTGCCCTTGATGCCTTCCTCGATGGTGCAGAAGAAGTCGGCGCGGTCGCGGCGCACCATGCGCTTGTCGACCAGACGGGTGAGGCCGCCGGTGCCTGGCAGCACGGCCAGCAGCGGCACTTCCGGCAGCGACACCGAGGTGTTGCCGTCATCGGCCATCAGGATGTAGTCGGCGGCCAGCGCCAGTTCATAGCCGCCGCCGGCGCAGGGGCCGTTCACGGCGGCGATGTAGGTCTGCTTTGATTCGTTGGTGGCATCTTCAATGCCATTGCGCGTCTCGTTGGTGAATTTGCAGAAATTCACCTTCCAGCCATGGGCCGACTGGTTGAGCATGCGGATATTGGCACCGGCGCAGAAGATGCGTTCCTTGCCCGAGGTGATGATCACCGACTTCACTTCCGGATGCTCGAAGCGCAGGCGCTGGATCGCGTCATGCAGTTCGATATCGACGCCGAGATCGTAGGAATTCAGCTTCAGTTCGTAGCCGGGGCGCAGGCCGCCATCTTCGCGTACATCCATCGCCAGGGTGGCGACGGCGCCATCGAAGCTCAGTTTCCAGTGCTTGTACTGGCTCGGTTCGGTGCGGAAATCGACCGGGGCATGGGCGCCATTGGTCTGGTGTTCGGCCATTGTAATCCTCCCTGACTGCGATGTGCATTATAATGCATTATCGAGCCGATGCAAGAATTATCTTGCAGGATTACTCTGCCGCCTCCCGGGCAAGCCAGGCCGGATGGGCCCGCAGAGCGGTTGCCAGATCGGCGGCTGCCTGGCTGGCGGATTTGCCGGCGGTATCGAAGCTCATATCGGCGCGGGCATAGAGGGCCTCGCGCTGGGTCAGGATGCGTTTGAGGTCGGCCATGGCTTCCGACTGGCCGGTGATCGGCCGCATGTCGCCCTGGGCGACCACCCGGCCCATATGTTCCTCGGGCGAGGCCTTCAGCCAGATGGTGAAGCATTGCGACAGCAGATGCGCGTAGGTGACGGGCTCTGACGGCAGGCTGCCGCCGGTGGCGATCACCTTCGGTGCCGGATCGGCGGTGACGCGTTCCAGGGCGCGGCGCTCGAAGCGGCGATAGGCCGCCTGGCCGTAAAGATCGAAAATCTCGTTCAGGGAGAGCCCGGCTTCGACCTCGATTTCCTTGGCCATTTCGACGAACTGCAAGCCAAAGGCATTCGCGAGCTGCATGCCCAGCGTGGTCTTGCCGGCTCCACGCAGGCCGATCAGCGCGATATGGCGCTTGATGCTCGGCGCGATGCCAAAGCGGTCACGCACGAAGGCCTGCAATTCCTGTAGCTGTTCGGGGGCAAGATCCTCGATCTGCCGCAGCAGCAACGCCTGGTCGACCCCAAGCGGGGGGCGATCGCCGAGAAAATCGGTGATCGGCAGATCCATGGCGCGGGCGATCTGGCGCAGCAGCAGGATCGAGATATTGCCGGCGCCGCCTTCCAGCTGGGCCAGGTAGCGTTCGGAAACCCCGGAATCCTTGGCCAAAATCTTGCGGCTCATGCCGCGGCGGGCGCGGGCGTTGCGCACACGCTCCCCCACCGTCTGCAGGAAGGCGGTGTCCTCGGGCGCGGTTTTATCCCGTGTTTCACTCATGAAGTGCATTATAGTGCAATTTCCTCTGGAGCGCCAGAAGATGATGCGTTATAGTTCGGCCTCACTACCAAGGTTCTGTTGAGGAGCGTTTCATGCAGGTATCCATTCTGGTCGGCACCATGACGGGGACTGCCGAACTCGTGGCGGGCGACGTCAAAAAGGCCCTGGAAGCCAAGGGCCATGCCGTCGATATCCTGCTGATGGACAACCTGAAGGCCGACGTGTTCCAGCGTCCGGGCGCCTTCCTTGTCATCACCTCCACCTACGGCCAGGGCGATGTGCCCGACAATGCGCGGGATTTTCATTCCGACCTGCTGGCGGTGCGGCCTGATCTGAGCGGCAAGTATGTCGGTATCATCGGCCTGGGTGACACTACCTATCAGGACACCTTCAACCACGGCGGCAAACAGTTCGAGGATGCCCTGCGCAGCCTGAATGCCAGCATGGTGGGCGAACGCATGCAGCATAACGCCTCGGGCGGCACGCTGCCGGAAGACGATGGCGTGGCCTGGGCGATTGAATGGGCCGATCAGGTCGAACCGTTGGCCAAGGCTGCATAACCCGCCCGCGATCTCAGGCGGGCGGCAAGAACACTATAAAATTCCCGGGAGGAATCGATGCCGCGCTTTCTCGAGCTGCCGCGGCGGTATAACGCCGCGACCCATTTCATCGACCGCCATATCGCCGAGGGCCGTGGCGACAAGATTGCCTTCATCGACGACAAGGGCCGCTACACCTATGCCGATCTGGCCGCGCGGGTGAACCGCGCCGGCAATCTGCTTAAAAGCCAGGGCGTGCAGCCGGAGCAGCGTGTGTTGCTGGCGCTGCTGGATGGTATCGATTTTCCGGCGCTGTTTTTTGGCGCCATGAAAATCGGCGCTGTGCCGGTGCCGGTGAATACCTTGCTCACCACGCCGGACTACGACTTCATGCTGCGCGACAGCCGTGCCGTGCTGCTGGCCGTGTCGGATGCGCTGATGGAGCGGTTCCGTCCGATCATTTCCGGTCAGCCTTATCTGCAGAATGTGCTGATCTCCGGCCAGGTGCCGCCGACGGTGACGCCATTGGCCAGACTGCTGGATGAGCAGTCCGACCAGCTGGAGCCTGCCGCCACCACGCCGGACGATATCGGCTTCTGGCTCTACTCTTCCGGTTCTACCGGCGCACCCAAGGGGACCATGCATCTGCATGGCGATCTGGTACACACCGCCGTGCTCTATGCGCAGGAGGTGCTCGGCATCCAGGAAGACGATGTGGTCTTCTCCGCCGCCAAGCTGTTCTTCGCCTATGGCATGGGCAACGCCATGACTTTCCCGCTGCATGTTGGCGCTACGGCTGTGCTGATGGCCGAGCGGCCGACCCCGGCGGCAGTGATGAAGCGGCTGAAGGATTATCAGTGCAGCATCTTCTATGGTGTGCCGACGCTGTATGGCGGCATCCTGGCCGACAGCACGATCACGAAGGACAGTGGTTCGGCGAAGCTGCGCCGCTGTGTCTCAGCGGGTGAGGCGCTCCCGGAGGATATCGGCAAGCGCTGGGAGAAGCTGTTTGGTGTCGAGATTCTCGACGGCATCGGCTCGACCGAGATGCTGCATATCTTCCTGTCCAACCGGCCCGGCGAAGTGCGCTATGGCAGTACTGGCAAGGCCGTGCCGGGTTATGACCTGCGCGTGGTGGGCGAGACCGGCCAGGACGTTGCGCCGGGCGAGATCGGCGAGTTGCTGGTCAGCGGGCCGTCCTGCGCGGTGGCCTACTGGAACAATCGCGCCAAGAGCCTGAACACTTTCCACGGCCCGTGGACGCGCACCGGCGACAAATACATCTGCGACAAGGACGGCTATTACACGTATGCGGGCCGTTCCGACGACATGCTGAAGGTCAGTGGCATCTGGGTCTCGCCGTTCGAGGTCGAGTCCGCGCTGCTTGGCCATCCCAAGGTGCAGGAAGCTGCCGTGGTGGCCCATGCCGATGTGGATGAGCTGGTGAAGCCCAAGGCCTATGTGGTGCTGCGGGCGGAGTTCGTCGCGGAAGAAGCCCTGGTCGGTGAGTTGCAGATGTTCGTCAAGGATCGTCTGGCACCCTATAAATATCCACGCTGGATCGAATTCGTTGCCGAATTGCCGAAGACGGCGACCGGCAAGATCCAGCGGTTCAAACTGCGCGGCTGAAATGCCCGGAAGCGGCATGCAGGGTGTCGATACGCCGGCCGGCCGCATCGAGTATCGCTGGGTGGGGCATCGCGGCTCGGCGCTACATGATGCGGCGCTCCCGGTGCTGGTCTTTCTGCATGAAGGCCTGGGCTGCGTTGCGCTGTGGCGCGATTTCCCAGATCAGCTGGCACAGGCAACCGGCCTGCCGGCGCTGGTCTACAGTCGCATCGGTTATGGCGGTTCGTCACCTTGTGTCTTGCCACGACCGCTCACCTACATGCATGAGGAAGGCGAGGCGGGATTGCCGGCGTTGCTCGCCGCCCTTGGCATCCAGAAGCATATCCTGGTCGGCCATTCCGATGGTGCCTCGATCTCCCTGATCTATGCCGGCGCCAAAGCCCATGACGACCTGCTTGGCGTGGCCGTGCTGGCGCCGCACAGTTTCTGCGAAGAGGTTTCCGTCACCTCGATCCGCGCGGCTGACAAAGCCTATGCGGACGGTGAACTGCGTACACGATTGGCGAAGTATCACGGTGACAACGTCGACTGCGCTTTCCGTGGCTGGTGCGATGCCTGGCTCGATCCGGCTTTCATGCACTGGAATATCGAAGATTATGTCGCGCGCATCATGGTGCCCGTGCTGGTGATCCAGGGCGAGGATGACGAATACGGCACGGTGGCACAGGTCGACAGCATCGCGTGTCACGCGAAAGGCGGCGTCGAAACTTTCCTGCTGCCTGGCTGTGGTCATTCGCCCCAGCGCGACCAGCCGGCTGCGACCCTCAAAGCCCTGGCCGGGTTCGTCGAAAAGTTGATTTAGGTGATGAAAATACCGAGATTCACAGGGTTTCTCACGCGTAACTCTGTGCGGTTATCACGCCAAGCCTAAGTTTTCCCATAATTGGTTGCGCTTACACTGATTCTCACTAAACAACTGGGGGGTATGAGTGACGCACCTGCTTCAGATGCAGCGCCACAGGCAGACCGCATTCTGGTGGTCGATGATCACCGTGAATTCGGTGACTTCGTGCAGCGTGTCGCCATCAAGGTCGGTTCGATGTCACCGTCGTTACCTCCGGCGCGGAATTTAAGGATGTGTACCACGCAGTGCAGCCAGCCATCGTTTGCCTCGATATCGTCATGCCGACGGAAGGCGGTATCGAGTTGATAAACTGGCTGGCAGCCGAGCACAGCCGAGCCGCCATTTACATCATCACCGGACACAGCCCATCTTTTGCGCGCGCGGCTGTTGCGATTGGCCGTAGCCGCGGGCTCAATATCGTCAGCGTTTTGCAGAAGCCGGTCAGCCTCGACGCACTGCGCAATATCCTGAAAGCAGCCCGCGACGGCACCGACATGGTCGCTGCCGATTAGGCTTTTATGTCCCGGTTGACTTGAAGGCCGCTTCGATCTTCACCAGCATGCGCGTCAGATCTACAGGCTTGGTGTCGTAATCGACGCAGCCGGCATCCACGCTACGCTCCCGATCGGTCGCCAGTGCATGAGCCGTCAGCGCGATCACCGCGTTCAGCGGAGTGCGCAGTTCATGGCTCCTGCTGGCCAGAAAGTCGGTCTTGGCGGTGCTGGCGCGCTCGGCCACCCTTCCTTCCAGCTTTTCATTCATGTTGAGCAGGCGCAGAGCCTCGGCTTGGGCCCGATTGGCCAGGGTCTGGTCGAACATCGCGGCCAGCAATGCCAGGAGCAGAATGACGAAGGAAGCCGAAGCTACCGCAACAGCCAGAATCTTCGACGACACGCCTTCGGTCGGGGTGAGGGCGCCGTGGCTGGGGATGTAGCTGGCGGCGGCCATGCCGGTGTAATGCATGGCGCTGACACCAAGGCCGGCGATGATGCCCGCCACAGGCAGGCTGTAAACCTTGCCCGGCCGGAAGGCGACGAGCGTGAGGCCGAAGGCGACCACGAGAACCGCAACCAGGAATGAAATGATGGTGAGGCCGGGTGCGTAGCGCACCGGCATGTCCATGTCGAAGGCGAGCATGGCGACGAAATGCATGCTCCAGATGCCGCCGCCGAGGGCGATCGCGGCGCCGAGCAGCCAGCCCTGCGGGTTTGTCCGCTGCTGGCATCAATACGGCCTGCCAGGGTAAGGGTCGTGATGCTGGCGAAGAAGATCACCGTCAGACTGAGCAGCGCCAGTTCCGGCAGGTACGTCTCGGTCAGTGGGACAGAAAGATATTGCATGTCGAGATTTGACATAGGGCCAAAGTCTGACGGTTAATTTCCGGCAACGCTTTTGTACAGATTTGGGCGGAATTTTCGCTCCAGAAGTGTGAACGTGGCGATAGAGATTGCATAGGCTAGAGGCAGGATAAATCCCAATTGAATCGAGTGGAACAGGAGCACTTTGTTCCAGTGAGTGACAATACCAATGCGCTCGGCAATGTGTTCTGTCCAGACTGCGAATTGCCCAGTCCGACTCATGATGAGTGGGTAATGCCAAAGATAAAGGCTATATGAAATCGCGCCGGTGAGCATCATGAACCTGGCGGCATGCCGATAGAGACGATATCGAGCGCCGAGAGTGTCTTCAGATCGACATTCGACCACGTATACGGTGGCGACGGATGCTATCACGACGATGAATTGTGCATAGGATCGCTGACCGTTCAATTCAAGCCAATTGTAAAACAGATGAATAACTAAGGCCCCGCTGAAGAGTGCGGTCAGCTTTAGGCCTTCATTCACCTGAAATGACCGAAGTCGGATGACTAGGTTGACGGCGTATCCGGCTAAGAAAGCATAGACATACTGGAAGTATTCGCCATGCCGCCATGTTGAGGTGAGCCACCATGCTGCCGCGATGGCCACCAGACACAAGGGAAGACCAAACCGTCGATGCCCAAACGCCCAGAACACGAAGGGTGCGACAAGGTAATATTGCATTTCGTGTGACAGTGACCATGTCACAAGATTGATGCTGCGGCCCGTAAAATTATTCACGAAGAACAGGTCGCCCAGCAGAGTTTTTAGCGACAAGACTGAAGCGCCATACAGGCCAATGCATATTGCCAGATTGAAGTACAGAAGAGGCGCCAGCCGATAGTAGCGATTCTTGTAGAATGCAGCGATGCCATGCTTGGAGACATCGTAGCGGGCCTCGTGAAACACCTTTCCCATGAGGTAGCCACTCTGCACAAAGAACAGAATAACAAAGTTTGTACCCAGCAATGGAGTCAGGACAAAGAGTGCGTCCAGAATAGAATTCTTATGCTGGTTCCCATGTATGAATACCCCCACAGTGCTCTGCGAGATGAAGGTTCCGAGACTGTATTCTCCTATGCCAAATGCGTGGCCAAGCAAGACACCGATGATTGCGATACCGCGCAGGATCAGAAGATAGTCGAGTGGCTCGGGATTTACTTTGGACAACACAGCGATGACACCCGGGTTGATCAGCCGTTTTTTGCGGCCTCATCCTTTCCTGTAATGGCCATACCTGGATCCATCAAGCGCTGGTCGGGGCGGGACTGGAGGGCTTGCCCGTGGCGTCTATGGCGGGTTTGACAGCTGATGGTTGCGATGAGCGGATAAAATTTATGTGAGTTTTACTCTCACTTGCAGCCAGGCTGGGCTGGTGCTAATTTGAGTGAAAGTCATTATCAAGAGCCCGTTTTGGAGGATCATATGCGCCGGCAAACCACCATTTCCGCCACAACTTCGCGCCGCCTGGTGCTGTTGGGAGCGCTCGCGGCCAGCACGGTGTTCGGTCTGCCGCAGGTTGCCACGGCCCAGGACAAGGTGGTGAATCTGTATTCCTCGCGCCACTACGACACCGACGAGGCGCTGTACGAGACCTTCACCAAGAAGACCGGCATCAAGATCAACCGGATCGAAGCCGGTGAGGATCAGCTGCTGCAGCGCATGCGCGCCGAAGGCGACAAGAGCCCGGCCGACGTGCTGATCACGGTGGATGCCGGGCGGCTCTGGCGCGCGCAGCAGAATGGCCTGCTGCAGCCGACCAAGTCGGCCGTACTGGAAAAGGCGATCCCGGCGCATCTGCGCGAAGCCGAGGGATACTGGTTCGGCTTCTCGAAACGCGCGCGCGTCTTCGTGGTGAACAAGGACAAGGTGAAGTCGGGCGAGCTGACCCGCTATGAGGATCTGGCCGATCCGAAGTGGAAGGGCCGCCTGCTGATCCGCTCGTCCACCAACGTGTACAACCAGTCGATCGTCGGCTCGATGATTGCCACGCTGGGGGCACCGGCAACCGAGGTCTGGGCCAGGCATGTGGTGGAGAATTTCGCCCGCGCGCCGAAGGGTGGCGACACCGACCAGATCAAGGCGGTGGCGGCCGGTGAGGGCGACGTAGCGCTGTCGAACACCTATTATTTCGCGCGCCTGCTGAATTCAGCCAAGCCGGAGGATAAGGCCGTGGTGGCCAAACTGGCGGTGATCTTCCCCAACCAGGGCGATCGCGGCACCCATGTGAATGTCAGCGGTGCCGGCGTGGCCAAATACGCGCCGAACAAGGCGAATGCGATCAAGTTCCTCGAGTATCTCGCCTCTGCCGAAGCGCAGAATTACTTCGCCAAGGGCAACTACGAATTCCCGGTGATCGCCAATGTGCCGCTGCACCCGGTGATCGCCTCTTGGGCGGAGTTCAAGGAAGACCAGATCAATGCCGCCGTCTTCGGTCGCAACAACGAAGATGCGCTGAAGCTGATGGATCGGGCTGGCTGGAAGTAACCGGTCTGGCCGAAACTGCACCGGACAGAAGGGCGGGGGAAACCCCGCCCTTTTCCGTTGCCGGTGGCACGGAACAGGGGATCGGATAAACTGCGGTCCGATTCTTCCGGAGGACCGTCATGACCCGAACCGTAATCACGCTCGCCGCACTGCTGTCGTTTTCATTCGGCGGCGGCCTGATCGGGGGCTATATCGGCGGACTGCATGCGGCCCGCGGGCAGCAGGGCGATTTCCAGGCCATCAATACCAGCATCGACAAGGTGACGGCGGCGACGGTTAACATGGTGGCCTCACTGGCAACCGATACCGAAATCATTGCCGGGGATCTGGCTGAAATGAACGGCCGACTCAACACGCTGGATGTGCGGGTGAAGGATTTTGCGCGGCAGGCTGCACCGCGCAACTGATGCCGGACCGCCTCAGTCTTCGGCGTTCAGCTTGCGTAGGGCGGCGGTGACCATCGCATTGCGCTGATCCATTTTCAGCAAGTGCTGTCGTATCACGCTGCGCAATGACTCGGAATCGCTCACTTCCAGCGGCGTCCAGAACCGACGGCTGGCGCGGAAGAATCCAACCTCGTCGAGGAACGACACGCCGAAATAATACGCCTCGGCCGGACTGGCATAGGGCTCGTCATCGAAATGGCCGTCCGGCCGGATCGACACGTTGAGCGAGCGCGCGACCATGATGGTCAGCTCTGCCGTGGCACGCGACTTCTGCTCGGCCGTCATATAGGGCCAGGCGCGGCGTAGCAGGCGCGCGACATCGTAGGCATGATGGTTGTTCTGCTTGCCCTGGTCGCGCCAGCCATACGGATAGCGGCTGGTGCGGATGGCAAACAGCGTATCGGCCAGTTCGCGCATATGCGGCGGGTCGTTGGGCCGGTAGCTGATGGCATGGAAGGTGATGCTGAGATCGTTGGTCTTTTTCAGTTCGCCATCGATCATGTACCAGGCGCCCCAGAAACCGGTTTCGGGATTCTGTGCCGTCTTGTCGAGGAAGTCGTTCAGGGTTGTGGCCAGTTCCACCACCGGCGTACCGGCGGGCAACAGCGCAGCCACCTTCGGCTTGAACAGCAGCTGCGCCAGGCTGGTGATGGCGTAGTTCAGTTCCTTGCGGTTATCGATGCCGGTGGCCTTCACATCGGAGACCAGCAGACCCTCAAGGTATTTGCGCATCTTTTCCGGCGTGTTGACCGGCTCGAAGAAGTGCAGCGGGTATTCCGGTGTCTTGCCGGCCTCGACCAGCTCCTTCAGCGGATCGACGCTGGCATCGAGCCGCAGATACCACGACTTGTAACATCCGCCCCAGGAGCCGTCCTCCGGCGACTGCTTGAAGGCGTGGTCCTGGTCCGGATCGGCCAGGCTGGCGCGCAAATCGTCCAGCCGCGCGCGAACGCCTTCGATATTGTTGGTGTAATTCATCATGTCGCGCGCCTCGCCCATGATCTGGGTCGAGCAGAGCGGTTCATGGCCATCGCGATGCAGCGCCATCACCTGGTCGCGCAGGGTCTGCAGTTCCACGCGGAAGCGTCCGTTCATATCGCGCTTGTAGGGCGATACCGGAATGTAATTGGGAATGTAGCGGTAGTGGATCGGGGTCTGCGGGCTGGCGGTCACGGTCGGCTTGCGGCTCCATTCCGGCTGCAGGGTATTAATGACAATGCCGCCAACCAGCGCCATGGCGCCAATGGCTACCAGCAACAGCAAGCGCACCCGCATCACTCAGACCGGATCAGCCATGCTTGGCAAGCACCATGAAACAGGGCACCGGCTGGCCCATTTCCTCGCGGCCATGGGTATCTTCGAAGCTGATCACGGTGAAACCGGCCTGCTGCAGTGCGCCCTTCACGTAGCCGGCATCATGCTGGTAGCGCCCGGTGGGGCCAAGGCGATAGCCATCGTTGCTGCCGGCATCAAACGGCATGGCCTCGACGGTGAACCCGAACAGGCCCTGCGGCGCGGTCCTGGCGGCCAGCGTAGTGAAGCTCGGGGCCAGGGCGCCGAAATAACAGAAGACGTCGGCGGCAACGATGATGTCGTAACGGTCCTGTGTTGCCGCGAGGAAGGCGCCCAGTTCAGCCTCATGCAGCGCATCGTAAATCTTGCGCTCCTGTGCCTTGGCCAGCATGCCGCCGCTGAGATCCACGCCCACCAGGGTCTTCGATACCGACCGCAGGAACGGTGCGCAGAGCCCGGTGCCGCAGCCGGCATCGAGCACGGTCAGACCCGTCCGCCCGGCCAACTGATCCGTGATGGCCGTGCAGAGCAGTTCCGGCACGCGATAGCCCAGGCCGCCCAGCACTTTCTCGAAATCGTTGGCGAAGCGGTCGAAGGTCTCGCGCACATAGCCGTCGCCGGCGCGCTCGGGCACCTGGCCGCCCAGCACCGCAGCAGCCATATGCTGTGCCACTGAATCATTGGGGAAGGCGGCTTTCCAGCGTTCGGCATATTCCCGCGCCTTGGCGGTTTCGCCGTTGCGTACCAGGCCGTAAAGCATCTCGCCCATATGGTATTGCAGCATGGTGTCGTTGGGCGAAACGACCAGCGCGCGGGCGGCAATCTCGGCGCCCTCGGCATAGCGGCCAATCTTGTGCAGTGACAGCGACAGGGTACGCAGCGCATCGGGTTGGTCGGGCGACAGCTGCAGTGCGGCAAAGGCTGCTTCGGCTGCGGCGGGGTAATCTTCCCGCATCGTCAGCAGGCCGGCCAGATTGACATGCGCCGCCGCATAATTGGGCTGCAGCGCGAGGGCCTGGCGGTAGGTGTCTTCGGCTTCCTGCAGCTGATTGTTTTCGCGATAGGCGTTGCCCAGGCTGAAATAGGCCTGCGCATAGGAGGGGTTGAAGCTCAGCGCGGCCTGATAGCTCTCGATGGCGCCGGCCAGATCGCCGGTCTGCTTGAGCGCGACGCCGACATTGAAATGCAGCAGGGCATAGGTCGGGTTTGACAGCAGACCATCGCGATAGGCCTGCAGGGCCTGGTTGGTGCGTCCGTTACGCAGATAGGCGTTGCCCAGATGCACGTAGCCTTCCGGTGCTGTTGGCGCCAGACCGATCACGCGTTTGAAGGCCTGCACGGCAGGCTTGAACTCATCGCGCTGGGCATGAATCTGGCCGAGGCGGAACCAGGCCTCCACATGACTGGGCAGACGCTTCAGCACATCCTGCAGGATGCGCTGCGCGCCATCGAGGTCGCCCTGGCCAGCCAGGGCATTGGCGGCGGCGACCGGATCGGTATTGGTGCCGATGCCGGCCTGCTGCAGAAGCATGTCGCTGACTGAATTCGCCATAATCCTAAAATCCTGCCTGCCGCCGGCCCGGTCTGTCCGGCGGGTTACGCTGCGTCGGTTTCACTTTCGCCGGGACGCGATCGTGCCACCACATGATGCAGCCAGATTACGGGAATGAGGCTCACCGCCACAATGATCAGGGCGCCGGTCGATGCCTCGGCCAGCCGTTCGTCGCTGGCTAGCTGGTAGACCCGAACCGCCAGGGTATCGAAATCAAAGGGTCGCACGATCATTGTGGCCGGCAATTCCTTCAATACATCGACGAAAACCAGCATGGCCGCGGTCAGCAGGCTGCCGCGCAGCAGGGGCGCATGGACCCGGCGGATCACGCCCAGCGGGGTTTCGCCCAGTACCCGGGCGGCCTGATCCAGGCTGGGTCTGATTCGGTGCAGGCCGCCATCCACTGTATTGAAGGCCACCGCCAGGAACCGCACCAGATAGGCATAGAACAGGGCGATCACGGTGCCGCTCAGCAGAAGTCCGGGGCCCTTGCCGAACAGGGAACCAGTCAGTGCGTTCAGGGCATGGTCGACGGCGGCCAGCGGCAGCACCACGCCGATGGCAATGACGGAGCCGGGCACCGCATAGCCCATGGTGGCCAGGCGGATCATCCAGTTGCCCAAGCGGCTTGGGACCAGGCGATGGGTATAAGCCAGGCCCAGCGCTACTGCGATCAGGATCACCGCGGCGATGCCCGCCAGAACGAAACTGTTGGCAGCAAAGCCGGCGAGGCGGCTGATACTGAAGCCATCGCCCTCATTGAGGGCCAGATGCAGCAGCCAGCCGCCGGGCAGGGCAAAGCCGATCAGGATCGGCAGGGCGCAGGCCAGGATCGCGAGCGTGGCGGTCGGTGCCGACAATGGGCGCAGCGGCAACGGCCTTGTGCGTGCCGAGGTGTGATGGAAGCGTTTGGCCTGCCGGCCGGCGCGTTCGAGCATGACGACGGCAAGCACGAAGATCAGGAGCATGGCGGCGAGCTGTGCCGCGGCAGTGACATCGCCCATGCCGAACCAGGTGCGATAGATCGCGGTGGTAAAGGTAGGAACGCCGAGCCAGCTGACGGCACCGAAATCGGCCAGCGTTTCCATCAGCACCAGGGCGACACCGCCGGCGATCATCGGTCTCGCCAGTGGCAGCGCGATGCGGCGAAAGCGGGCCCATGGCCCCAGGCCAAGCGTGCGGCCAACTTCCAGCACGCAGACCGACTGGTCAAGGAAGGCGGCGCGGGCCAGCATGAAGACGTAAGGATAGAAGCTGAAGATGAAGAGTGCGATGGCGCCCTGCAGCGACATGAAATCGGGAAACCAGTAATCGCCGCGCTGCCAGCCGAACAGCCGCCGCAAGCCGGTTTGCACCGGGCCGGCGAATTGCAGCAGGTCGCTGTATATGAAAGCGCTCACATAGGCCGGCATTGCCAGTGGCAGGAACAGCGCCCAGGACAGCAGACGCCGGCCGGGAAATTCGGTCATGGTGACCAGCCAGGCACAGCCGGTGCCAACCGCCATGGCGCCCAGCCCGACCCCGATCATCAGCAGCACTGTGTTCAGCAGCATCTCGGGCAGCACGGTGGAAATCAGGTGCTGCCAGACCTCTGTTGCGGGCCGGGCGAGGTTGACCAGAATGGCAAAAACCGGGGCGGCAATGACCAGGGCGACCAGGCAGGCAAATACCAGCCACACCAGCCCATGGCGGCCACGCAGGCGCGGCATTGGCCTCGAATGTTCCAGGATTGGCGCGGCGGAGTCGGTCACTGGCTCTCCATAAGCCATATGAAAGCCGTTCGCAAATGCCCCGGAGCGCCCTGTGGAATGCCTGATTGGGCGATTGCTGCCCGGCCCTCGGGTAACCTATGCTGATGGGCCAAAGCAGGAGGGGGCGATGGGCGATACGAGCCGGTTCGTCCGCATGAACCAGGGCAAGCCATCGGATGCACAGCTGCGCTATCTGCGCCGCGGTCTGCGTCAGCCCGGCGGCAAGCTGCCGCTGTTCGATGAACACGGCCAGCAGATCAGCACCCATACGATTGAATCCTGCATCAAGGCTGGCTGGGCCGAGCCGTGGTTTGAAAACCCGATCAAACCGGACTGGCTGGTCTGCAAACTGACGCCCCAGGGGCGCGCCCTTTTCGATATTAGGCATTGAGCATGCGTTTGAGTTTGTTTCGTCGCGCCAGCCTGCTGGCGATGTCCGTTTCTGTCCTGGCCGTAGTGGTTTCTCCTCAGCTTCTGGCGCGGCCCAGCGATCGCTTTTCCGCTCCACAGGCCCCCTCTGCGGCCCCGGTCGACAGCCTGCCGGCCCTGCTGCAGCGGGCCGAAGCCGGTGAGGCCGAGGCGCAGTATCAGGTTGGCCTCGCCTTCCAGTTTTCCATCGGTACACGGCGGGATGATGCGACGGCCCGGGCGTGGTTTGCCAAGGCCGCGGCGCAGGATCATCCCCGCGCGCTGGCCAGTCTCGGCTTCATGCAGGCGGTGGGCGCCGGTGGACCGGCCGATCCGGTGGCGGCGGAACAGGCGCTGCGCCGGGCCGGCGAGCGTGGTGAGGCGGCGGCCTGGGCCAACCTGGCTGAACTGATCCTCGCCTATCGTCCGGCCGAGCAGGCACAGGCGATGGCCCTGCTGGAACGCGCCGTGGCGGCGGGCGCTATGAATGCCCGCTATCGGCTCGGTCGTTTCCTGATTGAGGGCGATCTGTTGCCGGCCGACCTGGCGCGCGGTCGGGCTCTGCTGGATGAGGCGGCCGCAGGCGGCATTCCTTATGCGCAGGCCTATCTTGCCTATCTGATCTTGGAGGGGCGTAACGAGGTCGAGGCGGCACGGGGTCTGGCACTGGCGCAGCGTGCTGCCAATGCCGGCCTGGCCGAAGGCGTCAACGAGCTGGCCCGCTATTACCTGACCGGCACTGGCATGACGCGCGACCCGAAGCAGGCGGCTGTCCTGTTTGCCCGTGCTGGTGAGTTGGGCGAAGCCAATGGCTGGTTCAATCTGGCCCAGCTGCAGGAAGATGGCGTGCTTGGCCAGCCCGATCTGGTGCAGGCCCGGCAGACCGCGTTGCGCGCCGCCCAGATGGGCCATGTGCCTGCGGCGGCGATGGTGGGGCGCATGCTGTATCGTGCCGAGGGCGGACCACGCGACCGGCCCGGGGCGCTGCCCTATCTGCGCGTTGCCGCCGAGGCCGGATCGGCCGATGCGCAGAACATGCTGGCCTCCCTGCTGTTTAACGGCGATGGCGTCCCGGCTGACCAGAAGACCGCGATGGACTGGTGGGAAAAGGCTGCGGCAGCGGGGCAGGGTGCCGCGGTGAACAATTTCGCCACTTACCTGGCCAGCGGTCGTGGCCGACCGGCCGATGCGGTGCGCGCCCGCAAGCTGATCTCGGCACAGGCCGAACAGGGGTACGCTCCGTCGCAGTTTCGTTGGGCGCTGTGGCAGGAACAGGGCTGGCAGGGTACGCCCAAGGATCTGCCGGCGGCGATCAGCTGGTTCCGCCGCGCTGCCGAGAATGGCCATGCCGCCGCCGCCTTCAAATACGCCGCTTATCTCGAGGCCGGCGAGGGCGTGCCGGCCGATCCGGTGGCGGCGCGGCGCTGGTATGGTGCCGGCGCCGAGCGCGGCAACGCGGACGCGCAGTTCCAGTATGCCCGGGTGCTGTCGGCTGGCGATGGCGGTGCGGCCGACCCTGCAGCCGCTCAGCGCTGGCTCGCACGGGCCGCCGCCCAGGGCCACCCCGAGGCACTCTTTGTGCTGGGCGACATGACTTTCCAGGGTGATGGCCGGCCGGCCGATCCGGTGCAGGCCTGGGCCTACCTGCGGCTGGCCGAGGAATTCGGCATTGCCGAGGCAGGGGGGAACCGCCGCTACATTGAAAGCCGACTGCCGCCGGCGGACCTGGACCGTGCTGCGCAGACCGCCCGGCGCCTTGCCGCGGCGATCAAGCGCGAAAGGGAGGATGAGTGATGATTGCACTCGCTGCTGCCGCTCTGGGCTGGGTGCTGCTGCACCTGGTCCTGGCCGGCCCACTGCGGCCCCGGCTGGTCAGCCGGCTGGGCTTGCCTGCCTACCGAGGGTTGTTCTCGGTCTTGAGTGCGGGCAGCCTTGGTCTGCTGATCTGGACCTATCGCGAGGCGCCTTATATCGAATTCTGGCCGACCACGTCTGTGGTTGCTTTGGCGCCGCTCTTGGTGATGCCGATCGCTCTTCTGCTACTGGTTGGCAGCCTGCGACCCAGCAGCCCCACCTTGGCGGGCCCCGACATGGTGCTGAAGGGACCTCTGCCGGTGCGTGGCTTCACCCGCATCACCCGGCATCCGATGCTCTGGGCGTTCAGCCTGTGGGCGGTGTCTCACATGATCGCCAATGGTGACCTGGCCCACTGGCTCTTGGCCGGCGCGATCCTGGTCACCGCGGTGAACGGGATGTATTCGATCGACCGCAAACGGGCAGCCCAGTTTGGCGAGGAATGGCAAAGGTTTATCGAAAGAACCTCGATCATGCCGCTGGCCGCGGTGCTGCAGGGCCGCGTGCGACTGCGCTGGCAGGATGTCGGAATGGGCAATATTCTAGTTTCAGCAGTGCTTTATGGCTTAATCTTGTGGGCGCATGAGATGCTGTTCGGAACTCCGGCTCTCCACCCTTGAAGCTGGAGTTTTTTGGTAATGGAATATAAAAAATGTAATTATAATAATAATTTAAATTATAATTTTAATTTAAAAGATTGGATCTGATGGCGCGTCGGGCAGCGGGACGTTTCATTGGCTGGTTCCGGCCGGCCCGCGCTGGTGATGGGACACGGGGCGGTTCCAGTCTGCAGGAGCAGCTTTATACCGCTATCCGCCAGGCAGTGCTGGCTGGCGAACTGGCGGCCGGCGAGCGGCTGCCGTCCAGCCGGGCGTTGGCTGCCGACCTGGGGCTCGGCCGCAATACCGTGATTGTCGCCATGGAGCGTCTGGCGTCCGAGGGCTATCTGGAAGCCCGCCGGGGCGCCGGACTGTTCGTCGCCCGCGACTTGCCCGTCGAGGGCATCCTGCCGCCGCCGGCCGGCCGCGCAGCCCATACCCCGGCCTTGTCCCGCCGGTCGGACCGCTTCGCAGCATTGCACGCAGAAGGCGAGCCCTCGCCGGCACGCCCCTTTGCCACCGGCCCCCTGGCGCTGGATGAATTTCCCCTCGACCTGTGGCGGCGGCTGGCCAACCAGAGCCTGCGGCGGACGGGCGAAAGGCTGCTCGGCGCCGGTCCGGCACAGGGGCTGCCCGAGCTGCGGCAGGTGCTGGCCGGTTATCTGGCCGAGACGCGGGGCGTAGCCTGCACGCCCGACACCATTGCCATCGTTTCCGGGGCGCAGCAGGCCCTCGATCTGATCGGCCGCCTGCTGCTCGATCCCGGCGATGCGGTGGCGGTGGAGGATCCCGGCTATGTCGGCATGCGCGAGGCCCTGGCCGGTGTCGGCGCCCGGCTGCTGCCGGTACCGGTCGACGAGCAGGGGTTCGATCCGGCGGCGCTGGCCAGGCTGCAGCCGGCGCCCAAGCTGGTGATGCTGACGCCCTCGCACCAGTTCCCGCTCGGCATGACCCTGCCGCTCAGCCGCCGCCTGGCCCTGCTGGCCGAGGCGCGGGCACGCGGCCTGTGGATCGTTGAGGACGACTACGACTGCGAGTTCCGCTACAGCGGTCCGCCGCTTCAGGCCCTGCAGGGCCTGGATGGCGCCGATCGCGTGCTCTATGTCGGCACCTTCAGCAAGGTGCTGTTTCCCGGTCTGCGGCTCGGCTACGTCGTGCTGCCGGAACCGCTGGTGGAGGGTTTCCTGCGCCTCAAGGCGACCGCCGACGGCTTCGCCCCGCCCTGGTCCCAGGCCACGCTGGCCGGTTTCATCGCCGAGGGGCATCTGGCCCAGCATGTGCGCCGCATGCGCGTGCTCTACCGCCGCCGCCGTGCCGCGCTGCTGACTGCCCTGCAACGCCATGCCGGCGATCTGTTCGATATCCGGGCTTCGGAAGCCGGACTTCACCTGGCGGCGGAACTCCGCGACGGCCGGGATGACCGCGCCGCCGCACTGGCCGCCAATGCTGCCGGTCTTCGCGTTACGCCACTGTCGCGCTATGCCATCAGCCGGCCGGTCAGCGGGTTTCTGCTCGGCTTTGCGGGTTTCCCCGAAGCCGAGCTGGAAGCCGCGGCTCAGCGTTTGGCGAAAGCCTTGAGATAGCCCGGCAGAGTGATGCCGGCTTTCATCTGGGGATCGGGCAGCGGGGCATCGAAGCCCTGGCGGAAGGGTATCACGCCGGTCCAGGCCGGAATCCCCATATCCTCCGGGTCGTCCTTCGGTGGGCCGCTGCGGATTTTCACGGCCGCCTCGGTCAGCGGCATGCGCAGCACCATGGTGGCCTTGAACTCCTGCTTGTTCGGGCCGCGGATTTCAGCCCAGCGGCCCGGCGCGATCCGTTGGGTGAAGGCTTCCAGCGACGCCAGCTTGTGATCGTCGGGCACCTTCTCGAACTGACCGAAGGCAACCACCGAGCGGTAGTTCATCGAATGATTGAAGGACGTGCGCGCAAACACCAGCCCGTCCAGCAGGGTGATGGCGACACAGGCCGGGATGCCGCTGGCCAGGGCCATCGCCATGCGGCTCTTGGTGGAGCCATGAATGTAGAGATGATCGCCCTCGCGCCAGTAGGCGGTGGGAATCACGATCGGCTTGTCCTTGTCGGAGAAGGCAATATGGCAGACATAGCCGGCATCCAGCACCGCATGCAGGGTGGCGGTGTCGTAATGGCCGCGATTGGGCAGGCGCTTCACCCGGGTGCGGGCACTGGCGGGTTTGACAGGGGGCGGGGTCATGGGGGCGTTCATGGGGCAACTCCTTGTACCCCAGCGGATAGCCTGAAAGCGGACCCTGAATAAGTTCCAGTTTTCATAATATTTATGGGTCCAGTAAGTTTGGCTGCGGTTTGCGCCGTTATTGGTGGCGTGCTACAGGCGCAGACGGTTTCTGCAGCCTGCCGCCGCCGGCAGGCCTTTGATTGAACAAGCTTTCGGAGTGCGGACACGGTGTGGGACACCCTGCTGATGCTGGGCAAGGGCCTTGTGGCGGGCTTTATCATCGCTGCGCCGGTCGGGCCTGTGGGCGTGCTCTGCGTGCAACGGACCCTGCAGCAAGGCCGCGTGGCGGGACTGATGTCAGGTCTCGGGGCGGCCGTTGCCGACGCCGCCTATGGCTGTATTGCCGCTTTCGGCCTCAGCCTGATCTCTGGTTGGCTGCAGGCGCATGAAACGCTGTTCCGTGTCGGCGGCGGCCTTTTCCTGCTGTTCATGGCCTGGCGCATGCTGCGTGCCGCCCTGCATCCCGCGCCGGCGGTGGTTGTGGCGGGCAGCTATACCGAAAGGCCGATCGCCTGCTTTGTTTCCACCTTTATCCTGACCGCGACCAATCCGATCACCATCGTGGCTTTTCTCGGGATCTTCGCCTTTTTCGGTATCGGGTCCTTCGGCCTGTCGCATGACATGGCGGCGTGGCTGGTGCTGGGCGTCTTCGCCGGCTCCTCGGTCTGGTGGCTGTCGCTGGCCGGATTGGCCGGCGCATTCCGCCAACGCCTTGGCAATGGCGGGCTGAAATGGATCAATGGACTGTCCGGACTGCTCATGCTCGGCTTCGGCCTGTATGGCTTCGGCAGTATTTTGCTCAACAGAGGATTGTGATGACGGATCAGCATCAGGATTTGCCGCCCATCGAAGTGATGCCAAAGGATCTGTCGCAGTATCGCGTTGGCAATCGCGGCGTCGAGTATGTTCATACCTTCGACTCTGGCCGTCCCGGTCCGCATGTGATCATCAATGGTCTGACCCATGGCAATGAATTCTGCGGCATGATCGCGGTCACCCATCTGCTGGAGCAGGGCATCCGGCCCGTGCGCGGCAAGCTGACCGTGGCGTTTGCCAATATCGACGCCTATCACCGTTTCGATCCGGCCAAGCCGTTTGAATCGCGTTACGTCGAGCGTGATTTCAACCGTGTGTGGGATGCCGACACGCTGGAAGGACCGGATGCCACCGTGGATGTGAAGCGTGCCCGCGCGCTACGCCATATCTATGCCGAGGCGGATGGTCTGCTGGATCTGCACTCGACATCCTATGCGGTGCCGTCGATGCTGATCTACGAGCCGCATGCCAAGCTCGACCCGCTGACGCGCTTCCTGCACTCGCCCCTGCATCATGTGATCCTGCCCGGCGTGAAGCATCCCGGCCGACCGCTGA
This sequence comes from Ferrovibrio terrae, assembly GCF_943372915.1. GTDB lineage: Bacteria > Pseudomonadota > Alphaproteobacteria > Ferrovibrionales > Ferrovibrionaceae > Ferrovibrio > Ferrovibrio terrae_A. Next base: position 4,330 of record NZ_CALSAN010000006.1, on the reverse strand, counting down.
TCCAGTACGATGCTTTCGGCAGGCCCGATGCCAGTCCGCTTGCAGTAGTGGTTGAGTGTGGTCAGCATTTTGCGCGCAGCAGCGGCGAGATCGCGATCTCGATCACCATGCGCTTCCTCGATTTCTACGGCCTGATCCCCGCCGATCTCGCAGCGCAATACAAACCCGAGTCAGGTCCGGCCAAGCGCTACGAGGTCACCGACGTGAAAGTGGCGAAGACGGACCAGTTCCATTTCGCCGCCAATTTCATCGGCTTTGAAGACCTGCCGGGCGGTGCCCTGATTGCCACCGATGGCACCGAGGAAATCCGCGCGCCGGCCGAAGGTTGCACCATCGTGATGCCGGCTCGCCGGATCGTGAAGGGCAGGGACGTGGTCTCGCTGGCACGACGCCTGCAGTAGTTGCCGACGCAAGAATCGCCAAGACGGCAGCAACAAAAACACGGACCAATCTGCGCGGAATTGGTCCGATTAACCTTGCTGTTCCACCCCAGTATCGGCTGCCTTAACGGCAGGCACTGGGGCAGTTTTTTGGCCATGATGTTTTTACAGTCAGGTGTAGACGTATATACGTCTGGCCGCCTATGATCCGGCAGCGCTGCAAGGACCGCGGGGGCGGACTTGTCAGCTTACGGCCTGAAAAATACGGGCTGATATCACCGTTTGGGAGAAGGAATAGGGGACGATGCAAAGAAGCAAGTTCTTGAAGGCGACGCTGGTCGCAGCAGTTGCCACGGTTGCTCTGCTCGGCGCACAGCCGGCCGCGGCCAAGACGTTCAAGTGGGCCAATGACGGTGACGTCAACTCAATGGACCCATATGCCCGCAACGAGACGTTCCTGCTCAGCTTTAACCTCAACATGTATGAGGGGCTGTTCCGTCGCGACAAAAACCTGAAGCTCGAGCCGGCGCTCGCCACCAAGGTGGAAATGCCGAGCCCGACCGTGTGGCGCTGGACGCTGCGCCAGGGCGTGAAGTTCCATGGTGGTGAACCCTTCGTCGCCGATGACGTGGTGTTCTCCTATGGCCGCGCTGCCGGCAAGGGCTCGAATGTTGCCGGCAACTTCGTGTCGGTGAAGGAAGTCCGCAAGGTCAGCGAGACCGTTGTGGAAATCGAGACCAAGTATCCCGACCCGCTGCTGAACGACAAGCTGTCGCAGATCGGCATCATGTCGAAGTCCTGGGCCGAGAAGAACAACGCCCAGTTCACCGCGGACATGACGAAGAACGAAGAGAACTTCGCCACCCGCAACTCGAATGGCACGGGCCCGTTCAAGCTCAAGCTGCGCGAACCGGATGTGCGTACCATCCTGGAGCCGAATCCGACCTGGTGGGACAAGCCGGAGCATAACCTCACCGAGGTGATCTTCCAGCGCGTTGCCAACGATGCCACCCGCATCGCCGCCCTGCTGTCAGGTGAAGTCGACATGGTCTACACCGTGCCGCCGCAGGATACCGATCGCATCAAGCGTACCGCGGGCCGCAAGGTTCTCGAGGCGCCGGAAACCCGCATCGTCTTCCTGGGCTTCAACCAGCAGCTCGACGAACTGCCGGATACCAGCGTCAAGGGCAAGAACCCGTTCAAGGACAAGAGGGTCCGTGAAGCGTTCTATCGTGCCGTCGACGTCGAGGCGATCAAGCGCACCGTCATGCGCGGCCAGTCGCGCCCCAGCGCCCTGATGATCGGCACCGGCCTGAACGGTTACGACCAGGCCGCCGATCTGCGTCCGAAGTTCGATCCGGAAATGTCGAAGAAGCTGCTGGCGGAAGCCGGCTATCCGAATGGCTTCGAGACCCGCATGGATTGCCCGAACGACCGCTACGTCAACGACGAAGCGATCTGCCAGGCGACCGTGGCGATGCTGGCCAAGGTTGGCATCAAGATCAACCTGGTTGCGCAGACCCGCGCCAAGTACTTCGCCCAGATCCTGCGCACGGCCTCTGACATTGAGAAGTCGCCGCAGATCTCCTTCTACATGCTGGGCTGGTCGCCGGGCGCCACTTACGACGTGCACAACGTCTTTGAGTCGCTCATCCAGACCCCGTCGAAGGCATCGGGCAAGGGCCTGTTCAATGCCGGCGGCTATTCGAACAAGGCGTTCGATGCGCTGGCCGACAAGATCGAGCAGGAAACCGACAAGGCCAAGCGCGACGCGATGATCAAGGAAGCCACCAAGATCTATCTCGACGACTTCGCCTACATTCCGCTGCATCAGCAGGTCGTGGTCTGGGCTGCCAAGGACAATGTCGACCTTGTCCAGCTCTCGGATAACTACTTCCCGCTGCGCTTCGTGAAGATGAAGTAAGCCATACACTGGTGATGGGCGGCCCGGGCCAGACACTCGGGCCGCCCTCCGTTTCCAGATTGCCCCCATGATCGCGTTTATCATTCGCCGTTTGGTGCAGGCCGCGCTTGTTATGCTTGCGGTGGCCTTCATTGCCTTTGCGATGTTCAACTACGTTGGCGACCCGGTCGCCATCATTGCTGGCCAGGATCTGCCCGCCGAGCAACGGATTGAACTGCGCAAGAGCCTGGGGTTGGACGACCCCACACCCGTCCGTTTCGCTCGCTTCGTCGGCAATGCCGTGCAGGGCAAGTTCGGCCTCAGCTATCGCACCGCCGAGCCAGTCGGCAAGATGATCCTCGAGCGCCTGCCCGCCACGCTGGAACTCAGTGTCGTGGCCATGATCGTCGCGCTCTGCGTCGGCATCCCGATGGGCGTTTTCTCAGGCCTGTATCCACGCCACTGGCTCAGCCGCGGCATGATGACGGTGTCGCTGATCGGCATCTCGCTGCCCACCTTCCTGATCGGCATCCTGCTGATCCTGATCTTCGCCGTGCTGCTCGGCTGGCTGCCCAGCTTCGGCCGCGGCGATGTGGTCAAGCTCGGCATGTGGAGCACCGGTTTTCTTACCGTCAGCGGCTGGAAGGCGGTCATCCTGCCATCCATCACTCTCGGCCTGTTCCAGATGACCCTGATCATGCGGCTGGTGCGTTCGGAGATGCTGGAAGTGCTGCGTACCGACTACATCAAATTCGCCCGCGCGCGCGGCCTGACCAACCGCGCGGTGCATTTCGGCCATGCGCTGAAGAATACCCTGGTCCCGGTCATCACCATCACCGGCCTGCAGCTCGGCTCGATCATCGCCTTTGCCATCATCACCGAGACGGTGTTCTCCTGGCCCGGCGTCGGCCTGCTGTTCCTGCAGTCGGTGCAGGCGGTCGATATCCCGGTCATGGCCGCCTACCTGGTGGCGATCGGCATGCTGTTCGTGATGATCAACTTGATCGTCGATATCCTCTATTTCGTGGTTGATCCCCGCCTGCGCAGCTCGGGCGCCAAGGCAGGTGCGAAATGATGCTGCCCACTGCACGCGTCATCGATTTCTGGCGCAAGGCGTCTGACAGCGACATCTACTGGAGCTTCACCCGCTCCAAGCTGGTCATGGTGTCGGCGCTGATCACGGCGATTTTCATCATCGGCGCTTTCGGCGCGCCGTATCTGGCGCCGCATAATCCCTTCGATCTGGCTTCGCTGGAGCTGTCGGATGCCTTCAAGCCGCCGGCCTGGGAAGACGGCGGCGAGGCGAAATACCTGCTCGGTACCGACGACCAGGGCCGCGATCTGCTGTCGACCATCATGTATGGCTCGCGCATTTCGCTCGTCGTCGGCTTCATGGCGGTGATCTTTGCCATGACGGTCGGCATCACGCTCGGCCTTGTCGCCGGTTATCTCGGCGGCGCGGTCGACAGCTTCATCATGCGGGTCGCCGATGTGCAGCTGTCCTTCCCGGCGATCCTGATCGCCCTGCTGGTGGATGGTGTGTCGCGCGGCATTCTGGGTCAGGCGCGGCATTCCGATTTCGCCGAGGCCGTGCTGGTCGTCGCCATCGGGCTCAGTTACTGGGTGCAGTATGCCCGCACCGTGCGCGGTTCGGTGCTGGTGGAGAAGAGCAAGGAGTATGTGCAGGCGGCGCGCGTCATCGGCCTGCCCGGCCCGCTGATCGCCATTCGCCATGTGCTGCCCAACGTGCTGGGCCCTGTGCTGGTGATTGCCACCATCAACCTGGCGCTCGCCATCATCACCGAGGCGACGCTCAGCTTCCTCGGCGTCGGCCTGCCGCCGACCGAGCCCTCGCTCGGCACGCTGATCCGCATCGGCAACGATTTCCTGTTTTCCGGCGAATGGTGGATTACCATTTTCCCCGGCATCGTCCTCGCTGTTCTGGTGCTCGCGGTCAATCTGCTGGGCGACTGGCTGCGCGATGCCCTCAACCCGAAGCTCCGGTGAGTAACATGACCAGCCCGAAGCTGCTTGAAGTCAAAAACCT